>NZ_CP101750.1:5017500-6452500 GCF_026810505.1 Streptomyces sp. Je 1-369
ACATAGGCAGTGTGGAGGGAACGCGGGGAAGTGAAACATCTCAGTACCCGCAGGAAGAGAAAACAACCGTGATTCCGGGAGTAGTGGCGAGCGAAACCGGATGAGGCCAAACCGTATGCGTGTGATACCCGGCAGGGGTTGCGCATACGGGGTTGTGGGATCTCTCTTTTACAGTCTGCCGGCTGTGAGACGAGTCAGAAACCGTTGATGTAGACGAAGGACATGCGAAAGGTCCGGCGTAGAGGGTAAGACCCCCGTAGTCGAAACATTAGCGGCTCGTTTGAGAGACACCCAAGTAGCACGGGGCCCGAGAAATCCCGTGTGAATCTGGCGGGACCACCCGTTAAGCCTAAATATTCCCTGGTGACCGATAGCGGATAGTACCGTGAGGGAATGGTGAAAAGTACCGCGGGAGCGGAGTGAAATAGTACCTGAAACCGTGTGCCTACAAGCCGTGGGAGCGTCGGGATGGAGCTTGCTCCATCCTCGTGACTGCGTGCCTTTTGAAGAATGAGCCTGCGAGTTTGCGGTGTGTTGCGAGGTTAACCCGTGTGGGGAAGCCGTAGCGAAAGCGAGTCCGAATAGGGCGATTTAGTAGCGCGCTCAAGACCCGAAGCGGAGTGATCTAGCCATGGGCAGGTTGAAGCGGCTGTAAGAGGTCGTGGAGGACCGAACCCACCAGGGTTGAAAACCTGGGGGATGACCTGTGGTTAGGGGTGAAAGGCCAATCAAACTCCGTGATAGCTGGTTCTCCCCGAAATGCATTTAGGTGCAGCGTCGTGTGTTTCTTGCCGGAGGTAGAGCACTGGATAGGCGATGGGCCCTACCGGGTTACTGACCTTAGCCAAACTCCGAATGCCGGTAAGTGAGAGCACGGCAGTGAGACTGTGGGGGATAAGCTCCATGGTCGAGAGGGAAACAGCCCAGAGCATCGACTAAGGCCCCTAAGCGTACGCTAAGTGGGAAAGGATGTGGAGTCGCAGAGACAACCAGGAGGTTGGCTTAGAAGCAGCCACCCTTGAAAGAGTGCGTAATAGCTCACTGGTCTAGTGATTCCGCGCCGACAATGTAGCGGGGCTCAAGCGTACCGCCGAAGTCGTGTCATTCCAGCAATAAGCCCCAACGGGTGCTGGGATGGGTAGGGGAGCGTCGTGTGCCGGGTGAAGCCGCGCCGGAAGGCAGTGGTGGACGGTTCACGAGTGAGAATGCAGGCATGAGTAGCGATACATACGTGAGAAACGTGTGCGCCGATTGACTAAGGGTTCCTGGGTCAAGCTGATCTGCCCAGGGTAAGTCGGGACCTAAGGCGAGGCCGACAGGCGTAGTCGATGGATAACCGGTTGATATTCCGGTACCCGCTGTGAAGCGTCAAACATCGAGCCCATTAATGCTAAGGCCGTGAAGCCGTCCTGGAGCCTTCGGGCAAAGGGAAGTGGTGGAGCCGCCGACCCAAGGTGGTAGTAGGTGAGTGATGGGGTGACGCAGGAAGGTAGTCCAGCCCGGGCGGTGGTTGTCCCGGGGTAAGGGTGTAGCCCGTTATCCAGGTAAATCCGGATGACATGAGGGTGAGACCTGATGCCGAGCCGATTGTGGTGAAGTGGATGATCCTATGCTGTCGAGAAAAGCCTCTAGCGAGTTTCATGGCGGCCCGTACCCTAAACCGACTCAGGTGGTCAGGTAGAGAATACCGAGGCGTTCGGGTGAACTATGGTTAAGGAACTCGGCAAAATGCCCCCGTAACTTCGGGAGAAGGGGGGCCATCACTGGTGATCGGATTTACTCCGTGAGCTGGGGGTGGCCGCAGAGACCAGCGAGAAGCGACTGTTTACTAAAAACACAGGTCCGTGCGAAGCCGTAAGGCGATGTATACGGACTGACGCCTGCCCGGTGCTGGAACGTTAAGGGGACCGGTTAGTGCGCTTTCGGGCGTGCGAAGCTGAGAACTTAAGCGCCAGTAAACGGCGGTGGTAACTATAACCATCCTAAGGTAGCGAAATTCCTTGTCGGGTAAGTTCCGACCTGCACGAATGGCGTAACGACTTCTCGACTGTCTCAACCATAGGCCCGGTGAAATTGCACTACGAGTAAAGATGCTCGTTTCGCGCAGAAGGACGGAAAGACCCCGGGACCTTTACTACAGTTTGATATTGGTGTTCGGTTCGGCTTGTGTAGGATAGGTGGGAGACTTTGAAGCGGGCACGCCAGTGTTCGTGGAGTCAACGTTGAAATACCACTCTGGTCGTGCTGGATGTCTAACCTCGGTCCGTGATCCGGATCAGGGACAGTGTCTGATGGGTAGTTTAACTGGGGCGGTTGCCTCCCAAAGAGTAACGGAGGCGCCCAAAGGTTCCCTCAGCCTGGTTGGTAATCAGGTGTTGAGTGTAAGTGCACAAGGGAGCTTGACTGTGAGACCGACGGGTCGAGCAGGGACGAAAGTCGGGACTAGTGATCCGGCGGTGGCTTGTGGAAGCGCCGTCGCTCAACGGATAAAAGGTACCCCGGGGATAACAGGCTGATCTTCCCCAAGAGTCCATATCGACGGGATGGTTTGGCACCTCGATGTCGGCTCGTCGCATCCTGGGGCTGGAGTCGGTCCCAAGGGTTGGGCTGTTCGCCCATTAAAGCGGTACGCGAGCTGGGTTTAGAACGTCGTGAGACAGTTCGGTCCCTATCCTCTGTGCGCGTAGGAATATTGAGAAGGGCTGTCCCTAGTACGAGAGGACCGGGACGGACGAACCTCTGGTGTGCCAGTTGTCCTGCCAAGGGCATGGCTGGTTGGCTACGTTCGGAAAGGATAACCGCTGAAAGCATCTAAGCGGGAAGCCTGCTTCGAGATGAGTATTCCCACCCCCTTTGAGGGGTTAAGGCTCCCAGTAGACGACTGGGTTGATAGGCCAGATCTGGAAGCCCGGTAACGGGTGGAGGTGACTGGTACTAATAGGCCGAGGGCTTGTCCTCAGTTGCTCGCGTCCACTGTGTTGGTTCTGAAACCACGAACAACCCCATGCAAGGTCACGCATGGTGCGGTTGACAGTTTCATAGTGTTTCGGTGGTCATAGCGTGAGGGAAACGCCCGGTTACATTCCGAACCCGGAAGCTAAGCCTCACAGCGCCGATGGTACTGCAGGGGGGACCCTGTGGGAGAGTAGGACGCCGCCGAACTTTTTTTGGGAAAACCCCCGCACCATTGGTGCGGGGGTTTTCTGCGTTCCAGGGGTCCTTCTGGGGTCCACGGTGGTTTTTCGGAGAAGGATTAGGGTCGGGATATGCGATACGACCTCGTCATCTTCGACAACGACGGCGTTCTGGTGGACAGCGAGCCGATTTCCAATACGATCCTGGCCGCCTATCTGACCGAGCTCGGGCACCCCACCTCGTACGAGGACTCCCTGCGCGATTACATGGGGGCCGCCGTGCACCGCGTACACGATCTGATTCTCGAGCGGAGTGGGCGGCGGCTTCCCGAGGACTTCGACGACGTCTTTCACGGGCGGGTGTTCGCCGCCTTCGAACGGGAGCTGCGACCCGTGGACGGGGCCGTGGAAGTGCTGGAGAAGCTGGCCGGGGACGGCGTGGCCTACTGTCTGGCGTCCTCCGGGAGCCATGAGCGGATTCGCGTCGGACATCGGAAGGCCGGGCTCGACAAATGGTTCGGTGAGGACCGGGTTTTCAGTGCGCAGGACGTCGGGCGGGGCAAGCCGGCGCCCGATCTCTTCCTGTACGCCGCCGAGCGCATGGGTGTCGCGCCGGAGAAGTGCGTCGTGGTGGAGGACAGCCCACTCGGGGTGCGGGCCGCCGTCGCCGCCGGAATGGACGTCCTCGGGTACACCGCGATGACGCCCGCCGAGCGGCTCACGGGCGCCACCGAACTCTTCGGTGACCTGCGGGAGTTGCCCGACCTGCTCGTATGACGGCAGCCGGGGAGTGGGGCTGACATTTGTCATGGTGAGGTCCGGACGATCGTTCCTGTCGGTGAGTGGGCCGTAGAGGCGAAGCTGAGGTCGTCGCGAAGGAACCGGACGCACACCGCAGCCCGACGGAGGAACCCGATCATGAGCCAGCTCGCCACCGACACACCTGTCGAGTTCCAGCCCCGTGCCGAGGTCGGCCGCGCCCGTACCGCTGCCGGTGATGCCAGTGACGCGGGTGACGCGGGTGACGCCCGCGGCGTACGCAAAGCGCGCGTCGAGTCCCTGAAGCCGCTCGTGCTCGACGCGCTGGTGCCCACCGCCTCGTACTACCTGCTCAGCAAGGGGTTCGGAATGGGCACCATGGCGGCGCTCGCCTGGAGCAGCGTGATGCCTGCTGCGCGGACGGCGTGGGGGCTGGTCGAGGAGCGGCGGGTCAACGGGCTCGCCGCGCTGATTCTGACCGCCAACGTCGTTGGGCTGGGAATGAGCCTGATCGCCGGGGATCCGCGGTTGATGCTCGCCAAGGACAGCGCGATCACGGCGACCGTGGGGATCGCGGTTCTGCTGTCGGTGGTGGCCGGGCGGCCGCTGATGACCGTTGCCCTCAAGCCCTGGGTGACCAAGGGGAAGGCGGCGAGGACCGCGGCGTGGGAGCGGTTGAGCGCCGGGCGGGGGCGGTTCGCGCGGCTGGAGCGGACGTTCTCGGTCGTGTGGGGTGCGGGGCTGTTCGGGGAGGCGCTGCTGCGGGTCGTCGGGGCCTACACGCTGCCCGTCGACACGATGGTGTGGCTCGGTGGGGCGATCGCGGCCGTGACGATCACGCTGACCGTGTGGGTGAGCGGCGCCCTGGCCGTCGCGCCCATGGAGAAGATGGTCGGGAAGGCGGTCGGGGAGACGGCTGGGGAGATGGGCGGGGCGTGCGCTGCGAGGCGCGAAGGGTGCTGAATTGGGTGAGTGATCTATCTACCCACGGGTAGTCCGGGGCCCTACGCTCTGCAGCCATGACCGAAGTGCTGCGGCGCGGCAGGGCCTCGCTGGCGTTCGCGTTCCTGGTGCAGGGCGTGACCTTTGCCCTGCTGGTGACGCGGATCCCGGCGATCCAGGACCGGTACGGGATATCCGACGGGCTGCTGCCCGTCTTCCTCGCGGCGGTGCCGATCCTGGCGGGGGCCGGGAGCGTGGGTACCGAGCAGCTGGTCAAGAAGGTGCCGCCGAGCGTCGTGCTGCGGTGGTCGCAGCCCGTCGTGCTGCTGGCGCTGCTTGGCGTGGGCGCGGGGGACGCGCTGTGGCAGGTCGCTGTGGCGCTCGGGGCGTTCGGGCTCGCGGTGGGTGCGCTGGACGCGTCGATGAACATGCTCGGGGTGAGTCTTCAGCGGGCGTACGGGCGGAGCATCATGCTCGGGTTTCATGCCGCGTACAGCCTGGGCGGGATCGTGGGGGCGTCGCTGGCCTGGGCCGGGGCGCACTGGGATCTGTCGCTCTTCGTCTCCTATCTGCCGGTCGTGGCCGTGCTGCTGCCGGCCGCGCTGATCGGGACTCGGTGGTACGTCGATGCGGAGGCGGCCGAGGGAGGGGCCGGGGCGGAGGCGGGCGGTCGTGGGGACGGCGTCGTGTTCAAGGTGCTGCTTCCGCTCTGCCTGGTGATGACCTTCGCCTACATCGGTGACTCGACCGTCTCCAACTGGAGCGCCAAGTACCTGGAGGACGTGCTGGGGAGCTCGGAGGAGGTCGCCACCGTTCCGTACAACGTCTACATGGTCATGACGCTGGTGGGGCGCGCGCTCGGGGACCTCGGGGTGCGGCGCTTCGGTGCCGTGGCGGTGGTGCGGGCCGGGTCCGTGGTGGCGGCCCTGGGGTTCGCGGTCGTGGCGGTGGCGCCGGGGGCGTGGGTCGGGATCGCCGGGTTCACGGTCCTCGGGCTCGGGCTGTGCGTGATCGTTCCGCAGACGTTCGCCGCGGCGGGAAGGCTGTTCCCGGGGGCTTCGGATGCGGCCGTCGCGCGACTGAACATCTTCAACTATGTGGGCTTTCTGATCGGTTCGCCGCTGGTGGGAGCACTCGGGGACGCCTGGAACTACCGGGGGGCCATGGTCGTTCCCATGGTGTTGGTGCTCTTGACCTTGCCGTACGCCCGTTCCTTCGCCCCGGGACCGGACCGGTACGGTGACGGGCATGAGTGGCCGCGCACAGCTGATGTGGGACGAGGCAGTAACGGGCTATGACTTCGGCCCGGGTCACCCGATGGACCCGGTCCGGCTCGGGCTGACCCGAAGTCTCGTCGACGCCTTCGGGCTCGACCGGGAGCTGGAGGTGGTCTCGGCCAAGCGCGCCGGTGACTCGACGCTGCGGCTCGTGCACCGCGGGGACTACGTGGACGCGGTGAAGGCCGCCTCCGTGGACCCGGCGTCCGCGCGGGGGGAGTACGGGCTCGGCACGGAGGACGACCCGGCCTTCGCCGGGATGCACGACGTGTCGGCGCTTATCGCAGGACAGTCCGTCGGCGCGGCCGAGGCCGTGTGGCGCGGGGACGCGCTGCACGCGGTGAACTTCGCGGGCGGGCTGCACCACGCGATGCCCGGGGGCGCCTCCGGGTTCTGCATCTACAACGACGCCGCGCTGGCCGTCGCCCGGCTCCTGGAACTGGGCGCGGAGCGCGTGGCGTACGTGGACGTGGATGTGCACCACGGTGACGGGGTGCAGGCCGCGTTCTGGGAGGACCCGCGGGTTCTCACGGTCTCGCTCCACGAACATCCGCGGACGCTGTTCCCGCAGACCGGGTGGCCCGACGAGACGGGTGCGGACGGTGCGGCCGAGGGGACGGCCGCGAACGTCGCGCTGCCCGCCGGTACGGGGGACGCGGGATGGCTGCGGGCCTTCCACGCTGTGGTGCCCGAGCTGCTCGCCGAGTTCCGGCCGCAGGTCCTCGTCACGCAGCACGGCGCGGACACGCACTTCGAGGACCCGCTGGCGCACCTCGCGGTGTCGCTGGACGCGCAGCGGGCCGTGCAGGTGGCGTGCCACGAGCTGGCCCACGAGTACGCGGACGGGCGGTGGGTCGCGCTCGGCGGTGGGGGGTACGCGGTGGTGGATGTGGTGCCGCGGTCCTGGACGCATCTCGTCGCCGTCGCCGCGGGGCGGCCGGTCGAACCGACCGCGGAGATCCCCGAGTCCTGGCGGCAGGAAGTCTTCGCCCGCACGCGCCAGTTGGCGCCCGGGCGGATGACGGACGGCCGGTGGCCGGTGGACTGGAAGGGGTGGGAGTCGGGTTACGACCCCGAGGACCGCCTCGATCAGGCGGTGCTCGCCGCGCGACGCGCCGTGTTCCCGCTGCGGGGGCTGCTGGCGTAGCAGGGCCGACGGAGGTTGCCGACGGAGGAGATCGACGGACAGGGCCGACGGAGAGGGCCGGTCCCGAGTATGCCCGTGTTAGCCCAACTGTGGGTGTTTTCCGGGGTTTTGGGGACGCGGGGCGGTGGATGCGCCAGCATCGGCAGCGTGTTGAGCACCGGCGCCCTGCGTGCGCATCTGTTGGCGGCCCGGTTGGCCGGGCCCGTGGCGACCTCACGGGAAGAGAGCCTGCGGAGCTATCGGCTCTTCGCGGCCCGTGACCCGCGGATACTTCTCGGGCTCGACCCCGAATGGGGCTGGGGCCCGGGCGATCTGTTGCGCCTGATGTCGGACAAGTGCGGAGTGTCGGCCGATCCGAGGTGCACCTCGGGAGCCGACGTCATCGATCCGGAACGGACGCTGGTGGCGCTCGACGCGTTCGCGGAACGGCTCGCGGCCGCCGCGCGGAGGCGTCTCCCCGTGCTCTTCGGGACCGGTCACCCGCACCGGCTGCTCGGGTTCTACGCCGCGTTGGCGGACGCCTTGTCGGCGGCCGGATGTCCTGTCCTCACCCCCGCGCAGGGCAACAGTGTCGACATAACGACCCGGTTTGGCCTACGCACGTACAACCTTGACTACGTACAAGGAGTCGCGCTGGTGCGCGAACCCGGCGTGCGTCCCACCGGGAGTGAGACCGGCGCACACACCCACTCACCCCTCCCGATTCGGGCTGCCCTGGATGCCGCAGCGGAGGCCGGCGGACCGCTTCCGGGCTTGGTCGTGGGGGACCACGGATGGGTCTGCGGAGCAGGTCAGCTGGGGTTCGAGGCGATCGGTCTGGCGGATACGGACGATCCCGCGCTGTTCGTCGGGGAGGCCGAGGGGCAGGTGTCCGTCGTCGTTCCGCTTGATGACGCTGTGCGGTCTGATTACTACCGACCGCTTACTCGCTATGTACTCAATCGAGCGTGTCTGTCACAGTAGGCGGCCGATGGCTGCTCCTCTTCCCCACTCGCACCATCCGCCCCTAGTCTGGGGAGTGAGCGCGCAGCGACGAAGAGTCACCGGAAGGGGAAGCCGGTGCCCGTCATGTGCGGAAGGTTCAGGTGGGGTGTCATGGCTGCAGACCAGAGGCCGCTGAACGAGGTTCAGTTTCTGACCGTGGCGGAAGTCGCCTCGGTAATGCGAGTGTCCAAGATGACCGTGTACCGGCTGGTGCACAGCGGTCATCTGCCCGCCATCCGGGTCGGAAGGTCCTTCCGGGTACCGGAGCAGGCGGTTCACGAGTACCTCCGCGAGTCCTATGTGGGGGTCGAAGCAGGTTGAGCGAGGGGTCCCGAGGGCCCGTCGCGCAGGGGTCATGGCCCCTCGATTACGTCCCTCACGCGGGGACGGGTAGGCTAGGCCGACGTAGGTCGTGTGGGCCCAGTCTGCTGCCCCGCACCGAGTGAAGAGAAGTGAGCGAGGGTAGTCGTGGGCTCTGTTATCAAGAAGCGGCGTAAGCGGATGGCCAAGAAGAAGCACCGCAAGCTGCTGAAGCGCACTCGCGTTCAGCGTCGCAACAAGAAGTAGGCGACCGCTGTAACAGCGTGGTCCGAAGCCCTCCCGTCATCCGACGGGAGGGCTTCGGTGTTTTCGGCCGTCTCTGGGTGCACGGACATCACAGCGCAACGTGCACCCGATAGCGTGGTCCGGGACACAGCCGACGGTGGCGCGGCGAGGGTTTGGGGAAAGGCAGGCGCTGATCTTGGGCAAGGTCGTGCTCGTGACCGGGGTGGCCCGACAGCTGGGCGGACGGTTCGTCCGGCGCATCCAGCGAGACCCGGACGTCGACCGGGTGGTCGCCGTCGACGCGGTACCGCCCGAGCACCATCTGGGCGGCGCCGACTTCGTCCAGGCCGACATCCGGCAGCCCACGATCGCCAGGGTCCTCGCCGAGCACGGCGTCGACACGGTCGTGCACATGGACGTCACGGCGACGGCGCTCGGCGGCCGCGGGGGTGGCCGCGGCTCGGTCAAGGAGACCAACGTCATCGGCACCATGCAGCTGCTCGGCGCCTGCCAGAAGTCGCCGACGGTCAAGCGGCTCGTGGTGAAGTCGAGCACCAGCGTGTACGGGTCGGCGCCCAAGGACCCCGCCGTCTTCACGGAGACGACGCCGCCCAAATCGCTGCCCAGCGGTGGCTTCGCCAAGGACGCCGTCGAGGTCGAGGGGTACGTGCGCGGCTTCGCGCGGCGCCGCCCCGACGTCGCGGTGTGCGTGCTGCGCTTCGCGAACATCCTCGGCCCCGCCGCGGACTCCCCGCTCGCCGAGTACTTCTCGCTGCCGGTCCTGCCGACCGTGTTCGGCTACGACCCGCGCCTCCAGTTCGTCCATGAGGACGACGCGGTCGAGGTGCTGCGGCTCGCCTCGCACGAACCGCGGCGCGGCACGCTCAACAGCGGCACGTTCAACATCGCCGGCGACGGCCAGCTGCTCCTGTCCCAGTGCTCGCGGCGGCTCGGCCGCCCCACCGTGCCGATGTTCCTGCCGGCCGTCACCTGGGTCGGCTCCGCGCTGCGCACGCTCGGGGCGACGGACTTCTCGCCCGAGCAGATCAGGCTGCTCACCCACGGCCGGGTCGTGGCCACCCGGCAGATGCGCGAGACACTGGGGTTTGAGCCGAAGTACACGACCGCGGAGACCTTCGCGGACTTCGTACGCAGCCGGGGCCCCGGGCTGCTGCCACCAGGTGCCCTCGCGGGGGCAGTCGACCGGATCGCCGCGCTGCCCCTCGCGGGCGGCCACCCGAGCGCCAACTGAGGAGAGCGTCAACGATGGCGGACGCCAAGGTCATTCCGTTCGACGACGACCGGTCGCGCGGCAGCGCGCAGCGCACCTCGCGCCGCAGGTCCGCGCCCCGGCGCACGGGCGACCCCGTGGCCGGGGTCAAGGCGCTGCCCGGGCAGCAGGAGGGGCCGCCGCAGGACGTGCGGCAGGCCGCGGAGGAGCAGCCGGTGCCCGCGGAGCCGCGGGGGCGGGTGCCGGGGCCGCGGGCCGGTGGTGGCGGCTGGGACCGGCGCATCGCGGGCGGCCTGGCGTTCCTGCGGCGGCGGCTCACGGGTGAGTACGAGGTCGACGACTTCGGTTACGACGAGGAGCTCACCGACCAGGTCCTGATGTCGATGCTCAGGCCGTTCTACGAGAAGTACTTCCGGGTCGAGGTGAAGGGCATCGAGAACATCCCCGCCGACGGCGGGGCGCTGATCGTCGCCAACCACTCGGGGACGCTGCCGCTGGACGGCCTGATGATGCAAGTCGCGGTGCACGACAACCACCCCGAGGGCCGGCACCTGCGGCTGCTCGCCGCCGACCTCGTCTTCATGCTGCCGGTGATCAACGAACTGGCCCGCAAGGCCGGGCACACGCTGGCGTGCGCGGAGGACGCGGAGCGGCTCCTGGAGCGGGGCGAGCTGGTGGGCGTGATGCCGGAGGGCTTCAAGGGCATAGGGAAGCCGTTCAGTGAGCGCTACAAGCTGCAGCGGTTCGGCCGCGGCGGCTTCGTGTCGACGGCGCTGCGCACGGGCTCACCGATCGTGCCGTGCTCGATCGTCGGGGCGGAGGAGATCTACCCCATGATCGGCAACGCCAAGACGCTGGCGCGGGTCCTCGGCATCCCGTACTTCCCGGTCACTCCGACGTTCCCGTGGCTCGGTCCGTTGGGTGCGGTGCCGTTGCCGACGAAGTGGACGATCCAGTGCGGTGAACCGATCCCGACGGACGGGTATCCGCCGGAGGCGGCGGAGGACCCGATGCTGATGTTCAACCTGACGGATCAGGTGCGGGAGCAGATACAGCATTCGCTGTACAAGCTGTTGGTGCAGCGGCGGTCGGTGTTCTTCTGAGGCGACTGTGCCGGGGTGCGTGGAGTCGGCGGACGGAGTCCGACGCAGCCGTGCGAAGCCCGCGAAGCGGTGCGAGGGCGGCGTTGGGAAGGGGTCGGCGGAGGACCCGATGCTGATGTTCAACCTGACGGATCAGGTGCGGGAGCAGATACAGCATTCGCTGTACAAGCTGTTGGTGCAGCGGCGGTCGGTGTTCTTCTAGACGGTGTTCTTATGGGCTAGAGGGTGTTCTTCTGGGCGTGGGTACGCGGCTGGGGCGCCCTCCTCACCAGGAGGGCGCCCCAGCCGCGTACCGGCAAGGACTAGTTCGCGTCCTCGCCCTTGATGCCGAGCTCCGGGAGCTGGAGGCCGGGCAGGAGCGGGGGCAGCGTCACGTCCGGCTCGGCCGGGGAGCTGTGGCGGCCGGGTTTGCTCTTGCCGTCCGAGGGCTCCGGGCTGGTCTTCTCGTCCGGTGGGTCGAGGAGGCCGCCGGTGGTGCCGCCGAGGAGGCCGTCGTCCTTGCGGTCCGACGTGGAGGGCTTCGGCTTGCTGTCGCTGCCCGTCCCGCTGTGGTGGGAACTGCCGCCGCCCGAGGGGTGGGAGGGACGGCCGTCGGAGCTGTCGGAGCCGCTGGGGCCACGTGACGTACGCCCTGTGGAGCCGCCCTTCTCCGGCGCGCTGGGCAGGAGGGAGCGCAGCGGGTCGACCTCTTCGTCTATGGCGTCGAAGACGGAGTTCACCTGCTCTCCGACGTCGCCCAGCTGGACGGGCAGGCGTCCCTTGAGGTCGGTCCATGCCTCGCGGTGCGACCGGGAGAACGCGGACAGCGCCTGGATGGGGCCCAGGGAGCCGTCGCGTTCGTACGCCTCGAGGAGCAGGCGGTGGCCCTCCGCGGCGTCGTGCCGCATGCCGGAGAGGGCTCGCCTGACCTCGCCGAGGGACTCGTGGTCCAGGGCGCCGGAGCGGCCCCGCTCCATGAGCCTGCGGGCTTCGTTCAGGCGGGTCGACGCGTGGTCCAGGTAGATCTGGCCGCGGTCGGTGTCGTCGTCGGCCAGGCCCAGCTTGAAGTCCTCCATGCCGCGCTTGAGGCCGTACAACGAATCGCCGGGGAGCGCGTCGGAGCTGGCCGCGGCCACTCCGCCGAACGCGCCCGCGGCGACGCCGACGGTGAGGCCGCCCGCCGCGATGCCCTTGGACAGGCGGGAGCGCGGCCGCAACTTCCGCAGAGCACCCGCCCGGTGAGCACCCTTGCGGGACCGCTGCTCGGGCACGGCGGGACTGCCGCCCTCGAGGAACATGGCTTCCATCGCGGCCACGAGCTGGGCGCGCTGGACGACCTTGACCTCGGGGTCCAGGGCGGGCTTTGGCAGCGCGTCGAGACCGTCCGCCAGGGCCAGCATGCGGCTCTGCTCGGACGGTTCGGCGCGGCCGGTGGTTTCGGGGGACTCCACGGGTGCGGCCGCGGGTACGGGCGTGGAGTCCACGGACTGCTCGGCCGCCGGACCCTGGTCGGAATGCTCCTCCAGGGCCTGGGCGAAGGCGTTCGCCCGCCGGTGGGCCGATACGTTCGCGATCACTGGCGGCACCTCCTCTCGTCAAGACGGTCGACTCCCCAGGGGGTCCTGAGGGTTGCATGTCCTGACCATTTCCACACGATCGGGTGAGCGGAGCCAGCCAGGTAGCGACCACAGGGAGCCTGCATCCCGCACAACGAGCGTCGCGGCACTTGGGTTACGGACGACAGATGATCGGACCGCGACAATTCCGTGGCGCCCATCTGGCCGCCACGGATGGCGAGTTGGGCGCTACGGAGCGCTAACGGGCGTCGTCGGGCAGGAGTCGGGCCAGTGTGCGCACCGCGCGGTACTGGAGTGTTTTGATCGCGCCCTCGTTCTTGCCCATGACCCGCGCGGTCTCGGCGACGGAGAGGCCCTGGAGGAAGCGCAGGGTCACGCACTCCTGCTGCTGGGGGTTGAGTCGGCGGACGGCTTCGAGGAGGGCGGCGTTCGAGAGGGACTCCAGGACGGAGTCCTCGGGGCTGCGCTCGACTTCGTTGGCGTCGAGCATTTCGCCGGTGGTCACCTCGAGGCGGAATCGGCTCGATTTGAAGTGGTCGGCGACCAGGTTGCGCGCGATCGTGACCAGCCAGGCGCCGAAATCGCGGCCCTGCCAGGTGAAGGTGCCGATGCGGCGGAGGGCGCGCAGAAAGGTCTCACTAGTGAGGTCCTCGGCGGTCGCCTTGCCGCCGACGCGGTAGTAGATGTAGCGGTAGACCGTGTCGCTGTACTGGTCGTAGAGGCGTCCGAAGGCGTCGGACTCGCCGGCCTGGGCACGTTCGACCAGGTCCATCATGCGTGCGCTGTCGCTGTCCGCCGCGGGGCGGCGGGGGGTGGGGGCCGAGGTGGCGGCAGCGGAACCGGAACGGGCCCGTCTGCTGACTGCCGCACCGCCGTTCGCCAGGGCATAGCAGGGCCCGGCGGGTGCGGGGACGGCAAGGGCGGGGACGGCGGGGACGGCGTACGCGGTGGGGACGAAGCCGCGCAAGCGGTCGATGACCGTTGCGCGCAGCGTAGCCAGGCCCGAGGCGTCAACCCCGACGTGTGGGTACACGGGACTCCCAGAGGCAGAGCTTCCATCACGTGCAGTGCGGGACCGTTCACCCGTCGTAGCGACGTGCGGGGTCCCTTATGCGTCTGAGGAGAATAACGCTTCGTACAGGCAGCGCTACACCCAGTTGCTCAAATCATCGATTACGTCGCTTCTGTAACCCATTGGCGCCCGGTCAAGTACCGCAGAGTGACCGCTTATTGATCGAATCAGTTCACATTCCGTGTCGGCCTGAGGCGTGTTGTGGCCGAGTGCTACCGGCGTGACTGGCGGCAGGCGTGGCGGGGTAGGACCGACGGAATGCTCGGGGCGGAGCGTGCGCGCAGGGCGAAATGCGAGGTCAGTGGCGGCGGCGGTGCAGGGCGACGGCCGCGGCGGCGCCGCCCGCGAGCGCGCCGACACCGGCGGCGGCGGGGATGCCGACCTTCGCGGCCTTGCGGCCCGTGCGGTAGTCCCGCAGCCGCCAGTCCCGATCGCGGGCGTGCTTGCGCAGCTTGGCGTCGGGGTTGATCGCGTACGGGTGCCCGACGAGGGAGAGCATCGGGATGTCGTTGTGCGAGTCGCTGTACGCGGCACAGCGGCCCAGGTCCAGGCCCTCGGCGGCGGCCAGCGCGCGGACGGCCTCGGCCTTCGCGGGGCCGTGCAGGGGCTCGCCGACGAGCTTTCCGGTGTAGACCCCGCCGACGGACTCGGCGACGGTGCCGAGGGCGCCGGTCAGGCCGAGGCGGCGGGCGATGACCGTGGCGATCTCCACCGGCGCGGCGGTGACCAGCCAGACCTTCTGGCCCGCGTCGAGGTGGGCCTGGGCGAGGGCGCGGGTACCGGGCCAGATGCGCTCCGCCATGTACTCGTCGTAGATCTCCTCGCCGATGGACATCAGCTCGGCGACCCGGTGGCCCTTGACGATGGACAGGGCGCTGTCGCGTGCGTCCTGCATGTGCTCGGGGTCCTCGACGCCCGCGAGCCGGAACCAGGCCTGCTGCCAGGCGAAGCGGAACAGCTCCTGGCGCTCGAAGAACTTGCGCTTGTAGAGCCCGCGGCCGAAGTGGAAGATCGCGGCGCCCTGCATCACGGTGTTGTCGAGGTCGAAGAAGGCGGCGGCCTTGTCGTCGCCGACGACGGGGAACTCCGGTTCCTGCTCGCCTTCGTCAGGCGCGGCCTGTGCGGCGAGGGCGTCGAGCTCCTCCTGCTCCTGGGAGGACTTGCGCGCTGCCTCAGCCGAGGCCTCGCCTGCCAACACGCTCCGCGCCGTGGCGGAGCGCCTACGGGGGGTGAGCCATCCGAGAGCGGCCATGCCGTGAGCATAGCCAGTTTGTTCGGTGGTTCCGGAGTCGGGAGGAATCGGGCCTGTGAACTCTCTGTGTCCGGGCCGTGGGAGGGCGGGTGAGAATGGCGGCATGAGCCCGATCTTTCGTCGTAGCAGCGGTCGTACGAGCGGTCGTACGGAGAAGAAGAAGCCGCGGGAGCGGCTGGTCACCCTCATCGGGAAGCCGGGGTGCCATCTGTGCGATGACGCACAGTCGGTGATCGAGAAAGTCTGCGGGGAGCTCGGCACCCCGTGGGAGAAGAAGGACATCACGCGGGACGAGGAGCTCCACCGGGCCTACTGGGAGCAGATTCCCGTCGTCCTCGTGGACGGGGAGCAGCACACCTTCTGGCGCGTGGACGAGGTGCGGCTGCGGCGCGAGCTCGACGGGTAGGGCCGTCCGGCACTGACCGGTCAGTACAAAGTGCCCGCGAAGTCGATTACGCTTTAGGGCGGTTTTGGTCTCGGGGGCGACGATCGTGAGGAGAGTGTGCGGTTTTGCCCCCATCAAATGAGCAACGACACCGCCCGCGCGCCGGTTCCACGATCGTGCGCCGGGAGTGCGTGACCCCGGTCACGTTGGCCGGGCAAATCGGACACCATCTTTGTGCACGCGTTCACAAAGACATAGCCTGCATTCGACGGGGCGGTCTGGGGACGAGTGACCGCCTGCAGCCCCGCTCTACCCGCAGGAGCACCGTGGCAACTGGCCGAACTCACCGACCGGCGACCCGCAGCCGAGGAATTCCCGAGGCCACCGTCGCCAGGCTTCCGCTGTACCTCCGAGCCCTCACCGCACTGTCGGAGCGCTCGGTGCCCACGGTCTCCTCCGAGGAGCTCGCGGCCGCCGCGGGAGTCAACTCCGCGAAGCTGCGCAAGGACTTCTCGTACCTGGGTTCCTACGGGACGCGCGGCGTCGGCTACGACGTCGAGTATCTCGTCTACCAGATCTCCCGTGAACTCGGTCTCACCCAGGACTGGCCGGTTGTCATCGTCGGCATCGGTAACCTCGGCGCCGCGCTCGCCAACTACGGCGGGTTCGCCTCGCGCGGGTTCCGTGTCGCCGCGCTCATCGACGCCGACCCCGCGATGGCGGGCACTCCTGTCGCGGGCATGCCGGTGCAGCACACCGACGAGCTCGAAAAGATCATCAGCGACAACGGCGTCTCGATCGGCGTGATCTCGACCCCCGCAGGCGCGGCCCAGCAGGTCTGCGAGCGGCTCGTCGCCGCCGGTGTGACCTCCATCCTGAACTTCGCGCCGACGGTCCTCTCCGTGCCGGACGGCGTCGACGTGCGCAAGGTCGACCTCTCCATCGAGCTGCAGATCCTCGCCTTCCACGAGCAGCGCAAGGCCGGTGAGGACGCCGCCCACGAGGGCCCCGTCCCGCCCGTCTCCGCCAAGCAGCAGCGCAAGGGACCCGACGGGGACGTCCCCGCCGTGATGCCGGCATGAGTCTCCTGGTCGTGGGGCTGAGTCACCGCAGCGCCCCGGTGAGCGTCCTGGAGCGCGCCGCGCTCTCCGTCGACGCGCAGGCCAAGCTTCTGCAGGACACCCTGGCCGCCGAGCCCGCCGCCGAGGCGGCCGTGCTCGCCACCTGCAACCGCATCGAGCTCTACGCCGACGTGGACAAGTTCCACGCGGGCGTCGCCGAGCTGTCCACGCTGCTCGCGCAGCACAGCGGCGTCGGCCTTGAGGAGCTCACTCCTTATCTGTACGTCCA
This sequence comes from Streptomyces sp. Je 1-369, assembly GCF_026810505.1. Taxonomy (NCBI): domain Bacteria; kingdom Bacillati; phylum Actinomycetota; class Actinomycetes; order Kitasatosporales; family Streptomycetaceae; genus Streptomyces; species Streptomyces sp. Je 1-369. The sequence continues at coordinate 5,034,239 of NZ_CP101750.1, forward strand.
CTACGAGGACCGTGCCGTCCACCACCTGTTCTCGGTGGCGTGCGGACTCGACTCGATGGTCGTCGGCGAAGGCCAGATCCTCGGCCAGATAAAGGACGCCCTGGCGCGCTCGCAGGAGCTGCACACCGCGGGCAAGCTCCTCAACGACCTCTTCCAGCAGGCCCTGCGGGTCGGCAAGCGCGCGCACTCCGAGACCGGCATCGACCGGGCAGGGCAGTCGCTCGTGACGTTCGGCCTCGAGCAGCTCGCCGAGGGCGGGTCCGTGGAGAACTGGGCCGAGGGCAAGCGCGCCCTGGTGATCGGTGCGGGCTCGATGTCCTCGCTGGCCGCGGCGACGCTCGCGCGCGCGGGCGTCCGCGAGCTCGTCATCGCCAACCGCACGCAGGAGCGGGCCCGGCGCCTCGCGGAGATCCTCGCGGACTCCGGCACCGAGGCCCTGGCACGCGCCGTCCCCATGGCCGACGTGGCCGATGAACTGACACGTGCAGACGTGGTCGTCTCCTGCACCGGCGCGACCGGACTCGTGCTCACCGCCGAGGCCGTCGCCACCGCGGTGGGCGGAGCGACCCCCGCACCGGCCGTGCGCGACACTCCCGCGCCCTCCGCCGACCCGGCCGCCGGTACCGCCGGAGGCGACGCCACTGGCTTCGAACAGCACGCCGCGTGGCTGGAGAAGGCGCGGGGCGACGGCCCGGCGCCGGTCGCCGCGCGGGACGGCGGCGCCCCCCAAGGGCGTACGACGTCACTCGCCCTCCTCGACCTCGCCATGCCGCGCGACATCGACGCGGCCGTGCACCGCATCGACGGGGTCCGCCTCGTCGACATCGAGTCGCTCGCCGAGGCGTCCGCGGACGCCCCGATGGCCGACGACGTGGAGAAGGTGCGCGGCATCGTCTCCGACGAGGTCGCCGCCTTCGGCGCCGCCCAGCGCGCCGCGCACATCACGCCGACCGTGGTCGCCCTGCGCACCATGGCCGCCGACGTGGTGGCCGGCGAGATGACCCGGCTCGAAGGACGGCTGCCGGGCCTGGAGGACAAGCAACGCGCGGAGATCACGCAGACCGTCCGCCGCGTCGTCGACAAGCTGCTGCACGCACCCACGGTGCGGGTCAAGCAGCTGGCGAGCGAGCCCGGCGGCGCCGGGTACGCGGACGCGCTGCGCACGCTCTTCGACCTCGACCCGCAGACGGTCGCGGCGGTCAGCAGGGCTGACCACATGAACAACGAGAACGACGACCCGAATAGAGGCCGGGCATGACCGAGAGGGCCTATCGACTCGGGACCAGGCGCAGCAAGCTGGCCATGACCCAGTCCGGCCACGTGGCCGAGGCGGTCCAGAAGCTGACGGGGCGTCCCGTCGAGCTCGTGGAGATCACGACGTACGGCGACACCTCGCGCGAGCACCTCGCGCAGATCGGTGGCACCGGCGTCTTCGTCGCCGCGCTGCGCGAGGCGCTGGCCAGTGGCGAGGTCGACTTCGCCGTCCACTCGCTCAAGGACCTGCCCACCGCGCAGCCCGCCGAGCTCACCCTCGCCGCCGTGCCGGTCCGTGAGGACCCGCGCGACGCGCTGGTGGCGCGCGACGGCCTGACCTTCGCGGAGCTGCCCGACGGCGCCCGCGTGGGCACGGGTTCGCCGCGCCGCATGGCGCAGCTGAACGCCTACGCGCGCAACCACGGCATGTCCATCCGGACCGTGCCGATCCGCGGGAACGTCGACACCCGCATCGGATACGTGCACAAGGGCGAGCTCGACGCCGTCGTCCTCGCCGCCGCCGGACTCAACCGCGTCGGCAGGGCCGGCGAGGTGACCGAGCTCCTGTCGGTCGACACTGTTCTGCCCGCCCCCGGCCAGGGGGCACTGGCGGTCGAGTGTGCCGCGCACAACGCGTCACTCGCCGCCGCGCTCGCCGAGCTCGACGACCCGTACACCCGGGCCGCCGTGACCGCCGAGCGATCCCTGCTCGCCGCCCTGGAAGCCGGCTGCAGCGCGCCCGTGGGCGCGTTGGCCGACCTCTTGGCCGACGGGCAGATTGTCAAGGAGATGCGCCTGCGCGGCGTCGTCGGTACGACCGACGGCTCGTCGCTGGTGCAGCTGTCCACCACCGGTCCCGTGCCCGAGACGGAGACCCAAGCCATGGCGCTGGGCCGCGAACTCGCGGCCGAGATGCTCGCCAAGGGCGCGGCCGGTCTGATGGGGGAGCGAGCACTTTGAGCCCCACCTCGAACCTTCCCGGCATTCCCGCACACGGGCACGTCACCTTCCTCGGTGCCGGACCCGGAGATCCGGGACTGCTGACCCTCCGCGCCGTCGAGGCGCTGGCCCGAGCGGATGTGCTGATCGCCGAGCCCGATGTGCTCGACGTCGTCCGCGTGCATGCCAGGGGAGGTGTGGACACACCCCAGCCGGCAGCTGACGACACGTCAATGACCGTCGACGCGACGCCGTTCCGAGCTGCCGCCAATCTTGTCATGGAGGCCGCGAAGGGCGGCAGGCGGGTCGTGCGTGCGGTGAGCGGCGACCCGGGCCTCGACACGTACGCGGCCGAGGAGATGCTCGCCTGCGCCGCCGCCGGCATCCCCTTCGAGGTCGTCCCCGGCATCGCGGCCGCCGTCGGCGTGCCCGCTTACGCGGGTGTGCCGCTGCGGGACGCGCAGGGTACGGACGTCCGCTTCGTCGACGCCCGTACCGCCTCCGACCGCTGCTGGAGCGAGGTCGGCGCGTCCGACGGGACCGTCGTCGTCTCGACGGCCCTGGACTCGGTGGCCGCGGCCGCCGGTGAACTGGTCGCCGCGGGCCGCAAGCCGGACACCCCGATGACCGTGACCGTCGCCGGTACGACGACGCGCCAGCGCACCTGGACCGCGACGCTCGGCACCATCGCGCAGGTGCTCAAGCAGGCGAAGGTGCTGCCTTCGCCGGACGGCGGCAGGCCCGTCATAGCCGTGGTCGGCGAGTGTTCGGCCCCCGCCCAGCGCGACCAGCTGTCGTGGTTCGAGTCGAAGCCGCTCTTCGGGTGGCGCGTCCTCGTGCCGCGTACGAAGGAGCAGGCGGCGTCGCTCTCCGACCAGCTGCGGTCCTACGGCGCGGTGCCCCACGAGGTCCCGACCATCGCGGTCGAGCCGCCGCGCACGCCCCAGCAGATGGAGCGCGCGGTCAAGGGTCTGGTCACCGGGCGGTACGAGTGGATCGCCTTCACCTCCGTCAACGCCGTCAAGGCGGTGCGGGAGAAGTTCGAGGAGTACGGGCTCGACGCGCGTGCCTTCGCCGGGATCAAGGTCGCGGCCGTCGGTGAGCAGACCGCCGCCGCGCTGATCGCCTTCGGCGTGAAGCCGGACCTGGTGCCGAGCGGTGAGCAGTCGGCCGCGGGGCTCCTGGAGGACTGGCCGCCGTACGACCCGGTCTTCGACCCGATCGACCGGGTGTTCCTGCCGCGGGCCGACATCGCCACGGAGACGCTGGTCGCCGGGCTCATCGACCTCGGGTGGGAGGTCGACGACGTCACCGCCTACCGGACGGTGCGGGCGTCGCCGCCGCCGGCGGACACGCGCGAGGCGATCAAGGGCGGTGGCTTCGACGCGGTGCTCTTCACGTCGTCGTCCACGGTGCGCAACCTTGTCGGCATCGCCGGCAAGCCGCACAACGTCACCGTGATCGCGTGCATCGGTCCCGCCACCGCGAAGACCGCGGAGGAGCACGGGCTGCGGGTGGACGTGATGGCTCCGGAGCCGTCCGTGCACAAGCTCGCCGAGGCGCTGGCGGAGTTCGGTGCGGGGCGCCGTGCGGCGGCTCTTGAGGCGGGTGACCCTGTTACGCGGCCCAGTGAGCGTCGGCCGGGTTCGCGTCGGAGGCGTACGGCACCCTGAGCGGTCCGGCACCGTTGATCACCGGCTTCGCCGAGTTCGTCCTCAAACGCCGGACGGGCTGAACTTCCCTGGTCCCGGCTGAGAACCTTCAGTCGGGACCAGAACCTTTCGTGAGGTGAGAGAGACAGTGACCAAGTACGGATCGTTTCCCGGGGCGCGGCCGCGGCGGCTGCGGACCACGCCCGCCATGCGGCGCATGGTCGCCGAGACGCGGCTGCATCCGGCCGATCTGATCCTGCCCGCGTTCGTGCGCGAGGGGATCAGTGACCCCGTGGAGATCGGGGCCATGCCCGGCGTCTTCCAGCACACTCGCGACAGCCTGAAGAAGGCCGCCGTCGAGGCGATGGAGGCCGGGGTAGCCGGGATCATGCTGTTCGGCGTACCCGAGGAGTCGAAGAAGGACGCCGTGGGCACCGCGGGCACCGACCCGGACGGGATTCTGCAGCTCGCGCTCCGCGACGTGCGCGACGAGGTCGGCGACGATCTCATCGTCATGTCGGACCTGTGCCTCGACGAGACCACCGACCACGGTCACTGCGGTGTCCTGGACGGCCAGGGGCGGGTCGACAACGACGCGACCCTGGAGCGGTACGCCGAGATGGCGCAGGTGCAGGCCGACGCGGGCGCCCACGTGGTGGGCCCGAGCGGCATGATGGACGGTCAGATCGGCGTCATCCGCGACGCGTTGGACCAGGTCGGCCACGAGGACGTGTCCGTCCTCGCGTACACCGCGAAGTACTCCTCGGCCTTCTACGGCCCGTTCAGGGAGGCCGTCGGGTCGTCCCTGAAGGGGGACCGCAAGACCTACCAGCAGGACCCGGCCAACACCCGGGAGTCCCTGCGGGAGCTGGCGCTCGACCTCGAAGAGGGCGCCGACATGGTGATGGTGAAGCCCGCGGGCCCCTACCTCGACATCCTCGCCCGGATCTCCGACGCGGTCGACGTGCCGGTGGCGGCGTACCAGATCAGTGGCGAGTACGCGATGATCCAGGCCGCCGCCGAGCGGGGCTGGATCGACAGGGACCGGGCGATCATGGAGTCCCTGACGGGGATCAAGCGCGCGGGCGCGAACATGATCCTCACGTACTGGGCCACCGAGGTCGCGCGGCAGCTCTGAGGCGGGTCGCGGGGGCTCTTGACTTCAAGTTCGGTTGAGGTCGGAGAGTGGTGTGCATCGACGTTCGTTTCCACGTTCCGAGGAGCACACCATGCGCGCTGTCGTCCTGCACGAGTTCGGTCCCGCCGAGAACTTCCGCAACGAGACCCTGCCCGACCCCGTCGCGGGGCCCGGGCAGGTGCGGATCGCCGTGAAGGCGGCGGGAGTTCACTTCGTCGAGACCGTCATGCGCCGCGGCGAGGCGTCCGACATGGCGCCACCCCTGCCCGACCTGCCCGCCGTCTTCGGCGGTGAGGTCGCGGGCACGGTGGAGGCCGTGGGGCCCGGCGTCGACACCGAGTGGCTCGGGCGTTCCGTCGTGGTCCCGCGCGCGACCCCCGGCGGGTACGCCGAACTGGCGGTCGCCGATGTCGAGCAGGCGCACATCGTCCCCGACGGGCTCGGGTTCGAGGCCGCGGTGACCATGGTGATGACCGGGGCCACGACCATGGGGCTGCTCGGTGTCGCTCAACTCCGTTCCGATGATGTGGTGTTGGTGACCTCCGCGGCCGGGGGTGTGGGGCGGCTCGTCGTCCAGTACGCGCGCTCCATCGGGGCGACGGTGGTCGGGGCCGCGGGCGGGTCCGCCAAGGTCGACGCCGTGCTGGAGCTCGGCGCCGACATCGCCGTCGACTACAACCGGCCCGGCTGGGAGCGCGAGGTCGCCGAGCGGCTCGGCGGCGGGCGGCGCGTCACCGCCGTACTCGACGGGGTGAGCGGGGAGAAGGGCGCCGCCGCCTTCGAGCTGATCGCCGACGGGGGACGGTACGTCGTCATCGGCTGGTCGTCGCAGAGCGCCTTCGAGCCCGGCCCCGAGGTGCTCGCGAAGCGGGACATCACCTTCACCAACGCGCTGCTGCACCTGCTCGAGAACCCCGCCGACGCCCCGGCGTACCAGCGGCAGGCCCTGGATGCCGCCGCCAAGGGGGAGTTGGTGCCCGACATCCAGACGTTCCCGCTGGAGCGGGCCGCCGAGGCGCACGCCGCCATCGAGCGGCGGGAGACGACCGGGAAGGTGGTGCTGGTCCCATAGCTCCGGCGTCCCGTGGTCCCGGCGTCCCGGCGTCCCGCGGTCAGGCCTTTTCGAGCAGCAGCGCCAGGCGGGAGAGGCCGTCCGCGCCGTGGCCCTGCTCCACCGCGCGGTCGAGGAGAGCCTGGAGCGGCTCGAACAGGTCCGCCCGCAGCCCCTGATCGGCGTACGCCCGGGTGAAGTTGGGGAACGCCTCGCGGTTCATGGCGAGGTTGGACACGTCGGTGAGGTGCCGGTCCGCGTCGAGCGCCTCGGCGGCGCCCGGCACGAGGCCCCGCGTCATCGCGACGATCCAGTCGGCAAGGAGCGGCGCGAACTCACCGGCCGGGATGCCCTCGCTGCGGATCAGCGCGTTGGCCTGTGCGACGCCCATCACCATGCCGTACATGCCGGTGAGCAGCGAGAGGTCGTACAGGGCGGCGAGGCCCGGGTCGGTGCCGACCCACTTCGTGCCGGCCAGTGCGGCCAGGGTCGGGCGGTGCGTCTCGAAGGCCGCCTCGTCGGTGCCGCTGTAGAGGATGTACGCGCCGGGCGTCGCGATCATCTGCGGGACGGCCATGATGCCGCCGTCGATGTACGTGATGCCGTGCGCGGCCGCCCAGTCGGCCAACTCCCGTGCCTGGCCCGGCGTGCCGTTCGTGAGGTTCACGACGGTGCGGCCCGCGAGGGCGTCGGCCTCGGGTTCCAGGAGGGTGCGTACGTTGTCGTTGGTCGTGAGGCAGACGATGACCGGGCCGCCCGCGGTGACGGCGTCCCGCGCGGTGGCGGCGGGGACGGCGCCCTGGGCCACCAGCGGGCCCGTCTTCGACTCCGTCCGGTTCCATACGGTCGTCGGATGCCCGGCCTTGATCAGGGCCGAGGCGAGGGCTGTGCCCATCAGGCCCAGACCCAGGACGGAGACGGGGTGGTGGGAAGGGGTGTGCGGCGCAGGGGTGTGCGCAGGGGTGTCGGGCACGGGGGAGCTCCTTCGAGACGTCCCGTCGGACCGTTCCTCCGGGTACGTCTTCGATCCTCGTTCGGCTCCATGAGGCGGACAAGTACCGACTTTTTTGTGCGGTACTCACCAAAAGGTGCGTGAGCCGGGCGGAGCTCCCCGTGCCGGGGCGGATCAGCCGAACTGGCCGGCCTGGTAGTCACCCGCGGGCTGCTGGACCATGACGTTCAGGCGGTTGTAGCTGTTGATGAGGGCGATCAGCATCGTCAGGCCGGTCAGCTGCTCCTCGTCGAAGTGCTTGGCCGCGTTGCCCCAGACCTCGTCCGGGACGCCGCCCGCCGCGTCGGCGATGCGGGTGCCCTCCTCCGTCAGCTCCAGGGCGGCGCGCTCGGTGTCGGTGAAGACCGTCGCCTCGCGCCACGCGGCGATCAGGTGCAGGCGCGTGCCGTTCTCGCCGGCGGCGATGGCTTCCTTGGTGTGCATGTCGAGGCAGAAGCCGCAGCCGTTGATCTGGCTCGCGCGGATCTTGACCAGTTCCTGCGTGGCGGCCGGCAGCCCCGTGTCCGAGACGACCTTGCCGACCGCGGTGAGGTGCTTCAGGGCCTTGCCTGCGGACGGGCTGGCGAAGACGTTCAAACGGGCTTCCATGATGTGCTCCTGTGCCGTTGGCCGGTGATTCCCGGTGGTACACAGTGAGGACGGACGGGCCCGGTCGGAATGTGACAGGAACGGATGTGACCTGCGTCTCTCCCTCTCGACCGAGTCGCGTGCGGTGCGCCGGTTGGAGCCCGGGAGCGGGACCGTGCTGTGCTGGTCCGTCGGCCGCGCCGCGAGTGTCGCCGAGGCGACGGCGGTGACCGTGACGCTGCGGACACCAGGGGCGATCCGGGAACCGGCGAGGGGTACGGCTGGTCCTTACTGTGTGCCGGATATGGCTCGGGACGCGTAAATGGAATGGTGGAGGGCGGAGATGGCGACTCTCGCGGAGCTGCTGCGGGAGCTCAAGGAGCGGTCGGGGCTCAGCTATGGAGTGCTGGCCAAGCGGCTCCACATGAGCACGTCGACGTTGCACCGGTACTGCAACGGGGATGCCGTGCCAACCGAGTTCGCTCCTGTGGAGCGGTTCGCCCGCCTCTGCAAGGCGTCCCCGGAGGAGCTCGTCGAAGTCCACCGGCGGTGGATCCTCGCGGACGCTTCGCGGGGCAAGAAGACGGAACCGGAACCACCGGCCCGACCGGTCGCGACCCCACGCCCCGCACCGGAACAGCGGCACGGGGAACAGGAAACCCCCGGCCCCGAGACCGAGTTGGTCACCGACCGCCCGCAGCGCTCCCCGATGCGCAGGCGGCGCCCCCTCATCCTCGCCGCGGCCGTCGCCGCCGTCGTCGGCATCAGCTCCGTCGCCCTCGCCATGAACGGCGACGGCGACCACGGCAAGAAGCGGGACACGGGCGCGGCGGCCTCGCCCCGCCCCGGCGAAACCCCCGACGGCGCCCCCACCGGCGAGAGCGAGGACGAGGGCGAGGGCAAGAGCGACGACGGCAAGAAGAAGGACGACGGCAAGAAGAAGGGCGGCGCCTCCGCGTCGCCCTCCAAGAGCGACGGGTCCGGCTCCAGGACCTCCCGGGGCCCCGGCAAGGGCCCGGCCTCCGCGGGCGGCGACAGCGGCAGCGCCTTCGACGTGCCGGTGACGGTGCGCACCAGGCCGTACGCCATGGACGACCCCTGCCTCCAGGACTTCCTCGTGAACCGCAAGGCCTCCGAGGTGCCGGAGCAGCCCGCCGTGCAGGACGCGGCAGGCTGGGTCGGCGACCTCGGCGCCGTCGCGGCGGGCCGGCAGCTCATCGAGGTCACGGTGCAGGGCACGGGCGAGGAGACCGTCGTCCTCCAGGACATGAACGTCCGCGTGCAGAGCACCAGCGAGCCGCTGGCCTGGAACAACTTCCAGATGGCGACCGGCTGCGGCGGCGGCGTCTACCCCAAGTCCTTCTCCGTCGACCTCGACGACGCGTCGCCGCACCTCAAACCCCAGTCGGGCCAGCGCGACTTCCCGTACAAGGTCAGCGAGAAGGACCCCGAGGTCTTCTTCATCGTGGCCGACACCGATCTGCACGACGTGCGGTGGTACCTGGAGCTCGAGTGGTCCAGCGGCAAGCGGCACAACTCCCTGCGCATCGACGACCAGAGCAAGCCGTTCCGCACCAGCGGCAAGAAGGGCCGCCCCACCTACGGTTGGCCGCCCGGTTACACGGGGTGGTTCAAGCAGGACAGCTGACCTGGTACGGCCACGTCCGCATCCCGGAACGGCGTGTGTGGCCCGCACCCGCGTGCTTAGGGTGCGGGCACAGCCGCCAGCGCCGAAGGAGCCGTCGCCGTGACCGTCACCGAGCCCGCCCGTACCGCAGCCCCCCTGCCGCCGCTCGCCGCGCGCGCCGCGGCCGTCGGAGGCTCGCCGGTACGGGACATCCTCGCGGTCACCGCGCGGCCCGAGGTCATCAACTTCGCGGGCGGCCTGCCCGCCCCCGGCCTCTTCGACGGCGAGGGCATCGCGGCCGCGTTCCGCGCGGTCCTCGAAGAGATGCCCGAGCGGGCGCTCCAGTACGCGACGACCGAGGGCGAGCCCGCCCTCCGTACCGCCATAGCCGCCCGCACGACCGCCCGCGGACTGCCCACCGACGCCGACGACGTGCTCGTCACCACCGGCTCGCAGCAGGCCCTCTCCCTCCTCGCGACCGCGCTCGTCGAGCCCGGCGACACCGTCCTCGTCGAGAACCCCTGCTACCTCGCGGCCCTCCAGGCCTTCGCGTTCGCGGGCGCCCGCGTGGTGCCCGTGCCCTGCGACGCGTCCGGCATCGACCCCACCGCCCTCGAAGACCTCGTCGCCCTGCACCGCCCCAAGCTCCTGTACACCGTCCCCACCTTCCAGAACCCGACAGGACGCACCCTGCCCGCCGACCGGCGCGCGGCGATCGCCCGCGTCGCCGAACGGCTCGGACTGTGGATCGTCGAGGACGACCCGTACGGCGAACTGCGCTTCGAGGGGGAGCGCGCGCCGTGGATCGCCACGTACTCCGGCGCCGGGGACCGGACCGTGCTCCTGTCCAGCTTCTCCAAGGTCATGGCGCCCGGCCTGCGGCTCGGCTGGCTGCGCGCCCCCGCCGGACTGCTGCGCGCCTGTGCCGTCGCCAAGCAGGCCGCGGACCTGCACACACCCACCGTCAACCAGCTCGCCGCGGCACGGTACTTGGCCGACCGGGACCTGGACGCGCACGTCGCACACGTCGCGGGCGTCTACCGCGAGCGGCGCGACGCGATGCTCGCGGGCCTCGCGGACGCGCTCCCGGAGGGCTCCTCCTGGCTCCGGCCCGAAGGCGGCATGTTCGTGTGGGCGAAGCTCCCCGACGGCCACGACACGACGGAACTGCTGCGGACCGTCATCACGCACGACGTCGCCTACGTCCCCGGCGCCCCCTTCTTCGCGGGCGAGCCCGACCGGACGACCCTGCGCATGTGCTTCGTGACGCAGACGCCCGACGAGATCGCGGAGGGGCTGCGGCGACTCGGACGGGCGCTTGAGGTCGCCTCCGGTGAAAACTGAGCGAACTCGCGTGATCGCGGAGGCAGTTGTCGGTGCCCGCGCCTAGGGTGACCTCTGTTGAGCATTCATCCGCCCGGGGAGTGCGGATGCTTCACACCGAGGGGATTGCCATGCGCATCACAGCTCTGTCCGCCAAGAGACTCGGACACGCCCTCGTCGGCGTCGCGCTGACCGGCGGGCTGCTCGCCGTCGCCGCGCCCGCGCGGGCCGCGGCGGGCGACCCGGTCGCCGTCAGCTCGTACGCGTACACGAGCGCGGCGGGCGACTACATCGGCCAGGGCGAGTCGGGCACGTACAAGGACCCGCAGAGCCCGTTGCGGATCAGCGGCACCGCGGAATCCCTGACGGTGCGGCTGCCCGACGCGGGGTGGAGCATCGACATCGCGGCGCCCCGGGGCGAGAAGCTGCGCCCCGGCGTCTACCGCGGCGCCGAGCGCGCCGCGTTCCGCACCGGCCGCTCGCCCGGCCTCGACGTCAGCGGCGGCAGCCGGGGCTGCAACGAGGTGTACGGGCAGTTCGCGGTCAACCAGATCGAGACGGACGCCGACGGCAACGTCACCGTCCTGGACGCCTCGTTCACGCAGAACTGCGAGAGCGCCACGGCCCCCGCGCTCAAGGGCGCCGTCAAGTACCGCGCCTACCCGCTGTCGTACCGCTTCCAGAGCGACCCCGACGACTACATCGGCGGCGGCCGCACCGTCTCCTACACCGGCTCCACCAGCACCTTCGGGGCCTACGGCGACGCATCCCGGGTGCACTACACGGCGTCCGGGAAGCGCGACGGCTGGTCCGCCGACCTCGGCGCGCCGAAGGGGCAGACCCTGGAGGTCGGCAAGACCTACCAGGCCAACCGGTTCGGCGACGACGGCCTCGCGGAGCTCGACGTCAACGGCAACGGCCGGGGCTGCAACACCACGTCGGGCGAGTTCAAGGTGACCAAGCTCGCCCTGAACGAGGCCGGTGAACTGAAGGCGTTCGCCGCGACGTTCAAGCAGTACTGCGGCAGTGGTGGCACCGCCGCGCTGAACGGCACCATCCACTACTACGCCTGACCCGGCCCCGTAAGAACCGTCGGCCCCGTCAGGACCGCCCGGGCGTCAGAGGCGCTCGGGCGTCCTGATGCCGAGCAGCTCCATGCCCTTGTGCAGCGTCCGCGCCGTGATGTCGCACAGGAACAGGCGGTTCTCGACCTGGGCCGGGGTGTCGGCCTTCAGGACCGGGCACTGGTCGTAGAACGTCGTGTACAGCGACGCCAGCTGGTAGAGGTACGCGGCCAGCTTGTGCGGCGCGTACTCCGCCGTCGCGTCCGCGATCAGCTCGCCGAACGCGTCCAGGTGCAGGCCGAGCGCCCGCTCCGCCGGGGCGAGCGCGAGCTCCGGGTGCGCGGTGGGCCGCGCGTCGTCGCCCGCCCTGCGCAGGATCGACTTGATGCGCGCGTACGCGTACTGGAGGTAGACCGACGTGTCGCCGTTCAGGGAGACCATCTGGTCGAGGTCGAACTTGTAGTCACGGTTCGCCGACGTCGACAGGTCCGCGTACTTCACGGCGCCGATGCCGACCTGGAAGGCCCGCTCCTGGATCTCCTCCTCGGTGAGGTCCCGCGCCTTCTCCCGCACGACGTCCGCCGCGCGCTGCACCGCCTCGTCGAGCAGGTCCTCCAGGCGCACCGTCTCACCCGCACGCGTCTTGAACGGCTTGCCGTCCGCGCCGAGCACCGTGCCGTAGCCCATGTTGTGCGCGGTGACGTCGTCGTTCAGCCAGCCCATCCGGCGGGCCGCCTCGAAGACCATCTTGAAGTGCAGCGACTGCCGCACGTCCACCACGTACAGCAACGTCGACGCGTTCAGGTCCAGGACGCGGTCACGGATCGCGGAGAGGTCCGACGCCGCGTAACCGAAGCCGCCGTCCGCCTTCTGCACGATCAGCGGGACCGGCTGGTCGTCCTTGCCGCGGATCTCGTCGAAGAACACGACGAGCGCGCCCTCGGAGCGGACGGCGACCCCCGACTCCTCCAGGAGACGGGCGGTCTCCGGCATCAGGTCGTTGTACGCGGACTCGCCCACGATCTCGTCGTCGCGGACCTCCATGTCCAGCTTCTCGAAGACCGAGTAGAAGTAGACCTTCGACTCGTCGACGAAGCGTTGCCACAGGTCGAGCGTCTCCTTGTCCCCGGACTGCAGGGCGACGACCCGCTTGCGGGCCCGCTCCTTGAACTCCTCGTCCGAGTCGAAGACGGCGCGCGAAGCCTTGTAGATCCGGTTCAGGTTCGACATGGCCTGCTCGCCGTCGACCTCGTCGGCCGGGGCCAGCTCGCCCGGGTTCTCGATCAGGTACTGGATGAGCATGCCGAACTGGGTGCCCCAGTCGCCGATGTGGTGGCGGCCGATCGTCTTCTCGCCGGTGAAGTCCAGCATGTGGCGCAGCGCGTCGCCGATGACGGCGGAGCGCAGGTGACCGACGTGCATCTCCTTCGCCACGTTCGGCTGCGCGTAGTCGATCACGGTCGTGCCCGCGGCGGGGTTCAGCGGTACGCCGAGCCGGTCGCCGTCGGCGGCACGGGCCGCGAGCGTCTCCGTGATCGCCTTGTCGGTGACCGTGACGTTCAGGAACCCGGGGCCCGACACCTCGACGTCGGCGAGCAGCTCGCCGTGGGTGATCCGCTCGACGACTTGGGCGGCCAGCTCGCGCGGGTTCGCCTTGGCCTTCTTCGCGAGCGCCAGGATGCCGTTGGCCTGGTAGTCGGCCCGGTCGCTTCGTCGCAGCAGCGGGTCGGCGGCGCCGGCCTCCGGCAGGGCAGCCGAGAGGGCGTCCGCGAGGCGCTGGTGGACGGAGGCGGTGAGGGACGTGACCGAGGCCATGAATGGGTGCCGTTCTGCTCGGGTGCCTGGCTGTGCTGAAGCTACGGAAACCGAGTATCCCACGCGGTGAAAAGCTGTTTTCGCGGTTAGGGGGCGACCTGGGAGAATGGCTCCGTCAAGCGGTACTCGCGTAGAAGAAACACGTAGAAGAAAGGCGTGCCGATCGTGGCTCAGAGCACCGATACCACCGACTGGGTCTCCCGCTATGCGGATGAGGTCATCGCCGAGTCGGAGCGTCGTGCCCCGGGCGCGAAACACGATGGCGCGGCCGCGCCGGTGGTCGTCGTCGCCTCCGGGCTCTCCCCCTCCGGTCCCATTCACCTGGGCAACCTCCGTGAGGTCATGACCCCGCACCTGGTCGCGGACGAGATCCGCCGCCGTGGGTACGAGGTCCGTCACCTCATCTCCTGGGACGACTACGACCGGTACCGCAAGGTCCCGGCCGGCGTCCCCGGCATCGACGAGACCTGGGCCGAGCACATCGGCAAGCCCCTGACGTCCGTCCCGGCCCCGGCCGGTTCCGCGTACCCGAACTGGGCCGAGCACTTCAAGGCGGCCATGACCGAGGCGCTCGCCGAGCTGGGCGTGGAGTACGACGGGATCAGCCAGACCGAGCAGTACACCTCCGGTGTCTACCGCGAGCAGATCCTGCACGCGATGAGGCACCGCGGTGACATCGACGCGATCCTCGACCAGTACCGCACCAAGAAGGACCCCGCGAAGGGCGGCAAGGGCAAGCAGCAGCAGAAGCCCGTCGACGAGGCCGAGCTGGAGGCCGCCGAGGGGTCGGGCGCGGCCTCCGAGGACGACGGCAGCGGCGGCACCAGCGGGTACTACCCGTACAAGCCGTACTGCGGGCAGTGCGAGAAGGACCTGACGGCCGTCGTCTCGTACGACGACGAGACCACGGAGCTCGTCTACACCTGCACGGCGTGCGGCTTCGGCGAGACCGTCCGGCTCAGCGAGTTCAACCGCGGCAAGCTGGTCTGGAAGGTCGACTGGCCGATGCGCTGGGCGTACGAGGGCGTCGTCTTCGAGCCGTCCGGCGTCGACCACTCGTCGCCGGGCTCGTCCTTCGTCGTCGGCGGCCAGATCGTCCGCGAGATCTTCGACGGCGTGCAGCCGATCGGCCCCATGTACGCCTTCGTGGGCATCTCCGGCATGGCGAAGATGTCGTCCTCCAAGGGCGGCGTGCCCACCCCGGCCGACGCCCTGAAGATCATGGAGGCGCCGCTGCTGCGCTGGCTGTACGCGCGCCGCAAGCCCAACCAGTCCTTCAAGATCGCCTTCGACCAGGAGATCCAGCGGCTCTACGACGAGTGGGACAAGCTGGAGGCGAAGGTCGCCGAAGGATCGGCGCTGCCCGCGGACGTCGCCGCGCACTCGCGGGCGGTCCGCACGGCCGCCGGTGAGCTGCCGCGCACCCCGCGCCCGCTGCCGTACCGCACGCTGGCCTCCGTCGCCGACATCACCGCCGGCGCCGAGGACCAGACCCTGCGCATCCTGCGGGACCTGGACCCCTCGGACCCGATCACGTCCCTCGACGAGACCCGGCCGCGCCTCGACCGCGCCGAGAACTGGATCACCACCCAGGTCCCGGCCGAGGCCCGCACCATCGTCCGCTCCGAGCCGGACACGGAGCTCCTGTCGTCCCTGGACGACGCGGGCCGCGAATCCCTGCGCCTCCTCCTGGAGGGCCTGGACTCGCACTGGTCCCTGGACGGCCTGACCCACCTCGTCTACGGCGTGCCGAAGGTGCAGGCGGGCTTCTCCGCGGACGCGACGGCGAAGGAACTCCCGGCGGAGATCAAGGGCGCCCAGCGCTCCTTCTTCGCCCTCCTCTACCGCCTCCTGGTCACCCGCGAGACGGGCCCGCGCCTGCCCACGCTGCTCCTCGCCGTCGGCGCGGACCGCGTGCGCAAGCTGCTGGCCGCGTAGGACCCCACGCGGGTCCTGTGCATCCTTCGGACTACCTCCGGTTCGGCCGGAGGCAGGACGCGGACGGCTGATCCCCGGCCGATGGTGGACGCATGAGAGAAATCATCGCCATCGTCGGCTGGGTCGTCGGCATCCAGGGAGCACTCGGCGTCGCCGGACGGACGTTCGGCGACGAGCCGTGGGGCATGCTCAAAAAGTGGTGGGACGTGCCCACGCCGCTCTACGCGGCGCTCCTCGTGGCGGGCGTAGTGCTCGCCGTGTACGGGGAGACCGCGAAGAAGAGGCGGCGGGCGCGCGTCTGACTCAGGGTGTCGGCGGTTACGCGATGTGGTCTTCCATGAGCTCGTTCTCGAGGCGGGCCGAGAAGCGGTCCATGTAGTTGTTCAGCTCGCGGGACTGGAGACGCAGACCGAACGCCGCCTCCGCGTTGGCCGCGAACGCACCCGGGGTCGGCATGCCCTCACCCTCTATCGAGTGCCGGAACACCTGGTACAGGTCCTCGTCGGAGGGGGCCGGGGCGGGGACGGGTCCCATGTGCTGCTGCGGGGTGCCGCCCTCGCCGAGGGGGCGGGTGCCGCCCGCGCCGTTCGGCACGGGGAAGGCCTGCTGGTCGCCCTGGTCGCCCTGGTCGCCCTGGCCGTCCTGCCCGTCGGGCGCCTGCTGTCGCTCCTGCTCCGCGTACCACTCGTCGTACGGGGCCACCGGGGCGTACGACGCGTTGTGCGCCGCGAACCAGGGGCTCGCGTGGTTCGCGACGGGGAGGGCCTCCTCGGGGGCCGGGGTCTCGGCCGCGGACTGAGAGTTCGTCTGGGGGTCTGTCTGCGGGTCCGTCCGCGGGTCCGTCCGCGGGCCCGGTTGGGGCTGCGCGGGACCCGGGGCGGGTCCGGACTCCGGCGCCGCCGTCAGCTGAGGCTGCTGCGGACCCTCGGATGCCTTCGTCGCCTCGGGCGCCTTCGTCATGGAGACCGCGGGCGCAGGCGGGAGCAGGACCGGATCGATGCCCGCCGCCGCGAGCCCCGCCGGAGCCGTCTCGGCGAGCGGAACCCCGTAGCGGGCCAGGCGCAGCGGCATCAGGGACTCCACCGGAGCCTTGCGACGCCAGCCGCGGCCGAAGCGGGCCTGGAGGCGCGCCTGGTAGACGAGGCGCTCCTGTTCGAGCTTGATGACCTGCTCGTAACTGCGCAGCTCCCACAGCTTCATGCGGCGCCACAGCTTGAACGTGGGAATGGGGGAGAGCAGCCAGCGCGTGAGGCGCACGCCCTCCATGTGCTTGTCGGCGGTGATGTCCGCGATCCGGCCCACCGCGTGCCGCGCCGCCTCGACGGCCACCACGAACAGCACCGGGATCACCGCGTGCATGCCCACGCCCAGCGGGTCGGGCCAGGCCGCCGCGGCGTTGAACGCGATCGTCGCCGCCGTGAGCAGCCACGCCGTCTGCCGCAGCAGCGGGAAGGGGATGCGGAGCCAGGTCAGCAGGAGGTCCAGGGCGAGCAGCACGCAGATGCCCGCGTCGACGCCGATGGGGAAGACCACCGAGAAGTCGCCGAACCCCTTCTCCTCGGCGAGTTCGCGCACGGCCGCGTACGACCCCGCGAAGCCGATCCCGGCGATGACGACCGCTCCGGCGACGACCACTCCGATGAGTATCCGGTGCGTGCGTGTCAGCTGCATCGCGGCCACCCGCGAACCCCTCCCTGTGCAAGACCGTGTGCCGGCTTGTAGCGGCTAGTGGCGCCGTGCGGCGCCGTATTGCGAGCGACAGCCTGGCACATACGTACGGAACGCTGTGTGCCGGTACGTGTGCCGGTACGTGTGCCGGTACGCCAGGAGCCCGGCCCGTGAGGGGCCGGGCTCCGTCAACTCGCCTGGTGAGGGCGCGTGTTGGGTGCGCCGGGCGCGCGCGTGGCGCTCTGCGGAAGCGTCAGGACTTGGTGCCGCTGCCGCTCTTCTTCTTGTCGTCGGACTTGGAGTCGTCGGACTTGGAGACGTCGGACTTCTTGTCGTCCGACTTCGGCTTGTCGCTCGCGCCCGACGACGCCTTGCCGCCGCCCTCGTTGGCCGCGACGACCGACTCGGCGGCCTCCTTCGCGGCCTTCTGCGCGTCCTTGCCCAGCTTGCCGGCGTCCGGGGACTTGTCGCCCGCGAGGCCCGCGCCGTTGAGGTCGACGGTGATGACCGCGTTCTCCACGCGCGTCACGAACGTCTGCTGCTTGAAGGTGTCCTTGTCCTTCTTCAGGTCGTACCGCACGAGCGTCGCCTGCTGGCCGACACCCTGCACCGGCTCCGCCTTGACGCTCTTCGCGCCCTTCGTCGCCTGCGCGTCGGCGACCTGCTTCGCGAAGCTGTCCTGCGCGCGCTTGGCACCGCTGCCGAGCGACGCGTCCGACTCGAAGCGCATCAGCGAGACGCGCAGCCAGCGGAACTGCGAGCCGTCCACGCCGTTGTTGTCGAGGCTGTCCCAGGAGCAGCTGCCGCGCAGCGCCGTGTCGCTGGACGTGCCGGCCTTGCCGGACTTGTCCTCCGCCTTCGGCACGAGCTCCTCGAGCGTCTTCTTCGACAGGACGTCGCAGGGCTCCGGAAGCTTGGCGTACGCGGCCATCTCCACGCTCGGGGCGTCGTCGCCGGACTTGGCCGACGCCGAGGACTTGGCGCCCGAGTCCTTCTTCGACGCGTCGGATCCGGAGTCGGAGCCGGAGTCGGAGGAGCAGCCGGCGACGAGGATCACCGGTACGGCGGCCGCGCAGACGAGGAGGCGGCTGCGGAGCTGTCGCTTTCGCTGTGCAGGTCGGTGCATGGTTCCTTCACTCTGTTCGTCTCGTGACGTCCAGTTCGTCTCGTGACGTCGTCGGGTCCGAGGGGCCACGGTACGCGCATGGGACGGCGGACGACTCCGCTTCAGGCCGTCGGGGGCCCCGCCCGTACCCGCTCCCGTCACCCGCTACTCGTCGAAGTCGCCGGCCAGGCTGTCGGCCAGGTCCTGCGCTTTGTCCTGCATTTCCTTGCTGTCGGGGACATCCGTGCGACGGCCGGGCTGCTCGTCGTACTCGATGGTCACGATGACGTTCGACGTGCGGAACACCACAGTCACGGTGCGGTGACGGGAGGCGGAGGTGGCGGTGGTGAGGGCGTCGTCGAGGAAGGCCTCGTCGCCGAGGTCGGGGAGGGTGCGGGACTCCAGGCCCGGGGGCGGGGTCGAGGGCGCGGAGGAGTCGGCGCCGTCGAGGGCGGCGCCGTCGTCCTCCGGGCCCTGATCGGTGCCCTTACGCGTGCCCTTGCGGCTGCCCTTGTCGTCGTCCGCGCGGGCGTTCTTGCCGCCCTGGGCCTTGTCACCGGGGCTTTCGCTGTCGTCGGAGCTCTTGCTGCTGTCAGGGCTCGCGTCGTCGTCCGGGTCCTCGCTCTCCGTGTCCTCGCTCTCGGTGGGCGAGTCGGTCGGCCGGGAGAGGCCCGCCTCGCGCAGCTTCGTCGCGTAGACCTCCGCGGCGCGGGCGTCGTCGCTGACCGAGCCGTCGTACGACACGACGCGCTCGAAGTCGATGAGCAGGTGGTGGGAGGCGCCGGTCGACTCGATCTTCCAGTTGCAGCCCACGCGGCGGTCCGTGTCGTACGTGACCGTGGGCGTGCCCTCGTACGCCTTCTCGCGCTGCTCGGGGTCCCCCATCTCCGGGATGCCGGGCAGCATCGAGTCGAGGGTGCCCTCGTCGACCTCGCCGCAGGGCTCCGGGAGGGTGCGGTACTTGCCGGGCTGCGCCGGGGCGTTCGAGCCGCCGCTGCCGCCCGGCTTGGAGTCGTCGCTCTCGTCACCGCCACCGGACCCGCCGGTGCAGCCGGTCAGCACGACCGCGAGGAGCGCGGCGACGCCCGGTACACAGGCCTTGGCCTTCAGCTGCACCGTATGGCTCCTCTCGCCTGGCTCTGCCTGGTTATTGGGTTGCCGCTGATGGGCGACCGGTGGACACAATGTGTATCGCACGCGCTGCCGTGGACGCCGGTCCGTCACCCCTTTCGTTGACCTTGGCGCCGGTATTTGCGCTTCTAGGCTTGTAGTTGTTTACGGGGGAATGAGGACGATATGTCGTATGTAGAGGTTCCCGGGGCGAAGGTCCCGATACGGATGTGGACGGATCCGGCCACGGTCGAGGACTCGGCGATGCGCCAGCTCCAGAACGTGGCGACGCTGCCGTGGATCAAGGGCCTGGCGGTCATGCCGGACGTCCACTACGGCAAGGGCGCGACGGTCGGCTCGGTGATCGCCATGCGCGGCGCGGTCTGTCCGGCGGCGGTCGGCGTGGACATCGGCTGCGGGATGAGCGCCGTCAAGACGTCGCTCACCGCCAATGACCTTCCGGGTGACCTGTCCCGCCTGCGCTCGAAGATCGAGCAGGCGATTCCGGTGGGGCGGGGCATGCACGATGACCCCGTCGGGCCGGGGCGCTTCCATGGGATGGCGACTGCGGGGTGGGAGGACTTCTGGGGGCGGTTCGACGGGATCGCCGAAACGGTCAAGTTCCGTCATGAACGTGCCTCGAAACAGATGGGAACGCTTGGATCCGGGAACCACTTCATCGAATTCTGTCTTGATGAGTCAGGTTCGGTCTGGCTGATGCTGCACTCCGGCTCCCGCAACATCGGCAAGGAGCTGGCCGACCACCACATCGGAGTGGCTCAGGGGCTCGCGCACAACCAGGGCCTGGTCGATCGGGACCTCGCGGTCTTCATCGCGGACACCCCGCAGATGGCGGCGTACCGGACCGACCTGTTCTGGGCCCAGGAGTACGCGAAGAAGAACCGCGCGATCATGATGGCGCTCTTCAAGGACGTGGTCCGCAAGGAGTTCAAGAAGGCCAGGCCGACGTTCGAGCAGGAGATCTCCTGCCACCACAACTACGTCAGCGAGGAGCGCTACGACGGGATGGACCTGCTGGTCACCCGGAAGGGCGCGATCCGTGCCGGCAGCGGGGACTACGGCATCATCCCGGGCTCCATGGGCACCGGCTCGTACATCGTGAAGGGCCTCGGCAACGAGTCGTCCTTCAACTCGGCCTCGCACGGCGCGGGGCGGCGGATGAGCCGGGGCGCGGCCAAGCGCCGCTTCTCGACGAAGGACCTGGAGGAGCAGACGCGGGGCGTCGAGTGCCGCAAGGACTCGGGCGTCGTGGACGAGATCCCGAGCGCGTACAAGCCGATCGAGCAGGTCATCGACCAGCAGCGGGATCTCGTCCAGGTCGTGGCGAAGCTGAAGCAGGTCGTCTGCGTGAAGGGGTGAGGGCCTGCGTGCCGGGCCCTTCGTCCGTCACTTCGCGTGGGTGACCGCGTAGATCATGACGAACGCGACGATGTGGATGCCGAAGAGGAAGTACGCCAGGTACCACCAGACCAGGCGTTCGTTCTTCGCCTCTTCGGCGAGAGTGCGGGCCTCGTGTTCGTGGGTGAGGCGTTCCAGGGGGTCGGGGGAGTCCGCGGAGTACGCGGGGCGGCCTGGGTCGTCGCCGGGGAGGCGCATGGTCAGGACTCCCTGTGGACCTTGCTGTTGGAGGCCTGGGCGCGCGGGCGGACCACCAGGAGGTCGATGTTGACGTGCGGGGGCCGCGTGACCGCCCACGTGATCGTGTCCGCCACGTCGTCCGCGGTGAGCGGCTCGGCGACGCCCGCGTAGACCTTCGCGGCCTTGTCGGCGTCGCCGCCGAAGCGGGTCAGGGCGAACTCGTCCGTCTTGACCATGCCGGGGGCGACCTCGATGACGCGGACCGGCGTGCCGACGATCTCCAGGCGCAGGGTCTCGGCGAGTACGTGCTCGGCGTGCTTCGCGGCCACGTAGCCGCCGCCTCCCTCGTACGTGCCGTGTCCGGCGGTCGAGGAGAGGACGACCACCGTGCCGTCGCCGCTCGCGGTGAGGGCGGGCAGCAGGGCCTGGGTGACGTTGAGCGTGCCGATGACGTTCGTCTCGTACATCTGGCGCCAGTCCGCCGGGTCGCTGCTCGCCACGGGGTCCGCGCCCAGCGCGCCGCCCGCGTTGTTCACCAGGACCGCGATCTTGCGGAACGCGGTGGCGAACTCGTCCACGGCCGCGCGGTCGGTGACGTCGAGCGCGTACGCGACCGCGTCGTGTCCGGCGTCGCTCAGCTCGGCGGCGAGCGCCTCGATGCGGTCCTTGCGGCGCGCGGTGAGGACGACGCGGTAGCCCGCGGCGGCGAGGCCGCGGGCGGTGGCGGCGCCGATACCGCTGCTCGCGCCGGTGACGATCGCGATGCGGGTGGCTGCGGCGGTCATGGGCGCTCCTCGGCAGGCGTGCGGATTGGGGTCGGTGGGCCTTCGGTCAGGATATGCGGGCCGTTCAGTGGCTCCGCGGCGCCCGGTCCATCAGTGGCTCCGCGGTGCCCGGTCGTTCAGCGGCCCCGCGGCGCGTACATGATCACGGCCATACCCGCGAGGCAGATCAGCGCCCCCGCGACGTCCCACCGGTCGGGCCGGTAGCCGTCCGCGACCATGCCCCAGACGATCGACCCCGCGACGAAGATCCCGCCGTACGCCGCGAGAATGCGGCCGAACTCCGCGTCGGGCTGCAGCGTGGCCACGAAACCGTAGATGCCGAGCGCGATCACGCCCGCGCCGATCCACGCCCATCCCTTGTGCTCCCGCACGCCCTGCCAGACGAGCCAGGCCCCGCCGATCTCGAAGAGCGCGGCCAGGACGAAGAGTGCGGCGGAGCGTGCGGTGAGCATGGTCAACAGGGTGGCAGAGCGGGCGTGCGTCGCACGATTGCTGTCCGGCGCGGGTATCGGGCAGCGGCAGTGCAACGGCGCGGGCTGCTGATGAGTGAGCTGTCCGTCGAGTCGCGGCGCTGCATGGCCTCGTACGCCCGCCCGCACCCCTCGGCGGCGTGGCGGGGACCGTCACCTCCTGTGGACGCGTCTGACAGGGAGGGATGGTAGGGCCCGCGGAGCCCGTCCGCCCGGAGTGTCGCGTTTCTTCGAGCCGCGGGTCCCCTCCCCTTCGTACCGTCGTCCCATGGACACTTCACGCACCCCCTCCGACCTCAGCACCGGCCAGGGGCGGGCCTCCCGGGAATAGGCCGGGGCGCACCCCTGTTCCGTGGGTATAGTTGAACCGTCAACAAGTACGCGGAAGCGACACGCGGACCCGCGGAGAGTGAGCCAGCCATGCAGTTCGGGATCTTCAGCGTCGGCGACGTGACCACCGACCCGACCACCGGCCGCACGCCGACCGAGGCCGAGCGGATCAAGGCCATGGTCGCCATCGCGCTCAAGGCCGAGGAGGTCGGCCTCGACGTCTTCGCGACCGGCGAGCACCACAACCCGCCCTTCGTGCCGTCGTCCCCGACCACGATGCTCGGCTACATAGCCGCCCGCACCGAGCGCCTCGTCCTGTCCACCTCGACCACGCTCATCACCACCAACGACCCGGTGAAGATCGCCGAGGACTTCGCGATGCTCCAGCACCTCGCGGACGGCCGCGTCGACCTGATGATGGGCCGCGGCAACACAGGCCCGGTCTACCCGTGGTTCGGCAAGGACATCCGCCAGGGCATCAACCTCGCCGTCGAGAACTACGCCCTCCTGCGCCGCCTCTGGGACGAGGACGTCGTCACCTGGGAGGGCAAGTTCCGTACGCCGTTGCAGTCCTTCACCTCGACGCCCCGGCCGCTCGACGGCGTCGCGCCCTTCGTCTGGCACGGCTCGATCAGGTCCCCTGAGATCGCCGAGCAGGCCGCGTACTACGGAGACGGGTTCTTCCACAACAACATCTTCTGGCCCGCCGAGCACACCGCGAAGATGGTGGAGCTGTACCGGTCGCGGTACGCGCACTACGGGCACGGCACGCCCGAGCAGGCGATCGTCGGGCTCGGCGGGCAGGTGTTCATGCGCAAGAACTCGCAGGACGCCGTACGGGAGTTCCGGCCCTACTTCGACAACGCGCCCGTGTACGGGCACGGGCCTTCGCTGGAGGAGTTCACCGCGCAGACCCCGCTCACCGTGGGCTCCCCGCAGCAGGTCATCGAGCGGACACTGTCCTTCCGCGACACCGTGGGCGACTACCAGCGGCAGCTGTTCCTGATGGACCACGCCGGGCTGCCGCTGAAGACCGTTCTGGAGCAGCTCGACATCCTCGGCGAGGAGGTCGTCCCCGTGCTGCGCGAGGAGTTCGCCAAGAACCGCCCGGCAGGCGTCCCGGACGCGCCCACGCACGCGACGCGCGTGGCCGGAGTCTCCGCCGACGTGGACCGGCACCACCGCACCACCGCACAGGAAGAGGTCACCGCATGAAGCTCGTCGTCGTGTCCGCAGGGCTGAGCGTGCCCTCGTCCACCCGCCTGCTCGCCGACCGGCTCGCCGCCGCCGTCGGGCAGCACGCCGACGTCGGCGTCGAAGTGGTCGAACTGCGCGACCTCGCGGTCGGGATCGCGCAGAGCCTCACGACCGGGTTCCCCGGGCCCGCCCTGGACGCGGCGATCGGCGCCGTGCGCGACGCCGACGGTCTGATCGCCGTCACGCCCGTCTTCTCCGCGTCGTACAGCGGGCTGTTCAAGTCCTTCTTCGACGCGGTCAGCGGGTTCGACAAGGACGCGCTGGCGGGAAAGCCGGTCCTCGTCGCGGCGACGGGCGGCACGGCCCGGCACTCCCTCGTCCTCGACCACGCGCTGCGGCCCCTGTTCGCGTACCTGCGGGCCGTCGTCGTGCCCACCGGGGTCTACGCGGCGTCCGAGGACTGGGGCGCGGAAGGGCTCGCGGAGCGTCTTGACCGGGCGGGCGCGGAGCTCGCGCGGCTCATGGGGTCGGTGTCCGGGAACGGAACTGCCGTCGGGCTCGCCGTCGGGACCGCAGCCGGGGCCGCCGACACGCCGGTCGTCGTCCCGTTCGAGCAGCGACTCGCCGCCCTGCGGGAGCGCTAGCCGAGATCGGCGGGGCCGCTCAGGGCCACACCAGGCAGTACGCCTGGTGGCCCGCGTCGTGCAGGCGATGCGAGAAGTCCTGCCACTCGTGCAGGAGTTGGTACACGTTGAAGGCGTCGCGCGGGCCGCCGCGGTCCGGGACCGTGGACCATATGAACGCCGCGGCGCCCACCGACTCCTCGCCGATGCCGCGCAGCGGGTCGACGACGGTCATGGGGAGCTTCACCACGGCGTAGTCGGGGTGGAGGACGACGAGTTCGAGCGGGGGGACCTTGTGCAGGGGTATGCCCTCGATGCCGGTCAGGACCATCGCGGCCATCGTCTCCGGCTTGATCTTCGTGAACATGCCGCCCATGCCGAGCTCGTCACCGCCGAGCTCCTCGGGCCGCATCGAGATCGGCACGCGGGCGGCGGTCGCGCCGTCCGGGGCGCCGAAGTATTTGTACGTCACCCCCACCCCGCCACTCCTGCTGCTCACCCGGTCCCGCCTGGACTCGCCGGAAGCGACGGGCGTCTGGTCGGACGCCTGCGCCGGTTCCGCTTCCGCTTCGCGTCGGTGCTTGCCCCGCCGGGCACGCCGGGGGCCCAGGCCGTCGGTCCCCTCGCCCAGTCCGCCACCGCGATGCATATCTCCACCCGACTGCTTTGCCAGGGCGGCACGGCCCTGTCTTTTCTAGGCCTCGCGGCCCCCGCCACGCAACCCGATCATCGTGTCAGTGACCTCCCCCACGCTCACCCGCTAAAACGTGGAGTGAAACACCTGTCCGCAGGATGTCCGCGCCCTCTGACACCATGGCTCGTGTGAGCTTCCCGTATAGCGCCCCAGTTTCGCAGACTCTTTTCGACCGTGCGGCGGCCGTGACGCCCGGCGGTGTGAACTCTCCCGTGCGCGCGTTCCGCGCTGTGGGTGGTACGCCCCGTTTCATGGTGTCCGGTGCCGGTCCGTACCTGACTGATGCCGACGGCCGTGAGTACGTCGACCTCGTGTGCTCGTGGGGTCCGATGATCCTCGGGCACAGCCACCCCGAGGTGACCGCCGCCGTGCAGGAGGCCGTCGCGCGCGGCACCTCCTTCGGTACGCCCGGTGAGGGCGAGGTCGCGCTCGCCGAGGAGATCGTGGCCCGCGTCGAGCCCGTCGAGCAGGTGCGGCTCGTCTCCAGCGGCACCGAGGCGACCATGTCCGCCATCCGTCTCGCGCGCGGCTTCACCGGCCGCGCCAAGGTGATCAAGTTCGCGGGGTGCTACCACGGGCACGTCGACGCGCTGCTCGCCGCGGCGGGTTCGGGCGTGGCGACGTTCGGCCTGCCGGACACCCCGGGTGTCACCGGCGCCCAGGCGGGCGACACCATCGTCGTCCCGTACAACGACATCGAGGCCGTGCACGAGGCCTTCCACAAGTACCCCGGTGAGATCGCCTGCGTGATCACCGAGGCGTCGCCGGGCAACATGGGCGTGGTGCCGCCGCGCCCGGGCTTCAACGAGGGCCTGAAGGCCGCCTGCGCCAAGAACGGTGCGCTGTACATCTCGGACGAGGTGATGACCGGCTTCCGTACGTCGAAGGCCGGCTGGTTCGGTGTGGACGGTGTGACGCCCGACCTGATGACCTTCGGCAAGGTCATGGGCGGCGGCTTCCCGGCCGCGGCCTTCGGCGGCCGCGCGGACGTCATGGCGCACCTCGCCCCGGCGGGCCCGGTCTACCAGGCGGGCACGCTGTCCGGTAACCCGGTCGCGACGGCCGCGGGCCTCGCGCAGCTGCGTCTCCTGGACGACGCCGCGTACGACAAGGTGGACGCCGTCTCCGCGGAGCTGCGCTCGCTCGTGACGGAGGCGCTGAGCAAGGAGGGCGTCGCCCACCGCCTGCAGAACGCGTCGAACATGTTCTCCGTCTTCTTCACCGACCGCGAGGTCCGTGACTACGAGGGCGCGAAGGCGCAGGAGTCCTTCCGCTTCACCGCGTTCTTCCACTCGATGCTGTCGCAGGGGGTCTATCTGCCGCCGTCGGCCTTCGAGTCCTGGTTCGTGTCCACCGCCCACGACGAGCGGGCGATCGAGCGGATCGCCGCCGCCCTGCCGGGGGCCGCGCGCGCGGCCGCGGAAGCCACGGAGGTCCCCGCATGACCGGCACCCCGGCGGGCGACGAGCTGACCGTCGTCCACGTGATGCGCCACGGCGAGGTGCACAACCCGGACGGGATCCTGTACGGGCGGCTGCCCGACTACCACCTGTCCGAGCTGGGCCGCCAGATGGCGGACCGGGTCGCCGAACACCTCTCCCGGCGCGATGTCACGCATGTCGTGGCCTCGCCGCTGGACCGCGCCCAGGAGACGGCCACGCCGATCGCCAAGGCGCACGGCCTCGACCTCGCCACGGACGGGCGGCTCATCGAGGCGGGCAACGTCTTCGAGGGCAAGACCTTCGGTGTCGGGGACGGCGCGCTGAAGAACCCCGACAACTGGAAGCACCTCGTCAATCCCTTCAAGCCCTCCTGGGGCGAGCCGTACGTCGAGCAGGTCGTACGGATGATGGGCGCCCTGGACGCGGCGAAGGACGCGGCCCGCGGGCACGAGGCGGTGTGCGTCAGCCACCAGCTGCCGATCTGGATCGTGCGCAGCTTCGTGGAGAAGCGCCGCCTCTGGCACGACCCGCGCAAGCGGCAGTGCACCCTCGCGTCGCTGACGACGTTCACCTACCGCGGCGACAAGATCGTTTCGGTGGGGTACTCGGAACCCGCGAGGGATCTGGTGCCCGCACATCTCCTCGCCGGCGCCAAGCCGGTGAAGGGCAAGGGCAAGGCATTCGGCGCCTGAGGGCAACTGCTTTTCCCTTTAGGGCAACTCGGGGCATCCCTGATTATCGACGTCGCGTAATCGCGCAGCGACTGTATGTCCCCTTCCGGTAAAACAACATAAATAACTGCGGCTTACCGGAACCCCGGTGATCGTCGCGCCCTCTAACGGGTCGTCCGTCTTGCATGGCAGATAGAGCAGGGCCGGACCCAAGGGCGCGACGATTGGGGATGGAATGCGCGACATCAGCCGCAGGGGAATGCTCGGACTCGGAGCCGGTACGGCCGCCGCTTTCGGGCTCGCGGCATGCGGCTCCGGGGGCGGCGGCGATTCGTCGGGGCCCGCGGGAAAGGCCGGGGACGAGCCGGGCGGCGCGAACAAGCAGCCGGCCAAGCCGATCGGTGACGGCTCGACCTCGTACACCGGCAAGCAGCCCCACCAGCCGGGCAAGCCGGTTCCGCTGAAGCCGGGCGAGACGCCGCCGCAGTTCGTGATCTTCTCCTGGGACGGTGCGGGCGAAGTGGGGAACGGTCTGTTCCCGCGCTTTTTGAAGCTCGCCAAGGAGCACGACGCGCACATGACGTTCTTCCTCTCGGGGCTTTATCTGCTCCCGGAATCGAAGAAGCGGATGTACCGTCCGCCGAACAACGGAGTCGGCGCATCCGACATCGGTTATCTCACCGACGGTCACATCAAGGACACACTGAAGTACGTTCGTGAGGCATGGCTCGACGGCCATGAAATCGGCACGCACTTCAACGGGCACTTCTGCGCGGGCACGGGAACGGTCGCCAACTGGACGCCCGCGCAGTGGCAGGACGAGATCGACCAGGCCAAGTCCTTTGTCAAGAAGTGGCGTACGAACACGGGTTGGACCGATCTGCCTTCGCTGCCCTTCGACTACGACAAGGAACTCGTCGGCGGCCGCACCCCGTGTCTGCTCGGCCAGGACAACCTGCTGCCGACGGCGAAGAAGCTCGGCTGGCGCTACGACGCGTCCTCGCCCGGCGGCCGCCAGCGCTGGCCGCAGAAGAAGATGGGCATCTGGGACCTGCCGCTGCAGGCCGTGCCCTTCCCCGGGCACTCCTTCGAGGTCCTGTCGATGGACTACAACATCCTCGCCAACCAGTCGAAGAACTCCACGAAGGCTCCCTCGTACAACTACCCGGGCTGGCGCAAGCAGGCCACGGAGGCGTACATATCCGGCTTCAAGCGGGCCTACGAGTCCAACCGTGCGCCGTTCTTCATCGGCAACCACTTCGAGGAGTGGAACGGCGGCATTTACATGGACGCCGTGGAGGAGGCCCTGAAGCACATCGCGGGCAAGAAGGACGTGCGCCTCGTCTCGTTCCGCCAGTTCGTCGACTGGCTCGACGTACAGGACCCGAAGATCCTCACCAAGCTCCAGGGCCTCGAGGTCGGCCAGCAGCCGGCGGGCGGCTGGAAGAGCCTCTGAGACGGGCCCCCGGTCCGCTCTGAAGAGGGGACTTCGTTCGGTGGAGGGGGTGCGGAAGATCCACGAAATGGACATGCGAAACTTTTCACATGAGTGTCGCCTGCCGCGCCCCACACCGCACCGATAGCAGCAATCACCGCCGCAGCCGCGCCGCCCTGCTCGCCGCAGGTGCCGTCGTCGCCGCGCTGACACTGTCCGCTTGCGGCTCCGGCGGCACGTCGGGGGGTTCCGGCAACACCAACTTCGTCGCCGGGTCCGACGGCATCGCCACCGTCAAGAAGGCGGACCGCAAGGCGAACCCGTCGCTCGACGGCGAGACCCTCGACGGCAAGAAGCTGAACATCGCCGAGGACTACAAGGGCAAGGTCGTCGTCATCAACGTCTGGGGCTCCTGGTGCGCCCCGTGCCGGGCCGAGGCGCCGAACTTCGTGAAGGTCGCCGCGGAGACGAAGGACAAGGGCGTCGAGTTCGTCGGGATCAACACGCGTGACCCCGAGCGGGGCCCGGCGATCCAGTTCGAGAAGGAACACAAGGTTCCCTACCCGAGCCTGCACGACCCGAGCGGCAAGCTGATGCTGCGCTTCCCCAAGGGCTCGCTCAACCCGAACTTCATCCCCTCCACGCTCGTCGTCGACCGGGACGGGAAGATCGCGGCCCGCTCGCAGCAGCCACTGGACGAAGAGAAGCTGCGGAAGATGATCGACCCCGTGCTCGCGGAGAAGTGATGTCGACGCTCGCGGCCTTCACCGGACCGAACCAGACCGTGATGAGCGGAGCCCTGCTCCTCGCGATCCCGGTCGCCCTGCTCGGCGGACTCGTCTCCTTCTTCTCGCCCTGCGTCCTGCCGCTCGTCCCCGGCTACCTGTCGTACGTCACCGGCGTCAGCGGCCAGGACCTCGGCGAGGCGAAGCGCGGCCGGATGGCCGCGGGCGCCGGACTGTTCGTCGCGGGATTCACCGTCGTCTTCGTGTCGGCCACCGTCTTCTTCGGGGCGCTCGGGCGCACGCTCAAGGAGCATCAGAGCGCCGTCAACACGACGCTCGGCGTGGTGATGATCGTGCTCGGCCTCTTCTTCATGGGGCTCATGCCGTGGCTCACACAGCGCGAGTTCCGCTTCCACAAGCGGCCCGCCGTCGGGCTGGCCGGCGCACCGATAGTGGGTGCCCTCTTCGCCGTCGGCTGGACGCCGTGCATCGGCCCGACCCTCGCCTCGGTCGTCGCCCTCTCCGCCGAGGACGCCAACCCGCAACGCGGTGCCATCCTCGGTGTCGCGTACTCTCTGGGGCTCGGCATCCCGTTCATCCTCGCCGCGGTCGCCTTCCGCAAGACGCTCGGCGCGTTCGGCTGGGTGAAGCGGCACTACGTCTGGGTGATGCGCATCGGCGGCATCATGATGATCGCGACCGGCCTCCTCCTCGTCACCGGTGTGTGGGACAGCATGGTGCAGGAAATGCAGGTCTGGACCAGCAGCTACACCCCGGGGATCTGATTCATGAGTAAGACAGAAGCTCCTGAAGGAACGTCCGAAGCCCGCGAGGGCACGGACGGGTCCCGCGAGGACGGCGACCTCGGTGCCGCGGGCGCCAGACTGTCGACCGCTCCACGGGACCGGGACGACGCCCCCAACCTGCCGCGCCTCGGCCCCATCGGCTGGATCCGCTGGTTCTGGCGGCAGCTCACCTCGATGCGCGTCGCGCTGATCCTGCTCCTGCTGCTCTCCCTCGGCGCGATCCCGGGCTCCCTGATCCCGCAGAACAACGTCGACGAGCTCAAGGTCCAGGACTTCATGGACCGGCACACGACGCTGGGCCCGCTCTACGACAAGCTGCAGCTCTTCGATGTCTACAGCTCGGTGTGGTTCTCCGCGATCTACATCCTGCTGTTCGTCTCCCTCATCGGCTGCATCGTGCCCCGCACCTGGCAGTTCGTCGGCCAGCTCCGCGGCCGCCCGCCGGGCGCCCCCAAGAAGCTGACCCGGCTGCCCGCCTACACGACGTGGCGCACCGACGCCGAGCCCGAGCAGGTGCACGACGCCGCGCTCGCGATGCTCAAGCAGCGCCGCTTCCGCGCGCACACCGCGGGCTCCGGCGCGGGCAGCTCCGTCGCCGCCGAGAAGGGCTACCTGCGCGAGGCCGGCAACCTGCTCTTCCACATCGCGCTGATCGTGATGCTCGTCGCGTTCGCCGCCGGACAGCTCTTCAAGTCCGAGGGCGGCAAGCTGGTCATGGAGGGCGACGGCTTCGCCAACACCCTCAGCCAGTACGACGACTTCAAGTCCGGCAGCCTCTACGACTCCGACGACCTGGCGCCCTTCAGCTTCACGCTCGACAAGTTCGTGGGGACGTACCAGGAGTCGGGGCCCAACCGCGGCACGGCCCGCACCTACCGCGCGGACGTCACCTACAGCGAAGGCGCCGACGGCCCCGAGAAGAAGAAGTCCATCGAGGTCAACGAGCCGCTGGAGGTCGACGGCTCGAAGGTCTACCTGATCGGCCACGGCTTCGCCCCCGCCGTCACCGTCCGGGACGGCAAGGGCAAGGTCGTCTACCGGGCGTCCGTACCGGTCCTTCCCATCGACCAGAACGGCACCTCGACCGGCGCCATCAAGGTCATGGACGGCTACCGCGACAAGAACGGCAAGTCCGACCAGCTCGGCTTCAACGCCTTCTTCGTGCCGACCTTCGCGGGCGCCGGCAAGGGCCAGATGTTCTCGCAGTTCCCCGCCGCGAACTACCCGGTCCTCGCCCTGTCCGCCTACCACGGCAGCCTCGGCGTGGACGCCGGTGTCCCGCAGAACGTGTACCAGCTGGACACCCGCAAGATGACGAAGTTCAAGGACGCCAAGGGCGAGCTGCTCAAGCAGCGGCTGCGCCCCGGCGAGACCATGAAGCTCCCCGACGGCGCCGGCTCGATCACCTTCGAGAAGGACCTCAAGGAGTGGGCGACCTTCCAGATCTCCCAGCAGCCCGGCACCGGGTGGGCGCTGGGCGGCGCCATCGCCGCCGTCGCCGGTCTCGCGGGGTCCCTGTTCATCCAGCGCCGCCGCGTCTGGGTGCGGGCGGTCAAGGGCGCCGACGGCGTCACCGTCGTCGAGATGGCGGGCCTCGGCCGCAGCGAGTCCGCCAAGGTCCCCGAAGAGCTTGCCCAGCTCGCCGCCCACCTGCACGATCAGGCGCCCACCGCGCCCGAACAGGACCCGGACGCGGAAGCCACCTCCGGCTCCGACGCCGCAACCGACCCCGATGTCGTACCTGCCGAAGGGGCTGAGAAGTGAATCTCGCCACCACCCTGGCCGCCGAGCCCAACGAGAACCTCGCGCACATCAGCAACGTGTTGATCTACTCCGCGATGGCCGTCTACCTCCTGGCGTTCTTCGCGCACATGGCGGAGTGGCTCTTCGGCAGCCGCAGCAAGGTCGCCCGCACGGCGGCGGCGCTCACGCCGGGCAGCAAGACGGTTGCCGCGGCCGCGCCCGCCGTCACCACCCAGGCCCAGGGCGGCACCGCCACCCTGGAACGCCCCAAGGTCGTCACCCGTTCCGTGGCCGGCACCCGTGACGTGCCCGACGGGCCCGGCGCCTCCGGCGGCGACGAGAAGGGCGACCTCTACGGCCGCATCGCCGTCTCCCTCACGGTCCTCGCGTTCCTGCTCGAGTTCGGCGGCGTGCTCACCCGCGCCCTGTCGGTGGAGCGCGCGCCGTGGGGCAACATGTACGAGTTCAGCATCACCTTCTCCACCGTGGCCGTCGCCGTGTACCTGGTGCTGCTCGCGCTGAAGAAGAACATCGCCTGGCTCGGCCTCCCGCTGGTCACGACGGTCCTGCTCGACCTCGGTCTCGCCGTCACCGTCCTGTACACCGACAGCGACCAGCTGGTGCCCGCGCTGCACTCGTACTGGCTGTGGATCCACGTCTCCACCGCGATCTTCTGCGGTGCCGTCTTCTACGTCGGCGGCGTCGGCACGTTCCTCTACCTCTTCCGCGACAGCTATGAGACGAAGCTCGCGAGCGGCGGGCAGCCCGGCAAGTTCGCCACCTCCGTCCTGGAGCGGCTCCCCTCGGCGGCCTCGCTCGACAAGTTCTCGTACCGCCT
This sequence comes from Streptomyces sp. Je 1-369, assembly GCF_026810505.1. Taxonomy (NCBI): domain Bacteria; kingdom Bacillati; phylum Actinomycetota; class Actinomycetes; order Kitasatosporales; family Streptomycetaceae; genus Streptomyces; species Streptomyces sp. Je 1-369. The sequence continues at coordinate 5,066,860 of NZ_CP101750.1, forward strand.
GAACGCCGCGATCTTCCCGCTGTGGACGTTCACGATCATCGCGGGCGCGATCTGGGCGGGCGACGCGTGGGGCCGCTACTGGGGCTGGGACCCCAAGGAGGTCTGGTCCTTCATCACGTGGGTCGCCTACGCCGGTTACCTGCACGCCCGCGCCACGGCGGGCTGGAAGGGCCGCAAGGCCGCCTACCTGGCCCTCATCGCCTTCGGCTGCTGGCTGTTCAACTACTACGGCGTGAACATCTTCGTCACCGGCAAGCACTCGTACGCCGGGGTCTGAGCGACGCACCTTCACAAGAAGCCGGTTCCCGTGACCCAGGTCACGGGAACCGGCTTCTTCCGTTCGGACAGGTAAGGGGGCGTGGAGACGAATCAGGGGGAACTTCAGGCACGTCACAGAGCGCTGCGCGTCCGCATCAGGGACGGGGACGCCGTCGCCTTCGGCGAGCTCTTCGACGCGTACGCACGCTCCGTCTACAACCACGCCTACCGCCTGACGGGCGACTGGTCGTCCGCCGAGGACATCGTGTCCCTGACCTTCCTCGACGCGTGGCGGCTGCGCGGCCGGATCGACGCGGACGGCGGGTCGCTGCGGCCCTGGCTGCTCGGCGTCGCCACGAACGTCACCCGCAACACCCGCAGGGCCGCCCGTCGGCACGCGGCCGCCGTGGCACGCCTTCCGCGCGACGAGGTGGTCGCCGACTTCGCCGACGAGCTCGCCGGGCGCATCGACGACGAGGAGCAGCTCGCCCTCGTCCGCACGGCTCTGGCGGAGCTGCGCCGCGCCGAGCGCGAGGTGCTCGCGCTGTGCGTCTGGTCGGGGCTCGACTACGTGTCGGCGGCGGCCGCGCTCGGCATCCCCGTCGGCACGGTGCGCTCCCGTCTCTCCCGGGCCCGGGCGAAACTCGCAAAAGCCTTGGAACCTCCCAAGAGGCGCGGACAGGTAAGAGGTGACCGCACCACGGCGGTCAGGCCCATCAAGGAGGGAAACCGATGAACGAGCTTCCCGAGCGCGACCTTCCGCCGGGCCGTCATCACCTGCTCAAGGAGCACCTGTTGACCGAGATCCGGCAGGAACAGAAAGACCAGAAGCGGAACGAGAAGCGGGCCAAGTCGTGGTTCCGCCCCGCGCTCCTCGCGGGAGCGGTCGCCGCGACGGTCGTGGCGGGCGTCCTGGTCGCCTCGCCGTTCGGCGACCGTGCGGCGCAGGCGGGCCCGCCGTCGAAGGAGACGGTGCGGATGCTGGAGGAGATCGCGGCGGCGGCGAAGGCGCAGCCTGCGCAGAAGGGGGTCCGGGACGACCAGTACGTCTACATCAAGAGCAAGGCCGGCTACATGGCGACCACGGTGTCGAAGGACGGCGAGAAGTCGGAGATCGAACCCGTCCGCCCCCGGGAGGTCTGGCAGTCCGTCGACGGCCTGCACGACGAGATGCTCCACGAGCCGGACGGCGGCTTCCAGTACGAGCGCATGGAAGCCGACCCCCCTCTGGTCGAGGGGGACGATCACTACCGCAGCCTGCAGAAGCTGCCGACCGACCCGGTCAACATGCTCGACTGGCTGCACAAGGTCAGCGACGGCGGCGAGAGCGAGGACCAGAACACGTTCGTGCTGGTCGGCGACCTCTCGTACGAGTCGTTGATGCCGCCCGAGCAGGCCGCGGCCCTGTACCTGGCCGCCTCGAAGATTCCCGGCGTCGAGCTGGTCGAGGACGCGGTGGACGCCGAGGGGCGGCACGGCGTCGCCATCGCCCGTGAGGACGACGGCATCCGGCAGGAGCTGATCTTCGACAAGAAGACCAAGCAGTTCCTCGGCGAGCGGGAGGTCGCCGTCGAGGATCTGCCCACCGGGTTCAAGAAGGGGACCGTGGTCGGCCGCAGCGCCATCCTGGAGCGCACCGTCGTCGACAAGCTGGGCGAGCGCCCATGAGTGCACCCATGTCAGGAGTGCGCGACGGCTACTCCACGGTGATCGCGTCCAACTGCCCCCGCAGGTACACGTGCGAGTCGACGCCCCGTACGTCCGTGCCCGGGTCGCACTCGTAGAAGTACACGAGTGACATCAGCTCCTCGGCGGGCAGGTCGGCGGGCGGCGGCAGCACGCGGTGGCGGCCCGACTGCCAGCGGCCGCCGGACCAACGTGCCATCAGATCCCCGATGTTGACCGTGAACGCCTCCGGGTCGAACGGCGCGTCCTGCCAGCCGTCGTCGTCCGTGAAGACCTGGAGGCCGCCCCGGCCCGCCTGCCGGTCGAGGACCGTGACCGTGCCGAAGTCCGTGTGCGGGCCGATGCGGAACTGGCCCGGCTCCGGCTCGCCCACGGTCTCGCGGCCCGGATACCAGTTGATGTTGAAGCCCCACGTGGGGTGCCCGGTGTGGCGCGTGAAGAAGTCCTCGGGCTCGCCGAGGGCCACGCCGAGGAGTTCGAGGAGGCGGTCCGAGAGCGACCGCATCTCGCGCAGGTACGTGGTCACCAGGGCCCGCAGCTCCGGCGTCTCCTCCGGCCACGTGTTCGCCGCGAACCACTCCGCGTCGACCGCCGCGTCACCCGTCGGCTCGTCGGCGGCGAAGGACAGCGACTCCTTGAGGTCAGGGGGAGCGGCCGTGCCCTCCGCGTAGCTGTTCGCCTCGGCGCCGGGGCCCAGCCAGCCGCGGTCGCCGACCTTCACCGCGTACGGCCGCTTGGCCCGCTCGGGGAGACGGAAGAAGCCGCGCGCCGACGACCGGATCGCCGCGCGCAGCGCCGGGTCGACGCCGTGCCCGGTCACCAGGAGGAACCCGGCGCTGCGCAGCGCCTCGTCGACGGTCCGTGCCGTCCGCGCGCGGGCCTCGGGATCGCCGGAGAGCCAGGGCCGCAGATCGACGGTCGGGATGCGGGACGCGCTGTGCGCCGGTGCGCTGGTCATGTCTCCCATCGTGCCCGTCCGGGGCCCCTGTCAGGCCTCATCGACGCCGCCGATGGAGCCATCGGAAGGACGCCTCACTGGCGCGTGGACCAGCACATACGCCCGCTCGTAGCTTCATGGACATGACCTCAGACAAGCTTTCCGAGCGCACGGGCACGGCCCAGCTCACCGCCGCCATGATGCTGTCCGGCACCCTCGGCATCTTCGTCGTCGAGTCCGGTGCGTCCGCCTTCAACGTCGTCTTCTTCCGCGTCCTGTTCGGCGCCCTCGCCCTCGGCGCGTACGCGTTCGCCCGCGGCTACTTCCGCGACCACGGCCTCACCCTCAAGAAGTTCGGACTCGCCGCGCTCGGCGGGGTGTTCATCGTCTTCAACTGGGTGTTCCTCTTCAAGGCGTACGAGGCCAGCTCGATCTCGCTGGCCACCGTCGTCTACCACACACAGCCGTTCTTCCTGGTGCTGCTCAGCGCCCTCGTCCTGCGCGAGCGGCTGTCGCGCTCCCAACTGGGCTGGCTGGTCGTCGCGTTCGCGGGGCTCATCCTGGTCTCGGGGGTGCGGTTCGGGGACGCGGGCTCGCTCGCGGGCATCGGGCTCGCGCTCCTCGCCGCCGTCCTCTACGCCCTGTCCACCCTCGTCACCAAGCGCGTCACCGGCGTACGGCCGCATCTGATCGCCCTGGTCCAGGTCGTCATCGGCATCCCGCTGCTGCTGCCGTTCACCGACTTCGGCGCGATGGGCGGCACCGGCGCCGGGTGGGCCTGGCTCGCCGGGCTCGGCGTGATCCACACCGGCCTCATGTACGTCCTGATGTACGCGGCGTACGCGAAGCTGCCCACCGCCAAGATCGCCGTGCTCGCCTTCACCTACCCGGCGGTCGCGATGGTCGCCGACTGGGCGGTCTACGGCCACCACATCGGGCTCGTCCAGGCGCTCGGCGTCCCGCTCATCGTCGCCGCGAGCCTCAAGGTCACGCTGGCCCGGACGGCGAGCCCTGCTCCCGCACGAGCCGCACGGCCTGCTCGACGAACAGCCGCACCTGCGGAGCCAGACGCTTCCCCGACCGCCACGCGAGCTGCGTCCACAGTGTGAAGGGCGGCTCCCACGGCAGTCGTACGAGCGTGCCCTCCGCCAGCTCCCGCGCCACGGCCACCGAGGGCAGCAGCGCGACCCCCAGACCGCCCGCCACCCCCTGCTTCGTCGCCTCGATGGTGCCGAACTCCATGAAGGGGGGTGGCGTGCCGGTGCGTTCGTGGAGCTCCGCTTCGAAGAGGTCACGGTACGGACAGCCCGGTTCGGTGCCGACGAGCTGCGCCGACGCCAGGTCGCCCGTGGTGAGGGCGGCCGCGCCGCGCCCCGCGAGCGGGTGGGCGGGCGCGCAGACCAGGACCAGCGGCTCCTCGGCGAGGACCTCGGTCTCCAGACCCTGGTGCGCGGTCTCCGGCTCCATCAGGAAGCCCACGTCGTACGTCCCCTGGCGCAGGGCCTGCCGGGTCTCGTCGCCCAGTGTGGGGCGCAGCGAGAGCCGCACCTTCGGGTAGCGGTGGTGGAAGAGTTCGAGGAGCGGCGGCAGCCGGTAGGAGGTCAGGGACTCCATGGTGCCGACCGCGATGGTGCCGGAGGGTTCCTCGGCGCCGACGACGGCGGCCCGTGCCTCGTCGGAGAGGTCGATGAGCTGCCGGGCGTAGGGCAGCAGCCGCTCGCCCGCCTCGGTGAGGCGGATGCGGCTGCCGAGCCGGTCGAAGAGCTCCGTGCCGAGTGAGGTCTCCAGAGCGCGGATCTGGCTGGTGACGCTGGACTGCGCGTACTTCAGCTCGGTGGCGGCCCGGGTGAAGCTGAGGACGGTGGCGACCTTCTCGAAGGTCACGAGCAGCCGCAGTTCCACGGCCGTCAGCCCTCGTTGCCCTTGTCGCGCCGGTTCTCGTCCGGGTCCTCTTCCTTGTCCTTCAGGGACTTCAGGAACTCCGGGTTGTCGTCGGGCGCGACCCAGCGGGTCCTGCCGCCTCCGGCCGCACCGGGCGCGTGCCGCTTCTTGCCGGTGACGAACCAGGCGATGGGGCCGAGAAGCACCTCTCCGAAGAGGAGCACGATGATGACCCACACCACCTTGGGCAGATGCCTGACCTCTTTCTCCGGAGTGTTCAGGACATCGATGAAGGCGTAGATCCACACCGCCAGGACCAGCAGGAACGGCAGATACCTGAGCATGGTGGCGCGATCCCCCAAGCGGTTGCGGCGGGTGGCGTGCGTGCCCCCGGTGACGGGGCCAGGGTAACCGGTGCCGGATACTGGAACGCATGGCTTACGACGATCTTCGCTCCCTGCTCCGGGCACTGGACCGCGAGGGCGATCTCAAGCGCATCAAGGCCGAGGTCGACCCGTACCTGGAGGTCGGTGAGATCACCGACCGGGTGCAGAAGGCCGGTGGCCCCGCGCTCCTCTTCGAGAACGTCAAGGGCTCCGCGATGCCCCTGGCGATGAACGTGTACGGCACGGACCGGCGCCTCCTGAAGGCGCTCGGCCTGAAGTCGTACGACGAGATCAGCGAGAAGATCGGCGGCCTGCTCAAGCCGGAGCTGCCGCACGGCTTCGTCGGGGTGCGCGAGGCGTTCGGGAAGCTCGGCGCGATGGCGCACGTACCGCCGAAGAAGGTGAAGTCCGACAGCGCGCCGGTGCAGGAGGTCGTCCTCACGGGCGACGACGTGGACCTGGAGCAGCTGCCCGCGCTCTTCACGTGGCCCGAGGACGGCGGCTCCTTCTTCAACCTGGGCCTGACCCACACCAAGGACCCCGACACCGGCGTCCGCAATCTCGGTCTGTACCGCCTGCAGCGCCACGACAAGCGCACCATCGGCATGCACTGGCAGATCCACAAGGACAGCCGCAACCACTACCAGGTGGCCGCGCGCAGGGGCGAGAAGCTGCCGGTCGCGATCGCCTTCGGCTGCCCGCCCGCGGTGACGTACGCCTCCACGGCGCCGCTGCCCGGTGACATGGACGAGTACATGCTGGCCGGGTTCATCCAGGGCAAGCGCGTCGAGATGGTCGACTGCAAGACGGTGCCGCTCCAGGTGCCCGCGCACGCCGAGGTCGTCATCGAGGGCTGGCTGGAGCCGGGCGAGATGCTGCCGGAGGGGCCCTTCGGCGACCACACGGGCTTCTACACGCCGCAGGAACCGTTCCCCGCGCTGAAGATCGACTGCGTGACGATGCGGAAGCGTCCGCTGCTCCAGTCGATCGTGGTCGGCCGCCCGCCGACGGAGGACGGCCCGCTGGGCCGCGCCACGGAGCGCTTCTTCCTGCCGCTCCTCAAGGTGATCGTCCCGGACATCGTGGACTACCACTTGCCGGAGTCGGGCGGCTTCCACAACTGCGCGATCGTCTCGATCGACAAGAAGTACCCGAAGCACGCGCAGAAGGTCATGCACGCGATCTGGGGCGCGCACATGATGTCCCTGACGAAGCTGATCGTCGTCGTGGACAAGGACTGTGACGTGCACGATCTGCACGAGGTGTCCTGGCGCGCGCTCGGCAACACGGACTACGCCCGCGACCTCACCATCGTCGAGGGTCCCGTCGACCACCTCGACCACGCCTCCTACCAGCAGTTCTGGGGCGGCAAGGCGGGCATCGACGCAACGAAGAAGCTGCCCGAGGAGGGCTACGTACGGGACGGCGGCTGGCCGGAGATGGTCGAGTCCGACCCGTCCATCGCGGCGAAGGTCGACCGTCGCTGGAAGGAGTACGGACTCTCGTGAGTTCAGCATCAGCCGCGATCCCGCAGCCGGGGCGCACCAAGGCATTTCTTCGGCTCGTGATGATCGAGCACTCCGTGTTCGCGCTGCCGTTCGCGTACATCGCGGCGCTGACCGCGATGTTCCGGCTGGACGAGAACATCCACTGGGGGCGGCTGCTCCTGGTGACGGTGTGCATGGTGGGGCTGCGGACGTTCGCTATGGCGGCGAACCGGATCATCGACCGCGAGATCGACGCCCGCAATCCGCGCACCGCCCACCGCGAGCTCGTCACGGGCGCGGTGTCGGTGAAGTCGGCGTGGACGGGTGCGCTGATCGCGCTGGCCGTGTTCCTCGCGTCGGCGGCGCTGCTCAACCCGCTCTGTCTGGCGCTCGCGCCCGTCGCGGTGATCCCGATGGTCGTCTATCCGTACGGCAAGCGGTTCACGAACTTCCCGCAGGCGATCCTCGGCATCGCGCAGGCGATGGGCCCGGTCGGCGCGTGGATCGCGATCACCGGTGAGTGGTCGGGACAGGCGGTGATCCTCGGGCTCGCGGTCGGCATCTGGATCGGCGGCTTCGACCTGATCTACGCCTGTCAGGACGTGGAGACGGACCGCGAGGTCGGCGTGAAGTCGGTGCCCGCACGGTTCGGCATCCCGGCCGCCATCTGGGGTGCGCGCGCCTGTCACCTGGTGACGACGGCGCTCTTCGTCTGGTACGCGGCGTCCACCGACGCGGGCGTCTTCTTCTGGCTCGGCCTCGCGGTCGTCGCCGGAGCGTTCGTCTACGAGCACTCGATCGTGCGGCCGCACGACCTGTCCCGGCTGAACCGTGCCTTCTTCCAGGTGAACGGATTCATCGGGATCGCCCTGTTCGCGTGCGCGCTGCTGGATCTGCTCGTACGCGGCCTCACCGTCTGATGAGCCCGGCGATAGGCTTCATAGCGTGAACGCAGGAGATACACAGCGTAGGCCTTGGATCGTGGGGGTGTCGGGTGCCTCGGGCACGCCGTACGCCGCCGCTGTGCTGCGTGCGCTGCTCGCGGCGGGGGAGAGCGTGGACCTCGTCGTGTCCCGGGCGTCACGGCTGACGCTGCTCGACGAGACGGGGATCGCCTTCCGGGACGCGCACTGGCGCGACGATCTGCGGCAGTGGCTGGGGCGCGGTGCGGACGGCAAGCCGGGGGTGTTCGACCCGGACGTGTCCGACGTGCGGTACTGGTCGGCCGGTGACCTGGCGGCGGGGCCGTCCTCGGGGTCGTACGCGACGAAGGGGATGCTGATCGTCCCGGCGTCCACGGCGTGCGTGGCCGGGGTGGCGCTGGGTCTGTCGAAGGACCTGTTGCAGCGGTCGGCGAGCGTGACGCTGAAGGAAGGCCGACGGCTCGTGGTCTGCGTACGCGAGACGCCGTTGAACGGACAGACGCTGAAGCACTTGGTGGGCCTGGACGAGGCGGGCGCGATCGTGCTGCCCGCCTCTCCGGCGTTCTACGCGGGGGCGACGCACATCCAGGATCTGGTGGACTTCGTCGCCGGGCGGGTGCTGGACGCGGCACGGGTGCCGCACAGCCTGTACCGCCGGTGGGAGGGAGAGCTGGGCTCCGGCTCCCAGGGGGGTTAGCGCTTCTTGGCGGCGCGCTTCGTGCGGCGGGCCTCGGGCGCGGCGGTCTTGTGGGCACGCGAGCGGTTGGCCAGGTCCTGGAGCTCGCGCATGCGGGCGTAGGCCATCTCGATCGAGTACACGGGTGACTCACTCCTGAAGGATCGTCGTTGATCGGCTGAGATTGAGAAAGATTCGCAGGGTCTAGACCCTGTTACGCCTTAGATTCTACACATAGACTCGCGGTATCGCTGAATAATGAAAGGCATCGCACCTATGGACGCCGTGGACAGGCAGCTCATCCAGGCTTTGCGGGAGAACGGACGGGCGTCGTACGCCGAACTCGGCCGGCTCGTCGGCCTCTCCGGGCCCAGCGTCACGGACCGGATCAACCGCCTGGAGGCGGCCGGTGTCATCACGGGTTACCGCGCGACCGTCGACTCCGCCTCGCTCGGTCTCGGTGTCATCGCCCTCATCGGCATCTCGCTCTCCGACGCCGCCGACCACGAGGACGTGGCGCGGCGCCTGAAGGACCTGCACGAGATCGAGGACTGCTGGTTCATCGCGGGCGACGACTCGTACATGCTCAAGGTCAGGGCCAGCGACGTGGACGGCCTGGAGAAGACGATCCGCAGGCTCAGCGGCACGCGGGGCGTCTCCCGCACCCGGACGACCATCGTGCTCTCCACCAAGTGGGAGAACCGGGTCGGAGAGCTGCCCGAAGAGGAGTGAGCCCCGGGGCGTACCGTTGGCGTGAGTTGGTGGCAGGTCGTAGGGAGAGGTAAGGGCGAGGGCATGGACGCAGGTCTCAAGCGGGATCTTGAGCAGAAGGTCCGGGACGGGGAGCGGCTGTCCCGCGAGGACGGCATCGCGCTCTACGAGTCGGACGACCTGGCCTGGCTCGGCGGGCTCGCCCACGAGGTGCGCACCCGCAAGAACGGCGACGTCGTGCACTTCAACGTCAACCGTCACCTCAACATGACGAACGTGTGCACCGCGTCCTGCGCGTACTGCTCGTTCCAGCGCAAGCCGGGCGAGAAGGACGCGTACACGATGCGCATCGAGGAGGCCGTCCGTCTCGCCAAGGCGATGGAGGGCGAGAACCTCACCGAGCTGCACATCGTCAACGGCCTGCACCCGAACCTGCCGTGGCGCTACTACCCGCGGTCGCTGAGCGAGCTGAAGAAGGCCCTCCCGAACGTCTCCCTGAAGGCCTTCACCGCCACCGAGATCCACCACTTCGAGACGATCTCGGGGATGCCCGCCTCCGAGATCCTCGACGAGCTGATCGAGGCGGGCCTGGAGTCGCTGACCGGCGGCGGCGCGGAGATCTTCGACTGGGAGGTCCGGCAGCACATCGTCGACCACCGCACCCACTGGGAGGACTGGTCGCGCATCCACCGCCTCGCGCACGAGAAGGGTCTCAAGACCCCGAGCACGATGCTGTACGGCCACATCGAGGAGCGGCGCCACCGCGTCGACCACGTCCTGCGCCTGCGTGAGCTCCAGGACGAGACCGGCGGCTTCCAGGTCTTCATCCCGCTGCGGTACCAGCACGACTTCGTCGACATGCGGGACGGCAAGGTCAGGAACCGCCTCCAGGCGCGGACGACCATGGCGTCGGGCGCGGAGGCGTTGAAGACCTTCGCGGTGTCGCGTCTGCTGTTCGACAACGTTCCGCACGTCAAGGTCTTCTGGGTCATGCACGGCCTGCAGACGACGCAGCTCGCGCTGCAGCACGGCGCGGACGACATGGACGGCTCCGTCGTCGAGTACAAGATCACGCACGACGCGGACAACTTCGGCACGCCGAACAAGCTGACCCGCGAGGACCTCCTCGACCTGATCCGCGAAGCGGGCTTCCGCCCGGTCGAGCGGAACACGCGGTACGAGGCGATCCGGGAGTACGAGGGTCCCGACCCGCTGCTCCGGGAGACGCCGCAGGCCATGCGGGTCTGAGGGGCGGAGGGTTCAGAGGTCGGAGGGTTCTGTCCATGTCGCTCACTTTCCGGCTGGATCCGCCGGTCGACCCCGCGCTGCGCGACGGCGTCCTGGCCCTGTGGGCCGACGTCACCAACGCCGGCGGGGCCGTCGGCTTCGTGCCGCCCACGACGCCCGAGGAGATACGGCCCGAGTTCGTCCGGCACCTCGCCGCGATGGCCGAGGGCCGCACACGGCTCCTCGTGGGGTACGACGAGGAGGGCGCCGTCGCCGCGACCGCGTTCCTCACCCACAACACGCACCGCCTCATGCGGCACTGGATATGGCTCTACACGGTCATGGTCCACCCCCGGCACCAGGGCAAGGGGTACGGCCGCGACCTGATGGCCGCCGTCGAGGACGCGGCCCGCACGCTGGAGGGCACGGACGCGATCCGGCTCACCTGTCGCGGCGGAACGGGCCTCGAGCACTTCTATGCGTCCTGCGGCTACAAGGAGGTCGGGCGGGTGCCCGGCGCCATACGCGTCGCGCCGGGCGACGACCGCGACGACATCATGCTTCTGCGGCAGCTTCGGTAGGGCCGGGCGGGCCCGGGTTTTGGCCCGCCCCCCCTTGTCGGGGGCTGAGTTCTCCGTGCTTCACTGGAGAGGCTCGTCCTACTCGGGCCCATTTCGGAACGGAAGAGTGGATTGACATGCTCCGCTACACGCTGATGCGCCTCGGGATCTTCGTGGGTTGCTTCTTGGTCGTCTGGGGCCTCGTCTACTCCGAGATCCTGCCGCGCGGCCTCGGTGAGTCGAACCTGCTCTGGGTGCTGCTGCTCGCGCTGGTCATCTCCGCGCCGATCAGCTTCGTGGTCCTCCGCAAGGAGCGGGACCGCGCCTCGGAGACCGTCGTGGCGCGCGTGGACCGCGCCAAGGCGAACCTGGAGGCCAACCGCACGCAGGAGGACGAGGCGGACGACGTGGCGCGCGCGCAGGCGCAGAGTTCGTAAGCTGCGGCGTTCGTAAGCTTCGTCACACACTTTCGGGGACCCCGGTTCCGGAGCATCGCTCCGGGGCCGGGGTTCCGTGCGTTGCAGGGAGCCGACCGCACCCCGTCCGCGTCCCGTCGCACCCCTTACCTCAAACAAGACCTTTGATGTTCTCAAAGCACGAGTGTTAACGTGTTCGACATGAAGACAGCAGCAGCGCACCGCAACGCCATGAGCGTCCCGCTCGTGGCGCGCCTGCATGTCGACCTCTGCCGCTGCATGTCCGCGGCCTGTCACATCTGAAAGTGACCCCGCAGCAGCGGCACTCGCTGACCCTTCGCGGTCGCCGCTCCCGTACGTCCCCCTCCCCCTGACTTTCCTCACCGGAGTGTGTCCGTGTCCGCGAATTCCGCGACGCCCGCCGACAAGGCCGGCCAGACCGAGAAGCCCCAGTCCGGCTTCCGGATACCCAAGTTCCTCAAGATCCCCTTCTGGGCGCAGATCCTCGGCGGCCTCGTGCTGGGCGTCCTGCTCGGCTGGCTCGCCCGCAGCCAGGACATCTCCTGGCTGGTCACGACCCTCTCCAAGGTCGGTGACACCTTCATCGGCCTGCTGAAGCTCGCGGTCGCCCCGCTCGTCTTCTTCGCGATCCTGGTGTCGATCACCAACCTGCGGAAGGTCAACAACGCCGCACGGCTGGCCACCCGCACGCTGCTCTGGTTCATGATCACGTCGCTGATCGCGGTCGCCATCGGCCTCGCCATCGGCCTGCTCACCAACCCCGGCTCCGGCACCGGCCTCACGCCGAAGGACGGCAAGGCGCCCGACCACGCGGGCTCGTGGATCGACTTCCTGACCGGGATCATCCCGAAGGACGTCATCACGCCCTTCACTCAGCTGAACGTTCTGCAGATCGTCTTCATGGCCGCCGTCGCCGGTATCGCCGTGCTGAAGATCGGCGACAAGGCGCAGCCGATCCTGGAGCTGAGCGAGTCGGTGCTCGCCCTCCTCCAGAAGGCCCTGTGGTGGGTCATCAAGCTCTCCCCGATCGGCACCATCGGCCTCATCGGCTTCGCCATCGCGGACTACGGCTGGAACCTCATCAGCAAGTACGCGACGTTCACCGCCGACATCTACATCGGCTGCGCGCTGGTCCTCTTCGGCGTCTACCCGCTGCTCCTCGCGTTCGTCGCCAAGGTCAACCCGCTCCAGTTCTTCAAGGGCGCCTGGCCCGCGATCCAGCTGGCGTTCGTCTCCCGCTCCTCGGTCGGCACCATGCCGATCACCCAGAAGGTCACCGAGCGCCTCGGCGTCCCGAAGGAGTACACCTCCTTCGCCGTGCCCTTCGGCGCCACGACCAAGATGGACGGCTGCGCCGCGATCTACCCGTCGATCGCCGCGATCTTCGTCGCGCAGATCTTCGACGTGAACCTGGGCATCAAGGAGTACCTGCTCATCGCGTTCGTGTCGGTCGTCGGATCGGCCGCGACGGCGGGTCTGACCGGCGCCACGGTCATGCTGACGCTGACCCTGTCGACGCTGGGCCTCCCGATGGAGGGCGTGGGCCTGCTCCTCGCCATCGACCCGGTCCTCGACATGATGCGCACCGCGACGAACGTCGCCGGCCAGGCGCTGGTCCCGGTCATCGTCGCGGCCCGCGAGAAGATCCTCGACCGCGAGGCGTACGAGAGTGCGTCGGCGTCGTCGCTGGAGGACCTCGACGAGGCGGACTCGGCGGACTCAGCGGACGCGGCGGGCTCGGCCGGTTCGGCCGACTCGCCGGAGGACGCGCGGTCGTCGCGGAAGGTGCCTGCGACCGCGTGAGGCGGTCGGCGGCGCTGGGTTTCCTTGCGCCCCTTTGACCCTTGTCGGTCATGGGAACCCCACCCCGGAACAATTCCGGAGTGGGGTTCTTTCGTTTCTGTGCACGACCTTGACGGCTTCAAAGGCGGGTTCAGTATGACCCTCACCAGTGGCTTAATCAGGCTCGGATCAGGCTGGGATCCGGTAATCGTGACCCGGTCCCCGTTGACCGTACGCTGACGTGTGAACGGACAGCGTGGGAAGGCGGGGGCCGGGGTGGGCGAGAAGCGGCAGCGGAAGCGGCCTGGAGGGGCTAAGCAGCCGAAGCAGACGAGGATGCCGCGGGCCGTGCGCGAGCAGCAGATGCTGGACGCGGCGGTGCGGACGTTCGGGCAGCGGGGGTACCGGGCCGCGTCCATGGACGAGATCGCGGAACTCGCAGGCGTCTCCAAGCCGCTCGTGTACCTGTACCTGAACTCCAAGGAAGAGCTCTTCAGCGCGTGCATCCGGCGGGAGGCGGCGGCGTTGGTCGCGGCGGTGCGGGAGGGGGCGGCGGGGCGGGGTGTTGAGAACGACCGCGCTGTGCCTGGCGCACCGGCTGGGCTCGGCGTACCGGCTGTGTCTGGCGTACCGGCTGGGCTCGGCGCGCCCGCTGTGCCCGGCGTGCCCGCCGTGCCTGCTGATCGTCAACTGTGGGACGGGCTGCGGGCGTTCTTCACGCATACCGCGGAGCGGCCCGACGGGTGGGCCGTGCTGCACAGCCAGGCGCGGACGCAGGGGGAGCCGTTCGCGGCGGAGGTCGCCGCGATGCGGGAGGAGATCGTCTCCTTCGTCACGACGCTGATCGCGGAGGCGGCCCGGTCCGCCCACGGTGACCCCTCGCTGCCCGAGCGGGAGGTCGCCGGTCTCGCGCAGGCGCTGGTGGGCGCGGCGGAGTCGCTGGCCGGGTGGGCCAACGTGGAGGGATCCGTCTCCGCGAAGGAGGCGGCGGCGACGCTCATGAACTTCGCGTGGGCGGGCCTCGGGGGCCTCATGGAGGGGCGTCGGTGGGTCCCGTCACCCCTGTGAGGTGCAGCTTGCCCTCAGGGCTGCGGAGTTCGAAGGTGTGCGGGGTGGGGGCGGAGTAGGCGACGGCGGTGGGGAGCGGGACGGGAGCCCTGAACTCGATGCGGGTGTGTATTCCTTGCTGCCCCTGCCCCTGCCCCTGCCCCTGCTCCGCCAGGCAGCGCGCGGCGGTCCACATGCCGTGGGCGATCGCTCGGGGGAAGCCGAAGGGGCGGGCGGTGAGGGCGTGCAGGTGGATGGGGTTGCGGTCGCCGCTGACGGCGGCGTAGCGGCGGCCGAGGCCGGCGTGCAGCTCCCACGTCTTCTCGCCGGGGGCGGGGGCGGGGGCTGGGGCGGGGGCGGTGCCCGGCGCTGAGGTGCTGGCGTTCTGTGCCGTCTTGTGGCGGGCCAGGTAGGTGCTGCGGGACTGCCAGAGGAGTGCGCCGTCGGGGGACGTGGCTTCCGTGAGGAGGGTGGCTTCGGTGCCGCGGCGGTGGCGGGCGAGGGCGGTGGTGCGGACCGTGAGGCGCAGCTCTTCGGTGGGGCGGATGGGCCTGTACTGGTCGACCTCGATGGAAGTGTGCACGAGGCCGAGCAGGGGGAGCGGGAAGTCTCGCGCGGTCATGAGCCGCATGGTCAGGGGGAAGGCGAGGACGTGGGGGTACGTCAGGGGGAGGACGTCGTCGAAGGCCGCGCCGAACCCGCAGACGCGCTGGTAGGCGGCGAGGTGGGCGGGGTCCGGGGTGCGGGTGGTGGTGAGCCGGGTCGGGGGTGGCGGGGTTGATGGGTCGGGGTCGGGACGGGTGCGCCTGAGGGCGGCTCGGAGGAGGGCTAGGGCGGGCATTGCGTCCTTCCGGTGGCGGGTCGGTGGGGGCGGGTGCGCCGTGGGCCGTCTGTGGGGGCGGGGCCGCGGGTGGGTGCGGGTCGCCTTGGGCGGGGGGCGCCGTCGGTCCGTTTCTGGGTGCGGGTGCGGGTGCGGGTGCGGGTCGGGTGGGTGCGCCTTCGGTTCGTCTGTGGGGCGGGGCCGTAGGGGTATGTACGTACTCGCTATCCCTGCGCCGCGCGCACATACCCCTACGTCCCCTCGCGTCTCGCGGGCGGGTGCGGGTCGGTGGGGGTGGGTGCGCCTTCGGTTCGTCTGTGGGGGCGGGGCCGCGGGGGTATGTACGTACTCGCTATCCCTGCGCCGCGCCCGACATTCCCGGCCGTGGGGGTGTGCTCGGTGCTCCGTGCGCACATACCCCCACGTCCCCTCCGGCGCGCTCGCGGCTGCGGCCCGGTGGGACCGCAGCCCTTGCCCCTACTCCCGCTGGACGTCGCGGGGCAAACGGGCGGGCGGGTGGGGAACATCCGCCGCGAAGCGGCGGTCTTGGCGCTCCTACGGGACGGGGCGTCGCGGGGTGAACGGGCGGGCGGGTGGGAGTGATCCGCCGCGGAGCGGTGGGGTTGGCGCTAGTGCGGAGCGGGGCGTCGCAGGGGGCACCGGTCACGCGCCCAGGAGGCTTTGCGCGCAGACTCGGACCGTCTGGGCGTTGACGCCTCCCTGCGCCAGCCAGGACACCGTCTCGGCGACGTCGACGGGAAGGCCACCCTGCGCGAGGGAGTTCATGCGGCGCCCCGCTTCGCGGATGAGGAGAGGGACCGCCGCCGTCATCCTCGTCTCGATGAAGCCGGGCGCCACCGCGTTCACCGTCACCCCGTGCTCCGCGAGCGCCCGAGGCCCCAACGACCGTACGAGCCCGATGACACCCGCCTTGCTCGCCGCGTAGTTCGTCTGGCCCGCGTTGCCCGCGATCCCGGCGATCGACGCCGTGGCGACGACGCACCCCCCGCGGCGGAGCGTGCCGGTCTTGAGGAGCGTGTCGGTGACGGCGAGGACGGAGGTGAGGTTGACGTCGAGGACCGAGGTCCAGCGGTCCCGCGCCATGTTCGCCAGCTTGCGGTCCCGCGTGATGCCCGCGTTGTGGACGAGGACGTCGAGGCCGTCGGGCAGCGCCGCGGCGATCCGTTCGCCCGCGTCGGGCGCCGTGATGTCGAGGGGGAGCGCCGTGCCGCCGTCGAGGCGGTCGGCCAGGCGGGCCAGGTCGGCCTGGGCGGACGGTACGTCGAGGAGCGCGACCCGGGCGCCGTCGCGGGTGAGGACCTCCGCGACCGCCGCGCCGATGCCGCGCCCCGCGCCCGTGACGAGGGCGGTGCGGCCGGCCAGCGGACGGTTTCGGTCGGCCGGGGCGGCCACCGTCTCGGCGGGGCCGGTCTCGATGACCTGGCCGGTGACGTACGCCGACTTGGGGGAGAGCAGGAAGCGGAGCGTCGATTCGGCGGTGGCTATCGGGCCGGTGACGCGGACGAGGTTGGCGGTGCGGCCGCGGCCGAGCTCCTTCGCGAGGGAACGCAGGAAACCTTCCAGGGCCTGCTGTGCCGCCGCCTGATGGTGGTCCGCCGGGTCGGGCGGGGAGCCGAGGATCAGGACGCGGCCGTTGTCGGCGACGTCCCGGACCACCGGGTGCAGCACCGCGTACACCTCGGTGAGCGAGCGCGTGTCCGTGATGTCCGTGGCGTCGACGACAACGGCCGTGGGACGGCCCGGCGTTGTGGTGACGGTCAGGGACGTCGAGGCCAGGAGGGTCGGGAGGTCCGTGGCGTAGGGGGAGGCCGGGGAGGCGGTGAGGAGCAGCAACTCACCGGTCAGGGACGGGTGTTCGCGGGACCAGCGGTGCAGTCGCGTCGGCTGGGGCAGGCCCAGGCGGCGGGTGAGGAAGCGGCCGGGTCCGGTGGCGGTGAAGGTCAGGTAGCGGTCGGCCATTGTCCAACTCCCAGCTCGGTCGTAAATTTACTTCGGAGTAAGGTTACTCAAGGGTCAGGAGCTGGTCGAGACATGAGTCTTCCCTCTGTGCGCCGCGTCGCCGTCCTCGGCGGCACCCGCATACCTTTCGCCCGTTCCGACGGGCCGTACGCCACCTCGTCCAACCAGGACATGCTGACCGCCGTCGTCGACGGGCTTGTCGAGCGGCACGGCCTCCGGGGGGAGGGCGTGGTCGGCGAGCTCGTCGCGGGCGCCGTGCTCAAGCACAGCCGGGACTTCAACCTCGCCAGGGAGGTCGTCCTCGGGTCCGCCCTCGACTCCCGTACGCCCGCCTACGACCTGCAACAGGCCTGCGGAACCGGGATGCAGGCCGTCGTCGCCGTGGCCAACAAGGTCATGCTCGGGCAGGTCGAGTCCGGCATCGCCGGCGGATCCGACACGGCGAGCGACGCTCCGCTCGGGGTCAACGACGAGCTGCGGCGGGTGCTGCTCGCGGCCCGGCGCGCCAGGTCCGTGGGCGGGCGGCTGCGGGCGCTGGGCGGCGTACGGCCGCGGCACCTCGTGCCCGACATCCCGCGCAACGCCGAGCCGCGGACCGGGCTCTCCATGGGCGAGCACGCCGCCGTGACCGCGCGGAAGTGGGGGATCACGCGGGCGGCGCAGGACGAGCTCGCCGCGGCCAGTCATCAGCGGCTCGCGGCCGCGTACGAGCGGGGGTTCCTGGACGATCTCGTCGTGCCGTACGAAGGGCTCACGCGGGACCAGAATCTGCGGCCGGGGTCGACCGTGGGGCAACTGGGCGGACTGAAGCCCGTGTTCGGGGTGGCGGGCGGCGGGGCGACCATGACCGCGGGGAACTCCACTCCGCTGACGGACGGCGCGGCCGTCGTACTGCTGGGGAGCGACGAGTGGGCCGCGGCGCGAGGCCTCGAACCGCTGGCGCACCTCGTCGCCTGCGAGACGGCCGCCGTGGACTTCGTGCACGGTGATGTCGCCGGGGGCGAGGACGGGCTCCTGATGGCACCCACGTACGCCGTGCCCCGGATGCTGGAGCGCGCCGGGCTCGGACTGGGGGACTTCGACTTCGTGGAAGTGCACGAGGCCTTCGCCTCGCAGGTGCTCGCCACGCTCGCCGCCTGGGAGGAGCGGGGGCTCGGCACGGTGGACCGGGAGCGGTTGAACGTCGCCGGGTCCTCCCTCGCCACCGGGCATCCCTTCGCGGCCACCGGGGCGCGGATCGTCGCCACGCTGGCCAAGCTCCTCGCCGAGCGGGGGCGGCCCGGGCGCGGGCTCATCTCCCTCTGCGCGGCGGGCGGGCAAGGGGTGACCGCGATTCTGGAACGGCGGGAGTGACGGTGGGTGAGGGTTGTCACGGAGGGTGAGTGCGGGTCTGCGCCGGACGGGCGAGGCGCGTGGGGCGCGCTTAGGGTGAGCCGAGGGGCACACCCTGGGAGGTTGCCGTGCGCGGAGCTTGTGCAGTCGCCGGCGTCACCGTGCTGGTCGTCGTGGGAGCGGGCATGGCCGCCGCCGGTGACGACAGCGGGCGGCCCGATCTGGCGCGCTACTACACGCAGAAGATCGAATGGGGCGCCTGCAAGGGCGACACCGAGGCCATGGCGGAGGCCACGGGCGGCGCCGAGGACATCCGGTGCGGGCACGTGAGCGTGCCGCTCGACTACGCGGACCCCGACGCGGGTGACGTCGACGTCGCGATGATCCGGATGAAGTCCAGCGCGAGCGGCAAGCCGCGCGGCTCCCTGCTGCTGAACTTCGGCGGGCCGGGCGGACCCGGCGTATCCGCACTCGCCGGGGCCCAGAAGGACTTCGGTTTCCTCAGCAAGGACTACGACGTCGTCTCCTTCGACCCGCGCGGCGTCGGCCGGAGCGAGCCGGTCAGCTGCGGCGACGCGGAGGAGAGCACCGGTCCCTCGTCCGGCGGAACGGGTGACGCGGCCGCCGTGCTCGCGGAGATGCGCAAGGTGGCCGCCGAGTGCGCGAAGAAGTCGGGGCCCGTCCTGCCGCACATGGGGACCGTCAACGTCTCCCGCGACCTGGACGTCATGCGCCAGGCCCTCGGCGACAAGAAGCTCAACTACCTGGGGTTCTCGTACGGCACGCGGCTGGGCGCCGTGTACGCCGCGCAGTTCCCGAAGAGCGTCGGACGGATGGTCCTCGACGGCGTCGACACGCTCACCGAACCCGTCGCCGAGCAGTCCCTCGTGACCGCCGAGGGCCGCCAGACCGCTCTCGACAACTTCCTCACCTGGTGCACCGGCAACGCGGGCTGCGTCTTCGGCACGGACTCGCGCAGCGCGCGCAAGGGCATGGTCAGGCTCATCAAGGACATGGACCAGATGCCGCTGCGCTCCATGGACGGCGCCGAGTTCACCGGCCAGGACGTCGTCGGCGTACTCGGTCAGGCCCTGTACAGCAGGCAGGCGTGGCCCGCGCTCTCGCAGGCGCTGGGGGCGCTGCTCGCGGACGGTGATCCTCGGGCGCTGATACGGATGAGCGGGGGACTGTCGCATACGGGCATTCCGGGGAGGCCGCCCGCTGTGCCGTCGGCAGGCGAGGACATGCCCTCCGACAACATGCCCCCCGACAACATGGCTGCCGCTCTCATGGCCGTGAACTGCGCCGACGACCCCGACCGGCCCGACGCCGCCCACATAGAGAAGGAAGTCGGCAGGCTGCAGAAGCAGTTCGACGACGCGTCGCCCGTCTTCGGCAAGTCGATGCTGATGCCCGTCCTGCTCTGCTTCGGGCGGCCGGCCGGGACGAGTTACATCCGGGAGGACGTACGTGACGTGAAGACGCCCAAGCTGCTGCTCGTCGGCACGCGCGGTGACCCGGCCACGCCCTACCGGTGGACGGAGGAGACCGCGCGCCGCCTCGGTTCGCAGGCCGTCGTCCTGGACAACAAGGGGGACGGGCACACCGGTTATCTGGGGTCCACGTGTGTCCAGGACAAGGTGAACGGGTTCCTGCTGTACGGGGAGACGCCCAAGAGCGGCGAGTCCTGCGCGGCCGACGACGGTGGGTGAGGTCGGCGGATCAGGCCGGGGTCAGCCGTCTGTGGGCCTGGTGGGCCGCACGGTGCGGGCGGACGGGCGGATGGGGCTTGTCCGCACGGGGCGCCGTCGCTGCCGCGAGCGTCCGTGGTGAGCCGTGTGTACCCGCCGCCACCGTCTCCATCGAGATGCCGAACCAGTTCAGGTACGCCAACGTCCGTTCCGCGTCGGCGTAGTGGCGCCACACCCGGTCGCCGCTCACCGTGCCCGCCTCCGCCAGCGCGTGCGCCGCGGCCGGGCGCATCGCCGTGGCCGTGCCCCTCGTCACCAGCTCCTGCACGTAGTGCGCCGCGCGGTACGGGGAGGCGCCGCCCGTCACCCACAGGAGCTTCGGTTCCGGGGTGCCCGCGGCCGCGAGCGCTCCCCAGCGTGCCGAGGAGAACGTCATCTCGTGCGTACGGTGCGCGAGGCGGGCGCACGCCACTCCCGCGCGGCCGCGGAGCGCCTTGGCCTCGTCGGAGCCGATGAGGTCGAGGCGGGCGTCGACGTGGCGTTCGACGCCCGTCACGTCGAAGGAGAGGAAGGAGGCCGCGCGGGCCGACCCCTCCAGCGCGGTCCGCGCGGACAGTGCCGACAGGAGGGCCGTGGCCACCTGCCCGTACCGGCGCGGGGAGCACACCCCGGACACCTCCACCGCTACGTCCAGCGCCAGCAGTGATCGCAGGGTCGCCGTGTCGGCCGCCTCCTCGGGGAGGCGTACGACGAGGTTGGGGCGGTCGATCTCGTCGCGCAGGGCGCGGGCCCGCGCCGCCCAGACACCGGAATCGGTGTCGGAGTCGGTCTCGGCGTCGGTAGCGTCCGGCGGGGCCGTGGGGAGGGGGACGGAGACCAGGCCCTTGGTGCCGCCGCTCGCCCGGTGGTGGGGGAGGAGCTGATCGCAGGCCCGCCTGATCCCGTCGGCCGTGACGTGGCCGCCCGCGGGGTCGTCGTGCGCGGTGCCCATGCGGGCGCCCGCCACCTCGCCCTCCGCGAGCGCGCGGCGGATCTCGCGCGCCGCGTTCTCAGCGGTTGCCGTTACGTCGATCCATACGTCGACGCCCTCGGCCCGCAATCGCTTCCAGGCGTGATTCATCGCCCCCACCCTCTCCTCGTATCCCTCGCGTCGAATGCATCGAATGCGTCGAATGCCGTCACATACGTCACCGGAGTCAGCTCCGCTCCAGGACCGCGCACGTCCAGCTGAAGCCCGCGCCCACCCCCACGAGCAGCACCCGGTCGCCGCTGCTCAGCGCGTCGTCCGCCAGGAGCTTCGCCAGGCCCGCCGCCTGGTCGCCCGCGCCCAAGTGGCCGACCGTCAGGCCGAATTCCTGAAGCGTCACCTCGGGCTGGATGCCGAGCGGGGCCAGGCACTGGAGTCGGGAGAGCCGGGCGCCGAAGAACGGGACGACCACGGCGGTCATCTCGTGGATGTCCGCGTCGGCCTCCGCGAGGCACGTCTTGACGGCGGACATCATGCCCGTCTCGTTGCGCGTCGTGATCTCGTCCTGGGAACGCCCGCGCAGGAACCCCTTCTTGCGCGCCACCAGGTCGAGCGGGCCCGTCCCGCTCCCGCTCGGCAGGAACGGCTCGTCCCCGCGGTGCAGGCCCTCCAGCATCGGCTGCGAGTACGACGACGTGGCGACCAGGCGCAGCGCCCCCGGCGTGCGGGACAGGACGACGGCCGTCCCCGCGTCGCCGAACGCCAGGCCCCGGTCGGTGCTCCAGCGGGGGAACGCCGGGTCCGCGAACCGGTCGCCCGTGGTGACCAGCGCGGCCCCCGTGTCGGGGATCGCCGCGAGCCGCGCCGCCGCGTTCTCCAGGGCGCTCATCCCGCCGTTGGACATCTGCCGCAGCTCGTACGCCACACAGTCGCCGTGGCCGAGCACCTGGTCCTGGACGTACGCGGCCGTGTTCCAGAAGTCGAGCCCCTGGTACCAGCAGTCCGCGTGGATGAGCAGCCCCACGTCCCGCGGGTCCCTGCCGCTGCGCGCGAGCGCCGTACGGCCCGCGGCCGCCGCGAGTTCCGGCGCGCTGCGCCCGTCGCTCACCGACACGGAGCGCTGTGCGCTCCGCTCGATCTCCTCGGCGGGCAGCAGACCGAGGTCCACCGCCTCCTGACCGGTCTGCGGCTCTCCGAACTCGGCGGCCGCGCTCTCCACGTAGATGTCGGTCCAGCGCATTCCCCCACCTCTTTCTGTTGCTTGTCGCCGCGCTGTCAGCGGTTGGTCCACCGCGGGCTCGGGCCGAACCTGCGCGCCGCGGTGTGCTGCTCGTACGGCATGCCGGGCGGCATGTTGAGCACCTCGAGCTGGAATCCGCCGACGCCGCGGAAGTAGACCCAGCGGTCGCCGTGGATCGGGCCGCCGTCCTCGATGAGCTGCGGCTCGCCGAGCACCTCGGCGCCGTCCGTCGCCGCGAGCCACGCGGCGGCCCGCTCGACGTCGTCGACGAAGAACGCCAGGTGGTGGCCGCCCACGTCGCTGTTGCGCGGGCGTTCCGTGCGGCGGCCCTCGATCTCGTAGCTGCTGAGCTCGACGGTGGTGACCGGGCCGAGGCGGATCGCCGCGGTGTCCTTGCGGAAGGGGTCCTGGACCGCGTACTGGCGGCGGGCCGTCGGCGCGTCCACCGACTCGGTGGTGCGGTAGGCGAGTTCGCCGCCCATCGGTCCGGTGAAGAAGGCGACGGCCTCGTCCAGGTCGGCCACGGAGTAGCCGACGTGGCCGATGCCGAGGGCGCCGGGCAGGCCGCGCGGCCAGTCACCGGCGGGGCGGTAGACGCGCGCCGCGGTGTCGCGCTCGTACGGCAACTCGGGTGCCAGTTCGCGGAGTTCGAGTCGCATGCCCCAGTCGGTGAGCAGGTGGATCCAGCGGTTGCCCGCCGTCGGGCCGCTCGTGTCGGTGCGCGGCTCGCCCAGGACGCGGACGTGCGGGGACCGGGCGGCCTTGGCGAGGGCCACGTCCAGGTCGCCCACGTGGATGCCGATGTGGTGGCCGCCGACGTCGGTGAACTCCGGAGCCTGGGTGCGCTGTTCGGGCGCGGTGTACTGGAACAGCTCCAGGTTGCTGTCCGGGCCCAGGCGCAGCATCGCGATGTGCGTGCTGGCCCGCGGGTGGACGCCGAGCTGGCGCTCCATCCAGTCGCTGTCCGGCTCCTCGACCGGGCCGAGCCGGTAGAGGACGTCGGCGCCCAGCACCGTGGTGCAGAAGTCCACGGCCGCGTCCAGGTCCGCGACGGTGTAGGCGTAGTGGTCGACGTTGCGGGCGGTGGGGATGGAGGGGGCGGCGGCGGTCCGGTCGGTCGTGGTGGCCCGGGTCTCCGGCGGGGCTGTGGGTGACATGTTCTGCTCCAGGGTTGGGGGCGGCCGGGGTCAGACCGTGCCGGCGTGGGCGGCGTTGGCGACCGCCGCGGAGAGGGCCATGCCGCCGTCGACGAGGGTCGACGTGCCGGTGGTGTAGGCGGCGGCGGGCGACGCCAGGTAGGCGACGAGGGCGGCGACCTCGTCCGGGCGGCCGGGGCGGCCCGCGGGGATGGCGGGGCGGGCGATGTCGGCGGCGTCCAGTCCTGCGGGCACGTTGTTCATCGGCGTCGCGGTCTCGCCGGGTGCCACGGCGTTGACGGTGATGCCGTGCCCGGCCAGGTCGAGCGCCATGGCCTTGGTGAGCGCGCCGAGGCCGCCCTTGGCGGCGCAGTACGTGCTGCCCTCCCCGATCGGGATGTGCTCGTGGATGCTGGTGATGTTGATGATGCGGCCGCCGCGGCCCTGCGCGATCATGCGCTCGACGGCGACCTGGCTCAGCCGGAACGGGCTGGTCAGGTTGACGTCGAGGATGCGCTGCCAGTCCTGGAGGTTCTCCTCGACTACCGAGGCGCGCCGGTTCAGGCCCGCGTTGTTGACCAGTACGTCGATGCCGCCGAACGCGTCGACGCAGTCCCGCAGGGCCTCGCCCGCGGCGGCGGGGTCGGTCAGGTCGAGCCCGAGGGTCCCGGCCCGTACGCCGTGCCGCACGGCGAGCCCGTCGGCGATCTCCTTGGCGGCGTCCGCCTGCCGTCCGTAGCCGACGACGAGGTCGAAACCGGCGGCGGCGAGCGCCTCGGCCACGGCCGCGCCGATGCCCGAACTGGCGCCGGTGACAACGGCGATGGGGCGGTTCATGGGGTGTCCTTCCTGATCAGGGTGGAAACGGGGTGGGGCGAGGTGAGGTGGGGCCGGAAGCCCCTGACGCAGCCGGGGGAGGGAAGCGTCAGGGGCGGTCGCCGGCCACGGCCCCTTCAGGGGCGGGGAGTCAGTGACAGGGCCACCTTGGGAGCGGCCCGACGCCCCCTTTCCAGGAGCTCGAACGCCTTGTCGACGTCGGCCAGCTCGAAGACGTCGGCGATCATGCCCTTCGCCGACAGGACGCCGTCGGAGAAGAGCCGCAGCGCGCGCTCGTAGTAGTCGAGCCCGTGCCGTACGCCGGTCATGGTGACGCCGCGCAGCACGAGCTCCGAGGCGTCGACGGCCGGCAGCGGGTCGCTGGGCACGCCCACCGCCGCGATCCGGCCCCCGACGTCGGCGACCCGCAGCGCCTCGAGGAGGGCCGGCACCGCGCCGGACGCCTCGATGACGACGTCGTAGTCGCCGTCGCGCGCCTCACCGGGCAGGAAGGCGTGCTCCGCCCCCATGCGCAGCGCGGCGCCGATGCCCGCGTCGTCGATGCCGACCACGTCGACCGTGCCCGCGACGCGGCGCGCCATCTGCACGGCGAGCAGGCCCATCGTGCCGGTGCCGAAGACGAGGACGCGTTCGCCGGGGAAGACCCCGACCTTGTCCAGCGCCGCGAGCACCGTGACCGCGGGTTCCGCGAGCGCGGCGGCGAAGTCGTCGACGCCCGGCGGGACCTTCGTCAGGGACTGGGCGGGGAGCCTGATGAACTCGGCTGCCGCGCCCTGCTGGCCGTAGAGGCCGACCTCCTTGAGCTGCGAGCACTCGTTGCGGTGGCCGCGCTGGCAGGCCCGGCAGCCCCCGCAGGAGAGCATGGTCTGCCCGACGACGCGGTCGCCGATCTGCAGCTGCCGTGAGTACTGGCAGTTCCCGGCGATCGCCACCACACGTCCGACCCACTCGTGGCCGAACACGTGGGGCATGGTGGCCCTGCCGTCCCGCACGTAACTGGCCGTGCCGTGCAGGAGTTCGAGGTCCGTACCGCAGATGCCGACCGTCGTGGGGGCCACCAGGACATAGCCGAGCTCGGGGCCCGGTATCTCCACCTCCACCTGGCCGACCTTGTTGACGTCCATGACCGCGGCGGCCTTCATGGAGCCGTTGGGCCAGCGGCCGCACAGCAGGTCGTCCGTGGGCGGCAGCACTTTTTCGTGGTGTTCAGCCAACGTGTCTGCTCCTCAATCAGCGCCCGTCTTCGGTCGGCGGGCGGAAAATCGGGGTCTGCTCGCGCGTCGGCAGCTCCGGCACCCGGACGGGGAGCACGGAGGCGACATCGGCGGGCAGCACGCGTACGGCGAGGAGGTCGAGCCCCTCGGCTCCGGCGGTCACCCGCACCGCGGCGCGCGCCTCGACGAGCAGCGCGCCACCGGCGTCGAGCACGCGCCCGGCACTGGCATCGGAGTCCACCGACGCCGACCCGGCGACGGCGTAGAGCGCGGCCTCGGTGCCGTGGCCCGGCTCGTGCGCCCAGGTGGCGCCGGGAGAGAGGCGGATCTGTTCGAAGGACTCGCACTCGCTGTGCAACATGCCCCGACGGGCGAGGCAGCGCCAGGTGCCGCCGTCGCCGCGCAGGGAGGGCCTGGCGGGTTCGCTGACGATCACCGGTCGGACCCCGGCGACGCGACGGCGACCTCGGCGTGGAAGAACTCCAGGCCGTCCTCGCGGTCCGCGCCGATGCGGGCGCGGGTGCCGAGCGGCAGCGTCACGGCCGTGCCCGGGTGGAGCTCCGCGGTGTCGCTGCCGTTCTCGACCCAGCCCGTGCCGGAGAGCACGAACACCATGTGCTCGCGCCCGTCGGCCGTCAGCTCGACGGTGCCGGAGGCGTCGACCGTCTCCAGGGCGAGCGTGCGCAGGGGGCCCGTGAAGACGCCGGCGGGGGAGACGGAGCGTTCGGCTCGTAGGTCGTGAAGGCGTGCGGTGGGCACCGGGGGCTCCTCCTTGGCGGAAGCGGAAGCGGAAGCGGGGGTGGGGGTGGGCGTGGGGGTGTCGACGGGGGCGGCGGTCGCGCCGAGCGCCTCGCTGAAGCGGGGTGACCGCATCTCGATGACCAGCCAGGCCAGATCGCTGTCGCCCGTGTTGCGCAGGCCGTGGACGGTGCCGAGGCCGGTGAGGACCATCGAGCCCGGGGCGATCGGGTGGGCGGTGCCGTCGAGGTAGATCTCGCCGGTCCCGGAGAGGATGAAGTAGACCTCCTCGGTCCGGGTGTGCAGGTGCTCACCGCTCACGCCGCCCGGCGGGACGCACGCCCACTCGACGGCCTCCCAGCCTCCGTGCAGGTCCGCGCCGGACGCGAGGGCCTTCCAGCGGGTCACGCCGGTGGTGCCGTGCACGCCGTGGATGTGGGCGGGTCCGCTGACGTCACCGATGATCACGTCACGACCGCCACCGCCACCGCCACCGCCACCGCCGTACGCGGAGAAGGTCTGCGCGTCGGGTGCCGGGGCGTACGCGGTCTCAGACATGGTGTCCCTCCACGAGGTCACGCCCGCGCCCGGCGACCCGCAACTCGGCGACCGCGTCGAGGAGTTCGCGCTCAGTGACGTCGTTGACGAAGGTGACGTCGCCGATGCCCACGGGGAGCGGCAGGCGCTGCTGGCCGTTGCGGTGGCGGACGGTGTCGAGGAGCGCGGCCGTCAGGAGTTCCGGCTGGTCCAGGAGGTCGTCCCAGGCGGGCAGTTCGAGCCCGTGCATCACGTCGTAGACGCGTCGCGCGTCCGCGTCGTCGATCAGGCCGCGGCGGCGGGCGAGTGCGGTGGTCAGCGCCATGTCGACGCAGACCGCCTCGCCGTGCAGCAGCGCGGGCAGGG
Source organism: Streptomyces sp. Je 1-369 (assembly GCF_026810505.1). Lineage (NCBI taxonomy): Bacteria > Bacillati > Actinomycetota > Actinomycetes > Kitasatosporales > Streptomycetaceae > Streptomyces > Streptomyces sp. Je 1-369. The sequence goes on from NZ_CP101750.1 coordinate 5,093,716, forward strand.
CGCGCATCTCGACGGTGGGGCTGAAGGTGTGGCCGTAGTCGACCGAGCGCTCCAGCTTGGTCTCCCACAGGTTGGGCTGCAGCTCTTCCAGCATGCCCTGGATGGCGCGGTGCACGACCTCGCGCGCGGCGTCCTCGCCCGACTCGCTCTCACCCTGGAACTTCTCGTTCAGGAGGAGCGGTCCGTGGCTCTCCAGGAGGTCGAAGAGGCGGGCGTCCTTGATCAGGGCGATCTTGAGGATCTCGGCGAGCCCGTTGCCGATGTGGCGGCGGTCGAGCGTGGCGAGGAAGGTGCGGTCCAGGAGGGTGAGGTCGGCGGGGAAGTAGGTGCCGAGCCGGTTCTTGTGCCCGTTGAAGTTGACGCCGGTCTTGGCGCCCACGCCCGCGTCGACCAGGCCGATCAGGGTGGTGGGGACGCGGATGAACGGGGTGCCGCGGCGGTAGAGGCTGCTCGCCAGGCCGACGATGTCCATGAGGACGCCGCCGCCGATGACGATGAGGGGCTCGCGGCGCCGGTCCACGCCGAACGCGTCGAGCTCCTCGACGATACGGGCCGCGGTCTCGAAGCTCTTGACGGTCTCGTCGGCCGGTACGACGCAGATGACGTGCTCGACGTCGTGGTAGTCGAAGTAGGCGCGGATGCGGTTGCCGTGGAGCAGGTCGACGTCGGAGTCGAGCACCACGAACCGGCGCAGGCGCTTGCCGGGGGCCGCGGCCGGTGCCAGGAGGTCCGTGCGCTCGAAGTCGAACAGGCCGTCGGCGACGCGCACTTCGTAGCTGACGGGCTTGGCGGTACGGACGACCCACGAGTCGACGCGCTCGCTGTAGGCGTACAGCCCCGCGCTGGGCTGAGCCGCGACGGCGGCGTCGCCGACGGAGCCGGCCGCCCCGTACCCGACGGTCTGGACGTGCTCGCTGGGACGGCCCAGAAGCGCCGAATTGTTCCCGGACACGGATCACCTCAACTGGTTCGGAGTGAGCCTCTCGGTTGTGGAGAGCGGCTTAATCTATGCATTCTCAAGCAATCAACCGCAAGCGCGATCGGCCATTTCCTGGACTTGGCGAAGTAGGAGTGCATTGCCCGTAGAGGCGGGAACGCAGAACCGAACGACTGCTACGTTCTGCCGTAATCACATAACTCGCAGGAGGATCTACGTGCGTGCCAGCACCCTGCCCCGGTACGGGGGCCCCGAACTGCTGACCGTGGCCGAGCTGCCCCGCCCCACTCCGGGGCCGGGTCAGATCCTGGTCCGGGTCGCGGCCTCCGCCGTCAACCCGGTGGACCTGGAGGTCCGTTCGGGGTCGGCGGCCCAGAACGTCGGCCACGGCTTCCCGATGATCCTCGGCTGGGACCTCTCCGGAGTCGTCGAGGAGTGCGGCACCGGGGTCGACCGCTTCACCGCGGGGGACCGGGTCGTCGCCATGTCGGCGCAGATGGCCACCGGGGTCGGCACCCACGCGCAGTACGTCGCACTCGACGCGGAACTGGCCGCGAAGGCCCCGCGCGACGCCGACCTCGCGCACGCCGCCGCGCTGCCGCTGGCCGGGCTCACCGCCCACCAGGCACTCGACGCCCTCGCCCCGCCGGCCGGCGGCACCCTGCTCGTCACCGGCGCGACCGGCGCCGTCGGCGGGTTCGCCGTCCAGCTCGCCGTCTCCCGCGGCCTCAAGGTGCTCGCGTACGGCCGCCCCGGCGACGCCGACCGGCTGCACGCGCTCGGCGCCCACGAGGCGTACTCCGACGAGCGCCCCGTGCCGCCCGGCGCCGCCGACTGCCTCCTGGAGACGGCGGGACTGCCCGGCTCCGTCGCCGGGGTGCGGGACGGTGGGCGCGCCGTCTCCATCGTGCCGACGGCCCCGCCCGTCGCGGAACGCGGCATCGACGTACGGATGTCGTTCGTGGAGCAGGACGGCGAGCGCCTCGCGAAGCTCTCCGCCCTGGTGGACGAGGGCGTGCTCACCCTGCGGGTCGCGGAGACGTTCCCGCTGGCCGAGGTGGGCGAGGCGCACCGGCGGCTCGCGGCGGGCGGCTCCCGCGGCAAGCTCCTGATCTCTCCTTGGGACTGACCCCGGCTCTCTCCTTTACCCCCGACCCGTGCATTGGAACAGCCATGCCGTTTGCCCTCTTCCCCCTGATGCTCTGCGTCTTCAGCGTCGGCAGCGCGGAGCTGGTCGTCGCCGGTGTCCTGCCGGCCATCGCCGGTGACCTGGACGTCTCCCTGTCCGACGCGGGGCTGCTCGTGACGGCGTACGCACTCGGCGTCGTGGTCCTCGGCCCGCTCGTCACCCTCGCCAGCAGCCGGGTGCCCCGCACCCCGCTGCTGCTCGGCCTGATGGGGCTGTTCACGGCGAGCAACGTGCTCGCCGCGCTGGCCCCCACGTACGCGGTCCTGATGACCGCACGCGTGCTCTCGGCGATCACCCACTGCACGCTGTTCGCGGTCTGCATCGTCGTCGCGGGCTCGCTGGCGGAGAAGGGCAAGGAGGCCTCGGCCGTGTCGCGGGTCGCCGTCGGCCTCAACCTCGCCACCGTGCTCGGGGTGCCGCTCGGCGTCCTCCTGGAGGAGCACTTCGGCTGGCGCTCGGCGTTCTGGAGCATCGCGGGTCTCAGCCTGCTCGCCCTCGCGCTGGTCGCCTGGCGGCCGCCCGTCGCGCCCGTGCCGGTCGCCGGTGGGTCCGGTGGCGTCGGTGCCGAGCTGCGGGTGCTGCGCAACCGTACGGTCCAGATCGCCATCCTGCTCACGGCGTTGGCGATGGCGGGCGTCTTCACCGCGTACACCTTCGTGAACCCCATCCTCACCTCGATGGGCGGGTTCGACGACTCGACCGTGAGCTGGCTGCTGCTGCTCGTCGGCTGCGGCTCCCTCATCGGCAACCTCATCGGCGGCAGGCTCGCCGACCGTGCGCTGATGCCCTCGCTCGTCGGCGTCCTCGCGGTGCTCGGCGCCGACCTCGCCCTGATGGCGCTCGGCGGCGACGTGCCCTGGCTCCTGCTCGTCCTGCTCGTCGTCTTCGGCGCCGCCTACTTCGCCGTCATGCCGGGGTTGCAGGCACGCATCCTCAAGGGTGCGGGGGACGGCGCGCCGACGCTCGCCATCGCCATCAACATCGGCGCCTTCAACATCGGCATCGCCTTCGGCGCGTGGTTCGGCGGGCAGCTCCTCGGCTGGGACCTCGGGCTGCGCGTGGTCATCGCCGCGTCGGCGGTCCTCTCCTGGCTCGCGATGAGCCTCGCGGCGAACGAGCTCAGGAAGGACCGGCGGGCCGAGCGTGCCACCGCCGTTTCCACCCCTGTGGACCCCGCTCCCGCTCCGCGCGTTCCCGCCGCGGCCGACTGAGGCAGGCACCCGTCGTCCGCGGCCCCACCTGCCGCAGCAACCACCTGTGGCACCCGACTTCTCTGGAGTAGCACTGATGAGTGAGCTCACCCGGCGCAGGGTCCTGCGGCGTTCCGCCGCGGCGGGCGGCGTGGCCCTCGGCGCGACGGTTCCCGCCGCGGGCCTCGCACAGGCCGTGCCCGTACGGGCCACGTCCGTCCGCGCCGAGTCCGCCCCCGCCCCGTCGGCCGTCACCGTGCGGCCCGACGACGCCCGCTACCCGGAGCTGATCCGCGGCACCAACCAGCGCTGGGTCGGCAAGCCCGACTACGTACGTTTGGTGACCGGCGCCGACCAGGTCGTCGACGCCGTCAAAGAGGCCGTCACGGCGGGCAAGCGCGTCGCGGTGCGCAGCGGCGGCCACTGCTACGAGGACTTCACGACCAGCTCCGACATCAAGGTCGTCATCGACCTGTCGCAGCTGGCCTCGGTGACGTACGACGCCGGTCAGCGGGTCTTCGTGGTGGAGCCCGGCGCCTGGCTCTCCGACGTCTACAGCACCCTGTTCAAGCGCTGGGGCGTCACGCTGCCCGGCGGCTCCTGCCCGTCGGTGGCGGCCGGCGGCCACATCGTCGGCGGCGGCTACGGCGCGCTGTCCCGCCTGTTCGGCCTCACCGTCGACCACCTGCACGGCGTCGAGGTCGTGACGGTGGACAAGGACAAGACCGTACGCAAGGTGGTCGCCACCCGCGACAGCGCCGACGCCCGCCTGCGCGACCTGTGGTGGGCGCACACCGGAGGAGGCGGCGGCAACTTCGGCATCGTCACCAAGTACCTGCTCCGCACCCCGGGCGCCACCGGCTCCGACCCGGCGAAGCTCCTGCCCCGCCCGCCCGCGGAGCTGCTCACGTCGACCGTCACCTGGTCCTGGGACGGTCTGACGCAGACGGGCTTCAAGCGCCTGGTGAAGAACTACGGCGACTGGTTCGTCGCCCACGGCGGCCCGGACGCCACCCACCTCGACCTGTTCAGCCAGCTCAAGGCGGCCCACAAGGCGGCGGGCGCGATCACGATGGTGACGCAGCTCGACGCCACCCGCTCCGGCGCCGAGGCCGACCTGGACGCGTTCGTCGCCGCCGTCGGCGCGGGCGTGCCCGTCATGCCTCAAGTCAGCACGCAGCGCCTGCCGTTCCTGCACGCCACCAAGTGGCCCGGGTTCGCGGGCGGCGACCCGACGCTGCGCTTCGAGGACAAGTCCGCGTACATGCGGGCGAGCTTCCCCGACGACCAGCTCTCCGCGGCGTACCACCACCTGACCCGCACCGACTACACCAACCCGGCGGCGCTGCTGCTGATCGCGGGATACGGCGGCCGCGTCAACGCCGTCGCCCCGGACGCGACCGCGGTGGCCCAGCGGGACTCGGTGATGAAGCTCCAGTACCTCGCGTTCTGGCAGGACGCCGCCGACGACGAGCGGCACCTGGCGTGGGTGCGCGAGTTCTACCGGGACGTCTACAGCGCTTCCGGCGGTGTGCCCGCGCCGGGCCGCGTCAACGACGGCTGCTTCGTCAACTACGCCGACGTCGACCTCGGCGACCCGGCGCACAACACCTCGACGACGCCGTGGCACGCCCTCTACTACAAGGACAACTACCCGCGCCTGCAACGCGTGAAGGCCGCCTGGGACCCGCGCGGCATCCTGCGGCACGCCCAGTCCGTCGAGCCCTCCGCGGGCTGATCCCCCTGATCTCCGCGGTCCCTCCCCGGGCCGCGGCGCCGCGCCGGCCCCACCGGCGCGGCTCCCCCCTCCCCGCACGACAGCGACACGACAACAAGGAGAAAGCGATGCCTTTCGCTTCGACGCACGGCTCCAAGGTGGAGTACTTCGAGACCGGCACCGGTCCCGGCCTCGTCCTGGTCCACGGCACCGGCGGCGACGCGGGAACGTACGACCAGCTGCGCGACACCTTCAGTGACCGCCGCACCGTCGTCGTCCCCAACTACTCGGGCAGCGGCGCCACCGAGGACGAGGGCGGCCCGCTCACCCTTGACCTGCTCATCGCCCAGATCGACGCCGCGATCGAGGACAGCAGCGCCGAGGGCCCCGTCGACCTGGTGGGCTGGTCGCAGGGCGCCCTCGCCGTCGCCGCCTACGCCGCCGAGCACCCGGAGAAGGTGCGCCGCCTCGTCCTGCTCACCGGCTGGATCAAGAACGACGCACGCCAGCAGCTCTACTTCGACCTGTGGCACCGCCTCGACCAGCTCGACCACGAAACGTTCGGCCGGTTCCTCCAGCTGAACGGCTGGACCACGGCGCAGGTCAATTCCTTCGGCGTCGCGGGCGTCGAGGAGATGGTCTCGGGCGGCGTCCCCGCGGGCATCGGCCGGCAGATCGCGCTCAACCTGGAGCTCGACATCACCGAGCACCTGACCCGGATCACCGCGCCGACCCTGGTGATCGGTGCCACGCACGACAACATGATCCCGGTCCAGCACTCCCGCGCGCTGCACGCCGCGATCAAGGGCAGCCGGTACGCCGAGCTGGACGCCGGTCACTTCGCGGTCTTCGAGAAGCCCGCGGAACTGGCCGAGCTGGTGGATGAGTTCCTCGCGGAGGGCGAGGCGGAGGGTGAGGCGAAGGGCGGGACTGAGGCCGCCTGAGCCGGTCGCGGGGCGCGCTTCCGCGCGTCGTACGTCCGTACAGAGCCCGGAGCCCGGTGGGGGCGGTGAGAACCGCCCCCACCGGGCTCCGGGCTCTGTCCCGTGCCCCCGCTACCGTGCCGGAGGCGTCGGCGCGTGCCGGAGGCGGTTCACCAGGGACGCCGTCTCCGGCTCGAAGGAGGCCATGTCGAGGGCGAGCGACAGCTCCTTGGCGAACGTGCCCTGCGCCTGCGCGACCAGCTTCTTGCCCTCGGCGGTGAGGTGGGCGAACATCACCCGCCGGTCCTCCTCGCCGACCGTACGGGCGACCAGGTCCTCGTTCTCCAGGCGCGTGACCAGACGGCTCATCGTGGACTGGCTCGAACCCACCGAGTCGGCCAGCTCCTGCATCCGCAGCGCGCCGCGCCCCAGGACCGACAGGGCCGTGAACTCCGATGCTGTCACGCCGTGTTGGCGCTGGAGCTTCTTGTCGAGCGTCGTGCTGACCCCGTTCACCAGGAGGAGCAGCTGCCTCCACAGTTCGAGTTCGCCACTGAGTCGTCCGCGCGCGGCAGTCGCCATGCCGTCCTTCACCGTCCTGTAATCGCCTGCGCCCGAACCCCGGCCCCCTTGGAAGCGGCTCGGCGCCCCACGGTGTCGTCACAGCAGTGAAATACTTGCCTTTGCAAGCATAGGTCAAGGTCCGTCCCGAGACCAGCATGTGGACGCACGCAAGAGCCGGCGCACCCTCGGGCGGGGCGCGCCGGCTCTGGTCGTCGCTACGGGCGCCGCTCCGCGCGGGGCTTGGCGAACCTGCGCATCATCGGCATCTCGACGCCCTTGTGCAGCAGCCACGCGAAGGCCATGCACACCACGAAGTACAGGGCCATGACGCCCATGCCCCCGGCGAACCCGAACTGCCGCGTCTCGCCGATCAGTGAACGGACGTGCACCAGCAGGACGTTGTGGACGATGTAGAAGGCGAACGACACCTCGCCGAGCCACACCATCACGCGCCCGCGGAACGGCGAACGGTCACCTCGCAGATCGTTGGCGGCGACGGCCGGGATGAGCAGGGCGAACGGGATGAGTGCCGCCGCGTTGAGGCCGAAGAGCCAGGGGGTGGCGTTGGCGACCGCGTACCCGACGACCACGAGACCGCAGGCGGGCAGCATGCCCAGGTTGATCCAGCGGCCGGTCATGAGGATGCGCGCCATGACGATGCCGAGGACGAAGTCGAGGGTGCGCACCGGAGGCAGCATGTAGACGGCCCAGTACTGGATCTCGGAGACCGGGAAGCCGTTGGACATGGTGCCGTCGGGCAGCAGGAGGTAGCCGAGCGCGGGGATCGCGGTGATCGTGACGACGAGGCCGCCGGCCCACGCCCACAGCCGCTCGGGCCGGATCGCCGAGATCCAGCGGTGCAGCAGGGGGAAGCAGAGGTAGAAGAAGACCTCGCAGGAGAGCGACCAGCTCGGCGGGTTGATGCTCAAGTACGTGTGGTAGTCCGGGATCCACGTCTGGAGCAGGAGCAGGTTGGGCAGCCACTGCTGCCAGGTGGCGGTCGCCGCGGCGAACAGCACCATCGCGCCGATCCAGCCGACCACGTGGCTGGGGTAGAGCTTGACGAGGCGGCGGCGCCAGAACCTGCGGGGTGTGTCATCAGGGCGTGCTGAGTAGGTGAGGATGAAGCCGCTGAGCAGGAAGAAGAACGTGACGCCCATCCACCCCGTCTTGCTGGCGGCGGCGTGGAAGAAGTCCGAGACGTCGCCGCTGAAGGGGTTCAGGGGCGGCTCGGTGGTCAGGGACGCGTGGAAGAGGAAGACCATGACGGCGGCGATGAAGCGCAGGCCGGTCAGGGAGGGGAGCCGGGCGAATCCGGCGGGTCTGGTGGCCGGGGCGGCGTTGGGGGCGGGGGCCGTGTCGGCCGTACTGCTGAGGGGTGCGACGTTCGTCGCCATGGGGACCTCCGTGCGGTGGGATGGGGTGGAAGCGATTGCATCCTGATGCAAGGACCTGCGCTGCAAGAGTTAGTGCTGTGCGCCTGACGCCAGCTCCCGCTGGATCTCCTCGAACGAGCGGTTCTTCGTCTCCGGGACCGTGCGCACCACGAAGACCAGCGCGGCGACGCAGACCGCGGCGAAGCACCAGAAGACGCTCGCCTCGCCGAACAGATCGGCGGCGGGCAGGAAGAGCTGGCCGACGACGAAGTTGGCGGACCAGTTGACGAGGACGCAGAGCGCGACCCCCTTGGCCCGTACGTCCGGCGGGAAGACCTCGGCGGCGAGGATCCAGAACACCGGTCCGATGCCGACCGCGAAGGCGGAGACGTAGAGCCCCATGGAGACGAGGCTGACCGTGTGCGAGGCCCCGCCGAACGCGCCGTTCAGCGCGCACCCGAGCGGCACGAGCGCCGCGGCCATGCCCACGAGGGAGAGGATGAGCAGCGGCTTGCGGCCCGCCCGGTCGACCAGCGGGATCGCGGCGACCGTCATCAGCAGGTTGGCCACGCCGATGGCGACCGAGTACATGATCGAGTTCGTGGCGGGGAGCCCGGCACGCTGCATGATGCTGGGGGCGTAGTAGATGATCGTGTTGATCCCCGCGAACTGCTGCACCGCGCCGATCGTGACGCCGATCAGCAGCGCGCGCCGCACGACGGGCTCGGCGAGCATCCCGCGCAGTGCGCGGTGACTCCCGCCCTCTTCGCGTGCCGTCACCCCGCCGCCCTGCCCGCGCCGCCGGAGCCACACCGGGCTCTCGGGGACGAAGAAGAGGCCGACCAGCATCAGGACGGATGGGATCAGACCCGCGCCGAACATCGCGCGCCAGTTGGCGTCATCGGCGAACCAGAGGTTGATCAGGTACGAGACGAGGATGCCCGCGGTGAGCAGGATCTGGTTCACCGTGATGAGGCGGCCGCGCAGCCGGGGCGGCGCCACCTCGGCGAGGTAGAGCGGGACGAGCGAGGAGGCGGAGCCGACGGCGAGCCCGAGGATCACGCGCGCGGCGACCAGGGTCCAGAAGCCGGTGGCCAGGGTGGCGAGCAGCAGTCCGAGCGTGAAGGTGGCGGCGATGACGATCAGCGTCTTGCGCCGCCCCCAGCGGTCGGCGGGACCGCCGCTCCACAGGGCGCCGGCCGCCGCGCCGAGCAGGAGCGAGGAGATGACCGCGCCCTCCTGGAAGGACGTCAGGTGGAAGTCCTCCTTGAGGAAGAGGAGTGCTCCGGAGATGACGCCCGTGTCGAAGCCGAAGAGCAGTCCGCCCAGGGCGACGACGCCGACGGTGAGCGCCAACCGCCAGGTAGGAATGGCTGATTCCATTCCCTGGAGCTCCTCCGGCTCCTCCGGCCCTCGGGGGGCCAGGGACGTCACCTCGTCAGATATCACGGTCACCGACGGCACTCGCTTTCTTGAGACTGCGTACGTGGGATCCGCGTACGTGGGATCCGCGTACGTGGGGGTCGTGTGTCATACGCCGTAACGCGCCCGGTACACGGCATAGCGGCTGTGCAACTCGCGGCGTGAGAGGTCGAACTCGGCGGGCTGGAAGGGCCGTGAGCGGCGGGCCTCGCGGGCGGTCCCGGCGACGAACGTCGTCACGACGCGGTCGAACATCGGCGTCGCCGTCACGCCCGCGAAGGCGAGCACGGCACGCACCTGTCCTGCCGGGTCCGCCACCAGGTCGTCGAAGCGCAGGTCGAGCAGGCGCCCCCGGGGGACGTCGAGCCGGGCCCGCTCGGACGCCACGAGGTGGCGCTCGACGCGGTCGGCCCACTCCGCCCCGGCGGGCCGCACCCGGTGGGCCGTGCGTTCGCGCAGCGCCGTCGCGATGCCCGCGCACGCGGCGACGGTGTCCGCGGGATCGCGGTGCACCTGGATGACCTTGGCGTCGGGGTAGACCCGCAGGAGCTGCTTCAGGTGGCGGGCGTGGAAGGAGTCGCGCAGGACCGGGCGGGACGCCGGGATGCGCCAGGTGAGGGCCTGGATCTGGGCGCGGTGGAACGCGTACGCCTCCGTCATGTCGGCCGTCTCCAGCCACGCCGCGTAGCCGGGGACCCGCCAGGAGAGCGTCGCCGCCATGTCGTGGAACGCGTTCCCGAGCAGCCGGTGGCAGCCGCCGGGGCGCGTGGGGCCGAGGAGCAGCCCGGAGCCCCGCCCCGCCGTGGCGAGCGCCGCGTCACGTGCGACGTTCGCGGCCCGGTCGAGGGCCGCGCGGCGCTGGCGGATCGTGGTGGGGCGGCCCGCCGGGTCGTGCAGTTCCGCGAGGGTCGGCGCGTCGAGTGCGGGGTGCTCGGCGAGAACGTTGTGCAGCATCGCCGCGCCGCTGCCCGGCAGTCCGGTGACGAAGATCGGGGCGCGGATGTCGTTGAGGGCGATCTCGGGCCGGTCCCGCAGCAGCCGGATCATCTGCTGCTGCTTCAGGAGGGCCGCCACCAGCGTGGAGCGTGCGGCCGCGCGGCCCTGCGCGTGCAGGTCGGCCTCGGTGTCGAGGGCGTGCAGCAGCCGGTCGAGCGCGGGCAGGAAGCGCAGCCCGACGGCGTCGTCGGCGCCGTCCTCGCGGACCCGGTCCAGGAGGTCGTCGACGGCGAGCACGTCGCGGTCGCGTGCGTCAGGGTGCGTGCCGGGCATGTCGCGGTCGCGTGCGTTCAGGGGTCCGCTGGGCTCGTCGCGGTCGCGTGCGTTCAGGGGTCCGCCGGGCACCCCACGTGCCGCCGCCCGCGGCAGGTCGCCGGAGGCGCGTCGCGGTCGGCTGCCGCCGCGGCCCCAGACGGGGCCGCCTCCGGTGCCGCCCCAGGGAACAGCCGACTCGCGTGCGAGGACAGCGGGTTCACTCCGTCTGCTCACCGACCCACCTTCCGTATACGTGCGTCACTCACCGCCGTGCGTGTCGTGTCCGCACGGCGGGCGGGCCGGGTCGGCCCCATCGAGTCCTGTCCTGTGATGCCTGAGGTGCCTTCGCGTACGTGTCCCCGCCCGGCCGCCCGCCCCGGCGGCAGCGCCCGCCCGGTGTCAGCGCGCGGACAGGCCCGGCAGGACGAGTGCCCAGAGACGGGAGAGATCCCGCTCCACGCTGCCTTCGCCCTCGCCCTCGCCCTCGCCCACGCCCTCGCCCCCGCCCGGCGGCCTGTGGAGCCGCCCCCGCAGACGGGACTCCGCACCCGCCAGGAGGTACTCCGCGAGGAGCATCACGTCGCGTTCGCCGACGGAGGGGACGAGCCCGGCCCGGCCCGCGCGGTCGAGGGTCTCCGCCACCGCGGGCAGCCAGAGGCCGGACCACGTGCCGTCGCCGTCGGGAAGCTCGCGCCACAGCCGGACGGCCGCCCGCACCACCTCGTCCCTTTCGAGTAGCCGCGCGAGCGCGAGGGTGAGCGCGACCACGGTGTCGAGGGCGGTGTCGAGCGCTGTGTCGAGCGCGGTGTCGACAACGCCGCCGAGCGCTGAGCCGAACGCGGGCGCCGTGCCCGTGCCCGTGGCCGCGCCGGCCTCCGCCACACACGCACGGACCGCCGCGTCACCGCGCGTCCGCACGGCCTGCGCCAGGCCCGCCTTGGAGGAGAAGTGGAAGGTGAGGGCGCCGACCGAGATCCCCGCGGCCCTGGCGACCCGGGTGAGGGACGTGCCCTCGTACCCGGTGTGCTCGAACTCATGGGCCGCCGCGCGGACCAGCGCCTCCCGGGTCCTCGCGGCCCGTTCCTGCTTCACCATCTCGCCCTTCCCTGTCCTCCCGGAGCCCATGAATCCGCTCCGGTCCTGCACGCCACAGCCACTGTGGGCACTGGTCGCGCGCTCGACAACGCCGACTTCCGAAAGTCGCCCCTCGTGCCGCACGGCCCCGGCGGAACTTGGCCAAGTCGCGGCCGTCTGCACTCCCATCCGCACCCCGCTCTTCAAAAGAAAACGAACGTTCTCTATTCTTGTGGGAGTCAGGCGCCATCACGGGGAGGGAATGCCATGACAGAGCTGCAGGACCAACGGCTGCCCGAGCTGATCGCGGACGGGTCGATCACCTCGTACGCGGAGACCGTCTTCGGTCATCTGCGCCGCGCGGACCAGCGGCGTTGGGCCGCGGCCTACGTACTGGGGCTGCTCACCACGCCCGGCAGGAAGTCGGTCAGGCGGCTCGCGGCGCAGCTGCACGCGGGACCGACGGCCGCGCAGTCCCTGCACCAGTTCGCCAACGCCAGCCCCTGGGAGTGGAATCCGGCCCGGCACGAGCTGCTGCGCCTGGCCGAGCACCGCACCCGGGTCCGTGCCTGGACCGTCGGCGTCGCGGTGCTGCCCAAGCGGGGCAGCCATTCCTGCGGCGTGCACCAGCGGTTCGAGCGGGCCACGGGCCGCACGGTCAACTGCCAGATGGGGATAGGGCTCTTCCTCTCCTCGGACACCGCGCACATTCCCGTCGACTGGCGGCTGCGGCTCCCCAAGGAGTGGGACGAGGACGAGGAGCTGCGCGCGCGGACGCGCATCCCCGACACCGTGCGGCACTGCTCTCCCACGGAGCACGTCCTGCACCTCGTCGACTCGCTCACCCCGCACACCGGCCGTGAACCGGTCCCGGTGGTCGCCGACACGAGCCACCACCCGACGTCCGGGGCGTATCTGGCCACGGAGCTGACGGCGCGCGGGCGCCACAGCGTGATCGCTGTGCCGCACGGCCTGCGGGTCGTACCGGAGGGTCAGCGCGCAGCCGCGCCGGGCGCGCCCGACGGCGTCCTCACGGCGGGCCGGCTACTCCAACTCCTGTCCCCGAAAGGGGCGGTGTCGGCCCCGGTCGACTTCCGGGACGGCACACCGCGCGCGGACCGGCTGGTCTCGGCCCTGGTGCGGCTGCCCGGGCGGCGGGGCGTGTCCCCGGCGGTCTACCGGGTCTTCGCACGGCGCCGTCCCGGGTCCCCCGGCGTGGGGCGCATCTGGCTGACCAGTCTGGTCGGACCGCGGCTGCACGATCTGCTGCCGCTGGTGCAGGCACAGTCCGGCACGGCCGCCGCGCTCGCGGACCTCACGGAGAACTACGGCCTGCGCGACTTCGAGGGCCGCTCGTTCCCCGGCTGGCACCACCACATGACACTGGCGTCGGCCGCGTACGCGTACCGGCGACTCGTCGCGGAGGACGCGGCGGACCGATGGCAGCAGCGCCGCATCGCCTGAGAGCCTGTGTCATAACCCTGGTCGGATCAGTGGGCGTCGCCTGGTGCGTGCGATCGCAAGGCGCCGGAGCGTCCTCGTAGCGGAGCTACTAGGGCGTTTCGGCAACGCCGCGAGCGTGCGTGCCAGGCGGCGACCACCCGGCCGGGGTTATGACACAGGCTCTGAGATCCACCCGGGCGCGGGGGTCGCCGTGACGTCAGCTCGCCCGCCCGAAGTCGATCGCGCTGTAAGCACGCAGCTTCGTGAGCCGGTGGGTGGAGTCGATGCGGCGGATCGTACGGGAGCGGGAGCGCATCACCAGGGACTCGGTGGTGGCGCTCGCCGCGCCGTACCGCACACCGCGCAGCAGCTCGCCGTCGGTGATGCCGGTGGCGACGAAGAAGACGTTGTCGCCCTTGACCAGGTCGTCCGTGGCGAGGACGCGGCCGAGATCGTGCCCGGCGTCGACGGCGCGCCTGCGCTCCTCCTCGTTCCCCGGCCGCAACTTGCCCTGGATGGTGCCGCCCAGGCACTTGATGGCGCAGGCCGAGATGATGCCTTCGGGGGTGCCACCGATGCCGAGCAGCAGGTCGACGCCGCTGCCCTCCTGGACGGCGAGGACGGAACCGGCGACGTCGCCGTCGGAGATGAGCTTGATGCGGGCGCCGGTCGCCCGGACCTCGTCGATCACGCCCCGGTGCCGCGGCCGGTCCAGGACGACGACGGTGACGTCCTCGGGGGCCAGGTTCTTCGCCTTGGCGACGCGGCGGACGTTGACGGAGGCGGGCGCGTCGATGTCGACGAAGTCCGCGGCTTCGGGGCCGGTGACCAGCTTGTCCATGTAGAAGACGGCGGACGGGTCGAACATGGCGCCGCGGTCGGCGGCGGCGAGCACGGCGATGGCGTTGGGCATGCCCTTCGCGGTCAAGGTGGTGCCGTCGATCGGGTCGACGGCGATATCGACCTCGGCGCCGGTCCCGTCACCGATGCGCTCACCGTTGAAGAGCATCGGTGCTTCGTCCTTCTCACCCTCGCCGATGACGACGACGCCGTTCATCGAGACGGTGGAGACGAGGGTCCGCATGGCCCGCACGGCGGCACCGTCGGCGCCGTTCTTGTCACCGCGGCCCACCCAGCGCCCCGCAGCCATGGCAGCGGCCTCGGTGACCCGGACGAGCTCCAGGGCGAGATTACGGTCGGGAGCCTCCGCGGCTACCGCCAGCGGGGAGGACGTCGGGACGGGAGAGGTGAGCAGAGACACCGGTGAGACCTTCCGAACGGTGAACGGACAGCTACGGTCCGGACGTTACGTCCCTCACACCCCACGACGCCCGCCCCCGCCCCCGACCCCCCACGCCTTTGGCAACTCCCCAGAGGGGTGGTGGGGTCAAGGCCGACCCCACCTCCTGTGCCCGGCCCCGAACAGCCCGCCCCCCGCCTCAGGCCGCCGTCCACCCGCCGTCGACCGGCACGGAGCCGCCCGTCACGAACGACGAGCGGTCGCTGAGCAGCCACGCCGCGGCCTGTGCCACCTCCGTCGGGTCGGCCATCCGCTTCTGCATGGAGCGGGAGACGAAGCTCTCCTCCAGGGACGGCGTCTCCGCGAGCACCTCGTCCATGAGCTCCGTGCGGGTGCTCCCCACCACCAGGGCGTTCACCCGGATCCCGCGCCGCCCGTACTCGTCGCCGCCCGCCTTCGTCAGGCCGAGCACCGCGTGCTTCGCCGCGATGTACGACGCCGTGGCACCCGTCGCGACCACGCCCGCCGCGCTGGACGTGTTGACGACGGCGCCCCCTCCGCCGTCCGCCAGCATCGCGGTGATCTGCGCCTTCATGCAGTTCCAGACGCCACGTACGTTGACGTCGATGACCTGGTCGAAGACCGCGTCGTCGGTCTCGTGCAGCGGCGTGCCCGCCGTGGCCCAACCGGCGTTGTTGAAACCGCCGTCGAGCCGCCCGTACGTCTCCACCGCCGCGTCGACCACACGCCTCACGTCCGCCGGGACCGTCACGTCCCCGGCGACCGCGAGGGCCTGCCCGCCGCTCTCCGCTATCTCCGCGGCGATCTTCTCCACCAGCTGCTCACGGCGTGCCATGAGGACCACGGCCGCGCCCTCGGCCGCGAACAGCCGGGCCGACGCCGCGCCGATGCCGCTCGAAGCGCCGGTGATCATGATGGTCTTACCGGCCAGCATGCCGTGTCCGGGCCCGCTGTTCGTCGTCGTGCTGTTCGTCGTCGTGTCGTTCACCGTGGTGTCGTTCATTGTGCTGTCGTCCCCCGGTTGTGATGCTACGTGGAGTGGTGCCGGTCTCAACTTGCGGTACTTGCGGGCCAGCTGGCGTTCGACGCCGCCTCCGCGTCCAGCGTGCGCAGCAGGTTCTCGTCGATCGCGTCCAGCGAGTCGACGATGTGCCGCACCGACAGTTCCTCCATGAACGTGCGCTGGAAACTGCAGGGATGGCCGATGAACGGCACGCCGAGTCCCTTCGCCGCCTCGGCGACCCGGGCGACGTCGTCCACGAACAGCACCTCGTCGAGGGCCAGCGAGAAGACGTCCTCGGCGATCTCCTTGATGCCGGGGCGGAACGAGTCCGTGCAGACGTAGCCGGGGCCGTCGAAGAGGTGCGCCCAGCGGCCCAGGTGGGTGTCGAAGTGGGGCTTGCTCAGGCCGCCGTAGCAGACCACCTTGAGGCCGAGGCCGCGTATCCGCTCGATGAGTTCCGCGGCGCCGGGGTTGGGCTGGACCGGGTGCTCGGCGACGTAGCGGTCGCGCTCCTCGAAGTAGAGCTCGAGCGCGTCGTCGCCCGTGATGTCGAGGCCGGCCGCGCGGGCCATCTCGCCGCCCGCGATGCGGCGCGGCTGGGAGAGGATGCGCCGCTCGGTCGCGGCGTCGTACACGCCACCGCGGCTGGTGATGAAGTTGCCGATGACGGGGCTGAACGTGTCGTTGAGCAGAACGCCGTCGATGTTGAGCGCGACGAGACGCAGGCGGGCGAAGTGCTGGTGCATGGAACGTCCTTGGCTGCTGGTCGGTCGAACGGTGGTGTGGTGGGCGGGGTGGTGGGTGGTGGGTTGGGCGGTGATCGGCGGGGGCGCCGTCAGGCGTTGACCGCCGCCTCCCGCGACTCGCTCACGTCGATGCTGTCGGCGGCGTTCCCCGTGGCGATCGCGGGCATGAGCAGGCGCCACATGGCCCGGGTCCGCTCGGGCAGGTCCTCGCGGCCGCTCGACAGGAGGGAGTACGCCTGGAGGCCCGTACACGCGGAGACGATGAACTCGGCCAGCGTGCGGACGTCGACGTCCGCACGGACGTCGCCCGCCGTGCGGCCGTCGGCGAGGCACTCCTCCATGATCCGGGCCCACTCCCGGTAGGGCGTGGCGTCGTCGAGGCCGAAGCCGGTCTGCTCGCTGGTGAGCCGGACGCCCGCGCGCAGCATCGGGTCCGTCTGGAGCTTGTGCGCCCACACGAACGTGATGTCCACCAGGCGTTGCAGGCCCTGCGACTTCAGGGCGGGGACGATGCTGGCCGGCTGGGCGCGCATCACCGCCAGGGCCAACGCTTCCTTGTTGGGGAAGTGGAAGTAGACGGCTCCGAGCGTCACACCGGCGCGGTTCATGATCTCCCGCATGCTGGCACCGCTGTACCCGCGCTCGTCGAAGACCTCAGCGGCGGCGCGAAGGATTTCGTCGCGCGTCTTCTGGGCCCGCTCCTGCTTCGGTTCCGGCATCCGGACGGCCTCTCTCGACAAACAAAAAGAACGCACGTTACTTTACGCGTCATGGTTCTGGGAGACCAGAGCCCGCGCACTTCGATCGGGCATCACACATCCCTGGGGGGGACCCATGACTCTCGTTTCGTATGCTCAGACCGCGCCAACGGCTCAACTGCGTCACGTGCCGCAGGAGTACGTCCACAAGCGCGTCAGCGCCGAGGTACTGCTCACCGGCTGGGCACCCGTGGGTGAGGACCGGGTGACGGTCACCGCCCGGTGGCCGCGCGGGCACGCCTTCTACGCGCCCGTGGCCGGACGCCACGACCCGATGCTGCTCGCCGAGACGCTGCGGCAGAGCATCCCGCTGATCTCGCACGCCCTGTACGACGTGCCGCTCGGCCACCACCTCATCTGGCAGCACTTCACCTTCGAGGTCGCGCCGGACGCGATGGGGCTCGGCGTCGGCCCGATGGACGTCGAACTCCGCATCACCTGCGGCGACATCACCCGGCGCGGCGGCCGTCTCGCCGCGCTCACGATGGACATCGAGATCGTGCGCGACGGCCGCCACCTCGGTACCGCGCACACCCGGTTCAGCAGCCATGCCCCGGCGATCTACCGCAGACTCCGCGGCGACCGCTGCACGCCGCCCGGCGACGCGACCGCGGCCCCGCTCAGCCTCAGCCCCGCCGTACCGCCCGCCCTGGTGGGCCGCGAACACGCCGCCGACGTCGTGCTCTCGCCCACCCCGCTGCCGCACCAGTGGCAGCTGCGCGTCGACCAGACGCACCCCATCCTGTTCGACCACCCCGTCGACCACGCGCCGGGCATGCTGTTGCTCGAAGCCGCCCGACAGGCCGCCCACGCCGTCGAGGGCTCCCGGGGCGGGGACGTCTTCCCGGTCCGCTTCGAGTCGGCGTTCTTCCGCTACGTCGAGTTCGACGCGCCCTGCCTGATCACCGCCCACGTCGAACCGGCCGCGTACCCGGAGGGTCACCTCAGCGTCTCGGTCACCGCGTTGCAGGAGGGCAACGAGGCGTTCTCCTGCCGCGTGACCCTGGCACACCCGGCACCGTGAACCCCCGGGCCCGGCGGAACGGAGGGCCGCCGGGCCCGGGTATCGGTAACACGGGGCGCGCTACCGGGCGATCAGCCTCCGCAGCGTCGCCCGCCCCGCGTGCCCCCACGTCACCTTGCCGCCCGGCAGGCCTCGCTCCCCGTTGCGGCCGACCTCGATGAGGGCCAGGGACTGGAGCGCCGCCCACCCCTTGGCGCGGCGGACCATCGCCTCGTCGGCGCGTCCGTACGCCTCGAAGAAGCGGGGCGCGGAGCCTTCCGGCAGGAGCAGCCAGGCCGCTCCGAGGTCCGTCGCCGGGTCGCCCGCGCAGAGTTCGCCGAAGTCGAGCACGCCGGTGAGGGCGCCGTCGGTGACCACGACGTTCGCGGGGTGCAGGTCGCAGTGCAGCCAGGTGGGCGGGCCCTGCCAGGCGGGCGCCGCGACGGCGTCCTGCCAGAGGGTGCGCAGGGCGTCCGCGTCGTCCGGGCCGACGCCGATGTCCTCGGGTGACAGATCCGCGAGCCGCGCGGTGAAGTCGTGCGCGAGCGGGGGCAGTGGGCCGCCCCGCCCCTGGTGCGGGGGCGCCGTCACGGGCGCGGGCGCGTGCAGCGTCCGCAGGAACTCCCCGAGGGCGTCCGCGGCCCGGCCGCCCCGGCTGACCGGCGTGCGGTCCGCCGGTGTGCCGGGCACCCAGGCCGCCACGGTCCACGGCTCCGGGAAGCGGGCGGACGGCACGCCCAGGCGCAAGGGCGTCGGTACGGGGAGGGGGAGGCCCGGCGCCATCGCGGGCAGCCAGCGGTACTCCTTGCGCAGGAGGCCGGGGGCGCGCTCCGTGCGGGGCATGCGCAGCGCCAAGTCGTCGCCTAGCCGCCAGAGTTCGTTGTCCCACCCCCTGGCCGCCCGGCGGATCTCCAGCTCCGCCAGGTCCGGATGCTGCTCCTTGAGGAGGGTGCGCAGTACGGGTTCGGTGATCTCGATCTCGGGCGCCTTGATGACTGACTGCTCCTTGGCGGCGGGCGGCGGGCGGCGTACGGCGTACGGCGTACGGCGTACAGATGAGGCGGGCGGCTTACGGGTGAGGCGAGCGGCTCGGGGGCCCGCCCACCGTGAACCGGAGCTCGTGCACGGAGTTCCGCGCGCCCGGCGGCGGCTGGACGCGGCCCGCCGCGTCCGTCGCGCGCGAGCGGACCGTGTGCGGGCCCGGCGCGAGCGTGCGGCGCAGGGAGAAGCCCTGCCAGGCCGGGTCGCCGCCGGGGACGTCCAGGGTGGCCGGCTCCCACGGGCCGCCGTCGAAGGACAGGTCGAGGCGGACGACCTCGGTCGTGCTCCACGTACGGCCGCGGAACGCCCACCCGGTGTAGGGCACATCGGCGTCCGGGGCAGGCGAGAGGATCTTGCTGTTGACGTCCAGTGCGCGCACCGGCTGCGGCGTGTCGTCCCCCGGGAGCGTGCGCGTGTAGAAGGTCGTCGTGAACACGTGCTCCGGGCGTTCGTCCGTCAGGACGATCCGCGTCAGCCACTTCACGGAGTTCGTGCCGAACATGCGCGGAACCACGGCCCGCAGCGGATACCCGTGCCGGACGCGCAGCGGCTCGCCGTTCATGCCGTGCGCGAGGAACACGTCACGGAGTGCGGTCTCCAGGGGGAGGTCCTTCACGTACGAGAGTCCGTCCTCGCCCTGGAAGGAGCCGGTGTCCGCGCCCTCGAAGAGCACGTGCCGGGCGGCGGGCAGCGGGCCCGCGCGGTCCAGGAGCGCGGCCAGCGGCAGGCCCGCCCACTCGATGTTCGTCACCGCGCGCGTGGGCGTGTCGGGCCGGAACGGGCTGCCGAAGCACTCGTGGACGGCGGTGAGCCGACCGGACGGCAGGGCGCGGAGCGTCGCGAGGCCCAGGCGCAGAGGGCGTTCCACCAGGCCCTCGACCGTCAGGGTCCAGGCCGCGGGGTCGATGTCGGGGAAGCCGCCGAGGTGGGTGCGGACGAAGACGTTGTCCGTCGGAGTGATGAAGTCGGGGCCGGGGGCCGGGTCCCCGTGCGAGGGGTCGCCCGGCGGCGGCGTCAGAGGAGCCGTGGACGCGGGGGTGGGGGCGGGTGGGTCGGGCGGGGTGCGCGGCGTGGTGGGTACGGTCATCGGGCGGCTCCCTTTCCGGGGCCTCCGGGTACACCGGGGCCCTCGGGTTCGGCGCCGGGCTCCGCCCCACCGCGGTGCGGCGCCGCGTCGGACGCCTTCATCGCCAGGACGAACAGGGCCAGCATGGCCAGGGACAGGGCCGTGGGCGCGATGAGCATGACGAGAATTCCCCCCGGGTTCTCGAAGTCGTACAGACCTCGGGTCGTACAGACCTCAGATCATGCAGACCTCAGTCGTGCAAACCTCGAGATCCTAGGGGGATTTCGTCGCGTGGGCCCACTCCTTTTCCGCCCCGCGGTACAGGGGGAGGCGCCGTTCAGCAGTTGCCGCGTGCCGCCTTCCCCGCGAACCGCTCCGCCAGCCACTGCGCCGCGAACGGCGACTGCGTCATCACGCCGCTGACGTGATCGCCGACCGGCACCGTGTGCCACTCCACGTTCGCCCCTCGCGCACACCAGTCCTGGCGGACCTTCTTGCCCACGGCGTACGGGATGAGCTCGTCGGCGAGCGCGTGGTACTGGTACACGGGCGCGTCCGGCCTGGCCGTGCCGACCTGGGACTCGGTCAGGCGCTGCTTCCAGTCGGGCTGTTCGAGGGGGTTCTTCGTGGTCATGGACGCGATCGTCTTGAACGCGCCGAGCACCGAGCCGTCCGCGACGCAGGAGTTGCGCAGGGCGCCGATGAGCTTCTTGCCCCGGGGGTTGAGGTAGGAGTCGAGCTTCAGCTCGGGGAAGGCCGCGTTCTGGCCGATCGCCGCCATGAAGATCAGGCCCGAGCCGTACAGGCCGTCGTTGAACTTCGCGACCCTCAGCAGGTCACCGGGTACGCCGCCGGTCGCCGTGCCCTTGACGTCGAGCTCGGGAGCGTACGAGCCGTGCAGCTCGGCCGCCCACGACGAGGCCTGGCCGCCCTGCGAGTAGCCCATGATGCCGACCGGCGTGTCCTCGCCGAGGCCCGCCTCGGGCAGCCGGATCGCGGCGCGGGCCGCGTCCAGCACGGCCTGGCCCTCGGCGCGGCCCACCGTGTACGTGTGGTCGCCGGGTGTGCCGAGCCCTTCGTAGTCGGTGACGGCCACCGCCCAGCCGCGCAGGGTGAGCTGCTGGATGAGGTTGCCCTCCACCGTGGTGCCCTTGGGGAAGCCCGCGCTGGGAGCGCAGTGGTCGCCGACGCCGACGGTTCCCACGGCGTACGTGATCAGGGGGCGGGGGCCCTTCCTGCCGTCCTGCGGCACGATGACCGTGCCGGAGACGGTGTTCGGCTCGCCCTTGGCCGTGGTCGAGCGGTAGTGGATCTTCCAGGCCTTGGTGTTGGTCGCCTGCCCGGGGAGCGGGTGGAAGCTGCTGGGCTCGGAGGTCACGATGTCGCCGGGGGAGTCGGCGGTCGCGGGGGCTGTGGGGGCTGCGGGGGCTGGAGGGGTGGCTGGGGTCGCGGCGTTCACGGTGTTCGCGGCGGGCGCGATGGTCATTGCGTCCATTGCGTCCGCTGCGTCCATTGCGTCCGCTGCATCCGCCGCGTTCGCGGTGACCGCGGGGGTGCCGGTGGGTGCGGCGGGGTGTCCCGCGGCGTGTGCCGCGGTGAGCGGGGTGATGGCCGACAGGCCGAGCGCGGCCACCACGGCCCACGCTCTGGCGCTGGTACGTGTGTGCATGCGGCTCTCCCGACTTTCCTCAGGGGCAGGGGTGTTCTGTCAACGACCGTAGAGACCGGCGGGTAATCGCCGGGATGACCGGGACGCTCACCTTCGTTGACCTCGGCTCGCAGGTATCCAGACCACCGTCTCGGCGCTACGTTCCCAGAGGGGGAGCCGCGCGGCTCGGAGCGATGGGGGTGTGGCGCATGCTCGATGACGCCATGGCAGCACTGGCGGAGGGCGACCCGGGTCGGCGGCTGCGCGGCGACGAGCGGATCTCCTGGCGCACCCGCTTCGGGATCGCCCTGGACGATGTGGACGACGGCGTGCGCCGGGCGTACACCGACGGGCTGCGGGAGCTCGTACGGGAGCTGCGGCCCGCCCTCGCGCCCAGCGGTCCGCCCGCGCGGGTTCGGTCGCGTACCGCACACAGGTGCTGACGGGGGAGCGCGAGGACAGCGGCGACGGCGTGCCCCAACCCGCGCCGCCAGCCCGTACCCCAACCCGCGCCGCCAGCCCGTCCGCCGGAAGCAGGACCCCCCCGGACTCTCCGACCCTCCGACCCCGAAAGGAGAACCGCCATGCCTGAAGAGACCAGTCAGTCGCGGCCCGCCCGCCTGGAGCAGGCCCTCGCCTGCTTCTACGAGGCGCGCGGCCTGACCGACCCCCAGGAGTCACCGGGCGTCTACGGCATCATCCTGCACGACATCGCCGACACCTACCGCGACGCCCGCGACCTCAAGGAGTCCGTCGAGTACTTCCGGCAGGCCGTCTCGTACAAGCAGCAGGCCGACAATCCGAGCGACCTCGCCACGACGATGACGGCGCTCGCCAACACGCTGGTCGCGTTGGGGGAGCGGACCGAGGCGCGGGACGTCCTGGAGCAGCTCGCCGCGGAGGTCCCGAAGATCGGGGACGCCGAGCGGCGCGCGGCCGTCCTGCACAACATGGCCCTCACCCACGAGGAGCTGGGCCGCATGGGAGTCGAGGGCGCCTACGCCGACGCGGTGGCCGGCTACCAGGCGGTGCTCGCCCTGGTCGACGGCGACTCCGACCCCGGCTGGTACGCGTCCGTGCTCAAGGACATGGGGGACGTCTACGACGCGCAGGACCTGCTGCCGCAGGCCCACGCCGCGTACGAGGAGGCCGTGCGCCACACCCGCCGCATCGAGTCCACGTCCGCCTCGCTGATCACCGTGCTGATCGCCCTCGGCCGTACCAGCAGGCGGCTCGGCAAGCAGGAGGGGGAGACGACGGTGTCCGGCGACGGCGCGGCGGTCAACGGCGCGCGCTTCGAGGTCGCGAGGCCTCAGCCGCGCGAGGCCTCCTCGGCGACCCCGGCGGAAACCCCGTCGGACGCGCCCCCGCCGCCGGACGGCCCGCCGGACAGTCCCCCGGGCGGCCCGCCTCCGGGCGACGACGAGTCGTAGGGAGGGACCCCCGCCGGGCGTTCCGTCTCCGTGCGGTACGCGCCCGGCGTCGTCCCCGTCCACCGCCGGAACGCCCGGTGGAACGCCGTGTCCTCGGAGAAGCCGAGCCGGGCCGCGAGCTCCGCGATCGGCTCGTGGCCCTCCACCAGACCGGCGATCGCCGCGTCGCGCCGCACCGCGTCCTTCAGCTGCTGGTACGACGTGGACTCCTGGGCGAGCCTGCGGCGCAGCGTCGCCGGGCTCACCGCGAGCCGCGCCGCGATCTCGCCGAGGGAGGGGAGCCGGGGCGAGGAGCGCAGGGCCCGGGCGAGGACGCGGCGCACCTGTTCGGCGACGGTCGTGCCGTACTCGCGGCGGCTGAGGAGTTCGAAGGGGGCCCGGCGCAGCATCTCGTCCAGCGCGTCCTCGTCCCTGACGAGCGGCGCGTCGAGCCAGTGCGGATCGAAGCCCGCGCCGGTCCGCTCGGCACCGAACCGCACGGGGCACCCGAAGAGCAGCTCGTACTCGTCCTTGTGCGGGGGCGGCGGGTGCCCGAACTCGGCCCAGCGGAGTGGGATGCGACGCCCGATGAGCCAGCTGCACAGCCGGTGCCAGATGATGACGAGGCACTCGGCGAGGAAGTAGTCCTGTTCGAGATCGTTGCGTACGCCGAACACCGCGTCGCCGCCGCGCCGTTCGAGGGCGAGGTCGGGCCCGCCGGGGAAGAGACCGTAGAACGTGGTGCCCCGCTCCACGGCCGCGCCGAGATCACGGCAGCCCAGCGCCGCCTGGCACATCATCGCGAACGTCCCCGGCCTGCTGACGGCGGAGCCGAGGCCCAGGAACTCGTCCTGCGTCGCGCGGTACAGCTCGCGGAAGAGCCGGGCGAACTGGGGCGCCGTGACCCGGGCCCGGTCGTCCCCGAGCAGGAGCGGCGGTATCTGCGCTCCGCGCAGCAGCGGCACCGTGTCCACGCCGTGCCGCTCGGCGCCGCGCAGCACGGCCCGTACGTGGTGCACAGTGATCGTCCGCCTGGCCATGACACGACGTTAGCGCCGGGAAGGTTGACCCAAAACACCGCGTGACAGCCCATCAGAAGCGGCTGGCGTTCGCGATGTCCGACCCGCACGGCCAAGACGCCACATGTGCTTCTTTCTGTTTCCATCGACGGAAGGTCACAGATATGTCCGGCATCAACACGGCCGGCGCGACCGCCAAGGACTACCCGCGCCTGCGCGAGCCGGACGGCAGCCTGCACCAGGAGTGGATCATCCGCCGCGTGCACGGCAGCGGCCAGGTCGCCCACGACGCGGACAGCTACGCGCTGCTCCCGCGCGTCCATCCCGAGTACGCGCTCGGCCCGCAGAACAACTACGTGTCGAACAACGTGTACGTGGTGCCGACGTCCATGTGGGGCGGCCCGCCCTCGATCTCGCAGTACTGGAAGCCGGTCTTCAGGGGCGAGAAGAGGGACCTGCCCACCAACGGCGGCATCGCCTGACCCCCGGCCGGGCGAGGCCCGGCCCGCGCTGAGCGCCCCGGCCAGTGGTGCTGACGTTCCGCGTCATCCCCGCGGCCGGGCGGGCTCCTTAGCGTCGTACGCATGCAGCAGACGCGGAAGGACCCCGTAGAGCCGCCCGAACTGCCCGGCACCCTGGCGCTCCTCGCGGAGTGGGCGGCGGAGCGCCACGCCGGACTGCCCGCCCTGCGCTTCCGGCGCGACGACGGTGAGTGGGCCGGGATGTCGTACGCGGAACTCCGCGACGCCACACGCCGGGTGGGCCGGGCGCTGCTCGCGCTCGGGGTCGGCCCTGGCGGCCGCGTCGCGGTCCTCGCCGAGACGCGCCCCGAGTGGACCTGCACGCACTTCGGTGTCCTCGCGGCGGGCGCCGTCGTGGTGCCGGTCTATCCGACGGCCGGTGACGACGAGGTCGCGTGGGTCCTGTCGGACTCGGGCGCGGAGGTCGTGATCTGCGAGGACGCGGCCCGGGCGGCGAAGGTGGAGCGGCTGCGGGACCGGCTGCCCGGCCTGCGGCGCGTGCTCCTCATGACGGAGATGCCCGGCGAACTCGGCACGCGGACCGCCCTGTTGCAGCGCGCGTCCGCGTGCCGCGCCACGGACCTCGCGACCATCATCTACACGTCGGGCACCACGGGCCCGCCCAAGGGCTGTCTGCTCACGCACGGCAACCTGCTGGCCGTGCAGGCCGCCACCGTGCCGCTCGTGGACGGCGGCCCCGGCGAGTCCACGTACCTCTATCTGCCGCTCGCCCACCTCCTCGCCCAGCTCATCGAGTTCACGACGCTCATCGCGGGCGGCACGCTCACCTACTTCGGCGGCCGCATCGAGGACGTCGTCTCCGAACTCGCCGAGGCGCGGCCCACACATCTGCCGTCCGTGCCGCGGCTGTTCGAGAAGGTGCGGTCCGTGGTGCTGTCGCTCGCGGAGGCGGAGGAAGGTGGCCGCGAGCGGTTCGAGGAGGCCGTCCGCATCGGGGTCCTCGCCGCCGACGGTGAGCTGCCCGACGAGTTGCGGGACGCGTACGAAGCGGCCGACAAGGCGCTCTACGGCCTGATCAGGCAGGCGCTGGGCGGCCGCGTCCGGTGGGCGCTGACGGGCGGCGCGCCCATCGCGCCCGACACCGTCGACTTCCTGCGGGCCTGCGGCATCGCGGTCTACGAGGGATACGGGATGACGGAGTCCGCGGGCGTCCTCACCCTCAACCACCCGGGGGCGGTCCGGTACGGGACCGTCGGCCGCCCCGTCGACGGCGTCGAGCTCCGCATCGCCGAGGACGGGGAGGTCCTGGCCCGCGGCGCCATGGTCTTCCACGGCTACCACAACGACCCCGGGGCCACCCGCGACGTCCTGGACGCCGGGGGATGGCTGCACACGGGCGACCTGGGGGCGGTCGACGACGACGGGTTCCTCACGATCACGGGCCGCAAGAAGGACCTCATCATCACCTCCGGCGGCAAGAACCTCACCCCGTCCCTGACCGAACTGGCCATCCAGACGTCACGGTTCGTCTCCCGCGCCGTGATGGTCGGCGACCACCGGCCCTACCCGGTCGCACTCGTCACCCTGGACGCGGAGGAGGTCACGGGGTGGGCGGCCCGGGAGGGCGTGACGCTGACCGTCCCCGCCGCCCGCGACCCGCGCGTGCGCGCCCTGGTCCAGGAGGCCGTGGACGCCGCCAACGCCACGGCCTCGCGACCGGCCCGCATCCGCGGCTTCACCGTCCTGGACGAGGACTTCACGGTGGAGGGCGGCCTGCTCACACCGAGCCTGAAGGTACGCAGGAAGGCGGTGACGGAGCGGTACGCGGAGGCGGTGGAGGAGTTGTACGAACGGGGCCCGGCCGCCAGGCTCTAAGGGCTACCGCACCCCGGCCAGCCGCAGCAGCGCCGTCGTCGCCGCCGCGCCCACCACGACCACGGCGAACGGTGCCCTGCGCCAGGCGAGCACCCCGCCCGCCAGCACCCCGGCGGGCCTCGCCCACCCCGCGAAGCCCTGCCCCTCGGTGAGCGCACCGGTGGCGAGTAGCGCGACGAGCAGCACGGTGGCGCCCACGGCCAGCATCTCCTGGACGCGGGCGGGGAGTTCGACGCGGCCGTGCAGGACGGGTCCGGCGAGCCGGAAGACGTACGTTCCGGCGGCCAGGGCGAGGACGCAGGCGAGCGTGGCGTTCATGAGGCGCTCCTCGAAGAGGCGGTACGGGGACGGCGGGGGCGTCGGGGTCCGCGGCGGGCCGCGAGCAGGCCGAGGAGGGCGAGGAGCACGGGCACCCCCGCGGGCAGCAGCGGCGCGGCGAGCACCGCGATGACCGCCCCGGCCGCCGAGGCCCGCCGTGCCGCGTTGTCGCCGCGCAGGGCGGGCAGCACCAGCGCGAGCAGCACCGCGGGGAACGCGGCGTCGAGCCCGAACCGGTCGGTGTCGCCGAGCGCGGATCCGGCGAGGGCGCCCGCGAGCACGGAGAGGTTCCACGCGACGAACAGTCCGGCGCCGGATATCCAGAAGGCCGCCGTGCGCTGTCTGCGGCCCTCCTGGGCGAGGACGAACGCGGCGGTCTCGTCGGTGACGAGGTGCGCGCCGATGAGACGCGCGGTCCAGGACCGGCCGAGGTCGTCGGCGAGGGCGAGGCTGAACGCGGCCGTACGGGAGTTGAGCAGCAGGCCGGTCGCCGCGGCCGCGACGGGGCCGCCGCCCGCGGTGAGGACGCCGACCGCGCTGAACTGGGCGGACCCCGCGTACACGAGCAGCGACATGAGGACGGGCACCCACACGGGTAGCCCGCCGCCGACGGCGATGGCGCCGAAGGAGACGCCGACGACGGCGTCGGCGAGCCAGACGAGCGCGATGTCGCGCAGGACGCCGGGCGGAAGGTCGGCGAAGCGGACGAGGCCGGTGGCACTCTCGTCCGTTCGGCAGGGCGGGTCGTCTGTTCGGTGTGGCGAACGCATGCGTCGTAGGATGGGCGGAGAGGATCGCGTTCGTCAAGGCGAACGATCGGTCCCCTGTACCGAACGCACGGGGTGGCAGGCGAGGAGAAGCACACAATGACCGACGCGTCCGGAGCGTCCCGCATGCCGCGCGAGTGGGTGGCCGCGGCTCTGCGCCGTGAGCGCACCAGGGCCGGGTTCTCCCTCTCCGAGCTGGCCAAGCGTGCGGGCATCGCGAAGTCCACGCTGTCCCAGCTGGAGGCGGCCACGGGCAACCCGGGCATCGAGACGCTCTGGGCGCTGGCTGTCGCGCTGGGCGTACCGTTCAGCGTGCTCGTGGAGTCACCCGCGCCCGCCGTGACGGTGATCCGCGCGGGCGAGGGCCCGACCATGCACGCGGAGAACTCCTCGTACGCGGGCACGCTGCTCTCCCCGGGCCCCACGGGCGTCCGGCGCGACATCTACCACGGCGCACTGGAACCGGGCGCGCCCCGCGAGTCCGACGCGCACATCCCCGGCTCGGTGGAACACCTGGTCATCAGCACGGGCCGCCTCCTGGCGGGCCCACGCGGCGAAACGGTGGAACTGGCCCCCGGTGACTACATGTCGTACCGCGGCGACGTCCCGCACTCGTACGAGGCGTTGGAGCCGAACACGACGTTCGTCATGATCATGCAGCACGTGTAGGGCCCGCCGCCCCCGGGACCGCACCGACGTCGCCCAAGGCCCAGGGGCCGGCAAAGGCAGGAGCCCCGTCTTCTCCGCTCGCGCGGAGGAGCGGGGCTCCTTGGGTACTGCTCTCAATCTCCGGATCTGGTCACCGGAGCAACCACACGCCCCACTCGCGTGGGGCGCCCGATTACATCGGGGTGACGTTCTCCGCCTGCGGGCCCTTCGGACCCTGCGTCACGTCGAAGGAAACGGCCTGGTTCTCCTCGAGGGAGCGGAAGCCGTTCGCGTTGATCGCGGAGTAGTGGACGAAGACGTCCGGGCCGCCGCCTTCCTGGGCAATGAAGCCAAAGCCCTTTTCAGCGTTGAACCACTTCACGGTTCCGGTAGCCATAAGCCCTCCTTGGGCCAAAGGGTTGCCCTGCTCCAGAACCAGCGATTGTTTAAACAACTGCATAAGTCTGAAAACGACGAGAGCCCGCGGAGTTACATGCTCCGCAGGCTCTGTACTGCAAGGGAAACCAAACTGCAACTTGCGGCGAGCTTAGCACGCAGGCAGGGGAATGCAATAGGGGGCAAGATCACGTCACCCGGAGGTTTGACGAGGCCCCCAGTGGGGTTGACGGGACACGTCCCGGCCCCGGCGCCCCGACCGTACCGCAAGGGGGCTAGCCTCGCCGATGTGGACAATTCTCCCCTGAACGCCTTCGCGGGGACAGGCGCCGAACATGCGCACGACTCCCGTCGCATTCCCCGGCCGCGCGTCGGTCACATCCAGTTCCTCAACTGCATGCCCCTGTACTGGGGCCTCGCACGCACCGGGACCCTCCTCGACTTCGAGCTGACCAAGGACACCCCCGAGAAGCTCAGCGAGCAGCTGGTCAGGGGCGAGCTGGACATCGCGCCGGTCACCCTCGTCGAGTTCCTGAAGAACGCCGACGACCTCGTCGCCTTCCCCGACCTCGCGGTCGGCTGCGACGGCCCCGTCATGTCGTGCGTGATCGTCTCGCAGGTGCCGCTCGACCAGCTGGACGGCGCCCGCGTGGCGCTCGGCTCGACCTCCCGGACGTCCGTGCGGCTCGCACAGCTGCTCCTCGCCGAGCGGCACGGCGTGCGGCCCGAGTACTACACGTGCCCGCCCGACCTGGGCCTGATGATGCGGGAGGCGGACGCCGCCGTCCTCATCGGCGACGCGGCGCTCCGCGCGAACCTCATCGACGGACCGCGGCTCGGCCTCGACGTGTACGACCTGGGGGAGATGTGGAAGGAGTGGACGGGCCTGCCGTTCGTCTTCGCCGTCTGGGCGGCGCGGCGCGACTACGCGACGCGGGAGCCGGAGGTCGTCCGCGCGGTGCACAAGGCGTTCCTCTCCTCCCGTGACCTCTCCCTGGAGGAGGTCGGCAAGGTCGCCGAGCAGGCCGCGCGCTGGGAGTCCTTCGACGCCGGCATCCTGGAGCGGTACTTCACGACCCTGGACTTCCGCTTCGGCGGCGCGCAGCTGGAGGGCGTGACCGAGTTCGCCCGCAGGGTCGGCCCGACGACGGGTTTCCCCGCGGACGTGCGGGTGGCGCTCCTGGAGCCGTAGGCGGCTCATCTGCCGGGGCCGGGACGGTGTCCGGAATTCGCCCGGACGAAATCGGGGACGTCGTCAGTCATCCACGTGCCCATTCCGGGCTGTCCCGGAATATCGCTCCCGTCGTAATAGTTCTTTGCGTCCGGATTGAGTACGGGCATCACCACGATGAACGTCAGGCTCTTCCCTTCCCTGGGCCAACAGCTCGAGGCCGGTCCCCATCCAATAGTTATTGGGATAGCCGTTGCCGCCCGGCAGGGTTATCCGTCCCGGGTTGAGTGAGAGCCGCGCGGCGCCTCTTCAGGTACAGGTGCACGAGCCAGCCGCCCGCCACCGCGCAGAAGACGGCTGCCGCGACGCCCGGCAGCCACAGGTAGGGGTACTGCTCGTGGATCCAGCAGGGCTCGCCGTGCGCGAAGCACTCCGGTCCGCGGCGGCGGCGCTTGGGCCTGGTCGCTCCGAAGCAGAGCAGGAGAAGCAGACACGTCAGCGCCACGCCGGGAAGAGCGGCGGCCGCCCGGCCCGACGCACGCAGCGGCTCCTTCTTCCAGTTCGCCCGCGACAGCGGCACGACGATCGCGGCGACGGCGGGCGGGGCGAGGAGCCCGATGGTGATCGCGAAGCCGTAGCCGCCGCCGGGCCAGGCGGGCGCGACCTCTCCCCACAGCGTGTCGCCCCAGGCCAGATCGGCCAGGCCGAAGAGGACCACCACGGCGAGGACGGCGAGGAACATCAGGGTGCCGAAGAGCCAGTTGGCCCGCTCCCCCTCCTCGGCCGCCCCCTTCCCCTTCCGCTCCCCCGACCGGCCGGAGGTCCGCGCCCCCGGCACGTGCTCGTACCGCAGCGCGGGCCCCGCGGCCCGCCGCCGGGAACTCCCCACGACCGCCTCCTCGCTTCTGTCAGGTCATCCGCCAGGTCATCCGCTACAGCGGAGTCGTCAACGTCGAGATCTCGCCGCTGCCGAGGTGCAGCATGCCCTTGCCCGGCGCCACCGGGCCGCCGACCATGCTGCGGGAGATCCTGAGCCCGATCAGATCGCCACTGGAGCTGTCCTGCGGCGACAGCAGAATGCCGCGGCGCCCCTTCTTCGCGTCGACCTGCCAGCCCGAGAAGCCGCTGCAGACGTCCTCCTCGTCACCGGCGAGGACCAGGGCGAGACCCAGGTCGGCGCCGCGCTGGATGATCCGCTTGAAGTGACTCGCCGCGTCCGCGTCCTCGAGGATCTCGGCGTCGTCGATGAGGACGACGACCGGGTCCTCCGGCGACGCCTCCGCCTCGTCGATGAGCTCCTCGAACTCGTCCTCGTCGATGTCGTCCCCGGTGAACACCTTCAGCACGCCCTCGGTGCCTTCGAGCGCCCGCAGCGGCGACTGGCGCGGCGCGGCGACGATGAGACGTACGCCCCGCGTACGGAACGAACGCGCCATGTTCATCAGGACCGTCGAGCGACCCGACTTGGCCGGACCCGCGATGACGAACGCGGGCACGCCTTCCGCCAGGTCGGGCCCGTACCCCATGACCTCGTCGCCGCCGATGCCCACCAGCGCCCACAGCTTGGAGCGCGAGGCGTCCGGGTCGCGCAGCTCCCACGCCTCCTCGAAGGAGATGCGGCTCGGCAGCGTGTCGACGCGGAACGGGCGGCGGTGGCGCGGCACGTCCGCGTCGCGGGCCGCGGCCCGCTCACCGATCGCGGCGATCGCGGCAGCCTGCCCCTGTCCGGTGGAGTCCTCGGAGAGCAGCGCGAACTGCGTCTCGGTGCCGCTCTCGTTCCTGAAGGCGCGGCCCGGCGCGATCTCCTCCGGGACCTTGCGGGCCGGGATGCCGAGCATCGAGAAGTCGGAGCGGTCGGCGAGGCGCAGGCCGTACTTGTCCTCGGTGAGGGAGGAGATGCGGCCCACCAGGAGCTGCCGGTCACCCGTCAGCACCATGTGGAGGCCGACGCTCGCGCCCTCGCGCATGATCGTCGTGATCTCGTCGGTCAGCGAACCGTGGTCGATCTCGCCGAGCGTGGGCAGCCAGCCCTCCCAGCGGTCGAGGAGTACGACGAGGTGCGGCAGCCGCTCGTCCTCGGCGGCGTCGGCCCGCTGCTCGCCGATGTCGGCGTACCCCTTGTCGGCGAGCAGGTCCTGGCGGCGGGTGAGTTCGCCCTTGAGGCGGTTGATGAGGCGCACCACGCGCTCGGTCTGGTTGCGGCCGACGACGGCGCCGCAGTGCGGCAGGCGGGTCAGCGCGTTGAGCGCGCCGTTGCCGCAGTCGATGCCGTAGAGGTGCACGTCGGCGCTGGAGTGCGTGCGGGCGAGCGAGGCGGCGATGGTCCGCAGGACCTGCGAGCGTCCTGAGCGCGGGGCGCCGCCGATCATCAGGTGGCCGAAGTGCGCGAAGTCCACGACGACCGGGCGGCGCGCCTGGTCGGCGGGGAGGTCCTCGACGCCGTACGGGGCGGGCGTGAGCGCGCCGGGGGCCGTGCGGGGCGCCGGGGCGGGGATCTCGTCGAGCAGCAGGGTCTCGCCGAGCGCGGGCAGCCAGGGGCTGTGCTGGGCGGGGATGCCGAGGGTCCGGTTCGCGTCGATGATCTCGTCGACGAGGACCTTCAGGTCGGTGATCTCCTCCTCCTCGCGGGCCTGCGCCTTCGGCTTCACGAGCGCGGCGCGGCCGAGGGCCGCCCAGTCCAGGGAGTCGACCCAGGGCGCGAGCAGCGTCGGGTCGGCGGCGCCGGGGCGGCGGCCACCGACACGGCCCGACTGGAACGGTACGAGGGAGGCGTGCCCCAGACGCACGTACGCCCGTCCCGGGGTGTTCTTGGAGATGTGCCCGGCCTCGGGGGAGTCGATGACGTCGCTGGACTCGCCGCCGTCCGTCACGCGCAGCGCGATGCGGAGGTTGGTGTTGGCGCGGATCTCGGGCGACACGACACCGGAGGGCCGCTGCGTGGCGAGGAGCAGGTGGATTCCCAGCGAACGGCCACGCTGAGCGATGTTCACGAGCCCCGTCACGAAGTCGGGCAGGTCGCGCACCATCGACGCGAACTCGTCGATGACGATGAGGAGCCGCGGCACGGGCGCGTGCGACGGGTCGCGCCGCACCAGGTCCTGGTAGTCCTCGATGTCCTTGGCGTCGGCGTCGGCGAGGATGTGCTCGCGCCGCTTGAGCTCGGCTCCGAGGGATTCCAGGGCCCTCTCCACGAGGTGCGCGTCGAGGTCGGTGACCATGCCGACGGTGTGCGGCAGCTTCACACAGTCCTTGAACGCCGACCCGCCCTTGTAGTCCACGAGGACGAAGGTCATGTTCTCGGGCGTATTGGCGACGGCGAGCGCGGCCACGATGGTCTGCAGCAGCTCCGACTTACCGGAACCGGTGGTACCGGCGATGAGGCCGTGCGGGCCGTCCTTGCGCATGTCGATGCCGAAGGGCCCGTCGTACGACTCACCGATGACGGCCATCGTCGACTGCCCGCCCGCCTGCCACCTCGCCGTGATCGCCCCGGCGGTCGGCGGCTCGAGCTGCAGCACGTCGAGCAACCGGCTCGACCCGGGCAGCGCGGAGTCCTCGGTCTCCCCGCTGATGTCGCGCAGCGGCGACACGGACCGCGCGACGCGCAGGCACCAGGCGGGGGTCACGAAGTCGGGCCGTACGTCGAGGAGCCGCTCGGCGCCGCTCATCTCGACGCGCAGCCGCAGCTCGCGCGGGGCGCCGGTCTGCTGCGGGTCGGGCGCGGTGGTGTGCCAGGCCTGGAAGGAGGGGAAGCCGCCGGGGGCCTGCTGGGGCATCGCGGGCCCGCTCGGCGCGCTCCCCAGGGCGCCGCCGCTCGCGTACGCGTTCGGGTCCGGGGCCGGCTTCGGCTCGGCGACGACGAAGGCCTGGCACTCACCGGGCAGGAACCGTTCTTCGGTATCGAGGCAGAGCGCGTACATGTGCACGGCGGGCCCTTCACGCAACAGCCGCACCACACCCGGCAGCGACCGAAGCCGCCGGGACCCGTCCCACACCACGACGATGTCGGGATCGGAGAAACTCGCGCCCTGACTCTTGTTGTCCTCGACGGCCTTGACCCTCGCATCGAGGATCTGGGTCAGCTCACCGATGCGGGCGCCGACGGTCTCGGCGTCCGTCCCGATGAGTACGTTGATGTCCTGACCGCCGGACGGCCGGGCGTGCGGCAGCCACCGCACCCAGTCCCAGCTCTCCCGGGACGTGGCCTCGGTCAGCACATAGAACTGCACGTCCATCGGACTGTGCAGGGTCGCGGTCTGCGCGACGGCCCAGCGCCCGAGCGCGGTGGCGGAGTCGTCGGGCCCCGCGATGCCGATGACACCGAGCCCCTTCAGCGGCAGCGCGACGGGCGCGTCCTCGATCTTCCACGTCACCTGCCGCCGGTGGTCGTCCTTCTCCGGGTCGTCGAGGACGACCTCGGAGGGCAGCTGCCCGGTCCCGAACCGCACGAGCAGATGATCGGCATCGGTACGCCGCCGCTCCCACAGGCGCGTACGGGGCCCGGTGGCGAGGGCGAGCACGGAGGCGGGATCGGGCACGGCATTACGCCGGTCGACCCGCTCGGCCACCAGCGCGTCCTGCGCATCCCGCTCGATCCGGGCCTTGGTCTCCTTGTACTCCTTGACCTGCTTCGCATGGGACTTGCGCCCGTGCTTCTTGTCCATGAAGTAATTGCCGAACAGCATGATGGGACTCAGTCCCGCCATGATCAGGTAGTACCAGCGATCGAAGATCATCGCGGCGACGACGGCACCGACCAGCGGAAACAGCGCCATCAACCACGGCAGTGGCCGCGCCTCGTACTCACGGGGCGGGCTGGGCAGCCGGAAACTGGTCTGCCGCTCGGGCGGCCGCAGCCGCGGCGGCCGGTTGTAGTCGAGCCCGGCACCGTCCTCGGACCACTTGAGGGCGGCGTTCGGAGGCGTGTAGCGGACGAGTTCGAGCAGCGTATTGCCCAGCGCGATCTGCCCCCCGAGCGGCCAGGCAACGGTATCGAGCCGCCCACTGCCCCCCTTGGCCCTCTCCCTCACCAGCTTGGCGCGGGCCTCCTTCCGCTCCTTCCACTCCTTGCGGGCCTGCCGCTCCCGCTTCTCCCGGGCCTTGCGGTCCTTCTTGGGCTCACCATCGACCGGCACCGCCGCCGAGACCGGCTCCGCCTCGTCCTCCTCGACCCCGAAGGGAGCGCCGTCGAGCGTCACCCCCTCCTTCTCCTCAGGGGTTCCGTGGAGGGTGGCCCGGCAGGTGCCGTCGGTTGCAACTGACAACGTCAGGGCGCGGCCGGGAAGCTCCGGATCGTCGATGCGGATGTACGAGGCGGGCCCGCTGCCGATGTCGTACCGCCCGATCCCGAGCCGGTGCACGGCGCCGGCGGCGGTACCGCTCGCGACGCGCAGCTCGACGAGCCCCGAGGGCTCACCCGGCAGGCACCCGGCGGGATCGTCGAGGCTGACGACGGCGCCTTCGCGCAGCGGCGAGGTGACGACGGTGGC
This sequence comes from Streptomyces sp. Je 1-369, assembly GCF_026810505.1. Lineage (NCBI taxonomy): Bacteria > Bacillati > Actinomycetota > Actinomycetes > Kitasatosporales > Streptomycetaceae > Streptomyces > Streptomyces sp. Je 1-369. Next base: position 5,128,905 of record NZ_CP101750.1, read on the forward strand.
GGAGGGATCGACGGCGTACCCGTCCACGTAAATGATCGGAGCGCCGCCGCCGGGCGCCTGCTGCCCGTGCCCGATCGGAATGACCTGCGCGCCGCTGTGGCCGACCTGCCGGGCCAGTTCCACCGCGATGTCCTGCACGGTGGACTCGGGATCGGCGTCGAGAACCACGTCGGCGGTGCCCCCGCCGAACGGATCGACGACGGTCAGAGTCAGGCGCACGATCGTCCTCCCCGGAGCTGAACAATGCGCCTGACGATATCCGCTCCCCCCTTCCCACAGGCAACGGCCCGTACACAGCCGCATCGCGGACCGGTACGCGCCGTCCCACCACTCCGAAGAACTCCATAGAAGAACTCCGTCGAAGAACTCAATCGAGGAACTTCTTCGCAGAACTTCGCACTCGCTCATAGCAGAGCTGTGACTGAACCGGGCTGTGATCCCCTCCGCCCCACCCGTAAGCTGCTGGCGCAAGAGCGGAAGATCACACCATCCGCGTTACGGGAGCCACGGGGGTTGGCCCTGCGGCGAGTTGATTGGGAGAGAGCCTCATGGCCAAGGACCTTGATGTCACATATCAGGACATGCGAGACGCGGCCAAGCACGTGGTCAAGGAGAAGGACAAGCTCAACGAGAAGCTGGACGGCCTGAAGAAGTACATCAAGCACCTCGTCGAGACGGGCTTCGTCACGAAGAGCGCCTCAAAGGCGTTCGACGAGAACTTCGACGAGTTCGTCGAGGGCGCGAAGAAGACGATCGACGGCCTGGACGGCATGGGCGACTACCTGACCAACGCCGCGGACAAGTACGAGCAGATCGACGACGAGCTGGGCAAGGCTGCGCGCAAGTAGCCGGGAGCTCGGCTCCGTCGGGGCGGGAACGGCGGCACGCGCCCGCCGTTCCCGCCCCGCTCTCGTTGTTCGCAGATGAGAAGTGACGGGTACCACGTCGTGAGAAGAGGGGACGTCTCTTGGGGGAGTACGCGAGGATCGACGACCTGAACGTCATCCGTGAGATGGGTGTCGGGCTGGGCAGGATCAAGGACGCGTTCGACGGCCTGGACAAGCTGAAGGGCCAGTACGAGGATGACTTCGGTGAGCACGATCTGTCCTGGCAGTTCGGGGACTTCGTAGACAACTGGGACAAGCATCGCGAGGAGCTCGGCGACGAGATCAAACGTCTCGGAGACATCGCGAAGGCCGCGGCGAAGACGTACGAGAAGATCGACAGCGAGCTGGCCAAGGCGCTCCGCGACTCCGACAAGAAGAAGCCCTGATGGCCGGCGCACGACCCAGGGACTGGCAGCCGCTCGCCGACCAGGACCCGATCCCCGGAGACCCGGACCGCCTGGAACAGCTGGGCCGCAAACTCCGCAAGACGGCCGACGAGCTCGAGCGCCAGGTACGTCACCTCAAGGCGGCGTCGGAAGTGACGTCGTGGGACAGCGACGCCGGGAAAGAGTTCCGCGAGAAGGCCAAGAAGTGCCGGGGCCGTCTGGAGGCCGCGCACAAGCGCTACAAGACGGTGGCCGACGCGGTCGGCGACCGGATCGTGGACCACGGAGCCGACTACGAGTCGAACGCCTCGGCGCCACCCGGCAGTTATGCCACGGAACTCCACCGCGCCCAGCGGATCGCCGAGATCGCCCGGCAGGAGGCCCAGGAGGCGGAGGCCGACAAGAGTGCCGCCAAAAAGAGCCTCGACGGCCTCTCCGGGAAATCCGACAAGGGTGACGGCGCCAAGGGGGACGACAAGGAGCGCAAGGAGAAGCTGGAAGACCGGGCGGAGGCTGCCGGGAAGTCCCTGGAAGCGGCCCGCGACAAGCTGAAGAAGGCGCAGAGCATCCGCGACGACGCGGCGCGCAAGGCACGTGATGCCATTGACGACGTCATCTCCGACGATGCGCTCAAGGATGGTTTCTGGGACGACTTCTCCCAGGTCGTGGACGTCGTGGCGAACTGGACGGAGAACATCTCCAAATGGGCCGGTATCGCCGCTCTCGCGGTCGGTTGGATTCCCATCGTCGGCCAGGGGCTGGCAGGATTTCTCGGCGCCGTCTCCATGGTGGCCACGATCATCAACATCGCCTGCACGGCCATTCAGGTCGGTATGGGGGATGAGTCGTGGACGGCGCTTGCCACGGCTGCGGTGGGGTTGCTGATGATGGGCGCGGGCAAGGCGATGACCAAGGTCAGCGGTCGGTACGCCAAGGGGTTGGTGGACCGTATGCAGGCTGCCAAGAGCGGCAAGCTGACCGGCCGACAGCTCAAGCGCACCCGTCAGAAGTTCAACCGTGAGGCGGGATTCGTCAAGGGGCTGGAAAAGGGCGACATCGGGAAGTCGATGCGGGAGCCCGTGACCGAGCTGTTCAAGGGGTCCACGTGGAAAGACGGCTTCAAGGGTGGATACCGTGAGATGGGCCGAGTTTTGAAGGAACGCGGGAACGGCAGCCACCTGAAGGGGATCGGTAAGTCCTTCACCTTGGCGGACTCGTCCGCGGCATCATCCCTTGGTGAAGCCAAGGACCTGGGCAAGGGCCTGAAGGATGTCGGGTTCGATGTCAACAAGCTGTCGCGCAGGGCGACGCAGCTGAGCGTGGCCGGCAGCGGCGTGACCGCTGGTGGCCTCTTCGTCGACGAGGTGTCGTAATGGAGCATGAGCAGCAGGGCGCGAACGGAACTCCGCCGGGACCGGAGGACGATTTCGTCGTCGAATTCGATTTCGACGGCGGTTGGCTCGGGCTCACTCTTCACGAGGGCACCAAGGCGGAAGCCCGGCAGCTGGCCGCAGACCTGGTGGCGCAGTTCGACCCGCTGTGCCTCGATGTCAGCAAGGCAGCGCTCCAGCAGGAACTGGAGGAGCATGCCCTGTCCGTCCAGGAGTCCGGACCGCTCCTGGCCGCGGTCGCCTACACCGACAGCGGCGTGTTCCTGGCGGATATGGCGGTTCTCGCCTACGGAGAGGACGGTGTCACACGACCCTCCCCAAAAGAGTACGAGGGGATGCTGTTGAAGTGGTCCTACGCCGAAGTGAAGGGCGACGCGCAGATCACCGAGGTCGAGTTGCCGATCGGGCCCGCTGTCCGGGTACAGGCGGTGCTGGTCGAGAAGCGGCGCTTCGGCTGGGGCAAGAAGCTGAGTGAGAGCGTCCGGTACTGGGTCTGGCCGACCGGCCACGAGGAGATCCTGCTGGCCGAGGCCAGGTGGCTCAACTTCGAGCGTACGGACGAGCTGACTGATCTCGTGGACCGCATCATGCCCTCCCTGCGCCTCGTGCCCGTCCCCCCGGAACCCACCCACCCGGAACCCGGCCCGGCCGCACCCGAATCCCCCCGTGAGCTCTGACATGCCCCTCCGTACCGAATGGGACACCCCTCCCACCGACTACACGATCTTCGTTCCGGCCGGGTGGTTCCAGCTGCACCTCGACCCCGACGAGCGTGACCGCGGTATCGCCGCACTTGCCGACCGCCAGTTCGAAGGCATCGACAACGCGCCCGTTCTCAAAGAACGCCTCATGCGGGATCTGCAGAAGCAAGCGAAGGCCGCCCACCGCGAGGGCGGTGTCGAGCTGTACATCTCGCTGCTGACCGTCGAGGGTCTCCCGCTGGCCTCCTCACTGCTCGTGAGCCTGCTCCCGGACGGCTGGCCCGGCTGCGGCACGGCGCACGACCTGGCCCGCAGACTCACGGAGACGGGGCGTCCCGCCGAGGTGCGGAAGCTGGACGCCGCGGGCGACGCCGTACGGACGGAGAAGACCGAAGCGGCCGACCCCGAACGCCAGATGGGCAACACGCTCGCGACGACCACGGTGACGTATCACGTCCCGGTCCCCGCGAGCAGCCAGTGGCTGAACCTCACGTTTTCCACTCCCATGGAGGGCCTGGCGCAGCAGATGGTGGAACTGTTCGACACCGTGGCGGGAACGCTGCACTGGGAGTAGGCCGCCGCACCAGGACCGGCGCGGTGCGAGTGGGGCGGGTCACCGGCAGGCCGCCGCCCCTCAGCGGTTGATCGACTGGATCTCCTCCACCGTGACGTCCTGGACCGCCTCGATCTTGCCGTCAGGCATCGGCTCCGCCGCACCCTGGCCCGTGCCCGTCCAGCTGATCTCCCAGGTGAGGGAGGCCTTGAGCGGGAACGTGGAACCGGCGGACGAGCGGCCGTAGACGATGCCGCAGGGCGGTGTCTCCTTGGACTTGCCCTTCGCGTACGGCTCGCCGATCGTGTCGCCGACGATGGGGCACTCACCGTTCGCGGGGAGCGTGGTCGCGTCCGCCGTACCGGGGTCGAGCGTCAGCGACTTGGGCTTCGCGGTCGTCGTCGCCTCGAGGTGGAAGCCGGGGATGTCGATCTCCGCCGTCGCCTTCACCTCGTCGAAGGCCGCCTTGTCGAGCCAGGCCCACGTCGGCAGCTTCACCTTGGCCGTGCCGTCGGGGGCGAGGGTGACCTTGGTCTTCGGCAGTTCCATGTGCTGGTAGGCGAGCGCCGCGAGGATCTCCGGGCTGATGGCTTCCTCGTGCTGGGGCGGCGGTGCCTCGCCGTTCTCGACCCAGAAGGGGATGTCACTGCACGAGGTCCGCTTGAGGTAGTCCGGCTCGTCGGGGTTCTCGAACGCCGCCCAGAACATCCCGTCGCCGTCCTTGTCGACGTTGTAGTCCTTGTAGCCGGGGGTGTCCGTCCAGCCGTAGTCGTCCTCGTAATGGCGCTGCAACTCGTTGATCGCCGCGCCCGCGTGCCCGGCCATCCCGGGTGCGCTCGTGGCGTCCTCGAGCTCCTTGGACATCTTCTTCTTGAATTCCTTGGCGCCGTACTTCGGGGCGTACCAGCAGGGCGGGGGCGTCCAGTTGACGTCGGAGGACGTCACGTTGCCGCTGCCGCCGCCCTTGGTCACGGAGCCGGAGTACGTGACTTTCGCGGCGGCGTAGATGCCGTTGCCGGACTTGTCGCTGCCGCCCTGCTGTTCGGTGCTTCCGCCGTCGCCGTTGCTGCTGGGCTCCGCGGCGTACGCCGGTGCTGCGAGGGCTGATGCTCCGACGGCGAGTGCCAGGGCCGCCACGCCGGTACCGAGCGTCGTGAGCCGTGATCTGTTCACTGGCATTGCTTGGCCTTCGTCTCGACGAACACCTTCGTTGCCTGCCACAGACCGTCACCTGTGGGGAACTTGACCATCACGATCTTGAAGTGGTCGTAGTCCTTGATGCTGGGCTTGCTCTTCAGGACCTTTCCGGTCTTGACCTCTTTGCCGTAGAACTTGCTCGAGTCGACGCAGAAGGCGACCTCCACCGACTTGCCGTTCGGGGCGGACCGGGTGGTGGCCTGGTAGTGGCGCCGAGTCCCGGTGGCCGTCCAGCCGCCGTCGATCCGGCCGTCGATCTGCACCTTCGCGTAGTGCAGTCCGCCGCCGGTGGAGTACGCGGACACCGCCGCGTCCTTCGACGTGCGCTTGTCGACGCCCCGATAGATCGCCCGCATGAAGTTCGCCGCGTCATCCATCGCCGCCGCCTCGTTCTCGTCCTTCGGCTTGGCCCAGTCGAAGACCAGATTCATGCTCTTCGGCAGCGATACGTCGACGCCGTCCGGCTTGTCCGCGGCCGGGGCGTCCGACGGGGCCGCCGACTTCTTCGGCTTCGCCGGGCCTACGTCGGCTCCGGCGATCTTGTCCTTGTCCTTGGAGTCACCGTCGCCCCCGCCGCCGCATGCCGTCAGGAGCAGGGCAGCGGTCGCGGCGAGCGCGGCGGTGACGGGCATGGTGCGGCGGTTCACGGTCGGCTCCCGGTGAGGCGAGGGTGGGGTGACGGGTGTCTTCGGCGTGCCGACGTTAACCATGGGGTTCCGGGTTCCGCCAGGGTTGAAAGTGCGGTGATAGCGGGGCAAGTCGCCTGATACCCACGGACTGTCACCGTGTCGTGACGCGGGGGTTCGGGAGTGCGATCTTCCGCTCGGGCGCGATGGTAGTTTCCTCTACAGCCATGTAGTAGATGTCGTAGGTGTCATAGGGGTGGGCATCCAGCGCGCACGCACGGGGGTTCAAGTGGCCGGTTCCGATGAGGTCGACGACAAGCTCGTCGAGCAGATCGAGGAGATCGGCGGCTGGGTCGAGTCGACGCGGAAGACCTTCGAGAAGGCCGATCTCGACTGGAGTCGCCCGTGAGCTGGCCACATGTGGACTACGACACCGACCTGTGGATGCAGATCCCGCACTCCTGGGAGGGCACGCCGTGGAAGGGCCCCAAGGAGTGGGGCCGTGATCTGTCCGAGGCGTGGTGGGGTGACAGCGGCCTGGAGCCGACCCGCAAGGACGTCAAGCTCCTGGCCGCGACGCTGCGCTCCTGCGCGGAGCGATTCCCCTTGAGCCACCCCGAGTTCGACGTCTACCTCCATCTGCCCGACCCGCGCCTGATGCCGCTGCCGGTGTACGTCGCCTCGATCGAGGCGGACGGTGACCGGGACGCGAGCCTGCGTGCCCTGGTCACCACGGACGACCCGGCCCTCGTGGAGAAGCCGATCGTGGAGGACTTCACCACGGAGTCGCTCGGCACGGGCCTGCGCTCCCTGCGCTACACGCAGCTGACGGAGGCGGACGCCGGCACGCTCGTCGCGGGCGTGCGGTACGCCTGGCGCCACGAGGCGACCGATTGCGATGTCGTGGTCATCGTGTCCGCCCCCGATCCGCGACGGGTGCTGGGCGCGATGGACGACCTCGACGACTTCGTACGGCGCATCGGCATGCCGGGGCCGCCCGCCTCGTGAGCGGGGCAGGCTCTCAGGGAGCCCACACGCTCAGGGACCGCGCCAGGTTCTCCAGGTCCTCCGCCGCCCGCATGACGTGCGCGATGTCCTCGGAAGCCGTCCAGATGACGACGTCCGCACCGTGCTCATCGACCTGCCACGCGTAGCGCACGCAGGCCAGCAGGTGCGGGGAGCCCTCCTGCGGTACGTAGCGGAAGGTGGTCATGCCCTTGCCGAGCCGGTCGGACTTGATCGTCTTCACGACCGGCGGTTCGACGGCGCTCCTGTCGTCCGCCTCGGTGAGGGCGCGGAGCGTCTCCTCGCGCGGTCCCGTGGCCGGGCCGAGCGCCGCGCAGACGGGGAGCGGGACGTCGGCCGGGTGGTCGAGGTGGAGGAAGAGCCAGTGGTCCGAGCCGGGCGGGGCGAGGGCCTCGGCGGTGCGTTGCAGGGTGCCTGCGACGAAGTCGACGCCGTTGGGGCCGGGGTCGAGGTCGCTGTCCGTCCACAGGTCCTCGGCGACTTCCCGGGCCCATACGCCGATGTCGTCCCACTCGGGGAAGGGGGCCGCCCGCCCGGCACGGGGCGGGACCATCACCCACGCGTCGTCGTCGACGTCCTCGATGTCGAGGATCGGCCAGAACAGTTCACTCATGGTCGGCTCCAGCGGAAGTTGGCCATCACCGCGTCGAACCACTCGACGAGCGCTTCGGCCAGCTCGTCCCGCGGGTCTCCGCCCCCGACGGTCGAGAACGCGGCGACGAACCAGCGGTCCGGGTCGGCGGGCACGGACAGGATGTACTCGACGCGCCGCGACGCGAGCTCGGCGCCCTTGTCCGGCGCGGCGTCGGCGATGTGCTCGCGCCGTACCGCCAGCGCGCCGTCGATCTCGCCCGAGCTCAGGTCGGCGTCCGCCACACCGTCCCGACCGTCCCGCGACAGCAACTGCACGGCCACCTCGGTCGGTTCGGACGTGGATGGCGGCTGTCCGGGACGCCGGGGCACGACCGCTTCGGAGACGAGGATCGAGGCCCCGACGTTGAAGTCGCCCATGGGCTTCACCGGCAGGTAGAGGTCCAGGCCCTTGCCGCGCTGGGCCTCGGCGACGGACGCGCGGAAGCGGCGCTCCAGCTCGCGCTTGTACGGGGTGATCTTGTCCCGCGGGGCGTCGGCGGGGATACGGGCGTACGCCTCGTCCAGGATGCGGCGAACGGCGTCCTCCGTGCCGTGGCGCAGCGGGATCTGGGCCCACTCGGAGGGCAGCAGGACGCGGTAGCCGGTGGGCGGCAGCTCGACGGCCGACTCGGCGGAGTCGACGGGCTCGGCGTAGTCGGCAGGCTCGGCGGAGGGGCCGTCCGGTATGGGGTGGTCAGCGGGCACTTGGCTGTTCCTTGCGGTTGAGGTGCCACATCCCGGCGAAACCGGCGAGGGAGGCGGCGACGGCGATCCAGTGCACCAGGACGTTCTGGCCGAGCGCGAAGGCCAGGGCGTAGAGGAAGTAGAGGGCGAGCGCGATGCGCAGGAGCGAGCGCTCGCCCTCCAGCCGCCGCCAGTCCTTGGGGGCACGTGCCAGCCAGATCAGCAGGCCGGGGGTGAGCGAGCACAGCGCCCATTCCCACGTCGGCGACGGCAGCAGTTCCTCGTCGAAGAAGTCCTTGGTGGCGGGGGTGGCGAACATGCGGAGCAGGGCCAGTACGAAGATCCACCGGAAGGCGGCGACGCCGATGTTCAAGCGCCGGTCCCGAGCCGCTTGGGCCTCCCGGCGGGCCTCCCGGAGCTCCCGCGCCTCACGCGGCTCGTGCGTCACCATCGCGACGTCCCCGGCACCGGCGTGGTCATCCGGTCCTTCATCCTGCTGTACTCGCCGTCCGACACCGCGTCGCCGCTCTTGTCCGCGGCGTCGAGTCCGGTGCCGACCGCCCAGGACCCCCGGAGCGCGTCCTTCTGGCGCGCGGCCTCGCGGGCGTTGTCCGCCAGTTTGGTGTTGTCCGGGTAGGCGTCACGCCACTTGTTGATGTCCTTCATTTGCTTGCCGAGCTTGGCGTCGCCGAGAACACCGGCCTTTTCCTGCGCGGTGATCTGCGGCATCTCGGCGTCGCGCACCTCGTCGCCCGCCTTCTTGCCGGTCGCGCGGTTCTTCTGCTCCATCTTCAGGCGGCGGGCGCGGTTTCTCTGGCGGTCGCCGCCCGACCGGCCGCCGCCCTTCTTCTCGCCCTTGGCCGCGTTCTTCATGGCGTTCTTACGGGTCGCCGCCGCACCGGACTCGGCGCCTTCCTTGGCCACTCCCGCCGCCGTTTTGCGGGAGCTCTGCTGCAGCATCTTGATGGCCTTGGCGGCCTTCACGCCGTTGCGCGCCATTTTGAGCGCGCCGATGTCCATGACGACGTCGAACCACGATCCGTTGCCTGTCGCCGCCTGTACCAGGTGGGCGAGGGCGACGACGGCGGTGAGTGCGAGGGCGACGACACCGAGGATCGGGAAGAACATGGCGGCGATGCCCACGATCGTGGCCGCCCAGCTCAGAATGTCCGCCCAGTCACCGATCCAGTCGGCGTCGCCGACCCAGGCCTTGAAGTCGTTCCACCAACTGTCTTCCATGTCGTCGTCGATGGACTTGCGGATCTTGCCGGCGTAATGGCTCGCGCGCTCGTCGTAGTCCCCGGCCGCGGTGTTGAGGCGGCCGCGGGCGTTCGACAGGTCTTCCTTGGCCTTCTTCAGGGCGGGATCCTCCGTGTCGGAGTCCTTGTCGCCCTTCTTGTCCTTCTCGTCGCCGTCCTTGGCCTTCTTGTCGGAATCCGGTTTGTTCTCGTGGGTGTCGATGATGCGCTGGGCGTCCTTGGCGTCGTCGAGTGCCTTGTCCGCCCGCTTCTGGAACCCTTCGAGATCATCGGCCCAGCCGGAAAGGTGGCCCTTCACCTCGCGATAGCGGTCCTCGGCCTCGTCGAGCTTGCGGCCCAGGGCGCGGGAGTCCTCACCGAGCTTCTCCGCGTACTTTCCCTTGAGGTTGTCCGCGTCGGCCATCGCATTGAGCGCCTCTGCCTGCGTACGCAGATACTCGGCGATCTTCTTCATGTGCTTGACCTGCTCGCGCACCGCGACGGGATCGCCCGGTACGGGATCGCTCTCGCGCAGTGGTTGCCAGTCCTTGGGCCGTGCCATTTCCTTCTCCCCCGAATGAACCTGAATGCTCGTGATTCCGACCGTGCTGAGCGGCTGCCCTACTTCTCCTTCTTGCCCTTCTTCGACAACTGGTCCTCGAGCTTCTGAAACGCGTCCCGCGTGTTCTCGACCATCTTCCCGACCTCGTCGAGGGATTCGAGAAGTCGTTTGCGGTTCTTGTCCCAGTTGTCCACGAAGTCGCCCATCGCGTCCTTGATGTCGGACGCACCGACCGCGGTCTTGATGTCGTCCTTCCATTCACCGAGATTCCGGAACTCTTTCTCGATGGCGCTCAGTTGACTCGCCGACTTGTTGAGCAGCTGGAAGTCGACGACCAAGTCCGATCCGGACATGTCTCCCCGTTCTCGCCGTGCTTGCCGGTTTTGTACGTGCATCCGGCCCCGTTGGCGCAATCCCTACGCTACCTATTCGGTGCGTCGCCTTGCGCGGGCACTACTTTGCCATGATCGTCATGCTTCGGCGGCTGCCGTTATGTGGATGTCCTGGGGAAGGGCCCTACCCCCGGGAAGACCCCCGCCCCCGCGAGAAGTCCCCCCGCCCCACCCGCCGCGCAAGCCCGTCCTCCGCGTCGGGGCCGCCGCCGTCGATGAGTGAGCCGTAACCCGTCGCCGCCCACACGCTCTTGGACGCGTCCACCTCGAAGTAGGGGAGCGGGGTGCCGCCGGGTCCCGAACCCGCCGATGTTCCGGTGTTCGTACCCGTACCCGTACCCGTATCCGTGAGGACTTCCGGAGCGCGGCGGTCGCGGACCGCGTGGGCGCAGTCGGTGCAGGCGGAGACCCGGAGCTGTTCGCGGTGGCCCAGGGGGCGCCAGGAGAGGGTGCGGACGGCGCGGCCGTGCAGGGGGTTGAAGAAGCAGAGGGGGAGCGGGTCCGGGGTGCCGGCGAGGGCGTCGCGTCCCTCCATGACCAGGGCGAGGACCCCGGCCAGGTCGGGCAGTCCGCGTGCGGAGTCGAGGACGGTACCGGCGGCGTCGTACGCGTCGAGGGCCCGCTGGAGGCCCGGCGTCGCCCCGGTGTCCGCCGCCCGCGCCGCCTCGCCGAGCGCGAGGACCTCCGCCTCCGCGCGTCGGCGCAGCTCGGCCTCGTCCGCGGCGCGTGCTGCCGCGAAGACCGCGCGGGGGAAGGCGAAGGGGGCGTCGGCCTGCCCGGTGCGGCGGCGGTGTGCGGAACGTACGAGGAAGGCCGCGAGGAGGGCGAGGGCGAGCGTCGGTACCGCGAGGGCTGCGATGAGGGGCCAGGGGAGACCGCCGTCCCGGCCGTCATCGGAGTCGTTGGAGTCGCCGTCCTTGGAGGTCTCCGGCTCGCGGTTCCGGGCCAGGTCCTCGTGCAGCTTCTTCGACTGCTTCTCGTACTCCGCCCTGCCGTTGCCCCGCTCGATCACCGTGACGGTCTCGGCGGTCAGGTCCGCGAGGCCCGCGTCGTCCAGTTCGTCCATGAGGTCGACCGCGTTCGCGGCGTCCTCGGCCTGGTGCGCCTCGCCGGGCCACTCGTGGCCGCGGATCGAGTCGTGGAACTCGCCGTCGGTGGTGAGGAGGATGAGGTCGCCGTCCGCCTTCGGGCTGCGGTCCCCGAGGCGGTCGCGTACGACGCCCGCGAGTGTGTCCGCGTCGCCGTTGTACGCATCGCCCTTGGTCAGCGGTACGAGGACGACCTTGATGGGCAGGCCGGTGGCTTCGATCCGCCGGACGAGTTCCTTCTGCCGGGCGGGCGGTACGGCGGACGCGGCGTAGGAAGGGTCGACGTACACGGGGGATTCGGCCAGTGCCTTCGCGATCTTCTCGCCGGGACCGGGGCCGGGACCGGGGCCGGGGCCGGAGGGAGTCGCTTGCGCGGGCGCGGTGGACGTCAGGAGGACCGCGGGAGCCAGGACGGTGGCGGCGATCAGCGCGGCGAGGGATGCCGCCACCGGCCGCCGACGGGCGATCGGCGTGGTCGGAGGGTTCGGGTCACTGGACACCGGCGTACTCCCGTACCTGGCGGATGAGTTGGGGAACTCCCCTGCGAGCTGCGGGCAGGGGACCCGCGACGTTCTCGTACGGAACGCGGTCGGCGCCGCGCCCGCCCGACGGCGACGGCAGCGTGAGGCGGCGCGTGTGGGCGAGGTCCGGCCGCTCGGTGACGAAGGCGCGGCAGGCGTCGCAGACGGGGATGGTGCGGCGCCTGGTGTCCGCCGGCGCGTACTGGGCGTCGCGCCAGCCGGTGGCCGGGCCGTGCAGCGGGTTGAGCGCGCAGCAGGGCTTGTCGGTGTCGCGGTTCGCGAGCGCGGCGCGGCCCATGCGGGCGAGGGCGACCGCGGCGGCGAGGTCGGCGGCGGGCACGTCGTCGTCCACGCGGCCGTCGGGCCCGCCGGCGTTCCGGTCGGCGAGCAGGGTGGCGGTGTCGAGGCAGTCCCACACGCGGGTGCGCAGCCCGGAGGGGAGCGCGGCATCGGGGTCGAACTCGCGGGCCAGCGCGTCGAGTTCCTCGCGGGCGGTGCGGCGGAGGTAGGCGGGGGAGGGGTCGGTGGGCGCGTCGAAACCGATGACCGCCGCGCTCCGTCCCCGGCCCTGGCTCCCACCACCACATCCACCCCCGTTTCTGGGCCGGATGACGCGGAGCCCCGGAGCGGCGGGACGCAGCCCCGGCACCGCGTGCCCCAGGATCCCGAGGACGGCGGCGACCACCAGGAAGACGAACACGGCCCCGATCGCCCCCACCAGGAGACCGGGCCAGAAGTCCGTGCTGAAGAGGCGGGGCAGGGCGGCGTCCTCGACGGGGTCGGGAGCGTCGGTGCCGAGCGACGACGTCTCGGGGGTGTCCGTGCGGGGCGCGTCGTCGAGGAACGTCAGGAGGTCGTCGAGGCGTTCGCCCAGCCGGTGGTCGGCGGAACGCTCGTCCGAGTCGTCGTAGCTGATGGCGTCGGGCAGATCGAAGGCGACGAGGTTCGCGTCGATGCGTACGCCGTACGTGACGACGTCGATGTCCCCCGTGAGCGGATCGGCGACGACGTACACGCCGGACTTGCCGAGGCCGCGGTAGAGCGCGTCGGCGAACACCTCGGGGTTGCCGCCGGACTCGTCCTCGGGCAGCTGGGGCACGAGGGCGACGCGCACGGAGCCGTAGTCGGCGTCCTTCATACGGGAGCGGAGGTCGGCGAGCTGCCGGGGCGTGAGGGGCCGGGGGCTCTCGGGGTCGCTGTAGACGGGGTCACGGCGCAGCCCGTCCGTGACGCGGTCGACTCGGGATGCCAGGTCGGCGCCGGTGGGCGGCGGCGAGGCACTGGACGTGGTCTGGTCGAAGAGGGCGGTGGCGGTGAGGGCGACGGCTGCGGCGAGGGCGAGGGCGACGGCGGCCTCGACCCAATGGAGCGGGCGGGGGCGGGACGGGGGTCGGGGCGGGGGCGCTTCCCCGTCGCCCTTCCGCAGGGAGACGACGTCGACGGCCGGGGTGCGCCGCCGTCGCCACCATCGGCGTACGTAGGGGGAGATCAGCAGGACGAGCAGCGGTAGGCCGGTGAGCGCGATGCCGGTGAGGAAGGACTGGTTGCGGCGGTCGGTGGGGCCGATGTGCAACTCGTCGGGCTCCTCGCCGCCGCCGCGGTTCGCGCCGTTCGACCCGTACTTCTCGCGGGCGGCCTCGGCCCGCTGCGCGGCCTTCTTCGGACCCAGCGCGATGACGTCGGCGAACCGCTCGAAGCTGAGCAGGGGACCGGCGTCGGACGGGAGTTCGTGGAGCTGTACCGACCACGCGTCCTCGGCGGGCGCGCGCACGCCGAAGGCGACGGCCTGGGAGACGGAGTACTCGTCGATGAGCACGTACAGCCCGTCCCGCCCGAGCCGGTCGTGCACGGCACCGAGCAACGCCTTGCTCTCCATGCTGCTCCCGGCCCCCGGCAGCACGAGCACGTAGGTCCGCACGCCGGTCCGCTCGGTGATGCCCGCGGCGATCGCGGTGTAGTCGGGGGCGGTGGAGCGGGGGACGGCGCGGGGGAGTTGGTCGGTGACGTAGACGGGGTCGGAGCGGAGGTGGGCGGCGAGGGTGGCGGCTTGGGTGCGGTCTCGGGGGGAGGGGCTGGGGGAGGAGGGGGTGGGGGCTGCGGCTTGGGTGCGCTCTTGCGGGGACTGTTTGGGCGCGGCGAGGGCGGCGAGAGCGGTGGTTTGGGTCGGTCCTTGCGGGGACCGCTTGGGCGCGGCGAGGGCGGGGGTGGCGGTGAGGAGGGGGAGGAGGCCGACGGTGAGGAAGGCGGCGAGGAGGACGGGCAGGAGGACGGGCAGGAGAACGGGCGGGAGAACGGGCGGGAGACCGAGTCGACGACGCCGCGGATCGGCCCGAACCCCGTCACCCCGCGCGGCCGCCACCCCGTTGCCGGGGCGAACCCGCCCGGCCCACGTGCGCCCCGCGCCCTCCGCTTCCTTGGCCACAGCGTCCCCCTCGTTCATGCGCCGCACTTTACTGTCGCGACGAGCGGAGGACCACGGATGCCGGGGCGGCGGGACAGGCCGACGAGATACGGGATGCGGGGGCGTCCCGCCGGGTCGGGTCGGGTCGGTCTAGGTCGGTCCGGGTCGGGTCGGGTCGGTCCGGGTAGGTCCGGGTCGGTCCGGGTCGGTCCGGGTCGGGTGGGTCCGGGTCGGGTGGGTCCGGGTCGGTCCGGGTCGGGTCGGTCCGGGTCGGGTGGGTCCGGGTCGGGTCGGGTCGGGTCGGTCCGGGTAGGTCCGGGTAGGTCCGGGTAGGTCCGGGTCGGGTCGGTCCAGGTCGGTCCGGGGTGTCCCGCCGGGTCGGTCCGGGCCGGGTAGGTCCGGGTAGGTCCGGGTAGGTCCGGGTCGGTCCAGGTCGGTCCGGGTCGGTCCGGCTCGGCTCGGCTCGGTCCGGGGCGGGGGTGCAGTCCGGTTGCCGCTCCCGTCGAGGTCCCGCCGCCAATTTCGGTACGCGGATTTCCGGCGCGGCGCCCGCCCGGCATCGGCATGATGGCCCGATGCCCGACGAGATCCCCGCACCCGACACACCCGCCGTACCTCCCACAACACCCACACCCGCCACACCCCCAAAAGGCCTCACCCCCACCACACCCCTCACCCCCACCACACCCCTCACCCCCACCAAACCCGCCCTCACCCCCACCAAACCCGCCCTCGCCCCCGGCCCCCGCAGAACCGACCCCCCACACGCCGCCGCCGACGAACGCGGCTCACTCGCCGCCTTCCTCCAGTACCAGCGCGAGACCCTCGCGATGAAGTGCGCGGGCCTGACCGCCGAGCAGCTCAAGGAGCGGGCCGTACCGCCCTCGGACATGTCGCTGCTCGGGCTCGTCCGGCACCTGGCGGAGGTGGAGCGGTCCTGGTTCCGCAACGTGCTGAACGGTGAGGCGGCGAACGCCCACTGGACGGGCCGGGCCCCCGGTGAGCCCGCCGACTTCGACGTGGCGGACGCGGACCCCGACGAGGCGTTCGAGATCTGGCACGCGGAGTGCGCCCGCTCCCGCGGCATCGTGGAGTCCCTGAACTGCGCGGGCTCCCTCGACATCACCGTCGACTTCCGCGGAGACACGTACTCACTGCGCTACATCCTCACGCACATGATCGAGGAGTACGCACGCCACAACGGCCACGCCGACCTGCTCAGGGAGCGAATCGACGGAACCACGGGGGAGTAGCAGGGGGAGAGGGAGGGAGCGGTCGCGGCGCAGGCCCCGGAACTCCGCCCCCGTAGGCTGGCGGACGAGAGAACAGTCGGACCGGGGGACGACCGGGGGACGGAAAGGGTGCCAGCCATGGCCCGCTACACAGCACCGCAGACCATCGCGCGCGGAGGCTTCAGCATCAAGGTGCCGGAGACGTGGTGGGAGTTCGACGTGCGCCCCGAGTCGCGCGACGCCGCCATCCGCCAGATGATCAACGACCGCGTCCGGGCCCGCCCGGAGCTCGCCCCACACCGGGAGACGTTCGAGGCGTTCCTGCGCAAGGCGTCGAAGGACGCGTGGCAGTCCGGCGCGCTGTACTGCGGCTGCATGGCGGAGAGCTTCGGCGGCGATACGCCGGTGACGGGTTCGGTCACCGTCTCCCTGGTCGGCGCCCGCACTCCGAACGGCGACGTGCTCCCCACCGAACCGGACCGCATCGTCGCCCAGCTCGGCGTCCGCGAGGCCAAGCGGGAGGGGGACGCGTGGCGGAAGGTCGAGACGGTCGACATCCCGGGCGTGGGCCTCGCGGCCCGCACGTACGGCGTCGAGGACATCTCCGTCCCCGGCGACGAGCGCACCATCCGCGTCGTCCTCATGCAGACCTTCATCCCGGTCCCCGGCCAGGAGGGCAAGGTGGCCCTGGTCTCCGGCAGCAGCCAGCTCCTCGAACTCGCGGACTCCTTCTTCGACATCTTCGACGCGGTGACTTCCACGTTCCGCTTCGCGGAGTAGGCGCACCGACCACGAGGCCGCCCGGCAGGGCCCGGCCCGGCCCGGCTCGGCCCGAGCGCGGCGGTTCACGTGCGCGCGTCCCGGGCCGGTCCGGTCACCCCGCCGCTAGCGGCGGTTCATCGCCCGCTTCACCTTCTTGCCCGCCGCCGACTCGTCCAGCGTCTTCCACAGCTTCGACGAGCTGAGCGACGTGTAGACACCGGGGGCGCCCTGCGCACCGCAGCCGTCGCCGTAGGAGACGACGCCGATGAGGATCGGGGCCTCGCGGCCGGGGACCTTGCGGAAGACGGGGCCGCCGCTGTCGCCCTGGCAGGAGTCCTTCGCCTCGACGCCCGCGCAGAAGTTGACCTTGGCGTCGTACTCCTTGTAGCTCGTCCCGCACTCGGCGTGGGACAGGATCGGCACCTTCACCTGACGCAGGCGGTCGGGCGTGTGCGTCAGTTCCGTGTCCGTGTTGCCCCAGCCCGCGACCGTCGCCTTCTGGCCCGGGCGGATCAGCGCGTCCGTGCCCTGCGTGGGGAGCGCCATGGGCGAGATGCCGCGGACCGGCTTCTCCAGCCGCAGGAAGGCGACGTCGTACGCCTCCTTGCCCTTGAGATAGCGGGGGTGCACGACCACGCCGCCCTTGGCGATGTCGCGTAGCTGGCCCTGCCGCGACGACAGGACCGTACGGCCCACCGCCACCTGGAGCGTCTTCGGCTTGACCGGCTTGCCCGCGTCGTCGACCAGGCAGTGCGCCGCCGTCACGGCCGTGTCGGGCGTGACCAGGCTCGCGCCGCAGAACTGGCGGTCGCGCGCGCCGCCCGGCCCCTTCTCCAGGACCGCCGTCATGAACGGGTAGGCGTCGTTGGGCACTTCGGTGCCGCCGATGATCGCGTGTGCCGCGGGGGCGGAGGTGGCGACCATCGCCAGCGCCGCGCCGGTCGCGGCGATACCGGCGGCTATGGAGGACTTGCGCGTGGGGGTCTTCGGAGGGGTTCTCATGGGGGGTTACGTCTCTTTCGTGCGTCCGTGTGACGGAAATGACGAATCACTCGGCGCGCGAAAAGTCCGTACCAGAAGGCTGTGTCAAACGTTGCGAACTGCTAGGCAGTGAACTGCCCCGCATTTATTAAGTTGTTCAACCATCCCGTACCCATTCCCGCGCGCCGAAAAGAGAGAGGGTGAATGTGTGCGGCGGGTTCATTCCTTCTCTTCCTCGGATTCCTCCGCGTACAACTTCCGCAATTGTGGCGACAGTTCCGGCACCCTCGCGCCCGCCGCCTGCGCCGACGCGAGTGCCCTCACGTACGCCAGTGCCTCCTCGCGCAACGCCCGCTTCTCGTTGCCCTGTCGGCTGCCCGCCAGCCAGACCACGATCGCCAGCGGGATGAGCGCGCCCGCCAGGTAGCCGACGGGGGCGTGCTGCGTGTATCCCCACCCGACCCCGATGCCTCCCGCGAACAGCAGGATCCACCCGGCCTCGTCGTGCCAGCCGCCTTCGTCCGCCCTTGCCTCGTATTGGGATACGGCAGCCGTTTTCACCGGAATCGGGACACTGGTGTCGGCCGGGGCGCTCCCGGTCGGGGCGCCCCCGGTCGGGGTGATCCCCACCTCCCCGTACGAAGGGATCGGCGCCACCCCCTTCCCCGTCCCACCCTCCGACCGCCCCACCAGCCAGTCCGGCACCTGCGTCACCGGCGCCCCGTACGCCGTCGCCGCCCCGATCACCTCGCGGTACCCCGCGAGCAGCGGATGCAGCAACTCCCTCTTCCAGCGGCGCCACACGAGTATCCAGAGCCAGGCCGTCAGGGCCAGCAGAAAGGCCGCCGGGCCGAACCGGAACGTCGGAGGGCGGTCCGCCAGGGCCGGGACCGCGGGGGAGAGGAGTGGCCAGCAGACGCCCGCGACGACCGCCAGCGCACCCAGCCAGCCGGGCGCACTGTTCCCCGCCCCGCGGATCGCCTTGCGGCGTTCCCGCAGGAGCGTCGCCGTCGCCGCGTCGTCCGTGTAGTCGAAGCCGTGCCGTGCACCGATGTCCCGCGCGGCCGCCAGAAGTTGCGGATCCGCGGCCAGGGTTGCGTGGGTTGTGGGGAGGAGTGACGGGTGTTCCGTGGGGGTGCCCATGGTGGCGTCGTGTCCCTTCGCGCGTGGAGAACCGGCCCGGTCCTCCGGGGCGTCATCCTTGAGGCTGACGGATCATGGCACAGGCTCCGGCGCGCGTCACAGAACCCACCCCCAGGCACCCCCAAGCACGTCCGACGACACCGGAACCGAACAGCACGGATCGCGCGTGGATAACGATGACAGCTGTGAGGTTCGCGATCTTTAACGCGCCTTGAGGGGCTTATGTGCTGCTGATACGGTGCGATGACTTGACACCGGACCTGGGGCTGAATAGCCCGTCCGAGACCGGGTGAGAGACCCGCGAGTGTCGCAGATGACGATATTTGACCGAATCTTCTTGGGTGTGCGGGGAGCAGTTGCGTGAAGATCCAGGAGCGTACGGGGGCGGGCAACAACCGTTCTGCCGCACCGGCCCAGCCGGGAGTCGGTGAGCGCCTTCCCGCGCCGCCTCGCGAGCGCAAACCGGCCCTCGCCGCGCTGGCCGTCCTCCTCATCCTCGTCGGTGCCCTCGGCGCCACGGTGCTCGTGCTGCGCGCGGGCGACCGGATCGAGGTCGTGAAGGTGACCAAGCCCATTCAGGCCGGTGAGTCCGTCGTCGAGAACGAGAACATCACCGGCGTGATGGTCGCCAAGGACGACTCCATCAACTACATCCCGTACGAGCAGCGCGGCGCGCTCAAGAAGCTCAAGGCCAAGAGCACCATCCCCGGTGGCGTCGTCGCCGTCGGCGAGATGTTCGGTGCCAAGGCCGAACTGCCGGCCGGGAAGGCTTCTGTGGGCCTCTCCCTGAAGGAGGGCCAATACCCCTCCGACCTCAAGAGCGGCGACACCGTCTCCGTCTTCCCCGTCGTCTCCGGCACCTCCACCGGCAAGGGCTCCAGCGGCGGCAGCGGCTCCACCAGCGGCACGCCCCTGGTCGCCGACGCCAAGGTGAACAGCATCGCGGCCAAGAGCGACGCCACCGTGAGCACCGGAAACCTCAACATCACCCTCGTCGTCCCGCAGGAGGAGGTCGCGGCTCTGGCGAGCGCGGCGTCCGAGGGCAAGGCCGTCGTAGCCCGCGTCTCCGACGACGCCAACTAGAGGCGAGTACAAGAGACATGGCGCTCATCGCACTCGCCGCCGACAAGGGTTCGCCCGGCGTCACCACCGCGGCCGTCGCGCTCGCCGCCGTCTGGCCGCGCCGCGTGCTGGTCGCGGAGACCGACCCGGCCGGCGGCGACCTGGTCTACCGCAGCGCCGCCGCGCACGGCGGACCGCTCAACCCCAACACCGGCATGCTCTCCATCGCGGCCACCGCACGCCGCGGCCTCGTGCCCGACCAGCTCTGGGACCACACGCAGCCGCTGAGCGGCGGCCTCGAAGTACTCGTCGGCCTCGGCATCGCCGAGCAGGCCGCCGGTCTCGCCGGGCTCTGGCCCACCCTCGGCCGCGCCTTCTCGCAGCTCGCCGACTCCCCGCACGCGCCCGCCGACGTCATAGCGGACTGCGGCCGGATCAGCGGCGACAGCCCGGCCGTCGAGCTGTTCCCGCACGCGGCGCTCGTGCTGCTCGTCTCGCGCACCGAGCCCGAGGCCATCGCGCGCGTCCGCGACCGCGCCGCGGCCCTCGCCACCAAGCTGCACGGCGGCCCGCGCGGCGCCGCGTCCCTGGCGCAGCCCCTCATCGGCGTACTCCTGATCGCCGACCCCTCGGCCTCCGCGAAGCTCGTCCACCAGGTCAACGACATGCTGATGGCCGCGCAGACCGGCGCACGCGTCGTGGGCACCCTCGCCGAGGACCCCGCGGGCGCCGACCAGCTGGCCGGACGCCGTCGCGGCAGGCTCGACAAGTCGCTGCTGATCCGCTCCGCGCGCAAGGTGACCGTCGACCTGTACCAGCAGTACGGCGCCGCCTGGACCAACCCCGTCGCGCAGCAGCCCGGGACGGGCCGATGAGCGCACCCGTCGATCACCAGCTCGTCAAGCGGTTCCGGCAGGACGCCGGTGACCGCATCGCCGAGCAGCGCCGCCTCGACCAGGTCTCCGGCGTCACCCCGATGTCGGGCGAGGACGAGCGGCACTACGCCCGCGCCGTCATCGCGCAGATCCTCGAGGAGCACGCGCGCACGGAGATCAACGCCGGGCGCACCCCCCTCGACGCGGAGACCGAGGAGC
This sequence comes from Streptomyces sp. Je 1-369, assembly GCF_026810505.1. Lineage (NCBI taxonomy): Bacteria > Bacillati > Actinomycetota > Actinomycetes > Kitasatosporales > Streptomycetaceae > Streptomyces > Streptomyces sp. Je 1-369. The sequence goes on from NZ_CP101750.1 coordinate 5,149,465, forward strand.
AGTACGCGGCCGCCGTGCACGCCGCGCTCTTCGGCGTCGGACGGCTCCAGCCGCTGCTCGACGACCCCGAGGTCGAGAACATCGACATCAACGGCTGCGACCAGGTCTTCGTCGGGTACGCCGACGGCCGCGAGGCCAAGGCCGACCCGGTCGCCGAGACGGATGAAGAGCTCGTCGAGCTCATCCAGGTGCTCGGCGCGTACTCGGGCCTGTCGTCCCGCCCCTTCGACTCCGCGAACCCGCAGCTCGACCTGCGGCTGCCCGACGGCTCGCGTCTGTCGGCCGTCATGGACGTCACGCGCCGCCCCGCGCTCTCCATCCGCCGCGCCCGCATGGGCAAGGTCTTCATGTCCGACCTCGTCGGCAACGGCACCATCACGCCGGAGATCGGCCACTTCCTGGCCTGCGCCGTCCGCGCCCGCAAGAACATCATGATCGCGGGCGCCACCAACGCCGGCAAGACGACGCTGCTGCGCGCCCTCGCCAACGAGATCCCGCCGCACGAGCGCCTCGTGACCGTCGAACGCGCCCTGGAGCTCGGCCTCGACCAGTTCGCTGACCTGCACCCCAACGTCGTCGCCTTCGAGGAGCGCCTGCCCAACTCCGAGGGCCAGGGCGAGATCTCGATGGCGGAGCTGGTCCGCAGGTCCCTGCGCATGAACCCCTCCCGCGTCATCGTCGGTGAGGTGCTCGGCGACGAGATCGTGACCATGCTCAACGCGATGTCGCAGGGCAACGACGGCTCGCTCTCCACGATCCACGCCAACAGCTCCAGTGAGGTCTTCAACCGCATCTCGACGTACGCGCTGCAGGCCTCCGAGAGGCTCCCCATCGAGGCGAGCCAGATGCTCGTCGCGGGAGCCGTCAACTTCGTCGTCTTCATCCAGCGGCGCAACAACTACCAGTCCGGCGGCAAGCTCCAGCGCATGGTGACCTCCGTCCGCGAGGTCAACGGCGTCGACGGCCGCGTCCTGTCCAGCGAGGTCTTCGCGGAGGCCCCCGACGGACGGATCGTCGCCCACGCGCCGATCGCCTGCATGGACGAGCTGGCCGCGTACGGCTACCGCCCCGCCGGGCAATGGGGGTGAGCACGACATGAACTCACTGGCCGCACTCGACGGTCTCGGCTCCATGGGCGGCGTCTTCTCGCTGCCCGTCCTGTACGCACTGGGCTGCGGCGTCGCCGCGGGCGGCGGCCTCGCGCTGCTCGCCGTCGCGATCCGCGGCCTGCCCGCCAAGCCCGCGCACGAGAAGCACCGGGCGAGCGAGCGCGCGAGCGAACTCGTCCGCTTCGTGGGCCGGCGCGGCTCCGCCGCCATCGGCGTGGGCCTGGTCGTGCTGCTCCTCACCCGCTGGGCCGTCGCGGGCATCGCGGCGGGCATCCTCGTCTTCTTCTGGGACAAGCTGTTCGGCGGCGCCGCCGAGGAGCGGGCGCAGATGAAGCGGGTCGAGGCCCTCGCCGCCTGGACGGAGTCGCTGCGCGACACCATCGCGGGCGCGGTCGGCCTGGAACAGGCGATCCCCGCGTCCGCGCGGGCCGCCGCCCCGGTGCTCCGCCCCCACCTGGACGCGCTCGTGGACCGCCTCCGCGCACGCACCCCGCTCCCCGAGGCCCTCCAGATACTCGCCGACGAGATCGACGACGCCTCGGCGGACATCATCGTCGCGGCCCTGATCCTCAACGCCAAGCTGCGCGGCCCCGGCCTGCGCCAGGTCCTCGGCGCGCTCGCCAAGTCGGCGCGCGAGGAGGTCGACATGCGGCAGCGCGTCATGGCGCAGCGCGCCTCGACCCGACGCTCGGTGCAGATCGTGGTCGCCGTCTCCATCGCGTTCGTGCTCGGCCTCTCCATCTTCAACCGCGAGTTCGTCGAGCCGTACGGCACGCCGGTCGGCCAGCTCGTCCTCGCCTTGGTCTGCGCGCTGTTCGCGCTCGGCTTCTGGTGGCTGCGGAAGCTGTCGACGGTGGAGACGCCGGACCGCTTCCTGGTCAAGGACGAGCCGGGCGTCCAGTTCGTACGTCCCCGGGGCCCCGGCGCCGCCCCGCAGACCCTGCCGGGCCACACCAACCCGTCCGAGGGGGTACGACGATGAGCCTGACCATGCCGGTACTGATAGGCGCGATCCTCGGCCTCGGCATCTTCGTCCTCGTACGCGCCCTGATGCCGTCGAAGCGCAGCGCGATCGCGACCGTCGCGCGCATCGACGCGATGCGGGCGCGCGGCGCGGCGTACGAGTCGCAGCGGGCCACGACGGACACCGAGAACCCCGGCCGGTTCGGCACGATGCGCGGCCGCGTGGGCCAGCGGGTCGCCGACTTCTACCTCCAGCAGGGCTGGGAGCAGCGCTCGCTCCGCGCCGACCTGGCGGTCCTCGACCGCAGCTGGGAGAAGTTCCTGGCGACGAAGGTGCTGCTCGCCGCGGCCGGCGTGTTCTTCGGCCCGTTCCTCTTCGCCGTCATCTACACGCTCGGCGTCGGCCGCAGCCCGATCATCCCGGTGTGGCTGGCGCTGATGTTCGGCGCGCTCTTCTTCTTCCTGCCCGACCTGGAAGTACGCAGGGACGCGGCGGACAAGCGGCGCGACCTGCGCCGCGTCATCGGCGCCTATCTCGACCTGGTGTCGATGAGCCTCGCGGGCGGCCGCGGTCTCCCCGAGGCGCTCATGGCGGCGGCGGAGGTCTCCGACGGATGGGCGACGCAACGTATCCGAAGCGCTCTGGCCGACGCCCGCATCACCGGCGTCAGCCAGTGGCAGGCACTCGGCTCGCTCGGTGAGGAACTGGGCGTGGAGGAGCTGAAGGACCTGTCGGCGTCCCTGGCGCTGGTGGCGGACGACGGCGCGAAGGTGCGCGAGTCCCTCGCCTCCCGCGCGGAGACGATGCGACACCGCGAACTGGCCGAGATCGAGGGCAGTGCGGGCGAGAAATCCCAGTCGATGCTGGTCGCGCAGCTGCTGCTGTGCGCGGGCTTCCTGGTCTTCCTCATCTTCCCGGCGGCGATGCGCGTGTTCCAGGTCTGATGCGCGTGTGCCGGATCTGATGCGCGTGCGCCAGGACCAGGTGGCGCCGACGACAACGGGGGTCGGCGCTTCTTCCCCCCACCAACTCTGAGAGGACTACTCATCATGAACGGACGGAACTTCAGTCACCCGGCTGTCGACTTCCTCGTGGCCTTCCTGAAGGGCCGCGTGGAGCGAGCCCGCTCCGGCGAGCTCGACCGCGGCGCGTCCGCGGTCGAGTGGGTCATCATCTCGGCGGTCGTCGTGGCGATCGTCGGCGTGGTGGCCGCGGTGATCAACGCGGCGCTGAAGGGCGGCGCGGACAAGGTCAGCGACTGCATCAAGGGCGCGGACGCGGGCAGCACCTGCTGACCGTCGGACGGTTCACTGTTCGCGGCATCGTGAGAGACGACGGGGTTCGAGTGCGGAGATCGCGGGGGATACGGGGATTCGTACGCCGCAGGGTGGAGGCCGCCTCCACCCGCGGCGAATCCGGCATGACCGCGATCGAGTTCGTGCTGCTCACCCCGGTGCTGTTCTTCATGATCTTCGCGACGGTGCAGTTCGCCCTGTACTTCTTCGCGGACCACGTCGCCCAGGCGGCGGCGCAGGCGGGCGCGCGCAAGGCCCGCGCCACGGCCGACGAGAACGCGGGCGGCTGGCGGGGCGAGGCACGTGACGTGGCCGACGCGTACATCCGCCAGCTCGGACCGAAGCTCGTGCTCGGCCCGGACGTGAAGACGATCCAGCCGGAGCAGAACACGGTCGGCGTGGAGATCACGGCACGGGTCCCCACGGTCTTCCCGGGCCTGGACCTGGACGTGCACGCGCGGTCGGCGGGCCCCGTCGAGCGTTTCGTGGAGGACAACGGCTGATGCGGAACGTACGCCTTCGCCTGCGCGACGACCGTGGCCTCTCCACGGTCGAAGTGGTGATCCTGGCCCCGGTGATGATCCTCCTCATCCTGGTCCTCGTCGCCTTCGGCCAGCTCGTCGACGGCCGCGGAGCCATCGACGGCGCGGCGCGCGACGCCGCACGCGCGGGCTCGATCCAGAAGGAACACGGCACGGCGCTCGCGGAAGCACGCGCGGCGGCACGGGCCGACCTGGCGGACGTCTGCTCGGGCCCGGTCTCGGTGGTCCAGAAGAGCGAGGGCTTCGACGAAACCGTCGACCCGTTCTTCACGGTGGAGGTCAGCTGCGAGGTCAGGGGACTCGCCATGCTCGGCCTGGACATCCCGACGACGCTGGAGGCCACCTTCAGCTCCCCGCTGGACCCGTACCGGAGGCAGGCGTGACACGCCGCACCGCCACTGCCGCCACCGTCGCCGTACGCGACTGGTTCGTGTCCCGCCGCACCCGCCTCGACGACCGGGGCTCGGGCGCCGGCGCGGTCATCATCTTCGCGATCGTCTTCCTCGCGCTCGCCGCGTTCGTCATCGACGGCGGCCTCTCCATCTCCAAGCGGGAACGCGCCGCGGACATCGCGGAACAGGCCGCGCGCTACGCAGCCCAGGACCTGGACCTCGAAGGCATATACGAGGGCGTCAAGGGCGCCCCCATCAACTTCGAGAACTGCGACGCGCGGGTGGCGGCGTACGTGGCGGAGGCGGGCCTCAAGGGCGCGGACGTCGCCAACACGCACTGTGTGACGGCCAACCCGCAACAGGTCGAGGTCGAGGTCCAGATGACGTACAGCCCGGTGTTCACGGGGATGTTCTACGGCGGGGACGTGACGGTGCGGGGACGAGCGGTGGCGGAGAACGAGGTGGGCTGAGGCTCAGCAGGGCTACTTCTCGCCCTCCTTGCCCTTTCCGCCGCTCTTCCCCTGACCCTTCCCCTTCCCCGTCCCCTCCTTCTCCTTGACCGCGTCGTTGATCTTCTTCGTCAGGTCGTCCTCGAGCTTCTTGAACTCGCGGACCACCGCGTCGGACAGGTCGGCGAGCTGGTCCAGCTGCTGGCCGATGTCCTCGCGGCCGTCCTCCCAGTTGGACTCGAAGTCGTCCAGGGAGTCGTAGACGCCGCCGTCGCCGATGTCGTCCTTGTAGGACTCGAAGGTCTTCTTCGTACGGTTCATGCGGGTCTTGATGGAGCGCAGCCTGCTGCCGTAGTCCTCGAGATCGGTGAGCGGGATCGAAAGGTCGCTCTTGCCCTTGGCGCCCATGGTTGTTGTCCCCTCCCCTTAGGTGCCTGGACAGCTTAGGTGAGGTAGCGGGCGGTTTCTGGGTCGTAGTAACGGGAGCCGGCGTAGTGCAGGCCCGTTTCGGGGTCGAAGTACTGGCCCGGGAAACGCAGGGGCGTGTACGCCGTGCTGTTCGACGGCCACGCGGTCGTGCCCCCGAGCGTGCTGCGGGCCCGCCACGCGACGGTGCCGCCTTCGTCCACGAGTTCCGTCGGCGTTCCCGCGAGGTCGGTGAGGATCGTGAAGGAGCGGGAGTCGATGGCGTCGGGGGAGGGCGCGCCGGTCGTCGGCAGGAGGCGTTCCGTTTGCGTGATGGGGTGGTGGGCCTCGTAGTCCCAGGTCAGGCTCACCGGGCGCGGCAGGTCCCGCGCCGTCGTCGTCTGTTCGCAGAGCGTCGTGCCGTCCCATGTGAAGTCGGTGCGCTCGACCACGGTTTCGGGTTCGCCCTCGGGCCCGAGTCGCTGTTTCGAGAGGCGGCGGCCCAGTGGGTCGTACGTGTAGCGCCAGCGCGTGCCGTCCGGGGTGGTCACCGACGCGAGGCGGTCCTCCGCGTCCCACGTGTAGCGCCACGTCTGCGGGGGGTGGGGCCGCCCCGGTTTCCGGCGCAGGACCATGCGGCCCAGCGCGTCGTACGCGTAGCCGGTGTGGCCGGCGCGCGTGAGGTGTGTTCCGTTGTACTCCCGGGGGCCCGCGGACTCGTGGCCCGGGTGGCTGTCGGGCCAGGCGGCGTGCGTCTGGTCGCCCGCGGCGTCGTAGGCGTACGTCTCCGTCCAGCCGTGGGCGGACACGGCCGTCACCCGGCCCACCGGGTCGAGTTGGAAGTGGCGGTCGCCGGAGAGCCGGTCGTCGAGGGCGGTGAGGACTCCGTCGGCGCGATAGGCGTAGGCGCGGTACTGGATCGGGCTGCCGTCGGGTGCCGTCACCGTGTGAGTGGTGAGGCGGCCGACTTCGTCGTAGGCGCGCTCCAGGGTCACGCATGCGCCGTCGGCGGAGTGCGGGAGGGCGGCGGCCGCGATGCGCCGGGCCGTCTCCCTGCCCGCCGCGTCCCGCTCGAATTCCACGGTCCGGCCGTCGGGCGCGGTGAGCCGGGTGCGGCGGCCCGCCGCGTCGTACTCCCAGCTGCTGGTCGCCCCCGTCGGAGTCGTGCGTCCCGTACGACGGCCCGCATCGTCGTACGCGTACGTGAGGGGCCCGCGCCCGTCGACCGTCTCGGAGAGCAGCCGCCCGGAAGGGGATCGCAGCAGGGTGAGTCGGCAGTCGGGGCCGACCGCTTCGACCAGGTTGCCGGACAGGTCGTACGCGAAGGTGGTGACCGCCTCGGTTGTCTCCTTGCGGATCAGCCGGTCCAGCGCGTCGTAGGTGAACGAGATCGCCTCTCCGACCGCGTTCGTACGGGTCACGACGCGGCCCGCGGCGTCGTACGCGTAGGACGTGGTGCGGCCGTCGAAGTCCGTCTCCGCGATCAGGCGGCCCGCGGCATCGTGCTGGTACGTCCAGGACAGGCCCTGCGGGTTGTCCACGCGGGTGAGGCGCAGGGACGCGTCGTAGTCGAAATGGTGGCGTGCTCCGTCGGCGCCGACACGCGCGGCGAGCAGGTCGAAGTGGGTGTACTCGAACGACGAGACCTGGCCCAGCTGGTCGGTGTGGGCGACGCGGTTGCCCTCGCCGTCGTACGTCCAGGACTCCGCCGCGCCGTCAGGAGTCGTGCGCCCGATGAGCCGCCCCTCCGTCGACCACGCGAGGCGCGTGGTGTGACGGAGGGGATCGGTGAGGGCCGTGGGGCGCCCCAGCGCGTCGCGCTGCCAGACCGTGACGGCGCCCAGCGGGTCCGTGACCTTGAGCGGCAGGCCCGCGCCGTCGCACCGCACGGTGGTCGTGTTGCCGGCCTCGTCGGTGACCGAGAGAGGGTGTCCCGCGGGCGTGTAGGCGTTGTGGACGGTCACGCCGGACGGCTCGGTGACCGACGTGCAGTTGCCGCGCTCGTCGTACGTGTACTGCCACGTGGTGCCGTCGGGCAGGTCGACGACCGTCTTGAGGTTCAGGTCGTTGTAGGCGACGCGGATGACGGCGCCGTCGGGCCGCGTCAGCTCCGTCGGCAGGCCCAGTTCGTTGTTGACGTACGCCGTGGTGTGCCCGAGCTGGTCCGTCGTGGCGGCGACGTGGTGCAGCGCGTCGTACGTGGTCGTGACCGTCGCGCCGAGCGGGTCGGTCTCGGCGACGACCAGGCAGTGGTCGTCGACGGCGAAGCGCGAGGTGGCGCCCCCGGCCGTGGTGACCTCGGTGACGCGGCACCCCGGCCGGGCGGGGTCGGGCACGTCGTACGTGAAGGTGTGGGCCATGTGCCCGGCCATGCCCCGCTGGGCGACACAGCGGTCCTGGTCGTCGTAGGCGTAGGTGTAGCGACTGTTGTTCGTGTCCTCCCACGCGGTGAGGCGCAGCCGCTCGTCGTACGTGAACCGCGTCGGCAGGCCGGAGGAGTTGGTGACGGCGGTGAGGTTGCCGTCGGTGTAGCCGTACCGCTTGACGACGAGGTCGTCGCCGCTGCCGTCCGCGGCGGCGCCCGCCACGCCGAGCGCGGTGACGCGCCCCTCCTCGACGGTCAGCATCACGTAGTAGCCGCCGCTGTGGAGGATCGCGCGCGGGGCGCCCTCCGTGTCGTGGTCGAAGTCGACGGTGTTGCGGTTGCGGTCCGAGATCATGGTCAGCAGGGCCACGCCGTCGTCCTCGCGGGGCGCGGCGAAGCGGCGGGCGATGCCGGTGACCGGGTCGGTGACGCGGTAGCCGCCGTCGGCGAGGCGTTTCAGGGGCCATCGGGGGCCGGACTCGGGCAGGACGAGCGCGGCGGGTGCGTCCGGCGCGTCCCGTTCCGTCGGGTGCGGGTACGTGAGGAGCATGCCGTCCTCCGTGACGAACACGATCCCGTCCTCGTCGACTTCGAGGCGCTGGTCGATCGTGGACGTCCACATCGGCCCGAACCAGCCGCCGGACCGATAGCCCGAGGCGACCCGGCGGGTGAAATCCAGCGGCAGCGTGCCGGGCAGCGAGAGGTCCGTCTCCTCCAGGAACATCTGCCCGGTGGCGACGTCGACCGCGTCACCGCAGCTTCTGATCCTGCTCCTGACGCGGCCGTACGCGCCCGGCTCCCCGCCCTTGACCGCCGTACGGGCCGACTTGGATCCCTTGAGCCCGTCGTTCAACCCCGGAGCCCCTTTCCTGATTCGGCCACATCCATGAGGCCTGCCTGGTCCTTTGTGTGCCCAGTATCGGCGCATGGTTCGAAGGATCCAGGGCGGCGAGGATCCGTACCGGAACTGTGACGGGGACCCCCGATCCGTACAACCGCAAGCTCAGCGCCGCCGACGGACCGCACGCCCCGCACGCGAAGGAAACGGGCCTATCGGATGCGGCGGGAGGAAGCGGGCCGACGGTCCGGCGCCCGGGACCGTCCGGGCCTGTCTGACGTCCGACCCCTTCCGTAACATCACCTCAGTAGGCTCACCCGACCCCTCTGACCATCCACTCCTCCCCACAGGACACCAGGACACCTGCCATGGCGCGCACCACCTCACGCTCGACGAGCCCGCCGAACCCGCGGTCCCCGCGGAACCGGACGCCGCAGCCGTTGCCGCGGCGCAGGCGCACCGCGGGGGACTTCGTCAAGGCCTTCCTCGCGTTCGTAGCGCTGGCCGTGCTCCTCGTCGGCGTGCCCGGAGCCCTCGCCGTCTTCGTGGGGTGGCCGCTGCCGGGCGGTACGCCGTCGCTGAACTGGCTGCAGCAGGAGATCACGGTCAGTACGTTCATCAACGTACTGACCGTCGTCGTCTGGTTCGCCTGGGCGCAGTTCACCGCCTGCGTACTCGTCGAGATAAAGGCCGCGCTCTCCGGAGTCGGCATCCCGGGCCGGGTGCCGGGTGCCGGTGGCAGTCAGATGCTCGCGCGGCAGCTCGTCGCCGCCGTGCTGCTCGTCGGCGCCACCGCGGCCAGCTTCGCGCCGGGACTCTCGCAGTTCGGGCAGTCCCTGGAGGGCAACCAGAAGCCTGCGTCCGCCGCGAGCGCCCAGCAGACCCCCGGCCTCTTCGGGCAGGAGCAGCAGGCCGCGGCGACCGCGGCCGACGCGCTGGCCGCGCAGGCCGACCAGGCCGCCGCGCGCGCCGACGGGGGCGGCGGCAACACCGCCAGGGACGGGGACACGAAGTACTACCGGATCCAGCCCCCCGAGGGGCGCCACCACGACTCCCTGTGGGAGGTCGCGGAGCGGCACCTCGGTGACGGCCGCCGGTACAAGGAGATCTACCAGCTCAACAAGGACCGTGAGCAGCCCGACGGTTCGAAGCTGAGCGAGGCCAGCCTCATCCGGCCCGGCTGGATCATGGAGATGCCCGCGGACGCGCATGGCGGCGAGCTCGTCGAGATGCCCGACGAGGCGCCCAAGGTCTCCGAGGACGTCAAGGAGCAGATCTCCGACTACTCGAAGACGGGCGATCAGCGGCAGGGCGGCGGAGCCCAAGAGGGTGGTGGGCAGCAGGGCGGCGGAGCCCAAGAGGGTGGTGGGCAGCAGGGCGGCGGCTCCGTCGACCGCGACACCGCTCACATCGTCCTCCCCGAGCAGCGCCCCGCCGCACCGGAGAAGCCCGCCATGCCGCAGGCCCCGGAGACCCCTTCCGCGGAAAGTCCCTCCGCCGAGGCTCCCTCCGCCACGGTCGGCAGCGACTCCGAAGGCTTCGACTTCGGGCTGCCTGAGGCGCTCCTCGGCGCGCCCCTCCTCGCCGCGGGACTGCTCGGCGCGCTCGGCCGCCGGCGCCGCCACGCCCTGTGGCAGTCGGCCATGGGCGCCGTCGGCGGGCGCGGCGGAATGCAGCCGCCGACGCCGACCGGCGCCGCGGCGGACGTGCAGGACGCGCTGCTCGTGGGCGCCGACCCCGAGGGCGTACGCCTCCTCGACCGGTCGCTGCGCGGCCTCGCCGCCTCGCTCGCCGAGGAGAACCGCCCCCTGCCGACCGTGTACGCGGCCTGGCTGACCAACGGCGACCTGCACCTCCAGCTCGCCACGCCCGCAGGACGCCCGCCCGCGCCCTGGCAGCTGGGCCAGGACCAGACGTTCTGGGTGCTCTCGCGCGCCGACGCCGAGCGGTACGAGGACGTGGACACGGCCGCGCCCTACCCCGGTCTCGTCTGCCTGGGCACCCTGGACGACTCGCGACTCCTCCTCAACCTGGAGGCCGTGCCCGGCATCGTGTCGCTGAGCGGCAGCGAGGCCGACCGCGCCGCCGTCTTCGCGTCGGTCGCCGCCGAACTCGCCACCAACGGCTGGTCGGACCGGATGACCATCACCGTCGTCGGCTTCGGCCAGGACCTCACGCCGCTCGCGCCCAACCGCCTCCGCCACCTGGAGGACGTCGAGGCCCTCATCGAGACGATGGAGGCCGAGACGCGGCAGCGGCGCGGCGCGCTCGGCGCCGCCGGGCACGACTCCGTGCTCACCGGCCGCACCGGCCCCGCCCAGCACACCCGCTGGGCCCCGCACCTGGTGCTGCTCGCCGCCGAGCCGAGCGCGGAGGACGCGGTCAGGCTCGCCGAACTCGCCGCGGACGCGAGCCGCCTGGGCATCGGCTACCTCGTCGGCGCGGAGTCCGGGGACCTGCCCGGCGCCGCCTGGGAGATGGAGATCACCCGCGACGGCAAGCTGCTCGCGCCGCTGCTCGGACTCGAACTCGCCGCGCAGGCGCTCCCCGAGGCCCAGCAGCGCGCCGTCGTCCAGCTGTTCACGGACGCCGACCCGGAGGGTTCCGGCAGCCCCACGGGCCCCGGCGACGGCCCCACGGGCGCCGCGCCGCCGTTCCTCGTCGACGTCACCGAGCAGGGCCGCCCCGCGGTCTACGCACGTCTCGTCGGAACGTACGAGATCATCGGCCTCGAAACCCCGGACGGCGAGCGCAGCCCGCTGATGCACGAGGCGCTGGCCCTGCTGCTCCTGCACCGCGAGGGAGTGCACCCCCGGGTGCTCGCCTCCGCGCTGTGGCCGCGCGGCGTCACCGACGACGTGCGGGACGCGCTCGTCGACCGGCTGCGCGACTGGCTCGGCACCGAGCCCGACGGCTCGCCGAGGCTGCGCGCCGACCGCACCGGCCGTCTCACGCTCGCCAAGTCGGTGGTCTCCGACCTGGACGTGCTGCGGTCGCTCTACCACGAGGCGACGCAGGGGCGCGGCGCCGGCAACCGCGCGGTGCGCGGCCGGATGCTCACCGACGCGCTGGTCCTGGTGCGCGGTCCGCTGCTCGCCGACCGGCCGCAGGGGCGGTACGGCTGGCTGACACACGAGATCATCGACGCCCAGCTCCCGCTGCTCGTCGCCGACATCGGGCTCGCGCTCTCCGAGTTCCACCTGGAGAAGAACCGCGCGGAGAAGGCGATCGAGGCGCTCAACGCGGCGCTGGGCTCGGCGCCCGGCGACGAACGCCTCTGGAACGAGCTGCTCCGCGCCACGCACGCCACGGAGGACCCGGCCCGCCTCCAGCAGGTCGCCGCGGACCTCATGGCCCGCAGCGGCGCACGCGGACTGCCGCCGCGCACGGAGGCGCTCCTTGACGAGCTGCTGCCGACGTGGCGCAGCGGCGTCACGGCGGCGGGCTGAGGCCACGAATGGTCCACGAGGGAAGTCGTAGCTGTTGCTGTTGACACTCATCATCGGAGGCGCCCTGTGGGGCGCCTCCGTCGGCCTCTTCGTACCGCGGGCCGCGTACCGCCTGTCGGTGCCGCCGGGCGAGCCGTGGCGCGCGGAGTGCCCGGAGGGACACCCGCTCCGGTCATGGCTGGGACTGGCGAGGTGCGGGGAACAGGAAGGCCGCGCCGCCCCCGCATACGGCCCCCGAACCTCCGCCACGACCATCACCACCGCCCTGGTCTGCGCCGCGCTGGCCGCGACCACGGGCACACGCCCCGAGCTGGCGGTCTGGCTCCTGCTCGCCCCCGTGGGCGTACTGCTCGCCCTGGTCGACTTCACCGTGCACCGCCTGCCGGACGTCCTGACGCTCCCGCTGGCGGCCGCGTCGCTCGCCCTGCTAGGACTGGTGACGCTGGTGCCGGAGCAGGCGGGCTCCTGGAAAGCGTCCCTCTACGGAGCACTGGCCCTCGCAGCCGCGTACTTCATCCTCTTCCTGATCAACCCCAACGGCATGGGCTTCGGCGACGTGAAGCTGGCGCTGAGTCTGGGCGCCGTACTCGGCTGGTACGGCTGGGGCGTCCTCCTGATCGGCACCTTCGCGGGCTTCCTGCTGGCGTCGCTGTACGGAACGGCCCTGGTCGTCACCCGCCGCGCGAGCCGCAAGACGGCGATCCCCTTCGGCCCGTTCCTGATCGGCGGCGCCTTCGTGGGCCTGCTGCTGGGGGGCTGCACCGCCTGACGTCGGGCGTTCCACACCGCTGGCGTACGCTGGCTTGGTCCGTCCACAACCCTTACGAAACTTACGAAAGGGACGCCCCGGTGACCGAGAAGGCCGACCTTCAGTCCGTCCTCGACCGCGCCGCCGCAGGTGGGCGGATCACCGCGGAAGAGGCGCTCGTCCTCTACCGCGACGCCCCGCTGCACGCCCTCGGCGCCGCCGCCGACGCCGTGCGCCGCCGTCGGTACGCCGGTACGGAGCACATCGCGACGTACATCATCGAGCGCAACATCAACTACACGAACGTCTGCGTGACGGCCTGCAAGTTCTGCGCCTTCTACGCCGCTCCGAAGGACACGAAGAAGGGCTGGAGCCGCGACCTCGACGACATCCTGCGCCGCTGCGCGGAGACCGTCGAGCTGGGCGGCACCCAGATCATGTTCCAGGGCGGACACCACCCGGACTACGGCGTCGAGTACTACGAGAAGCACTTCGCGGCGATCAAGAAGGACTTCCCGCAGCTGGTCATCCACTCCCTCGGCGCGTCCGAGGTCGAGCACATGGCCCGTATCTCGAAGGTCTCCGTGGAGGAGGCCATCCAGCGCATCAACGCGGCGGGCCTCGACTCGTTCGCGGGCGCGGGCGCCGAGCTGCTCCCGGCCCGTCCCCGCAAGGCCATCGCGCCCCTCAAGGAGTCCGGGGAGCGCTGGCTGGAGATCATGGAGATCTCCCACAACCTGGGCGTGGAGTCCACGTCCACGATGCTCATGGGCACGGGCGAGACGAACGCCGAGCGCATCGAGCACCTCCGGATGATCCGCGACGTGCAGGACCGCACGGGCGGCTTCCGGGCCTTCATCCCGTACACGTACCAGCCCGAGAACAACCACCTCAAGGGCCGCACCCAGGCGACGATCTTCGAGTACATCCGCATGATCGCGATCGCCCGGATCTTCCTCGACAACGTCGCGCACATCCAGGGCTCCTGGCTGACGACGGGCAAGGAGGCGGGCCAGCTCACGCTCCACTACGGAGCGGACGACCTGGGCTCGGTCATGCTGGAGGAGAACGTGGTCTCCTCGGCCGGTGCCAAGCACCGCAACAACCTCCGCGAGATGATCGAGATGATCCGCACGGCGGACCGCGTCCCGGCGCAGCGCGCCACGACGTACGAGCACCTCGTCGTGCACGACGACCCGGCGAACGACCCGGTCGACGACCGCGTCGCCTCGCACATCTCCTCCACGGCGATCGAGGGCGGCACGGCCCACCCGGAGCTCAAGCTCCTCGCCACCAACTGAGCGCGGCGAAAACCACCTTGCTGACCCTGCACGTTGCCGAGCACTCCCCGGAGACGGCGGTCCTGGTATCCGGCGCGAGCGTCGCGGCGGTCGGTCCGTACGACGACCTGGCCGCGGCGCACCCGTCGGCCCGAGTCCGCCGCTGGCCCGGAATCCTCACCCCCGGCCTCCTGAACCCGTACGCCCCCGAACTCCTCGAGGCGACGTACCACCCCGACCCGCGCGAGTCCGACACCCTCGGCGTCGACCCCATCGGCGGCGAACGCGCCCGCGCGATCTTCGCCGCGGACCCCTCCCGCCTCGGCGCGAGCGCCCGCCGCGGCGTCCAGCGCCTCCTGGCACACGGCACGGTGGCGCTCGCCGGCGCCCTCCGCACCCGCCCGGCCGCGGACGCGGTCCGCAGAGCATCCCTGGCCCAGGCCCACCGCCCCCCAACCCTCCCGGGCCCCCCATCCCTCTCCCCAACCCCCCTGATCCTCCTCCCACCCCTCGCCGAGGCCTCCCCGGCCCGCTTCGCGGTCTTCGACGTACGAGACCGCCGAGACCTGGTGAGGCGGGGCGCGGGCACGTGCGTGGCGACGGTGGTGGAGGGCCGGTTGGTGTACAGGTCGCGCTGAGCCGATATGGGTGCGGTGATCCTTCGGTGCGGCGGTGCCTCAAGTCGCAGGGGGGCGGACGTTTTTAGGGGCGCGGGGAACTGCGCGAGCAACCACGGCGAGCCCGCACTCGCGATTGCGCCGCATGGGGCAGCCGCGAAGGCGGCTCTTGCCGGGCGCGGGGGGACGGACGTTTCCAGGCGCGGGGGGCGGACGTTTTTAGGGGCGCGGGGAACTGCGCGAGCAACCACGACGAGCCCGCACCCGCGAAAGCCCCCGCACAGGGCAGCCGCACCCGCGAGGAGGCCCGCCGCAGGCGAGAGAGCCCGCCGCAGGCGAGAGAGCCCGCCGCAGGCGAAAGAGGCCGCCGCCAAGGCAGAAGACCGGCCTGACACAATGGGCCGGGTGACCCGAGCCACCTTGGAAAAGCAGCCGCACGACGTCGCCACCATGTTCGACGACGTCGCAGAACGCTACGACCTCACCAACGACGTGCTCTCCCTCGGCCAGGCCCGCCTCTGGCGCAAGGCAGTCGCAAACGCAGTCGACGCCCGCCCCGCCCAAAAGGTCCTCGACCTCGCCGCCGGCACGGCCACCTCCTCCCAGCCCTTCGCCCAGGCCGGCGCCTACGTCGTCCCCTGCGACTTCTCCCTCGGCATGCTGCGCGTCGGCAAGCGGCGCCACCCGTGGATGCCGTTCACCGCGGGCGACGGCACGAAGCTGCCGTTCAAGGACGACACCTTCGACGCCGTCACGATCTCCTTCGGCCTGCGCAACATCCAGGACACGAGCGCCGCTCTCCGCGAGCTGTACCGCGTGACGAAGCCCGGCGGCCGGGTAGTGATCTGCGAGTTCTCGCACGCGACGTGGACCCCGTTCCGCACGGTCTACGAGGAGTACCTGATGCGCGCGCTGCCCCCGGTCGCCCGCGCGGTCTCCTCGAACCCGGACGCGTACGTCTACCTCGCGGAGTCGATCCGCTCCTGGCCCGACCAGCCGTCGCTGGCCGCGCTGTTGCAGGACGCGGGCTGGTCGAAGGTGGCGTGGCGCAACCTGACGGGCGGCGTCGTGGCGCTGCACCGCGGCTTCAAACAGAGCTGATTCGTAACGCTCCAGTTGAGACTCGGATTCCGCGGACCCGAGGGAACCGGCCACCAGGCAAGATGTGTCCGTTGATACGACCCTGCCGTTTACTTATGCGGCGCTTACGGGCCGGTCCGCATTCCTTGCCGAACTCCTGAGCCCACGGAGCGTCTTGATGGCGTCGTACTGCCCACACTGCGGGGCGCCCACCCCCGATGAGGCCCGCTTCTGCATGAAGTGCGGCCGCGAACGCCTTCCTGAGCCGACGACGGAGGAAACTCCGAACCCGGAAGAGGCGGCCCCACAGCCAGAGAGAACACCTCCCGCACCCCAAACACCCCCCCCACCCACCCCCCCCACCCCCCCCACGCACACCCCCCCCCCCACCCCCCCCCCCCCCCCTTCGCCACCTTCTTCGCCCGCACCTTCCGCGGCGACTGGGCCGGCTCCATACAGGCCGCGCTCTGGCCCGTCGTCCTACTGCTGGTCGGCGCCGCCGCGCTCGCGACACCGGCGTACGGCCAGGACGACGACGCCGTCTTCGGCTTCACCGACCGGCTCCGCATCGCCCTCGCACTCCTGCTCCAGTCGGTCGGCGGAGGCTTCGAGTTCTCGGGCCGCGAGGAGCGCCCGGACTACGGTTCGGGGTCCGGAAGCGACGGCCTGGGCCTGGACACGGGAGGCCTGGACACGGGAGGCCTCGGCACCGGAGGCCTCGGCACGGGTTCGGACTCCACGGCGACGGCCGTGGAAGGCACCGCCTCCCTGCACCTGGTCCCGCTCACGATGACCGCACTGTGGCTCGTGGCGCTCTACATCGGCGTACGCGTGCTCCGGACCCGCGTCATCGCCCGGGGCGCGACCCGGCACAGCACCACCGCAGGGCTCGAAGCCGCCGTGCGCGTCGCGCTGTTGGTGACCGTCGGCGTGCTCGGACTCGCACTCTTCGCGCAGCCCGAGATCGAGGGCGTGGAGCTGTCGTCGTCCCCGGTGCTCGCCGCGCTGGGCGCGCTCCTGCTCGGACTCGCCGTCTCCAGCGCGGTGTTGCTCCGCGTGGACACGTCGGTCTGGGCGAGGGTGACCGCACGGCCGGGAGCACAGTCCCTCATCCGGGCGACGGGCACGGCTCTGCGGGCGCTGGTCGTCGTACTCGTACTCTGCTCGGTCGTCGCCTTCATCAGCCTCGCCCAGGTGGACGACCTGTCCGAGATCACGGACCTCGACGACTCCGGTGTCTCACCGCTCCTGGTCGCGCTGCTGATCCTGCCGAACCTCGCGGTGACGGCACTCGGCATCGGCTGGGGAGCGGGCGCGGAGGCCTCGGTGCACGGCAGCAGCTCCATGTACGGGAGCGGGCGCGAGAGCGGGTCGTTCGGGCTCTCCGAACTCGGTGACGTCACCAACGACTGGGCGATCGTGGGCGCGTTGGCACTCGGTCTCGTCTGCGCGCTGACGATCGGCGTGCTCGCCGCGCGGCGCTGCGTGGGCCGCGGAGAGCAGCTCCTCGCCGCGGGCGTCTTCTTCGGCTCCGTCCTGCTGCTCGCCGGGTTCAGCGGCATCGGCGTCGAGGTGTCCGGGCAGGCGTTCGACGGCGGTTCGGGATTCGGCGGGTCGAGCAGCGGTGGCGGCGGCAGCGTGGAGACGGGCCTGAGCGTGCCGGAGGTCCTCCTGTTCGGCCTGCTGTGGACCATCCCGGCGGTACTGCTGGCGCCGTACCTCCTCCAGATGACGGGCGGACACGCCACACCCCCCACGCCGCCCGCGTACGCCCCACTCCCCGCGACACCCCAGACCCCTCCGACGGAGACGCCCCAGACGCCTCCCACCCAGACACCCCCGCCCCCGACGAGCAGCCCAGCGCCGACGCCCGCGACCCCGACGGCCCCCACCCAAACGGCCGCCACCTACAGCCCACCCCCCACGCACCCCACCCACCTGAACCCCCAATCCCACCAACCCCACCAGCCCCTCCACCCCCTCCCCACCAAACCCCGCAACCGAGCCACGACCTGGGTGGTCACCATCGCCGTGGCCCTGGTCGTCGGAGGCGGCGCGACCGCGGGCGCACTGCTGTGGCGGGACACGGGGGACGACAAGGCGGGCAACGCGGGCAAGGACAACAAGCCCCCGGCCAGCCGCTCCGAGGACCCGTCCGGCGACCCGGTCAACGGCCCGACCGACAATCCCACCGCCGACCCCACCGTCGACCCGACCCCCTCAGCCTCACCCAACCCGGACCCCGAGGGCACCGACCGCGTCACGGACCCCGAGGGCTTCTCCTTCGCCGTGCCCGAAGGGTGGACCCGCCAGCCCGTCAACCCCGAGCGCCCCGGACAGATCACCTATGCCGGGTCGACGGGACGTGAGGAGTTCCTCGTCGGCGTCGTCGCCGATGCCCCCTACACCTCGTACGACAATTTCAGGAACATCGAAAAGCACACCAAGACCGCGCCGGACAAGTCGGACTACGACCGCGTCCGGATGGAGGAGAACACCTTCCAGGGGCGGGACGGGGCGCTCTGGGAGTACACGTACACCGACGAGGGCGGCCGCACGATCCACGCCCTCAACCAGAGTTACGTCGCGGAGAACGGCACGGAGTACGCGATCCAGCTCTCCTGGCGCGAGGACTTCTGGCCCGCGGGCGAGGGCGCGAAGACGCACACGGCCGCACTCGACACGTGGCGCCTCACGGACTGACCGCCGGGCTCCAAGCTTGCTGCAGGCTCGCTAGAGGGCGAGCCTGCACCAGCCCTAAAGCTCCAGCCCTAAAGCACCAGCCGAAAGCAATGCGAAGTCTGCCGCGACGACTCGTCACCAGGCACCCGCGGGGGCGTGGTGTACGACTCGCCGAGCTCCATGCCGAGCCGCCGCGCCACCGCGACGGACCGCGCGTTCTCGGAGGCGATCATCGCCACGACGCTCGGCACCCCCACCGCCCGCAGCCGCTCGACCGTCGCCTCCGCCGCCGCGCTCGCGTACCCCTTTCCCCAGGCCGCGCGGCCCAGCCGCCAGCCGATCTCGATCTCGCCCACCGGGCCCCAGCTCCTGGGCCAGGGCTGGGCGCCGGTGAAGCCGATCGGCTCGCCGGCCGCGTCGAGCATGGTCCACAGGCAGTAGCCCAGTTCGGCGTCGTGTCTGCGCTGGCGGGCGGTCAGCTCCTCGTACATGGAGAGCTCCGCCGATGACCCGCCGAAGAACTCCATGACCTCGGGGTCGTCGAAGAGCCGGTGCCAGGCAAAGGCGTCCTCGTGGGTGGGGACGCGCAGCTCCACGGCGGGGAGGAGCGGCGCGGGCAGGGTAGCGGTCTGCTCGGTCACGTGTGGCCCTTCGGCTGGCTGATCAGTACCGCCTCATAGACTGCCCATATCCCGTGCCGGTCGGCACACAGATTTCGAGCCTTGGGGAGAACCCGCCGTGACCGAGCCCCTCTCCGAACACACCGCGGACGTAATTGTCGTCGGCGCCGGCCCCGCCGGTTCGACGACGGCGTACTACCTGGCGAAGGCCGGTCTCGACGTACTCCTCCTTGAGAAGACCGCGTTTCCGCGGGAAAAGGTCTGCGGTGACGGGCTCACGCCCCGCGCCACCAAGCAGCTGGTGTCCATGGGAATCGACATCTCCGAAGAGGCGGGCTGGCTGCGGAACAAGGGCCTGCGCATCATCGGCGGCGGCGTACGGCTCCAGTTGGACTGGCCGGAACTCGCCTCTTACCCGGACTACGGACTCGTACGGAAGCGTGACGACTTCGACGAGCAGCTCGCGCGCCAGGCACAGAAGGCGGGCGCACGCCTGTACGAGCGGTGCAACGTCGGCGAGCCCGTCATCGACGACCGCACCGGCCGCATCACCGGCGTGCACGCCAAGATGGGCGAGGAGAAGACCCCGGTCACCTTCCACGCCCCGCTCGTCGTCGCGGCCGACGGCAACTCCTCGCGGATCTCGCTCGCCATGGGCCTGCACCGCCGCGAGGACCGCCCGATGGGCGTCGCGGTCCGTACGTACTTCACCTCGCCCCGCCACGACGACGACTACCTGGAGTCCTGGCTGGAACTGTGGGACCGCCGCGGCCCCGGCGAGGACCGTCTCCTGCCCGGCTACGGCTGGGTCTTCGGCATGGGCGACGGCACGTCCAACGTCGGCCTCGGCATCCTCAACTCCTCCAAGTCGTTCCGCGAGCTCGACTGGCGCGAGGTGCTCAAGGCGTGGTGCGCCTCGATGCCGGAGGACTGGGGCTACACCCCGGAGAACATGACGACGCCGATCCGCGGCGCCGCCCTGCCGATGGCCTTCAACCGTCAGCCGCACTACACGAAGGGCCTGCTGCTCGTCGGCGACGCGGGCGGCCTGGTGAACCCCTTCAACGGCGAGGGCATCGCGTACGCCATGGAGTCCGGCCAGATCGCGGCGGACGTCATCGCGCAGGCACACGCGCGTGCCACCCCCGCCCAGCGGGAACTGGCGCTGCAGAACTACCCGAAGACGCTCAAGGAGGTCTACGGCGGCTACTACACGCTGGGCCGCGCCTTCGTGAAGCTCATCGGCAACCCGAAGGTCATGAAGATCGCGACCCAGCGCGGCCTGACCCACCCGGTCCTGATGAGGTTCACGCTGAAGATGCTGGCGAACCTGACGGACCCGATGGGCGGCGACGCGATGGACCGCATCATCAACGGCCTGAGCAAGGTGGCACCGAAGGCGTAACCCTGGCACTTAAGGCGTAACCCCAGTGGGCGGTCCGCTCAGTACGGTGCAAAATGGACGCATGATATTTATTGCCGTCAAGTTCACCGTCCGGCCCGAGCACAGCGACAGCTGGCTGGAGCGGACCGCCGCATTCACCGCCGCCACGCGCGCGGAGCCGGGCAACATCTTCTTCGAGTGGTCCCGCTCGGTGGAGGACCCGAACCAGTTCGTGCTGCTGGAGGCCTTCGCCGACGGGGACGCGGGCGCCGCGCACGTCAACTCCGACCACTTCAAGGCCGGCCTGGAGACGATGGGCGAGCTCATCGCGTCCGTGCCGCAGATCGTGAACACCGAGATCGAGGGCAGTGGTTGGTCCGAGATGGCGGAGCTGAAGCCGAAGAACGCGTGACGCGGACGCCGACGTACGCGTGAGCCAGACGCCACAGGACGCCTGAGAAGGCGTCTCAGGGCGCGCCAAGGGCCGGAACCCCTCCAGGGGGGTTCCGGCCCTTGGTCGTAGCTTTAAGGGGCCGTCAGAGGACGCGCACGGCACCCGAGGCCGGGTAGCCGGACAGGTCCTGGATGACAACGCCCTTGCCGGGGTTGGCGGCGTCCAGGTACTGGCCGTTACCGATGTACACACCCACGTGGTACGCGGAACCCTTGCCGCCCCAGTACAGGATGTCGCCGACCTGAAGGTTCGAGGTGCCGACCTCGGTGCCCATCGTCGACTGGTCCTGCGAGACGCGCGGGAGGTCCACGCCCGCCTGCTTGAACGCGGCCTGCACCAGGCTGGAGCAGTCCCAGGCGTTCGGGCCCGAGGCACCCATCACGTAGGCGTCGCCGAGCTGGGCCTTCAGGAAGCCGATGACGGCGCCGACGCTGCCGCTGGCCGGAGCCGGGGCGTCAGCGGTGGTGGAGCTGCCGCCCGCGGACTGCGTGGAGAGCGACGTGCGGTCGGCGGAACGCGAGGCGCGCTCCTCGTCCGCCTTCTTCTTGGCGGCGGCCTCGGCCTTGCGCTCGGCCTCGGCCTTCTTCTCCGCCTTCGCGAGGTCTTCCTTGGCCTGCTTGGCGGCCTTGGAGGCGGCGGCGTCCTGCTCGGCGCGCGACTCGTAGGTGTCGGCGGCCTGCTGGGTGGCGTCCGCCGACTGCGCGATCTGAGCGGACAGATCGGTGGAGAGGGTGGGCATCTCGATGGTCTCGGACACCGGCTCGGCAGCGTTAGCCGTACCGGCCGCCGCGGCCACTGCCAGGGTGCTGAGGACGCCACCGGCAACACCGGCGCGCAGAGCAATCTTCGAGGCGCTGCGACGGGGCTTCCGGTGGCTGGGTATGTGAGCGGTGTGGGACATGAGAACAACTGCTAGCAGGGACCCACGGTTCCCTTCAAGAAACGTGTGCTGCGCCACAGTTGCGGATTCTGAGCCTGAATCCCGGGCGTGTCGCTTCTTATTGACGCCGTAACGGGCAATGCGGACAGGGTCGATCACGCCTGTGATCATGGGTTTTCTGCGATACGCCCGAATTGCCCTCGGTCTACCACCCGTTGAGTCCGTTGGCCAAGCCCGGCTTATTCACGGAAGTTGCCCGTGTGGCACAGGTCACAGCGTGGGCTCCTGGGGATCTCCCGGAGGCCTGCCGGGGATCTCCCTGAGATCTCGCTGAGACATCCCTGAGATCTCCCGCAGATTTCGGCACCGGTAAGAGGGGGTCGCCGGACCGGTCGCCGGACCCGATTCCTCCGGCGTTCGGTCGCTCGTGAATCCGCGCACGCGTCCACATCCGTCCACACCTCTGCCGCCAAAGTGTGAACGCGGCTCCTTTACCAAGCGAACCTGCCCAGCGCCAATTTGCTTGCAGAGGCCATCGCTTGATAGTGCGACACGCCTTCGACCAGCGATGACGCGCCGAGATGTCACCTCTAGTGATCACTCAGGCGCTTCGCGTACGAAGATCACCGCTCATCCGACTTCATGATCCTTCGTCAGGTGGTGGAGATCACAAAGCCGTTGGCGTACCCCGTGTCGCAGATCACAGACCGCCGGGCATAGGATGCGGGGCAGTTGGGCTTGTGACCTGCTTCACATGTAAGCGATCTTCGAAGGGGAGCAGGGCGCGGTCCGACGCAACCGCCAACAGTCAGTGCCGACTGAGAGGAGCGAGGAGCGTGAACGCCTATGCGCCCATCCTCGTGCTGGGAGCCCTCGGGGCAGGCTTTGCGATCTTCTCCGTGGTCATGGCCACGCTTATCGGTCCAAAGCGGTATAACCGCGCAAAGCTAGAGGCCTATGAGTGCGGCATCGAGCCGACGCCGACGCCGGCAGGCGGCGGGCGATTCCCCATCAAGTACTACCTGACGGCGATGCTCTTCATCGTCTTCGACATCGAGATCGTCTTCCTCTATCCCTGGGCCGTCACCTTCGACGCGCTGGGGATTTTCGGGCTCGTGGAGATGCTGCTCTTCGTGCTCACCGTCTTCGTTGCGTACGCGTACGTATGGCGGCGCGGCGGCCTGGAATGGGACTAAGGGTCAGAGGGGTCTAAGAGCATGGGAATCGAAGAGAAGCTGCCGAGCGGGTTTCTGCTGACCACCGTCGAGCAGGCCGCGGGCTGGATGCGGAAGTCGTCCGTCTTCCCCGCCACGTTCGGCCTCGCCTGCTGCGCCATCGAGATGATGACGACCGGTGCCGGGCGCTATGACATGGCGCGCTTCGGCATGGAGGTGTTCCGCGGCTCACCGCGCCAGGCCGACCTGATGATCGTGGCGGGCCGGGTGAGCCAGAAGATGGCGCCGGTGCTCCGCCAGGTCTATGACCAGATGCCCAACCCCAAGTGGGTCATCTCCATGGGGGTTTGCGCGTCATCAGGTGGAATGTTCAACAATTACGCGATTGTGCAGGGCGTCGACCACGTTGTCCCGGTTGACATCTATTTGCCCGGCTGTCCGCCGCGCCCCGAGATGCTGTTGGACGCGATTCTCAAGCTCCATCAGAAGATCCAGAACACCAAGCTCGGCGTGAACGCGGAAGAAGCCGCCCGTGAGGCGGAGGAGGCGGCCCTCAAGGCGCTCCCCACCATCGAGATGAAGGGGCTGCTGCGGTGAGCGACGCGCACGACGAGCACCTGAACGGCAACGGCGTCCCCGCGCCGCGCGACGAGGCCGGCGAGGTCATCGGCGTACGCAAGGGCATGTTCGGCGCCGACGACGGCGGCGACACGTCCGGCTACGGCGGGCTCGTACGGACCATCACCCTGCCCGGCGCCTCCTCGCGCCCCTACGGCGGCTGGTTCGACGAGATCGCGGACGAACTGGAAGGCGCGCTCGAAGAGCAGGGCCTCGTCCCGGAGAACGCGATCGAGAAGACGGTCGTCGACCGCGGCGAACTCACCTTCCACATCGAGCGCGAGCACCTCGTCCGCGTGGCCAGGACCCTGCGCGACGACCCGGCCCTGCGCTTCGAGCTCTGCACGGGCGTGAGCGGGGTGCACCTCCCCGGCGACAAGGGCCGCGAGCTGCACGCCGTCTACCACCTGCGCTCGATCACCCACAACCGGCTGATCCGGCTCGAAGTCGGCGTCCCCGAAGCCGATCCGCACCTGGCCTCGCTGGTCCCGGTCTACCCGACCAACGACTGGCACGAGCGCGAGGCGTACGACTTCTTCGGCCTCGTCTTCGACGGCCACCCGGCGCTCACGCGGATCATGATGCCGGACGACTGGCAGGGCTTCCCGCAGCGCAAGGACTACCCCCTCGGCGGCATCCCCGTCGAATACAAGGGCGCCCAGATCCCGGCTCCGGACCAGCGGAGGTCGTACAGCTGATGTCTGCCACTCAGGGAACTTCCCACGCTTCCCCCCGCGAGACGACCGAGGGGACCGTATATACGGTCACCGGCGGCGACTGGGACGAGGTCGTCCAGTCGGCGGCCAAGGCCGACGACGAGCGCATCATCGTCAACATGGGCCCCCAGCACCCGTCCACGCACGGCGTGCTCCGGCTCATCCTCGAGATCGAGGGCGAGACCGTCTCCGAAGCCCGCTGCGGCATCGGGTACCTGCACACCGGCATCGAGAAGAACCTCGAATACCGCACATGGACGCAGGGCACGACGTTCGTCACGCGCATGGACTATCTGACGCCGTTCTTCAACGAGACGGCGTACTGCCTCGGGGTCGAGAAGCTCCTCGGCATCGAGGACCGCATCCCGGACCGCGCCTCGGTCATCCGCGTGCTCCTCATGGAGCTCAACCGCCTCTCCTCGCACCTGGTGTGCATCGCCACCGGCGGCATGGAGCTCGGCGCCACGACGATCATGATCTACGGCTTCCGGGATCGTGAACTCGTTCTCGATGTCTTCGAACTCATCACCGGCCTGCGCATGAACCACGCGTACGTCCGGCCCGGCGGACTCGCCCAGGACCTGCCCCCGGGCACGGTCGACCAGCTCCGCGAGTTCGTGAAGACCATGAAGAAGAACATCCCGGAGTACGACAAGCTCGCCACCGGGAGCCCCATCTTCAAGGCCCGCATGCGGGACGTCGGCTACCTCGACCTCGCCGGCTGCATGGCCCTCGGCGCCACGGGCCCGGTCCTGCGCTCGGCGGGCCTCCCGCACGACCTGCGCAAGTCCCAGCCCTACTGCGGGTACGAGAACTACGAGTTCGACGTCCCCACCGCCGACACCTGCGACTCCTACGGGCGCTTCCTGATCCGCCTGGAGGAGATGCGGCAGTCGCTGCGCATCGTCGAGCAGTGCATCGACCGGCTCGCCCCCGGACCGGTCATGGTCGAGGACAAGAAGATCGCCTGGCCCGCCCAACTGGCCCTCGGCCCCGACGGACTCGGCAACTCGCTCGACCACATCAAGAAGATCATGGGCACCTCCATGGAGTCCCTCATCCACCACTTCAAGCTGGTGACCGAGGGCTTCCGGGTCCCGCCGGGCCAGACGTACACGGCGGTCGAGTCGCCCAAGGGCGAGCTCGGCGTGCACGTCGTCTCCGACGGCGGCACCCGCCCCTACCGGGTCCACTTCCGCGACCCGTCCTTCACCAACCTCCAGGCCATGGCGGCCATGTGCGAAGGCGGCCAGGTCGCCGACGTCATCGTCGCCGTCGCGTCCATCGACCCCGTGATGGGAGGCGTCGACCGGTGACCACCACTCCTTCGGAACAGGGCACGGGCGTCAGCCTGGGCATGCCCCAACTCCCCGCCCCCGACTACCCGGCCGACGTGCGCGCCCGCCTCGAGGTGGACGCCAAGGACGTCATCGCGCGCTACCCCGGGTCCCGGTCCGCCCTCCTCCCGCTGCTGCACCTGGTGCAGTCCGAGGAGGGCCACGTCACGCGCACGGGCATGCGGTTCTGCGCCGAGATGCTGGGCCTGACCACCGCCGAGGTCACGGCCGTGGCGACCTTCTACACCATGTACCGGCGCAAGCCGTCGGGTGACTACCAGGTCGGCGTCTGCACCAACACACTGTGCGCCGTCATGGGCGGCGACGCGATCTTCGACGAACTCAAGCAGCACCTCGGCGTCGGCAACGACGAGACGACCGAGGACGGCAAGATCACTCTTGAGCACATCGAGTGCAACGCCGCCTGCGACTTCGCCCCCGTGGTGATGGTCAACTGGGAGTTCTTCGACAACCAGACCCCCGAGTCCGCCAAGCGGCTCGTCGACGACCTGCGCGCGGGCGTACCGGTCGAGCCCACACGCGGGGCGCCGATCTGCACGTACAAGGAGACCGCCCGGATCCTGGCGGGCTTCCCCGACCAGCGGCCCGGCGCCGTCGAGGCGAGCGGCGGCGCGGGCCCCGCCTCGCTCATCGGACTGCGCCTGGCCAAGGGCGAGGAGCCGCAGCCGCGCGTGGTCCACCCCCGCGCGGGAGGCCCGAAGGACGAGGCTCCCGCCGAGCACCTCAGCTCGCACGACGCACCGCAGGAGACCTCGGCGTCCGACCCGGCGCACCCGGCAGGGCCGACCGCCGAGGAGGGGGAGTGATGACCTTGGCAGCCGAGATCGACAACGAGACCAGCCCCGAGAAGCTGCTCGCACCGGTCCTTTCGGCCTTCTGGGACGAGGAGAAGTCCTGGACGCTGGAGACCTACCGACGGCACGAGGGATACGAAGGCCTGCGCAAGGCGCTCGTCATGGCCCCGGACGACGTCATCGCGTACGTGAAGGACTCCGGACTGCGGGGCAGGGGCGGCGCGGGATTCCCCACCGGAATGAAGTGGCAGTTCATTCCACAGGGAGACGGCAAGCCGCACTATCTAGTTGTCAACGCCGACGAATCGGAGCCGGGGACCTGCAAGGACATCCCGCTCCTCTTCGCGAACCCGCATTCCCTCATCGAGGGGATCGTCATCGCGTGCCACGCGATCAGGTCGTCGCATGCCTTCATCTATCTGCGGGGTGAAGTCGTCCCCGTCCTGCGCAGGCTCCATGAGGCCGTCCGAGAGGCTTATGCGGCGGGCTACCTCGGGAAGAACGTGCTGGGCAGCGGACTCGATCTCGAACTCACCGTGCACGCCGGCGCGGGCGCGTACATCTGTGGTGAAGAGACCGCACTGCTCGACTCGCTCGAAGGTCGCCGCGGCCAACCGCGACTGCGTCCCCCCTTCCCTGCCGTCGCGGGCCTCTACGCGTGCCCCACTGTCGTGAATAACGTCGAGTCCATCGCGTCCGTTCCCGCGATCCTCAATCGGGGGAAGGACTGGTTCAAGTCGATGGGCAGCGAGAAGTCACCCGGCTTCACGCTCTACTCGCTGAGCGGGCACGTCACCAACCCCGGCCAGTACGAGGGACCGCTCGGCATCACGCTGCGCCAACTGCTCGACATGAGCGGCGGCATGCGCGCCGGGCACCGGCTCAAGTTCTGGACGCCGGGCGGCTCCTCGACGCCGATGTTCACCGACGAGCACCTCGACGTCCCCCTGGACTACGAGGGCGTCGGCGCCGCCGGATCGATGCTCGGCACCAAGGCGTTGCAGTGCTTCGACGAGACGACGTGCGTCGTACGGGCCGTGACCCGCTGGACCGAGTTCTACGCCCACGAGTCCTGCGGCAAGTGCACGCCCTGCCGCGAAGGAACCTACTGGCTGGTGCAGTTGCTCCGCGACATCGAGGCCGGCAAGGGCGCCATGGCCGACCTCGACAAGCTGAACGACATCGCCGACAACATCAACGGCAAGTCCTTCTGCGCCCTGGGCGACGGCGCGGCCTCGCCGATCTTCTCCTCCCTGAAGTACTTCCGTGCGGAGTACGAGCAGCACATCACCGGCAAGGGCTGCCCCTTCGACCCGGCCAAGTCGACTCTCTGGGCCGACCGGCCCGCTGAAAGCGCGCAGGTGAACGCATGACAGTGACCACCAACAACGCTCCCTCCGGGGGCGGGGAGGCGGCGGTTCCGCCCGAGGATCTCGTCTCGCTGACCATCGACGGCATCGAGATCAGCGTCCCCAAGGGGACGCTGGTGATCCGGGCTGCCGAACTGCTCGGCATCGAGATCCCGCGGTTCTGCGACCACCCGCTGCTCGACCCCGCGGGCGCCTGCCGCCAGTGCATCGTCGAGGTGGAGGGCCAGCGCAAGCCGATGGCGTCCTGCACCATTACCTGCACCGACGGCATGGTCGTGAAGTCGCAGCTGACCTCGGCCGTCGCGGAGAAGTCCCAGCGCGGCGTGATGGAGCTGCTGCTCATCAACCACCCGCTGGACTGCCCCGTCTGCGACAAGGGCGGCGAGTGCCCGCTGCAGAACCAGGCGATGCAGGTCGGCGAATCGGACACCCGCTTCGAGGGCAAGAAGCGGACGTACGAGAAGCCGGTCCCGATCTCCACCCAGGTGCTGCTCGACCGCGAGCGGTGCGTGCTCTGCGCACGCTGCACCCGCTTCAGCAACCAGGTCGCCGGCGACCCGATGATCGAGCTCATCGAGCGTGGCGCCCTCCAGCAGGTCGGCACCGGCGAGGGCGACCCCTTCGAGTCGTACTTCTCCGGGAACACCATTCAGATCTGCCCGGTCGGCGCGCTGACCTCGGCGGCGTATCGCTTCCGCTCCCGGCCCTTCGACCTCGTGTCGTCGCCCTCGGTGTGCGAGCACTGCTCGGGCGGCTGCGCGACGCGCACGGACCACCGGCGCGGCAAGGTCATGCGGCGGCTCGCCGCGGACGACCCCGAGGTCAACGAGGAATGGATGTGCGACAAGGGACGCTTCGGCTTCCGGTACGCGCAGCGCCCGGACCGCCTGACCACGCCCCTGGTACGCAACGCCTCGACGGGTGAGCTCGAACCCGCCAGCTGGCCGGAGGCCCTGGAGATCGCGGCCCGCGGTCTCGCCGGTGCGCGCGGCCGGGCCGGGGTCCTCGTCGGCGGCCGCCTCACCGTGGAGGACGCCTACGCGTACAGCAAGTACGCGCGCGTGGCGCTCGACACGAACGACATCGACTTCCGCGCGCGCGTGCACAGCAGCGAGGAGGCCGACTTCCTCGCGGCTCGGGTGGCGGGCCGGGGCAGGGACCTCGACGGGACCGGCGTCACGTACGCCCTCCTGGAGAAGGCGCCCGCCGTCCTGCTCGCCGGGTTCGAGTCCGAGGAGGAGTCGCCCGGCGTCTTCCTGAGGCTGCGCAAGGCCTGGCGCAAGCACGGCCAGCGCACGTTCTCCCTCGCCCCGTTCGCGACCCGTGGCCTGGAGAAGGCGGGCGGCACGCTGCTGCCCGCGGCGCCGGGCACCGAGACCGAGTGGCTGGACGCGCTCGCCGCGGGCGTCGGCCTGGAGGCCCCCGGTACGGAGGCGTCCGAGGCGCTGCGCGCCGAGGGCGCAGTCATCGTCGTCGGCGAGCGGCTCGCGGCCGTGCCCGGCGGGCTCACCGCCGCCGTGCGGGCCGCCGCGGCGACCGGCGCCCGGCTGGTGTGGATTCCGCGCAGGGCCGGGGAGCGTGCCGCCGTCGAGGTGGGCGCCCTCCCATCGCTGCTGCCCGGCGGGCGCCCGGCCACCGACCCGCGCGCGCGGGACGAGGTCGCGGCCGCCTGGGGCGTCGCCGAACTCCCGCACCGCTACGGCCGCGACACCGGCCAGATCATCGAGGCCGCCGCGACCGGCGAACTCGGTGCCCTCCTGGTGGCGGGTGTCGAGGTCGCCGACCTGCCGGACCCGGCACGCGCGCGTGCGGCGCTCGACGAGGTCGGCTTCCTGGTCTCCCTGGAGCTGCGGCCCAGCGAGGTCACGGACCGGGCCGACGTGGTCCTGCCCGTCGCCGCCGTCGCGGAGAAGCCGGGCACCTTCCTGAACTGGGAGGGCAGGGCGCGGATGTTCGACGCCGCGCTGAAGCCGGATCAGATGACGCGCAGGCTGGCGCCCACCGACGCGCGCGTGCTGCACATGCTCGCCGACGCCGGTGACATCCACCTGGGCCTGCCCGACCTGCTGACCCTGCGTCGCGAACTGGACCGGCTCGGCGGCTGGGACGGGTCTCATGCCACGGCCCCCCTGGAGACCGGCGCCCAGCCGCCGCGGCCTGCCGCCGGCGAGGCCGTCCTCTCGGGGCACCGGCTGCTGCTCGACCAGGGTCGCCTCCAGGACGGCGACGAAGCCCTGGCCGGTACGCGGCACGCCGCCCACGCGCGCGTGTCCGCTGCCACCGCGGCGGAGGCGGGCGTGAAGGACGGCGACCTCCTGTCGGTCGCAGGACCGGCGGGCGCGACCGAACTCCCGCTCCAGATCACGGAGATGCCCGACCGCGTGGTCTGGCTGCCGCTGAACTCGACCGGGGGAGGCGTCACGTCGGACACCGGCGCCCGCCCCGGCGACCTCGTCCGCATCGGCCCGGCGGTCCTGCCGGAGCCCTCTGAGGCCCCGGAGGTGACGTCGTGACGCACACCCTGGTGCCGCTTGCGGCGGAAGACCTGTCCATGTTCGGCCGCGACCCCTGGTGGCTGGTCGCCTTCAAGGCGGTCTTCTGCTTCGCGTTCCTGATGGTGACGGTCCTCCTCGCCATCGTCTGGGAACGCAAGGTCGTCGCCTGGATGCAGCTGCGGATCGGCCCCAACAGGAACGGCCCCTGGGGTCTGCTGCAGTCCCTCGCGGACGGCGTCAAGCTGATGCTCAAGGAAGACGTGATCGTCAAGCGCGCGGACAAGGTGGTCTACGTCCTCGCTCCGGTGATCGCGGCGATCCCGGCCTTCATGGCGATCGCGGTGATCCCGTTCGGACCCGCGGGCAACGAGGTCTCGATCTTCGGCCACCGCACCACGATGCAGCTCACCGACCTGCCGATCGCGATGCTCTACATCCTCGCGGTCGCCTCCGTCGGCATCTACGGCATCGTGCTCGCGGGCTGGAGCTCGGGATCGACGTACCCGCTCCTCGGCGGCCTGCGCTCCTGCGCGCAGATGATCTCGTACGAGATCGCGATGGGCGCTGCCTTCGCCTCCGTCTTCCTCTACTCCGGGTCGATGTCGACGTCCGCGATCGTCGAGGCGCAGGCGGACCGCTGGTACGTCCTGCTGCTGCCCGTCTCCTTCATCATCTACATCGTCACGATGATCGGTGAGACGAACCGGGCGCCGTTCGACATGCCGGAGTCCGAGGGCGACCTCGTCGGTGGCTTCAACACCGAGTACTCGTCCATCAAGTTCGCGATGTTCATGCTCGCCGAGTACATCAACATGGTCACCGTCTCGGCGGTGTCGGCCACGCTCTTCCTGGGCGGCTGGCGGGCGCCGTATCCGATCAGCACCTTCTGGGAGGGCGCGAACCACGGCTGGTGGCCGATGCTCTGGTTCGTGATCAAGGTCCAGCTGCTGCTGTTCTTCTTCATCTGGCTGCGCGGCTCGCTGCCCCGTGTCCGTTACGACCAGCTGATGAAGCTCGGCTGGAAGGTCCTGATCCCGGTCTCCGTCGTCTGGCTGATGCTGGTCGCCACGGTCAGGGCGATGCGGAACGAGGACTACGAATTCACCTCGATCGCGCTCTATGTCGGCGGCGGGGTCATCGCGTTGCTGCTGCTCTCCGTCGTCGTCGACATCTTCCGCGACAAGCGCGAGAAGGAAGCCGCCGCCGAGGAGGAGAAGCCGGTCGCCTTCGACCCCATGGCGGGCGGATTCCCCGTGCCGCCGCTGCCAGGCCAGAGCCTGCCACCCGTCCCGCGCCGACGCTCGCGCCAGGAGCGGGAGTTGATTGTCAGTGGTGGACCGGATACGCAAAGTGACGGAACCCGAAGTGACGGAAAGGAGGCGTCCGATGGCTGAGTCGAACCAGGAGTCGCACGACTCGAACCAATCGAACCAGGGGTTCCAGAACCCTGTCGCGGGCTTCGGCGTGACCTTCAAGGCCATGTTCAAGAAGCGGCTGACCGAGCAGTATCCGGAGCAGCAGAAGACCACTGCTCCCCGCTTCCACGGCAGGCACCAGCTGAACCGCCATCCGGACGGCCTGGAGAAGTGCGTCGGCTGTGAGCTCTGCGCCTGGGCCTGTCCCGCGGACGCCATCTACGTGGAGGGTGCGGACAACACGGACGAGGAGAGGTACTCGCCGGGTGAGCGGTACGGCCGCGTCTACCAGATCAACTACGCCCGCTGCATCCTGTGCGGCCTGTGCATCGAGGCGTGCCCCACGCGCGCGTTGACGATGACGAACCAGTTCGAGCTGGCCGACAGCAGCCGCGAGAACCTCATCTACACCAAGGAGCAGCTGCTCGCCGGCCTCGAAGAGGGCATGGTCGACTCGCCGCACGCGATCTTCCCCGGCACGGACGAGCAGGACTACTACCGCGGCCTGGTCACCGAGGCCGCGCCCGGCACCGTGCCCCAGGTCGCCGTCTCCAAGGGCGAGACGCCCCAAGAGGCGGCAGCGGACTTCGGAGACGGCGAGCCCGCCTCGGAGAAGGTGGTCGGCCGATGACGCAGCTCGCCGCCTACTCGACCTCGACCGGCGAGGCCTTCCAGTTCTGGGTGCTCGGCACGGTCGCGGTGATCGGCGCCCTGTGCACCATTCTCATGAAGAAGGCCGTGCACAGCGCGCTCTGCCTCGCCGGGACCATGATCATCCTCGCGGTGTTCTACCTGGCCAACGGCGCGTACTTCCTGGGCATCGTCCAGATCGTCGTCTACACCGGCGCGATCATGATGCTCTTCCTCTTCGTCGTCATGCTCGTCGGCGTCACCGCGGCGGACTCCCTCAAGGAGACCATCAAGGGGCAGCGCTGGCTGGCACTCCTGTGTGGACTCGGCTTCGCGGTGCTGCTCTTCGCGGGCATCGGGAATGCCTCCATGAAGGAGTTCAACGGCCTCGGCAAGGCGAACGCCGGCGGCAACGTGGAGGGCCTCGCGGGGCTCATCTTCACCAAGTACGTCTTCGCCTTCGAGATCACCGGCGCCCTCCTCATCACGGCGACGGTCGGCGCGATGGTGCTCACCCACCGCGAGCGCACGGAGCGTCCCAAGACCCAGCGCGAGCTGTCCGAGCAGCGGGTGCGCGAGGGCAAGCACCTGCCGCCGCTGCCCGCCCCGGGTGTGTACGCACGGCACAACGCCGTGGACATCGCGGGCCTGCTCCCCGACGGCACCCCGTCGGAGCTCACGGTCAACAAGACGCTGCGTGAGCGCGGCCAGATCCGCGACGTGTCGAACCAGGCGCTGGACGACCTGCGGGCGCTCGAGCAGCGCTCCACCGACCGTCTGGACCGGCCCGACCTGCGGAGCGGCGACACCGGGCGGACCGAGGAGGCGTCGAAGTGAACCCCGTCAACTATCTGTACCTCGCGGCACTGTTGTTCACGATCGGCGCGACCGGCGTGCTCATCAGGCGGAACGCGATCGTGGTGTTCATGTGCATCGAGCTCATGCTCAACGCCTGCAACCTCGCGTTCGTGGCCTTCTCCCGGATGCACGGCAACCTCGACGGACAGATCATCGCCTTCTTCACGATGGTCGTCGCCGCCGCGGAGGTCGTGGTCGGGCTCGCGATCATCGTGTCGCTGTTCCGTTCCCGCCACTCGGCCTCGGTCGACGACGCCAGCCTGATGAAGCTCTGAGGGGTCGCTGAATCGTGGAGAACTTGATTGCGCTGCTCGTCGCGGCGCCTCTGCTCGGAGCAGCCGTACTGCTGTGCGGCGGGCGGGCACTGGACCGCGCGGGCCACTGGCTCGGCACGCTGTTCGCCGCCGCCTCCTTCGTCATCGCCGTGGTGCTCTTCTCGGACATGCTGGGCAAGGGCGCGGAGGAACGCTCCCTGTCGCAGCACCTGTTCAGCTGGATCCCCGTGGAGGGGTTCCAGGCGGACGTCGCCTTCCAGCTCGACCAGCTGTCGATGACGTTCGTCCTGCTGATCTCCGGCGTGGGCACCCTGATCCACATCTACTCGATCGGGTACATGGAGCACGACGAGCGGCGCCGCCGCTTCTTCGGCTACCTGAACCTGTTCCTCGCGGCGATGCTCCTCCTTGTCCTCGCCGACAACTACCTGCTCCTGTACGTCGGCTGGGAGGGCGTCGGCCTCGCCTCGTACCTCCTGATCGGCTTCTGGCAGCACAAGCCCAGCGCGGCCACCGCCGCGAAGAAGGCCTTCCTGGTCAACAGGGTCGGCGACGTGGGCCTGTCCATCGCCATCATGCTGATGTTCACCACCTTCGGGACGTTCGCCTTCGGGCCCGTCCTGGAGGCCACGGGTGACACCTCGGAGGGCAAGCTCACCGCCATCGGCCTGATGCTGCTGCTCGCCGCGTGCGGCAAGTCCGCGCAGGTGCCGCTGCAGTCCTGGCTCGGCGACGCGATGGAGGGCCCGACCCCGGTCTCGGCCCTGATCCACGCCGCGACGATGGTGACCGCGGGCGTGTACCTGATCGTCCGCTCCGGCGCGATCTTCAACGGCGCGCCGGACGCGCAGCTCGTCGTCACCGTCGTCGGAGCGGTCACGCTCCTGTTCGGTGCGATCGTCGGTTGCGCGAAGGACGACATCAAGAAGGCCCTCGCCGGATCGACGATGTCCCAGATCGGGTACATGATCCTGGCCGCAGGACTCGGCCCCATCGGCTACGTCTTCGCGATCATGCACCTGGTGACGCACGGCTTCTTCAAGGCCGGACTCTTCCTCGGCGCCGGTTCGGTCATGCACGGCATGAACGACGAGGTCGACATGAGGAAGTACGGCGGCCTGCGCAAGTACATGCCGGTCACCTTCGTCACCTTCGGCCTCGGCTACCTCGCGATCATCGGTTTCCCCGGTCTGTCCGGCTTCTTCTCCAAGGACAAGATCATCGAGGCGGCGTTCGCCAAGGGCGGCACGGAGGGCTGGATCCTCGGCTCGGTGGCACTCCTGGGCGCGGCCATCAC
The DNA here is from genome assembly GCF_026810505.1 of Streptomyces sp. Je 1-369. Taxonomy (NCBI): domain Bacteria; kingdom Bacillati; phylum Actinomycetota; class Actinomycetes; order Kitasatosporales; family Streptomycetaceae; genus Streptomyces; species Streptomyces sp. Je 1-369. The sequence goes on from NZ_CP101750.1 coordinate 5,184,019, forward strand.
CGCGTACTACATGACGCGCGTGATGATCATGACCTTCTTCGGAGAGGAGCGCTGGCGCCACCGCGCGACGGCCTCCCCGGCTCAGCCGGACGTCGAGCCCGCCGCCGAGACGCAGGGCGCACACGACGAGCCGCACCCGCACGAGTCCCCGAAGTCCATGACCATCCCGATGATCGTGCTCGCCTTCGGGTCGGTGTTCGCGGGTGGCTTCTTCAGCATCGGCGACCGCTTCATGCACTGGCTGGAGCCGGTCACCCACCACGACCACGGCGACTCGCCGCTGAGTGCCGCCACGGTCACGGGCGCCACCATGGTGGTCCTCGTCATCGGCGTCGCCCTTGCCTACGTGCAGTACGGGCGCAGGCCCGTCCCGGTCACCGCCCCGCGCGGTTCGGTGCTCACCCGTGCCGCCCGCCGCGACCTCCTCCAGGACGACTTCAACCACGTCGTCCTGGTGCGCGGCGGCGAGCACCTCACGCGGTCCCTGGTCTACGTGGACCACACCCTGGTCGACGGCGTCGTCAACGGCACGGCGGCCTCGGTCGGCGGCCTCTCCGGGCGGCTGCGCAAACTGCAGAACGGCTACGCCCGCTCCTACGCGGTCTCGATGTTCGGCGGCGCTGCGGTGCTCATCGCCGCGACCCTGCTGATGAGGGCGGTCTGATACCGATGTCCTTTCCCCTGCTGACAGCGACGGCGGTCCTGCCCGCGGTCGGCGCGATCGCCACGGCAGCCGTTCCGGCCGCCCGGCGGACCGCCGCCAAGTGGCTCGCGCTGCTCGTCTCGCTCGCCACGCTCGGCCTCGCGCTGACCGTGCTCGTCCGGTTCGACCCCGACGGCGACCGCTATCAACTGACCGAATCGCACGCCTGGATCAAGGAGTTCGGGGTGCGGTACGAGCTCGGGGTCGACGGCATCGCCGTCGCGCTCCTCGCGCTCACCGCACTCCTGATCCCGTTCATCATCCTGGCGGGCTGGCACGACGCCGATCCCCTGGAGACCAAGTCGTCGCGCTGGCGGCCGACCCAGGGCTTCTTCGCCCTGATCCTGGCCGTCGAGGCGATGGTGATCATCTCCTTCGAGGCGACGGACGTCTTCCTCTTCTACATCTTCTTCGAAGCAATGCTCATCCCGATGTACTTCCTCATCGGCGGCTTCGGAGACCGGGCCCACGCGGGCACGGACGAGAACGCCTCGGCGCAGCGCTCGTACGCGGCCGTGAAGTTCCTTCTCTACAACCTCGTCGGCGGCCTCATCATGCTGGCCGCCGTAATCGGGCTCTACGTAGTGGCGGGCAACTTCTCCCTCCAGGAGATCTCCGCCGCCCGCGCGGACGGCTCGCTCGACATGGCGACCAACACGGAGCGGCTGCTTTTCCTCGGCTTCTTCTTCGCCTTCGCGGTGAAGGCGCCGCTGTGGCCGCTGCACACCTGGCTGCCGAACGCGATGGGGGAGTCCACCGCCCCGGTCGCCGTCCTGATCACCGCGGTCGTGGACAAGGTCGGCACGTTCGCGATGCTGCGGTTCTGCCTCGGCCTCTTCCCGGAGGCGAGCGACTGGGCGACGCCGGTCGTCCTCGTCCTCGCGCTGATCAGCATCATCTACGGAGCGCTGCTCGCGGTCGGCCAGCGCGACATCAAGCGCCTGGTGGCGTACGCGTCGATCTCGCACTTCGGCTTCATCATCCTCGGCATCTTCGCGATGACCTCGCAGGGCCAGTCCGGCGCGACGCTCTACATGGTCAATCACGGCATCTCGACCGCCGCGCTGATGCTGGTGGCCGGTTTCCTGATCTCGCGCCGCGGCTCGCGCCTGATCGCCGACTACGGAGGAGTGCAGAAGGTCGCACCGGTGCTCGCCGGCACCTTCCTGATCGGCGGCCTGGCCACCCTTTCGCTGCCCGGCCTGGCACCGTTCGTCAGTGAATTCCTGGTCCTGGTCGGCACGTTCGCGCGCTATCCGGTGGTCGGGATCATCGCGACCGTCGGCATCGTGCTGGCCGCGCTGTACACGCTCGTCCTGTACCAGCGGACGATGACGGGACCTGTGAAGGCGGAGGTCTCGGCCATGCCCGACCTGCGGGTGCGTGAGCTGGTCGTCGTCGCTCCGCTGATCGCCCTCCTGATCGGCCTCGGGGTCTACCCGAAGCCGCTCACCGATCTGGTGAACCCGGCGGTCGAGCACACGATGTCCGACGTACAGAAGAAAGACCCCAAGCCCGATGTGGAGGCGGCCAAGTGAGCACAACAGCCGTCCACAGCCTGTGGACAACGGCGGCCGAGCCGATCGACAAGATCGACGCGCCCACCATCGAGTACGGGCAGCTGTCGCCGGTGTTGATCGTCATCGGCGCGGCCGTCATCGGAGTGCTCATCGAAGCCTTCGTCCCGCGCAAGTCCCGGTACTACGCACAGCTGTTCCTCTCCGTGGTCTCCCTGGCCGCCGCCTTCGCCGCGGTGGTCGGGCTCGCGGCCCGCGGCTTCGGCACCACCAAGGCGCAGATCGCCGCGATGGGCGCCATCGCGGTCGACGGACCCGCGCTCTTCCTCCAGGGCACGATCCTGCTCACCGGAATCGTCGCGATCTTCACCTTCGCGGAGCGGCGTCTCGACCCGGAGGCGCACGGCAACCGCGTCGACTCGTTCGTGGCGCAGGCCGGGTCCGTCCCGGGCAGTGAGGGCGAACAGGCCGCCACCAAGGCCGGATTCGCCACCACCGAGGTGTTCCCGCTGGCGCTCTTCGCCATCGGCGGCATGCTGGTCTTCCCCGCGGCCAACGACCTCCTGACGCTCTTCATCGCGCTGGAAGTCTTCTCCCTGCCGCTGTACCTGCTGTGCGCCCTCGCCCGCCGCAAGCGCCTGATGTCACAGGAATCCGCCGTCAAGTATTTCCTGCTCGGCGCGTTCGCCTCGGCGTTCACGCTCTTCGGTATCGCGCTCCTCTACGGATACGCGGGTTCCGTGTCGTACGCGACGGTCGCGGACGTCGTCGAGGGCAACGTCAAGACCGTGGACCCGGCGCTCGCCGACACCATGGGCAACGACGCGCTGCTCCTGATCGGCGTCGCGATGGTGGTGATGGGGCTGCTCTTCAAGGTCGGCGCGGTGCCGTTCCACATGTGGACCCCGGACGTGTACCAAGGCGCTCCGACGCCGGTCACCGGCTTCATGGCGGCGGCGACGAAGGTGGCCGCGTTCGGCGCCCTCCTGCGCCTCCTCTACGTGGTCCTGCCCGGCCTGCGCTGGGACTGGCGGCCGGTCATGTGGGGCGTCGCGGTCATCACGATGCTGGGCGGCGCGATCATCGCGATCACCCAGACCGACATCAAGCGGCTCCTCGCGTATTCGTCCGTCGCGCACGCCGGCTTCATCCTCGCCGGTGTCATCGCCACCACCCCGGACGGCATCTCCTCCGTCCTCTTCTACCTGGGTGCCTACTCCTTCGTGACCATCGGCGCCTTCGCCGTCGTCACGCTGGTGCGGGACGCGGGTGGCGAGGCGACGCACCTCTCCAAGTGGGCGGGGCTCGGACGCCGGTCCCCGCTGGTGGCCGCGGTCTTCGCGGTCTTCCTCCTCGCCTTCGCCGGTATCCCGCTGACCTCCGGGTTCGCCGGGAAGTTCGCGGTCTTCAAGGCGGCGGCGGAGGGCGGCGCGGGCCCGCTGGTCGTGGTCGGTGTGCTGTCGTCGGCGATCGCCGCGTTCTTCTACATCCGCGTGATCGTCCTGATGTTCTTCAGCGAGCCGAAGGCGGACGGCCCCACGGTCGCCGTGCCCTCGCCGCTGACGATGACGGCGATCGCCATGGGCGTCGCCGTGACGCTGGTGCTGGGCGTGGCCCCGCAGTACTTCCTGGACCTGGCGAACCAGGCGGGAGTCTTCGTCCGCTAGCCCGGCTCCCCTGCGCGGACCCTGCCGCCCGGCATCCCGAGAAGGGGTGCCGGGCGGTGGCCTGTGGATAACTGTCCGCGGTGTCGGTGGGGAGCCCTATCGTGGAGGCAGTGGTCGAGGCAGGACGTACAGCGGGGGACAGGGCGATGGATGGGACCAAAGGCATGAGCGAGGTGACGGCGGCGGTACCGGCGCCGGGCGTGGCGACCGGCACCGTGACGGAGAGCGACGCGCTGCGCACGCTCCACCGCGTCTTCGGGTACGACGCCTTCCGCGGCGAGCAGGAACCGGTCATCGACCACGTGGTGGGTGGCGGGGACGCCGTCGTCCTCATGCCGACCGGCGGCGGCAAGTCCCTCTGCTACCAGATCCCGGCCCTGGTCAGGCCCGGCACCGGCGTCGTGATCTCCCCGCTCATCGCGCTGATGCAGGACCAGGTGGACGCGTTGCGGGCGCTCGGGGTGCGCGCCGGGTTCATCAACTCCACGCAGGACTTCGACGAGCGTCGCGTGATGGAGGCGGAGTTCCTCGCGGGCGAGCTCGACGTGCTCTATCTGGCGCCGGAGCGGCTGCGCCTGGACGCGACGCTGGACCTCCTCGGGCGGGCCAAGATCTCCGTCTTCGCCATCGACGAGGCGCACTGCGTCGCCCAGTGGGGCCACGACTTCCGCCCCGACTACCTCGCCCTGTCCCTCCTCGGGCAGCGCTGGCCGGACGTACCGCGGATCGCCCTGACCGCGACGGCCACCGACGCCACGCACCGGGAGATCACCCAGCGGCTCGGCATGCCCGACGCCCGGCACTTCGTGGCGAGCTTCGACCGGCCCAACATCCAGTACCGCATCGTGCCGAAGGCCGAACCGAAGAAGCAGCTCCTCGCCTTCCTGAAGGAGGAGCACGCGGGCGACGCCGGGATCGTCTACTGCCTGTCCCGCAATTCGGTGGAGAAAACCGCCGAGTTCCTCTGCAAGAACGGCATCGAGGCCGTCCCGTACCACGCGGGTCTGGACGGCGGCACGCGCGCGAGGAACCAGTCCCGCTTCCTGCGGGAGGAGGGCCTCGTCGTCTGCGCGACGATCGCCTTCGGGATGGGCATCGACAAGCCCGACGTCCGCTTCGTCGCCCACCTCGACCTGCCCAAGTCCGTCGAGGGGTACTACCAGGAGACGGGCCGCGCGGGCCGCGACGGCCTGCCCTCGACGGCCTGGATGGCGTATGGCCTCCAGGACGTCGTGCAGCAGCGGAAGCTGATCCAGGGCGGCGAGGGCGACGAGGCGTTCCGGCGCCGCGCCTCCTCCCACCTGGACTCGATGCTGGCGCTCTGCGAGACCGCCCAGTGCCGCCGCGCGCAGCTCCTGACCTACTTCGGCCAGGAGGCGGGCGCGGAGTCCTGCGGCAACTGCGACACCTGCCTGACCCCGCCCGAGACCTGGGACGGCACGGTGGCGGCGCAGAAGGTCCTCTCCACAGTCGTGCGCCTGCAGCGCGAGCGCGGCCAGAAGTTCGGCGCGGGCCAGATCATCGACATCCTCCTGGGCAAGAAGACCGCGAAGGTCATCCAGTTCGACCACGACCAGCTCTCGGTCTTCGGCATCGGCGAAGAGCTGGCGGAGGCCGAATGGCGCGGCGTGGTCCGTCAGCTGCTGGCGCAGGGCCTGATCGCGGTCGAGGGGGAGTACGGAACGCTGGTGCTCACCGAGGCGAGCGGCTCCGTCCTGGGCAGGGAGCGTGAGGTGCGGCTGCGCAAGGAGCCGAAGCGGGCACCGGCGGCGCGGGCGTCCAAGAGCGAGCGCAAGGCGAAGTCGGCGGCAGCGGTCGCCGAGCTGCCCCAGGACGCGGTCCCCCTCTTCGAGGCACTGCGCGCCTGGCGCGGCGCCCAGGCGAAGGAACAGGGCGTCCCGGCGTATGTGATCTTCCACGACGCCACACTCCGTGAGATCGCGACCCTCCGGCCCGGGTCCGTCGCGGACCTGGCGGGCATCAGCGGAGTCGGCGAGAAGAAGCGGGCGACGTACGGCGAGGGCGTGGTCGGAGTCGTCGCGGAGTTCTTGGGCGGGGCGGTTGCGGGGAGTGGTGCTTCGGGTGGAGCGCCGGGCGGAGCGTCCACCGAGGCCGAGGTGCCGCTCAGCGATGAGGTGGAGCCGGACTGGGGGGACGAGCAAGAGCCGGACTGGACGTCTTAGGCCCGGGCCTCGTGGACCGCCGGCGTCATCATGGAAGCTGCCGGTCGGTGCGTACTGGCGGGAACCCGTAGAGGTCTGCACGTACATGTGAACGAGTGTCGGTACCTTGACTCGTTCCGAGGCGTACGCCGAGGTCACGCGTGGTCCAGCGCCTTCCTTACCGCCCCCATGGCCGCCGCGTCGTCCGCCCCGAGCGAGCGCGCCGCGGTGACGAACTGAACTGCCAGCTCGGCGAGTTGCTCCGGGTCAAGAGGGGCCGTGCCCGCCGGAAGCGGGGCGACCCTCGTGCCGGCGCCGCGGCGGGTGTGGATGAGGGAGGCCGCTTCCAGTTCGCGGTAGGCGCGGGCCACCGTGCCCGCTGCCAGGCCCAGGTCGGCGGCGAGTTGGCGCACGGGTGGGAGGCGTTCGCCCTCGGGGAGGCGGCCCGTGGTGATGAGGGCGGAGAGCTGGGCCCGGATCTGTTCGTAGGGCGGGACGGGGCTCGTGGTGTCGACCCGGACGGCGGGGCCTCTGGCCGGGTCCGTCATCGGCGGCCTGCCCGGGGGGAGACGATCGTGGTCAGGGACCACGTCATCGTGGACGCCGCGGAGAGGGCCACAGGTATCAGGATCCAGGCCGACCCGGATGCCCCCATGCAGTCCAGGCCCAGCAGGGAGCCCGCGGCGAACGTCGTGGTCCCCAGCAGGGGAGTGGAGACCAGTAGGCCCCAGGCCGCGGTGATCGCCAGTGCCCGGTCGCGGCGTGGCTGTTCTTCCGCGGGGCGGCGGGCGATGCGGCGCAGGGACCACGCGCAGGCGACCGTGCCGAGGGTGAGCGAGGCGAGGACCGGGGCGCCGTAGAAGAGGCCGGGCCAGGGGCCGACGGTTTGGGTCATGCCCTGGCACGTGGCAGAGAGGGTGCGTCCGGCTCGGCCCTGGTCGTCGGGCGAGGCCATGACGGCGGCCGCGACGAGTAGGGCGATCAGGGCCAGCGCCTGCGCGATGAGCAAGCGGGTCGTCCGGCGCGGTACATAGTCCCGGGCTCTGCGGGGGGTGAGGTCGGCGCTGCGGACGGGGCCGCGTGGCGGGGGTGTGAGGGCGTCACCGAGCAGTACTCCGGCGACGGCGCAGAGGCCGAACGCCGGTATGGCGTAAAGGATCCCGATGCCCAGGCCGTTATCGCGGGATGCCACCGCCCAGGCCGCGGCGGCACCGGCGGCGAGACCGGCCCAGCGGGCGTACAGATCGGCGCGGGCGCGCGCTGCTGCCTCTGGTGGGAGGGGTGCGAGGGATGAGAGCGGTGGCGCGGTGCGGGTGTCGTTGGCCGTGTCGGTGTCGTGCATGTGTGAACCCCCGAGCGAATGGTGCCGGGTGGTCGGGCCCGGACCTGTACTCAGCGCTCGCTTGTATCAAGCGCTGAGTACAAGTTCACCCGACTCGGAGGCTTGTGTCAAGAGGTCGGTACAAGTTGGTGTCGGTACAAGTGGGTGGCGGTGCGAGTCGGCGTCGATGTGAATCGGCGGAGCGGAGCTCAGCGCGCCGACGCGATCCGGCCCGTCACCTCGCCCAGTCCGACCTTCGTGCCATTGGGTCCCGGCGCCCAGGCCGAGAGCGTGACCACGTCGCCGTCCTCGAGGAACGTCCGCTTGCCGTCGGGGAGTTCGAGGGGGTCACGGCCGTTCCAGGTCATCTCGATCAGCGAGCCGAACTGGCCGGGGCCGGGGCCGCTGACCGTGCCCGAGCCGTACAGGTCGCCGGTGCGCAGCGAGGCGCCGTTGACCGTCATGTGCGCCAGCTGCTGCGCGGCCGTCCAGTACACGGTGGAGAACGGCGGCTCCGAGATGACCTGGCCGTTCAGGGTGACCGTGATGCGCAGGTCGTAGCCGCCGGGCTCGTCCGCCGCGGACTCCGCGGAGTCGTCCAGATAGGGCAGGAGCTGGTGCGTGCGCTCCGGCGGTGCGACCCGTGCCGAGTCCAGCGCTTCCAGCGGGGTGATCCACGCGGACACCGATGTGGCGAACGACTTGCCGAGGAACGGCCCGAGCGGGACGTACTCCCACGCCTGGATGTCGCGTGCCGACCAATCGTTGAGGAGAGTCAGTCCGAAGACGTGCTCCCGGAAGTCCGCGAGGGGCACGGCGGTGCCCTGCTCCGAGGAGGCGCCGACGACGAAGCCGACCTCCGCCTCGATGTCGAGCCGGACGGACGGGCCGAAGACGGGGGCCGGGTCCGCGGGCGTCTTGCGCTGGCCCGTGGGACGGACGACGTCCGTACCGGAGACGACGACCGTGCCGGACCGGCCGTGGTAACCGATGGGCAGGTGCTTCCAGTTGGGGGTCAGCGGCGTCGGCGCGTCCGGCCGGAACATCTGCCCCAGGTTGGAGGCGTGGTGCTCGGAGGCGTAGAAGTCGACGTAGTCCGCGACCTCGAAGGGCAGGTGCAGGGTCACTTCGGAGAGAGGGTGCAGCAGGGGGCGTACGGCCTCACGGTGGGCGGGCACCGTCACCCATGCCGTCAGGGCGCGTCGCACGTCGGACCAGGCCCTGCGGCCCGCGGCGAGCAGCGGGTTCAGCGTGGTACGGGCGAGGAGCGAGACGTAGGGGGAGCCGAGTGCGGCGGCCGCGGCGCCCGCGTCCAGGACGTACGAGCCGAGCCGTACCCCCACCCTGCGTCGGCCGTCCGCCTCCCCGGTCAGGGAGAACACGCCGTAGGGAAGGTTGTGCGGTCCGAAGGGGTCGCCCTCGGGGAGGCCGAAGGGATCGTCTCCGGGAAGGTCGGCGGAGTCACCGGCGGCCGGGTCGAGCGGGGTCTGCTCGGACATGCGTACCTGCCTCGCTTTCCATAGGGATGTGCCACACGTTACGTGTGGATACCCCAGTTGCGGCAGTGTCTAAAGAGTCGACAATGTCCGCATAAGCCTTACTGAAGCCTTCAATTCCGGCTTGATGTACAGGCACTTGGCAGCCGCATATGACCACCCGGCGTGGGCCGGGTGGCATAGTCGGAACGAGGCATGCCGGAATGTAATCCTCCACTTTCCGGTGAACCGGCGGTGCCTCCGTACAGTCCGGTCTCACCCACCCGTATGCGCACCTTGCCAAGCAGCTTCCGGCCGGGCCCAGGATCCGTATTCTCTGGATCATGTCCGCCTCCCTCGCATATGCACTCATCGCCACTGACCTGGACGGGACGCTGCTGCGCGGCGACGACACGGTCTCGGACCGGTCGCGGCGGGCGCTGGCCGCCGCAGGCGGGGCGGGCGCCCGGCACCTCGTGGTGACAGGCCGCCCGGCCCCGCGGGTGCGGCCTCTCCTCGACGAACTCGGGTACGACGGCCTGGCCGTGTGCGGTCAGGGTGCCCAGCTGTACGACGTCGGCGCGGACCGGATGGAGTGGTCGGTGACCCTCGACCGCGAGCTCGCCGAGGTCGCGCTCGGGAAGATCGAGGCGGAGGTCGGGCAGGTCCACGCGGCCGTGGACCAGGACGGCGTGGAGGGCCTCACGCTCATCGAGCCGGGGTACGAGATGCCGCACCCCACGCTGCCCGCGGTGCGGGTGCCCGGGCGGGACGTGCTGTGGGAGGAGCCCATCAGCAAGGTGTTGCTGCGCCATCCGACGCTGGCGGACGATGAGTTGGCGGCGGTCGCGCGGGGCGTGGTGGGCACGCTCGCGTCGGTGACCATGTCCGGGCCCGGCACGGTGGAACTCCAACCGTGCGGGGTGACCAAGGCGACCGGGCTCGCGCTGGCCGCCGAGCGGCTCGGCCTGACGGCGGCCGACACGGTCGCCTTTGGGGACATGCCCAACGACATCCCCATGTTCCTGTGGGCCGCGCACGGGGTGGCCATGGCCAACGCTCATGGGGAACTGAAAGCGGTGGCAGACGAGTTGACCCTCTCAAACGAGGACGACGGCATCGCCGTCGTCCTCGAACGTCTGCTGAGGCGCTAGGTCCTCACCACACAGGTACCAGGTCTCCACATCACAGGCCCTAGCCCGCCGTCCGCCGGATCCGCTTCTCCCAGGTGCGGTGGAAGACGACCTCGTCGCCGTCCTTGCACACCACCTCGTTCGACGTGATGAAGTCCGCCGCGTCGCAGGTGATTTCCGAGCGCGTCTCCACGCGCGTGTCCCAGCCGAGATCGGGCCGGTGCAGGCGGATCGTCCAGTCCGAGCGGGTGCGGGCGCTCAGCGGGTCGCCCTCCTGGATCGTGTACGTCTCCAGGGCGACCTCGGTGAACTCGAGCCCGTCGGGGTACACGCGCGTGCCGCCGTACCGCGGGTCCACCTCAAGACGCCACTCGCCCTTGGCGACGTCGCGTACGACCAGACGCTCGGGCCGCTGCTCGTCCAGGGTCGCGGGGTGGACCACGCCCAGCGGCTCCGACTGCTCCGCGGGACCGAACGTGATCGACGGATCCAAGTCGCCGTCGCGGACCGGCAGTTCCAGAGCGCTGCCGACCGGCTCCAAGGTGAAGCCCACCGAGTCCGCCTGGGGCCAGATCCAGGGCCAGTAGGCGGAGGACACGGCGAGCCGGATGCGGTGGCCCGGCGGGAAGGTGTGGCCGATGCCGTTGAGCTCGAAGGTGACGTCCTCGGTGGCGCCCAGGGGCCAGGCGTCCGCGCGGTCCCTGCCGTTGCGCGCGGACAGGTTGAGGACGCCCCGGGTGACGAGGGTGGACGAGCCGTCCGGCGCGATGTCGCAGAGCCGGGCGACGGCCTGGCCGTACGGCACGTCCATCCGCAGCCGCAGGGTCACCTTGGGGCGCCCCAGGACGCGTACCTGAGCGGGGACCTCGAACTCGAAGCACGCCGACTTCGCGTCCTCGTCCCGCTGGTCCGGCGGCAGGTCCGCGTCGTTGCCGAAGGGGAAGTAGCGGCCGGCGTCCAGGCCCGTGTGCTGGGGGGAGTCGACGACGACAGGGGTGCCCTGGAGGGCGTACGGGACAGGGGTGACGTTCGGGGACGGCCAGGACGGGTCGCCCACCCAGCCGCCGGGCAGCTCCGGGTAGACCGTCGCCGGCGGGTGGGAGTCGCTGATCCAGGAGCGCAGCTTCGGCTCGGCCATCACTCCGGAGTCGATGCCTTTGAGGTGGTGGTCCCACCAGCGCAGGGTCTCCTGGAGGAAGCCGATCGAGGGTCCCGGCGGCAGCCCGCGGTCCGGGTACTGGTGCGACCAGGGGCCGATCAGGCCACGCACCTGGTCGTCGGGGAGGTGTTCGACGAGGCGCAGGACGGTGTCGCGGTAAGGGTCGTGCCAGCCGCCCACCGCGAGGACCGCGGCGCCGATCGCGGAGTAGTCCTCGCTGACGCTGCCGTGCCGCCAGTAGTCGTCCCGGGTCTGGTGGTCCAGCCAGGTGTGGATGAAGGGCTCCACGGCCGCGAGGCGCGTCAGCCACATCTCGCGCCAGGCGTCGCCCACGAAGTACGGGTCCGGCGGGCGCGAGACGAAGGCCAGCATGGTCGCCGCCCACGCGTGCATGTCCACCGCGAGGACGGACCCGCCCATGTAGTGCACGTCGTTGTCGTAGCGGTCGTCGGCCGAGCAGACCGTGACGATCGCCTTGAGCGGTTCGGGGGCGAGCGCCGCGATCTGGAGGGAGTTGAAGCCGCCCCAGGAGATGCCGAACATGCCGACCTTGCCGGTCGACCACTCCTGGGCGGCCAGCCAGTTCACCACCTCGACGCCGTCGGCCAGCTCCTGTGCCGAGTACTCGTCGGTGGGCAGACCCTCGCTGTTGCCGTGCCCGCGGACGTCGACCCGTACGGAGGCGTAGCCGTGGCCCGCGTACCAGGGGTGCCGCTGCCAGTCCCGCGGCGCCGTCCAGTCGCTGAGGCGGTAGGGGAGGTATTCGAGAAGTACGGGGACGGGCTCGTCGGTCACGGGACGCCACACGCGCGCGTAGAGCGTGGTCCCGTCGGCGAGGGGTACGCGGAAGTCCTCGCGGGTGGTCTCGTACGGGTAGGAGTCGCGGATCTGCATGAGTGAAACCTCAGTGGACGGGTTGTCCTCAGTGGACGGGGTGCATGGTGCGGCGCAGCCAAGGCGCCAGGGCGATCACGGCGATGCCCGCGACCACGGCGATGGCGCCGTTCACGCCGAAGTACGCCGGATTGGAGACCTCTCCGTACACCTTCACGACCTGCGCCTGGATGCCGTTGGCGAGCGCGAGGGAGAGGAACCACAGCGCCATGGTCTGGCTGGCGAAGGCCTTGGGGGCGAGCTTCGTGGTCGCCGACATCCCGGACGTCTCCAGGAGGATGTCGCCGAGCCCCAGCAGCAGGTACGAGCCGACGATCCACCAGGCGGCCATCTTGTACGTGCCGTCGGCGTGCCCCGAGGTGGGCAGCACCATCAGGAGGAACGACAGGCCGCCCAGGATCACGCCGAACGCGATCTTGTTGGACGCGTGCGGCTGGCGCGGGCCCATCCGCGCCCATACGGCGGCGACGACCGGCGCGAGTGCCACCTCGAAGGCGCCGAGCGCGGAGGCGTACCAGCTGGCCGGGAAGTGGTACCCGAGGATCGACGTCTCCGCGTTCGACGCGGCGAGGAGCATCATCGTCGAGTACGCCTGGAAGAGGATGAAGTTGAAGACTACGGAGGCGGCGAAAAGGACTACGTAGGGGCGCAGCCTGCGCCGTTCGTCGCCCGTGACGCGCGGGCTGCGGAACATCACCGCGAAGTAGACGACCGGTGCGATCACCGAGATGAGGGTGAGCAGATCGACGAAGCGGTCCATGGTCAGCCAGCCCACGGCGGCGAGCAGCGCCGCGAGCGCGGCGACCACGGCACAGCCGGCGACGATCATGAGGACGGCCCGGCGCATCGCGTCCCCGGGGAGCGCGAACTCGGCGGAGGCTTTCCGTCCGGCGAGGTGGCGCCGTCCCAGGACGTACTGGACGAGGCCGAAGGTCATGCCGATCGCGGCCGCCGAGAAGCCCCAGTGCCAGCCCTTGTGGTCGCCGAGCCAGCCGGTGATCAGCGGGCCCGCGAAGGCGCCCACGTTGATCGCCATGTAGTACAGCGCGAAACCGGCGTCGCGGCGCTGGTCCTCGGTGCGGTAGAGCTTGCCGACCATGGAGGCGACGTTGGGCTTGAGCAGGCCGGTGCCCGCGCTGATCAGGCCGAGGCCCACCCAGGTCATCGTCGCCGTCGGCACGGCCATCGAGTAGTGCCCGCACGCGATGAGGATGCCGCCCCACAGCACCGCGCGGTACGAGCCCAGGATGCGGTCGGCGAGCCAGCCGCCGGCCACGGACACCAGATAGACCAGAGTGCCGTACGCCGCTGATACCGACGCGGCCGTACCGGCGTCCATCCCCATGCCGTCGTTCGCGACGGAGTCGGCGAAATAGAGGACCAGGATGGCCTGCATGCCGAGGAACGAGAAGCGCTCCCAGACCTCCAGGCCGGAGAGCGTCAGGAGGCCGCGCGGCTGCCCGAAGAAGGCGTGGTCGTCGCCCGGCGCGGGGTCACCGGGCGGTTCGGCAGGCGGCTCGTACTCGGCCGTAGTACGGGACAAAGGGTCTTCTCCCGATCGTTACGGTTGTTGTGGTGCGGGACGGGCTTGTCGGTCGTATGGGCTGATCAAGAACATACCGGTGACCTTCGGCCACCGCGCGGGCTGGTCAGCCGGGCGGCCGCGGAGGGCCTCCGCAGGGCGCCCACCAGCGCCGCGACGTGCGACGGGCGGGCAGGTGCTCGCCGTGATCGAAAGTCGACCGGATACGCTGACTTGAGTGATGGCAGCGACACATCGACAAACCCGTGTCATCGAACGAGATCCAATGATCGACCGAGTTGGCCGTGTGATCGTCAGCAGACAGGAGAACCTCTCGTGACCGTCGTCGGGCCTTTCGGGCTGAGCGTGCGGGACCAGGCTCTCGAAGCCGATGTCCAGGTCGGATTGGCGGCTGTCGAGGAGGGACTGCTCGAGGCCACCAAGAGCGAGGTGCCCTTCATCACCGAGGCCGCCCAGCACCTCGTCCGTGCCGGTGGCAAGCGCTTCCGTCCGCTGCTCGTGATGCTCGCTGCCCAGTTCGGCGACCCCTACGCGCCGCGCGTAGTGCCCTCCGCCGTTGTCGTCGAGCTGACGCACCTGGCGACGCTGTACCACGACGACGTCATGGACGAGGCCGACGTACGCCGCGGCGTCGCCAGCGCCAATCAGCGCTGGGGCAACTCCGTGGCGGTCCTGACCGGCGACTTCCTCTTCGCCCGCGCCTCCTACATCCTGGCCGACCTCGGCCCCGAGGCCGTCCGTATCCAGGCAGAGGCGTTCGAACGCCTGGTCACCGGCCAGATCCTGGAGACCGCGGGGCCGACCGAGGGCCGTGACCCGGTGGACCACTACCTCGACGTGCTGAGGGGCAAGACCGGCTCGCTGGTCGCCGTGGCCTGCCGGTTCGGCGCGATGATGTCCGGCGCCGACGAGACCGTCGTCGACGTCCTCACGCAGTATGGAGAGCGGCTCGGCGTCGCCTTCCAGCTCGCCGACGACGTGCTCGACATCGCGTCCGACTCGCACGAGTCCGGCAAGACGCCCGGCACCGACCTGCGCGAGGGCATCCCCACGCTGCCGGTCCTGCGGCTGCGCGAGCGGGCCGCGCGGCTCGGCCTCGCCGAGGACATCGCCCTGTGCGAGCTGCTCGACTCGGACCTCACGGACGACGCACGGCACGCGGAGGCCCTCCACAGGCTCCGTGCGCACCCCGCGCTGGAGGATGCCCGCAGGGACACGGTGTGCTACGCGGAGGGCGCACGCGCCGCGCTGGGACCGCTTCCTGAGGGCGACGCCAAGGCGTCCCTGCTGGAGCTCTGCGACCTGGTGGTGCACCGCGCGGGCTGAGCGCCCCGACGGCGACACAATCCCCGAACAACTGTCGAGCGGCGGCGCCGACCCCTACGGGATGGGGGAGGCGCCGCCGTTTCATGTCATCCCAGGGCAGTACGCGGAGTTGCGCCCGGGGTCTGACGCTTCTCGTTGGCCGATTTGGTCGGATGGAGTCCAGCGAGAACAACCACTCCTGACCAATTCGGGTGAGAATGGCGGCACAGGGTGGACGCAGGCACGTACAGGTAAGGCCGCCGCCGACCACGGAGGTAAGGCAGACAATGGCACCGTACGAACCGGAGAAGGACACCAGCGAGGCCGGGGAGCTGCGTGCCGGCCGCCGCAAGGCGGCCCGTTACGCGGTCCCGATCGCGGTGGCGGGGGTGGCGGCGGCGACCATCGGGCTCGTCCCGGCGCTCGCCACATCGGGCGACCCGGACCTGCCGAAGGTCACCGCACAGGAACTCATCGAGAAGATCGCCGAGTCGGACACGCAGCAGCTGTCCGGCAACGTCAAGATCAGCACTGACCTGGGGCTGCCGTCGATCGGAGGCATGGCGGGCGGCTTCGGCGGTGGCGGCGGCGCGGACCGCGGCGAGGACGGCGACGACAAGGGCTCGGCGGCCGACCCCAAGAGCAAGCTGATGGAGCTGGCGTCCGGCACGCACACACTGCGCGTCGCGGCCGACGGCCCCGACAAGCAGAAGGTGTCCGTCCTAGGGGACGCATCCGAGTACAGCGTGATCCACAACGGCGATGACGTGTGGGCGTACGACAGCGCGTCGAACGAGGCCTATCACGCCACGGAGAAGGCCGCCTCCTCAGAAAAGGGGTCCTCTACGGAGAAGGGCACCTCTACGGAGAAGGGCTCCTCTACGGAGAAGGGCGACAAGGGCCACGAAGCCGGTCGCGGGGCGGATGTTCCCTCCACCCCGGCGGACTTCGCCGAGCAGGCCCTGAAGGCCGTCGACGACACCACCTCCGTGAAGGTCGACGGCACCGCGCAGGTCGCCGGCCGTGACGCGTATCGCTTGGTGATCAAACCGAAGGAGGCCGGCTCGACGGTCGGCCAGATCACGATCGCGGTGGACGAGAAGACCGGCACGCCGCTCAAGTTCACCCTGACACCCGCCTCCGGAGGCGCGGCCGTCGTCGACGCGGGCTTTACGAAGGTCGACTTCGACAAGCCGTCCGCCTCCACGTTCGACTTCACGCCTCCGAAGGGCACGAAGGTCACCGAGGGCGACGAGCACGGCAAGGAAGGCCGCGACTTCCAGGACAAGGGCGGCAAGGGCGGCAAGGAGTTCGACAAGGGCGACCTCAACGAACCGAAGATCATCGGTGAGGGCTGGAGCACCATCGCCGAACTGAAGCTGCCGGGCGGCCAGGGCCTGCCGACGGCTGGTTCGGGCGACGTCCCGCAGGACGCGCAGAAGCTGCTGGACTCGCTCGGCGACCAGGTGGACGGCAAGTTCGGCTCCGGCACGGTCTTCTCGACCCGCCTGATCAACGCCCTCGTCACCGACGACGGCACTGTCTACGTAGGCGCGGTCACGAAGGACGCACTGGTGAAGGCGGCGAACGACGCGCACTAGCGGCGAACGACGCCCACCGGTGGCGAACGATGCCCACTGGTACGGCACGTGCGGCACGCGTCGTGCGTTGACGTAGGGGAACGGCGGATGGAAGGTGCCTGCCGAGGCACCTTCCATCCGTCTCGTCGCACGAGGGCAAGAGGGAGGGCAACGTGCCGGGTACCAACGGCAGCTCGGCGGGTGAAGCGGACGTGGTGGGGCAGGCGGACTCGGTGGAGCACGTCATCGAGACGCACGCGCTCACCAAGCGCTACGGAAAACACCTCGCCGTCGACCAGCTCGACCTCACCGTCCCCGTAGGCAGTGTTTTCGGTTTCCTCGGGCCGAACGGCTCGGGCAAGACGACCACCATCCGCATGCTGATGGGCCTCATCGAGCCGACCTCCGGCCGGGCCCAGGTCCTCGGTCGCCCCATGCCGCGCTCCACGCGCAGCGTGCTCCCGCACGTGGGCGCGCTGATCGAAGGACCGGCCCTCTACGGCTTCCTGTCGGGCCGCGACAACCTCCTGCGCTACGACTCCGCGGACCCGACCGCCGACCCGCGGACGCGGCGCGTACGGGCCGAGGTGGCCCTCGACCGGGTCGGGCTCACCGCGGCCGCTGGCAAGAAGGCGAAGGCGTACTCCCTCGGTATGAAGCAGCGGCTCGGGCTCGCGGCCGCGCTGCTCCAGCCGCGCAGGCTCCTCGTCCTCGACGAGCCGACGAACGGACTCGACCCGCAGGGCATGCGCGAGATCCGCACCCTGGTGCGGGAGTTGGCGGCGGAGGGCACGACCGTCTTCCTCTCCTCGCACCTCCTCGACGAGATCGAGCAGGTCTGCACGCATGCGGCCGTGATGACGCAGGGCCGCCTCATCACCCAGGGGCCGGTCGCCGAACTCGCGGCGGGTGCGCGCGGCAGGCTCGTCGTGACGACGCCGGACGGGGGTGACGCCGCCCGCGTCCTGAAGGAGCACGGCGTGACGGATCTCGTGGTGACGGAGGACCACGTGACCGGTGAACCACCTGGTCAGGACGAGTCCGGCCAGGAAGTGGAGCTCGCCGAGTTGAACGCCGCGCTGGTCGGGGCGGGCGTCCGCGTCCGCGGATTCGGACTCGAACGGGCCTCTCTGGAGGACGCGTTCGTGGCACTGACGGGGGAGGGGTTCGATGTCGCGGGCTGAGGCGGCCGGGGCAGCTGGGGTCGTGGAAGGTGAGAGCGCCTCCGGGCCGCCATCGGCGGGGGGCGCGCGGGAGACGCGATGGATCTGGACGCTCGGCCTGTTCCGCAGCGAGCTCGGGATCACCTTCCGCCGCTGGCGGACCCTCGCGCTGCTCGGCGTGCTCGCCGCCGTACCGATCCTCGTGGGCATCGCCGTCAAGATCGAGACCAGCGACGGCTCCACGATCGGCGGAGGCGGCGACGAAGGCGGGCCCGCCTTCATCGCGCAGATCACCAACAACGGCCTGTTCCTGGTCTTCACCGCGCTCGCCGCGACCCTGCCGTTCTTCCTCCCGATGGCGATCGGCGTCATTGCGGGGGACGCGATCGCGGGCGAGGCCAGCGCGGGCACCCTGCGCTACCTACTGGTCGCGCCCGCCGGGCGGACCCGGCTGCTCCTCGTGAAGTACGCGACCACGCTCACGTTCTGCCTGGTCGCGACCCTGGTCGTGGCGACGTCGGCGCTCGCGACCGGCGCGCTGCTCTTCCCGCTCGGCGAGGTCACGACGATCTCCGGCACCCGTATGGGCTTCGGCGAAGGGCTGCTGAGAGCCCTTCTGATCGCGCTCGTCGTCGCCGTGTCACTGATCGGGGTGGCGGCGCTCGGCCTGTTCGTGTCGACGCTCACGAGCAGCGGTATCGCGGCCATGGCGACGACTGTCGGCCTGCTGATCACGGTCCAGATCCTGGACCAGATCCCGCAGCTGCACGCCCTCCACCCGTACTTCTTCTCGCACTACTGGCTGTCCTTCGCCGACCTGATGCGCGAGCCGATCTACTGGGACGACATCATCAAGAACCTGCAGATGCAGGGGCTGTACGCGGCCGTGTTCGGCTCGGCGGCGTGGGCGCGGTTCGGGGCGAAGGACGTGATGGCGTAGGGCGGGGTGGGGCCTGACGTGATGGCGTGGAGGTTTCCGCAGCCTTCAGTATCCGCAGCGTTCAGTATCCGCAGTCTTCACTTGTCGTAGGGATAGCGGGCCAGCGTCGGCTCCTGCGCGAAGAAGGTCTTGGCGCGCGCCATGGCATCGGTGTCCTCCAGGACGTGGCCGGGCCGGGTGCCGTTGCCCAACAGGACGCCTCCGAAGTGCATGGGGAAGAAGGCGGCGGTGTTACGGAGTGTGCCGACAAGAGGCTCGGCGACCTCCTCCTCGCGGTGGGCGAGCGCTGTGACGCCCCACAGGGTGCGGCCCTTGAGAGTGTCCTTAAAGGCAATCTCCGGAGTCTCCAGCCACGCGTCCCAGTAATCGAGGTAGCGCTTCACGGTGGCCGAGAGCGAGTACCAGTACAGGGGCGACACGATGACGATGTCCGTGGCCTCCAGGGTGGCGTCCAGGAGCTCCGCCTCGTTGTCGCCAACGGGACGGGGGCGGGCCCTGGGACGGGAGTCGTCGTGGCGCCGGTCCTCGAAGTCGGGCAGTGGCAGGTCGGACAGGTTCAGCCAGCGCCGCTCGACGTCGGAGGGGAGTTGCTCGGCCGCCTTGCGGGCCAGGATCTCGGTGTTGCCCTCGGGGCGTGCGCTGCCGAGGACGAAGAGGAACTTGCGGGTCATGGGATCCCCCTGGATGCAGTTGCTTGCACGTGCACTATATGCACGCGCAAGCAATGCCGTCCAGGGGTTGGCCCGTCAGGGGTGGCCTACGGCCGGGGGTGACCTATGGGCGTGGATGCCTCCCGCTGGGGGGTGGCCTCCGCTCCGGGCGGCGTCCCGCGGCGGGTGGCCTTCACTCCGGGCGACGTCCCGCGGCGCCTACGAGGACAGCCCCCACACCGCGTACGCCACCGCGTCGCTGTTGCGGTCGAGTGCGGTGCCGTCGATGTTCGACATGCCGTCGCAGGACGAGTGGTAGCACTTGTCGAACGCCTCTCCCGCCGTCCCGCCCCACTTCTCCGCCTGCTCCGCCGACTTCGTGGTCTCGGCGCCGCTGAACAGCCCGCCGACCGGCACGCCCGCCTGCTGGAACGGCGCGTGGTCGGAGCGTCCGTCGCCCTCGTCGTCCGGCTCCGTGGCGACGTTCTTGCCCGCGTAGTAGTCCTTGAAGGTCTTTTCGACCGTGGGGTCGTCGTCGTAGACGAAGTAGCCCGCGTTCGGGGAGCTGAGCATGTCGAAGTTCAGGTAGGCGCTGATCTTTGAGCGGTCGCCGCCGGCCAGGCTGTCGACGTAGTGCGAGGAGCCGACCATGCCGATCTCCTCGGCGCCCCACCATGCGAACCGCAGGTGCTTCTTGGGCTGGTACTTCTCCCGGGCCACGGTGAGCGCGGTCTCCAGGATGGCGGCCGAGCCGGACCCGTTGTCGTTGATGCCGGGTCCGTCGGAGACGCTGTCGAGGTGGGCGCCCGCCATGACGACCTGTCCGTCGTCACCACCGGGCCAGTCGGCGACGAGGTTGTAGCCGGTCTTGCCGCCTGCCGTGAACTCCTGGACGGAGGTGGTGAAACCGGCGGCGTCGAGCTTCTTCTTCAGCTGGTCGATGGAGGCTTTGTAGCCGCTGCTGCCATGGGCCCGGTTGCCTCCGTTGGCGTCCGCGACGGACTGGAGGTCGGCGAGGTGGGCCTTGACGTTGTCGACGGAGATGTCGGGGGCGGCGGCCTTCGGAGAGGCCGCCTTCGGGGCGGGCGCCGCGTTGGATATCGCGGTGGTCGTCAGGAGTCCGGCGACGGCTATGGCTGCGGCCACGGCGGTACGTCCGGCAACGGAGAGTTTCATGTGGGGGCTCCGGTTTCCGTAATGGTCATACGAACTCGTGCGCTTGGTAAGCGGGTTGGCATGTGGGGGTGGGGGGTTGTGAGTCGCGCAGGAGTTCGGAGTTGCCTGATGGTGCGGGTGGGACTGTGGTGACGTCAAGACCGCAAAACGGGCGCGGGGTTCCGGATAACGTGCGCTTGCTCGTGTGGTGCCGACGTTCACGGGCGTACGTGGACGACCCACCCTGGTGCGTAGGTGCCGGGCACGCGGTGGCGGGGCCATGAGCGGGCCCAGGCCGGCGGTTCCGCTTCGCGCAGGACGAGCGCGGTGGGGCGGCGTGGGGTGCCGCGGCGGCCGGGGGTGCAGCCGGTGACGTAGGCGATGGGAATGACCGAGGTGTTGCCGCGGAGGACGCAGGGAGGGTGTGTTCCGCTTCGGGGGCCCCCGCCTGCGCGGAAGTCCCTGCCTGTGTGGGAGTCCTTGCCTGTGCGGGATTGCCCGCTTGTGTGGGAGTCCCTGCCTGTGCGGGATTCCCTGCTTGTGCTTGTGCGGGATTTTCCGCCGACGCCGTGCTCGTGCAGGACTTCGGCGACACGGGCCCAGTCGCCGCGGGCGCCCGCCTGGATCCCGGCATTGCTGTGGGCCAGGGGGAGTTGGACGGTGAGGTGTCCGGCGAGGGCCAGCCCCAGGGCGACGAGGCCGATACGTGGACGACGGGACGCGCGGGCGACGTCGACAAGGGCGAGCACGCCGAGGGCCGCGGCCGGGGCGAGCAGGGCGTGGGTGGGGGCGAGGAAGCGCGGGGCGGCGTAGGGGACGAGGACGAGGTAGGGGAGGGCGACGGACAGAGCGACGGCTGCGGCCAGCAGGCATCCGGGGAGGACCGCGCTACTTGGCTGCGGAGGCCTGCCCTGGGGGCCTTGGCGCGCCTCGCGCCTCGGGGCGCCCACACCCCGGCTACCACCGCGCGCACTCCATAGCCCGACCGCCACCAGTAGGGGCAGCAGGAACCACCACTCCGCCGAGAGCGGACGAACGGTGTCGCTGTCACAAGGGCGGCAGAGCAGCGGCCCGTCCATGACGGTGAGGTGATGGACCACGGAGAGCAGGGGACGCAGGTCCCCCTGCACCTCACTTGCCTCCGTCAGCCGTTCGCGGACTCCGCCGAACCGTACGTACGCCTCGACGATCCACGGCAACGCACCCGCCGCGAGCCCGCCGAGCACGGCAAGGACGCGACTCCACCCCCGCCAGGCGGGCACCAGCAGGGCGGTGGCCAAGAGCGGTGCGCCGAGGGCGACTCCGTCGTTGGGTCGCATCAGAGTCGCAAGGGCGAGGCCACCCGCGACTCCGGCGCAGGTCACGGGGGACTGGCGTGCCCGGAGGAAGAGCCCGACCGCCCCGACGGCACCCATGGCGGTGTAGTGGTTGGGCATTGCCGCGCTCGCGTAGAAGAGCACGAACCACAGTCCGCCGTACAGCGCGGCGGCGACCGCGGCCCCCGACGGCCGGATCAGAAACCGCAGCCAGGGGCGGAATCCCAGGTAGAGAGCGGCCGTTGCGAGCAGCGTCAGCCACACCCTGAGCAGCACGACGGAGTCGCTCCAGGTGGCCACCGGTGCGATGAGGAACGGCGCACCCCGCGTGCGGGGCGCGCTGAACGGCGTGGCGGGGGCGTACGGCGAGAAGCGGCTCGCGTAGACGGTCTCGTCCCAGCCGAGGGGCAGGGTGAGCGGTACGAGGACGAGGGACAACACGGCAAAGACACCGCTGACGCCCAGGAGGAGGTGATGGGCGCGCGACTGCGATGCCATGCGGCGGCCTTCCTGGTCCGGCGTGCCGGGCGGGGGCGTCGCCTTGAGCGGCGGCTGCCATGAACGGTCAGTGGCCTCAGAAGCCTGGCCTGAGCGGCCTGAGCGGACTCAGTGGACGCAGAACTCGTTCCCCTCCGGGTCCGTCATGATCACCCACTCGCCTCCCGGCTCTTTGACGTGCTGCTCCACGGCGGCGCCCAGCGCCTGGAGGCGGGCCACCTCGTCGTCACGGCTTCCCGGCTCGGTGTGTACGTCGAGGTGGAGCCGGTTCTTGCCGGTCTTGGTCTCGGGTACGCGCTGGAACAGGATCCGGCGGCCGAGGCCGGTGCCGCTCCCCTCGTCGTACGGGTCGTCGGGGTGCCGTACTGCGATCAGGTCCCGCCAGGCGCGGCGGCCGCGGAATTCGAGGGTCGCGGCTTCGGGGGCGGCGCCGAGGTCGAGCAGGCGCTCGATCAGTGCGCTGTTGTCCTCGATCTCGTAGCCCAACGTGTCAGCCCAGAAGGTGGCTTGGGCATGTGGGTCGGCGGCGTCGATGACGAGCTTCCAATGCAGGGTGGACATGGTAACCAGTTATATCGGTTACGTAGGCCCTGTGCACGCATTTGCCGTGTACGGCCGCCAAACTGCCGCCACCTAGGGGGACTTTGAGGGCTGGCTCGGGGTGATCCCGGATCGTGCGGCGGCGACGCAGGCGTCACTCTGGGATTGCGCGGAACCTTGAAATCGAGGGAAGGGGGGGGGAGCAGGCCATGAGGCGGAGTCGATCACTCGTGCGCGCCGCAGACGCGGCCACCTACGTCAACGTCTTCGCGCTGACCGGCATCGCCACGGTCCTCGTCACCCGAGCCTTCCTCGCTCAGGCGGGCTATCCACAGCTGGGCGGGGGCGGCGGCAGCCCGCTGCACATCGCCCACATGCTGTGGGGTGGCCTGCTGATGATGGCGGCGATCCTGCTCACGCTGGGCTTCCTCGGCAGAGCGTCCCGGATTGTCGGCGCCTTCATCGGCGGTATCGGCTTCGGACTCTTCATCGACGAGGTCGGCAAACAGATCACGGACGAGCCGGGTTACTTCTATGAACCGGCCGCCGGGATCATCTACTTGAGCTTCGCGTTGCTGCTCCTCCTCACCCACCTCATACGCCGCCGGGCCACTCGGGCCACCGGCCTCGACGCGCGACAGCGCTCCGTGCACGCCGCCGACCTCGCTCTGGCCGGTGTTGCCGACGGGCTCACGGCCGAGCAGCGCCGGGCTGCACTGCGACTTGTCGAGGGCTCGGACCGCGAGCTGGACGCGGCTCTCGCGCGGCTGATCGCCGCCGTCCCCGAGCGTCCGCCCGCGGTTCACGCGTGGTGGCGGAGGTGGGCGTCCGGCGTGGGGCGTGCGCTGAGGTGGCTGGCACGGACACGGATTGTGCTCGCTCTGGCCGTGCTCTGCCTGCTGACCGAAGCGCTGCTGTTCTCCGTCTGGATGTCCGTGGACCTCTTCGGCGGACAACTGGCGCGGGAACCGCAGCCGGGCGCTCACCTTGCGGTCGCGCTCACCGAAGTGGTGTCGGCCGTCCTGGGAATCATCGGACTGATACGCCTGCGCAGCGACCGGGCGACGGCCTTCCGGCTCTTCCAGGCGGCGCTGCTCGCGGACATGTTCATCGGCCAGATATTCAAGTTCACGATGGACCAGTTCGCAGCGGTGGTGGAGCTGGGCGTCGACCTGACCCTGCTCTGGGTGATATCCGCGTCCCTGTCCGCTCAGCGCGCCCTGGTCCCGGCCTCTGCCCCGACCCAACCCCCTGCCCCGACCCCACCCCCTGCCCCGGTCTCACCGGGGGCCCGAGCGGCATAGTCGGCTGACCACCGACCACCGACCACCGACCACCGACCACCGACCACCGACCACCGGCCACTGATCACCGGCCACTGATCACCGGCCACCGGCCACCGGCCACCGACCACCGGCCACCATCCCGCACCACCCTCTACAAGCGAAGCGATCCCGCCGCACTCCGCGGCAGCCCGCCCCACCCTCAGACCGCCGCCTCCCGCTCGTCCCGCTCCCCGCGATCACCCTGCCCCAGGGAACCCCCCTGCCCCAGGGAACCCCCCTGCTCCAGGGAACCCCCCTGCTCCAGGGAACCCCCCGCCTCAACCCCCGTTGCCGCCACCCGTGCCGCCGCAAGGCGTGACGCGTTTCGGCGGGCCGTGCGTAGGGCGTCCCAGGTCAGGAGGGAGAGGGCGAGCCAGACCAGGGCGAAGCCGGCCCAGCGCTCGGGCGGCATGGCTTCGTGGAAGTACAGGATGCCGAGCAGGAACTGGAAGACGGGAGCGAGGTATTGGAGGAGTCCCAGCGTGGAGAGCGGTACACGGATCGCCGCCGCTCCGAAGCAGACCAGGGGCGCCGCGGTCACCACGCCGGTCGCCGCGAGCAGCGCCGCGTGCCCCGCACCTTCCGTGCCGAAGACGATGTCGCCCTGCGTGGCGAGCCACATCAGGTAGGCGACGGCCGGCAGGAACTGGACGGCGGTCTCGGCGGCGAGGGACTCCAGGCCGCCGAGGTTGACCTTCTTCTTCACCAGGCCGTACGTCGCGAAGGTGAAGGCGAGGCAGAGGGAGATCCACGGCAGCTGGCCGTACCCGAACGCGAGGACGAGCACCGCGGCGAACCCGACGCCGACCGCCGTCCACTGCAGCGGGCGCAGCCGCTCGCCGAGGAGCAGGACGCCCATGGCGATGGTGACCAGCGGGTTGATGAAGTAGCCGAGGGAGGCTTCGACGACGTGACCGGAGTTCACGGACCAGATGTAGACGCCCCAGTTGACGGTGATGACCGCCGCGGCGATCGTCACCAGGCCCAGCCTGCGCGGCTGGCGGAGCAACTCGCGCGCCCAGTCCCAGCGGCGTATGAAGAGCAGTGCGATGCCGACCACCACGAGGGACCAGGCCATCCGGTGGGCGAGGATCTCGACGGCGCCGGCCGGTTTGAGGAGCGGCCAGAAGAGGGGGACAAGGCCCCACATCCCGTAGGCGGCGAAGCCGTTCAGCAGCCCGGCGCGCTGCTCGTTCTTTGCCGACGTCCCGGCTGCTCCGCTGTCCACGGCTCCTCCTCGATGCACGGCAGTCCCGCTGCTGCCGCACTGACGGTAGCGCCGCGAGCCCCCGCCTGTCATGCCCGTAAATGGGAGACAGTCATGACCGGCGGTTCAGGCCTTCGAGCGCCGCCGAGATGGCTTCGGAAAGGGGCGTCGTCGGGCGGCCGATGAGCCGGGCCAGTTCACCGGTCGTCCCGGCCAGCCGGCCCCGCGCGACGGCCGCGTCCACGTCGACGAGGACCGCGGCCAGCGGCTCCGGCAGCCCGGCGCCGGTCAGCACGGCGAGGTGCTGCTCGGCGGGGACGTTCGCGTACGAGATGTCCAGGCCGGTCTGGGTCGCGACCTCAGCGGCGTACTCGGCGAAGCTCCAGGCGACGTCGCCGCTCAGCTCGTACACCTTGTTCTCGTGGCCGTCGCCGGTCAGGACGGCGACGGCGGCCGCCGCGTAGTCGGCGCGGGAGGCGGAGGCGACTCGGCCCTCGCCCGCGGAGGCGACGACGGCGCCGTGCTCAAGGACCGGGGCGAGGTGCTCGGTGTAGTTCTCGTGGTACCAGCCGTTGCGCAGGAACGTGTAGGGCAGGCCGGAGTCGAGGATGAGCTGCTCGGTCACCTTGTGCTCGGCCGCCAGCTCGAAGTCGGCGTCGGGGCCGCCGAGGACGCCCGTGTAGGCGAGGAGCGCGACGCCCGCCGTGCTCGCCGCGTCGACCACCGCGCGGTGCTGCGGCACGCGCTGCCCGACCTCGCTGCCGGAGATCATCAGGACCCGGTCACCGGCGGCGAAGACGCCCTCCAGAGTCTCGGGGACGCTGTAGTCGGCGATTCGCAGCTCGATGCCGCGCTCGGCGAGGTCGGCGGCCTTGCCCTTGTCGCGTACGACGGCCGCGATGTCCCCGGCGGGGACCCGGGTGGCGAGCAGCCCCTCGATGACGAGACGGCCGAGGTTTCCGGTGGCTCCGGTGACGACGATGCTCATGTCTGAAAGCTCCTGGTGAGTGACTCTTCGGTGTGGTCTGCCACCCACGCTAGCTACAGCGCTAACTATTCGAAAGTACCCACTTTGAAGTAAGGTACTGGCATGGACGTAAGCACGTGGAGGGTCGCGGGCGAGGAAATGTGTCCCCACCGGCTCGTTCTGGAGCATGTGACGAGCCGGTGGGGCGTCCTCGTCCTGCTGGCCCTGGAGGAGCGCTCGTACCGGTTCAGTGAGCTGCGACGGCACATCGGCCGCGTCAGCGAGAAAATGCTGGCGCAGACCCTGCAGACCTTGGAGCGCGACGGCATCGTGCACCGCGACGCCAAACCGGTCATCCCACCCCGGGTCGACTACTCCCTCACGGACCTCGGCCGCGAGGCGGCAGCGCAGGTCAGGGCCCTCTCGGCCTGGACCGACCGGCGCATGGGCGATGTACAGAAGGCGCGCCAGGCATACGACGAGGCCCGGTCCTGAGGATCAGGACCGGGCCTCGCGCAAGAGAACACACAAGAGAAGGCCGGACTAGCCGACGACTGTCCACGTGTCGCCGCCGGCGAGCAGCGCGGCCAGGTCGCCCTTGCCGTTCTGCTCGATGGCGGTGTCGAGCTGGTCGGCCATGAGCGTGTCGTAGACCGGCCGTTCGACGTTGCGGAAGACGCCGATCGGCGTGTGGTGCAGCGTGTCCGGATCGGCGAGCCGGGAGAGGGCGAACGCCGTGGTCGGCGACGTGGAGTGCGCGTCGTGGACCAGGACGTCGCCCTCGTTCTCCGGTGTGACGGCGACGACCTTGAGGTCACCGGTCACCGTGTCGCGTACGACACCCTTCGAGCCTTCGGTGCCGAAGCGGATCGGCTGCCCGTGCTCGAGGCGGATCACCGCCTCCTCCGCCTGCTGCTTGTCCTTGAGGACCTCGAAGGCGCCGTCGTTGAAGATGTTGCAGTTCTGGTAGATCTCCACCAGGGCGGTGCCGGGGTGCTCGGCGGCCTCGCGCAGCACCTCGGTGAGGTGCTTGCGGTCGGAGTCCACCGTGCGCGCCACGAACGACGCCTCGGCGCCGATGGCCAGCGAGACCGGGTTGAAGGGCGCGTCCAGGGAACCCATCGGCGTCGACTTCGTGATCTTGCCGACTTCCGATGTGGGGCTGTACTGCCCCTTGGTGAGGCCGTAGATCCGGTTGTTGAACAGCAGGATCTTCAGGTTCACGTTGCGGCGCAGGGCGTGGATCAGGTGGTTGCCGCCGATGGACAGCGCGTCACCGTCACCGGTGACCACCCACACGCTCAGATCCCGCCGCGACGACGCGAGGCCGGTGGCGATGGCCGGGGCGCGGCCGTGGATGGAGTGCATCCCGTACGTGTTCATGTAGTACGGGAAGCGGGAGGAGCAGCCGATGCCCGAGACGAAGACGATGTTCTCCTTCGCCAGACCCAGCTGCGGCATGAAGCTCTGCACCGCGGCAAGCACGGCGTAGTCACCGCAGCCGGGGCACCAGCGCACCTCCTGGTCGGACTTGAAGTCCTTCATGGACTGCTGGGCCTCGGCCTTGGGCACCAGGGAAAGCGCTTCGATCGTGCTCCCGGTCCCCTCCGGCCCGGCCGTTTTCATGTCAGCCATCGATGGCCTCCTTGAGAGCCGTGGCGAGCTGCTCGGCCTTGAACGGCATTCCGTTGACCTGGTTGTACGAGACTGCGTCCACCAGATATCGCGCCCGGATCAGCGTGGCGAGCTGCCCGAGGTTCATCTCGGGGATCACCACCTTGTCGTAACGCGCGAGGACGTCGCCCAGATTCCGCGGGAACGGGTTGAGGTGGCGCAGATGGGCCTGCGCGATGGACTCACCCGCGGCACGCAGCCGCCGGACGGCCGCGGTGATCGGCCCGTACGTCGAACCCCAGCCGAGGACCAGCGTGTCGGCGTCCCCGCCCGCGTCGTCGACCTCCAGGTCGGGTACGGCGATCCCGTCGATCTTGGCCTGGCGGGTCCGGACCATGAAGTCGTGGTTGGCTGGGTCGTACGAGATGTTGCCCGTGCCGTCCTGCTTCTCGATGCCGCCGATGCGGTGCTCCAGACCCGGCGTGCCCGGGATCGCCCACGGGCGGGCCAGGGTCTGCGGATCGCGCTTGTACGGCCAGAAGACCTCGCTGCCGTCGGCCTCGGTGTGATTGGTGCCCGAAGCGAACTGAACCCGCAGGTCGGGCAGTTCGTCGACCTCGGGGATGCGCCAGGGCTCCGAGCCGTTGGCGAGGTAGCCGTCGGAAAGGAGGAACACCGGTGTCCGGTACGTCACCGCGATCCGGGCCGCCTCCAGCGCCGCGTCGAAGCAGTCCGCCGGGGTCTTCGGCGCCACGATCGGCACCGGCGCCTCGCCGTTGCGCCCGAACATCGCCTGGAGCAGGTCGGCCTGCTCGGTCTTCGTCGGCAGGCCCGTACTCGGCCCGCCGCGCTGGATGTCCACGACCAGCAGCGGCAGTTCGAGGCTGACGGCCAGGCCGATGGTCTCCGACTTGAGCGCCACACCGGGGCCCGACGTCGTCGTCACCGCGAGCGATCCGCCGAACGCGGCGCCCAGGGCCGCGCCGATGCCCGCGATCTCGTCCTCGGCCTGGAAGGTCCGCACGCCGAAGTTCTTGTGCTTGGAGAGCTCGTGCAGGATGTCCGAGGCGGGAGTGATCGGGTAACTGCCCAGGTAGAGCGGCAGATCCGCCTGCCGGCCCGCCGCGATCAGACCGTACGACAGTGCCAGGTTGCCGGAGATGTTGCGGTAGGTGCCGGTCGCGAACGCGTGGGAGGCGGGGGCGACTTCGTAGGAGACCGCGAAGTCCTCGGTGGTCTCGCCGAAGTTCCACCCCGCGTGGAACGCCGCGATGTTCGCCTCGGCGATCTCCGGGCGCTTGGCGAACTTGGCTCGAAGGAACTTCTCGGTTCCCTCGGTCGGCCGGTGGTACATCCACGAAAGGAGTCCGAGCGCGAACATGTTCTTCGAGCGCCCCGCGTCCTTGCGGGAGAGGTCGAATTCCTTGAGGGCCTCCACGGTCAGCGTGGTCAGCGGCACCGGGTGCACGCTGTAGCCGTCCAGGGAGCCGTCCTCCAGCGGGGAGGTGGCGTAGCCGACCTTCTGCATGGCGCGCTTGGAGAACTCGTCGGTGTTCACGATGACCTCGGCGCCGCGCGGCACGTCACCGATGTTCGCCTTCAGCGCCGCCGGGTTCATCGCCACCAGTACGTTCGGGGCGTCGCCCGGCGTCAGGATGTCGTGGTCGGCGAAGTGCAGCTGAAAAGACGACACGCCCGGCAGTGTTCCTGCGGGCGCGCGGATCTCGGCGGGGAAGTTCGGCAGCGTCGACAGGTCGTTGCCGAAGGACGCGGTCTCCGAGGTGAACCGGTCACCCGTGAGCTGCATACCGTCACCGGAGTCGCCCGCGAAGCGGATGATGACCCGGTCCAGACGCCGCACGTCCTTGTCACCTGCGGGCTTGCGTTGCTCTCCGACGACAGCTCCGTCGGCCTGCTCGGCTTGGCTACTGACCTGGCTGGTCACTGAACTGGACCTCCCTCGAGGCGACTGAGCGGATCGCCGGGACGACCGGCGCTCCCAAGGTCCACCCTACGTCTGTAAGGGTCGCCTTCCTGGGGTTGTTCGCATGATGGATGTACTTCTGAGACACCGTGTTGCGCTGGTTTGCCATGGTTCGCCTCGCCCCCCGGTCCGTCATGGATGACGCTCCCCGCTCATCCTTTGGTTCTAGGACTTGCGTCCCTGGGGCCTGCTTCCGGCCGACTCCGGCTGCCTGCGACGTTCGGTCACTCTCCGTGGCTTCCCCTGATCCCGCTCCTGATTCCACTCCTGATTCCGCTGGTCGCGCTCGTGCCTACGGTGATGTCCCGTCGGGTCCCGGGCGTGTCCGAAGGCGCCCCTCGATGGCCCTGGCAAGGGGTCCGACGGCACCCGACCGGGGCTCCAGTGACGCCCGACCGGGGCTGTGGCCACAGCCCCGGACCGGCGCCTTCCGCCGGCTCCCGTCTACCTGACAGGGTGTCAGTTGTTCATGAGTTGAGATAGGTGAGGACCGCGAGCACGCGGCGGTGATCCCCGTCGCTCGGGGAGAGCCCGAGCTTCAGGAAGATGTTGCTCACGTGCTTCTCGACGGCGCCGTCGCTCACCACGAGCTGCCGGGCGACCGCCGAGTTGGTCCGGCCTTCGGCCATGAGGCCGAGTACCTCGCGTTCGCGCGGAGTAAGCCCCGCGAGCACATCTTGCTTGCGGCTGCGGCCGAGGAGCTGCGCCACGACCTCCGGGTCGAGCGCCGTGCCGCCGTCCGCCACGCGCACCACGGCGTCGACGAACTCCCGCACCTCGGCGACGCGGTCCTTGAGCAGATAGCCCACACCACGGCTCGAACCGGCGAGCAGTTCGGTGGCGTACTGCTCCTCGACGTACTGCGAAAGGACCAGGACCCCGAGGCCGGGGTGCTGATGCCGCAGATACACGGCGGCGCGCACGCCTTCGTCGGTGTGGGTCGGCGGCATCCGCACGTCGGCGACGACCACGTCCGGCAGCGTGTCCTGCGCGGCCAGCTCGGTGATCGTCTTGATCAGGGCGTCGGCGTCTCCCACCCCGGCGACCACATCGTGCCCGCGGTCGGTCAGCAACCGGGTCAGGCCCTCCCTGAGCAGCACTGAATCCTCGGCGATGACCACCCGCACTTTGTCCTCCACTTTTTGGCCCCCCGGCACTTTTTCTGGCCCCCGGGCACTTTTGGCCCCCCGGCGCGCTTGTCTGGTCCGCGTCCGGCCGTCGGCGGTGTTGCCGGCCGGACACGTGGCGCCGACCGCTTGGCGCCGAACACTTGGCACCTCAGTATCGCGCGATCCGCCGCGACCCACCGGCCCGCTCGCCGGACTGCTCCCTTGCCGCCGGGGCAGGGGGCCGCCCCCGGTGGGGGTACGTACCGGGGGCGGGGGGCGAGGGGGACTTAGCTCAGGACGAGGCGGGGCGAGGCGGGGCGAGGCAGGGCGGGGCTCAGCTCAGGAGTGCGGCGGGGCGGGGCGGGGTGGGGCGAGGCCTCAGGAGTGCGGCGAGGCGAAGGCGGGGCTCAGCGCCGCACTCGGGGCCAGCGGCCGACCCCCTCAGGCCTGGCGCCACGGCAGTTCCGCCGTGATCGTCGTCGGGCCGCCCACCGGCGAGTCGACGACCAGGATCCCGTCGACCGCGTCGAGCCGCTCCGCGAGCCCCGCGAGGCCGGAGCCCGCCGACACGTCGGCGCCGCCCGTCCCGTTGTCGGTCACCTGGAGCATCAGCCGGTTCTCGGCGCGCCAGACGTCGACGCCCGCGGCCCTGGCACGGCTGTGCTTGCTGATGTTCTGCAGCAACTCGGAGACCGTGAAGTACGCGATGCCCTCGATGGCCGCCGCCGGGCGGCTCGTCAGGTCCACCTCCACCTGGACCGGCACCGTGCAGCGGGCCGCCAGCGAGGAGAGGGCGGCGTCCAGGCCGCGGTCGGTGAGGACGGCGGGGTGGATGCCGCGGGCCAGATCACGCAGCTCCTGCAAGGCCACCTTCACCTCGCCGTGCGCCTCGTCGACCATGCGCGCCGCCGCCTCCGGGTCCTCGGACAGCTTCTCCTTGGCCAGGCCCAGATCCATGGCGAGGGCGACGAGGCGGGCCTGCGCGCCGTCGTGCAGATCGCGCTCGATGCGGCGCAGGTCGGCGGCGGCGGTGTCCACGACCACGCCACGGTCCGACTCCAGCTCGACGACGCGGGTCGCGAGCCGCGAGGGGCCGAGCAGCCCGTACACCATCACGCGGTCCACGGTCGTCAGCGCCCGCAGGATCCACGGAGTGGCCAGCGTGATGAGGAGGCCCGTCGCGGCGGTGATGCCGATCTCGAAGGGGTTGTCGAGGTAGATGCGGTGCCCGTCGTCCCCGCCGTACAGCTGGATGCCGTCCTGTCCTCCGTACATCGGGAAGAGCCAGAACCACAGCGGATACGTGAGCATCACCCAGCCGTACGCCCAGAAGATGATCGCCACCGTGAACGAGAAGACCGACCACGGCAGCATCAGCAGCGAGTAGAGGACGTGCCGCCAGGACGCACCGCTCTTGAGGACCGCGCCCACGAGCGCCATCGGACCGCGGCCGTTGGGACGCAGCGGCTCCGGCGCGGCGACGTCCACGCCGAGCAGGCCGCGCGCCCGCGTCCGTTCCAGGGCGCCGATGCCGCGGCAACCCGCGAGGGCGGCCGCGAGCACCGGGATGCCGATGAAGGTGATCAGCAGGCCCACGCCGAGCGAGAGCATGGTGACGGCGAAGACGAAGGACGTGATGCCGATCGGCAGGCTCAGCATGGTGTAGCCGAACTCCCGCCAGGTGCGGGCCTCGATGGGGGCGCGCAGTCCTGCGGGCAGCCGGTGGCGCCGCCGCTCCTCGACGTCGGTTCCCCGGAAGTCCGGCCGGTCCATGTGCGTGTACCCCTGTCCGTAATCCGTGGCCATCGCTGCCGTCCGTTTCTGCGTCCGTATGTGCGAGCCTGAGCTGGGCCTGGGCCCGTGGTGTTTCGTGTTTCACGGCTGCCTGTCCGCCGTGGTTGCCGTGGTTGCCGTGGTTACAGACTCGCCGCTGCGCCGGCCCCGGGCCATGGAGCCGGTCGGCGTCTTGAACCGGGGGTTTTCCCTACCTCCGGGACCCGTGAGGGTCAGCGGCGGCACCCGTCACTTGCGGAGGCCGGGCGCCGCGTCCGTCGAGCGGTCGCGCCACGGCAGCTCCGCCGTGATCGTCGTGGGACCGCCCTCGGGCGACTCGATCACGAAGAGCCCGTCCACCGCGCCGAGCCGGTCGGCGAGCCCCGACATGCCCGTGCCGCCGTCGAGCCGCGCCCCGCCACGCCCGTCGTCCCACACCTGGATGAGCAGCCGTTCGTCCGCGCGCCAGACGTCGACGCTCGCGCTCCTCGCCCCGCTGTGCTTGCTGATGTTCTGCAGCAGCTCGGAGACCGTGAAGTACGCGATGCCCTCGATGGCCGCCGCCGGGCGCGCGGGCAGGTCGGCGGCCACCTTGACCGGCACGGTGCAGCGCGAGGCGACCGAGGAGAGGGCGGCGTTCAGGCCGCGGTCGGTGAGGACGGCGGGGTGGATGCCGCGGGCCAGGTCGCGCAGTTCCTGCAAGGCCAGTTTCACCTCGCCGTGCGCCTCGTCGACCATGGAGGCCGCGGCGTCGGGGTCCTCGAGGAGCTTCTCCTTGGCGAGGCCGAGTCCCATGGCGAGGGCGACGAGGCGGGCCTGCGCGCCGTCGTGCAGATCGCGCTCGATGCGGCGCAGGTCGGCGGCGGCGGTGTCCACGACCACGCCCCGGTCGGACTCCAGTTCGGCGATCCGCCGCTCCAATTCGTCGGAGGGGGAGAGCAGGCCGCGCACCATCGCCCGGTCCGCGTTGGTGAGCCCGCGCACGATGAAGGGCAGCACCGGCCAGAGCACGAAGAGCCCGACGGCGACGACGGCGAAGGTCAGCACGCCCCAGGGCAGCCGGATGAACCCGTACAGCATGGTGCGCCAGCCCACCGGGTCCTTCAGGTTCGACCACAGCCGCCCGAGAAGACTCTGCCCCCGCTCTCCCGGCATCGGACTCGGCTCGTCGACCCGTACGCCCAGCAGTTTCCTGGCCCGCGCCCGCTCGGCCCTGCCCAGGACGCGCGCGCCGAGCAGCGCCAGCGCGAGCAGCGGCAGGCCGACCACGGTCACGGTCAGACCGATGCCGACGGACAGCACGCTCACCGTGTAGACGAAGGCGACGATGCCCATCGGCAGGTTCACCAGGAGGTGGACGATCTCCTTCCAGGTGTACGTGTCGTACGCGAAGCGCGCGGGCGGCGGCCGGTCGTCGTGCAAAGGCGTGGTGCGTGCGGTCATACGCGCTAGGGTGCCCGGCCCGCCGCCGCGACGCCATGAGGGCGGCCGCCCGGACGGCCGGGGGATAACCCCACCCGAGGGCGACCGCGACGTGACGCCCTGCTTACCGAATGCGTGACGCTCTGCTTACTGAACCTTTAGCAGGCCCTAGACTCCCGTGCGTACAGATCGTCGAAAAGGGCCAGGAAGGTCAAGGAGTTCAGGGAGTGAGGGGCTGACGTGCACGTGACGAACGTCGCGGCGAGCTACTACCAGTCGTACTCCGTCGTCGGACTGCTCGCCGTCGTCGGCGTGCTGTTCGTCGCAGTGGCCTTCGGCGCGGGGCGGTTGCTGCGCCCGGTGGTGCCCACCCCGGAGAAACTCCTGACGTACGAGTGCGGCGTCGACCCCGTCGGCGAGGGCTGGGCCCACACCCAGGTCCGCTACTACGTCTACGCGTTCCTCTACGTGATCTTCGCCGTCGACTCGATCTTCCTCTTCCCCTGGGCGACGATCTTCGCCGCGCCCGGCTACGGCGCGACGACGCTCGTGGAGATGTTCATCTTCCTCGGCTTCCTCGCCGTGGGCCTGCTGTACGCATACAAGAAGGGCGTCCTGACGTGGACGTGACCCCGGACACCGACGGGCAGCCCGTGCCGCAGCCCGCTGCGCAATCCGCTTCGCAGCCTGTGCCGCAACCCGCTTCGCAACCCGCTTCGCAACCCGTGCTGCTTCCCGAGCCGAAGAGGCTGGGCGCGCTCGCCCGGCTGGCCCCCGAACCGATGAAGGTGGTCCTCAACTGGGGCCGCCGGTACTCCCTCTGGGTCTTCAACTTCGGCCTCGCCTGCTGCGCCATCGAGTTCATCGCCGCGTCCATGGCGCGGCACGACTTCATCCGGCTCGGTGTCATCCCCTTCGCGCCCGGGCCACGCCAGGCCGACCTGATGGTCGTGTCCGGCACGGTCACGGACAAGATGGCACCCGCCGTGAAGCGCCTGTACGAGCAGATGCCCGAACCGAAGTACGTCATCTCCTTCGGCGCCTGCTCCAACTGCGGCGGCCCCTACTGGGACTCGTACTCCGTCACCAAGGGCGTCGACCAGATCATCCCCGTCGACGTGTACGTCCCCGGGTGCCCGCCCCGCCCCGAGGCGCTGCTCCAGGGCATCCTCAAACTTCAGGAGAAGATCGCGCGGGAGTCGCTGGGGGAGCGGTACGCGAACGGTTCCGGCGCCCGCCCCTCGGCAGCCGTACTCCAGAGCGGCCTCGTACAGCCGCCCGCGCCGGGGGAGGCCACGGCATGACCGGCTGGCTGCCGAGCCTCGTCGAGGAGCTCTTCGGTGCGGAGGCGACGGCCGAGGAGTCGTACGACGTCCTGACGGTCGACGTCCCCGCGGCCTCCTGGACCACGGCCCTGGAGACCGCCCGCACCACCCTCACCTGCACCTACTTCGACTGGCTCAGCGCGGTCGACGAACCGGGCACGGGCTTCCGCGTCGCCGCCCACGTGGTCGCCCTCGCTCCCGTACGCCGCCTCCTCGTCCGTACGACCGTCGCGCACGACGCCCCGGTACTCGCCTCCGCGGTCGACGTGTACGCGGGCGCCGCCTGGCACGAGCGCGAGACCCACGAGATGTTCGGCGTCATGTTTGAGGGCCACCCCGGACTGACCCCGCTCCTCCTGCCCGACACCTTCGAAGGCCACCCCCTCCGCAAGGACTTCGTACTCGCGGCGCGGGTAGCGAAGGCCTGGCCGGGCGCCAAGGAGCCGGGCGAGTCGGAGCACGGCGGCCCCAAGCGCCGCCAGATGCTGCCGCCCGGCGTCCCCGACCCGAACGAGTGGGGCCCGCTCAAGGGCCAGCTCCCCGCGGCCCCGGCCCGCCCGGCCCGCGGCGCGGGACGCGCGGCGGGTGCGGGTGCGGGTGCGGGCGCCGCAGGCCGTGCGGGTGCAGGCGAACGCCCGCCCCGCAGAACCCGCTCGGTCAGCCAGGGCTCGGCAAGCCAGACGGCCCCCGAAGCGCAGCCCACGGGGACCCCGGAATCTCCGGTGACTCCGGAGGTCCCGGCGACCCCGGACACGCAGCCCGGCACAGTGCCCACCGAGGCACAACAGCCGGACGCCCCGGCCCGCCCCCCGCGCCGCGCACGCAGCGCGAGCCAGGGTTCGGCATCCCAACGAGCGGCAACCCCGGAACCGGAAACCTCGGAACCGGAAACCTCGGAACGGGAAACCCCGGAACCGGAAACCCCCCAACCGGCAACCACGCAACAAGAGCCCCCCGCTCCGAAGGCCGCCCCCGAACCGAAGTCCGACGCCCCGTGGCACCACGCCCGCCCGGCGTTCGAGCCCTCGGACCAGCCGAAGCCCACGACGAAGCCAGACACCCCCCGTACCGGGGAAACCGAAAACCCCAAGGACACCGCCGACACCGGGAAATCCGCGGACTCCGGCGGCACCGGGAAATCCGCGGACACCGCCGACACCGCGGACTCCGGCGACACCGGAAATACCGGAGGCACCGAGTGAACGACGCCCTCGACGTCGCCCTGCGCCTCGTCATCGTCTTCGCCGTGTTCCTGGTCCTCCCCCTCGTCATCGGCCAGACCGAGCACAAGGTCATGGCCCACATGCAGGGTCGCCTCGGCCCGATGCACGCGGGGGGCTTCCACGGCTGGGCGCAACTCGTCGCCGACGGCGTCAAATTCGCCCAGAAGGAAGACGTCGTCCCCGCCGCGGCCGACCGCCGAGTCTTCCAACTCGCGCCCGCCATCGCCCTGCTGCCCTACCTCCTCGTCCTGATCGCCATCCCGATCGGCCCCGACGAGGGCGCGGTCGGCGAGGTCATCGACGCGGGCATCTTCTTCGTGCTCGCGGTGATGGGCGTCGGCGTACTCGGCTCCCTCATGGCCGGCTGGGCCAGCGCCAACAAGTTCTCCCTCCTCGGCGGCCTCCGTACCGCCGCCCAGCTCCTCGCGTACGAGCTTCCGATGCTGCTCGCCGCCGCCTCGGTCGCGATGGCCTCGGGCACGGTCTCACTGCCCGGCATCGTCGACGCCTTCGAGTGGTGGTGGCTGCCCTGGCAGATCGTCGGCGCGCTCGTCTTCTTCATCGCGGGCCTCGCCGAACTCCAGCGCCCGCCCTTCGACATGCCGGTCGCCGACTCCGAGATCATCTTCGGCGCCTACACCGAGTACACGGGCCTGCGCTTCGCCCTCTTCCTCCTCGCCGAGTACGCGGGAATCGTCGTCCTGTGCGGTCTGACCACCGTCCTCTTCCTCGGCGGCTGGCACGGACCGTGGGGCGCCGACGGCTTCGGCTGGGTCTGGACCCTGCTCAAGACGGCCGTCCTCGCCTTCGTCGTGATCTGGCTGCGCGTGTCCTACCCCCGTCTCCGCGAGGACCAGCTCCAGAAGCTCTCCTGGACCCTCCTCGTCCCGCTCGCCCTCGCGCAGATCGCGCTCACCGGAATCGTGAAGGTGGCGATCAACTGATGCCCCCGATCCCAGGCTCGGGCCTCGCCAAGGGCCTCGCCGTCACCCTGCGCACGATGACGAAGAAGACCGTCACCGAGCAGTACCCCGAGCACCAGCCCGAACTGCCGCCCCGCACCCGCGGCGTCATCGGCCTCTTCGAGGAGAACTGCACGGTCTGCATGCTCTGCGCCCGTGAATGCCCCGACTGGTGCATCTACATCGACTCCCACAAGGAGACGGTGCCGCCCGCCGCCCCCGGCGGACGCGAGCGCAGCCGCAACGTCCTGGACCGCTTCGCCATCGACTTCGCCCTCTGCATGTACTGCGGTATCTGCATCGAGGTCTGCCCCTTCGACGCGCTGTTCTGGTCGCCGGAGTTCGAGTACGCCGAGACCGACATCCACGAACTCACCCACGAGCGCGACAAGCTCCGCGAGTGGATGTGGACCGTCCCCACCCCACCCGCCCTGGACCCCGCAGCCGAGGAGCCGAAGGAACTCGCCGCCGCCCGCAAGTCGGCCGAGAAACTGGCCGCGGCTGAGGTGGCTGGGGCAGCCGAGGCGAAGGGCGAGGAGTCGTCGTGAACATCGCCGCCGAAACGATCGCCGTCGAAACGATCGCCTCCGGAACACGCGCCGCCGAAACACAGGGCTTCCTGTCCCCGACGGGTGTCGAGATCGCCTTCCTCCTGGTCGGCCTCGTCACCCTCGGCGCGGCCGTCATCACGGTCACGACGAGGCAGCTGGTGCACGCCGCGCTGTGGCTGGTGGTCGCGCTCGGCGGGCTCGCCGTCGAGTACCTCCTCCTGACCGCCGAGTTCATCGCCTGGGTCCAGGTCCTCATCTACGTCGGATCCGTCGTCGTACTCCTCCTCTTCGGACTGATGCTCACCAGGGCCCCCATCGGCCGCTCACCGGAGGCCGATTCGGGCAACCGCCCCGTCGCGCTCGCGGTGGCCCTCGTCGCCGCGGCCGCCCTGGTCTGGGTCGTCGTGGACGCGTTCCGCACCACGGTGATCGACCTGGACGGCGCGGCCCAGGGCTCCACCGACGTGACCGGCTCGATCCTCTTCCGGCACTGGGTGCTCCCCTTCGAAGCCCTCTCGGTCCTCCTCCTCGCCGCCCTCGTCGGCGCGATCGTCCTGTCCCGCAAGAGCACCGCCCAGGACCAGTCGCAGGCCCAGAACCGAGGACGGACCCAGAACCGAGGCCGCTCCCAGGACCAGGAGGAGAACAACTGATGCACCTCCACCTCGCCTACCCCGCGGTCCTGGCCGCCCTCCTCTTCTGCGTGGGCCTGTACGGCGTGCTCGCACGGCGCAACGCGATCCTGGTCCTGATGTCCGTCGAGCTGATGCTCAACGCCGTCAACCTCAACCTCGTCGCCTTCGACGTCTGGCTCCGCGACTCCCTCCACGCCGGTCAGGCCCTGACCCTCTTCACCATCGCCATCGCCGCCGCCGAGATCGGCATCGGCCTCGCGATCGTCCTGGCGGTCTACCGCAACCGCGGCAGCTCCGCCGTCGACGACCTCCGCGACACCGCCGAGCACCCGGACGACGACCCCGGCGACAGCGACGGCGATCCCGGCGACACCGGCGACACCGACGAAGAGGCCGCACCGGCGCAGAAGGCTGAGGCCACCGCGTGACCACGACCACCCTCGCCGTCCTCGTCCCCCTCCTTCCGTTCCTTGGCGCGGCCGCGGGCCTGCTGCTCGGCCGACGGATCCCCGGTCTCGTACGCCCCCTTGCCGTGCTGCCCACGCTGACGGCACTCCTGCTCGCCGTGCTCGTGGCGGCCCGTCAGGGCGGGGGCACCGGCGGCGGCACGGCTGCGGTCGACGCCGCCACCGAACTCACCCCGACCGGCTCGGTCCCCATCGAGCTCGCCCTGCACATCGACGGCTTCGCCGCCCTCGTCGCCGTCCTGGTCGGCGTCGTCGCGTCGTGCGTGCAGATCTACTCGACGGGCTACCTCCGCGAGGACCCGCGCTACCCCTCGTACGCCTCCCTCGTCTCCCTCTTCACCTCCGCGATGCTGCTCGTCGTCTACTCCGGCGACCTGATGGTGCTCCTGGTCGGCTGGGAGATCATGGGCATCTGCTCGTACTTCCTGGTCGGCCACTACTGGGAGACCCCCGAGGCGCGCGCCGCCTCCCTGAAGGCCTTCCTCGTCACCAAGCTCGGCGACGTCCCCTTCCTGATCGGCCTGTTCGCGCTCGCCGCCGACACGGGCTCCTTCCGCATCACGACGATCCTGTCGACGGTCGCGGACAACGGCCTGGACCACCCGACGCTGATCGCCCTGCTGCTGCTCGCGGGCGTCGCCGGCAAGTCCGCGCAGTTCCCGCTCCACACCTGGCTGCCCGACGCGATGGCAGGCCCCACGCCCGTCTCCGCGCTGATCCACGCCGCGACGATGGTCGCCGCCGGTGTCTACTTCGTGGCCCGGCTCCTCCCCGTCTTCGCCCTCTCCGGCGCGGCCCTGGTCGTCCTCGCCGTCATGGCCGCCGTCACCATGGCCGGCTCGGCCCTCGCCGCGCTCGCCCAGGACGACATCAAGCGCGTCCTCGCGTACTCGACGATCGGTCAGCTCGGCTACATGACCGGCGCTCTCGCCGTCGGCGACCGCGGTGCCGCCGTCTTCCACCTCCTGTCGCACGGCGCCTTCAAGGCGCTCCTGTTCCTCGCGGCGGGCGTGATCATCCACGCCGCCGGCACCAACTCGCTGGCCGCCATGTCCCGCATGGACGGCCTGCGCGACCGCATCCCCGACGCGTACTGGACGATGACCGTGGCGCTCCTCGCGCTCGCCGCGATCCCGCCGTTCAGCGGCTTCTTCTCCAAGGAGGCGGTGCTCGGCGCCGCCGAGCACACGGCCACCGGTCACGCCGAGTCCGTGCCCACCGCGGCGGGCTGGATCGTCCTCGTCGCCGGTCTCCTCACCGCCCTCCTCACCGCTGCCTACGCGACGCGCCTGTGGCTGCTCGCCTTCCACGGCCGGGGAGCACAGGTCCCCGACCATGGGCGCCAGCCCCTCGCGATGACTGCCGTGCTCTGGGTGCTCGCAGTCCCCTCACTCGTCTTCGGCCTGACCGTCGGCGTCCTGCCGGACTGGTTCGACGGCCACTCGCTCGCCCCGACGCTCACCACCTCCGTCCTGGGCACGGGCGTCGCCCTCGTCGGTGCCCTGGTCACCTACGGCGCGTGGCGGCACACCACGGCGCTCGCCGCCCGCGTCCCCATGGGCGCGGTCGCCGCGACCCCGGACGGCGACGGCGCCCAGGTCGAGGCGGAGGCCATCGCCACCCACACGCTCGCGTACGGAGACGTCGCCTCGGCACCGGACCCGGCCGACCCCGGCCGTCTGCTGCTCGGCCCGCTGCACCGGCACGCGGCTGCCGGCTTCCACCTCGACGCCGTCCACACCGCCCTGTTCGTGCGCCCCGTCCGCGCCGCGGCGAGCCTGGTCCGCTTTCTGGACCGCGAGGTCGTCGAGACGTACGTGCGCGGTGCCGGCACCGCACCCCGCTGGCTCGGC
This sequence comes from Streptomyces sp. Je 1-369, assembly GCF_026810505.1. Classification (NCBI taxonomy): domain Bacteria; kingdom Bacillati; phylum Actinomycetota; class Actinomycetes; order Kitasatosporales; family Streptomycetaceae; genus Streptomyces; species Streptomyces sp. Je 1-369. The sequence goes on from NZ_CP101750.1 coordinate 5,225,157, forward strand.
GCGGCCGTCCGCCGCGCGCAGACCGGCAACGTGCAGACCTACCTGAGCGCGCTGCTCGCAGGCACGGTCGTCCTGGCCGTCGCCGCCGTCCTTGTCGCCACCGCCGGAGCGTGAGCAGCCGTGATCGGTATCAGTGAGTCCGTGATGCAGTTTCTTCTGGCGTTGATCGTCGTCGGCCCGCTCATCGGCGCTGTGGCCGCTCTCCTGCCCGCCCCGCCCGGGCTGAAGGGAAAGTCGCCCGACCAGGCCGTGCTGCGCCACGGCGTGGTCGTGACCGGCGCGATCCTGCTCGCAGCGATCGTCCTCGCGCTCGGCTTCGACCACGACCAGCCGTCGAAGATGCAGGCCACGACCGATATCAGCTGGATCCCCGCACTCGACGTGCGCATCCATCTCGGCATCGACGGCATCTCGCTCCCCCTTCTGGTCCTGACCGCGCTGCTGACCTTCCTCTGCGCGCTCTACTCCTACTTCAAAATGCCGACCGGGCCTTCCCCCAAGGCGTTCGTCGCACTGATCCTCATGCTCGAGTCCGGCACCCTCGCGACCTTCGCCGTCCTCGATCTGCTGCTGTTCTTCCTGGCGTTCGAGATGGTGCTCATCCCGATGTACTTCCTCATCGCCCGCTGGGGCGGTGAGCAACGGGTCCAGGCCGCCTGGAAGTTCATCCTCTACACACTGCTCGGCTCCGTCGTCATGCTGCTGGGCCTGCTCCTCATCGGGCTCAAGTCCGGCACATTCGACATGGTGGCACTCGCCACTGACAACGGCCGGCACCTGACCACATCCGTGCAGGTCATCGCGGTTCTGGCGATCGGGATCGGGCTCGCGGTCAAGACGCCGATGTGGCCGCTGCACAGCTGGCTGCCCGACGCCCACACCGCCGCGCCCACCGTCGGATCGGTGCTGCTGGCCGGCGTCATGCTGAAGATGGGTACGTACGGGTTCGTCCGGATCATCCTGCCTGTCGCCCCGGACGGAATGCGGGAGTTCGCGCCGTACCTCGCCGCCTTCGCGGTCGTGGGCATCATCTACGGATCCCTGGCCTGCCTCGCGCTCGCCAAGCAGGGCGCGAAGGGCGACCTCAAGCGCCTCATCGCGTACTCGTCCGTCGGCCACATTGGCTTCGTCCTGCTCGGCATCTCGACGATGAGCCCCACCGGCGTGAACGGCGCCCTGTTCGCCAACATCGCCCACGGCCTCATCACCGGCCTGCTCTTCTTCCTCGTCGGCGCGCTGAAGGACCGCACCGGCACGACCGACCTCGACACCCTCGCGCAGGGCTCCGGCGCCGCGCTCTACGGCAGGGCGCCCCGCCTCGGCGGACTCCTCGCGTTCGCCGCCGTCGCCTCGCTCGGCCTGCCGGGCCTCGCCGGGTTCTGGGGCGAAATGCTGGCGCTGTTCGGCGCGTTCGAGCCCGCGGCCGACCTGAGCCGTCCCGCCTTCCTCACCTTCATGGCGATCGCCGCCTTCGGGACTCTGCTCACCGCCGCGTACATGCTCATCGTCGTACGCCGCGTCTGCATGGGCCCGATGCCGCGGACGACCGAGGAACCCGCGCACGGCAAGCTCGCCGATGAACCCGCGCACGGCAAGCTCGCCGATGAACCCGCGCACGGGGAGGTCGCGGACGAAGCCGCGCACGGGAAGCTCGCCGAGGGACCCGCGCCCAAGGCCCTCGCCGGCACCCGCGCTCCCTCCCGTGTCCCCGAGTTCGCCGACGTCCGCGGTTACGAGTTCGCCGCCTGGACCCCGCTCGTCGCCCTCACCGTCCTCGCCGGACTCTGGCCCGCGGCTCTCCTCGGCCTCACCGACCCGGCCGTGCAGAAGCTCCTCACTGGAGGCAAGTCGTGACCGTGGCCGCCGAAAGCGCCGCAAGCCTCGTCCAGTCCGTCGACTGGCTCGCGATCGCGCCGCCGACCATCGCGGCGGTCGTCGGCCTCGTCGTGCTCGTTGCCGACCTCTTCGTGAAGGACGGCAAGAAGGCGCTCCTCGGCTGGATCTCCGTGGCGGGTCTCGCCGCGGCCGCGCTCGCCCTGCTGCCGCTCCTGAACGACGACCGTTCGACCTTCTGCCTGACCGGCGGCGGCACGCACGCGTGCAGCTACACCGCCGACCGCTTCACTCTCGTCATCCAGCTCCTCGTCCTCGGCGGCGCCCTGCTCGCCGCCCTGCTCTCGATGAGCACCCTCAAGGACTCCGGCGACGAACTGCCCGCCGGGGAGTACTGGTTCCTGCTGCTGTCGTCCGCGGCGGGCGCCGCCCTGCTGCCCGCCTCACGGGACCTCGCCACGCTCATCGTCGCCCTCGAAGTGGCCTCCCTCCCGGCGTTCGCCCTTGTCGGTCTCAAGCGGGGCGACAAACGCTCCTCCGAAGCGGCCCTGAAGTTCTTCCTCTCCTCCGTCACCGCGACCGCGGTGACCCTCATGGGCGTCAGCTTCGTGTACGCCGCCACGGGCACGCTGCACCTCACAGACATCGCCACAGAGCTCCAGAATGTCGATGGTCAGCTGCACACCCTCGCTCAGACGGGCGTCGCCCTCACCCTCGTCGGCTTCGCCTTCAAGGTGGCGGCCGTGCCCTTCCACTTCTGGGTGCCCGACACCTACGTAGGCGCGCCGCTGCCCGTCGCCGCCTACCTCTCGGTCGTCGGAAAGGCCGTCGGCTTCACCGGCCTCATCCTCGTCACCGTCGTCGCCTTCCCGTCGTACGCGGACGTCTGGGGCCCGGCACTCGCCGTCCTGGCCGCACTCACCATGACCGCGGGCAACGTGGCGGCCCTGCGCCAGCAGGCCACGCGCGCGTACAGCGCGGTGCGTCTCCTTGCCTGGTCGTCGGTCGGCCAAGCGGGCTACCTCCTGGTGCCGATCGCCGCCGCCGGATACGCCGACGACACCGCCGACACCGAGAAGGCCATCGGTTCCACCGTCGCCTACGCCCTGATGTACACGGCCGTGAACCTCGGCGCCTTCGCCGTGGCGGCCCTCGTCGGCCGCACGCGGCGCCTGAACCGCGTCAGCGACTACCGCGGGCTGTACGCCCGCAAGCCGCTTGCCGCCCTCGTTCTCGGCTTCTTCCTGCTCTGCCTGGCCGGCCTGCCGCCCGGCATCATCGGCCTCTTCGCCAAGGTCACGGTCTTCTCGGCCGCCGTCGACGCGGGCCTCGGCTGGCTCGCCGTGGTGATGGCCGTGAACGTGGTGATCGCGCTCTTCTACTACCTCCAGTGGACCGCGCTCCTGTTCCGCGCCCCCAAGGGCGAGCCGGTCGAGCACCGTGTCCCCGCCCCGCTCACCGCGGCCATCGCGCTCACGGCGGTCCTCGGCATCGCCCTCTCCGGAGCGCCCCAGCTGATCCTCAGGTTCTCGGACACCGGCCTCTTCTGACACACTCCGCGACCGGCCGCGGCAAGGCGCGCGCGACCATCACCCGCGCGGCCTACATCGCTCCTGCGTGCACAAGGGAACTAGTGCTCCCCGCCTGGCGTTGACCAGTACGGGAGGGTCCACTGAACAGTGGAAGCACCAGTCAGCAGAGGGTTCCCCCACGCACCACCAGGAGGGCGTACCGTGCACCGCCGGCACAACGGATTGAAGACCGCCGTACTCCTCGGGGGACTGTCCGCGCTCATCCTTGTCATCGGCAGTTTCTTCGGGCGTACGGGCCTGATCGTCGCGCTGTTCGTGGCGCTCGGCACCAATGCGTACGCGTACTGGAACAGCGACAAGCTCGCCCTGCGCGCCATGCGTGCCCGCCCGGTGAGCGAATTCGAGGCCCCCGAGCTGTACCGCATGGTCCGCGAGCTCTCCACCCAGGCCCGCCAGCCCATGCCCCGCCTGTACATCTCGCCCACAGAGGCGCCGAACGCGTTCGCGACGGGCCGCAACCCCCGCAACGCGGCCGTGTGCTGCACCGACGGCATCCTGCGGCTCCTCGACGAGCGCGAGCTGCGCGGAGTCATCGGCCACGAGCTCAGCCATGTCTACAACCGGGACATCCTGATCTCCTCGGTCGCGGGCGCCCTCGCGTCCGTGATCATGTTCCTGGTCAACTTCGCCTGGCTGATCCCTGTCGGCCGCTCGAACGACAACGACGGGCCCGGCATCTTCGGGATGCTCCTGATCATGCTGCTCGGCCCGCTCGCGGCCTCCATCATCCAGCTCGCGATCAGCCGCTCCAGGGAGTACGAGGCCGACGCGTCCGGCGCGCAGCTCACCGGCGACCCCCTCGCCCTCGCCAGCGCGCTGCGTAAACTCGAAACAGGGACGAAGCAGTTGCCGCTGCCGCCCGAGCCCCGTCTCGAGACAGCGAGTCACATGATGATCGCGAACCCCTTCCGTCCGGGACAGGGCATGTCCAAGATGTTCTCCACGCATCCGCCGATGGCGGAGCGCATCGCCCGACTCGAGCAGATGGCAGGTCGCCAACAGTGAAGACAATCCTCAACGTCATATGGCTCGTCCTCTGCGGCTTCTGGATGTTCCTGGCGTACCTCCTGGCGGGCGTACTGCTCTGCATCACCATCATCGGCATCCCGTTCGGCCTGGCCAGCTTCCGCATCGGCCGCTATGCCCTGTGGCCCTTCGGCTACACGACGGTCGAGCGCCGCGACGCGGGCGCCGCGTCCTGCGTGGGCAACGTCCTGTGGCTGGTCCTCGCCGGCTGGTGGCTCGCCATCGGCCACATCGTCACGGGCCTCCTGCTCTGCGTCACGATCATCGGCATCCCCCTGGGCGTCGCCAACTTCAAGCTGATCCCCGTCTCCCTGCTGCCGCTCGGCCGCGACATCGTCCGCACCGACCAGCCGTTCGCCGCGCGCTACTAGCGGGGCGCACGACGGTGCAGCAGCCGAAGTACGCCCTCGCCGCGTACGACCCGGAGGCCGCCCCGTACGACGAGATCTGGGCGCTCTGCGCGGACGCGCAGCACCTGTTCGCCGATCAACTGCCGCACCAATCCGGCCTCCCCGAAGAGCGTGACGCCCCGTCGGACGAGCTGACGGAGCCTCCGGTGCGGCTGCTCGGCTGCGCACCGCGCGGCGCCCTGCGGGACGCGCTGGAGTCCGGCAGAGGCGACCTCGGCCACGGCCGGGTGCTGCGCCTCGGAAGGCTGGGGCGCCCCCTGCAGCACGCCGTGGAGGGCGAGGTCGTGGCCTGGATCCCTTCCGCGCGCGGAAGGGGCCTGGTCGACCTGGCCCTGGAGCCGTGGACCGTACGGCCGCCGCGTGCCGCCGGGATGGTCTGGGACGCCTGGTGGTCCGGCCGCCCCACGGAGCCCAACATCTGGGCGCGTGACGGCATGGGCGCGGACGGCCGGTCCCACTGGCTGGCCATCGCCCGCGAGCACGCGGAGCAACTCGCCCCGGCGCGCGCCCCCGCCACGACTTGCCACCTCGACGGCCGCCACATCACCGACGAACCCGCCTTCTACTGCGCACTGGGCGAGGCGGTGAACGGGCCCGGAGGCTACGCCGGACAAAGCCCGGAAACCCTCACGGACCACACCCGCGGGAAAACCGACTCCCTCCGCGGGAAAACCGACGCCCTCCGCGGAGCAATGGACACCCCGTCTCCCCACACCCTCGTCTGGCACACCGCGTACACAGCGCGAACCTGTCTGGGCGTCACACCGCGAACGGACGACCACGCACGGACCTTCGAGGAACTCCTGGCCCTGCTCAGGCAGATGGACATCGAGGTACTCCTGGCCTGAAGGCTCAAACGCCGGACAGGGGAGGAGGCGGCCGCCCGGGACGCATTGTCAGTGCCGTGGTCCACCATGAACTCATGACCGACGCCGAGCAGTTGCTGGCCCGTGTCGCCGCCGAGGCGCGCACCACCCGTCCCTGGGGATGGGACTCCCTGCCCACCCCCGTGGACGCGGACACCCTGGCCCGCGCGGAGGCGTCCCTGGGCTTCACGCTGCCGCCGCTGCTCACCGCGCTCTACACCCGCATAGGAGACGGCGGGTTCGGCCCGGAGTACGGCCTGTTGCCGCTGCTCGAAGGCAAGTCCTCCGGAGGCGAACCGGCGGTCGTCGAGAAGTACCACGCGATGCGCGAATCCGCCTGGGGCTGGCCCGAAGGCGTGCTGCCGATATCCCACTGGGGCTGCGCGATGTACGCGTGCGTGGACTGCCGGACCACCGACGGACAGGTCCTGCTCTTCGAACCCAACGGCGGCGATCCCCGGCACGCCTGGTTCGTCGACGCCCCGACCCTCACAACCTGGCTCATAGCGTGGCTCGACGGCACGGGGTGGTACGAGGAGGAGAACGACGGCATGGACCTACCGCCGTGGGAGGACACCCGCACGCGCGAGTAGCAGCGCTTTTTCCTCGCCCCCGTGCACCCTCGCCCCCGTGCACCCTCGTCCCCTGGCACTCCCGACCGCCCGACCGCTGTGGCATGCGCCGCACCTCACGGATCACCGCAACCGCGCCTCTCCGTAGAGACGTCCTAACAGGACAACAGCGCACCAAGCTCACCGCGCGGGAAAGGCCGGGTCATCACATGGGCATCATCAGCTGGATCGTCTTGGGACTGCTGGCCGGAGCGGTCGCCAAACTGCTGCTGCCCGGCCGCGACCCGGGCGGTTTCATCGGCACGACCGTGATCGGCATCGCGGGCGCCTTCATCGGCGGCTGGATATCGGCCCGCTACCTGGACCGCCCGATCGCCGACGACTTCTACGACGGCGCCACCTGGGTGGCGGCCATCGGCGGCTCACTCGTCCTGCTCGTCGCCTACCGCATCCTCTTCGGACACTCACGGCGCTGAGACGCCGTCCCACGGTCTGCGGCCAGCAGCGAGGGCGGGCGCCCCACGGGGGTGCCCGCCCTCAGTAGTCCGTGCGACGGCGAACCCGGCCTACCGGTAGTTCACGAACTGCACGGCGAAGTCGAAGTCCTGCCCCTTGAGCAGTGCCTGCACGGTCTGCAGGTCGTCCCGGCTCTTCGAGCTGACCCGCAGCTCGTCGCCCTGGACCTGCGCCTTGACGCCCTTGGGACCCTCATCGCGGATGATCTTGGCGACCTTCTTCGCGTTCTCCTGGGAGATGCCCTCTTCGATCGAGGCGAAGATCTTGTACTCCTTGCCGGACAGCTGCGGCTCGCCCGCGTCCAGCGACTTCAGCGAGATGCCCCGCTTGATCAGCTTGGACTGGAAGATGTCGAGGATCGCCTTGACCCGCTCCTCGCCGTTCGCCTCCATCAGGATCTTCTCGCCGGACCACGAGATCGAGGCACCGGTGCCCTTGAAGTCGTAGCGCTGCGAGATCTCCTTGGCGGCCTGGTTGAGGGCGTTGTCGACCTCCTGCCGCTCGACCTTCGAGACGATGTCGAAACTGGAGTCGGCCATGTCCTGTGGCTCCTTGTATCGGGGTATGCGTACTCAGCGGATACACGGCCGACTGACGCTGGCCGCATCCGCAAAGCCTAGCCACCGCCCCCGCACGGGGTGCCGATCAATCGGGTGGCGAAGCACCCCCGGGCATCAGGTATCGTTTACGTCGTTGCCACGGAGCGCCGCGAAAGCGGAGTGTGGGCAGCAAACCCGGCGGTGTGCCCGAGCGGCCAAAGGGAGCAGACTGTAAATCTGCCGGCTCAGCCTTCCCAGGTTCGAATCCTGGCGCCGCCACATGAAGGTAAACCCCCTCCGATCTGCGGAAACGTTGATCTGAGGGGGTTTCTTCGTGTGCGAACACGGCGATTCGAACGCTGGTCGAAACGCGTGGCTTGTCTCACTGAATCTCGGGCTGGCCCGGCCCTGATCAACGCGTGTCCCCCAGGCGTCCCCCGGGGGATGAGCCGCTTCCGTGCCATTCCCGCAGGCCAGCTTCTATCTGGCGGTTCGCTCGCTCCTGCGCCTGCGCCAGGACCTTCGCGTAGACCCGGAGGAGCACGGCCACGGAGTGCCCGGCCCTACGAGCGACCTCCATCGGATCGACCCCGGAGAAGAGCCAGAAGGAGACTCCGGCACACCGAAGGTCGTATGGGCGACGAGCTAGCGGAGACGCCACCTCAATGGGGGAGAGGGCGGAGCTCCGGGCTTCTGCCCACACCTCGCCATAGCCCGTGTCTTGAATCACACCTCCGCGACTCGTGCGAAAGAGCCGCCCGTCAGGGGCCGCGCCAAAGCGTGCGAGGTGCCAGCGGAGCATGGCCACGAAGTGCGGCGGGATCGGCACCACCCGCGAGTCCCGGGCTGCTCGTGCCTTCAGGTGGCGATGCTGGTGGGCCCGGTCGTCGTCCGTCCAGCCGTGTCCTGCGTGGACGATGCCGCCGCGAAGCGTGAGCCGACCCCATCCGTGCTTAGGAAGGTGGCACTGCGACGCGGTCAGGCCCACGGCCTCGGCGGGGCGCATGGCGGCGTAGTAGAGGCATCCGAAGAAGGCTTCGAGATGGGCGCCGCGGTCGCCCTGTGCGCGCACGGCTTCGAGCAGCTTATGAACCTGTCGAGGATTCGCGACGCTCGCAGGGTCAACCTCCTCCGCTGACTTCGGAGGCGTCCACTTCACCGTGGTCAGCGGGTTCACGGGAACGCTGAAGTACCGCCGTTCCACCGCGAGCCCGAGTACGTCACTGAGGCAGGCCCGCTTGCGGTTGGCCGTACGTCCGGCCGCAGGGGAGCCATCAAGCAGTGTCGACAGAGCGTCCAGCGCCAACCGGATCGTCCCGGGGTCTTCCAGCGCCGAGACGGGTACGGAGTTCTTCTCCACCCAGCGCAGCGCGTCCGCGACCTCCGTGGGGTGCTCCTGATCCCAGCGGCTCTTGTTGTACGCCCACCCGTACAGGGCGGTGCGGAGCGCGCGAGCGGGCGGCCGGCCCACGGTCGTCTTCACTAGGGCGGGGGTGATGGTGGCCAGGGCGTCCGCGTCGTTCCGGCGGGACTTCGCGGGAAGACGGTCCCATCTGCGGTCGACGTACGCGCGTGTGTGCTCGTACCAGGTCACGGACCCGTGCAAGGCTCGGAGTTCGGAGGTGGGCAAGCCCGTCTCCACGTCGAACTGGTCGCCCTTGCGCAGGGCGGTCATCAGCTCGGAGCGCCGACCATCTGCCTGAGCTTTGAGGGTGTAGCTCTTGGAGTGCTTCTGCGGACCGACCAGCCAGCGAACGCGGTAGGGCTTGGGGCGGTCGGGGCGGGTCTCGATGCTGTAGACACGTACGTCGTAGGTCAGCACGCGGCGACCTCGCAGGTGTCCCACCACGAGTCCAGGTCGGAACGGCGGATGCGTATTTGGCCGTTGGGGAGCTTCAGGAGTCTGGGTGCCTTGCCGCGTGCGCGTAGCCGGTAGAAGGCCGCTCGCGACATGCCGAGTTCGTCGAGCGCCTCGGCGAGGGTGAGTTTGGGGTCTCGGGTGGTGCTCACAGCCACGGGTCTCCTTCCGTCTTGGCGCGTTGCTTGAGTGCTTGGTCGTGGCGGACTTGGGCGGCTAGGAGTTCTTCGCCGGGGCGGTAGCCGGTGCCGAGGAAGGTCCAAGCGGAGTCGGTGACGAGGGTGGTGGTCTCTTCGTCGGGGAGGCCGCGGCGGGCGCGGGCTGTGGCGAGGCGCCAGGCTCGGCGTACGTCGCGCAGGGCGCCGAGCGTGGTGGAGTAGGCGCGGGACTTGCTGGAGAAGTGGCCACGGAAGCCGAGCATGTGGGCCCACTTCCAGAGCTTGAGGTGGGCGAACTCCGGCAGATGGCCGAGGTCCCAGGCGGTTCGGATCATCTGGCGGGCGTGGTACTGGATAGGCAGGGCCTTGATGAGTTCGGCCTGTCCGGTGCCGTCGCAGTCGGCGCACAGGTCGAGGAAGCCGTCGGGGCCGCGTAGGTATCCGCGTCCCTTGCAGGGGCGGCATATGAGGGTGCGGTCCACGGTGCCCGCGCCTTCAGCGTTCTTGGTCGCGTACTTGGCGACGTATCCGGCGACTTTGGCGTCCGTCAGTTCGCCGTCACCGAGGGCGGTGATGGGGTCGACCTTGAACCGCTCGCCCCAGGTCATGACCCGTTCACCGATGGCGTCGGACTCGACCGTGAGCCGAGCGCGGCGGACGGCCAGGCCCACGGCGACGTTCAGGGCGTCGAAGGTGGCCCACGGGGGAGGGGCGCTCGTGTGACCGCTGGGACCGTCGAAGCGGATCACGGTGTGGAAGTGGACCAGGCCGCGTTTCTGGTACTCGGCGACCTTCGCGAAGGAGATGCGCAGGCCGGTCCTGAGTGCTTCCTGTGTCATGCCGAGGTGGGCGGCGAGGGCCCTGCGGAGGTAGATCGTGAAGCGGGCCCAGAGCTGTCCTGCGTGGGCGTTCCAAAGCACGGCACCGGTGTAGTCGTAGGTGGCGGGGTTCAGGGGCGTACCCACGAGGGGTTCGTCTTCGGTGTGGTGGGTGCCGCAGGCGCAGGGGCGGGGCTTGCCCGTCGGGTCGGTCTTGCGGTTGTGGACGGGGCCGAAGGAGGGGGCGGTGAGGGTAACGAAGGCGCGGGGGTGGTCGCGGACGGTTTCGGCGACGTTCTTGCCGCCGGAGAGTCCGGCTTTGATCAGGTGGTAGGTGTCGGCGGCGTAAATCCGTGAGCAGGTGGGGCAGCGGGAGGAGCGGCGGTTGCCGCAGGTGGTGAGGAGGCGTCCGGTCGGTTCGTCTTCGGAGCGGTAGGAGCGGACGACTTCCTTGGTCGTCTGGTCGGTGGTGACCGTCCAGCCGTGGAGGTTGACGGGGTTGGTGCAGCCGCGCAGGTCGCGGACCTGTTCGGTGACGCGGCCGAAGTTGCCGGTGTTGGCCAGGTCGATCAGGTCCCGCAAGCCGGGGCTGAGTACGTGGTGCAGGTCGAGGTGGCGGCGCATGGGTGGCGGGGTCTCCCGTCCGACGTGAGGGTGGGGCCTGCGGGCAGCAGCGATTCAGTGCGCTCGGGCTGCTGTCCGCAGGCATGACTGGCTGGCCCGGGGACGGGCGAGGTACGGAAGTGCCGGGAGGCCGGCGGGGGAGTTACAGGGCCGCGTGGAGGGCGGTGGCCATGGGCAGCCCGATGGCCAGGCGCATTTTGAGCTGAGCCGCGGTGATGGGCTCGCCGTGCTCGGCGCGGTGTGATGCGGCGATGGAGCGTGCTTCGGTCAGCAGCGGTTCGGGGACCTTCAGCGCGGGGGCGGCCGGTGCGGGCGTGGTCGAAGGCTCGGGCCGACTGGGCGTGGGAGCGGGTGCCTGGTCGTCAGCGGGGGCCGCAGGCGTGGGCGCAGGGACGGTGTCCGTGGGGGTTTCCGTGGCCGGTGCGGCGGGCTCGCTCGCGACTGCGTGGAAGCAGCGGAGGAGCTGCGGGCCGACGGCTCCCCAGCCGAGGAGCAGCAGCGGGGCCACGGCGTCGACTGCGGCACGGCCGTAGTGCTCGGCGGCGATGGGTTCGGCGATGTTGAGGGCCAGGGTCAGCAGGCCGGAGACGTGCATGAGGCGTGTGGCGGCCGTCATCTGCTCGGACGGGACGCCGCGCAGGGAGAGGTAGCGCAGGGCCACCAGGAGGCCGACCACGGACAGGTCCACCATCGGCGCGATGAGCGGGGCGATGGGGGCGGGGACGCCCAGGCGCAGGGCCAGGGACCAGACGTTGCCGAAGGAGAAGACGAACGCCAGGGCGGCGATCACGATCATCACGGCGGTGATGGTGCGCTGAGTGATGCGGTCCTCAGTCATGGGTGTTCACCTCCTTCCGGGCGAGGACGCGACGGGTGGTGCGGCAGGTCAGGCCGCCACGGGCGGGGTGGTGTCCCCCGGGCTCGTCTTGGTGAGGTCGAGGCCAGGGAGGCGGCCGGTGAGCAAGGCGGCCGGGTCGGCGGTGAGGTGGGCTGTCTGCTCGGCGATGGCCGCGCTGTCTTCGCCGGAGACGTAGGGGGTGCGGATGCGGGTGAAGCCCGGCTGTGACTGGTGGTTCATGGAGGCCACGCCGACGTAAGAGCGGTCCTGAAGATTGATCGGGTTGGCGTCGGGCCACTCCCGGATGTCCTCGCCGAGGGCGGCCACGGCCGCTTCAGCGGTCTTCTGGGCGAAGGACAGGCCGATGGGGCACACGTCGCGGATGAACGTGGGGATCGCGTCGCCCGTGGACTTCTGGGTGGCAAGGATGGTGAGGATGCCCGTGCTGCGGCCCTTCTTGACCAGGTCCTCGACGAGCCGGGCGTTCTCGGCAGCGAGGGCGGCGAGCTTCTTCGTCTTGGGGTCGCTGCCCTTGTGGTCGCGGAAGTAGGTGTGCGCTTCGTCGATGATCACGACGACGAGCGGCCATGTCGGGGACGGTCCGACCTCCCACATGCTCTGGACGCCCAGGACGCGTTCGGCGGCCGAGACGCGGGCACGGCGCAGGTCCACCAGGCGCCGGAAGAGGGCGTTGGCCTCTTCGAGGTCGTCACCGACGAAGGCGAACATCCGCTTGACGAGATGGGCGTAGTCCCCCTCCCGGGCGGTCGACACCTTGCCGTCGGCACACACGAACTGCACCGTGGGCGAGGGCGCCCAGTCGCAGATCAGACGGTTGATGAGCGAGGTCTTCCCGAAGCCGGGCAGGCCAGCCACGGTCACACCGGGGACCTGCGTCAGGTCCACGGACACCGGTTGCGCGTACTCGTCCAGGCCCAGGTCCCACCGGGCGATCTCGTCCGGCACCTCACCCGTGGGGTGGTGCTCGGCAGGGATCTTCAGCGGGTCGAGGCGGACGCCACGGATGAGGACCTGTCCGGGCTTGTCCTGGGTGACCGCGACCCGGGTGCAGCCCCAGGCGTCGGCCAGGTGAGGAGCTGCCTTCTGGAACTGTTCGAGGCCGACAGGGGGCAGGCACTTGGCCCGAGCGATCACCCCGTACGCGTCGTGCTGGACCTTCAGAGCCGGGATCAGCACGCGGGGCTTGATCGGCTTGTTGCCCGTGTTGGCCAGCGACGCCATCGTTGTCGGGGTCTTGTCCGTGACCGACAGCTTCAGCATCGGCGCGAGCCGCTTCCAGCCCCACCGCACGCGCACGGCCTGACGGATCGACTGGCGGGTCATGGCGTCAGCACGCACGTAGCGGACCACCCACCCCACGGCCCACACGGCGATCACAGCGAGGCCGACTTGTACGACGAGCGGGGCTATGCCGAACACCTCCTGCACGGACATTCATTGCTCCTGGGAGTAGTCGAGGAAGGGGAGTGCACTGGGGCGGGCATCCGGCCCGGCGTGAGCCGATGGGCAGTCGTGCTCAGCGCCGGACCGGAGGGTGGGGCCGCTCACGCCGCGTCGGCGGCCGGTGCGGGGGTGAGGAGGTCGATGCGGTCGGCGCGGTAGGCGATGCCGTCCGCAAGCGAGCCGTTGAAGATGCGGGCCCACGGGGTGGCGAACAGCTCCACCGGCTTCACCGGCAGTCCCGGCTTGAGGCCGTTGGGGAGTCCGGTCTCCGGAACGGTGATCTTCAGGGCCTCGGCGCGGTCCTCCTCCATGAAGAAGAGGGTGATCGTCATCAACTTCGCGCCGGTCTCGCGGTCGGTCGCGAACTGGGTCTTCTCGGCGTCCGCGTACTTCGGCACCGGCAGGGTGCCGACTATGAACGCAGCGGTCGGGAGCAGGCCAACACGGATACGGGCCATGACAGTTGTGTCCCTTCGGTAGGAGCCTCACCACGAGGCGGTGAGGTGCGATCTATAGAACCTCGGTGACCTAGCACTGTCAAGTATGAAGAGTGAGCTAGGTATCTAGTGACCTATGTCAGCGGGGTGTGCTAGGGCAGCTAGGGGTGGCTACTCTGAGGGCATGACTCCCGCGCCAGACAAGAAGCAGGACCGCCGGCCGCCGTATCAGCACGCTGCCGACGAGCTCCGGCGCGAGATCATGCAAGGCCGCTTCAAGCCCGGCGAGCAGATGCCGCCCGTCCGTGAGCTGCAAGAGCGTTTTGGCGTCGCCAACATGACCGCGAGAAGCGCTCTGAACGTGCTGCGGGACGAGGGGCTGATCTACACCATTCACGGCCGCGGCAGCTTCGTTGCAGACGTGGCTGTCGGCGACACCACGGGCGAGTTCGCCATCGACTACACCCCGCCTGCCTGGTACCTGGCCAACGACCCCGAACGTGAGCCGGCGGATGGTGAGAGCGGGGGCAATGAGCCCCGAACTTCGGAAACGGCCCCGCCCTCCCTCGCCGAAGTGCTCACCGCGTTGCGCGACGAGATTCGCGTACTCAGCGCCGAGCATCAGGAGTTGCGCCGGGAAGTCGAGGAGCTGAAGCAGGCTCGACACGATCCGCAGCCCTGAGTCGCGCCACCTCATTCCGTAGCTCCCGCGTCTCACGGCTGAGCCTGGCCACCATGGCCGCGATCTCACGGACCAGAGCAGACACCTCTGCGGACTCCGGGCTGTGAATGACGCTCAACTCCCCTTCTACCTGGCCTACCTGGTCGGACATATCTCCCCGTTCGCTGCCGTGCCATCGGTGCGTACTGCGCGAGCCCGAGCGCAGCGGAGCTGTTCAGAGTTTCTTTACTGGATCAAGGCGGCCCGCCTGCGGCGTGCCGCGCGCGCTGGCGGCCGGGGGCCGCCGCCGCTCCATGTCTCCGCCACCGCTCCGGCGGCCCCCCGCCACTCAGCGCGCAACAACGCCGAGACGGTCGAGGGGACCATGAAGCACCCCGACCACTTCGAGCACCAGGACCAGGCCGACGAGCACCGAACCGAGGCCGCGTCCGAATCGCCAAGGCCGGTCGGTGGCACGGGCCGTGACGTATTGAGGCAGCGTGGCTGAGACCGGCACGGGGTTGCTGGAGGCATACGTGGCGGGTGCTCGTTCGGCCGCCCCGCCGTCGTGGCTGACTTTCGGTGGCTGAGGTCAGAACTGGGGATGCACGGGCCGCGCCGCAATGCTGTTTCCTCTCCGACTTGTCTGTGTGGAGCCGGGGTTGCAGCCGAACCCGCGTTCGGGCACGCCGATCACCCCGGTACCATCGGCACCGGGGTCCTGATCAGGGCTTCCGCGACCGGACCACCCCGGAATGCTGTCCAGGCTGAGGGGTGGTCCGGTCTTTCGTTGTCGGGTGAGGGTTCAGAGAGGCAGGGCGCCGGTCGCCAGCGTGAAGCCGATGACCAGGCCGCAGGAACCGGAGATCATGATGATCAACAGAGGCCCGGTGAACTGCCCCAACCACGCGATCGCTCGTCGCATCAAGACCGCCTCCAGGCCCGCCAGGGGCGCGTGATGATCTCGCGGTAGGTGTGATGGGAGGGATGCTTGCCGCAGTGCTTCAGGACCCAGTCCTGCGGCGCCACCCAGTCCTCACTAACCGGTGACGTCTCCTTGTCCACAGCGCACTGCATCGCGTAGGTCACCGGCTCCGAGTCGGGCTCGACGTCGGGTTCGAGGGTCCATTTCTCGAACCTCAGAACCGCCCGGGTGCTCACAGCCCCCACCGCCTGTTGGCGACCGCCACCTTGGAGCTCATCCCTTCGGATTGGGTGGGTTGTCGAAGCGCGTCGGGAGGGACATCCCACTCGGTGCCCCCACCGGACGGACGAAGCTGCACGTACGGGCCCTCGTGTCCCGTGACTATGCCCGTCTTGCCAGTGCGCGTATCGACCATGAGGGTGCCGACAGCCGGAAGGGACGCGTCGTCGATCACTTCTGCCTCCTACTCGCCGACGGAGCGGATTGACGCCCAATCGGAGCGTCCGCGTCGCCCCGTAAGCAGTCGATATCCGTCCGTGCTCGTGCGCAGAAGCATCGGGTCAACAGAGGGGACCTTGGAACAACCCCCAAACCCCACTTCGGGACGTCCCGCGTCGGGTAAAACGTCCCTAGTGCCGTCCCGAGACTCAGGGGAAGACTCATGCAGAACGAGAGACTACGAGCCGTCATGGCGGCCGGAGGCTGGACGTACGCCGGACTCGCTAAGGCCGTTGAGGTCGACCCCAAGTCGGTTGAGCGCTGGGTGAATCTGGGCCGTACGCCGCGCCGTGCCACAGCCTTGGAGGCAGCTGAAGCCCTAGGAGAAGACGTGCACGCACTCTGGCCGGCGCTTCGCCAGGCCCGCGCCGCCCGCGCGATCAGCCCGGAACTCGTCGCCCTCTACGAACAACGAGCCGACCTCCCCGTATCCGCGTTCGTCGACATGATGACCCAGGCCCGCGAGCGCATCGACGTCCTGGTCTACGCGGCCATCTTCCTGCACGAGGCCTACCCGCGGCTCAACGATCTGCTGCGCGAACGAGCCGCCGAGGGCTGCTCCGTACGCATCGCAGTTGGCGACGCCGAAAGCCCGAACGTCCAAGCGCGCGGCCAGGAGGAGCGGTTCGGGCACGGCATCGAGTCCCGGTGCCGACTGGCCCTCATGCACTACCGACCTCTCGTCGGGGTATCCGGCATCGAGATAAGGACCCATGAAACGACGCTCTACAACTCCTTGTACCGCGCCGACGACCAGCTGTTGGTCAACGCCCACGTCTGGGGAGCGAACGCGTACGGTGCGCCGGTGTGGCACCTCCGCCGTAACGGGGAAGGCGGCATGTTCGACACCTACGGGCAGAGCTTCGACGCGGTCTGGGCGACGGCGAAGCCGGTACAGCAGGAGGAGTGACCATGGCGCGCACCGAGTACTACGACGACCCGAACGCCCCGAAGCCGAACAGCATGGTTGTCGCCGCTTCAGCGGTCGTCACCGACGAGCAGGGGCGCATCCTGCTTCAGCGACGCCGGGACAACGACCTGTGGGCGCTGCCGGGAGGCGGCATGGACCTCACCGATTCCCTACCGGGCACGGCGGTTCGCGAGGTCAAGGAGGAGACCGGCCTCGACGTCGAAATCACGGGCCTGGTCGGCACGTACACCGACCCGAAGCACATCATCGAGTACTCGGACGGCGAGGTCCGGCGACAGTTCAACGTCTGCTTCACCGCCCGGACCGTCGGCGGCCAGCTCGCGATCTCCAACGAGTCGACGGAGCTTCGATTTGTCCGTCCGGCGGAGCTTGGGGAGTTGCCCATGCACCACACGCAGCGGCTCAGGATCCGGCACTTCTTGGAGCACCGCGAGTGCCCATATCTCGGCTGACGGTGATGGGGCGCAACGTTAGCTAGGCGTCGGTGCGGATGCTGTCGCCGAAAGCCTAGCGGTACGTCTTTAACACGCTTACCAACTGAATTGATGGTCTATCGGGGAACTCAGACAGTTCATTCATGGGCGGACAGCCGCGGGGTGACTGTCATCACCGGGCCTATACAGGTAGCCATAAATGGCGCTGAATGAGACGGAAGATGAGGCGGGTTCCGGCGGGCAGGGTTTCGCGCTCGTCGAGCTAAACCGCCTTCTTTTTTCTTTTCGAGGTCATCCACCGATAGTTCCCCTCGCCGATAATCCCTGTGACCTCGGGAAGGATCAATCGATTTCCGAAAATGGCGTACTCCGCACCTGTGCGCTGTATCTGAGCGGTGTGCAAGATGCTGAACTCTACACAGCGGAAGCCCTTGTAGAGTTGTTCGGTAATGCGCTTATCGGCATCGTATGTCAGTAGCCAACGCAAGGGAGTTTCGCGCAGAACAATCGAGAGTTCCTTGTGATCATGCTCTGCTAGCGAGTCCATGTACAGGCGATCGCCTTGCACCAAGTATGGAGGATCCACATAGAGGAGAACCTCGTCACTCTGGTGTTCTAGTGACTTAATGAATGCTCGCGCATCAATCTCTGAGAGGGTAACCCGACTGCTGTAGCTTCCGAGGTTTCTAATTCTCTCAACCAGGTTAACTCGATTGAAGCGAGCGTCGATCTTCCAGTCGCCTGTTTGATCAAGGCCACCAATCGGTCGCGCTCGCAGGATGCCTGAGCGATTGCAACGATTTAGGAAGAATGTTGAGAAGCCAAGCTCCAGGTCGCCCCTGTCAGCAGGTGTACGATAAATTTCTGCGTGCCGATGCCATGCTTCAATGCTGACTTCTTCACGGGAAACAAGATCGACAAATTCCTCGGTATGATTAAAGATGCATCGCCACAGCGATGCCACGCCGGGGTCGAGATCGTTAATGTAGATATGTTCGACTTCGTTGTCGATCAGCAATCGCAGCGCGGCGCCCGCGCCCCCTGCGAATGCTTCTGCATACGCTTTGGGGCGCGGGCGTTGTCGCGCTAGAAGGTGCGCTACGTATGGCGCCAGGCGGGCCTTCCCGCCCGGGTAGCGAAGTGGGCTAATGTACCTCATCGCTTTTTCTTTTCCAGCAATTCATCAGCCTTAATGAGCAGTGCCGAATAGGCGGCGCTCAACTTGCGCACCTCGGAGGAGAGGGGATCATTCTGCCAGGTATGCACAAATGAATGCAGCGATTTCAAAATTAGTGCTCCGTCATCCTCTTGAGAAAACCGCCAAGCGTTCGCCAGGAGGGGATCGTCCTTCTTCGGGTCTACCTGGTTCAGGACGGCGCCGATTCTACCCTTCAGAGTGTCCTGATTCCGCCTCCACCCGAGCTTGTCAGCAACCTCAGTGACCACGATGTCCACTACCGCCCGGACCATGATGGCCGCAACGTTGGGCATCTCATCAACCTTGATCCGCTTGGCTTCCTCGATCACGTCGGACGTTCTGAGACTCGCGTGCCGGAGAGTCACGCCCTGGAAGAGTCTCTTCTCGAAGTCGGCCCGCTTCCGACGCCCCGGCTTGGGTGGCGTGTCGGAGGTCGCGTCAGACGCTTCGCCGTTATTGCCAGCGCTGTCACTGTCGGCGAACTTCGAGTACTTTTGCGGTTCCTCCAGCCGGTCGGCCAGCTTGGGGAGATCACCCTCCACCCTTTCCAGGTAGTCTTCCCGCTGCCTCTTGTTCTTGATCTGGTCTACAGAGACAGGGCCGGCGAGATCGTGGAAGAGTCGAACGAGAATGGGCCGGAGTTTATCGGCCGGATAGCTTCTGAGGACGACGTCCCCATCGAAAGAGATACCGAGCCGGTTCCGAATGGCGGGATCTGCGATCATTCTTCCCAGATTGGTGATCCGATTGCCGCGCACCGTCTGAGCATCGGACCGCAAACCCAGGTCGTCGGGGAACCAGTCATTGATTGCCTCAATGAAAAGCCGCGCTTTCTCGGTTGGGGTGGAGCGGCCGCTGAATCTACTGATCTCACCGCTGCTCCACCTGACGACCCCTACGCCGCCGTTCTCTCCGGTGTGCTTCAACCTGATCCAATGCTCGGCCTGCATCCGGCTCTCGGCCACTACACATGTAAGCCGCCGAGGGAATTCCCCGCTTTTGCCGATTGCTGCGAACTGCTTGCTCAGTTTTTCCGTGGGGGCGAGAGAGGGGTTGTGCAGCAGCTTGAGTGCTGCGACCCGACGATTTCCTTCCAGTACCACGTTCTGCGCCCCGTCGACGAGCACGATGGTCAGATCTGATGGGTTGATGCCATGCTGGCAGATGTCCCGAGCCAGCCTCAGGAGCTTGTGGTCGTCTTTCGCGAGTAGCGCAGCGATCGACTCCTCAAGGCCTCCAGTCTTGGTTGCGTACCGCGGGTTGGTTTCGTCCAGCGTCAAGGACGCTACGTGCATGCTTGCTTGCTTCATGCCGCTATGGTCCTCGTCTGGTACCGGTCTCGCACGGCATTTATCAAAACTAGATCATAATCGTCTTTCAGTACCCATCTGAAGGTTGAAATCAAGCCTTTTGGCTGAAAGGCGACGTCGCCGTATGGGTCGTGAGGCTGGCGGAGCGGGTTTGGTCGGTGTCCTGCCCGGTCTGTGGCTAAAGCTGCGGAGCCGACCGTCCAAGCCGGGCAGTGCGAGCCGAGCAGGAGGACGGCGGCACTCCTCACGCGAGGTGCTCGGTCTGCCGATTCTCAGGTCCGTTCCCGATCGCGTGGCTCACCAACTGGGTCTATGTCCGTGACAACGCCGACGCGCAGAGGCGATGAGCCGCGACCGTCAGCTAGCCGTTTGCGCAGTTGGCGAGTCAACTACAGGGCGGGAAACGCCTGTTGGGGTTGCTCGGGGTGTAGATGCCATGATGGCAAGATCCCGTCGGATGCGTCAGCAAGCAGCTCGGTTGTGTTGAATCTTCAGACGCGCCCAGCGCCCTTGGCGTCCACGCGGTGCTGGGAACGTCGCGTCTTTGATCGGATTTGAAGAGCGGGGTTGAGGAGACTCGGATGTCCGCCTCGCCGGGGCGTCCCCCATACGTCCCCCAGTGGTCACGGCAACCTGTGGATTTGCAGGTCAGGACGCGCGAAGCCAGCCCGCTGTAAATCTGCCGGCTCAGCCTTCCCAGGTTCGAATCCTGGCGCCGCCACATGAAGGTAAACCCCCTCCGAACTGCGGAAACGTAGACCGGAGGGGGTTTCTTCGTTTGTGGTCCCAGGGTCGGCGGCGGGGCGGGCGTCAGAGTGGGCCCAGGCGTCCCCGTACGACTGTCGTGGACTCCGGAAGCAGGTCCGTGCCGATGAGCGTGGTCTCCTCGGGGACACGGAGAGTGAGCAGGCTGCGGACCCGTTCCAGGGTGCTGACGTCGATGCTCGGGTGGAGCGTTTCGATGGTGAGTTCGCACAGCTTGGGGAAGAGGCTCAGCCAGTCCCACGTGGCTCCCATGTCCGCCTCCACCCACAGATGGGTGAGGCGCTGCCCCGGACATATGGCGACGAATTCGTCCACGGCGAGCTCGCCCGTGATCTTGATGTGGGAGCGGCCGCCGAAGCTGCGCAGTGCGTGCAGTTCGGGCAGCTTCGACACGGGGAAGTAGAGACCGTCTTCGTCGAGGTGGGCGACGACCTCCTGGCCGTACAGGTCCGTGTCGTACCTGTCCCACGCGCGTGCGAGCTCGTTGCGGACCCGTAGGTCCGGGTGGTCGCGGTACTTGGCGAGCAGCTCGATCGCGGCGTCCGTGGGGATCGGCGTGGCCGTGAGCACGGTGAAGTACGCCTCGTCGGCCACCGCCCAGTAGGCCGCCTCCTCCGCCACGGCCTGCGCCTTCTGGGCGTCCGTGGCGAACGGGTCCGGCGCGTTGGGGCGCGGCGGCAGCTCTCGCGGCCCGGGCAGCAACTCCAGTACGAAGGGTCCGATCGCCGCCAGCGCACGCGCCTGGTCCGGTGAGCGCGGCGGGATCAGGGCCGCCGCCCGCCCCTGCACCTCCGCCCGTACCGAAGGGGCGAGCTCGGTCGCGTGCTCCAGGCAGGCGGCCGCGAGGAGGTGCAGGCGGTCCCTGCCCTGGCGGGAAGCGTCCTCGCGCCTGATCAGGCCGGTGAGCAGGTACGTGCGCTCGGTGGGCCGCGCGTGGGCCACCGCCATCCTGATGACGTCCTCCCACTGGTCCAGGTGCGCGTTGGCGATCAGGAAGTCGAAGTCGAGCCCTTCGACGGCCGCCTTCGCCCCCAGGTAGTCCTGGAAGGTGCGGTGGACGAAATCCACGGAGTCCGCACTCGGCTCCCGCAGCAGGCCGCTACGGACGAGCAGATGCCGGTAGATGGCCTCCGGTGTGCCCTGCTCGGCGACCTTGGGCATGGCGGGCAGGACCTGGCCCAGGAGCTCCACCGCGTCGGTGCGGGTCATCTCGGAGCGGCCGTTGCGGATCATCCAGTAGGCCAGTTTCTGGATCAGCTGGATGTGCTCGGCCTCGCTGACATGGATGGGCCCGCACTTGTGGACACCGCGCTCGCGGTCGCGCCGGAACAGCAGCATCGACAGGGCCGCGTCGTAGATCTCCTTGCGGCCTTGGGGGAGGTATCCGCGGCGGTCCTGGTGCAGCGCGCAGATCAGCCCGCACATCAGCGGGTTGATCGCGAGTTTGCTCAGGTCTCGCTGGGCCCGCACCGCACGCAGCAGCTCGCTGGCGTACTGGTCGCTGATGCCGGCCGCCTTGTGCCACCGCTGGATGAACTCGGCGATGTCGTCGCGCTTCATGGGGGCCAGGTCGAGCTCGGCGAAGTCGTCGTCGTGCAGCCAGCGTTCCCGTACGGCGGACGGCCGCGAGGTGACGAGCCAGCGGTTGTCGGGGTACGCGCTCAGCAACTCCCGGAGCCAGCGGCGGGCGTCGTGGCGGTCGTCCTCGGGGATCTCGTCGATCCCGTCGATCATGATGAGCCCGCGCCCCGCCTGCAGCACCCTGTCGATCCACCCGTGCGGCTGGCTGCCCGCGATCGGGCAGTCCACGGCCGACAGGAACTTGTCGGGTGTCGGGAGAGGTGCGCCGCTGCGTGTCAGGGTGCGCAGCGGGAGCACGAACGGTACGAGTCCGTAGAGGTAGAGCAGCTGTTCGTTCAGGGACCTCTTCGCCGTGGACACCGCGAGCCACTGGATGAGCGTGGTCTTCCCGGAGCCGGCGAGCCCGCGCAGGAGTACGCGGTTGCGTCCCGCGAGGACGTGGTCGGCCGGGACCATGGTGGGCGCGGTGCTCAACACGTCGGCGGCCGCGTTCAGCCGCAGATACGCCACATCGAGCCGCCAGCTCTCCGGTGCGCCCGACAGGTCGAGGCCGAAGATGCTCAGCTTGCCGTGCTTGGTCGCGATGTAGTGCGCGTACCGGTCCTCGAAGGGGCCGTCCGCGGGCGACGGGGACCGGGTGATCAGGGAGTCGATCTTCCTGGTCAACTCCTCGATTCCGCGGCTCTGTTCCAGAAGGGTGCGCGGGACGAACGTGGACCGCTGGGTGAAGAAGTTCAGGATGTGCAGGCAGGCGGTGTCCAGGACGCCCGCGTGCAGTGTGACCGCGTCGTGGGACAGGCCCAGCGTCGCCGTCCTGTTCTGCGCGCGCAGATGCTGGGAGAGCGCCAGGTGGCCGAGGCGCACCGCCTGTACGTCGTCCATTTCGAGCGTTCCGAGGGAACGCAGCGAGTCGGTGACGGCGTGGATGACGGCTCGCTTCTCGAACGACGGAAGCAGTTCCTCCACGCCGGTGGAGTGAGCGGCCCGCTTCACCAGCTCTTCCGCGATCTTGTACAGATCCTTGTCGGAGAGCGTGCGCTTCTCGCCCCGGAAGGAGACGAGACGGGACACACGGACGGGCTTGTCGACGAGATCGGCCCCGGCGCCCTCGGGCTGGAACAGCTTTCTGATCAGCGGCCCCACGACGCTCGACGCGAGCCGGGCTCCGATCACGGCGGGTTCCATGACGGTCAGGATAGGGCTGCGTTCGCGGGGGAGTTGCTCAACCGCTCCATTGCCTGGCGTAGTTGACGTACGCGTCGTTGACCTGCGGCAACAGCCAGAACTGTGGAGGTCCGCCCCGGACGTCCTTTCGTACGCGCATCAGTGTTCGTACGTGCATCCGGCGCGCTCCGGAACGTCGCGCGGGGTCGACGAGCCGCAGGCAACCCAGGTGGGCACACTGATCACATGTCGTCCCGTCGCAGAAACTGCCCGGAGTGCCGCCGCGAGATCGCCGTCGTCGGCGGCCGCTTCGCCCGTCACGACCCGCCCGGCCCGCGCGGCGCCGGTGACCTGGTCTCCTGCCCCGGCTCCCGCAGGCAGGCCCATCTGGGCGCCGCACAGCCCGCTCTGGACGGCTACGTGGTCCCGGACCACCCCGGACAGCTCCCGCTGTTCTGAGGGGCTCTGAGGAGCTCTGAGAGGCCCTGAGGGGCCCTCAGGCGCCTTTCCCGGCCCCTACGGCCCCTCCGGCCGACCGTCAGTTGCCCGCGACCGACTTGGCCGCCACCGACACCGGCACGGACCCGCTGACCAGCTCCAGCGTCAGTCCCGCCGTCGCCGGTGTCTCCAGGAGCTCGGCAAGAACCGCGGCCACGTCGTCCCGCGGAACCGGCCCGCGCCCGGTCGACGCCTCCAAGCGTACGAGGCCGGTGCCCGCGTCGTCCGTCAGCATCCCGGGACGCAGGATCGTCCAGTCGAGGGCGGCACGCGCGCGTACGTCCGCGTCGGCCTCGCCCTTGGCCCGCAGATAGGCGTCGAAGATCTCATCGCCCTGGTGCGCGGGGTCGGCGCCCATGGACGACACGACGACGTAGCGCCGCACTCCGGCCCGCTCCGCCGCGTCCGCGAAGAGGACGGCCGCACCGCGGTCCACGGTGTTCTTGCGGTCGGCGCCGCTGCCGGGCCCCGCGCCCGCCGCGAAGACGGCCGCGTCGGCGCCGCGCAGATGCTCCGCGACCTGGTCGACGGAAGCCGACTCCAGGTCGCACAGCACCGGTTCGGCACCGGCGTCGCGCAGGTCGGATTCCTGCCCGGCGTTACGGATCAGCCCGGCGACTTCGTCACCGCGCGCGGCGAGCAGGCGCTCCAGCCGCAGCGCGATCTGACCATGACCTCCAGCGATGACAATGCGCATACTCCCGACCGTACGGCAGGCCGGACCCGAGCGCTCACCACGCGCGCGGGGACCCCCGACGGATCGTCACATGCCCTCAAGCGGAGCACCTTCATGTAAGCGGATCGCCCGCACGCGAGCGGATCGCCCGCACGCGAGCGGACCACCCTCAGCCGAGCGGATCGCCCGCACGCAAGCGGAGTACCCCAACGCAAACAGACCCCCCACGCAAGCGGAGCACTCCCACGCAAGCGGAGCACTCCCACGCAAACGGACCCTCCCACACGAGCGGAGCACCCCCACGCAAACGGACCACCCTCACGCCGACGGCTCGTCCCCCGCGGACCGCCCCGGCACCGCCCCCGTCGACCGCCCCTGGCGCGGCAGGTCCAACGCCACCGCCGCCGCCGAATCGCAGTACTCGCGCACCGCACTGGTCCGCGCCACGACCCGTCCCCGGTGCACCACGATCCGGCTGTACGCGAGCGACAGCGCACCCGCGAGACGGTCGCCGCGCACGGCCAGCAGCTCGGCGGGGAAGCCCGCCTCCACCCGCACCTCCGACAGCCCCATGGCCGCCCGCGCCGCCCCGCTCACCGCGCCGTACGCGTCCTCGGGCCGCAGCCCGCACCGCGACGCCAGCAAGTACGCGGCCTCCAGCGGATCCCCGCGCCCCACCGGGTTCGACACGTCCCGCATGGCCCCGCTGCCCGCGGCGACCCGCACCCCCGCCGACCGCAGCAGCCGCACGGGGGCCACCCCGCGCCGCTCCGCGTTCCCGCAGCCGCCCTGCGGCAGACAGACCACCGTGACCGCGGCCGCGGCGAGCTGCTCGGCGGTGCGCGCGGCCACGTCCTCGGGCAGCCGTCCGAGCCCGGCGCACGGGCCGAGCGTCACACCGGCCCGCAGACCCCCCGCCATCGCGGCGAGCCGTCCCAGGCGCGCCGGATCGTCACCGTCCGTGTGCAGGTCGACGGGGCAGCCGTGCTCCGCGGCGATCTCCAGGACCGCCTCCGCGTACCCCGTGGGATCAGGGTCCAGATCGGGGCAGCCGCCCACTACGGAGGCGCCCATTTTCACCGCGTCCCGCAACATGGCGAGCCCGTCCGCGCCCGCGACACCGGTCAGCAGCCGCGGCACGGCGACGGCCGTCAGGTCGACCAGGCCCCGGAGCGAGCGCCGCGCCTGCAGTACCGCCTCCAAGGGGCCGAGTCCCTGGACGTCGCCGATCCGCACGTGCGAGCGCAGCGCCGTGGCGCCGTGCCCGAGCTGCAGCAGCGCCGCCTCGGTGGCGCGGCGCTGGACGTCCGGGGCGTCGTACGAGACCGGTCCCGCCGTGTCCGCCGACAGCGCGGTGTCGCCGTGCGCGTGGGGCTCGGCGGCCGCGGGCAGCAGGAGGTAGCCGGCGAGGTCCACGCGCGCCGTGTGGGCACTCAGGCTGCCCGCCGTGCCGACCGCCTCGATGTGCCCGCCGCCGAGCCGGACGTCCACGGTCCGGCCGTCGGTGAGCCGGGCGCCGCTGAGCAGCAGGGCCCCGGAGTCGGCGGTGGAACCGGAACCGGGCCCGGAGGGTCCGGAGGCACCGGAGGAGTGGGGCTGCTGCGGCTGGCTGTCGGGCATCGCGCTCCTCTGGCTCGGGGGGCGGCTGCAGTCGTCGAGGCATCAAGATCACGCAGCGCGCGTCGAGCCTAGGACGGCGGAAGGCCCGCTTCGAGGAGGAGCGGAATAGTCGTACCGGTGTGGTGCGAGTGCACGGATGGGGTGCTCACAGACGCCTGAGACGGGCCGTCCGATGCCCCGGACAGCCCTGGCGAAACGGATTTGGGCGATCGGCGACCAACCGTGTAATGTCTTCATCGCTCGCCCCAATAGCTCAGTCGGTAGAGCGTCTCCATGGTAAGGAGAAGGTCTGCGGTTCGATTCCGCATTGGGGCTCTGATGTCGAGTGATCCCCGCCTCCGGGCGGGGTGATCCGGCATCGCAGCGGTGTAGCTCAGTCGGTAGAGCAAGCGGCTCATAATCGCTGTGTCACCGGTTCAAGTCCGGTCACCGCTACTACTGGTAGCCGATTGTGGGGTCGGTCCTTCGATCGGCTACTATTTGTATGCGTTCATCCGTCCATCCGTCCGTCAAGGAGCACTCACGTGGCTGCCACCGACGTCCGCCCGAAGATCACGCTGGCCTGCGTGGAGTGCAAGGAGCGGAACTACATCACCAAGAAGAACCGGCGTAACGACCCGGACCGTCTTGAGATGAAGAAGCACTGCCCGCGCTGCAACGCGCACACTGCGCACCGCGAAACGCGCTAAACACAGGCTCGTACACGAGGCCGTCCCCGATTCTTGGGGGCGGCCTCGCGTCGTGTTGTGCGAAGCCATCCGCAACGAAACCAACCGCAGGAGGTGCCGAGTCCATGGCGCTCGACCAGTCCTTCGTGGGGCGTTCCTATCCCCCCAGTGATCCTTATGAGGTCGGCCGGGAGAAGATCCGCGAGTTCGCGGCGGCCGTGGGGGACAGTAATCCCGCGTACGTCGACACGGAAGCGGCCAAGGCACTCGGTCATCCCGATGTGATTGCCCCGCCGACTTTTGTGTTCGCGATCACGTTCGCGGCCGCGGGCCGGGTCGTCGAGGACCCGCAGCTGGGCCTCGACTACAGCCGCGTCGTGCACGGCGACCAGAAGTTCGCCTACACCCGCCCGGTGTGCGCGGGTGACCGGATCACGGTGACCTCGACCATCGAGGCCATCAAGTCGATGGCGGGCAACGACATCGTGGACATCCGCGGAGAGGTCCACGACGAGGCCGGCGAGCACGTCGTGACCGCCTGGACCAAGCTCGTCGCACGGGCGGCGGAGCCTGCGGCAGAAGGGGCCTGAGGCGATGACGGCGAAGATTGCGTACGACGACGTCGAGGTCGGCACCGAGCTGCCGGCCCAGACCTTCCCCGTGACACGCGCCACTCTCGTGCGGTACGCGGGCGCTTCCGGGGACTTCAACCCGATCCACTGGAACGAGAAGTTCGCCCGTGAGGTCGGCCTTCCCGACGTCATCGCGCACGGCATGTTCACCATGGCCGAGGCGATCCGCGTCGTGACGGACTGGGTCGGCGACCCGGGAGCCGTCGTCGAGTACGGCGTGCGCTTCACCAAGCCCGTCATCGTCCCGAACGACGACAAGGGCGCGACCATAGAGGTCAGTGCCAAGGTGGCGGCCGTGATGGACGACAACCGCGTGCGCGTCGACCTGCTCGCGAAGAGCGGCGACCAGAAGGTCCTCGGCATGTCTCGGGCCGTCGTGCGGCTTGCCTGAAGGGCTGAGGGCTGAGGGCTGAGGGCTGAGGGCTGAGAGCCGAGGTCCGAGGGCTGACGGCCACGACTTGCGACCGCACGGGTAAGGGGCGTTCTCCAAGGGAGGGCGCCCCTTACGTGCGCCCTGAGTGTCCGCCCGCAGACGCGCTTGACCGCTTAGTGATTGGCCACTAACTTATCCGCATGGTCAGGATGAGCGCAGAGGAGCGGCGCGAAAGCGTCATCCGCGCGGCAATGGTCGAGTTCGCCCGCGGTGGCTACAACGGCACCTCCACCGAAGTGATCGCCAAGCGGGTGGGTGTCTCGCAGCCGTATCTCTTCCGCCTCTTTCCGGGAAAGCAGGCCATCTTCCTCGCCGCCTCTGGGCGGTGCTGCCAGGAGGTCACGGAGGTCTTCCGCAAGGCGGCCGAGGGGTTCGAGGGCGAGGAGGCCCTGCACGCCATGGGCAGGGCCTATCAGGCCCTCATCGCCGACGACCCGGACAAGCTGCTCATGCAGATGCAGATGTACGTCGCCGTGGCCTCCGCGGAGGCGTCCGGTGACCGGGAGTTCGGCGACGCGCTGCGGGCCGCCTGGATGGAGATGTACGACACGGTCCGCCTCGCGCTGGGGGCGGACGTCGACGAGACGACGCAGTTCCTGGCCTACGGGATGCTGATCAACGTCCTGGTGTCGATGGGGTTCCGGCCCGAGCACCGGGTGTGGACCGGCTTCTACGACTCGGCACAGCCCAACGCGTGAGTCGTACGGGGGGCAGGGGGACTCCTTCTGTACCCACAAAAGTTAGTCATCAATAACTAACCACAGGGGAAAGCAATGCCGGAACAGAAAGCGCAGCCAGCAGAGGCGACATCGCGCGGGGGAATGGTCTGGGCCCTCGTCATCACCAGCGTCGCCGGGTTCATGGCGGCACTCGACAACCTCGTCGTCACCACGGCCCTGCCCTCCATCCGCGAGGACCTCGGGGGCGCCCTGCACGACCTCGAATGGACGGTGAGCGCCTACACCCTCACCTTCGCCGTCCTGCTGATGTTCGGCGCCGCCCTGGGGGACCGGTTCGGGCGCCGTCGGCTCTTCGCCGTCGGTCTCACGGTCTTCACCGCGGCCTCCGCCGCCGCGGCGCTCGCACCCGGCCTCGACGCGCTGATCGCCGCCCGCGCGGTGCAGGGTGTCGGCGCCGCGATCATGATGCCGCTCACGCTGACCCTGCTCACGGCAGCCGTACCGCAGGCCAAGCGCGGCATGGCGTACGGCATATGGGGCGCCGTCAACGGCCTCGCGGTCGCCAGTGGCCCGCTGATCGGCGGAAGCCTCACCGAGCACGTCTCCTGGCAGTGGATCTTCTGGCTGAACGTACCGCTTGGCCTCGCCCTGCTGCCGCTCGCCCGGCTCCGCCTCGCCGAGTCCCACGCCCCCGGCGCGCGCCTCGACCTGATCGGCACCCTGCTCGCCAGCGGTGGGCTCTTCGGAGTCGTGTACGCCCTGGTCCGCGGCCCCATCGACGGCTGGTCCAGCGCCACCGTCCTCGTCAGCCTGACCGCGGGCGCCGTCCTCCTCGCGGGCTTCATCCGGCACGGGATGCGCCACGAGGCGCCGATGCTGCCGATGCGCCTCTTCCGCAGCCGTGCGTTCGCGGGCATCAACGCCGCGAGCCTGCTGATGTTCCTCGGGATGTTCGGCTCGATCTTCCTGCTCAGCCAGTACATGCAGATCGTCCTCGGCTACTCGCCCACCGAGGCCGGGGTGCGCATGCTGCCCTGGACCGGCATGCCGATGCTCATCTCGCCGCTGGCCGGCTATCTCTCCGACCGGATCGGCGGCCGCCCTGTCGTCGCCGCGGGCCTCTTCCTCCAGGCCGTGGGTCTGGCCTGGTACGCCGTCGTGGTGGCGCCCGACGCCTCGTACACCGTCCAGCTGCCCGCGCTGATCATCAGCGGCATCGGGATGTCCCTGTACTTCGCACCGGCCTCCAACCTGGTCATGTCCAGCGTGCGACCGCAGGAGCAGGGCATCGCGTCCGGCGCCAACAACGCACTGCGCGAGGTCGGCGGCGCCCTCGGCATCGCCGTGATGTCCTCGATCTTCTCGGCGCAGGGCGGCTACGAGTCCGGCTGGGACTTCGTGAACGGCCTGGAGCCCGCGCTGTGGGTCGGCGCCGGGGTGGTGGCCCTCGCGGCGGTGGCGGCGCTCTGCATCCCGTCCCGTCGGCGGACGGCCGAAGGGACCGGGGCGACTGCCGCCTCGTCCCAGGACGAGCTGATCACCGTCTGAGAGGCCCACGAGAACGGCCCCGCCCCGACCGGTGGGGCCGTTCTCGTACTCTTGAGCACGTGCAGGAACTCCACGATGCCCCGCTCGCCCCGCTGACCACCTTCCGGCTCGGCGGCCCCGCGACCCGCCTGATCACCGCGACGACCGACGCCGAGGTGATCGCCACCGTCCGTGAGGCCGACGACTCAGGAACCCCACTGCTGATCATCGGCGGCGGCTCGAACCTGGTCATCGGCGACAAGGGCTTCGACGGCACCGCCCTGCGCATCGCCACCCAGGGCTTCGCACTCGACGGCACGCAGCTGGAGCTCGCGGCCGGCGAAGTCTGGACCGACGCGGTCGCCCGCACCGTCGAAGCGGGTCTGGCGGGCATCGAATGCCTCGCCGGAATCCCCGGCTCCGCGGGCGCGACGCCGATCCAGAACGTCGGGGCGTACGGCCAGGAGGTCTCCTCGACGATCACCGAGGTGGTCGCGTACGACCGGAAGACGCGTGAGACGGTCGTGATGGCGAACGCCGAGTGCGACTTCTCGTACCGTCACAGCCGCTTCAAGGCCGATCCCGACCGCTTCGTGGTGCTGCGGGTCCGCTTCGGGCTGGAGGACGCGCAGGGGATGAGCGCCCCCCTCAAGTACCCCGAGACGGCGCGCACGCTCGGTGTCGAGGCGGGGGACCGGGTCCCGGCCGCGGTCGCCAGGGAGACCGTCCTCAAGCTCCGCGCGGGCAAGGGCATGGTGCTGGACCCCGAGGACCACGACAGCTGGTCCGCCGGATCGTTCTTCACCAACCCCATCCTCACCGAGGAGGAGTTCACCGCCTTCCACGCGCGCGTGAGCGAACGCCTCGGCGCGGACATCACCCCGCCCGCCTTCCCGACGGGCGACGGCCGCGTGAAGACCTCCGCCGCCTGGCTCATCGACAAGGCGGGCTTCACCAAGGGCTACGGAGAGGGCAGGGCCCGCATCTCCACCAAGCACACGCTCGCGCTCACCAACCGCGGTGGCGCGACCACCGAGGACCTGCTGGAGCTGGCCCGCGAGGTCGTCGCCGGAGTGCGGGACGCCTTCGGGGTCACCCTGGTCAACGAGCCGGTGACGGTGGGCGTCAGCCTGTAGGGCCACCACCTGTTGGGCCACCACACCTGTTGGGCCACCACAGGCACGGGCGGGTCAGTAGGCCACGCCCACGCCCCGCTTCACCGTGTCCCGGTCGTCGATCATGCCGAGCATCGCGTGCGCCACGTCCGCGCGCCCGATCATCCGCCCCGAACGCGGCGAGCCGTCCACCACCTTGCGGTAGCGGCCGGTAAGAGGCTTGTCCGTCAGACGCGGCGGCCGGACCGAGGTCCAGGCCGTCGCACTGGCGGCCAACTCGGCCTCCATGGCGGTCAGGTCGGTGTAGACGTCCCTGAGGACCCGGCCGATCACCCCCAGCAGGGCGCGGTCGAAGAACGGCGAGTCCGCGGGCTCCGGGCCCACCGGGGCCGCGCTCACGACCAGCAGCCGCCGCGCGCCCTCCGCGTCCATCGCCCGCAGCACACCGCGCGTGAGCTCCGTCGCGACGCCCCTGGCCGCGTCCGCGCGGTTGCGGGCACCGAGCCCCGACAGGACCGCGTCCCGGCCCGTCACCGCCGGGCGCACCGCCTCCGTGTCCCGGACGTCCGCGCGGAACACCTCCAGCCCCTCGCCGGTCACCGTCAGACGTGCCGGATCGCGCACCACCGCCGTGACCTTGTGCCCTGCCGCGAGCGCCTGCCTGACGATCTCCTGACCGATGCCACCGGTCGCACCGAACACCGTGAGCCTCATCGCGCACCCTCCCAAGGTGGGTAAGTATTCACTCACCCCCTAGAGTGAGTACGCACTCACCCCTTCGTCAAGACAGGTTGGACGGCCCATGCAGCAGAAGCCCACCCGGGCCCGCCTCCTCGACGCGGCCCACGAGCTCATGTTCACGCGCGGCCTGGCCCGCGCCACCACCAAGGAGATCGCCAAGGCGGCGGGGTGTTCCGAAGCAGCGCTCTACAAGCACTTCGCGAGCAAGGAAGAGCTGTTCGTGAGCGTGCTCCGGGAGAGACTGCCCAGGCTGAACCCGCTCCTGAGCGAGCTCGTGGAGAAGCCGGGGGAGCGCAGCGTCCTGGAGAACCTCACCGAAATCGCCAGACTGGCCAGCGACTTCTACGCGGAGAGTTTCCCGATCGCGGCCTCCCTGTACGCGGAGACCCAGCTGAAGCGCCGCCACGAGGACTCCATGCGCGAGATGGGCACGGGCCCCCACGTGCCCATCGAGGCCCTGGACGCCTATCTGCGGGCCGAGCGGGACGCCGGCCGGATCTCACCCGACGCCGACACGTTCGCCGCCGCCTCGCTCCTCATGGGCGCCTGCGCGCAGCGCGCCTTCGCCTACGACGCGACGGTCGGCAAGCGGCCCCCGCAGCCCGTCGAGGAGTTCGCCGCCGCAGTCGCCCGCACCCTGCTCAAGGGCATCACCAGCGGCTGATGACCGTCAGTTCACCAACCACTCGTCCACCCCGGCCAGCATCTTCTGCTGTACGTCGACGGGCGCGGCCGAGCCGCGGACCGACTGCCGGGCGAGCTCCGCCAGCTCCGCGTCGGTGAAGTCGTGGTGGGCGCGCGCGATGTCGTACTGGGCGGCGAGGCGCGACCCGAAGAGCAGCGGGTCGTCAGCCCCGAGCGCTATCGGCACCCCCGCCTCGAACAACGTCCGCAAGGGGACGTCCTCCGGCTTTTCGTAGACCCCCAGGGCGACGTTGGACGCCGGGCACACCTCACACGTGACGCCCCGGTCCGCGAGCCGCTTCAGGAGCCGCGGATCCTCGGCGGCCCGCACCCCGTGCCCGATGCGCGCCGCCTCCAGGTCGTCCAGACAGTCCCGCACCGACGCGGGCCCGGTCAGCTCACCGCCGTGCGGCGCCGCGAGCAGACCGCCGTCGCGTGCGATGGCGAAGGCCCGGTCGAAGTCCCGCGCCATGCCGCGCCGCTCGTCGTTGGAGAGCCCGAAGCCGACGATGCCCCGGTCCGCGTACCGCACCGCGAGCCGCGCCAGCGTGCGGGCGTCCAGCGGGTGCTTCATGCGGTTCGCGGCGACCAGGACGCGCATGCCGAGGCCGGTCTCCCGCGAGGCGCTCTCGACGGCGTCCAGGATGATTTCCAGGGCCGGGATGAGACCGCCGAGCCTGGGCGCGTAGGACGTCGGGTCGACCTGGATCTCCAGCCACCCCGACCCGTCGCGCAGATCCTCCTCGGCGGCCTCGCGCACCAGGCGCTGGATGTCCTCCGGCTCGCGCAGACAGGAGCGCGCGGCGTCGTAGAGCCGCTGGAAGCGGAACCAGCCGCGTTCGTCGGTCGCGCGCAGCTTCGGCGGCTCGGCGCCGGTCAGCGCCTCCGGAAGACGCACGCCGTACTTGTCGGCAAGCTC
Organism: Streptomyces sp. Je 1-369; assembly: GCF_026810505.1. Taxonomy (NCBI): domain Bacteria; kingdom Bacillati; phylum Actinomycetota; class Actinomycetes; order Kitasatosporales; family Streptomycetaceae; genus Streptomyces; species Streptomyces sp. Je 1-369. Next base: position 5,258,368 of record NZ_CP101750.1, read on the forward strand.
AAGCAGGGTGGTGGGCCGCATCGACCCGGTGAAGTGCAGGTGGAGATGGGCCTTCGGCAGTTCTCGTACGTCCCGCACACGCTCGTCTCGTACACGCTCCATTCGAGGATCTTGCCGTATGCACCTGGCGTCCCGGTAGCGGCTTTCCCCCTTCGGGTCCCCCTCCGAACGAAGAAACGGGCCGCCTCTCCGAAGAGACGCGGCCCGCACGTTCCTGCCGGGTCCCTAGTCGCGGGCCTCGGCGAGCAGCTTCTGGAGCCGCGAGACGCCCTCGACGAGGTCCTCGTCGCCGAGCGCGTACGACAGGCGCAGGTAGCCGGGCGTCCCGAAGGCCTCACCGGGAACGACCGCGACCTCGGCCTCCTCCAGGATGAGCGCCGCCAGCTCGACGGAGTCCTGCGGGCGCTTGCCGCGGATCTCCTTGCCGAGGAGGCCCTTCACGGAGGGGTACACGTAGAAGGCGCCCTCGGGCTCGGGGCAGACCACGCCCGCGATGTCGTTGAGCATCCGCACGATGGTCCGGCGGCGCCGGTCGAAGGCCTCGCGCATCTTCTCGACGGCGACCAGGTCACCGGAGACGGCGGCGAGCGCGGCGGCCTGCGCGACGTTGGAGACGTTGGACGTGGCGTGCGACTGCAGGTTCGTCGCCGCCTTGACGACGTCCTTGGGGCCGATGATCCAGCCCACCCGCCAGCCGGTCATCGCGTACGTCTTGGCGACGCCGTTGACCACGATGCACTTGTCGCGCAGCTCGGGAAGGATCGCGGGGAGCGAGGTGAACTTCGCGTCTCCGTAGACGAGGTGTTCGTAGATCTCGTCGGTCATGACCCACAGGCCGTGCTCGACGGCCCAGCGGCCGATCGCCTCGGCGTCGGCCTCGCTGTAGACGGCGCCCGTCGGGTTCGACGGCGACACGAAGAGCACGAGCTTCGTGCGCTCCGTGCGCGCGGCCTCGAGCTGCTCGACCGAGACGCGGTAATCGGTGGTCTCGTCGGCGACGACCGGGACCGGGACACCGCCCGCGAGCCGGATCGACTCCGGGTACGTGGTCCAGAACGGTGCGGGGACGATGACCTCGTCGCCCGGGTCCAGGACCGCGGCGAACGCTTCGTAGATGGCCTGCTTGCCGCCGTTGGTCACCAGGATCTGCGACGCGTCGACCTCGTAACCCGAGTCGCGGAGGGTCTTCGCGGCGATCGCGGCCTTCAGCTCGGGGAGGCCCCCGGCCGGCGTGTAGCGGTGGAACTTCGGGTTCTTGCAGGCCTCTACGGCCGCTTCGACGATGTAGTCCGGAGTCGGGAAGTCGGGCTCGCCCGCCCCGAAGCCGATCACCGGGCGGCCCGCGGCCTTGAGGGCCTTGGCCTTGGCGTCGACAGCGAGGGTCGCGGACTCGGAAATCGCGCCGATGCGCGCGGACACCCGGCGCTCGGTCGGTGAAGTAGCAGCGCTCATGACCCCATCGTTCCAGACCCGAAACGGCCCCGGCGCGCGGGTTTCCAAGACCATCGCGGCCCTTTCTGTTCGACGGGGCGCCGCAGAGCACGTACACTCACTGCTCGTTGGCCCTCACCGGCCGCTTTCTCTCAGCGCACTCCGTGCACATGGGCGGATGCGGTAGGTTGGGGGAAATCAAAGGGTCGTAGCTCAATTGGTAGAGCACTGGTCTCCAAAACCAGCGGTTGGGGGTTCAAGTCCCTCCGGCCCTGCTACACACTCCTTCGCCAGGATGTGTGCGCATGTACGTACTGCAATGCACCGCCGTGCGGCTCAACCGGGCGCGGCACGGCCACGACCCGGAATCAGGTGAGGACGAGTGACGGACGCCGTGGGCTCCATCGACATGCCTGATGCCCAGGACGAGGCGCCGGAGTCCAAGAAGAAGGCCCGCAAGGGCGGCAAGCGCGGCAAGAAGGGCCCCTTCGGCCGTCTCGCGCTCTTCTACCGCCAGATTGTCGCGGAGCTCCGTAAGGTTGTCTGGCCGACTCGCAGTCAGCTCACGACCTACACCACAGTGGTGATTGTCTTCGTCGTCATCATGATCGGTCTCGTGACCGTGATTGACTATGGCTTCAGCCACGCTGTCAAGTACATCTTCGGCTGAGCCGATAGCGAAGGGCGCCGTTCCTGGCGCCCCTTTCGCGCGTTCCACCCCTCTGTATCCAGGAAGAAGCAGCCACCGTGTCTGACCCGAACCTGAACGACGCCGTTGAGCCTCGCGGAGAGAACGCGGAGTCCGTGGAGGACCAGCTCGACATCGTCGAGGCGGCGGACGCCGAGGACCCGGACCAGGCCGACGCTGCCGACGCCGCCGCGGGTGAGCCCGCCGAAGAGGCCGCCATCCACCTTGAGGGCGACGCCGAGGCCGTAGCGGAGTCCGAGGAGGACGAGACCGCCGCAGCCGACGTCGCCGACGAGGAGGACGCCGAGGCCGCCGCGGACGAGCCCGAGGAGGAGGCCGAGCCGGTCGACCCGATCGTGGCCCTCCGCGAGGAGCTCCGCACCCTTCCCGGCGAGTGGTACGTCATCCACACCTACGCCGGTTACGAGAACCGCGTGAAGACCAACCTCGAGCAGCGCGCCGTCTCGCTGAACGTCGAGGACTTCATCTTCCAGGCCGAGGTGCCGCAGGAAGAGGTCGCGCAGATCAAGAACGGCGAGCGCAAGACCATCCGTCAGAACAAGCTCCCCGGCTACGTGCTGGTGCGCATGGACCTGACGAACGAGTCCTGGGGCGTCGTCCGTAACACGCCCGGCGTCACCGGCTTCGTCGGCAACGCCTACGACCCGTACCCGCTGACCCTGGACGAGATCGTCAAGATGCTCGCCCCGGAGGCCGAGGAGAAGGCCGCCCGCGAGGCCGCAGAGGCCGAGGGCAAGCCGGCTCCGGCCCGCAAGGTCGAGGTGCAGGTCCTGGACTTCGAGGTGGGCGACTCGGTCACCGTCACCGACGGTCCGTTCGCGACGCTGCAGGCGACGATCAACGAGATCAACGCCGACTCGAAGAAGGTCAAGGGCCTCGTCGAGATCTTCGGTCGCGAGACCCCGGTCGAGCTCAGCTTCGACCAGATCCAGAAGAACTGACGTTCCTGGAACACACGCTTCCGAACAGGTCAGACGGGCTGCCAAAGCCGGTCTGACCTGCTCGGTTTTTAGCCGCGCGACTATACCCGTTATCGTTGTGCGGTATGCCTCCATCCGGATGACCGGGTGGCTGGCTGAAAACTCTCACTAGGACCCGGAGAGAGCAATGCCTCCCAAGAAGAAGAAGGTCACGGGGCTGATCAAGCTCCAGATCCAGGCTGGTGCCGCCAACCCGGCCCCGCCGGTCGGCCCCGCGCTGGGCCAGCACGGCGTCAACATCATGGAGTTCTGCAAGGCCTACAACGCCGCGACCGAGTCGCAGCGTGGCTGGGTGATCCCGGTGGAGATCACGGTCTACGAAGACCGTTCCTTCACCTTCATCACCAAGACGCCGCCGGCCGCCAAGATGATCCTGAAGGCCGCTGGTGTCGAGAAGGGCTCCGGCGAGCCCCACAAGACCAAGGTCGCCAAGGTCACCGAGGCGCAGATCCGCGAGATCGCGACGACCAAGATGGAAGACCTCAACGCCAACGACCTGGACGCCGCGTCGAAGATCATCGCCGGCACCGCCCGTTCCATGGGCATCACGGTCGAGGGCTGAGCCTCCTCCCCCGTCTGACCTTTCTCAGTGGCAGGGCCAAGCGCTGGTCCGAACCACGACTCCATACCTGAACAAACCAGGAGCAGAAGTGAAGCGCAGCAAGACTCTCCGCGCTGCGGACGCCAAGATCGACCGGGAGAAGCTGTACGCCCCGCTCGAGGCCGTCCGTCTCGCCAAGGAGACCTCCTCGACCAAGTTCGACGGCACCGTCGAGGTCGCCATGCGTCTGGGTGTCGACCCGCGCAAGGCCGACCAGATGGTCCGCGGCACCGTGAACCTCCCGCACGGCACCGGCAAGACCGCCCGGGTCCTGGTCTTCGCGACCGGTGACCGTGCTGCGGCCGCGGAAGCCGCTGGGGCCGACATCGTCGGCGCCGACGAGCTCATCGACGAGGTCGCGAAGGGCCGTCTGGACTTCGACGCCGTCGTCGCCACCCCGGACCTCATGGGCAAGGTCGGCCGCCTCGGCCGCGTGCTCGGTCCGCGTGGTCTGATGCCGAACCCGAAGACCGGCACCGTGACCCCCGATGTCGTGAAGGCTGTCAACGACATCAAGGGCGGCAAGATCGAGTTCCGCGTCGACAAGCACTCGAACCTGCACTTCATCATCGGCAAGGTGTCCTTCGACGACACCAAGCTGGTGGAGAACTACGCCGCGGCCCTGGAGGAGATCCTCCGTCTGAAGCCGTCGGCCGCCAAGGGTCGCTACATCAAGAAGGCCGCCATCGCCACCACGATGGGCCCCGGCATTCCGCTGGACTCGAACCGCACCCGCAACCTCCTCACCGAGGAGGACCCGGCCGCCGTCTGAACCTGACGGCAGCCGCGTCGCGTACGCGTTCTGTGGACGGGCCCCGCAACCTTTCGAGGTGCGGGGCCCGTCCTGTTTGTGTACGTGCCTTTCGGATACGTGTGTCAGTGGCCTGCGCTAGCGTGCAAGGTCCATGAATGCCAAGGGGTGGGACAACATGAACAGCACGACCATGCGCCGTGCCGGTCTCTCGATCGCGGTGGTCGCCGCACTGACCGGGCTCACGGCTTGCGGCTCGGGTGACTCCTCGGACAAGGCGGACGGGGGCGGCAAGGACGGCGGCGGCATCAAGCTGAGTCCGATAGCCGCCCTGCGCAGCGTCGAGAAGTCGACCGACAAGGCGGACACCGCCCGGGTCGACGGCACGACGACCATGGGTTCGCTGAGCTCCATGGACATGAAGGGCGTCATGGGCTGGTCCGACGGCATCACGGGCAATGTGACGGTGACCTTCACCGGCGGCACCCAGGCCCAGCAGATGAAGCAGATGGGCGCGACGGAGCTCGACTACCGCTATTTGAAGAACGGCTTCTACGCGAACATGGGTGACACGTTCGCGGCCCAGGCGGGCGGCGGCAAGCACTGGCTCGAGTACGACTACGAGACGCTGGCCGAGCTGAGCGGCGCCGCCGGTGAGGCGTTCCAGGACCAGATGCAGAACACCACCCCGAACCAGTCCGTGAAGATGCTGCTGGCCTCCGGCGACGTGAAGCGCGTCGGCGAGGAGGAGGTCCGCGGGAAGAAGGCGGTGCACTACTCGGGCAAGGTCGACGTCGCGGACTTCACCGCCAAGAGCGCGGACCTGGACGAGGACAAGATGGCCGAGCTGAAGAAGCAGTTCGAACAGGCCGGTCTCAGCACCGAGACGATCGACATCTGGGTCGACGACGACGACCTCCTCGTCAAGAAGAGCGAGAAGGGCGAGACGAAGAACGGCACCTTCTCGCAGACGGCCTACTACAGCGACTACGGCACCGAGCTGAACGTGGAGAAGCCGCCGGCGTCGGACACCATGAGCTTCAAGGACCTGATGAACAAGCAGCCCGCGGCATAACTCGTGAGCTCCGGCCCCCGCCCCTCGGGTACTCTCTGCAATCAGCAAATGAGTCGATCATGTGTTCCTAGGGGTGGGGTCATGAGTTTTTCCGTACGTGCGGGTCGCAAGAGAGCCGCAGGTGCCGCGCTGGCGGCCGTGCTGCTCGCCGGCGGCGCGGTCAGCTGCGGGTCGGAGAAGTCCGACAAGGCGGGGCAGGACATGGCGCCCGCGGCGGCCGTGAAGAAGGCCGCGGACAAGACCGAGGACCTCACCTCGTTCACGTTCCGGATGAAGGGCACCGTCCCGGGCGACGGGCGGGTCCAGGCCGACGCGGCGATGAGCACCAAGCCGCTCGCCATGCAGATGAAGATGTCGGCGCCCGACCAGGGCCCGGAGAAGATGGAGCTGCGTTACGTCGACGGCGGCATCTACCTCGGCGGCGGAAAGGCGGCCGCGAAGGAGATGGACGGCAAGAGCTGGATCAAGTTCGACGCCAAGGCCATGGAGAAGGCGGGCGGCAAGTCCGCCCCCACCTCGGTCTCGGCGCAGGCCGACAACAACCCGGCTGACCAGTCCACGCTCCTGACCGGCTCCAAGGACCTGAAGAAGGTCGGCAGCGAGACCGTCGGCGGCGTCGAGACCACCCACTACACGGGCACGGTCACGCTGGACCAGATGCGCAAGCTCGTCGAGAACGAGGACGCGGCCACCAAGAAGCGTCACGAGAAGAGCATCAAGCAGTACGAGGGCATGGGCGTCGAGAAGCTCACGATGGACATGTGGGTCGACGGCGAGGACCACACCAAGCAGTTCCGCGCCCGTGGCAAGGGCGACAAGGGCCGCCTCGACATGACCATCACCTTCCTCGACTACAACAAGCCCGTGCACGTCGAGGCACCGCCGAAGGCACAGGTCATGGACCTCGCCAAGGAGATGAAGGGCCTCCAGGGCTGACGGTTGCCGCCGGATTTGCTTGACGCGACCCCGTTCGCGTACTCTTCCACAGAAGCCAAAGACCGCTGGTCGTTGCCGTGTTCTCGCAAGAGGGTGCGGTGGCCGAAGGATCCGCTGAAACGGCGGACGACCCGCGCAGGTGACTGTGGATGTGCTCCTGAATCGTATGCGATTCGGTTGAGCTCACGCCCCGTGCGCCTGCGCCGGGGCGTTTCGTTTTGTCGGCCCCTTCTGAGCGGTCCTCATCACCCGGAAGGAGGCCGACGCTCTATGCCGACGCCCGACAAGGCTGCCGCGGTAGCCGAGCTCACGGACAAGTTCCGCAGCTCGAACGCCGCCGTGCTGACCGAGTACCGGGGTCTCACCGTGGCCCAGCTCAAGCAGCTGCGCCGTTCCCTCGGTGAGAACTCCGAGTACGCCGTGGTGAAGAACACGCTGACCAAGATCGCGGCCAACGAGGCCGGGATCAACACGCTGGACGACCTCTTCAAGGGTCCGACGGCGGTTGCCTTCGTCACCGGTGACCCGGTGGAGTCGGCGAAGGGTCTTCGTGACTTCGCCAAGGACAACCCGAACCTCGTCATCAAGGGCGGTGTCCTTGACGGCAAGGCGCTGTCCGCCGATGAGTTCAAGAAGCTCGCGGACCTCGAGTCCCGCGAGGTTCTGCTCGCCAAGCTGGCCGGTGCCATGAAGGGCAAGCAGACGCAGACTGCGCAGCTCTTCCAGGCTCTGCCGTCGAAGTTCGTCCGCACCGCGGAAGCGCTTCGCGCCAAGAAGGCCGAGCAGGGCGGTGCCGAGTAATTCGGCTCGCGCATTGATCGCCGCCCGCTAGGGCGACGGTCGCAGCGGGCCCAACGTACGCCCGCCTTCATATACACCCGGCACCAGCCGAATTAGTGGAAGGATCGCCCATCATGGCGAAGCTCAGCCAGGAAGACCTGCTCGCTCAGTTCGAGGACCTCACCCTCATCGAGCTCTCCGAGTTCGTGAAGGCCTTCGAGGAGAAGTTCGACGTCACCGCCGCCGCCGCGGTCGCCGCCGCCCCCGCCGGCCCGGCCGCCGCCGCCGAGGTCGCCGAGGAGCAGGACGAGTTCGACGTCATCCTCACCGGCGCCGGCGAGAAGAAGATCCAGGTCATCAAGGTCGTGCGCGAGCTCACCTCCCTGGGTCTCAAGGAGGCCAAGGACCTCGTCGACGGCACCCCGAAGCCGGTCCTCGAGAAGGTCACCAAGGAGGCCGCCGAGAAGGCTGCCGAGTCCCTCAAGGGCGCCGGTGCCTCCGTCGAGGTCAAGTGACTTCACGAGTCTTCTGACTCTGTTTCCCGCTCGTACGGCGTAACGCTGTAACGCGCGGGTCGCCTAAGGCGATCACCCATGTGGGTGGTCGCCTTTCGGCGTTCACGGGCGCCCCGCGGGGGTGCCTTGCGATGTCGGTCCCGACGAGTATGGTGATCTTCGTTGTGCCTCGGGACGGCCCGTGACGGTGACGATCTCAGGGCGATGTCGGGGCATGGGGGGCCTTGACGAACCGCACGCAGCGCGCAATTCTCAGGACGCGTCGTCACAACGATCCGGATCCGAGGCATGGATCGGCGGCGAAGAGGGCAGTATCGATGTGCATCGAGGGCGTGGCTTGCAGCAGGGGTTGAGAACAACGAGGGTCTTCAAAAACCCGCACTGGACATCAGTGGGCCGAGTGGCTACACTGACCCTTTGCGCTGCCTGTTAGCTGCCTCCTGCCCGTCACCAGGGGCATGCCCATGCTTGAGCACTGTGGATTTGATTCTCCCTGACCTGGGATGTCTGTCTCCGTGTCCAGCCTGGGACCGGTACGCGCGTAGTGAGTCCGAGCCCTCGGAAGGACCCCCTCTTGGCCGCCTCGCGCACTGCCTCGACCGCGAATACGAACAACGGCGCCAGCACCGCCCCGCTGCGCATCTCCTTTGCAAAGATCAAGGAGCCCCTCGAGGTTCCGAACCTTCTTGCGCTGCAGACCGAGAGCTTTGACTGGCTGCTCGGCAATGACGCGTGGAAGGCTCGTGTCGAGGCGGCTCTGGACAGCGGACAGGACGTCCCCACCAAGTCCGGTCTGGAGGAGATCTTCGAGGAGATCTCCCCGATCGAGGACTTCTCCGGGTCGATGTCCCTGACGTTCCGCGACCACCGTTTCGAGCCCCCGAAGAACTCCATCGACGAGTGCAAGGAGCGCGACTTCACGTTCGCCGCCCCGCTCTTCGTCACCGCCGAGTTCACCAACAACGAGACCGGCGAGATCAAGTCCCAGACGGTCTTCATGGGCGATTTCCCGCTCATGACCAACAAGGGCACCTTCGTCATCAACGGCACCGAGCGTGTCGTCGTGTCGCAGCTGGTCCGTTCGCCGGGCGTCTACTTCGATTCCTCGATCGACAAGACGTCCGACAAGGACATCTTCTCCGCCAAGATCATCCCGTCCCGGGGTGCCTGGCTGGAGATGGAGATCGACAAGCGCGACATGGTCGGTGTCCGCATCGACCGCAAGCGCAAGCAGTCGGTCACCGTTCTGCTCAAGGCTCTCGGTTGGACGACCGAGCAGATCCTCGAGGAGTTCGGCGAGTACGAGTCCATGCGCGCCACCCTGGAGAAGGACCACACCCAGGGCCAGGACGACGCGCTGCTCGACATCTACCGCAAGCTCCGTCCGGGCGAGCCGCCGACCCGTGAGGCCGCTCAGACGCTGCTTGAGAACCTCTACTTCAACCCCAAGCGCTACGACCTCGCGAAGGTCGGCCGCTACAAGGTCAACAAGAAGCTGGGTGCGGACGCTCCGCTCGACGCGGGCATCCTCACGGTCGAGGACATCATCGCCTCGATCAAGTACCTGGTGAAGCTGCACGCCGGTGAGGTCGAGACCGTTGGCGACAGCGGCACGTCGATCGTCGTCGAGACCGACGACATCGACCACTTCGGCAACCGTCGTCTGCGTAACGTCGGCGAGCTCATCCAGAACCAGGTCCGCACGGGTCTGGCTCGTATGGAGCGCGTCGTCCGCGAGCGCATGACGACCCAGGACGTCGAGGCGATCACGCCGCAGACCCTGATCAACATTCGCCCGGTCGTGGCGTCGATCAAGGAATTCTTCGGCACCTCGCAGCTGTCGCAGTTCATGGACCAGAACAACCCGCTGTCGGGTCTCACCCACAAGCGCCGTCTGTCGGCGCTTGGCCCGGGTGGTCTCTCCCGTGAGCGGGCCGGCTTCGAGGTCCGTGACGTGCACCCGTCTCACTACGGCCGCATGTGCCCGATTGAGACCCCCGAAGGCCCGAACATCGGTCTGATCGGTTCGCTCGCCTCGTACGGCCGCGTCAACGCGTTCGGCTTCGTCGAGACGCCGTACCGCAAGGTCGTCGAGGGCCAGGTCACCGACGACGTCGACTACCTGACGGCCGACGAGGAGGACCGCTTCGTCATCGCGCAGGCCAACGCGCCGCTGACGGACGACCTCCACTTCGCCGAGGCCCGCGTCCTGATCCGCCGCCGTGGCGGAGAGATCGACTACGTGCCCGGCACGGACGTCGACTACATGGACGTCTCGCCGCGCCAGATGGTGTCGGTCGCGACCGCGATGATCCCGTTCCTCGAGCACGACGACGCCAACCGTGCCCTCATGGGCGCGAACATGATGCGTCAGGCCGTGCCGCTGATCACCGCCGAGGCCCCCCTCGTCGGCACCGGCATGGAGTACCGCTGCGCGGTCGACGCCGGTGACGTGATCAAGGCCGAGAAGGCCGGTGTGGTCCAGGAGGTCTCCGCGGACTACGTCACGGTCACCAACGACGACGGCACGTACACCACGTACCGCATCGCCAAGTTCTCCCGGTCGAACCAGGGCACCTCCGTCAACCAGAAGGTTGTCGTCGACGAGGGCGCCCGCGTGATCGAGGGCCAGGTCCTGGCCGACGGTCCCGCGACCGAAGAGGGCGAGATGGCCCTCGGCAAGAACCTGCTCGTGGCGTTCATGCCCTGGGAAGGTCACAACTACGAGGACGCGATCATCCTGTCGCAGCGCCTCGTGCAGGACGACGTCCTCTCCTCGATCCACATCGAGGAGCACGAGGTCGACGCCCGTGACACCAAGCTCGGCCCGGAGGAGATCACCCGGGACATCCCGAACGTCTCCGAAGAGGTCCTCGCCGACCTCGACGAGCGCGGCATCATCCGTATCGGTGCCGAGGTCGTCGCAGGCGACATCCTCGTCGGCAAGGTCACGCCCAAGGGTGAGACCGAGCTGACGCCGGAGGAGCGTCTGCTCCGCGCGATCTTCGGTGAGAAGGCGCGCGAGGTGCGCGACACCTCCCTGAAGGTGCCGCACGGTGAGATCGGCAAGGTCATCGGCGTCCGCGTCTTCGACCGTGAAGAGGGCGACGAGCTGCCGCCGGGCGTGAACCAGCTGGTTCGTGTCTACGTGGCGCAGAAGCGCAAGATCACGGACGGCGACAAGCTGGCCGGACGCCACGGCAACAAGGGTGTTATCTCGAAGATCCTTCCGATCGAGGACATGCCGTTCCTCGAGGACGGAACTCCGGTCGACATCATCCTGAACCCGCTGGGTGTGCCGTCCCGAATGAACCCGGGACAGGTCCTTGAGATCCACCTCGGCTGGCTCGCCAGCCGTGGCTGGGACGTCTCCGGCCTCGCGGACGAGTGGGCGCAGCGCCTCCAGGCCATCGGCGCCGACCAGGTCGACCCCGGCACGAACGTCGCCACCCCCGTCTTCGACGGTGCGCGTGAGGACGAGCTCGCCGGTCTGCTCCAGCACACCATCCCGAACCGCGACGGCGAGCGCATGGTGCTCCCGTCCGGCAAGGCGCAGCTGTTCGACGGCCGCTCCGGCGAGCCGTTCCCGGACCCGATCTCGGTCGGGTACATGTACATCCTCAAGCTGCACCACCTGGTCGACGACAAGCTCCACGCGCGTTCGACCGGTCCGTACTCGATGATCACCCAGCAGCCGCTGGGTGGTAAGGCACAGTTCGGTGGCCAGCGCTTCGGTGAGATGGAGGTGTGGGCGCTGGAGGCATACGGCGCCGCGTACGCCCTCCAGGAGCTGCTGACGATCAAGTCCGACGACGTGACCGGCCGCGTGAAGGTCTACGAGGCCATCGTCAAGGGCGAGAACATCCCCGAGCCCGGCATTCCCGAGTCCTTCAAGGTGCTCATCAAGGAAATGCAGTCCCTGTGCCTCAACGTGGAGGTGCTGTCCTCGGACGGCATGTCCATCGAGATGCGCGACACCGACGAGGACGTCTTCCGCGCGGCGGAGGAGCTCGGTATCGACCTGTCCCGGCGCGAGCCGAGCAGCGTCGAAGAGGTCTGACGGGTTGGCCGGCCGGATCGCGTATCCGGCCGGCTCTCCCCGGACCCGTTCAGACCATGATTGAGACTCGACCCCGAAAGAGGGATTGACGACAAAGTGCTCGACGTCAACTTCTTCGACGAGCTGCGGATCGGCCTTGCCACCGCGGACGACATCCGACAGTGGTCCCACGGCGAGGTCAAGAAGCCGGAGACCATCAACTACCGCACGCTCAAGCCCGAAAAGGACGGACTCTTCTGCGAGAAGATCTTCGGTCCGACCCGGGACTGGGAGTGCTACTGCGGCAAGTACAAGCGTGTCCGCTTCAAGGGCATCATCTGTGAGCGCTGTGGCGTAGAGGTCACGCGCGCCAAGGTGCGCCGTGAGCGGATGGGCCACATCGAGCTTGCCGCTCCCGTCACGCACATCTGGTACTTCAAGGGCGTCCCGTCGCGCCTCGGCTACCTCCTCGACCTCGCCCCGAAGGACCTCGAGAAGGTCATCTACTTCGCGGCGTACATGATCACGTTCGTGGACGAGGAGCGTCGTACCCGCGACCTGCCGTCCCTGGAGGCGCACGTCTCCGTCGAGCGTCAGCAGATCGAGAACCGTCGCGACTCCGACCTGGAGGCCCGCGCCAAGAAGCTCGAGACCGACCTGGCCGAGCTCGAGGCCGAGGGCGCCAAGGCCGACGTGCGCCGCAAGGTGCGCGAAGGTGCCGAGCGCGAGATGAAGCAGCTGCGCGACCGTGCGCAGCGCGAGATCGACCGTCTCGACGAGGTGTGGAACCGCTTCAAGAACCTCAAGGTCCAGGACCTCGAGGGCGACGAGCTGCTCTACCGCGAGCTGCGTGACCGCTTCGGCACGTACTTCGACGGTTCGATGGGTGCCGCGGCGCTGCAGAAGCGCCTGGAGTCCTTCGACCTCGACGAGGAGGCCGAGCGCCTCCGCGAGATCATCCGTACCGGCAAGGGCCAGAAGAAGACCCGTGCGCTCAAGCGCCTCAAGGTCGTCTCCGCGTTCCTGCAGACCAGCAACAGCCCCAAGGGCATGGTTCTGGACTGCGTGCCGGTCATCCCGCCGGACCTGCGTCCGATGGTGCAGCTGGACGGTGGCCGCTTCGCGACCTCCGACCTGAACGACCTGTACCGCCGCGTGATCAACCGCAACAACCGCCTGAAGCGCCTTCTCGACCTCGGTGCGCCCGAGATCATCGTGAACAACGAGAAGCGCATGCTCCAGGAGGCCGTGGACGCCCTCTTCGACAACGGTCGTCGTGGTCGCCCGGTCACCGGTCCCGGTAACCGCCCGCTGAAGTCCCTGAGCGACATGCTCAAGGGCAAGCAGGGTCGTTTCCGTCAGAACCTGCTCGGTAAGCGTGTGGACTACTCCGCGCGTTCCGTGATCGTCGTCGGTCCGCAGCTGAAGCTGCACCAGTGTGGTCTGCCGAAGGCCATGGCGCTGGAGCTCTTCAAGCCGTTCGTGATGAAGCGCCTGGTCGACCTGAACCACGCGCAGAACATCAAGAGCGCCAAGCGGATGGTCGAGCGCGGCCGCACGGTCGTGTACGACGTCCTCGAAGAGGTCATCGCCGAGCACCCGGTTCTGCTGAACCGTGCGCCCACGCTGCACCGCCTCGGCATCCAGGCCTTCGAGCCGCAGCTGGTCGAGGGCAAGGCCATCCAGATCCACCCGCTCGTCTGCACCGCGTTCAACGCGGACTTCGACGGTGACCAGATGGCCGTGCACCTGCCGCTCTCCGCGGAGGCGCAGGCCGAGGCCCGCATCCTGATGCTGTCCTCGAACAACATCCTCAAGCCGGCCGACGGCCGTCCGGTCACGATGCCGACCCAGGACATGGTCCTCGGTCTGTTCTTCCTGACCACCGACGGTGAGCTCCGTGACACCAAGGGCGAGGGCCGCGCGTTCGGCTCCACGGCCGAGGCGATCATGGCGTTCGACGCCGGTGAGCTCGCGCTCCAGTCGACCGTCGACATCCGCTTCCCGGTGGGCACCATCCCGCCGCGCGGCTGGACCCCGCCGGTCTCCGAGGCCGGGGACGAGGGCATCGAGGAGCGGCCGTACCAGCAGGGCGACAGCTTCCGGCTGCGTACGTCCCTTGGCCGTGCGCTCTTCAACGAGCTGCTGCCCGAGGACTACCCCTTCGTCGACTACTCGGTCGGCAAGAAGCAGCTCTCCGAGATCGTCAACGACCTCGCCGAGCGCTACCCCAAGGTCATCGTGGCGGCGACGCTCGACAACCTGAAGGCGGCGGGCTTCTACTGGGCGACCCGTTCCGGCGTCACCGTGGCCATCTCCGACGTCGTGGTCCCCGAGGCCAAGAAGGAGATCGTCGCGGGCTACGAGGCCCAGGACGAGAAGGTCCAGAAGCAGTACGAGCGCGGTCTGATCACCAAGGACGAGCGCACGCAGGAGCTCATCGCGATCTGGACCAAGGCGACCAACGAGGTTGCCGAGGCGATGAACGCGAACTTCCCGAAGACGAACCCCATCTTCATGATGGTTGACTCGGGTGCCCGAGGAAACATGATGCAGATGCGTCAGATCGCCGGTATGCGTGGTCTGGTGTCGAACGCGAAGAACGAGACGATCCCGCGTCCGATCAAGGCCTCGTTCCGTGAGGGCCTGACCGTTCTCGAGTACTTCATCTCCACCCACGGTGCCCGTAAGGGTCTGGCGGACACGGCTCTCCGTACCGCCGACTCCGGTTACCTCACCCGTCGTCTGGTCGACGTCTCGCAGGACGTCATCATTCGCGAGGAGGACTGTGGCACCGAGCGCGGTCTGAAGCTCAAGATCGCGGTCAAGGGCGAGGACGGTGTGCTCCGCAAGACGGAGAACGTCGAGACCTCGGTCTACGCCCGCATGCTGGCCGAGGACGTCGTCATCGACGGCAAGGTCATCGCGCCGGCCAACGTCGACCTCGGTGACGTCCTCATCGACGCCCTGGTCGCCAACGGCGTCGAGGAGGTCAAGACCCGCTCGGTCCTGACTTGTGAGTCCGCGGTCGGCACCTGTGCCTTCTGCTACGGCCGTTCGCTCGCCACCGGCAAGCTGGTCGACATCGGTGAGGCGGTCGGCATCATCGCCGCCCAGTCCATCGGTGAGCCCGGCACGCAGCTGACGATGCGTACCTTCCACACCGGTGGTGTGGCCGGTGACGACATCACCCAGGGTCTGCCCCGTGTCGTCGAGCTCTTCGAGGCTCGTACGCCCAAGGGTGTCGCCCCGATCTCGGAGGCGGCAGGCCGCATCCGTATCGAGGAGACCGAGAAGACCAAGAAGATCGTCGTCACTCCGGACGACGGCAGCGACGAGACGCCGTTCCCGATCTCGAAGCGTGCCAAGGTCCTCGTGCGTGAGGGTGACCACGTCGAGGTGGGCCAGAAGCTCACCTTCGGTGCCACCAACCCGCACGACGTGCTGCGGATCCTCGGTCAGCGCGCGGTCCAGGTCCACCTGGTCGGCGAAGTCCAGAAGGTCTACAACAGCCAGGGCGTGTCGATCCACGACAAGCACATCGAGATCATCATCCGGCAGATGCTGCGCCGCGTGACGATCATCGAGTCCGGCGACGCGGAGCTGCTGCCGGGCGAGCTCGTCGAGCGCTCGAAGTTCGAGACCGAGAACCGTCGTGTGGTCACGGAAGGCGGCCACCCGGCCTCCGGCCGTCCGCAGCTGATGGGTATCACCAAGGCCTCGCTGGCGACGGAATCCTGGCTGTCGGCCGCCTCCTTCCAGGAGACGACCCGAGTCCTGACGGATGCGGCGATCAACGCCAAGTCCGACAGCCTCATCGGCCTCAAGGAGAACGTCATCATCGGTAAGCTCATCCCGGCCGGTACGGGTCTCTCCCGCTACCGCAACATCCGGGTCGAGCCGACCGAAGAGGCCAAGGCCGCGATGTACTCGGCCGTCGGCTACGACGACATCGACTACTCGCCGTTCGGCACGGGCTCCGGCCAGGCCGTTCCGCTGGAGGACTACGACTACGGTCCGTACAACCAGTGAGCTGAGTTGAGTTGAAGGGCGCTCGCCTCCTTCGGGGGGTGGGCGCCCTTCGGCGTTTCCGCTACCGGGTCGGCTCCAGGTAGGGCTTCAGGCGGTGCAGCCTGGTCGGGTAGTCGGGGTGCGTGGAGAGGAGCCGGGCCAGCAGCCCCGGTGCGTGGGGGCTCGCCCCGGCGGCCGCCAGGGACGGGCGCCCGGACGCGGTCTCGGCCGCGTGCATGGCCACGAGTACCTGCGCGAGGGTCGGGCCGAACCCCAGTGCGGCGGCATGCCGGTCCGCGCGCAGCTCGGCCCGGCGCCCCACGGCCGCGATGAGGTACGGCGTGACGAGCAGGACGAGGGGCAGGCCGTAGAGGAGGGTGAGCGTGGAGTACGTGAGGGCGGCGATCACGAGGACCAGCGCCGCGGTGGCCGCCCAGGAGAAGGATCGGGTGACGGCCATGGCGAAGCTGACGGCCAGGCGTATGGCGTACCAGGCCGCCCGGCCCGGAAGCGCGTACCAACAGCCGAGCAGCGACGTCCAGACGTGCCCCCCGGTGTGGTGCCCCAGCTCGTGCGCGAGGACCGCGGCGAGCTGGGAGCTGGGCAGGTGGTCCAGGGCGAAGCGGGTGACGCCGACGATGTGGCCGGCGGCGGCGTACGCGTTCAGGTGGTCGCTGTCCTCGACCCATAGCTCGTACGTCCGGCCGTCGACGCCCGCGCGGGCGGTCACTTCGCGCCAGACGGGGGCGAGGCGCGCGTACTCGTCGGGCATGGGGCGGTGCAGCCGGAGGAGATGGCGGGCGAGGAGGTCCTCGGTCGGACGGTGGAAGAGCAGGGCTCCGGACGCCAGCCAGACCACGGGCGGTATCCAGAGCGGAACCCCCAGCCAGGCGTCGAGCCCGCCGGACAGCAGCAGGAGCACCAGCAGGCTCATGAGCGTGCCGGGCAGGAGAAGAATCAGCTGGCCGAGGGCCGTCGCGTCGACTCCGCGCTGGTGAGCGGAGTAGTGGACGCGGCCGCTCCGGTGGCGGTAGTCGAGGTCGTCGTCAGGTGGGTCGGGGTGCGGGGGATCGGTCGGGCGGTCCATGGTCAGCCTCCAGGCACGGATGTCGGGCGATGGGTGGGACGTCAGGCGATGGGCGGGACGTCAGCCGATGAGCAGGGCGCCGGGGAGCAGCACCAGGCTCGTGGCGAAGGCGAGCAGGCCTACGCGTATCCACTGGTGCTTGCGCAGGGCGATGCGGCTGGTTTCGGACAGTGCCGTGAGCGTGGCGGGCAGGGGCGCTCGTTCGGTCTCGGCCAGGGCCTGCGCCAGGTGGCCGCTGTGTGCCGCTCGCCGGACGTCGCCGAAGTAGGACAGCGGAGCGCCGGGCACCCAGCTGGTGCCGGCGCCGTACCGCGGCAGTACGGCCATGAGCATGGCCAGGAGCGCCACGGCGAGCGCGAGGACTCCGGACCACCACGCCGAGCTGCCCGGGACGGAGAGTGCGTCCGGGCTGCACTCGTGCCGGGCCAGCAGGCCGCCGAAGCCTCCCGCCGCCACTCCGAGCGCTGCCGCGAGGACCGCTGCCTTGGAGTCGGCGCGGGCGATCTCGGCGCGCTGGTCGGCGAGGAGGCGTTCGGCGGCCCCTGCTCCCGGCTCGGCGACGGGAGGCGGTGGTGGTGCGTTCGTGGCGGTCACGGGGTGAGGTCCGCTCGCTCGTCGCCGACTTCCCGGGGCGCGGGTACCGGGGGCGGCTCCGGCGTGGACTGCTCCCGGGTGAGTCCCTCGACGTGCTGGTTGAAGATCTCGTACATGAAGTCCAGGGCCCGCCGCTTGGGCCCCTCCAGTTCGTAGTCCTCCGCGCTGTCGCCGCTGAGGAGTTCCCGCGCCAGCTCCACCTCGGCGAGCACCAGCCGGAGCCGGTCCTCGCGCATGCGGTCGACGACGAGCCGTGAATCCTGCGGGTTCCCCGCGAGGTGCATGGCCCAGGCCACCACACCGCCCTGTTCGAGGTAACGCTGGTAGAACTCGATCTTCTCGGCCTCCAGCTTGCGGAGTTCCGCCGCCAGCTGCTCCGTGCGCAGCTGTTCGGCGGCGTGGTGGTCGATGGACTGGAGGCGCCGCCGGTGGTCGATGTCCTGCTGGTCGCGGCGGAGCCGCAGCGTCCAGGTCACGTTCAGGCCCGCGGTCCTGCCGGGCGGTATCCGGCCGGAGAGTACGTGCAGCACCTCGTGCTCGGCGCTCGCGCTGTCGTGGACGGCGAACCGGCGCGTGAGGGGGCGTGCGGCCCGCCGCAGCTCGTCGAGCAGCAGGGCCGGTACGTTCCGGTGGCCGCTTCCGACGAAGGCGACGGGGTCGGCGACCCGCCACGACAGGTCGACGGTGGCGATGAACTCGAAGGCGTCGTCGTCGCTGGGCAGGGGGATCTCGGCCCGGTACGGATGGACGCCCATGTCCACCTCGTACACCGCTGTGCAGCGTTTCGCCGCCACCTCGCGGCGGCTCGGGCGCAGGGGCGGCAGATAGGCGTCGTATCCGCCTCTGGCGGTCGAGAAGACCAGGGCGTGGTCGATGCGGGTCAGCGCTCTGCGGGCGAACCCGAACCGGGAGAGCTGCCGCACGGTGATGACGGGGTCGATCAGCGGGGTGTGCCGGTGGGCCGGTTGCCGCCAGTCCGGCGGTGGGCGGAAGTCGGGCATGGCGCGTGCCTCCTCGAAGGGGCGTGCGGGTGGTGTGGCGGTGCGGGGTGGTGTCAGCGGCGGTGCGGCAGTACGGCCAGCAGCCGGGCGGCGACGGCGGGCGGGGGAGCGCCGTCCTCGCCGTGCAGGGTGCGCAGGAGGTGGCTGAGGCGCTGGTGCTCGGAGGCGGTGGTGACCAGGGCCGGGAGCAGGCCGGTCAGCGCGAGCTCGGTCGACGGGTCGTGGTCGGCGGCGCGGACCCAGGCGCCCAGCTCCTCCAGCGCGGCCCTCGTGTGCCCGCGGTCGTCGAGTGCCGAGCGCCAGAGCCGCGCGATGTCGCCGGCCGCGCCGCCTCCGTCGGCCGCTGACGTCGCGTACCAGGCGAGGACCAGCGGACGTCCGTACCGCGCGTCCTCGTCCCGGCGCGCGCACGCGCTGAGGAAGCCGCGCAGGGCGAGGTCGTGCACGGGCCGGTCCTGGTCGAGTCGGCGCAGCAGTTCGGCGAGGACCCGCTCGCCGGCCGGGGAGAGCAGCAGCAGCTCCACGGACTGGGCGAGCTGGCGCACCATGTGCTCGTCGGGGACCTGCTCGTCGTCGTCCTCGTCGAGGGCCGCGTACTCCTTGCGTACGGCGCTCCGGAGCGCGGCGAGGGTCTGGTCAGGGCGCTCGGCGCCGATCAGGCCGTAGGCGCGGATGGCCACCCATCGCATCGCCTGGTCCTCGCTCTCGCACCAGGAGTCGAGGACGGTCGGGATGTTGGGCGCTTCCAGGAGGTGCGCGAGCGTCAGGGAGTTGACCGCGACGAGACGGTGCCTGAACAGGCGGGACGTGGCCCACGGTTCGATGATCAGGGCCATGGTGGAGGGCAGGTCCGCGTACGCCAGGACGGCGACGGTCGACGCCGCGCGGGTGCGCACGAGTGGCCTTCCGTCACCGGCGAGCCGCTGGAGCCAGTGGACGAGGGCTGGCCTGGCCGACGGATGCCCGGTCCACACCTCGCGCAGCAGCACCAGCGAGACCCGGTCGTCGAGGAACGCGGCCTTGGACTGGGTGACCGGCCCCCACTCCGTGTTCTCCTCCTCCGGGTACCACCGGGCGCGGGCGAGCTGGAGGCGCTTGCCGATGTGGGTGCCGAAGACGGGGACCTCGGGCTGCAGGGCGGAGTTCGCGGTCTTCTGGAGGAAGGCGTACAGCAGGTCGCTCAGTTCCGCCGTGAGCGCGTAGGGGCCTCCGTCGAAGGCGGCCAGCGCGATGAGGAACGCCTTGTCCCGCAGCGGGATGAGTTCCTCGTTCTCGTCGAACCACTCCTGGACCTGGGTCTCCAGGGTGTACAGCGAGAACGTGCCGACCGTCTCCTCGGTGACCTCGCCGTCGGCGTACCGCTTGAGGTGCTTGGCGAAGGCGGCGACCTCGCGCAGCTGGTGGCCGCGTGCCAGGAACGTCGAGACGGCGGGCAGCGCGAGGAGACGGTCCGCGGCCGCGCCGTCGGTCAGTTGACGCAGGTGGCGCGTCAGTACGTCGCCGGGGCTCGGCGGTCTCCACTCGACGGCGGCGATGTCCTCCAGGGCGGCCAGGGGGCCGACCGTGATCACCAAGTACGCGTCGTCGTGTTCGAGTCGGCCGCGGGCGGCGAGGAGGTGCGGCTCCCTGAGCGGCTGGTCGCGGCGGGTGGTCAGGTCGCAGAGCACATACCCCTTGGCGGGCT
Organism: Streptomyces sp. Je 1-369; assembly: GCF_026810505.1. Taxonomy (NCBI): domain Bacteria; kingdom Bacillati; phylum Actinomycetota; class Actinomycetes; order Kitasatosporales; family Streptomycetaceae; genus Streptomyces; species Streptomyces sp. Je 1-369. The sequence continues at coordinate 5,278,562 of NZ_CP101750.1, forward strand.
GCTGGTCGTCGCTGAGCTGCTGGACGAGTTGCGCCGGTGTGGTGTCGCGTACGAGGGAGCGGACGGGGGAGGCGCCCAGGCGGTGGAGCAGCATCAGCGCGGCGGTACGGCGGCCGCTGAAGTGCGGGCCCGAGAGCACGATGACCCGCTCCCTGCGCAGCCGCTCCAACAGGGCCTCGAACGTGGGCTCGTCGGTGACGAAGTACGGGGCGAGGCGGTCCAGTGTCGCCGGTGGGACCTCGCCGGAGCCGTGTCGCGTGGCGGAGACACCGAAGTGGAAGATCTCCGTCTTGCTGCCCATGATCACGTCGCCCGCGACCAGGCCGCCGCTCACGCCGTGCTGGTCACCCGCGACCAGGCTGCCGCCGAAGCGGGCGTTGTCGCCGACGCCCATCGCCTTGGGGCTGTGGTCGACCAGGTCCCGGCGGGCGGACCACGCGTCCTGCGGCTGGTCCCGCCCGTCCTGCTGGTCCTCGGCCTCGGCCGACTCGGGGTCTGTCTGCTGGGGGTTCTCGGGGGCGTCCCTGTCGCTGCCCGCCTGCTGCCGGGGTCCCGGTTCGCCCGCGTTCATTCCCGGTCACCGGTCCCGGGTGCGCCGCCGCCTCCGAGGTGTACGTCCCCGTAGACGGTGCCGTTGCCGGACACGCCGTGCTGATCACCGGCTACATAGCTGCCGCCGAAGGAGGCGTTGCCCAGGTCGACGGGGGCGGGCGGGGTGGCCCGGGCCTGTGGTGCGGGGGCGGACGCCGCGCCGTCCACCTGCGCCGCGGGGGCCGGGTCCGGGCTCCGCACGCCCCGCGGCACCGGCCCGTGCAGCCAGGCCCTCAGCCGCCCGTTCTTGCTCTCCACGGTGACGGGGTGGAACGCGTCCTTGGGGATGCCCCGGTAGTCGTGCTGGACGATGCCGTGGTGCACGCTCTCCGAGACGCAGAGCGCGAAGTCGTCCGGGCGCTCGCGCAGCGCCCCGCGCAGTACGTCGGCGTCGAGCAGTCGGCAGGCGTGGTTGAGGTCGGCCCCCACCCAGCCGTCGAGCTCGTCGACGGCGACGTAGCCCGTGGCGAGTACGGCCCGCAGCCTGATCTGCGCGGACTGCGAAGCCATCCGGTTCACGGCCCGCAGCTCCGTCGGCGTCTCGGCGAGCAGGGCCCGCAGCAGCGCCGTCACCGAGGCGCCTGCGTCGATCAGCTCCATCACGGAGTCGCCGCGGTCGGCACGCAGCCGACGGGTCGCGTCGATTCCGCAGCTCTCCAGGACACGGTCGGTGATGGCGTAGAGCATGCGCCGCAGGTACGCCTGTTCGACGTTGTCTCGGTCGCTGAACTTCTCGATGTCGAGGAGAAGGATCGTCCGGCTCACGGGGTCGGTCATGGCCACCTCTCAAGTGGGGAGTCGTGCCAGGCAGCAGCTTGGCGACGACGGGCCACGGGCCGTGAGGGCAGACGACGCACTCGAACTGTGACCGTGTGCACAGACAGGGCCCTGTCTCTTTGACCGTGTGCACCGAAGGGTCCTGGGCGCGGCACACCGTGAGGCGTCAGAGGTCCGGCTGTTCGGAGCGCGCGATGCGGCGCAGCACGTCCGGCCGGACCACGACGATCCTGCGGCGGCTCGTGACGACGATCTGCCGGGTCCGCAGCTCCTTCAGGAGCCGGGCCACCGCCTCGCGGGAGGCGCCGACGGAGCCCGCGAACTCCTGCTGGCTGAGGGGGATGGTCAGGGCGATGCCCTCGTCCGTCCGCGTGCCGTGGGTCCGCATGAGGTCGAGGAGCAGGACGGCGAGCCGTTCGCGGACCGCGAGGGCGGCCCACTCGAGGCGGCGGCGGTCGGTCGAGCGCTGCCGGTCGGTGGCGAGTCCCAGGAGCTTCAGGGCGACCTCGGGGCTTCCCGCGAGGAACCCGGTGAAGCGGCTCTGCTCGATGGCGACCGCTTCGACCTGCTCCAGGGCGGTCACGGTGGCGGCGCGGCCGCGGCCGCTGAGGGCCGCGCCCTCGCCGATGATGTCGCCGGGGCCGCGCAGGGCGAGGAGCGCTTCGTAGCCGTTGGCGGCGGTGGCGGTGACCTTGGTCCAGCCCTGGAGGAGCAGCAGGACGTGCGTGGAGGGCTCGTCCTGGCGCATCATGGCCTCGCGGGCGGGATAGTGCAGGGGACGGCCGATGGCGAGCAGCGCGGTCCGGTCGTCCCGCTCCAGCCGGGCGAGGAACGGCACCCGGTCATCGAGGCCGTCGTCGCTCCCCGCGTGCCCCAGCCCCCCGGTCATCCTGCCGCCCCCGTGTCCACCTGCGCCGATGCCGCTGATCTCGCGACCAGTCAACGTATCCGAGGTGGCCGGTCAGGGGACCGGCGACAATCAGCCGCGGTGGCCGGAGGCAGTCGGTAGTGCTGGCCGGAGGCGGTCGGCCGGGGTGGCCGGAGGCCGTCGCGCGGGAATCGAAAAGCCCGGCGTGTCGCCCCCCATCGCATTTGTTTTGACCGAACTCGATGAGGTAGGTACGCTCAGACCTTGTGCCTGGGGTGTGCCTGGGCTCGCGCGCGTGTCATCAACCGCTGCGTGAGTCCGAGAACGGCCACCGTGATCTGCGCTCCTTTCCGCCTTGCGGCGGGAGTTTGCAGCATTCGACACACCCGACCGCGTGGGTCGGCGACGTTCCAGGTTAGCTTTACCTATTCGGCACACAGAAACCGGAGAAGTAGTGCCTACGATCCAGCAGCTGGTCCGTAAGGGCCGGCAGGACAAGGTCGAGAAGAACAAGACGCCCGCACTCGAGGGTTCGCCCCAGCGCCGTGGCGTCTGCACGCGTGTGTTCACGACCACCCCGAAGAAGCCGAACTCGGCCCTCCGTAAGGTCGCGCGTGTGCGTCTGACCTCCGGGATCGAGGTCACGGCCTACATTCCGGGTGAGGGACACAACCTGCAGGAGCACTCCATCGTGCTCGTGCGTGGTGGCCGTGTGAAGGACCTGCCTGGTGTTCGTTACAAGATCATCCGCGGTTCCCTCGACACCCAGGGTGTCAAGAACCGCAAGCAGGCCCGCAGCCGCTACGGCGCCAAGAAGGAGAAGTAAGAATGCCTCGTAAGGGCCCCGCCCCGAAGCGCCCGGTCATCATCGACCCGGTCTACGGTTCTCCTCTGGTGACCTCCCTCATCAACAAGGTGCTGCTGAACGGCAAGCGCTCCACCGCCGAGCGCATCGTGTACGGCGCCATGGAGGGCCTGCGCGAGAAGACCGGTAACGACCCGGTCATCACGCTGAAGCGCGCGCTCGAGAACATCAAGCCGACCCTCGAGGTCAAGTCCCGCCGTGTCGGTGGCGCGACCTACCAGGTCCCGATCGAGGTCAAGCCGGGCCGTGCGAACACGCTCGCCCTGCGCTGGCTCGTCGGTTACTCCCGCGCCCGTCGCGAGAAGACCATGACCGAGCGTCTGCTCAACGAGCTCCTCGACGCCTCCAACGGCCTCGGTGCCGCTGTGAAGAAGCGCGAGGACACCCACAAGATGGCCGAGTCCAACAAGGCCTTCGCGCACTACCGCTGGTAGTCGCTACCCCCATCGAGACCGAGAGAAGACTGAGCCGACATGGCTACCACTTCACTTGACCTGGCCAAGGTGCGCAACATCGGCATCATGGCCCACATCGACGCGGGCAAGACGACGACCACCGAGCGGATCCTGTTCTACACCGGTGTGTCGTACAAGATCGGTGAGGTCCACGACGGCGCCGCCACGATGGACTGGATGGAGCAGGAGCAGGAGCGTGGCATCACGATCACCTCTGCTGCCACCACCTGTCACTGGCCGCTGAACGACGTCGATCACACGATCAACATCATCGACACCCCGGGCCACGTCGACTTCACCGTCGAGGTGGAGCGTTCGCTCCGCGTGCTCGACGGTGCCGTGACGGTGTTCGACGGCGTTGCCGGTGTTGAGCCCCAGTCCGAGACCGTGTGGCGTCAGGCGGACCGCTACGGCGTCCCGCGCATCTGCTTCGTCAACAAGCTCGACCGCACCGGTGCCGAGTTCCACCGCTGTGTCGACATGATCGTCGACCGCCTCGGTGCGACCCCGATCGTCATGCAGCTGCCCATCGGCGCAGAGGCTGACTTCAAGGGCGTCGTCGACCTCGTCACGATGAAGGCCTTCGTCTGGTCCGCCGAGACCAAGATGGGCGAGGCCTACGACATCGTCGACATCCCCGACACGCACACCGAGGCTGCCGACGAGTACCGCGGCAAGCTCCTCGAGGCTGTCGCCGAGAACGACGAGCAGATGATGGAGCTGTACCTCGAGGGCCAGGAGCCCACCGAGGAGCAGCTGTACGCGGCGATCCGTCGCATCACCATCGCCTCCGGCAAGGGCGGCGACACCACCGTCACCCCCGTGTTCTGTGGCACCGCGTTCAAGAACAAGGGCGTCCAGCCCCTGCTCGACGCGGTTGTGCGCTACCTGCCGTCGCCCCTGGACGTCGAGGCCATCGAAGGCCACGACGTCAAGGACGCGGAGACGGTCGTCAAGCGCAAGCCGTCCGACGACGAGCCGCTGTCGGCCCTCGCGTTCAAGATCGCGAGCGACCCGCACCTCGGTAAGCTCACCTTCGTCCGGATCTACTCCGGTCGCCTGGAGGCCGGCACCGCGGTGCTGAACTCCGTCAAGGGCAAGAAGGAGCGCATCGGCAAGATCTACCGCATGCACGCGAACAAGCGTGAGGAGATCGCGTCGGTGGGCGCCGGTGACATCGTCGCCGTCATGGGCCTGAAGCAGACCACCACGGGTGAGACGCTCTGTGACGACAAGCAGCCGGTGATCCTGGAGTCCATGGACTTCCCGGCGCCGGTCATCCAGGTCGCCATCGAGCCGAAGTCCAAGGGTGACCAGGAGAAGCTGGGTGTAGCCATCCAGCGTCTCTCGGAGGAGGACCCCTCCTTCCAGGTCCACTCGGACGAGGAGACCGGCCAGACCATCATCGGTGGTATGGGCGAGCTTCACCTCGAGGTGCTCGTCGACCGCATGAAGCGCGAGTTCCGCGTCGAGGCGAACGTCGGCAAGCCGCAGGTCGCTTACCGCGAGACGATCCGCAAGGTCGTCGAGCGCGTGGACTACACCCACAAGAAGCAGACCGGTGGTACCGGTCAGTTCGCCAAGGTGCAGATCGCGATCGAGCCGATCACGGACGGCGACGCGTCGTACGAGTTCGTGAACAAGGTCACCGGTGGCCGCATCCCGCGGGAGTACATCCCGTCGGTGGACGCCGGTGCGCAGGAAGCCATGCAGTTCGGCATCCTCGCGGGCTACGAGATGACGGGCGTCCGCGTCACGCTTCTCGACGGTGCCTACCACGAGGTCGACTCCTCGGAGCTCGCCTTCAAGATCGCCGGTTCGCAGGCCTTCAAGGAGGCCGCGCGCAAGGCGTCCCCCGTGCTGCTCGAGCCGATGATGGCCGTCGAGGTCACCACGCCCGAGGACTACATGGGCGATGTCATCGGTGACATCAACTCCCGCCGTGGCCAGATCCAGGCCATGGAGGAGCGCAGCGGCGCTCGCGTCGTGAAGGGCCTCGTGCCCCTCTCGGAGATGTTCGGCTACGTCGGAGACCTCCGCAGCAAGACGTCGGGTCGCGCAAGCTACTCAATGCAGTTCGACTCCTACGCCGAGGTTCCGCGGAACGTCGCCGAGGAGATCATCGCGAAGGCCAAGGGCGAGTAACTCACCCGAGTTCACGCTTTAGGCTTGACACCATCCGCCGGGGTTCGACCCCGCAAGGCAAGAACCCCGGCGGCTGGCTTCCCAGCAAAGATCACCTGGCGCCGATGAAGCAAGGCGTACAGAACCACTCCGCAGGAGGATTCAGTGGCGAAGGCAAAGTTCGAGCGGACTAAGCCGCACGTCAACATCGGCACCATCGGTCACATTGACCACGGTAAGACGACCCTCACGGCCGCCATTACCAAGGTGCTGCACGACGCGTACCCCGACCTGAACGAGGCCTCGGCCTTCGACCAGATCGACAAGGCTCCCGAGGAGCGCCAGCGCGGTATCACGATCTCGATCGCGCACGTCGAGTACCAGACCGAGGCGCGTCACTACGCCCACGTCGACTGCCCCGGTCACGCGGACTACATCAAGAACATGATCACGGGTGCCGCGCAGATGGACGGCGCGATCCTCGTGGTCGCCGCCACCGACGGCCCGATGCCGCAGACCAAGGAGCACGTGCTCCTGGCCCGCCAGGTCGGCGTTCCGTACATCGTTGTCGCCCTGAACAAGGCCGACATGGTGGACGACGAGGAGATCCTGGAGCTCGTCGAGCTCGAGGTCCGTGAGCTCCTCTCCGAGTACGAGTTCCCGGGCGACGACCTGCCGGTCGTCAAGGTCTCGGCTCTCAAGGCGCTCGAGGGCGACAAGGAGTGGGGTGACACCGTCCTCAACCTGATGAAGGCTGTTGACGAGTCCATCCCGGAGCCCGAGCGTGATGTCGACAAGCCGTTCCTGATGCCGATCGAGGACGTCTTCACGATCACCGGTCGTGGCACGGTCGTCACCGGTCGTATCGAGCGTGGTGTCCTCAAGGTCAACGAGACCGTCGACATCATCGGCATCAAGACCGAGAAGACCACCACCACGGTCACCGGCATCGAGATGTTCCGCAAGCTGCTCGACGAGGGCCAGGCCGGTGAGAACGTCGGTCTGCTCCTCCGTGGCATCAAGCGCGAGGACGTCGAGCGCGGCCAGGTCATCATCAAGCCCGGTTCGGTCACGCCGCACACCGAGTTCGAGGCGCAGGCGTACATCCTGTCGAAGGATGAGGGTGGCCGCCACACCCCGTTCTTCAACAACTACCGCCCGCAGTTCTACTTCCGCACCACCGACGTGACCGGCGTCGTGACCCTCCCCGAGGGCACGGAGATGGTCATGCCGGGCGACAACACTGAGATGACCGTTGAGCTCATCCAGCCCGTCGCGATGGAAGAGGGCCTGAAGTTCGCCATCCGTGAGGGTGGCCGGACCGTCGGCGCCGGCCAGGTCACCAAGATCAACAAGTAAGCGTCTCGCTTACGCGTTGATCGGGGTAACCCGGTTGCTCTGAACTGAGCGCATCGCAGTACACGCAGTAACGGAAGGGCCCGTACGACTTCGGTCGTACGGGCCCTTCTGTTGTTCTGGGGCGCTCCCCACTGTGCGGTCGTTCTGAATTCTTCAGGACTCAAAAGCCCAAATACGTTAGCTGAACGACGTAGACGCGTTCGCTGCGTACGACGATCTGGTACCGGAACATTCCGCCGGGGACGGTGATGTCGCCGCCCTTCGGGTCGACGTCTTGGTGGTCGCGGCCGTGGACGTACAGTGCCTCGGCCGCCCTGACCAGCTCCGCGGCCTTGCGCTCGACTTCGGCGAGAAAGGCTGGTGACGCGGTGCGGGCGGCTTCCTCTGCCGCGAAGGCGTACTCCCAGCTCCAGCTCAAGTCCGTACTGCCTTCATGGCCTCGTCCAGGACGGCGCTCAGCTCGCGCAGGGCTTCATGGGCGACGGCAGTGTCCTCGTGCTCGAGTTCCCGCGTGGCGTGGGCGTGCCGGGTGGACAGGTCGGGGCGGCGTGCGATCTCGATGTCCCGGGCCCAGTTGAGCACCCAGCCCTGCACGGGGCTGAGGGACTGCCATGCGAGAGCCTTGGCGAAGGCTTCGTCCTTGGTTCGCTGCATTTCCGGCAGGCGTGCCGGGTCGACGACCGCGAGGGCGGCCCGTAGCGCCTCCGGGGTCTGCTCGGGGCGGGGAACCAGCTCGTGTCCGTGGTCGGCCTGCGTGCTCATGGTGTCCTCCCGGGAGTGCCCCGGCCAGGTTAGTCGGCCGGGGCGCACGGGGTGCGGAGACGCGAACATTGTCGAGTGTTTCCCCTGGTCAATCGGCGTATGGAGGGACGCGGCAGTCGCGGCAGTGGCCTGGTTCGAGGGCTCGGTAGGCGCGGTCGCAGGTATCGCAGTTCTGGAGCGGGTGGCGGGTGGGGTGCGGGAACGGAGGCGGGAGGAGGGCTGTCAGAAGGTGTGCCAGGAGTGCGGCGGGGTGGCGTGGGCCCTCGGGTGGGAGGGCGGTGGTGAGGGCGTGGCGCACCGCGGTGGGGGCCACGTCGCGTTCCAGCCAGGCGGCGACGCCGGGGGCCAGGTGGGCCGCGTCCTGGGTGGTGAGGAGCAGGCGGGGGTCGTGGTGGCGTAGGGCGATGAGGAGGTCGGTCGCCTGCTGGAGGAGGGCGGGGGCCGGGTACGCCGGGTGTGGCACGGCGGGGAGGGGGTGGGGGAGCTTCTGGGGCGCCCGCACGGGCGGGGCCGCGCCCGGCTGAAGCTCGGCCGACTGGGGCTCAGCCGATGAGACCTGCCCGGAGGCGCAGGGCTTCGGCGTCGGGGCGTGCCGCCGGGGTGCGCTCGGCTGGTTGCAGGAAGTCGTGCGGGTGACGATGCGGCCTGCGGGGGTGCGTTCGCGGTCGCGGCGCAGGTAGCCGTGGGCCTCCAGCTCGCGCAGGGCGGCGGCGATACGGGTCGACCCCTCGGGGAAGCGGGCCACGAGGGTCTTGATGTCCGCGCGGGCTCCAGCCGGCAGCGACTGAATGTGGCAGGCCAGGCCGATCGCCAGGAGGGAGAGCTCCTGGTGCTGCGTGAGGTGGTTCCCGATCACCGTGAAGCGGGAGGTGTGGCGGGTGTTCTCGTGGGCGATGCCGGAGGCCTGCGGCCGGGCAGCGGTGGGGTGTGCTCGGCCCCGGGGGAGCGCGGTCGCCCTTGAGGGGGGTTTGTCGCCGCCAATGGCGGACCGGGCGCGCGAGGGCGCGCTAGGGTTCTGGGTATCCATCAGGAAGGTTCTCTCTTCCTCGGTGGTCAGGCCCTCGCCTCGGGATTGCCGTCCCGGCGGGGGCCGTCGCATGTCTGGAGTTGTTCTCGTCTGCTGGGGCTGAGAGTAGGGCCATTGGGGGGCCGGAAAGCCAGCCGAGCCGGTGATGTTCACCCGGGGGAGTGAGCGGGGCGGGGCGGGACCCTGCGGGTGGGGAGCGGGGCCTGGCGCCGGGGCCTGGTGGGGCTTGGTGGGGTTCTTTGTCTCTCTCAGGTTCCTTGGGGAGGCGCCTGTGTCACCGGAGCGCGGGGGAGCAGGTTCCGGTGGAGTTGAAGCCCGCGAATCACGTCACGCAGAGTGGCCTCCACTTCTACGCTCGCAGTGGCTCGGTGGCTGCGTACCGTGACCTTGTACAGGCTTTGTCCAGCGGTGTACCGCCTGTCCGGAAGGTCACGCGGGTACGGCGTCGACCGTACGTAGCGGAGGCTCGACGAGGCGGGAGGCGGTCGCATGGAACGGTCGACGGAGGGTGATCGGGAGCCGGAGGAGCCGGGGTGGGAGGTCGACCCGGAGGACGAGCACGGTGCGGCGATCGTCGCGTTCATCGGGCGGCAGTTGCGGGTCCGCCGGGAGGCCGCCGGGATGCGAGCCGCCGAGTTCGCAGCGGCCATGGGGTACGGGGAGGGTCTCGTCTACAAGGTTGAGGGCGGCAAGCGGATTCCTCGGCCGGAGTACCTCGACAAGGCGGACGAGGTCCTGGGTGCGGATGGCGCTGTCGCGGCGATGAAGGACGACGTGGCGGAGGCGAGGTACCCGAAGAAGGTTCGGGATCTGGCGCGGCTGGAGGCCAGGGCCGTTGACCTTCAGTGGTACGGCGCCCATGACATCCACGGCGTCCTGCAGAGCGAGGAATACATGCGGGCGCTGTTCGAGATGCGGCAGCCTGTGTACACGTCCGGCGAGGTGGATCGCGTGACGTCCGCGCGGTTGGCGCGGCAATCGATCTTCGAGAGGGAACCCGCTCCGGCACTCAGTTTTGTGCTGGAGGAATTGGCGCTGCGGCGTCCGCTCGGAGGCAGAATGGTTCTGCGTGGACAGCTCGAACGGCTGCTGGAAGTCGGGCAGTTGCGCAACGTATCCCTTCAGGTGATGCCGATCGACCTGGAGGAGCACGCTGGAGTGGACGGAAGCATCACGATGCTGAAGTTCGGGGATGGCACCGCTGTGGGCCGTTCCCCGGGGGTCGCCGCGGGGCGGCCGGTCGACGATCCCAGGCAGTTCCGAGTCCTGGAACTGCGGTACGGCATGGTCCGGGCCCAGGCTCTCACCCCGAAAGAGTCGCTGGCCTTCATCGAGCAACTGCTGGGAGAAAGATGAACCGCATGGTCTCCGCTGGAGGCGGCGCCGAGCTGGAATGGCGCAAGAGCAGCTACAGCAGCAACGGCAGTGAGGGCGACTGCGTCGAGGTCGCCCACACCCCCGGCGCCGTCCACGTCCGTGATTCCAAGAACGCGCGCGGGCCCCGGCTCGCCGTGGGCGGCACCGCGTGGGCGGACTTCGTGACGTACGCCTCCACGAGCTGATCCCCTGCCGGGACGGCGCGGCACGGCACAGTACGCACGGCGCGCCGACTCCACCCCGGGTTTGATCTCCGTCACTCAGCGGGTACTCTCTTGCGCTCGATTGGCACCACACGTGCCCCGTATGGCAGACTGTCATGGTTGCTCGGTTGAGTGCCGATGCTGCGCGCCTCCCGCCGGGAGGACCGGAAGCGAGTCCCACAGTACTCGTCGCCTTAACTGCCGTAAGGGCCCGCAAGGGCCTGATGGCAGCGCTGGGGCGGACGTACGGGAATCTTTCGGGAAGTGCGGTGCGGTTCCTCGGCCAGGCGCCCGGTGGGTTTCTTCCCCCGGACCGGCGGTCAGCAAGGGCCGCAGCCCCTTAGCAGGGAACTCCTTCGGGAGAACTGTGTGAGCGGGACTGCGACACGCCCGACCGCGTGGGTCGGAGGAAGTAGAAAAAAGGGCCTCCCGGGAGCCAGAGCGTTCGAGACGAAGGACTACTAAGTAGCCATGGCGGGACAGAAGATCCGCATCCGGCTCAAGGCCTACGACCACGAGGTCATCGACTCTTCGGCGAAGAAGATCGTCGAGACGGTGACTCGCACTGGTGCGTCGGTCGCGGGCCCGGTGCCGCTGCCCACTGAGAAGAACGTGTACTGCGTCATCAAGTCGCCGCACAAGTACAAGGACTCGCGCGAGCACTTCGAGATGCGCACGCACAAGCGCCTGATCGACATCCTCGACCCGACGCCCAAGACCGTTGACTCGCTGATGCGCCTGGACCTTCCGGCCGGCGTTGACATCGAGATCAAGCTCTGAAGGGCGCGAAGAAGATGACCAAGCAGATCAAGGGCATCCTGGGCGAGAAGCTCGGCATGACCCAGGTCTGGGACGAGAACAACCGTGTCGTCCCGGTGACCGTGGTCAAGGCCGGACCCTGCGTCGTTACCCAGGTCCGTACGAATGACAGCGACGGCTACGAGTCGGTCCAGATCGCCTTCGGCGAGATCGACCCGCGCAAGGTGAACAAGCCCCTCAAGGGCCACTTCGCCAAGGCCGACGTGACCCCCCGTCGCCACCTCGTCGAGATCCGTACCGCTGGTGCCAGCGAGTACACCCTCGGCCAGGAGCTGACTGCCGAGACGTTCGAGGCCGGTATCAAGGTCGACGTCACCGGCAAGAGCAAGGGCAAGGGCTTCGCCGGTGTGATGAAGCGTCACAACTTCGCCGGCGGCAAGGCCTCCCACGGTGCCCACCGCGTGCACCGCAAGCCCGGTTCCATCGGTGGCTGCGCCACGCCTGGCCGTGTGTTCAAGGGCCAGCGCATGGCCGGTCGCATGGGCAGCGAGCGGGTCACCACCCAGAACCTGACCGTCCACGCCGTTGACGCGGAGAAGGGCCTGCTGCTCATCAAGGGCGCGGTTCCTGGTCCGAACGGCGGCCTCGTCCTGGTCCGTACTGCGGCCAAGGGGGCCTGAGGTAACCCATGAGCACCATTGACATCCTTTCGCCGGCAGGCGACAAGACCGGGACGGTCGAGCTCCCCGCGGAGATCTTCGACGTCGAGAAGATCAGCATCCCGCTGATCCACCAGGTCGTCGTCGCGCAGCTGGCCGCTGCCCGTCAGGGCACGCACAAGACCAAGCGCCGTGGCGAAGTCCGCGGTGGCGGCAAGAAGCCGTACCGCCAGAAGGGCACCGGCCGCGCGCGCCAGGGTTCGACCCGTGCGCCGCAGTTCGCCGGCGGTGGCGTCGTCCACGGCCCGCAGCCGCGTGACTACTCGCAGCGGACGCCCAAGAAGATGAAGGCTGCCGCTCTGCGTCACGCCCTCACCGACCGGGCCCGCAACGCTCGCATCCACGTTGTCACCAACGTGGTCGAGGGCGACATCTCCACGAAGGCCGCGAAGACGCTGCTCGGCAAGGTCAGCGAGCGCAAGAACGTGCTCCTGGTCATCGACCGTGCGGACGAGACTTCGCTGCTCTCCGCCCGCAACCTGCCCCAGGTGCACATCCTGGAGCCGGGCCAGCTGAACACGTACGACGTGCTCGTCTCGGACGACGTGGTCTTCACCAAGGCCGCCTTCGAGTCCTTCGTGTCTGGCCCCACCAAGGCCGATGAGACCGAAGGGAGCGAAGCCTGATGGCTATCCGTCACCAGAGCATCGCGTCCAAGGCTGCGAAGGCCGCCAAGGCCGCGCGCGTCGCCAAGGCGAAGCGCATCGCGACCGAGGGCAAGATCGCCGTTGAGCCCACCCCGCTGAGCAAGTCCTTCTCGGACCCGCGCGACGTCCTCGTCAAGCCGGTCGTCTCCGAGAAGTCGTACGCGCTGCTCGACGAGGGCAAGTACACGTTCATCGTGGCTCCGGGCGCCAACAAGACCCAGATCAAGCAGGCCGTCGAGGCGGTCTTCTCGGTCAAGGTCACCGGCGTCAACACGATCAACCGTCAGGGCAAGCGGAAGCGTACGCGCACCGGGTTCGGCAAGCGTGCCGACACCAAGCGCGCCATCGTGACCCTTGCTGAGGGCGACCGTATCGACATCTTCGGCCAGGCCTCCTAACGGAGCGCCCTGGTCCGAATATCGGACGAGGACTGAGAAATGGGAATCCGCAAGTACAAGCCGACTACGCCGGGCCGTCGTGGCTCCTCCGTAGCCGACTTCGTCGAGGTAACGCGGTCCACGCCGGAGAAGTCGCTGGTTCGCCCGCTGCACAGCAAGGGCGGCCGTAACAATTCCGGTCGTGTGACCGTTCGCCACCAGGGTGGTGGCCACAAGCGCGCCTACCGCGTGATCGACTTCCGTCGCCACGACAAGGACGGCGTGCCGGCCAAGGTCGCGCACATCGAGTACGACCCCAACCGCACGGCGCGCATCGCGCTGCTGCACTACGCGGACGGCGAGAAGCGCTACATCCTCGCCCCGCGCGGCACGCAGCAGGGTGACCGGATTGAGAGCGGCGCTGGCGCCGACATCAAGCCCGGCAACAACATGGCGCTGCGCAACATCCCCGTGGGTACCACGATCCACGCCATCGAGCTGCGGCCCGGCGGCGGCGCGAAGTTCGCCCGCTCCGCGGGTGCCTCCGTGCAGCTGCTCGCGAAGGAAGGCGCCATGGCGCACCTTCGCATGCCGTCCGGTGAGATCCGCCTGGTCGACGTCCGCTGCCGCGCCACCATCGGTGAGGTCGGCAACGCCGAGCAGTCGAACATCAACTGGGGCAAGGCCGGCCGCATGCGCTGGAAGGGCGTCCGCCCGACCGTGCGTGGTGTCGTGATGAACCCGGTCGACCACCCGCACGGTGGTGGCGAAGGCAAGACCTCCGGTGGTCGTCACCCGGTCTCGCCGTGGGGCAAGAAGGAGGGTCGTACTCGTGATCGCAACAAGGCGAGCAACAAGTACATCGTCCGTCGCCGCAAGTCGAACAAGAAGCGCTAGGAGCGGGTTTAGATGCCGCGCAGTCTCAAGAAGGGGCCCTTCGTCGACGACCACCTCGTAAAAAAGGTGGACGTTCAGAACGAAGCCGGCACCAAGAACGTCATCAAGACCTGGTCCCGTCGCTCGATGATCATTCCCAGCATGCTGGGTCACACGATCGCGGTGCACAACGGCAAGACCCACATCCCGGTGTTCGTCACCGAGTCGATGGTCGGCCACAAGCTCGGCGAGTTCTCGCCGACTCGCACCTTCCGCGGCCACGTCAAGGACGACCGGAAGTCGAAGCGCCGCTAGCGCGGGGTGGAAACGACTATGACTAACACCGAAGGGACAACCATGGAAGCCAGGGCCCAGGCGCGGTACATCCGCGTCACGCCCATGAAGGCCCGCCGCGTGGTGGACCTCATCCGTGGCATGGATGCCACGGAGGCTCAGGCGGTCCTGCGTTTCGCCCCGCAGGCCGCGAGCGTGCCGGTCGGCAAGGTGCTGGACAGCGCCATTGCCAACGCCGCGCACAACTACGACCACTCTGACGCCTCTTCGCTGGTCATCAGCGAGGCGTACGTGGATGAGGGCCCGACCCTGAAGCGGTTCCGTCCGCGTGCTCAGGGCCGTGCCTACCGGATCCGTAAGCGGACCAGCCACATCACCGTGGTCGTCAGCAGCAAGGAAGGAACCCGGTAATGGGCCAGAAGGTAAACCCGCACGGGTTCCGGCTCGGTGTCACGACCGACTTCAAGTCGCGTTGGTACGCCGACAAGCTGTACAAGGACTACGTCAAGGAAGACGTCGCCATCCGTCGGATGATGACGTCCGGCATGGAGCGCGCCGGCATCTCGAAGGTTGAGATCGAGCGCACCCGTGACCGCGTGCGTGTGGACATCCACACCGCTCGTCCCGGCATCGTCATCGGCCGCCGTGGCGCCGAGGCCGACCGCATCCGCGGTGACCTCGAGAAGCTCACGGGCAAGCAGGTCCAGCTGAACATCCTCGAGGTCAAGAACCCCGAGGTCGACGCTCAGCTCGTGGCCCAGGCCGTCGCGGAGCAGCTGTCCTCCCGCGTCTCCTTCCGTCGCGCCATGCGTAAGAGCATGCAGTCGGCGATGAAGGCGGGCGCCAAGGGCATCAAGATCCAGTGTGGTGGCCGCCTCGGTGGCGCCGAGATGTCGCGCTCGGAGTTCTACCGCGAGGGCCGTGTGCCCCTGCACACGCTCCGCGCCAACGTGGACTACGGCTTCTTCGAGGCCAAGACGACCTTCGGCCGCATCGGCGTGAAGGTCTGGATCTACAAGGGCGACGTCAAGAACATCGCCGAGGTCCGCGCCGAGAACGCCGCTGCCCGCGCCGGCAACCGCCCGGCCCGTGGTGGCAACGACCGCCCGGCCCGTGGTGGCCGCGGTGGCGAGCGTGGCGGTCGCGGTCGCAAGCCGCAGCAGTCGGCTCCGGCCGCCGAGGCCCCCAAGGCCGAGGCGCCCGCCGCTGCTCCGGCTGCTGAGAGCACCGGAACGGAGGCCTGACCGAAATGCTGATCCCCCGTAGGGTCAAGCACCGCAAGCAGCACCACCCGAAGCGCAGCGGTATGTCCAAGGGTGGCACGCAGGTTGCGTTCGGCGAGTACGGCATTCAGGCCCTCACTCCGGCGTACGTGACCAACCGCCAGATCGAGGCGGCTCGTATCGCGATGACCCGCCACATCAAGCGTGGCGGCAAGGTCTGGATCAACATCTACCCGGACCGCCCCCTCACCAAGAAGCCTGCCGAGACCCGCATGGGTTCCGGTAAGGGTTCTCCCGAGTGGTGGATCGCGAACGTCAAGCCCGGTCGGGTGATGTTCGAGCTGTCCTACCCGAACGAGAAGATTGCTCGTGAGGCGCTCACCCGCGCTGCTCACAAGCTTCCGATGAAGTGCCGCATCGTCCGGCGCGAGGCAGGTGAGTCGTGATGTCGGCCGGTACCAAGGCGTCCGAGCTGCGCGAGCTGGGCAACGAGGAGCTTGTCAACAAGCTTCGCGAGGCCAAGGAAGAGCTGTTCAACCTCCGCTTCCAGGCGGCGACGGGTCAGCTCGAGAACCACGGTCGGCTGAAGGCCGTCCGTAAGGACATCGCGCGGATCTACACCCTCATGCGTGAGCGCGAGCTGGGCATCGAGACGGTGGAGAGCGCCTGATGAGCGAGAGCAACGTGACTGAAGAGACGAAGGCCGCGCGCGGCTTCCGCAAGACCCGTCAGGGTCTGGTCGTCAGCGACAAGATGGACAAGACCGTCGTCGTCGCTGTCGAGGACCGCGTGACCCACGCGCTGTACGGCAAGGTCATCCGCCGTACGAACAAGCTCAAGGCGCACGACGAGCAGAACGCTGCCGGCGTCGGCGACCGCGTCCTCCTGATGGAGACGCGTCCGCTGTCCGCCACCAAGCGCTGGCGCATCGTCGAGATCCTCGAGAAGGCCAAGTAATTCTCCGAGGGGTATCCCTAGGAGTTCGTTCCGCCAGGCTCCCGGGGCAGTTCACTGAACTGCCCCGGGGGAACCGGCAGACAAACAGGAGATAGACGTGATCCAGCAGGAGTCGCGACTGCGCGTCGCCGACAACACGGGTGCGAAGGAAATTCTCACCATCCGTGTTCTCGGTGGCTCGGGTCGCCGCTACGCGGGCATCGGTGACGTCATCGTCGCCACCGTGAAGGACGCGATCCCCGGTGGCAACGTGAAGAAGGGTGACGTCGTCAAGGCGGTCATCGTTCGCACCGTCAAGGAGCGCCGCCGTCCGGACGGCTCGTACATCCGCTTCGACGAGAACGCCGCCGTCATTCTGAAGAACGACGGCGACCCTCGCGGCACCCGTATCTTCGGCCCCGTCGGCCGTGAGCTGCGCGAGAAGAAGTTCATGAAGATCATCTCGCTCGCGCCGGAGGTGCTGTAAGCATGAAGATCAAGAAGGGCGACCTGGTACAGGTCATCACCGGTAAGGACAAGGGCAAGCAGGGCAAGGTCATTGCCGCTTACCCGCGCGACGAGCGCGTCCTGGTCGAGGGTGTCAACCGGGTCAAGAAGCACACGAAGGCCGGCCCGACCGCCAGCGGCTCGCAGGCCGGCGGCATCGTGACCACCGAGGCCCCCGTCCACGTCTCCAACGTCCAGCTGGTCGTGGAGAAGGACGGCAACAAGGTCGTCACGCGCGTCGGTTACCGCTTCGACGACGAGGGCAACAAGATCCGCGTTGCCAAGCGGACGGGTGAGGACATCTGATGACGACCACCACCACTCCGCGTCTGAAGACGAAGTACCGCGAGGAGATCGCGGGCAAGCTGCAGGAAGAGTTCTCGTACGAGAACGTCATGCAGACCCCGGGTCTCGTCAAGATCGTGGTCAACATGGGTGTCGGCGACGCCGCCCGTGACTCGAAGCTCATGGACGGTGCCGTCCGTGACCTGACCATCATCACGGGTCAGAAGCCGGCCATCACCAAGGCCCGGAAGTCCATCGCGCAGTTCAAGCTGCGCGAGGGTCAGCCGATCGGCTGCCACGTCACGCTCCGTGGCGACCGCATGTGGGAGTTCCTGGACCGCACCCTGTCGCTCGCGCTGCCGCGCATCCGCGACTTCCGTGGTCTGTCCCCCAAGCAGTTCGACGGCCGTGGCAACTACACCTTCGGTCTCACGGAGCAGGTCATGTTCCACGAGATCGACCAGGACAAGATCGACCGCGTCCGGGGTATGGACATCACCGTGGTGACCACGGCGACCAACGACGCTGAGGGCCGTGCGCTCCTTCGTCACCTCGGCTTCCCGTTCAAGGAGGCGTAAGCGAGATGGCGAAGAAGGCTCTGATTGCCAAGGCTGCTCGTAAGCCCAAGTTCGGTGTGCGTGCGTACACCCGCTGCCAGCGCTGCGGCCGTCCGCACTCCGTCTACCGTAAGTTCGGCCTCTGCCGCGTGTGCCTTCGTGAGATGGCTCACCGTGGCGAGCTCCCGGGCGTGACCAAGAGCTCCTGGTAGTCCCCACTTTTTGGGACTGCCTGGATCTCTCGGTAAGTAAAGGGTTGGCAGCCGTTCTCCTCCAGATGGCTTAGGCTAGGAGGGTTGGGCGTCTGCCGCCCTGACCGACTTACTACGCCGTAGGTCCCCGCGCCGCACCCGTCCCGCCTCTGAGTGGGGAGAGGGATGGCGCAGATAGGAAACCCCGGCGAGAGAGGCCGAAGGCCAATTCATGACCATGACTGATCCGATCGCGGACATGCTGACTCGTCTGCGTAACGCGAACTCGGCGTACCACGACACCGTGGCGATGCCGCACAGCAAGATCAAGTCTCACATCGCGGAGATCCTCCAGCAGGAGGGCTTCATCACGGGCTGGAAGGTCGAGGACGCCGAGGTTGGCAAGAACCTCGTTCTCGAGCTGAAGTTCGGCCCGAACCGTGAGCGCTCCATTGCGGGCATCAAGCGGATCTCCAAGCCCGGTCTCCGGGTTTACGCGAAGTCCACCAACCTGCCGAAGGTCCTCGGCGGCCTCGGCGTGGCGATCATCTCCACGTCGCACGGTCTCCTGACCGGCCAGCAGGCAGGCAAGAAGGGCGTAGGTGGGGAAGTCCTCGCCTACGTCTGGTAGTCGGGAACGGAGGAATAGCTAATGTCGCGTATTGGCAAGCTCCCCATCACGGTTCCCGCCGGCGTGGACGTCACCATCGACGGCCAGACGGTCGCGGTCAAGGGCCCCAAGGGTTCCCTGAGCCACACCATCGTCGCGCCGATCGAGATCGCTAAGGGTGAGGACGGCGTTCTGAACGTCACCCGCCCGAACGACGAGCGTCAGAACAAGGCCCTCCACGGCCTGTCCCGCACGCTGGTGGCGAACATGATCACCGGCGTGACCGCGGGTTACGTGAAGAAGCTCGAAATCAGCGGTGTCGGTTACCGCGTCCTGGCGAAGGGCTCCAACCTGGAGTTCTCGCTCGGCTACAGCCACCCGATCCTGATCGAGGCGCCCGAGGGCATCTCCTTCAAGGTCGAATCGGCGACCAAGTTCTCGGTCGAGGGCATCGACAAGCAGAAGGTCGGCGAGGTTGCGGCCAACATCCGCAAGCTGCGCAAGCCCGACCCGTACAAGGCCAAGGGCGTCAAGTACGAAGGCGAAGTCATCCGCCGCAAGGTCGGAAAGGCGGGTAAGTAAGCCATGGCATACGGTGTCAAGATTGCTAAGGGCGACGCTTACAAGCGTGCTGCCATCAAGCGTCGTCACATCCGCATCCGTAAGCACATCTCGGGTACGGCTGAGCGTCCTCGCCTGGTCGTGACGCGCTCCAACCGCCACATCGTGGCCCAGGTCATCGACGACATCAAGGGTCACACCCTTGCGTCGGCTTCGACCCTGGACACCACGATCCGCGGTGCCGAGGGCGACAAGTCCGCGGCTGCCAAGTCGGTCGGCGCCCTGGTCGCCGAGCGCGCCAAGGCCGCCGGTGTCGAGACTGTCGTGTTCGACCGTGGTGGTAACCAGTACGCCGGGCGCATCGCCGCCCTGGCGGACGCCGCCCGCGAAGCCGGACTCAAGTTCTGAGTCGTCCGTCGCGCAGCGACTTGTGTCACTGCGTAGCTAGCGGAAACAGAGAGAGGTAATTCCAATGGCTGGACCCCAGCGCCGCGGTGGCGGTGCCGGTGGCGGCGAGCGGCGGGACCGGAAGGGTCGCGACGGTGGCAACGCCGCCGCCGAGAAGACCGCGTACGTTGAGCGCGTCGTCGCGATCAACCGCGTCGCCAAGGTTGTGAAGGGTGGTCGTCGCTTCAGCTTCACTGCGCTCGTCGTAGTGGGCGACGGTGACGGCACCGTGGGTGTCGGTTACGGCAAGGCCAAGGAGGTGCCGGCCGCCATCGCCAAGGGTGTTGAGGAGGCCAAGAAGCACTTCTTCAAGGTCCCCCGTATCCAGGGCACCATCCCGCACCCGATCCAGGGCGAGAAGGCCGCGGGCGTCGTCCTGCTCAAGCCTGCTTCCCCCGGTACCGGTGTTATCGCCGGTGGCCCGGTGCGAGCCGTGCTCGAGTGCGCCGGCGTGCACGACATCCTGTCGAAGTCCCTGGGCTCCGACAACGCGATCAACATCGTGCACGCGACCGTGGCGGCCCTCAAGGGCCTGCAGCGTCCCGAGGAGATCGCGGCTCGCCGTGGTCTGCCCCTCGAGGACGTCGCCCCCGCGGCTCTCCTTCGTGCGCGTGCGGGAGCGGGTGCGTAATGGCACAGCTCAAGATCACGCAGACGAAGTCGTACATCGGCAGCAAGCAGAACCACCGCGACACCCTGCGCTCCCTTGGTCTCAAGGGCATCAACACGCAGGTCGTCAAGGAGGACCGTCCCGAGTTCCGCGGCATGGTGCAGACCGTCCGCCACCTCGTGACGGTTGAGGAGGTCGACTGACATGGCGGAGCAGAACCCGCTGAAGGTCCACAACCTCCGGCCCGCCCCGGGCGCCAAGACCGCCAAGACCCGTGTGGGTCGTGGTGAGGCGTCCAAGGGTAAGACCGCTGGTCGTGGTACCAAGGGCACCAAGGCCCGTTACCAGGTTCCGGAGCGCTTCGAGGGTGGCCAGATGCCCCTCCACATGCGTCTCCCGAAGCTCAAGGGCTTCAAGAACCCGTTCAAGACCGAGTTCCAGGTCGTGAACCTCGACAAGCTGAGCGCGCTGTTCCCCGAGGGTGGCGAGGTCACCGTCGAGGCCCTCGTGGCCAAGGGTGCGGTTCGCAAGAACAGCCTCGTCAAGGTGCTCGGCCAGGGTGAGGTCACCGTGGCGCTGCAGGTGACGGTCGACGCCGTCTCCGGCTCCGCCAAGGAGAAGATCACCGCCGCCGGCGGTACCGTCACCGAGCTCGTCTGATTCATCCAGACGTGTCGATGACATGAGCGATTCCCAGCCGGGGATGCCCCACAAAAGGGGCATCCCCGGTTGGTCGTTCCTAGGGGGGCACGGTCGCCGGTAAGGTGGCGTGCACTGTCTAAGCTCCGTGCGGTCTGCCCGCACGGTTTTCTTGACTGATACGTATTCGTCGAACCTCAGACCCTTACCTCTGACGCACGCGCGCGGGGGTCGCAGGAGGCACCGTGCTCACCGCGTTCGCCCGGGCGTTCAAGACGCCCGACCTGCGCAAGAAGCTGCTCTTCACACTCGGCATCATCGTGATCTACCGGGTGGGTACGCATGTGCCGATTCCCGGTGTCGACTACCGGAACGTCCAGACCTGCATCGACAACGCCAATGCGAACCAGGGTCTGTTCGGTCTCGTCAACATGTTCAGCGGTGGCGCGCTGCTGCAGATCACGATCTTCGCGCTCGGCATCATGCCGTACATCACGGCGAGCATCATTCTGCAGCTGCTGACCGTGGTGATCCCGCGACTCGAGGCCCTCAAGAAGGAGGGCCAGGCCGGCACCGCGAAGATCACGCAGTACACGCGCTATCTGACCATCGCGCTCGCGATCCTCCAGGGCACCGGCCTCGTGGCCACCGCCCGCACCGGCACCCTCTTCCAGGGCTGCCCCGTGGCCAGCGAGATCGTGCCCGACCAGTCGATCTTCGTCACCATCACGATGGTCATCACGATGACGGCCGGTACGGCCTGTGTCATGTGGCTCGGTGAGCTCATCACCGACCGCGGCATCGGCAACGGCATGTCGATCCTGATGTTCATCTCGATCGCCGCGACCTTCCCGAGCGCCCTGTGGGCCATCAAGCAGCAGGGCGACCTGGCGGGCGGCTGGATCGAGTTCGGCACCGTCATCGCGGTCGGTCTCGTGATGGTCGGCCTGGTGGTCTTCGTCGAGCAGGCGCAGCGTCGCATTCCGGTCCAGTACGCGAAGCGAATGATCGGTCGCCGGTCCTACGGCGGAACGTCGACCTACATTCCACTGAAGGTCAATCAGGCGGGCATCATCCCTGTGATCTTCGCCTCCTCGCTGCTTTACATTCCGGCTCTCGTCGCTCAGTTCGCGGGCGGCAACTCGGGATGGAAGACGTGGATCGAGGCGAACCTGACCAAGGGTGACCATCCGATTTACATCGCCACGTACTTCATCCTGATCGTCTTCTTCGCCTTCTTCTACGTCGCGATCTCCTTCAACCCCGAGGAAGTCGCCGACAACATGAAGAAGTATGGTGGCTTCATCCCGGGCATCCGGGCTGGCCGTCCGACCGCTGAGTACCTGAGTTACGTACTCAACCGGATCACCTGGCCGGGTTCGCTGTATTTGGGTCTGATCGCTCTTGTGCCGACGATGGCGTTGGTGGGCTTCCAGGCGAACCAGAACTTCCCGTTCGGCGGGACGAGCATCCTCATCATCGTGGGTGTGGGTCTGGAAACCGTGAAGCAGATCGAGAGCCAGCTCCAGCAGCGCAATTACGAAGGGTTCCTCCGCTGATGCGAATCGTCCTCGTCGGGCCGCCCGGTGCGGGCAAGGGAACGCAGGCCGCGTTCCTGGCCAAGAACTTGTCGATCCCGCACATCTCCACCGGCGACCTCTTCCGTGCCAACATCAGCCAGGGCACGGAGCTGGGCGTGCAGGCGAAGGCGTACATGGACGCCGGAAACCTCGTGCCGGACGAGGTGACGATCGGCATGGCGAAGGACCGCATGGCCAAGCCGGACGCCGTGAACGGCTTCCTGCTCGACGGGTTCCCGCGCAACGTGTCGCAGGCCGAGGCGCTGGACGTGGCGCTCAAGGCCGACGACGTGAAGCTCGACGCCGTCCTGGACCTGGAGGTCCCCGAGGACGAGGTCGTCAAGCGGATCGCGGGGCGGCGGATCTGCCGCAAGGACTCCAGCCACGTCTTCCACGTGACGTACAGCAAGCCGAAGGCGGAAGGCGTCTGTGACGTCTGCGGCGGCGAGCTCTACCAGCGCGAGGACGACAGCGAGGACACCGTCCGCAAGCGCCTCGAGGTCTACCACACGCAGACCGAGCCGATCATCGACTACTACCGGACCCAGGGTCTGGTCGTGACGATCTCGGCGCTCGGCAAGGTGGAAGAGGTCACCGCGCGCGCGATGGAAGCCCTCAAGGGCGATAAGTAGTTCAGTACGCTGTTTCCGGCCGCGGTGCCCCTAGGGGGACCGCGGCCGTAGTGTTGTATACGTCGGTTGTCGGACGGAAGACGGAGAGCGGAAGCCTCATGGTGCAGATCAAGACCCCCGAGCAGATCGCGAAGATGCGTGAGGCGGGCCTTGTCGTCGCCGCGATCCACGCCGCGACCCGTGAGGCCGCGGTGCCCGGCGCCACCACGAAGGATCTGGACGAGGTCGCCCGCAAGGTCATCGCCGAGCACGGGGCGAAGTCGAACTTCCTCGGGTACGGCGGGTTCCCCGCCACGATCTGCACCTCGGTCAACGAGGTCGTCGTGCACGGCATCCCCGACGACAAGACCGTCCTGAAGGACGGCGACATCATCTCCATCGACGCGGGCGCCATCATCGACGGCTGGCACGGCGACGCGGCCTACACGGCGTTCGTGGGCACCGGTCACGCTCCGGAGCTGGTCGAGCTCTCCCGGGTCACCGAGGAGTCGATGTGGGCCGGTCTCGCGGCCATGAAGCAGGGCAACCGGCTCGTCGACATCTCCCGCGCCATCGAGACGTACATCCGCCGGCAGCCGAAGCCGGGCGGCGGCAAGTACGGGATCGTCGAGGACTACGGCGGCCACGGCATCGGCACCGAGATGCACATGGACCCGCATCTCCTGAACTACGTGGAGCGCCGCCGTGGCAAGGGCCCCAAGCTGGTCCCCGGCTTCTGCCTCGCCATCGAGCCCATGGTCTCCCTCGGCACCCCCCGCACGGAGGTCCTGGAGGACGACTGGACGGTCATCACGACGGACGGCACCTGGTCCTCGCACTGGGAGCACTCCATCGCGCTGACGGAGGAGGGCCCGATCGTCCTGACGGCTCCGGACTGCGGAAAGGCGAAGCTCGCGGAGTACGGCGTGACCACGGCACCGGACCCGCTGGGCTGAGGCGGGGACCCTCCTGCTTTAAGGATCTTCGTCGTGGGGCAGACTTTCTCGATTCGTCTTTCCGAGTGCTCTGACGTAGACTGACGCGTCGGCTCTCGTGCATCCGTGTGTCTGCATACGGAGCATGAAGTCGATCAAGGTAGTCGATTCGAAGGGCGAAGCGTGGCCAAGAAGCAAGGTGCCATCGAGATCGAAGGCACTGTCGTCGAGTCTCTCCCGAACGCCATGTTCAAGGTGGAGCTCCAGAACGGCCACCAGGTCCTGGCACACATCAGTGGCAAGATGCGCATGCACTACATCCGCATCCTCCCTGACGACCGGGTCGTGGTGGAGCTGTCTCCGTACGACCTGACGCGTGGCCGGATCGTCTACCGGTACAAGTAGATCTTGCCCGCATCCCGCTCGCGCGGGGTGGTGGCACTGACCCGGAGAACCTCACCAATGAAGGTCAAGCCGAGCGTCAAGAAGATCTGCGACAAGTGCAGGGTGATCCGCCGTCACGGCCGGGTCATGATCATTTGCGACAACCCGCGCCACAAGCAGCGCCAGGGCTGACGCACGACTGCAGTTCGCAGATTTTCGCGCGACGCACGTAAGTAGATACGCAGGACCCGTCCCTCTTCAGTTCCTTTGGTGGTGGAGGGCGACACCCTCGGTCGGAGGCCGGGGACCCAGGATGTACCAACCCTTTTCTCGAAGAGGGGACGGCATCTGGGAGTGGTTCTGCTGAAGACCTCCGAAGAATCAACAGGAGCCATGAATGGCACGCGTTGAAGGCGTTGACCTCCCGCGCGAAAAGCGCATTGAGGTCGCCCTCACCTACGTGTTCGGCATCGGCCGCACGCTGGCCCAGCAGACGCTGGACGCCACCGAGGTGGACCGCAACACCCGCGTTCGCGACCTGACCGAGGAAGACCTCGTCAAGATCCGCGAGTACGTGGACGCCAACATCAAGACCGAGGGTGACCTCCGTCGCGAGATCCAGGCCGACATCCGCCGCAAGGTCGAGATCGGTTGCTACCAGGGTCTCCGTCACCGTCGTGGTCTGCCCGTCCGCGGTCAGCGCACCAGCACGAACGCCCGCACCCGCAAGGGCCCGCGTCGCGCCATCGCCGGTAAGAAGAAGCCGGGCAAGAAGTAGTCCTCGCTCAGCGGTCTATCGACAGCTGACGCTGCAGGACCGACCACCTCCCGTAGGAGTTATAGATGCCCCCCAAGGGTCGTCAGGGCGCTGCCAAGAAGGTGCGCCGCAAGGAAAAGAAGAACGTCGCCCACGGGCACGCTCACATCAAGAGCACGTTCAACAACACGATCGTGTCCATCACGGACCCGACCGGCAACGTGATCTCGTGGGCCTCCGCCGGCCACGTCGGCTTCAAGGGCTCGCGCAAGTCCACGCCGTTCGCCGCGCAGATGGCTGCCGAGTCGGCTGCCCGTCGCGCCCAGGAGCACGGCATGCGCAAGGTCGACGTGTTCGTCAAGGGCCCGGGTTCGGGTCGCGAGACGGCCATCCGTTCGCTTCAGGCGACCGGTCTCGAGGTCGGCTCCATCCAGGACGTGACGCCCACGCCGCACAACGGCTGCCGTCCGCCCAAGCGCCGCCGCGTCTGACGCAGGCCGCTGCTTGATCTGAGGGTTCGGGCGGTACGGCTCTTACGGGTCGTATCGCCCGTACCCTTGTCATGAATCAGGGCATCAAATAGTGGGTGCCCCTGACTGAAGGATTCCTTCATGCTTATTGCACAGCGCCCGTCGCTGACCGAAGAGGTCGTCGACGAGTTCCGCTCCCGGTTCGTGATCGAGCCGCTGGAGCCGGGCTTCGGCTACACCCTCGGCAACTCGCTCCGCCGCACCCTGCTCTCGTCGATCCCCGGCGCTGCTGTCACCAGCATCCGCATCGACGGTGTCCTGCACGAGTTCACCACCGTGCCGGGTGTCAAGGAGGACGTCACCGACCTCATCCTCAACATCAAGCAGCTGGTCGTGTCCAGCGAGCACGACGAGCCCGTCGTGATGTACCTGCGCAAGCAGGGCCCGGGCCTCGTGACCGCCGCTGACATCGCCCCGCCGGCCGGTGTCGAGGTGCACAACCCCGACCTGGTCCTCGCCACGCTCAACGGCAAGGGCAAGCTGGAGATGGAGCTGACCGTCGAGCGCGGTCGCGGCTACGTCTCCGCGGTGCAGAACAAGCAGGTCGGCCAGGAGATCGGCCGTATCCCGGTCGACTCCATCTACTCGCCGGTCCTCAAGGTCACGTACAAGGTCGAGGCGACCCGTGTCGAGCAGCGCACCGACTTCGACAAGCTGATCGTCGACGTCGAGACCAAGCAGGCCATGCGCCCGCGTGACGCCATGGCGTCCGCCGGTAAGACCCTGGTCGAGCTGTTCGGTCTCGCCCGCGAGCTGAACATCGACGCCGAGGGCATCGACATGGGCCCGTCCCCCACGGACGCCGCCCTCGCCGCCGATCTGGCGCTGCCGATCGAGGAGCTCGAGCTCACCGTTCGGTCGTACAACTGCCTCAAGCGCGAGGGCATCCACTCCGTGGGTGAGCTCGTGGCCCGCTCCGAGGCGGACCTGCTCGACATCCGCAACTTCGGTGCGAAGTCGATCGACGAGGTCAAGATGAAGCTCAACGGCATGGGCCTTGCGCTGAAGGACTCGCCTCCCGGCTTCGACCCGACCGCCGCGGCTGACGCGTTCGGCGCGGACGACGACGCCGACGCGGGCTTCGTGGAGACCGAGCAGTACTGATGAACTGCCCGAGGGCGTCCGCTCTCGGGGCCCTGTCCCCGGTACCTGATACGGCCGGGGCAGATCACTAGGAGAAACACCATGCCGAAGCCTGCCAAGGGCGCCCGTCTGGGCGGCAGCGCCGCGCACGAGAAGCTTCTGCTGGCGAACCTCGCCAAGCAGCTCTTCGAGTACGGCCGCATCACCACCACCGAGGCGAAGGCCCGTCGTCTGCGTCCGTACGCGGAGCGTCTGGTCACCAAGGCGAAGAAGGGTGACCTTCACAACCGCCGCCAGGTGCTGTCCGTCATCACCGACAAGAGCATCGTGCACACGCTCTTCACGGAGATCGGCCCGCGCTACGAGAACCGCCCGGGTGGCTACACCCGCATCACCAAGATCGGTAACCGTCGTGGCGACAACGCGCCCATGGCGATCATCGAGCTGGTGGAGGCCCTGACCGTGGCCCAGGAGGCCACCGGTGAGGCCGAGGCCGCGACCAAGCGTGCCGTCAAGGAAGACACCCTCAAGAAGGACGCGCCCGCCGAGGACGCGCCGGTTGAGGCCGCCGAGGAGTCCAAGGACGCCTGAGGCTCTGCCTTGCAGTGAGCGGGTCCGCCCTTCGGGGCGGGCCCGCTTTCGCATGTACGTGGCGCTGAGAGGATTGCGGTGTGAGCGATGAAGTAGAGCCCGGTTTCGTCCGGGTGCGGTTGGATCTTTCGTACGACGGCAGGGACTTCTCCGGCTGGGCCAAGCAGAAGCAGGGGCAGCGGACCGTCCAGGGGGAGATCGAGGCCGCGCTGCGGACGGTGACGCGGTCGCAGGAGACGTACGAGCTGACCGTCGCGGGGCGGACCGACAGCGGCGTGCACGCCAGGGGGCAGGTCGCCCATGTCGACCTGCCGGAGAGCGTGTGGGCCGAGCACAGCGACAAGCTGCTGCGCAGGCTCGCCGGGCGGCTGCCGCACGACGTGCGGGTGTGGAAGGTCGCCGAGGCGCCCGCCGGGTTCAACGCCCGGTTCGCGGCCGTGTGGCGGCGGTACGCCTACCGCGTGACCGACCACCCCGGCGGCGTCGACCCGCTGCTGCGCGGGCACGTGCTCTGGCACGACTGGCCGCTGGACCTGGACGCGATGAACGCCGCCGCCGAGCGGCTCGTCGGTGAGCACGACTTCGCCGCGTACTGCAAGAAGCGTGAGGGTGCCACGACCATCCGCACGCTCCAGGAACTGCGCTGGGAGCGGCGGCCCGACGGGATCTACGAGGCGACCGTGCGGGCGGACGCGTTCTGCCACAACATGGTGCGGTCGCTGGTCGGCGCCATGCTGTTCGTGGGGGACGGGCACCGGCCCGTGGAGTGGCCCGAGAAGGTGCTCCGCGCGGGCGTGCGGGACTCCGCCGTGCACGTCGTACGGCCGCACGGACTGACGCTCGAGGAGGTCGGCTACCCCGCCGACGACCTGCTCGCCGCGCGCAGCAAGGAGGCGCGCAACAAGCGGACGCTGCCCGGGGCCGGGTGCTGCTGAGTTCCGCCGGGCCCGGCTACTGAGGGGCTTCGGCGGCGGCCGAAGCCTGGGCCTGGCCCCGCTGGTTGATCCGCTGGAAGGCGAAGCGTGAGAGGTCGTCGCCGACGCCGTACGCCTTCCGGTCGCCCGTCGTCACGTCCTTGCCGCTCGTGTAGCCGGTGGTGGTGAAGTACGCGTAGCGGCCGTAGGCGTTGTAGGTGCCGCGGCACACGCCCGTGCGGCAGAAGGCGGGCACGCCCTTGCCGGACAGCGAGTTCACGAGGCCCTTCTCCGCCTGCTCCTTGACCTTCGTCGCGTCGGCCGCGGTGTCGAAGACGGCGACGCCGATCGTGACCGCGACGCCGTCCCGCAGGTAGCTGGCGCGGATCAGGCGCGTGCAGTTGTTCTTGGCGAGGACCGAGGCGAGGGCGGACTGGGCGACCGACGTGCACTTGGTGGTGCTGTCGGTCGCGCCCTTCTTGTAGAGGCGCTCGCCGGTCCGCCAGGACTTGCCGGGGAACATGCCCTCGGGGGTGAGCGGCGCCTTGTCCTTTTTGGCGCTGGAGATGAAGTCCTTGGGGTCCGGCGGGGGCGGCGGCGTGGTCGCCTCGAAGGACGGCCCCGCGTCCTTGCTCGCGCCGGGGATGTCCGCGGCCGTCGGCAGCTCACTGGCCGGTTTGTTCGACGCGGAGGGTTCGTCGCTGTTCGCGGTGACGACGGTGATGGCGACGGCGGCCGCGATGCCGACCGTCGCGAAGACTCCGCCGCCGATCAGCAGCCACTTGCGGCGCCGGGTGCGCGACTCGGACGCTTCGGCGAGCGCCGCCCAGTCGGGCGTGGGTCCGCCGCCGGGTCCGCCCGTTCCGCCCGGACCCCACTGAGGTCCCCCTTGCCCAAAGCTCATGGGGCGCATCTTAGACGGGCTTCCCGGGATGTTGAGCGGGGGTTGTGCGGGGTGCGAGCTCTAGCCTGAAGCGTATGAATTCCGGCAATTCGGCGGTTTGTGGGTGGCTGGTGCGGCCGGCCGAGTCGTACGTCCGGTGGGTGCTCGGGGTGGTGCTCGTCGCCGCGGTCGTCCGGGTGGGGCTCGCCACTCCACAGGGCGGGATGGACAACGCCATCGTGGTGCGGGCCGCCGAGGCCTGGCTCGACGGGCGCTCGCCCTACGCCGACCGGCACTTCCTCTATCTCCCCGGCGCCGTGCTCGCGGCCGCGCCGCAGGCGCTGCTGCCCGCGGACGTGGCGCGGTTCCTGGTGCCCGCGGGGGTGACCGCGGGGCTCGTCGGGGGGTGGGCGTGTGCGCTGCGTGTGTACGGGGTGCCGCTGCGGAGCCGGTTCGCCGGGTACGGGCTGCTCGGGCTCGCGCTCGGGTTCGCGCCCTTCGGACACCTCGTCCAGCTCGGCAACTGGACGGTCGGCTCCGCGCTCGCGCTGCCGGGCGCGCTGCTCCTCGTGTGCCGCGGCCGGTGGGTCGCGGCCGGGCTCGTCATCGGGGCGGCCGTCGCGGTGAAGCCGCTGCTCGTGCCCGTTCTTCTTCTCTTCGCGTTCGCGGGCAGGTGGCGGGCGCTCGCGGCCGCGGTGGGCGTGCCCGCGGTGCTGTCGGCGCTCGCGGCGCTCGCCATGCCGGACCCCGCCGGTTTCTTCACGCGGACGCTGCCCTTCCTGCTGCGCGGCGAGGACACCTTCGTACGCCTCTATGAGGCTTCTCCCGCTGCGGTGCTCGCGCGGCTCGGGGTGCCGGAGTCGGGCGCCACGCTGCTGGCCGGGGCTGCCGCCCTGGCCGGGCTGTGGTGTGCGTGGCGGCGGTGGGGGCGGGCCGGGGAGGGGGAAGCGGCGCCGGGGAGGGTCGTGGAATGTGCCGTCATGCTGATGCTTTCGGCCTTCCTCGTCTCCCGGCCGTCGTACGACCACTATCTGTTGGTCGTGCTCCCGCTGCTCCTCGCGGGGGTGCTGACGCCGGGGGCCGCGGCGCGCGGTCCGTGGTTCTGGGTGGCGCTGGTGCCGCAGGTGCCCGGGTTCTCGTGGCCGTGGCTGGAGCCCGGGACGCGGCGGGCCTTCAAGGACGCGGTGACGCTGTGTGTGCTCGCGGGCGCGGTCGGGTGGGCGTGCGTGCGGGCCGTTAAGCTGGGGAACGCAAATCCGCCTGTGGTGGGGGAGACGCCGGTGCCGGTCTCCGGAGCCGTGTTTTGACCGGTACGGGGCAACGCGGGTACTCTCGGGCATTGATACGTATTGGCGTCCTCGTTCTCACGCGAAAGGGCCCTTGCGTAGGTTCCCTGGAGCAGTTACCAGTGGCTCGCATACGGGCAGCGTCCCCGGCACTGTGAGCCCCAGCTGCATGATCGCTTCCTGGGTGCCGTGTGTCTGGACCCCATCCACTGAAGAAGCGAAGGCTACTAAGTGCGTACGTACAGCCCCAAGCCCGGCGATGTGACCCGCCAGTGGCACGTCATCGACGCCCAGGACATCGTCCTGGGGCGTCTGGCGACCACCGCCGCCACCCTCCTGCGGGGCAAGCACAAGGCGATCTACGCCCCCCACGTTGACACCGGTGACTTCGTCATCATCATCAACGCGGAGAAGGTGCACCTCTCCGGCAACAAGAAGACCCAGAAGATGGCGTACCGCCACTCCGGTTACCCGGGTGGTCTGCGTTCCGTCCGTTACGACGAGCTGCTCGCCAAGAGCCCCGAGAAGGCCATCGAGAAGGCCGTCAAGGGCATGCTCCCCAAGAACACCCTGGGCCGTCAGATGCTCTCGAAGCTGAAGGTCTACGCGGGCGACCAGCACCCGCACGGCGCTCAGCAGCCGGTCCCGTTCGAGATCACCCAGGTCGCGCAGTAGTTCCGGCCACCCCCAAAGACGTAAAGAAATCTGAGGAGAATCGTGGCCGAGACCACCGTTGAGCAGCCGGTCGAAGAGACCGAGGTTGTTGACGTAGAGCAGTACACCACCGAGTCCGAGGCGCCCGTCGAGGGCGAGTACACCTCGGAGTCGAACGCCGCGCGCTTCGGCGACCCGCAGCCGGCCGCCGGCCTGGGCCGTCGCAAGAACGCCATCGCCCGCGTCCGGATCGTCCCGGGCACCGGCAAGTGGAAGGTCAACGGGCGCACGCTCGAGGACTACTTCCCGAACAAGGTCCACCAGCAGGAAGTCAACGAGCCCTTCAAGGTGCTCGAGCTCGACGGCCGCTACGACGTCATCGCCCGCATCTCGGGTGGCGGCGTCTCCGGTCAGGCCGGTGCGCTCCGTCTCGGTGTCGCCCGTGCGCTGAACGAGGCCGACGTCGAGAACAACCGCGGCGCCCTCAAGAAGGCCGGTTACCTCAAGCGTGACGACCGTGCGGTCGAGCGCAAGAAGGCCGGTCTCAAGAAGGCCCGCAAGGCCCCGCAGTACAGCAAGCGCTAATCGCTGCCTGCTCGTACTTCTCGTTCGCCCCGGCGGCACTCACCGTGCTGCCGGGGCGTTCGTCTATTCAGGACCATTCAGGAACCCCTGAGGCAATTCGTTTTTCTGGAACGTTCGGAGGACAGCAGTGGGACGACTCTTCGGCACGGACGGCGTGCGCGGTGTCGCCAACGCGGATCTGACGGCTGAGCTCGCGCTCGGCCTCTCCGTCGCGGCGGCGCACGTACTGGCCGAGGCGGGCACCTTTGAAGGCCATCGCGCGGTCGCGGTGGTCGGGCGTGATCCGCGGGCGTCCGGGGAGTTCCTGGAGGCCGCGGTGGTCGCGGGTCTCGCGAGCGCGGGCGTGGACGTCCTGCGCGTCGGTGTGCTGCCCACCCCCGCGGTGGCGCATCTCACCGGTGCGCTGGGCGCCGACCTCGGTGTGATGCTCTCCGCCAGCCACAACGCGATGCCCGACAACGGCATCAAGTTCTTCGCCCGCGGCGGCCACAAGCTCGCCGACGAGCTGGAGGACCGCATCGAGTCCGTCTACGAGGAGCACCGCACCGGTGCCCCGTGGCAGCGGCCCACCGGTGCGGGCGTCGGCCGCGTGAAGTCGTACGACCAGGGGCTCGACCAGTACGTCGCCCACCTCATCGGGGTCCTCCCGAACCGCCTCGACGGGCTGAAGATCGTCCTCGACGAGGCGCACGGCGCGGCCGCGCGTGTCTCGCCCGAGGCGTTCGCGCGGGCCGGTGCCGAGGTCATCACGATCGGCGCCCAGCCCGACGGCCTGAACATCAACGACGGGTGCGGGTCCACGCACCTGGACCTGCTCAAGGCCGCCGTCGTCGAGCACAAGGCCGACTTCGGTGTCGCGCACGACGGGGACGCCGACCGGTGCCTCGCCGTGGACCACACGGGTGCCGAGGTCGACGGCGACCAGATCCTCGCCGTGCTCGCCCTCGCGATGCGGGAACACGGCACGCTGCGCCACGACACCGTCGTCGCCACGGTCATGTCCAACCTCGGCTTCAAGCTCGCCATGGAGGGCCAGGGGCTCGCCACGGTGCAGACCTCCGTCGGCGACCGGTACGTGCTGGAGTCGATGAAGGAGCACGGCTTCGCCCTCGGCGGCGAGCAGTCCGGGCACGTGATCATCCTCGACCACGCGACGACCGGCGACGGCACGCTGACCGGGCTGCTGCTCGCGGCGCGCGTCGCCGAGACGGGCCGTTCGCTCGCGG
Source organism: Streptomyces sp. Je 1-369 (assembly GCF_026810505.1). Taxonomy (NCBI): domain Bacteria; kingdom Bacillati; phylum Actinomycetota; class Actinomycetes; order Kitasatosporales; family Streptomycetaceae; genus Streptomyces; species Streptomyces sp. Je 1-369. The sequence goes on from NZ_CP101750.1 coordinate 5,311,227, forward strand.
ACCTCGCGAGCGTCATGGAGCGCCTCCCGCAGGTCCTCATCAACGTGCCCGACGTCGACAAGTCGCGCGTGCGGACCTCCGCCGAGCTGAGCGCCGCGGTCGTCGAGGCCGAGCGCGAGCTCGGCTCCACCGGCCGCGTGCTGCTGCGTCCGTCCGGGACCGAGCCACTGGTGCGGGTCATGGTCGAGGCCGCGGACATCGAGCAGGCCCGGTCCGTGGCCAGCCGTCTCGCCGACGTGGTGAAGTCCGCCCTGGGCTAGGGGCTGGGTGACTTCGCGGTGCGCTCGCGCTGCCGCGCCCAGAAGAACTTCTGGGCGAGCAGCGTGAGCGTGCCCGCGAGGATGATGCCGAGCAGGTTCAGCAGGAGCTGCTCCGTGGAGCCCCACGCCTGCTTGTACTCGTCGTAGCTGAAGGCGACCGCGGCGTTCGCGGCCGCGGGGACCGTCGTCACCGAGATCGCCACGCCGACCAGCGCGCCCGACTTCGCCGAGGTGAGGGAGAGCGTGCCCGCGGCGCCCGCGAGGACGGCCACGACGAACGAGAACCAGTCGGGCCGGTAGATGAAGTTCGTGTTGGGGCGTTCCGCTTTCAGGGCGTCGTACGTGAACAGGTCCATCGCGTCCATGAAGTAGCTGAACCCGACCGTCACCACCATCGCCGCCGCGAAACCGACGAGCAGCGCGATCAGCGAGCGCAGGGCGAGCCGGGGTGCGCGTCGCACCAGGGCCGTGCAGAATCCGGCCAGCGGGCCGAACTCCGGGCCCACCGCCATCGCGCCCACGATCAGGATCGCGTTGTCGAGGACCACACCGCACGCCGCGATCATCGTGGCGAGCGTGATGAACGCGACGTACGTGACCGAGAGCGTCGACTCCTCGTGCGTCGCGTCGGCCAGCTGCTCCCACAGGACCGCGTCCGCGCCCTCGCCGGGCGCGTCGTCCTCCGCTTCCTCCGCGCGCCGGGACAGCGACAGGTCGATGGTCTCCACGGCGATCGAGCCCGACTCGTCGATGCCGAGTCCGCGCAGGCCGCCGATCAGTTCGTCGCCCGCCTCACGGGCCACGTCGCACATGACGACGTCGCCCGCGGGGTTGCGGGCCGCGCCCGGGAGCACCGCGAGGTGGGCGGTGCCGACCGTTCCCTCGATCAGGTCGACCACGTCGTCGGTTCTGTCCGGGGGCGTGATCAGGCGCAGGTGCAGCATGGACGCAGGTTAGCCGGGCCGCGGCGCCCGCGGTTCGTACCGGCTCTCCTACAGTTTGCGCAGGCTGAGGCGTTGGACCTTGTGGTCGGGGCCCTTGCGGACGACGAGGGTGGCGCGGCTCCGGGTGGGCGCCACGTTCTCCACGAGGTTCAGCTTGTTGATGGTCCGCCAGGTGGTGCGGGCGTAGTCGAGCGCCTCTTCCTCCGACACCTGCGTGTACTTGCGGAAGTACGACGACGGGTTCTGGAACGCCGTCTGGCGCAGCTTCTTGAAGCGGTTCAGGTACCAGCGCTCGATGTCGTCCGCGCGGGCGTCGACGTACACGCTGAAGTCGAAGTAGTCCGCGAGGCCCACGCGGGTGCGGCCGTCCTTGCCGGGGAGCGCGGGCTGCAGGACGTTCAGGCCCTCGACGATGAGGATGTCGGGGCGGCGGACCGTGAGGCGCTGGTCAGGGACGATGTCGTAGATCAGGTGCGAGTAGACGGGCGCCGTCACCTCGTCCTTGCCCGCCTTGATGTCCGCGACGAAACGGGTGAGCGCACGCCGGTCGTACGACTCGGGGAACCCCTTGCGGGACATCAGACCGCGGGCTTCGAGCTCCCGCGTGGGCAGCAGGAACCCGTCCGTCGTGACGCGCTCCACGCGTGGGTGCTCCGGCCAGCGGGAGAGCAGCGCCTGGAGGAGCCGGGCGACGGTGGACTTGCCCACCGCCACGGAACCGGCGACCCCTATGACGAAGGGGGTGCCGGACTGGGACCCCTTCTCGCCCAGGAAGGTGTTGAGGGCACCGCGCAGTCCGTCCGTCGCGCCTACGTAGAGGTTCAGCAGGCGCGAGAGCGGCAGGTAGATGTCGCGGACCTCGTCCAGGTCGATGACGTCGCCGAGGCCGCGGAGCTGCTCCACCTCCTCCGCTGTCAGGGGGAGCGGCGTCTTCTCGCGAAGCGCGCTCCACTCGGTGCGGGTGAGGTCGACGTAGGGAGTCGCCTCCGGCTTGGGCCGGTGGGCGCTCCGGGGTGCCGTCGGGGGCACGGAGACCGAAGAGATCACAGTCCATTGTTACGGCTGTACGAACAGGACGGGGGGTGGGGTGGGGGGTGGGGTGTGTCACGCTGAGCCGGTGATTATTGGGGTTGGCATCGATGTCGCGGAGATCGAGCGGTTCGGCGCCGCGATGGAGCGGACGCCCGGGATGGCGGAGCGGCTCTTCGTGGAGAGCGAGTTGCTGCTGCCGGGCGGCGAGCGGCGGGGCATCGCCTCGCTGGCCGCGCGGTTCGCGGCGAAGGAGGCGCTGGCCAAGGCGCTGGGGGCGCCGGCGGGGCTGCGGTGGACGGACGCCGAGGTGTACGTCGAGGAGAGCGGGCAGCCCCGGGTCCGGGTGAAGGGGACGGTGGCCGAGCGGGCCTCGGTGCTCGGTGTGCGGTCCTGGCACGTGTCGCTCAGCCATGACGCGGGGGTCGCTTCCGCGGTGGTGGTGGCGGAGGGGTAGGGCCTTCGTTCGGCGGGGGTGCCCGGGGCGGGGGCAGACTGGGCGTATGCGTACTGCGTACAGCGTGGAGAGCGTCAGGGCGGGCGAGCGGGTCGTCATGGCCCGGGGGCCCGAAGGTGTGTTGATGCAGCGTGCGGCGGCCGGGCTCGCCGCCGCGTGCGCCCAGCTGCTCGGCAAGGTGTACGGGGCGAGAGTCACGCTGCTCGTGGGCAGCGGGGACAACGGGGGCGACGCCCTGTATGCCGGGGCCCGGCTCGCGCGGCGTGGCGCCGGGGTCAGTGCCGTGCTGCTCGCGCCCGACCGCACGCATTCCGGGGGGCTCGCCGCGCTGCGGGCCGCCGGGGGCGTGGTGGTGGGCGCCGACGAGGAGCGGGCCGAGGACGTGGTCGCGCGGGCGCGGCTCGTCGTGGACGGGATCGTGGGGATCGGGGGCCGGGGCGGGCTGCGGGAGGATGCCGCGCGGCTCGTGGCGGCGGTGCGGGACGCCGCGGTCGTCGCCGTGGACCTGCCCAGCGGGGTCGACGCCGATACGGGTGAGGTGCACGGGGACGCGGTGCGGGCCGATGTGACGGTGACGTTCGGCGCGTACAAGCCGGGGCTGCTCATCGATCCGGGCCGGGAGTACGCGGGTGCCGTGCGGCTCGTGGACATCGGGCTCGATCCGGCGGAACTGGGGCCGGGGGAGGCCGAGGCGTTGCAGTTCGCGGACGTCGAGCGGCTGTTGCCGGTGCCCGGCGGGGAGAGCGACAAGTACCGGCGGGGCGTCGTGGGGATCGTCGCCGGGTCCGAGCGGTACCCCGGCGCCGCCGTGCTCGCCGTCGCGGGCGCGCTGCGCGGGGGCGCGGGGGCCGTGCGGTACGTGGGTCCCGCCGCGGACGCCGTCATCGCGCGGTTCCCCGAGACCCTGGTGTCCGCGGGGCCGCCGTCCAAGGCGGGGCGGGTGCAGGCGTGGGTCGTCGGGCCCGGACTCGGCGAGGACGCGGAACGGCTGGGGGAAGTGCTCGCCGCCGATGTGCCCGTCCTGATCGACGCCGACGGGCTGCGGCTCGCCGGGGAGCGGGACGTACGGGAGCGGCGGGCTCCGACGCTCCTCACCCCGCACGCCGGGGAAGCCGCGGCGCTGCTCGGCGTGGCCAGGGAAGAGGTCGAGTCGGGGCGCCTGTCCGCCGTACGGGAGCTGGCGCGGCGGTACGGGGCGACGGTGCTGCTGAAGGGGTCGACGACCCTGGTTGCCTCGGGGCAGGGTCCGGTGCGGGTCAACCCGACCGGGACGCCCTGGCTCGCCACGGCGGGCAGCGGTGACGTGCTGTCCGGGCTCGCCGGGTCGCTGCTCGCGGCGGGGCTCGACGCGCGGGACGCGGGGTCGGTGGGCGCGTACCTGCACGGGCTCGCGGGGCGGCACGCCTCGGAGGGGGCGCCGGTGGGGGCGCAGGACGTGGCGAACGCGATTCCGGCGGTGTGGCGGGAGGTGGGGAGGGGCGGGGGGTGAGGTCCGGGGAGGGGCGCGGGGTCCGCGTGCGGCTCCTGCCTTCGCCGCTCCCGTCCCCGTGCGGCTCCTGCCTTCGCCGCCCCCGTCCCCGTGCGGCTCCTGCCTCCGCCGCTCCCGTCCCCGTGCGGTCAAGACCTGCGGGAGCAGGGGGTGTCGGCGGGCTCTGAGACACTTGTCCGCGATGAACGAGACAGCACCTTTCCGTGTCCGGGCCGAGATCGACCTCGCCGCCCTCCGCGCCAACGTGCGCGCGCTGCGCGCCCACGCGCCGGACGCCGCGTTCATGGCCGTGGTGAAAGCGGAGGGCTACGGCCACGGGATGGTGCCCTGCGCCAGGGCCGCGCGCCAGGCGGGCGCCACCTGGATCGGCACCGCCACCCCCGAGGAGGCCCTGGCCCTGCGCGCCGCGGGCCTGCCCGGCCGCATCATGTGCTGGCTGTGGACGCCCGGCGGGCCCTGGCGCGAGGGCGTCGAGGCCGACCTGGACATGTCGGTGAGCGCGCTGTGGGCGCTGGACGAGGTGACGGCCGCCGCGCGTGAGGCGGGGCGGACCGCGCGTATCCAGCTCAAGGCCGACACGGGCCTCGGCCGGAACGGCTGCATGCCCGCCGACTGGCCCGAGCTCGTCGACCGGGCCCTGCGCGCCGAGGCGGAAGGTCTTGTCACGGTCACCGGGCTCTGGTCGCACTTCGCGTGCGCCGACGAGCCGGGGCACCCGTCGGTCGCCGCGCAGCTCACCGTCTTCCGCGAGATGGTCGCGTACGCCGAGGACCGGGGGCTCCGCCCCGAGGTGCGGCACATCGCCAACTCCCCGGCGACGCTGACGCTTCCGGAGGCGCACTTCGACCTCGTACGTCCGGGCATCGCGATGTACGGCATCTCGCCGAGCCCCGAGGTGGGCACCTCACAGGACTTCGGGCTGCGGCCCGTCATGACGCTGACCGCGACGCTCGCCCACGTGAAGCGCGCCCCGGCGGGCCACGGCGTGAGCTACGGCCACCACTACGTCACACCCGGCGAGACGACCCTCGGCCTCGTCCCCGCGGGGTACGGCGACGGGATCCCGCGCCACGCCTCCGGCACGGCCCCGGTCCTCGTCGACGGGAAGCTGCGGACCGTCGCGGGCCGCGTCGCGATGGACCAGTTCGTCGTGGACCTCGGCGGGGACGAGCCCGAAGTGGGCGCGGAGGCCGTGCTGTTCGGCCCCGGCGACCGCGGGGAGCCGACCGCCGAGGACTGGGCGCAGGCCGCGGGCACCATCGCGTACGAAATCGTCACCCGCATCGGATCGCGTGTCCCGCGCGTCCTGGTGAACGAGCGGCCTGAGGACTGACCGGGCACCGACCGGGAATCGGTCGGGAAGCGACCGGAACCGACCGGGAACTGACGAGGAGCGGCACGTGAGCGAGAGCAGCACGGGGGCGGTCGCGGTGGAAGCGGCGTCGGAGGCCGCCGCCGCGGCCGGGAACTGGCGCCGGGCAGGGGTCGCCGGCGCGGCGATAGGCGTCCTGGCCGCGGGGGCGGCCGCCGGTGTCGCCATCGAGCGGCTGACCGTCGGCCGCGGCATGCGCAAGAAGGCGCGGCTCGCACTCGACGCGTCGGGGCCGTACGGCTCGCTGCGCGGCATGCCCGGTACGGCGTACGCGGACGACGGCACGGAGCTCTCGTACGAGGTCGAGGAGGCCGAGGCCGCCGACGCGGCGGGCAGCGGCGGGAGCGGCGACCAGGCTCCGCGGCGGCGCAGGCTCTTCGGGCGCCGTGACCCCGCGCCCGTCACCGTCGTCTTCAGCCACGGCTACTGCCTGAGCCAGGACTCCTGGCACTTCCAGCGGGCCGCCCTGCGCGGTGTCGTCCGTGCCGTCTACTGGGACCAGCGCAGCCACGCCCGTTCGGCGCGCGGCGTCGACCAGGTCGAGCACGACGTGCCGGTCTCCATCGACCAGCTGGGACGCGACCTGAAGGCCGTCATCGACGCCGCCGCGCCCGAGGGGCCGCTCGTCCTCGTCGGGCACTCCATGGGCGGCATGACGACCATGGCGCTCGCCGACCAGTTCCCCGAGCTGATCCGCGAGCGTGTGGTGGGCGTCGCCCTGATCGGCACGTCGTCGGGGCAGCTCGGTGAGGTGAACTTCGGCCTGCCGGTCGCCGGGATGAACGCGGTCCGGCGGGTGCTGCCCGGCCTGCTGCGGGCGCTCGGCTCGCAGGCGGAGCTGGTGGAGCGGGGGCGGCGGGCCACGGCGGACCTCTTCGCGGGCGTCATCAAGCGGTACTCGTTCTCGCGCAAGGACGTGGATCCGGCGATCGCGCGGTTCGCGGAGCGGATGATCGAGGCGACGCCCATCGACGTGGTCGCGGAGTTCTACCCGGCCTTCGCCGAGCACGACAAGGCGGCGGCCCTCAAGCACTTCACCGAGCTGCCGGTCCTCGTCCTCGCGGGGGACGAGGACCTGGTCACGCCGAGCGAGCACAGCGAGGCCATCGCCCACCTGCTGCCCGACGCCGAGCTCGTCCTGGTCCCGGACGCCGGTCACCTGGTCATGCTGGAGCACCCGGAGCTGGTCATGGACCGCCTCGCGGACCTGCTGCTGCGGGCGGGCGCGGTGCAGGGGGCCGGGCGGCGGGCCTGAGCGGAAGCTCCCCCGGCCCGCTGCGGGCCTGAGCGCGCGTTCCCAGCCGCTACCGTGGTCGGTATGGAAGCACCGCACCACCAGGCCCCGGCCGTCACACTCAAGATCACCGTCAACTCCCCCGAACACATGGGCGAGTTGGGGCGTCGTCTGGCCAAGCTGCTGCGCCCGGGCGACCTCGTCATGCTCACCGGCGAGCTCGGCGCCGGGAAGACGACGCTGACCCGCGGCCTCGGCGAAGGCCTCGGCGTGCGCGGCGCCGTCACCTCCCCGACCTTCGTCATCGCCCGCGTGCACCCGCCGCTCGGCGAAGGACCCTCGCTGGTCCACGTCGACGCGTACCGCCTCGGCGGCGGGCTCGACGAGATGGAGGACCTGGACCTCGACGTCTCGCTGCCCGAATCCGTGATCGTCGTGGAGTGGGGCGACGGCAAGGTCGAGGAGCTGTCGGACGACCGGCTGCGGGTCGTCATCGACCGCACCGTGGGCGAGGCGACGGACGACGCGGCCGGAGCGGTCGATGCGGTCGACGAGGTGCGCGAGGTGACGATCACCGGGTTCGGCGCGCGCTGGGCCGAAGCGGATCTGGCGTCGCTGGGCGCCTGACAGGCCTTACGGCCCGTCCTCACACCCCCGCCCCGGGCCTCTGGTCCGGGGCGTTTCTCGTACGTTCGACCGAACGTTCCGACAAGACGTCGGCAAAATGTTGCGTTGCGTGCGTCGGGCGTGGTCACATGGATACCAGTCTTGGTTAGGTCTACCTAACCACGTCTGCCCCCGGAGCCCCCAGGAGGCATCCATGTCGGCTACAGAACGTGACACCTACGCTCAGCCGCGCGGGAACAGGCTGCCCGGACCCTCGGCCGCCGTGGACCCCTCGAACCTGTCGATGAGCGATCTGCTCGCGTCGTGCGCCGCCGCGAGCGCCGTCTCCACGCCGCCGAGCGACCCCGCGCCCGCGGAAGGCGCCTCCGCCCCTGCCGAGCGGTCCCGTCCGCCCCGCTGAACAGGGAACGACGAGATCAGGGAACGACGAGATCAGGGAACGACGACGACCTTCTTGTCGCGCAGCGCGAACTCCCACATCGCCTTGCCCTGCTCCCGCGACTGACGGATGCCGCCCGTCTTCTTCGACGGGTCGGGCTTCGGCGTCGAGCCGTCGACGGCGGCACTGAAGCCGATCGCGACCCCGTCGGTGAGCGTGAAGACCACGACGTTCTCGATCGGTGCGCCATCCGTACCGGTGACGCGGCCCGTCCGTGACGTGACCGCGTACGTGCCCGGGGCCGGGTCGACCGTGCCCGGCGTGACCTTGAAGGTCTGCTTGACCTTGCCGGACGCCTCGACCAGCCAGACGCGGTCGTCCTCCAGGGAGTACACGACGCGCTCACCGGTGCCGGACTGCGCGGGCAGGGCCGCCGGGTTCTTCTTGTCCTTGGGGGCGCGCGGCGCGGAGGCGGAGGGCGACTTGTCGGCCTTGCCCGGGTGGTCCGGCGCGCTGGCCGATGCCTGGAAGGCGAGGAACCCGACCGCGGCGAGCGCGGCAGCGGTGAGCCCGGCCACGAATCCCGAGCTGCTCCTTGACACCTTGCGCCACCCACCTCTTCGTACTGCGTACGGCTACGGAGTGACGGTAGCAGCAGCCGCGCCCCATCCCCGGGCAGCCGCACCTCATCCCCGGGCGGGCCGTGCGGGGCGCCCGGGAGCCGTAGGCTGTTCGCGTGCTCTTGCTCGCTCTGGATACCGCAACGCCCGCCGTCACCGTCGCCCTCCACGACGGCTCCTCAGTCGTCTCGGAGTCGAGCCAGGTCGACGCCCGCCGCCACGGGGAACTGCTGCTTCCGGCCGTCGACCGTGTGCTCGCCGAGGCCGGCCTGAAACTCGACGCCGTGACCGGCATCGTCGTCGGCGTGGGCCCCGGCCCCTACACCGGCCTCCGCGTCGGCCTGATGACCGCCGACACCTTCGGCCTCGCGCTCGGCGTCCCCGTGCACGGCGTGTGCACGCTGGACGGCCTCGCGTACGCCTCGGGCATCGAGACCGGCCCCTTCGTGGTGGCCACCGACGCCCGCCGCAAGGAGGTCTACTGGGCCCGCTACGACGACGTGCGCACGCGCGCGGGCGAGCCCGCCGTCGACCGGCCCGCGGACATCGCCGCCGAGGTCGAGGGAGTGCCCGCCGTCGGCGCGGGCGCGCTGCTCTACCCCGACACGTTCCCCGACGCCCGCGCCCCCGAGCACGTCTCGGCGGCCGCGCTGGCCTCGCTGGCCGCCGAGAAGCTGGCCGCGGGCGAGGAACTCCTCGAGCCCCGGCCGCTGTACCTGCGCCGCCCCGACGCGCAGGTCCCCAAGAACTACAAGGTGGTCACCCCCAAGTGACCCAGGTGACCCAGGTGACGGAGTCCGCCGTACTGCGCGAGATGCGCTGGTGGGACATCGACGCGGTGTTCGTCCTGGAGAAGGAGCTCTTCCCGGACGACGCCTGGTCGCGCGGGATGTTCTGGTCCGAGCTCGCCCACGCGCGCGGGCCGCTGGCCACCCGTCGCTATGTGGTCGCGACGGACGGCGACCGCCTCGTCGGGTACGCGGGACTCGCCGCCTCCGGAGACCTTGCCGACGTCCAGACCATCGCGGTGGCCCGCGACCACTGGGGCACCGGCCTCGGCGCCCGGCTCCTCACCGACCTGCTCCAGGCCGCGACCGCCTTCGAGTGCGCCGAGGTGATGCTGGAAGTGCGGGTCGACAACACCCGGGCGCAGAAGCTGTACGAGCGCTTCGGCTTCGAGCCCATCGGCTTCCGGCGCGGCTACTACCAGCCCGGCAACGTGGACGCCCTGGTCATGCGCCGCACCGATCCCTCCACCCCCGCATCCGGCGTACAAGGAACCGAGATCCATGGCTAGCACGCGCGACGAACCCCTCGTCCTCGGCATCGAGACCTCCTGCGACGAGACCGGCGTCGGCATCGTCCGCGGCACCACGCTGCTCGCGGACGCCATCGCCTCCAGCGTCGACGAGCACGCACGCTTCGGCGGCGTCGTGCCCGAGGTGGCCTCCCGCGCCCACCTCGAAGCGATGGTGCCCACCATCGACCGCGCCCTGAAGGAAGCGGGGGTGAGCGCGAAGGACCTCGACGGCATCTCGGTGACCGCGGGGCCCGGCCTCGCGGGCGCGCTGCTCGTCGGCGTCTCGGCCGCGAAGGCGTACGCGTACGCCCTCGGGAAGCCGCTCTACGGCGTCAACCACCTCGCCTCGCACATCTGCGTCGACCAGCTGGAGCACGGGCCGCTGCCCGAGCCGACGATGGCGCTCCTGGTCTCCGGCGGCCACTCGTCGCTGCTGCTGTCCGAGGACATCACGTCCGACGTCCGGCCGCTCGGCTCGACCATCGACGACGCGGCGGGCGAGGCCTTCGACAAGATCGCGCGGGTGCTGAACCTCGGCTTCCCCGGCGGCCCCGTCATCGACCGGTACGCGCGCGAGGGCGACCCGAACGCGATCGCCTTCCCGCGCGGCCTGACCGGACCCCGCGACGCCGCGTACGACTTCTCCTTCTCCGGCCTGAAGACGTCCGTCGCCCGCTGGATCGAGGCGAAACGGGCCGCGGGCGAGGAGGTGCCGGTACGCGATGTGTCGGCGTCCTTCCAGGAGGCGGTCGTCGACGTGCTGACCCGCAAGGCCGTGCGGGCCTGCAAGGACGAGGGCGTCGACCACCTCATGATCGGCGGCGGCGTGGCGGCCAACTCGCGCCTGCGCGCCCTCGCCCAGGAGCGGTGCGAGAAGGCGGGCATCCGGCTGCGCGTGCCGCGCCCCAAGCTCTGCACGGACAACGGCGCGATGGTCGCGGCCCTCGGCGCGGAGATGGTGGCCCGCAACCGGTCGGCATCGGACTGGGACCTGTCGGCGGACTCGTCGCTCCCGGTCACGGAACCGCACGTACCTGGCCACTCCCACTCCCACGATCACGTGCATGAGGTCAGCAAGGAGAACCTGTACTCATGACGGTCGCGCTGATGTGGGAGGCCCGGGCGGCCGAGGGGCGCGGCGACGCACTGCTCGCCTGGGCGAAGTCCCGGACGCTCGACGGCACCCCGGTCCGCCGCGAGACGTTCCGCGCGCCGCAGGACCGGGTGCTCGTCATCACGTGGTGGGACGCCGCGTACGACGCGGAGCTGCCCGAACTCCCGGAGCCGACGGGGGATCTGGTGACGCGGGCGGTGCACCGGTGGCGGTTCGAGTCGGTGGAGCGGCCCTAGCCCTCCTCGTACGTCAACAGGTAGCGCCAGAAGAGGAGTTGGCGCACGCTGCTGCCCGGCAGGAGGCGCGCCGCCTCCGTGCGGATGTCGGACAGGCGCATGTCCGGCTGGTGCACCGGGGGCTTGCGCGGGGGCGTGTGGTCGCCGCGCAGGCGCTCGGCGGCGTGGACCGTCGCCCGCGCCACCGCGTTCGCGGGGGACGCCACGACGTCCCACCAGGTCACGCCCGCGTAGCAGCCCAGGACGAGCAGCGTGCCGCCCGGGGCGAGGGCGGCGCGGAGGCGGGTCACCGTGTCGAAGGGCATGTGGTGCAGGCTCGCCAGGCAGGTGATGACGTCGTAGTGGGCCGCGGGCAGGTCTTCCTCCGTCACGTCCGCCCGGCGGTAGCGGGGGCCTCCGCCCGCGGCCTCCGCCTCGGCGATGACCTCCGCCGACGGGTCCAGCGCGTCGACCTCGTAGCCGCGGGCCGCGAGGCGGCGGGCGAAGCGGCCCGTGCCGCAGCCGATGTCGAGGGCGGTGCGGCCGCCCGGCGGCAGGTTCCGGAGGAGCAGGGGGTGGTAGTGGTCGTTGTGGTCGAAGGGCATGCGGGGGAGCCTCGCACAAGGGCCGGATCGATCACGGGGAGCTCGACCTTCCCGGCCTGCCCAGCAATCCGTCGATGACCGCGCCGAGTTGGCCCGTCACGTCGTAGTCCTCGGTGAGCTCCGACCAGCGGCCCGCGAGCGCCGCGAGGTGGGGGAGTTCGGTCGCGTCCGCGTCGGCCAGCAGGTCGGGGAAGTGGCGTTTGCGGCCCGGGTCCGCGGCGCGGCGCTCCATCGCGCCGCGGAAGACGAGGTCTCCGTAGACGCAGTGCCAGATCGTCCGGTACGCGCGTACGGCCTCCTCCGGAGTGAGCCCGCACGCGATGCCGGAGGCGACGATCTCCTCGACCATCCACAGGGCGCCCTCGTCGGTGAGGTCGCCGAGGCTGAGCACCTCGACCACCCAGGGCATCCGCGCCAGCGTGCCGTGCATGTGCAGGGAGACGGCGAGGAGACGGTCGCGCGGGTCGGCGGGGAGTTCGGGGCGCGGGACCGTGGCGGCCGTGCCCGCGAGCGTGAGCATCAGGAGCTCGTCCTTGTCGCGCACGTGGTGGTAGAGCGCCATCGGCGTCGTGCCGACCTCCTTGGCGACCCGGCGCATGCTCAGGGCCGCGACGCCCTCCGTCTCCAGGATCCGGCGGGCCGTCGCGACGATCGTCTCCGGGTCGATGCGGCGTGGGCGGCCCACGGCGCGCTTCTTCGCCGGGGCGGGAGCGCCGGGGGTCGCGCCGGGTGCCGTCTGCTCGTTGTCTTCTGCTGCCACCCGCTCATTGTCCCGCCCGCCCGGGGGAGGGGCGCCGCAACCCTTGCGCCATTTCTATACGCGTATAGTAATGTCCGTCGCATGGTGAACCCGAACCCGAACCCGAGCCCGGACGCGCCACCCGGGCATCTGCTGCTGCCGGTGCTGCTCACCGTGCAGTTCCTCGTCTCCCTCGACATGTCCGTCGTCAACATCGCCCTGCCCGACATGGGCGCCGACCTCGGCTTCGCCCCCGACTCGCTGCTGTGGGTCGTCAACGCCTACGCACTCGCCTTCGGCGGCCTGCTCATGCTCGGCGGGCGGCTCGCCGACCTCGTCGGCCGGCGGCGCACCCTCACGTGGGGCTTCGCGGTCTTCGGCGCGGCGAGCCTCGCGGGCGGGCTCGCCCTCGCGCCGGGGCAGCTCATCGCGGCACGGGCGGTGCAGGGCGCGGGCGCGGCGGCGCTCGCACCCGTCGCGCTCGCCCTGATCACCGTGAACTACGCGGCGGGGCCCGCACGGTCCCGCGCGCTCGGCCTGTGGGGCGTCTCCGGGGCGCTCGGCGGCGCCGTCGGGATCATGGCGGGCGGCGTGCTCACCGACTGGGTGGGCTGGCGCTCCGTGATGCTGATCAACGTCCCCGTGGTGCTCGCCGCGCTCCTCGCCGCCCGGCGCGGCGTGCCCGCCGACCGCCGTACGGGGCCCGCGCCCCGCCTCGACGTCACCGGCGCCCTGCTCGTCACCGCCGGGGCGACGCTGCTCGTCCTCGGCCTCGTGCGCACGGAGATACACGGCTGGACGTCGGGCACCACCCTCGGCACGCTCGGCGCGGCGGCCGTGCTCCTTGCCGCCTTCGTCGCCGTGGAAGCCCGCAAGCGCGAGCCTTTGCTGCGGCTCGGCCTGCTCGGCACGGCACACCGGCCCGTGCTCTCCGCGAACGTCTTCGCCCTGCTGATGTCCTCGGGACAGTTCGCCGCGTTCTACTTCACCTCGCTCTACCTCCAGCAGGTGATGGAGTACGGGCCGACGGCGGCCGGCGCCGCGTTCCTGCCGTTCTGCGCGGGTGTCGTGGTGGGGTCGACGGTCGCGACCCGGACGGTCGGGCGGCTCGGCGAGCGGACGCTCCTCGTGGCGGGCGGACTGCTCGGGGCCGCCGGGTTCGGGTGGTTCGCGCTGACGGTCGAGGCGGGCGGCACGTTCCTCGGCTCCATCCTCGGACCCTCGCTGGTCGCGAGCATCGGTATCGGCCTGTGCTTCGTACCGCTGGGCGCGGCCGCGACCGGTGGCGTCGCCCCCGAGGAGACCGGCATGGCCTCCGGGCTGCTCAACAGCTCCCGCCAGCTCGGCGGCTCCCTCGGCCTCGCGGTGCTTGTCACCGTCGCGGCGAGCGCCACGGGGGACGGGCGGGGCCGGGGCGCCCTCGCCGACGGGTACGCGGCCGCCTTCGCGGTGTCCGCGGGGCTCCTGGTGGCGGCCGCCCTGGCGACGGCCGTCCTGCACGGTCGTCGTACGATCCCTGCCGCACCCTTGGCAGCCACACCGCCGCGACCTGCGAAAACGTCCGTCGGGGAAGAAACTTCGAAAAATCTCGGCGACGATGTCGAAACGGGCGTCTCCCGTTCGACGCAGGGGTGAGAGGCGAGGAGAAGCCCCGCCGCCACCCGAAGGGGAGACCACCATGCCGCGCTACCTGACGATGATCCGCATCGACGAGAACAACGCGCCCGAGAGCGGCCCGAGCCCCGAACTCCAGGAGCGCATGGGCGCGCTCCTGGAGGAGCTCACCAGGGCCGGGGTCATGCTCGACACCGCGGGCCTGCGGCCGACCTCCGAAGGCACCCGCGTGACCTGGGACAAGGGCGAACTGTCCACGACGGACGGCCCGTTCACCGAGACCAAGGAGGTCATCGGCGGCTACTCCATCTGCCAGGCCAAGGACATGGCGGAAGCCGTCGAGTGGACCAAGCGGTTCCTCAAGACCCACGAGGACTACTGGACGATCACCGCGGAGGTCCGGCAGATCGAGGGCTGAGCCACAGCCCGGTTGCCTTTGCGGCGGTGGCGCGGGGGTGCTCTGATGGATGGCCGTGAGCCATCCCCCGGAGCACCCCCGCCAGGCCATCGAAACCGTCTTCCGCATGGAGTCGCCACGCATCATCGCCGGTGTCACGCGGATCGTACGAGACGTCGGCATCGCCGAGGAGCTGGCCCAGGACGCCCTCGTGGCGGCCCTCGAACAGTGGCCCGCGCAGGGCGTCCCCGACAACCCGGGCGCCTGGCTCATGGCCACCGCCAGGAACCGCGCCGTCGACCTGGTGCGCCGCCGCGAGCGCTACGCACGCAAGCTCGCCGAGGTCGGCCGCGACCTGGAGGCCGCCCCGGCGCACGCGGGCCCCCTCGAACCCGCGGACCCCGACGCCATCGACGACGATCTCCTGCGCCTCGTCTTCATCGCCTGCCACCCGGTGCTCTCCACCGAGGCCCGCGTGGCCCTCACGCTGCGCCTCCTCGGCGGCCTGTCCACCGCGGAGATCGCCCGCGCGATGCTGGCCCCCGAACCGACCGTGGCGCAGCGCATCGTGCGCGCCAAACGCACCCTCGCCGCCCGCGCCGTCGCCTTCGAGGTCCCCTACGGGCCCGACCGCGACGCCCGCCTCGGCTCGGTCCTCGAAGTCATCTACCTGATCTTCAACGAGGGGTACGCGGCCACCACGGGCGACGACCTGGTGCGCCCCGCCCTCTGCGAGGACGCGCTGCGCCTGGCCCGGGTGCTCACCGCCCTGATGCCCGAGGAGTCCGAGGCGCACGGCCTCGCCGCGCTCCTCGAACTGCAGGCCTCGCGCACGGCGACCCGCACGGGCCCGACGGGCGAGCCGGTGCTGCTCAAGGACCAGAGCAGGGCGCACTGGAACCAGATGCTGGTCCGGCGTGGATTCGCCGCCCTCGCACGGGCCCAGGCCACGTCCCCCTCACCGGCGGGCGCCCTCGGCCCGTACGCACTCCAGGCCGCGATCGCCGCCTGCCACGCCCACGCGCACAGCTACGAGGAGACCGACTGGCAGCAGATCGCCGCCCTCTACGGCCTGCTCGCCGCCCGTGCCCCGTCTCCCGTCGTCGAGCTGAACCGCGCGGTCGCGGTGGCCATGGCGCAGGGCACGGAGGCCGGGCTCGTCCTGGTCGACGCGCTGACCGCCGAACCCGTCCTGAAGGACTACCACCTGCTGCCCAGCGTCCGGGGCGACCTCCTGGAGCGGCTCGGACGCACCGACGAGGCCCACGCGGAGTTCGAACGTGCGGCGTCGCTGGCGCGCAACGAACGGGAACGGGAACTGCTCCTGGCGCGGGCCGCCGACTGCTGGGCGGGGACGGGGCGCGGGGCGCGGCCTGCGCAGAGCGCCCCCTAAGGGCGGTGCCTAGTGCTTGGCGGGCGGGGGCGCCGGGTGGCCGATCAGCATCGTCGGGGCGCCCGCCACCCGCGTCAGGAAGACGGTCGCCGCGTTCCTGCCCTGCGGCTTCACCTTGCGCCGCAGCTCCTCGGGCTCGACGGCCGAGCCGCGCTTCTTCACCGTGAGGATGCCGACCCCGCGCTCGCGCAGCAGGGCCTTGAGCTTCTTCACGTTGAACGGGATCCGGTCGGTGATCTCGTACGCCGTCGCGTACGGGGTGGCGTGCAGGGCGTCGGAGGTGACGTACGCGATGGTCTCGTCGACGAGTCCGCCGTCGACCCGGGCGGCGACCTCGGCGACCAGGTGGGCGCGGATGACGGCGCCGTCGGGCTCGTACAGGTAGCGACCGACGGGACGCACCTCCGGGTCGGGCAGCATCGTGGCGAGCGGGGTCCACAGGGAGGCGCCGCCGGGCAGGAGCGTGGCGCGGTGCGAGGCGGGCGTGTCGGTGCCGAACCACAGGACGGCCTCCTTCACGTCGCCGCCGTCCGAGATCCACTCGGCCCCCGCCTCGGCGGGGATCGCCTCGTGCGGGATGCCGGGGGCGATCTTCAGCGCGGCGAGCGGGGCCGCGAGGGCCGCTCCGACCGCCCAGGACAGGGGCGGGGAGTAGGCCTCGGGGTCGAAGATCCGCCCGCGGCCGCCCCGGCGCGCCGGGTCCACGAAGACGGCGTCGTACGCGGACGTGTCCACGTCGGTGACGTCCGCCTCGCGCACCTCGATGAGGTCGGCGAGCCCGAGCGCCTCGGCGTTGGCGCGGGCGACCGCGCAGGTCAGCGGGTCACGGTCGACGGCGAGCACGGAGATCCCGGCGCGCGCGAGGGCGATGGCGTCGCCGCCGATGCCGCAGCACAGGTCGGCGAGCGAACGTACGCCCAAGGCCTTGAAGCTCTCCGCGCGGTGCGCGGCGACGGACGCGCGCGTGGACTGCTCGACGCCGTTCGGCGTGAAGAACATGCGGGCCGCGTCCTCGGCGCCGAACTTCGCCGCGGCCCGGGTGCGCAGCCGCGCCTGGGCGAGCGCCGCGGAGACCAGGGGCGCCGGGTGGGTGCGGCGCAGCCGGGTGGCGGCGGCGAGTTCCTCGGCCGGTGCGACGTCCCGCACCTCGTCGAGCAGGGCCCGGCCCTCGTCGGTACGGAGGGCGGCGAAGGCGGCGAGGGGGTCGCCGAGGTCGGTCTCGTGGGCGCTCGGCGTGTTCGGGTCGTTCACCCGCCCCATTGTGGGCCAGTCGGTGGATGGTGCGCGTCCGGCGGCGGTGTCGGGCCGTCGGGACGGCCTTGAGCTGCGAGGATCCGGCGCCATGCAACTAGTACGACAAAAGGAAGAATGCGCCAGAAGGCGGAAGAACCAGACGCGCGCCCTGGTGGCCGTCCTCTCCGTCGCGGCGATCGCCTCCGGCTGCGCCTCCGGAGACGACTCCGACGGCGTGAAACCCGCCCACGGCCAGCAGCCGCTCAACGCCCCGCCCGCCCGCGCCCTCGACTCCTACGCCCAGAAACTCGCCACGGCCCAGGTCGCCCGCACCCTGGCCGCCAAGCGCTGGGGCCTGGCCAAGCCCCCGCTCGCCGCGCCCCCGCCGCCCGCCGCCAAGCCCCGGATCACCACCCGCAAGGGGTTCGAGGTCAAGGGCCAGGAGAGCCTGCCGCCGGTCTTCACGACGATCCCCACCAAGGAGAAGGTCGTCTTCCTGACCATCGACGACGGCGCCGAGAAGGACCCGGCGCTGCTGAAGATGATGAGCGAACTGAAGCTCCCGTACACCGCGTTCCTCAGCGACTACCTGGTCAGCGAGGACTACACCTACTTCAAGAAGATGCAGGACCGCGGCGTCACCCTGAACAACCACACGCTCAACCACCGCTACCTGCCCGGACTCTCGTACGAGGGGCAGCGCCGCGAGATCTGCGGCATGCAGGACGTCATCAAGAAGCACTACGGCAAGCGCCCCGAGCTCTTCCGCCCGCCCTACGGCAACTACAACCGCGACACGCTGCGCGCCGCCAAGTCCTGCGGCGTCAAGGCGGTGCCCCTGTGGGCGTCGGAGGCCTTCGCCGACCACATGGAGTGGCGCGAGTGGGACCGCGACCTGCACCCCGGCGACATCATCCTCACGCACTTCCGGGGGCGCGAGGACTGGAAGGGCACCATGCCCGACATGATCCGCAAGGTCATGAAGACGGTCACCGACAAGGGGTACGCGGTCGCCAGACTTGAGGACTACCTGTGACCCCGCGGGCGCGAGCGCGCCGCCGCCTCCTCGCCGGGGCCCTGCTGTGCGGAGTGCTCGCGCCCGCGCCGCTCACGGGGTGCGCGGAATCGGTCGACCCGATCGAGAGGCTCGGCAGGAAGGCGGCGCAGAAAGTGCCGCGCACACCGGGCAACGGCAGGGCGGGGGCGGTTGCCTGCGCCGGGGAGCGGGAAGTGAGCCCTCCTTGGCTCCGCTCTCTTCGGCCCGTGCGGAAGGAACTGGAACCACCCGCCGTGCGTTGCCCCGAAGGGGTGCTCCGCACCCCTTCCCCCTGAAGTCCGACGCAGCGGATTGGCACTCCGCTTGACCGAGTGCTAATCCCCGTCCTAGTCTCGCTTCTGGCACTCACCACTGGAGAGTGCCAACAGCGACGGGCAGGTCCGGCACCCGCGACGACGGATCCACCTGGTCGCCACACTCAGACTCTTAACCCCGTGAGATCTCCGAAGGGGGAGACCGGATCGTGACGACCGCAAGCTCCAAGGTTGCCATCAAGCCGCTCGAGGACCGCATTGTGGTCCAGCCGCTCGACGCCGAGCAGACCACGGCCTCCGGCCTGGTCATTCCGGACACCGCGAAGGAGAAGCCCCAGGAGGGTGCTGTCCTCGCCGTGGGCCCGGGCCGCTTCGAGAACGGCGAGCGCCTGCCGCTCGACGTCAAGGTCGGCGATGTCGTGCTGTACAGCAAGTACGGCGGCACCGAGGTGAAGTACAACGGCGACGAGTACCTCGTCCTCTCGGCTCGCGACGTCCTCGCGATCGTCGAGAAGTAGTTTCACCGCTTCACCCGCTTCACCCGCTTCACCCGCATCACCTGCTTCACCGGCAGATTTGCTTTTGAGCTGCGCCCCTGGTCACCCCGCTGATTGCCGGGCGGCGAGGGGCGCAGTTCGTTGCTGAACGTTCTGGGGGTTTCCCCCGGACCCCCCTGAGTTTTCGAGAGGGCTGAATCGCTCCCATGGCGAAGATCCTGAAGTTCGACGAGGACGCCCGTCGCGCCCTTGAGCGCGGCGTCAACAAGCTTGCCGACACGGTCAAGGTGACGATCGGCCCCCGCGGCCGCAACGTCGTCATCGACAAGAAGTTCGGCGCCCCGACCATCACCAACGACGGCGTCACCATCGCCCGTGAGGTGGAGATCGAGGACCCGTACGAGAACCTCGGCGCCCAGCTGGTGAAGGAGGTGGCGACCAAGACCAACGACATCGCTGGTGACGGCACCACCACCGCCACCGTGCTCGCCCAGGCCCTCGTCAAGGAAGGCCTGCGCAACGTCGCCGCCGGTGCCTCCCCGGCCGCCCTGAAGAAGGGCATCGACGCCGCCGTCGCGGCCGTCTCCGAGGAGCTCCTCGCCACCGCCCGCCCGATCGACGACAAGGCCGACATCGCGGCCGTCGCCGGTCTGTCGGCCCAGGACCCGCAGGTCGGCGAGCTCATCGCCGAGGCGATGGACAAGGTCGGCAAGGACGGTGTCATCACCGTCGAGGAGTCCAACACCTTCGGCCTCGAGCTCGACTTCACCGAGGGCATGGCCTTCGACAAGGGCTACCTGTCGCCGTACATGGTCTCCGACCAGGAGCGTATGGAGGCCGTCCTCGACGACCCGTACATCCTGATCCACCAGGGCAAGATCTCCTCCATCCAGGACCTCCTGCCGCTGCTCGAGAAGGTCATCCAGGCCAACGCCTCGAAGCCGCTCCTGATCATCGCCGAGGACGTCGAGGGCGAGGCCCTGTCGACCCTGGTCGTGAACAAGATCCGCGGCACCTTCAACGCCGTCGCGGTGAAGGCCCCCGGCTTCGGCGACCGCCGCAAGGCCATGCTCGGTGACATCGCCACCCTCACCGGCGGCACCGTCATCGCCGAAGAGGTCGGCCTCAAGATCGACCAGGTCGGTCTCGACGTGCTCGGCACCGCCCGCCGCGTCACCATCACCAAGGACGACACGACGATCGTCGACGGCGGCGGCAACAAGGCCGACGTCGAGGGCCGCGTCGCCCAGATCAAGGCCGAGATCGACGCCACGGACTCCGACTGGGACCGCGAGAAGCTCCAGGAGCGCCTCGCGAAGCTGGCCGGCGGCGTGTGCGTCATCAAGGTCGGCGCCGCCACCGAGGTGGAGCTCAAGGAGAAGAAGCACCGTCTGGAGGACGCCATCTCCGCGACCCGCGCCGCGGTCGAGGAGGGCATCGTCTCCGGTGGTGGCTCCGCTCTGGTGCACGCCGCCAAGGTGCTCGGCGACTCGCTCGGCAAGGACGGCGACGAGGCCACCGGTGTGGCCGTCGTCCGCCGCGCCGCCGTCGAGCCGCTGCGCTGGATCGCCGAGAACGCCGGCCTCGAGGGCTACGTCATCACCTCGAAGGTCGCCGAGCTCGACAAGGGCTTCGGCTTCAACGCCGCGACCGGTGAGTACGGCGACCTGGTCAAGGCTGGCGTCATCGACCCGGTCAAGGTCACGCGCTCCGCGCTGGAGAACGCCGCGTCGATCGCCTCGCTGCTCCTGACGACCGAGACCCTCGTCGTCGAGAAGCCGGCCGAGGAAGAGGCGGAGGCCGGTCACGGCCACGGCCACGGTCACTCGCACTGACCTGAGTTGCCCGAGGCCCGGCTCCCCGTACGGGGAGCCGGGCCTCGGGTCTTTTGGGGCGCGTTTGCAGGGTTGCCTCCCGTTGCCGGGTGCGGGTCGCGGGGCTACTGCGGGCCGTACTTGCGGCCGGTACGGGACGTGACGCCGCCCAGCAGCGCGCGCGGCGTCACCTTCACCACGCCCATCAGCGCCTTGTAGCGCGGGTCGGGGACCGACACCGTCTTGCCGCGGGCGAGGTCCGCCAGAGCCACCGTGACCAGCTTGTCCGCGTCGAGCCACATCCAGTTGGGGATGTTGGACGTGCCCATCCCGGCCCGCTCGTGGAACTCCGTCCGTACGAAACCGGGGCACAGCGCCATCAGCCGCACCCCGGACCCGGCCAGGTCCTTCGCCGCGCCCTGGGTGAACTGCACGACCCACGCCTTCGACGCGCCGTACGTCCCGCGCGGCACGAACGCCGCCACCGACGCGACGTTCACGACACCGCCCCGGCCGCGCTCCCGCATCGCCTCCGTCGCGGCGGACGTCAGCCGCAGCACCGCCTCGCAGTGCACCTTGAGCATGGTCAGTTCGTCGGCGAGCGAGACCTCCAGATAGCGGCCCTTGTTGCCGAACCCCGCGTTGTTGATCAGCAGGTCGACCGCGTCCCTGCGGTCGGCGAGCCGCTTCTCGACGGCCTCGATGCCGTCGTCCGTCGCCAGGTCCGCGGTCAGCACCTCCGCCTCGATGCCGTGCCGGTCGTGCAGCTCGGTCGCCTGTTCCCGCAGCCGCTTCGTGTCGCGGGCCACCAGCACGAGGTTGTGCCCGTCACCCGCGAGGCGCCGCGCGAAGGCCGCGCCGATGCCGGCGGTCGATCCCGTAATCAGAGCCGTAGTCATGGCCCAAGGCTAGTGAGATCGCGAGACCGACGCGTCGCCCCGCCGCTCCACGTGCTTCCGCGCACGTTCCGCCGTCTCGGGATGCAGGGCTGCACCCGCCGCGAGCAGCCCGGGCAGCAGGTCCTTCTCCGTCGTGACGGCACGGAACTCCAGGGCGACGGTGACACCGTGCTCCGGCCGGTGCACGATCTCGATGGGGTCCCCGGCGCGGATCTCACCCGGTGCGACGACCCGCAGGTACGCACCCGGAGCCCCCTCCTCCGTGAACCGCTTGACCCAGCCCTTCTCGTCGAGATGGCCCTGGAACGTACGGCAGGGGATGCGCCCGCTCGTCACTTCGAGCACCAGATCGGCGCCGACCCGCCAGCGCTCGCCGATCCGCGCGCCGCTCACGTCGACGCCCGACGTCGTGAGGTTCTCGCCGAAGGAGCCGTCGGGCAGGGGGCGGCCGAGGGCGCCCTGCCACGCGTCGAGGTCCTCTCGGGCGTACGCGTACACCGCCTGGTCGTCGCCGCCGTGATGCCGCAGGTCGCAGATCTCGTCCCCGGCCAGACCGCTGCCGCCCACGCCTTTCGCGCCCGGCGCCGCCACCCGCACCGGACCCTCCACCGGCCGCTTGTCGATGCCGGTACTGCCCGAGGGCGAGTTGGTGTACGCGACGTCCTTGCGGCGGCCCACGTTCACAGAAAGAAGCTCCATGGCAGGCAGGCTAGGCGAGCACCTCTAAAAGAGGCGACGCATTATTTCGCGATGGACCCAAGCGTCACTTATGCTCGAACCATGATCGAGGCCCGTCACCTCCGTGTCCTGCGCGCCGTGGCCGCCACCGGCTCCTTCTCCGCCGCGGCCCGCGAGCTCGGCTGCACCCAGCCCGCCGTCAGCCAGCAGATGAAGGCGCTCGAATCCTCGACGGGCACGCCGCTGCTGATCCGCACCGGCCGAGAGATGCGTCTCACGCAGGCGGGCGAGGCCCTGGTCCGGCACGCCGCGGGCATCCTCGCCGGGCTCACCGCGGCCGAGGAGGAGGTCGCCGCCATCGCGGGCCTGCGCGCGGGCCGGGTCCGGCTCGTCTCCTTCCCCAGCGGCAGCTCCACCCTCGTCCCGTGCGCCCTCGCGGCGCTGCGCGCGGCCCACCCGGGCACCCGCGTCTCCCTCGTCGAGGCCGAGCCGCCGCGCTCGGTGGAGATGCTGCGCGAGGGCGACTGCGACGTCGCGCTCGCCTTCCGGTACGAAGGGGCGACGGCAGCCGAGGAGTGGGGCGACCTCGTCGTGCGCCCGCTGCTCGCGGACCGGCTGGTCGGCCTCGTGCCCGAGGGGCACCGGCTCGCCGGAGCGGACTCGGTCACCATCGGCGAGTTCGCCGACGAGTCGTGGATCGCGGGGTGCCCCCGCTGCCGCAGGCAACTGGTGGAGGTCTGCGAGAGCGCGGGCTTCGTGCCGCGGATCGACTTCGCGACCGACGACTATCCGGCGGTGATCGGCCTGGTCGGCGCCGGACTGGGAGTGGCGGTGCTGCCCGAGCTCGCGATCGAGTCGGTACGCCCGATGGGCGCCCGCACCGTGACGGTGGAGCCCGCCGTGCGGCGGGAGATCGTGGCGCTCACGCTGCCGGACCTGGCGCAGGTACCGGCCGTCGCCGCCACGCTGGACCACCTCGCGCGGGCCGCCGCCCGCTGATCCCCGACGCGGCGGGGTGGCGTTTCGAAGAAACGTTCCTTCAGCTGTGCGACACGGCGCTGCCCGCCGATGCGGCCGCCGTGACGAGGCGATTGCGCGCGCGGCCCATGAGCTCCTCGCGCTCGTCCTCGGTCAGACCGCCCCACACGCCGTACGGCTCGCGCACCGCGAGTGCGTGAGCGGCGCACTCCGCCCGCACCGGGCATCGCATGCAGACCTCCTTGGCGGAGTTCTCACGTGCGCTGCGCGCCGCTCCCCGCTCACCCTCCGGGTGGAAGAAGAGCGAGCTGTCGACCCCACGGCAGGCCGCGAGGAGCTGCCAGTCCCAGAGATCTGCGTTCGGTCCGGGAAGGCGGGAGAAATCTGCCATTGCTGGTCCCCTTGGTGCCGTTCTGACGCGGTTATGGTGCCCACGACCGTACATCTACTGTCTAAGGAGATGAAAATATGACTCATTGCGAATCTAGCCATAGACACCAGGAAAAGGGAAGAAAAGGCGCTAAATGGGGCATAGGTTGTGATGAAACC
Organism: Streptomyces sp. Je 1-369; assembly: GCF_026810505.1. NCBI lineage: Bacteria > Bacillati > Actinomycetota > Actinomycetes > Kitasatosporales > Streptomycetaceae > Streptomyces > Streptomyces sp. Je 1-369. The sequence continues at coordinate 5,334,974 of NZ_CP101750.1, forward strand.
TTGAGGGTGTCCCGTGTGCTCTCCGCTGTATTGGCGCCCTCACGTAGAGTGCCGAAGGTGTCCGACCGCCCCGTAACTCTTTCGGGTGACCGTCGTTGAGAGGGCGAGGCGGTTGAAAGAACAAGCGCTCGGGCGGGTGTCCGAGAGCGTCAACCGCACAGGTGACGAATAAGTACCAGCCTGGAGGCTCAAGGTGACGCGCAGCAGCTGTGAGAGCCGCGGAGGACAGTCATGACATCGGTCCTCGTCTGCGACGACTCCCCGCTTGCCCGAGAGGCGCTCCGCCGCGCGGTCGCGACCGTGCCCGGCGTCGAGCGCGTGACCACGGCGGCCAACGGCGAGGAAGTCCTCCGCCGCTGGGGCGCCGACCGCTCGGACCTGATTCTGATGGACGTACGGATGCCCGGTCTCGGCGGCGTGGAGACCGTCCGCAGGCTGCTGTCCGCCGACCCCGGTGCGCGCATCATCATGCTCACCGTCGCCGAGGATCTGGACGGGGTCGCACTCGCGGTCGCGGCCGGCGCCCGCGGCTATCTGCACAAGGACGCCTCGCGTGCCGAACTGCGCGCGACCGTCACCCAGGCGCTCGCCGACCCGACGTGGCGGCTCGCCCCGCGGAGACTGCGCTCGGCGGAGATGGGCGCCGCCCCCACCCTCACCGCGCGTGAGATCCAAGTCCTCGAAGGCATGAGCCACGGCCGCTCGAACGCGGAGATCGGACGGGAGCTCTTCCTCTCCGAGGACACCGTGAAAACGCACGCCAGGCGGCTCTTCAAGAAGCTCGGCGCCTCGGACCGCGCACACGCCGTGGCACTCGGTTTCCGCTGGGGTCTGGTGCGCTGAATGTGCCGTCGCGGGGGCACGGCGACCCCCGCCCGCCATCCGGTGGGCGGGGCGACGTACGCCCGGCGACGCTTGTTTCGCCGCCGATGCCGCATCCTTGAGATGTGGAGTTCCTCGGGGACGAGTCGATCGAGCGGGAGGGGAGGGCGCAGGAGATGAGTTCCGGCGCACCTGCTCATAACGCTTCAGTGCACAACTACGGACGCGGTGCCACGGATCAGTCGCCGCCAAGGCACCATGGACCGATGCGCGATGACAAGACGACGGTGATCGGTGCCCTCGTTCTACGCGCTGTGGAGGGCGACGAGCAGGCCACGCACGACCTCCTGGCCCACGTCCACCCCCTGGCGCTGCGCTACTGCCGTACCCGTCTGTCCCGGCTGCCCGGTGACGCACGGCACTTCGTGGAGGACCTGGCGCAGGAAGTCTGCGTCGCCGTCCTCCTCGCCCTGCCGCGCTACAAGGACACGGGGCGTCCCTTCGAGGCGTTCGTCTTCGCGATCGCGGCGCACAAGGTGGCCGACCTGCAGCGCGCGGCGATGCGGCACCCCGGATCGACCGCCGTGCCCTCGGACGAGATGCCCGAGCGGCCCGACGACTCGCTGGGCCCCGAGGAGCGCGCGCTGCTCAGCAGCGACGCCGAGTGGGCCAAGAAGCTCCTCGCCAACCTCCCGGACAACCAGCGCGAGCTGCTGCTGCTGCGGATCGCCGTCGGGCTCACGGCCGAGGAGACCGGGCAGATGCTCGGAATGTCGCCGGGGGCGGTGCGGGTCGCACAGCACCGGGCGCTGAGCAGGCTGCGGGCGCTCGCGGAGCAGTGACCCCGGATTTCCACGGGCACGGGTCGTACGTGTGAACGTACAAAGCTTGCCGATGATCTTGATCGTGGAATGAGACACCCTCGGAGCCCGTTAGCATGGACATCCGCACCGATCAAGGCCATTTGGGGAAGGTGTCATGACTGCAAACGGCGGTTCTTCGACTGGGGTGCCCGAGAAATTCGCGACACTCGGGCTGACCTACGACGACGTGCTGCTGCTGCCGGGCGCGTCGGACATGGCGCCCGACCAGATCGACACTTCCTCGCTCGTCTCGAAGAACGTCAGGGTGAACGTCCCGCTGCTCTCCGCGGCGATGGACAAGGTCACCGAGTCCCGCATGGCGATCGCCATGGCGCGGCAGGGCGGCGTCGGTGTACTGCACCGCAACCTCTCCATCGCGGACCAGGCCAACCAGGTCGACCTGGTGAAGCGCTCCGAGTCCGGCATGGTCACCGACCCGATCACGGTGCACCCGGACGCGACGCTCGGCGAGGCCGACGCGATCTGCGCGAAGTTCCGCATCAGCGGCGTCCCGGTCACCGACGCGGCCGGCAAGCTGCTCGGCATCGTCACCAACCGCGACATGGCCTTCGAGTCGGACCGCACGCGCCAGGTGCGCGAGGTCATGACGCCGATGCCGCTCGTCACCGGCAAGGTCGGCATCTCCGGCGTGGACGCCATGGAACTGCTGCGCCGCCACAAGATCGAGAAGCTTCCGCTGGTCGACGACGCGGGCATCCTCAAGGGCCTCATCACGGTCAAGGACTTCGTGAAGGCCGAGAAGTACCCGAACGCGTCCAAGGACGCCGGAGGCCGCCTCCTGGTGGGTGCCGCCGTGGGTGTCGCGGGCGACGCGTTCGAGCGCGCCCAGGCCCTCGTCGCCGCGGGCGTCGACTTCATCGTCGTCGACACCGCGCACGGCCACTCCCGCCTGGTCGGCGACATGGTCGCCAAGATCAAGTCCGACGCCCCCGGCGTCGACGTCATCGGTGGCAACATCGCCACGCGCGAGGGCGCCAAGGCGCTCATCGACGCGGGTGTCGACGGCATCAAGGTCGGCGTGGGCCCCGGCTCCATCTGCACGACCCGCGTCGTCGCCGGCATCGGCGTACCGCAGGTAACGGCTATCTACGAAGCGTCGCTCGCCGCCAAGGAGGCCGGTGTCCCGGTCATCGGCGACGGCGGCCTGCAGTACTCCGGAGACATCGCCAAGGCGCTCGTCGCCGGCGCCGACACGGTCATGCTGGGCTCCCTGCTCGCGGGCTGTGAGGAGTCCCCCGGAGAGCTGCTCTTCATCAACGGCAAGCAGTTCAAGTCGTACCGCGGCATGGGCTCGCTGGGCGCCATGCAGACGCGCGGCGACCAGCGCTCCTTCTCCAAGGACCGGTACTTCCAGGAGGGCGTCGCCTCCGACGAGAAGCTGGTTCCTGAGGGCATCGAGGGCCAGGTTCCCTACCGCGGCCCGCTCTCGGCGGTCGTCCACCAGCTGATCGGCGGACTGCGCCAGTCGATGTTCTACGTGGGCGGGCGCACCGTCCCCGACCTCCAGGCCAACGGCCGATTCGTCCGCATCACGTCCGCGGGTCTCAAGGAGAGCCACCCGCACGACATCCAGATGACGGTCGAAGCACCGAACTACAGCCGCACCAAGTAGTCTTCCGGCGCCACGCGCGCTTGGGAGGGGCGGTCCCGGTTCATCGGGACCGCCCCTTCCGTGTGCGTCGGGGATACTGGACAGGCAGACCAAGAGGGAAAGGCCCCACAACGTGACTGAGATCGAGATCGGGCGCGGCAAGCGCGGCCGCCGCGCGTACGCCTTCGACGACATCGCCGTCGTACCGAGCCGGCGCACCCGCGACCCGAAGGAGGTCTCGATCGCGTGGCAGATCGACGCCTACCGCTTCGAGCTGCCCTTCCTGGCCGCTCCGATGGACTCCGTGGTCTCACCGCAGACCGCCATCCGCATCGGTGAGCTCGGCGGCCTCGGCGTCCTGAACCTCGAAGGCCTCTGGACGCGGTACGAGGACCCGCAGCCCCTCCTCGACGAGATCGCCGAGCTGGACGCGGAGACCGCGACCCGGCGCCTCCAGGAGATCTACGCGGCCCCCATCAAGGCCGACCTCATCGGGCAGCGCATCAAGGAGGTGCGCGACGCCGGTGTGGTCACCGCCGCCGCGCTCTCCCCGCAGCGCACCGCCGAGTTCTCCAAGGCCGTCGTGGACGCCGGCGTGGACATCTTCGTGATCCGCGGCACCACCGTCTCCGCCGAGCACGTCTCCGGCGCCGCCGAGCCGCTGAACCTGAAGCAGTTCATCTACGAGCTGGACGTCCCGGTCATCGTCGGCGGCTGCGCCACGTACACGGCCGCGCTGCACCTGATGCGCACCGGCGCCGCGGGTGTCCTGGTCGGCTTCGGTGGCGGCGCCGCGCACACCACGCGCAACGTCCTCGGCATCCAGGTGCCGATGGCCACCGCGGTCGCCGACGTCGCGGCGGCCCGCCGTGACTACATGGACGAGTCCGGCGGTCGCTACGTCCACGTCATCGCCGACGGCGGCGTGGGCTGGTCCGGCGACCTGCCCAAGGCCATCGCGTGCGGCGCCGACTCCGTGATGATGGGCTCCCCGCTGGCCCGCGCCACGGACGCGCCCGGCAAGGGCCACCACTGGGGCATGGAGGCCGTCCACGAGGACGTGCCGCGCGGCAAGAAGGTCGACCTGGGCACGGTCGGCACCACGGAGGAGATCCTCGCCGGTCCTTCGCACATCCCGGACGGCTCGATGAACTTCTTCGGAGCGCTGCGTCGCGCCATGGCGACCACGGGCTACAGCGAGCTCAAGGAGTTCCAGCGCGTCGAGGTGACGGTCGCGGACTCGCAGCACGCGCGCTGACGCGTCGATCGCACGGTTCGCAGAAAGGCCCCGGTACTTCGTACCGGGGCCTTTTCGTCGTTGTTCGTCGTTTGTCCGTCGTTGTTCGTCGTTACAGGCGGTGTGCCGCGCCTGCCGGGGTCGCGCCCCTGGTGTCCAGGAGCAGCTGGGCCTTCACGGCGAGGCCTTGCAGGTCGTACGTGCGGTGGTGCTGGAGCAGGATCGTCAGGTCGGCGTCGGCGGCGGCCTCGTAGAGGGTGTCCGCGCGGGGGACGGGGCGGCCGAGCACGCTCCAGTTGGGCACGTACGGGTCGTGGTAGCTGACGGCGGCGCCGAGCTCCATGAGGCGGGTCGCCACCTCCTGGGCGGGGGCGCCCTGCTGGTCGGCGAGGTCGGGCTTGTAGGTGACGCCGAGGAGCAGGACGCGGGCGCCGCGGACGGACTTGCCGTGCTCGTTGAGCAGGGTCGCCGAGCGCTGGATCACGTACTGCGGCATGCGGTCGTTGACCTGCTGGGCCAGCTCGACCATGCGCAGGGGGCGGGCGCCCCGGGAGGGGTTCGGGACGTCGAGGGGGACGCCGTGGCCGCCGACGCCGGGTCCGGGACGGAACGCCTGGAAGCCGAAGGGCTTGGTCTCGGCGCAGCGGATGACGTCCCACAGGTCGATGCCGAGGTCGTGGCAGAGCACCGCCATCTCGTTGACCAGGGCCATGTTCACGTGCCGGTAGTTGGTCTCCAGGAGGTGCACGGTCTCCGCCTCGCGGGGGCCGCGGGCGCGGACGACCTTGTCGGTGAGGCGGCCGTAGAAGGTGGCGGCGGACTCGGTGCAGGCCGGGGTGAGGCCGCCGATGACCTTGGGGGTGCCCGCGTAGCCGTGGGAACGGTTGCCGGGGTCGAGGCGGCCGGGGGAGTACGCGAGGTGGAAGTCGCGCCCGGCCCGCAGGCCCGAGCCCGATTCGAGAATCGGACGGAGGAATTCCTCGGTGGTCCCCGGGTACGCGGGGGATTCGAGGATCACGGTGGTGTGCGGACGCAGGCGGGCGGCGAGCGCCCGGGCCGCTTCGGCCACCTGGCTGAGGTCGAGCGAGCGATCCGCCGCCGGCGGAGTGGGGGCGCAGATGACAGCGGTGCGGACCCGGCCGAGCTCGGCCGGGTTGACGGTCGGCCGGAAGCCCCCCGAGAGCATCCGGCGGACGTCGGCGGCGGTGAGAATGCCCTCGGCGCCGTCGCAGGGCAGTCGGCCGCCGGCCAGGTCCGCGGCACGGACGGGGTCGTAGCCGATGGTGTCGATGCCGCGTGCGACGGCGGCCTGGGCGAGGGGCAGGCCGAGGTGGCCGAGACCGATGACGGCGAGATCTGCGGGCATGGCGGTGGGCCGTCCTCCCAATAGCCGGAGTGGGACGAGCGCGCAAGCCCTGTGGACAAGGCGGACCAGCGCAATGTCAGACTAGGAGTAAATATGACCGATTTGCGGTATTGCACCGCGCGGGACTCCGGAGTGTTGTCCACAGGCTGGGGCCGAGTTCAGCGGGCGACGGAGAAATCTGGGCATGATGTGAGTCCGACCACACCCGATCACAGCGGGAGGCAGCGGTGAGGACAGCGACACTGGGGCCGGCGGAGCGCGCCGAGTCACTGGCGGGAATGGCCGAACGGGAGCTGGACATCCTGGTCGTGGGCGCGGGAGTGGTCGGCGCGGGCACGGCACTCGACGCGGTGACACGCGGCCTGTCCACCGGCCTCGTCGAGGCCCGCGACTGGGCCTCCGGTACGTCGAGCCGGTCGAGCAAGCTGATCCACGGCGGCCTGCGCTATCTGGAGATGCTCGACTTCGCCCTCGTGCGGGAGGCGCTGAAGGAGCGCGGCCTGCTCCTGGAGCGCCTCGCCCCGCACCTGGTGAAACCGGTCCCGTTCCTCTACCCCTTGCAGCACAAGGGCTGGGAGAGGTTGTACGCGGGATCGGGCGTCGCGCTCTACGACGCGATGTCGATGTCCCGCGGACACGGCAGAGGTCTGCCCATGCACCGCCATCTGACCCGCCGCCACGCCCTGCGCGTCGCCCCGTGCCTGAAGAAGGACGCACTGGTCGGCGCGATGCAGTACTACGACGCCCAGATGGACGACGCGCGCTACGTGGCGACGTTGGTCCGCACCGCTTCGGCGTACGGCGCGAAGGTCGCCAACCGCGCCAAGGTCACCGGCTTCCTGCGCGAGGGCGAGCGTGTCGTCGGCGCCCGGGTGCAGGACGTCGAGGGCGGCGGGGAGTACGAGATCCGGGCCAAGCAGGTCGTGAACGCGACCGGCGTGTGGACGGACGACACCCAGGCGATGGTCGGCGAGCGCGGCCAGTTCCACGTCAGGGCGTCCAAGGGCATCCACCTGGTCGTGCCCAAGGACCGCATCAACGCGACGACCGGACTGATCCTGCGCACCGAGAAGAGCGTCCTCTTCGTCATCCCGTGGGGACGCCACTGGATCGTCGGCACCACCGACACGGACTGGGACCTCGACAAGGCCCACCCGGCCGCTTCCAGCGCCGACATCGACTATCTCCTGGAGCATGTGAACTCGGTGCTCGCCAGGCCCCTCTCCCGGGACGACGTGCAAGGGGTGTACGCGGGCCTGCGGCCGCTCCTCGCCGGTGAGTCGGACGCCACGAGCAAGCTCTCCCGCGAGCACACGGTCGCGCACCCGGCCCCGGGCCTTGTCGTCGTCGCGGGCGGCAAGTACACGACGTACCGAGTGATGGCCAAGGACGCCGTCGACGAGGCGGTGCACGCCCTGGACCAGCGTGTCGCCGACTGCGTCACGGAGGACATCCCCCTCGTCGGCGCCGAGGGGTACAAGGCGCTGTGGAACGCCCGGGCGAGGATCGCCGCCCGGACGGGCCTTCATGTGGTGCGCGTCGAGCACCTGTTGAACCGGTACGGCTCGATGGCCGAAGAGGTCCTCGAACTCATCACCGCGGACCCGGCCCTCGGCGCCCCCTTGCAGGCGGCCGACGACTACCTGCGGGCCGAGGTGGTCTACGCGGCCTCGCACGAGGGCGCACGCCACCTGGACGACGTGCTGACCCGGCGGACCCGCATCTCCATCGAGACGTTCGACCGGGGCACGCGCAGCGCCCGGGAGTGCGCGGAGCTGATGGCGCCGGTCCTCGGCTGGGACAAGGACCAGACCGAGCGGGAGGTGCAGCACTACGAAAAGCGGGTCGAGGCCGAGCGGGAGTCGCAGCGGCAGCCGGACGACCTGACGGCGGACGCGGCACGTCTCGGCGCACCCGACATCGTGCCGCTCAACTGAGGACTCGACGAACGGGCGCTAGGGGGCGCGGGGACAGAACTCGGCTGAGAGGACGGCCGATTCCAGGGCCGGGTCGGCCAGCTTGTCCGTGTTGACCCGGAAGGTGACGACCCGTCGGCCGTCGCGGGTGGCCGCGGTGCGGACGTAGCTGCCGGTGATGCGGCCGTTGTGGCCCCAGACGGTGGTGCCGCAGGGAAGCGTCCGCGGATAGAGGCCCATGCCGTAGTGGCCGTGTGCGGTGCGGGTGTTGAGCATCTCGCGCAGCAGCGGCGCGGGCAGGAGCCGGCCGGCGAGCAGAGCGGCGTAGAAGCGGTTCAGGTCGGCGAGGGTGGAGATCAGCTCACCCGCCGCACCGGCCACGCGCGGGTCGAGCGCGGTGACGTCCCGGCCGCCGCTCGTGAAGGCACGGCCGTGCGGGGAGGGGAGCGTGGTGCGGGCGCCGGGGAACGAGGTGCCGGTGAGACGGAGGGGGTGGAGGATGCGGCGTTCGGCTTCGGTGGCGTACGCGTTGCCGGTGACCCGTTCGATGACCATGCCGAGGACGACGTAGTTCGTGTTGGAGTACGTCCAGCGGCTCTTGAGGGGCGCCCGGTGGGCGAGGGCGGTGCGGACGGCCAGGGCGGGAGTGAGGGGGGCGGTGCCTTTGGTGACGGCGGTGAAGTCGGCGAGACCGCTGGTGTGGGTGAGCAGGGCACGCAGGGTGATGGTGCGGCCGTCGACGCCCGGTCCGCGGACGAGTCCGGGCAGATGGTGCGCGACCGGGTCGGACAGGGACAGACGGTGTTCGGCGGCGAGTTGGAGGACGACCGTCGCGATGAATGTCTTGGTGATGCTGCCCACCCTGAAGTGGTCGGCGCGGGACAGGGATGGGCCGGTTCGGGCGAAGTGTAGAGAGGGGTGCGGGCCGGGGGCGGAGATGTTCGGCCGCGCGGGGCGTGACGGCGGGGACTGTTGTGCGGAGCGTTGCACGGAGACGGGAGATGCCTGGTGGCGTAGGGTGCGTGCACCCGGGGGCGGTTCGGGCTGAGTACGACTCAGGAGTGCCGCGGCCGGGGCCTTGCCCCGGGTGGTGAGCAGCGGAAGAGTGGCGTCCGTGGCCGGTGCCGCGGGTTGCGGGTGGCCTGCCGTCAGGCCGATGAGCGCCGCCGCCAGCAGGATGGCCGGTATCGAGCGCGGTGTCGGCAAGGCGGGTCCCTCCTCGTGCGCGGTCCATCATGGGGCACGGGATGGGGGCCGGTGGACCCTGGGCGCCGACCGGTCCCCGGGTAAGGGACAATGAAGGCTCTGTCAGGGCGGGTTGCTCGGGTAGCAGCGGTAGCAGCAGAGGGGACGCATGTCGGACGCGGAGCAGACGGGTGACGCCCGTCGGGACAAGAGCGAACGTCTCCTCGCCGGCCGGTACCGGCTGGGAGAGGTGCTCGGCCGCGGAGGCATGGGCACCGTCTGGCGAGCCAAGGACGAAACCCTTGGACGTACGGTCGCGGTGAAGGAGCTGCGGTTCCCCTCGAGCATCGACGAGGAGGAGAAGCGGCGGCTCATCACGCGCACCTTGCGTGAGGCCAAGGCGATCGCGCGGATTCGGAACACCAGCGCCGTGACGGTCTACGACGTGGTCGACGAGGACGACCGGCCGTGGATCGTGATGGAACTCGTCGAGGGCAAGTCGCTCGCCGAGGCGATCCGCGAGGACGGAACCCTCACGCCGCGGCGCGCGGCCGAGGTCGGGCTCGCCGTGCTCGACGTGCTGCGCTCCGCCCACCGCGAGGGCATCCTGCACCGCGACGTGAAGCCGTCGAACGTGCTGATCGCCGAGGACGGCCGGGTCGTCCTCACGGACTTCGGCATCGCGCAGGTCGAGGGCGACCCGTCGATCACGTCGACCGGCATGCTCGTGGGCGCTCCGTCGTACATCTCGCCGGAGCGCGCCCGTGGGCACAAGCCGGGTCCCGCGGCCGACCTGTGGTCGCTGGGCGGCCTGCTGTACGCGGCCGTGGAGGGCGTGCCCCCGTACGACAAGGGGTCGGCCATCGCGACCCTCACCGCGGTGATGACCGAGGACGTCGAACAGCCCGTCAACGCCGGACCGTTGGAGAAGGTCATCTACGGCCTGCTCGCCAAGGACCCGGAGCAGCGGCTCGACGACGCCGGGGCGCGCGCACTCCTCATGGACGTCATCCACGCCCCGGAGACCAAGCCGGAGCCCGAACCGGTCGAGGCGACCAAAGTGGTGCCGCTGCCTCCGGCCCCGCCCAAGCTGCCGAGGACGCCGAAGGCGTCGCGGGTGCCGAGGCCGAGCAGGCTGACGAAGGCGTCGAAGGGCGGTGCGGGTGCCGCTGCCGGTGCGGCCGGTGTTGCTGGTGCGGCCGGTGCGGCTCACGGGTCGGTCGGGGCGTCCGCTCCCGCCGGGAGTGCCGGGAGTGCCGGGACGGCGACGACGTACGGGACAGCGCGTCCCGAGGGGCGCAAGGCCGGGGAGACGGCCGACCGGCTGAAGGGCGCTCTGCAGTCCGTGCGCAAGGCGGCCGCGTCCGCCACCGCGAAGAGCACTACGAAGAGCACTACGAAGAGCACCACGAAGGGCACTGCGAACGGAGCCGCGGCCAACGGGTCCGCTGGTGTGCCGCCGCGGGCGCCCGCGAAGGCGTCGCTCACCGATGTGGTGCCGCGCCGGACGCTGGTCATAGTGACCATGGTGGTCGTGCTCGCCGTGCTCGGCACGGTGCTCGCCCTCGCCCTCGGCGACGACAACGCGGACAGCAAGGACAACAAGGGCGGCGACAAGGCCGCGTCCGCCGGGGCGACAGGCGGCGGCAACCCGGGCAAGGACGAGGAGACGGACAAGGACTCCGGCAAGGGGGCCGACCAGGGCACCGGTGCCGGTACCGGCGACGACGGCAAGGACCCGGGCAAGGACGGGAGTGCCGACCCGGACAAGGGCGAGGGCGACGACCCGGGCAAGGACGACGACGCCAAGAAGCCGGAGGACGGCGCCGAGTCGACGTACAAGCACTCCCAGGGCTTCAAGATCGGGCTTCCGAAGGGCTGGAAGTTCCAGTCCACGGGCCGGGCGGGCGCGCGGTTCACCGGCCCCGACGGGCAGAAGCTGCTGCTCGGCTGGACGACGACGCCCAAGAGCAATCCGGTCGGCGACTGGAAGAACCAGGAGAAGTACATGGTCCGGTCGCAGTACGACCGGATCCGTATAGAGAAGGTCGGCTTCCGCGGCTGGAACACGGCCGACTGGGAGTTCACCTACGTGGACGGCGGGACCAAGTACCGGTCGATAGACCGCGGCTTCGTCGTCAACGGGGGCCTCGGCTACGGAATGATGTACACGGCCAAGGCGGACGACTGGGGCAGCGAGAAGCGTCGCGCCACGTGGCGGACCTTCACGAAGACCTTCGAGCCGAAGTCCTGAGCCGGGATCTCGTATCCCCTCAATACGGTTCACCTACGGCACGTATCGTGAGTGCTTGCGGACCGTAAGCAGCCGCAACGCGCCGCAAGACGAACGGATTTGACCACCGGGCGGACGGGGAAGGCATCGTGGACGACTACGCGGGACGGGTGCTCGCCGACCGCTACCGCCTGCCACTGCCCCCCTCCGACGTGTACGAGTTCGCCGAGTCGCGCGCCTTCGACACGTACAGCGGGCAGGAAGTCCTCGTCCGTCAGGTGCCGCTGCCCGAGATCGTCGAGGCGGAGGTCCTCGACGAGGGCGACGAGGGCTACGCGGATGACCTGCCCGAAGGGTTCCTGCCGCGGGCGGGCGCGGGCGGCCCCGGGGTGCGGCGGTCCGGAACCGGGAGGTCCGGGACCAGGACGACGCGCAGGCCCACGGAACCGGCGGTGCGGCGCGCCATCGAGGCGGCGCAGACCGCCGCCCAGATACCCGACCACCCGCGGCTCGACCAGGTCTTCGACGTGTTCGCGGAGGACGGCTCGCTGTGGATAGTCAGCGAGTTGGTCGCCGCACGGCCGCTGGCGGCGCTCCTCGCGGACCGGCCGCTGAGTCCGTACCGCGCGGCCGAGGTCGCGGCGGACGTCCTCGCGGCGCTGCGGGTGCTGCACGCGTACGGCTGGGTGCACCGGAACATCACCACGCGGACCGTCCTGATCTGCGACGACGGCCGCGTGATGCTGACGGGCCTCGCGGCGGGCGCGGCCGAGGAGGCACTCTGCGGGTACGATCCGCGGCCCGTCGAGGCGGGAGAGGCGACGGGCTCGGCGGGGTCGGTCGGCAATGTCGCGGAGTACGGCACGGGGCACGGGGGCGACGCGGACGGGGCCGGGGATGTGGCGCTCGACCCCGCACCGGAGGCCGCGGCGGCCGCCGAGGGCGAATCCGGCGGGCGGATATCGGATCCCTACGGAGTAGCGGACAAGAAGCCGTGGCACGGGGCGGAGCCGCGGGGCGAGGTTCCGGCGGCACGCGGCGGGTGGCATGACGGTGACGCGGCGGCAGGCGGCGGGCGGGACGACGGTGACGCGGCGGCACGCGGCGGGCGGGACGACGGTGACGCGGCGGCACGCGGCCGGTGGGACGACGGTGACGCGGCGGCACGCGGCCGGTGGGACGACGGCGACGGTGAAGCCGCCCCCTCGCGCGGCCCCGCCACCGCCCTCGCCGCCGAACGCGCCCGGCTCGCCCGCATGGTGGTGGTCGGAGCCGTCACCGAGCGGTGGGCTCCCGAGCAGGCCGGCCCCGTGCACGAGAACTGGCAGCTAGCCGCGCCCATCGCCCCCGCCACGGACCTGTGGGCTCTCGGCGCGCTGCTCTACCGCGCCGTGCAGGGACACGCGCCGTACCCGGAGGACACCACCGCCGAATTAGTGGAGCTCGTGTGCTCCGAGCCGCCCGCCTTCGCCGAGGAGTGCGGACCGTTGCGGCCCGTCGTCGAGTCGCTGCTCCGTCAGGACCCGACCGAGCGGCTCGACTTCGAGGAGCTCAGCGGCTGGCTGCGTTCCCTGGTGCGGTCCGCGCCGGAGCCGGAGGCCGGGGCGCACGTCGTGCCGGTGCCGCCGTACGACGCGGGCCGGCTGCCGGTCGTACGCCGTCGGGGCGAGGTCGTACGCAGGCGGCGGGGCGGCGCGGTCGCCGGAAGGAACGCCGGGAAGAGCGCAGGGAAGGACACCGGAAGGAACCCCTCGAAGAACGTGGAGGGGCACGGACGGCACAAGCGCGACCGGGGAAGAGGCGGCAAGGCGCAGGTCAGGCCGGGACACGAGATACCCGACGTCTCCCCCCTCCAGGGCCACAGCGGCCCTCGCCCGCCCCGCGAGGCGCACCCGCGCGGCCCCGCCCGTCCCCGTTCGCTGGGCCGGCTGCTGCTGATCGCCATCCTGCTCGGGCTCGCCGCGGCGATCGCGTACGCCATGGTCTTCATGCCCAAGTCCGACGACCGCTCAGGCGACCGGGCGGGGACCGCGGGCGAGGTCAGTTCGCTCCCGGAGCCGAGCGACAGCAAGGCCGAAGAGGACAGGAACAAGGACGAAGAGAAGGACGAAGATAAGGACAGGAACAAGGGCAGCGAGAAGGGGGAGCCGGGCAGGAGCCCGAGTTCGCAGAAGCCGCAGACCTCCGGCCCCGACGTGCCGCAGGGATTCGTCGTCCGCAAGGACCCCGAAGGTTTCCACGTCGCCGTGGCGGGCGGTTGGGACCGGCAGCCCAAGAACGGCAGGGGACAGGTCCGTTACACCCACGGCGGCTTCGAACTGCTGCTGGTGCCGGGCCGCGACACCACGGACAGCTACGGCGACGACCCCATGAAGTACCAGCGCGAGCACGAGCGTGAGCTGCAGCCCTTCCGTGACTCCTCCTGGGCGACGTCCAGTGGCATGCGCCGCATAGACGTCGGTGGACGGGCCATGGCGGAGGGTCAGTTCACCTGGCAGGACGACGCGGGCCGCGAGGTCTTCGTACGCAATCTCGCGATGGTCGTCGGCGGCAGGTTCCACGTGGTCCAGGTGCGGGGACCGGAGGCCGAACGGGACGAGGTGACGCGGCTCTACGAGCAGGCGTCGGCCACCTATCGGGTCACCGACTGAGCCGAATCCGGCCATCGGGACATGCACGGCATGCGTCACAGTGCGGTCTCCTAGGCCCCCCTGCGGTTCCCTGCACGGCTCCCGCTCCTTAACCTGGGCCTGTCAAGACCATTGTGGGGAAACGTGAATCAGATGCAGGGCCTGGTCCTCGCGGGCCGCTACCGACTCGTTGAGTCCATCGGCCGCGGTGGCATGGGACGGGTGTGGCGCGCACAGGACGAGGTGCTGCACCGTGCCGTCGCCGTCAAGGAACTGACGGCGGTGCAGTACGTGCAGGAGGCCGACCGCGCGGTCCTCTTCACGCGTACCCAGACGGAGGCGCGCGCCGCCGCTCGCATCAACCACCCCGCCGTCGTCACCGTCCACGACGTCCTCGAGTACGACGACCGCCCCTGGATCGTGATGGAGCTCGTCGAGGGCCGTTCGCTGGCGGACGCGGTCAAGGACGACGGCCGTGTCGAACCCGTCGAGGCCGCCCGCATCGGACTGTGGACCCTGAAGGCGCTGCGCGCCGCGCACGCCGCCGGGGTGCTGCACCGCGACGTGAAACCCGGCAACGTCCTGCTCTCCGACGACCGGCGGATCCTGCTCACAGACTTCGGGATCGCCGCGATCGAGGGGGACTCCACGGTCACGCGGACCGGGGAAGTCGTCGGCTCCGTGGACTATTTGGCGCCCGAGCGCGTGAGCGGCGCCAACCCCGGGCCCGCCTCCGACCTGTGGGCACTCGGAGCGACGCTGTACACGGCGGTCGAGGGGAACTCGCCGTTCCGCCGGACATCGCCGCTCGGCACGATGCAGGCCGTGGTGACCGAGGAGCCCGAGCCGCCGCAGCACGCGGGGCTCCTCGCCCCCATCATCGAGGCGCTCCTGCGGAAGGACCCGGCGACCCGGCCGACCGCGGCGGAGGCCGAGTCGATGCTGGCCGAGGCGGCGGAGGGGCGTCGGCCGAGCACGACGCGGACGCATGCGCCGACCCACGGGAACACGACGCAGGGCTCCGGCGCACAGCAGGGCCCGACCACCTCGTACGGCAGGACGCCCGCGTACGACCAGACGTCCGCCCAGTACGACCAGGGCACCCCGTACAACCAGACGCCCGCCCCGTACGACCAGAGCACCCCGCACAACCAGGCGGGTCCGTACAACCAGGCCGCCCCGTACAACCACGCCACCCCGTACAACCACGCCACCCCGTACGGCCGCGGCTCCAACACGGCGGTTCAGGGGGGCCACGACACCTACGCCCACACACCGGCACCCGCCCCGACCAGGCGGCGCCGTCGCGTGCTCGCCGTCGCCGCCCTCGTGGTCGCGGCCGCCCTGCTCGGCGGCGCCGGTGTCTTCGGCTTCCTGCGCCTCACCGGTGACAGTGGCGGTCAGGAGCAGAGTACGAGTCAGGACGACGGGAAGTCCCCGCGCGGCATCCCCGCCGACTGGAAGCGCGTGTACGACCCCGACGGCTTCAGCCTCATGCTGCCCAAGGGCTGGGAGCGCCGGGCGAACGGCACGCAGGTGGACTACACGCCGGACGACGGCCGGAGCTTCCTGCGGATCGGCGTCGACAAGTCCCCGCAGGCCGAGTCGCCGTACGCGCATCAGCTGCAGCTGGAGAAGGGCCTGCTGAACTACAAGGACTACAAGCGGCTGCACCTGGACTCGAACACGTTCCGGGGCCAGCACGGAGCGCTCTGGGAATTCAGCTGGACGTCCGGGACGAACGACAGGACCAGAGGGCCGCGCCGGGCCATCGAGCAGACCTACGTGAGCAAAGACGGCGTCGAGTACGCCATCTATCTCTCGGCCCCCGCCGAGGGCTGGGACAAGACCCGACAGCAGTTCGACTCGATGCTCCGGGGCTGGCGGGAGGGCTGATACGGGCCTGGAGCGCCCCGTCGTACGGGCGGGGCGCGCGGGGGTGACGGCCGGAACCAGCCGCCGCACGGCGAGACCCATTCCGTTCGCACACGTGTGGGGCATGATGGCCGCATGGGGAGCCTGGGAGACCACGCCGACGCGGCAGGTGGAGGCAACGCCCGGGTGATCGCGGGCCGTTACCGCCTGGAGGCGCCGCTCGGCCGGGGCGGCATGGGGGTCGTGTGGCGCGCCACCGATCTGCTGCTCGGCCGCCGGGTCGCCGTCAAGGAACTCGCGCGCGACGAGACCCTCTCCGACGCCGAGGCGGAGCAGCGGCGCGAGCGGACCCTGCGCGAGGCGCGGGCCGTGGCGCAGCTGCGGCATCCGCACGTCATCGTCGTCCACGACGTCGTGGTGCAGGACGAGCAGCCGTACATCGTCATGGAGTTGATCGAGGGCGGTTCGCTGGCCGGGCGCATCGCGCGGGGCGGGCCGCTGGACGCGCACGCCGTGGCGCGGATGGGCATCGACCTGCTGGGCGCCCTGAGCACCGCGCACGAGGCGGGCATCCTGCACCGTGACCTCAAGCCCGCCAACGTACTCCTGGAGCGGTCGACCGACCGTGTCGTGCTCACCGACTTCGGCATCGCGCAGCTCTCGGGCGCGACGACGCTCACGGAGGTCGGGTCGTTCGTGGGCTCGCCCGAGTACACCGCGCCGGAGCGGATGGCGGGGGAGCGGACGGGGCCCGAGTCCG
Source organism: Streptomyces sp. Je 1-369 (assembly GCF_026810505.1). Lineage (NCBI taxonomy): Bacteria > Bacillati > Actinomycetota > Actinomycetes > Kitasatosporales > Streptomycetaceae > Streptomyces > Streptomyces sp. Je 1-369. Next base: position 5,351,473 of record NZ_CP101750.1, read on the forward strand.
ACCTGTGGTCGCTCGGCGCGCTGCTGGTCACCGCGCTCGCCGGTGAGTCGCCGTTCCGCCGTGACTCCATCGGCGGTGTCCTGCACGCGGTCGTCTTCGACGAGATCCGGCCATCCGCGGCCGTCGACCCGCTGCTGCCCGTGGTGCTCGGACTCCTCGACCGCGATCCGCAGCGGCGGATGGACGCGGCGGAGGCGGAGGGGCTGTTGCGGGTGTACGTCGAGACGGGGCGGATGCCCGCGGTGGCGCGGGAGAGACCGGGGGCCGGGCTGCCGGGGCTTCCCGGGTGGCCCGGACTCCCGGGGCTTCCGGGGTGGCCGGGCCGGGGCACCTCCACGCCGGCCGAGCGGGAGCTGCTCGCCGCGCAGGCCGCCGCGGGGCTCGTGAAGCCGGAGAAGCACGGCAGAACCTTCATGATCGCCGCCGCGCTGGTCGCGGCCCTCGCGGGCGCGGGTGTCTCCGCCGCGCTGCTGCTGAGCAGGGACGACGGTGGCGGGGGCACGCCGGGCCCCTCGCCCTCCGCCACGGCGACGCGGAGCTCGCCGACGCCGACGGTGACCGTGACGACCCCCACGGCGCGGCCGTCCTCACCGCAGGCGCCCCAGGGATACCGCATCGCGAAGGACCCCAGGGGCTTCGCGCTCGCCGTCCCCGAGGGCTTCCGGCGCCAGGCGGACGGGTCCCGCGTCTACTACGCGTCGCCCGACGGGACGTACCGCATCGGCATCAAGGAAGCGGCGGCCGACGGGGGCGGCCCGTTCGGCGCGCAGCGCCGCGCCGCCGCGAACGGCCCGCGGGACAACCCCGGTTACCGCGACGGCAGGGTCTCGGAGACCACGCGCAACGGCAGGCCGGCCGCGCTGCTCGAGTTCACCTGGGACGGGCTCCGCAACGAGGAGGGCGGTCGGCGCACGCTCGACCTGTGCTGGGAGGAGGGCGGCCGGAGGTTCGACGTGTGGGTGTCGGCGCCGGTCGGCGAGGCGGCGCAGGCACGGCGGTACTTCGACGCGGCGGTCGATACGTTCGTACGCAGGTGAGCCCGGCCGTGGCCGTTCACGCGGGCTGGTCACGCCCTGATGCGTGCATCACCACGGTCACAATGCGGGGCCCGGCTGGAACCCGAGGTGCCCCGCACGGTAGTCATGAGCCATGAGTAATGACGGGGGAGCCTCCTACGGGCCGTACAAACCCACCAGCTTCGGCCTGCGGCCACCACAACAACAGCCGGGCGTACCCGGACAGTCCGCCCAGGGCGGTGCCGCTCACCCCGACAACCCGTACGCGCAGCCGTACGCCCCGCCCACCCAGGTCGTGCCGAACCAGGCGCCCGCGCCCGCCGGGGAACCCGAGCCCGGCACGGGTCGGCTGATCGCGCACCGCTACCGGCTGCTCGCCAAGCTCGGCCACGGCGGCATGGGCACCGTGTGGCGCGCCAAGGACGAGACGGTGGACCGCGAGGTCGCCGTGAAGGAGCCCCGCCTCCCCGACCACCTGCCGGAGCGCGAGCGGGCCAACGCCTTCGAGCGGATGCGCCGTGAGGCCCGCGCCGCCGCCCGCCTGGACCACCCGGCCGTGGTCAACGTCCATGACGTGGCGGTCGAGGACGGCCAGCCGTGGATCGTGATGGAGCTCGTCCAGGGACGTTCCCTCGGTGCCGCGCTCCAGGAGGGCACGCTGGGCGCACGCGAGGCCGCGCGGATCGGTCTCGACGTCCTGAACGCCCTGGACGCCGCGCACCAGGCGGGCATCCTGCACCGCGACGTGAAGCCCGACAACGTGCTGCTCGGCCGGCACGACCGCGTCGTCCTCACCGACTTCGGCATCGCCCGGATCGAGGGCGAGACCAACCTGACGGACACCGGCGGTTTCGTCGGGTCGCCGGAGTTCATCGCCCCGGAGCGGGTACTCGGCCAGCGGCCGGGACCGGCGTCCGACCTCTGGTCGCTCGGCGTCGTCCTGTACGCGACGACCGAGGGCGTCTCCCCCTTCCGCCGCAACAACATCCCCGCGACGCTCCAGTCCGTCCTGAACGCGACGCCCGCCGCGCCCGCGTCCGCATCGGGCCCGCTGGCCGAGGCGATCAACCGCCTGCTGGCCAAGGACCCCGCCCAGCGCCCGGACGCCGCGCAGGTCCGCGCCCTCCTGGAGGCGGCGGCGAAGCCTCCGCAGCCGGTGCCGACGCAGCACGTCACCGTCGCGGGCGGCGGCGACCAGGGGCGCGGCAAGGGGATATTCCTGAGCCGCAAGGCGCTCGCCGTCGTCGCCGGAGTGGTCGTCGCGGCGGTGGCCGCGGGCGTGCTCGTGGCACTGGATCCTTTCGAGGGCTCGGACGCGGAGGGCTGGGAGAAGCACGAGGCGAAGGCGGTCTCCGCCACCGTCTCCGTCCCGAAGGGGTACGTGGAGGCCAAGCCGGAGGCCACCGACACGGACAAGTCCTGGATCCGGTACACCGACCCCAGCGGCGCCGTCTTCGTCACCCTCGACCTCGCCGAGAAGAAGGACACCTCGCTGGAGATCGCGGGGACCGCGGCGGCCCAGGCGTACGCCGACGCGGAGAAGTTCGAGGAGAGCGGCGAGTCGTCGATCAGCGACATGTCCAGCGATCCCGCTCCCGCCGCCACGACCAAGGAGACGAAGCACAAGGACAGGGGCGCCGCCGAGAACACGGTCACGTACACCGACTCGGACACCGAGCTGCCGCACGAGGCGAGGATCCTGTACTACCGGACCAAGTCCGGGGACATGTACCGGCTGTGGATCGACTATCCCGGCAAGGGCGACTTCACCGAGCGGGGCCGCGAGGTCGCCGAGACCGCCATCGCGGACCTGGAGCTCCACAAACTCTGAGAAGTCGCTCGGCGCGGCGGTATCGCGCAGCGGTAACGGCCTGATCAGCGGCTTTGTCGCCAGCAATCACTGGCGTCGTGTGCGGAGGCCGTGAACCCCCGTTACCGATGGGTACCCAAAAGCCTGGCGTAGGCCTACTCTCACGTGCATGACGGACTCGCAGGCCACCGCAGCGCCCCTCGGAACGAACCCGACCGCCCCGGCCCCCGACGGCGCCCGCACCGCCGCCGACGTGGTCACGCCCGAGCTGATCGCGCAGCTCACCCGTGACGTCATCGGGTCGGGACGGACGGCCAACCACTCGCCGCTCACCGGCGAGAAGCTGGCCGACCTGCCCGAGTCCACCCCCGAGGACGTCACCACGGCCTTCCAGCGGGCCCGCACCGCCCAGATCGCCTGGGCCAGGACGCCCGCCAAGGAGCGCGCCGCCGTCCTGCTGCGCTTCCACGACCTGGTGCTGCAGCGCCAGGCCGAGGTCCTCGACCTGATCCAGCTGGAGACCGGCAAGTCCCGGCTGCACGCGCACGAGGAGGTCCAGGCCGTCGTCGTGGCCGCCCGGCACTACGGCCGCAAGGCCCCCTCCTATCTGGCGTCGAAGCGGCACACCGGCGTCGTCCCCGTCCTCACCAAGGTCACCGAGAACCGTCAGCCGCGCGGCGTCGTCGGGCAGATAGCCCCCTGGAACTACCCGCTCGAACTCTCCGTCGGCGACGCGCTGCCGGCCCTCGTCGCGGGCAACGCCCTGGTCATGAAGCCCGACACGGAGACCTGCCTGACCGCGCTCTGGGCCCGCGACCTGATCATCGAGGCGGGTCTGCCCGCGGAGGTCTTCCAGGTCGTCCTCGGCGAAGGCCCGGTCGTCGGCCCCGAGATCGTCAAGCACGCCGACTACGTCTCCTTCACCGGCTCCACCCGCACCGGCCGCGAGGTCGCGCAGGGCGCCGCCGCCCGACTGGTCGGCGTGTCGCTCGAACTCGGCGGCAAGAACGCCATGCTCGTGCTGCACGACGCCGACGTCGACAAGGCCGCGTCGGGCGCGGTGCGCGCCTGCTTCTCCTCCGCGGGACAGCTCTGCATCTCCATCGAGCGGCTCTACGTCCACGAGTCGATCGCGGACGAGTTCGTGGCGCGCTTCGCGGAGCGCACGAAGGCGATGCGGCTCGGCAAGTCCCTCGCGTACGGCGCCGACATGGGCTCCCTCGTCGGCGAACGGCAGCTGGAGACCGTGACCCGGCATGTCGAGGAGGCCGTCGCCAAGGGCGCCACGCTCGTCGCGGGCGGCGTCGCGCGCCCCGACATCGGCCCCTACTTCTACGAGCCGACCATCCTCGACGGCGTCGAGACACCGATGGCGGTCTGCAACGAGGAGACCTTCGGCCCCGTCGTCTCCATCTACCGCTTCACGGACGAGAACGAGGCGGTCGAGCTCGCCAACGCCACGCCGTACGGCCTGAACTCCTCGGTCTGGACGAAGGACGGCAGCCGCGGCCGCAAGGTCGCCGCCCGGCTGCGCACCGGCACGGTCAACGTCAACGAGGGCTTCGCGCCCGCCTACGGCAGCGTGCAGTCCCCGATGGGCGGCATGAAGGACTCCGGCCTCGGCCGGCGGCACGGCTCCGAGGGAATCCTCAAGTACACCGAGGCGCAGACCGTCGCTACCCAGCGGGTCATGCCGCTGGCGCCGTCGTTCGGCCTGGACGACGAGAAGTACGCGGCGTTCATGAGCACCAGCCTGAAGGTCATGAAGGCGCTTCGCCTGCGTTAGAGCCTGTGTCGGAAATGCGCTAGTTCTCAACGAGGAGAGTCAATGTCACAGGAGAGCTCTGCCCAAAACCCGAGCAGCGCCCAGGAGTACGACTACGACTACGACGTCATCGTCATAGGCAGCGGCTTCGGCGGGGCCGTGTCCGCGCTGCGTCTGACGGAGAAGGGCTACCGCGTCGGCGTACTGGAGGCGGGCCGCCGCTTCACGCGTGCGACGCTGCCCAAGAACTCCTGGGACCTGAAGAACTACTTGTGGGCGCCGACGCTCGGCCTGTTCGGCATCCAGCGCATCCACCTGCTCGGCAACGTGATGGTGCTCGCGGGCGCAGGGGTCGGCGGCGGCTCGCTGAACTACGCCAACACCCTCTACGTACCCCCCGAGCCGTTCTTCAAGGACGCGCAGTGGAAGGACATCACTGACTGGCAGGACGAGCTGCGCCCCTACTACGAGCAGGCCAAACGCATGCTCGGGGTGCGGCTCAACCCGACGATGACACCGTCGGACGTCCATCTGAAGGCCACCGCCCAGGCGCTGGGGGTCGGCGACAGCTTCCACATGGCACCCGTCGGCGTCTTCTTCGGCGACGAGAAGGACGCGGATGGCTCTTCAACGTGCAAGCCCGGCGCGGAAGTTCCCGACCCCTACTTCGGCGGCGCGGGCCCGTCCCGCAGGGCCTGCACCGAGTGCGGCGAGTGCATGACCGGCTGCCGCCACGGCGCGAAGAACACCCTGAACGAGAACTACCTGTACCTGGCGGAGAAGGCCGGCGCGGTCGTCCACCCCATGACGTCGGTCGTCGCCGTCACCGAGGACTCCCGGGGCGGCTTCGCCGTCGCGACCCTGCCGACCGACAAGAAGCGCAAGGGCAAGGGGCGTACGTTCACGGCCCGCAAGGTCGTCGTGGCCGCCGGTACGTACGGTACGCAGACGCTCCTGCACCGCATGAAGGACACCGGCCTGCTGCCCCACATCTCCGCCCGGCTCGGCAGCCTCACCCGCACCAACTCCGAGGCGCTCGTGGGCGCTCAGACCACCGACCGCCGCTACCGCAAGAAGCACGGAGCGGAGAAGGCCGACTTCACCAAGGGCGTCGCGATCACCTCGTCGATCCACCCCAACGACACCACCCACATCGAACCCGTCCGCTACGGCAAGAAGTCCAACGCCATGGGCAGCCTCACGGTGCTCCAGGTCCCGTACAGCGTGCGGGGCGGCAAGGCGCGCGTCGCGGGCTGGTTCGGCAACGTGGCACGCCACCCGTGGCTGATGGTCCGCTCACTCTCCAACCGGCACTGGTCGGAGCGGACCATCATCGGTCTGGTCATGCAGTCGCTCGACAACTCCCTGACCACGCACCGCAAGGAGAAGGGCGTCGGAAAGGGACTGCTCACCGCCCGGCAGGGCCACGGAGCGCCCAACCCCGACCAGATCCCCGAGGCCACCCGTGCGGCGTCGCTCCTCTCCGAGGAGATCAACGGCTTCCCCGGATCGAACGTCGGCGAGCTCATGGGCACCCCGCTGACCGCGCACTTCCTCGGCGGCTGCCCGATCGGCAACTCCGCGCGGACGGGCGTCATCGACCCGTACCACCGGCTCTACGGCCACCCCGGCATCTCGGTCGTCGACGGCGCCGCGGTCTCCGCGAACCTGGGCGTGAACCCGTCCCTGACGATCACCGCGCAGGCCGAGCGCGCCATGTCTTTCTGGCCCAACAAGGGCGGGGAGGACCCGCGTCCGGCGCAGGGCGCGCGGTACGTGCGGCTCGCGGCCGTCGAACCGAAGACCCCGGCGGTTCCGGCGGACGCGTTCGGCGCGCTGAAGCTGCCGTTCTTGGGGATGCCGACGGTGCCCGTGAAGAAGTAAGCCCCCCCCGGGACACTCGTCCGCTCCCGGACACACGTAAGGACCTGCGCCCCCCTCCGAGCGCAGGTCCTTCCGCGTGATCAGGTGGCCGTTGTGGCCGAAGTCGCCGAGGCGGCTCGGGCGGCTCAGGCGGTGCCGTCGGCCTTCCGGCGGCGTACGGCGAACACGACGCCCGCACCGGCGAGCACGGCGATACCGCCGATGACACCGACGGTCGGCAGCATCGAGCTGGAACCGGTCTCGGCGAGGCTGCCGGTGGCCGGGGCCGGGGCCGGAGTCGGGGCCTCGGAGGCGCTGCCCTGCGGCTCGGGCACGGTCTGCGCCGTCTTGGACGTGGACGGCTTCGGCGTGGGCTCGGCCGACTCGTCGTCGCCGCCCGCCTTCACGACGGTGATCGGCTGGTACTTCTCCGACGTGTGCGTGCAGTCAAGTTCGGGGTCGACGTAGGAGCCGAGGCCCTCCACGTATCCCTTGCCGACCGGAGCCTTGGCGTCGATCCTGGCCCGCAGCTTCACGACGGCCTTGTCCTCGGCGTCGAGCTCCACGGTGTCGTAGGCCAGGCCGTCGCCCAGCGGGCTGTCGACCGTGGTCCACTCGTCCTCGACCGCGTCAAAGTACTGCACGTCGGTGAAGTACCGCAGCGCGTCCTTACTGTCCTTCTTGGCGCCGAGGTTGTTCACGAACGTGGTCCACGCCACCTCGCCGAGCGGCTCGTCGGTGGGGTTGTCCGCGGTGAGCTTGAACCGGTGCCAGCCGCTGCCCGCGACGATCTTCTCGGGCAGTCCGACGAAGTCCACTTCCAGGACGGAGTCGGGGTCCGTGCTGCCGTTGTCCGACTCGCACGTCGGCGGCGCCTTCTCGTCGTCCTCGTCCGGGACCTCCGGGACCTCGGGAGTCCTGGGGGCCTTCGGGTCCTCGACCTCGGCCGTGTGCTTCCCGGCCGGGGGATCCGAGGGCGGGGTCGGCTTGCCGGGCGTCTTGGCCGGTTCGGGCGTCTTCGCGGGCGGCGTCACGGACGGGGTCGGCGTGGCGGACTCCGTCGGGACGCCCGCGGCCGGGGCGGGCGGAGTGGACGTGTCCTCGGTCGCGGAAGCGGCCGGGGCCGACAGCAGCGCGATCGGGGCTATGACAGCCGTAGCGGCCGCGGCAGCCATGGCACGACGAAGCTTCATGAAGACCTCAGGAAGTCGGAGACGCGGGGTGACGCTTGGAACTGACTCTCAGTACTGACTAATCAGCACTGACTATCAGTACGGACTCTTGTTACTGCATGCATGACCTGTGACCCCTGTGAATGGTTGTCCCCGGTTTCACAGAATTCTTATGTGGCGTGCCTCACAGTCCGGGGGTGGGGCAGCTCGTGCTAGAACTTCCCCCGCTCGCCAGGCACCTGACAGGGCATCTGACAGGGCTTCTGGCAGGACATGACATCTGGCAGGACATCTGGCAGGACTTCCGGGGAGAAGGGGAGGGGACGGCGTGGCCATACCCGACGAGGTGTGGGAGAGATTCGAGAACGACAGCGAGCGGGAGATCCGCTCGTCGGCGCCGAAGGAGCCGTCCGCGCGGGCGCGCATGGTGGCGGAGCGGCTGCGGCGCCTGGACGAGGAGGCCGCGCGCCGACGGGTCGAGGAAGCGGGCCGGTTCCGCCGCAGGCGCGCGAAGCGCGAGGCCGAGTCCGAGCGGTGGCGCCCGGACGACTGGCGGTCGATGCCGACGGGGGGCCCGGCGCGGGGCCGCGGCGGCAGGTCCGAGCGCAGCCGCCGCATGTGGAGCGTGGTGATCGTCATCGGCGGCATGGCCCTCGCGATCGTCCTGCTCAGCCCGTTCCGCTTCTGGCTGCTGGGCTGGTGAAACAGCGGGAAAAGTGCTGGTGAGTCGGTGTGGAACCAGATTTGATCCTTCTCCGTCGTAAGTGGTGTTGAGAAGTGGTGGATCGGCGGGGGAACAGAACGTGAAGTCAGCTGTGGCGCGGGTCGTGGCGGCCGTATCGGTCGTGGTCGCACTCGGAGCGAGTGCGGCCTGCGGCAGTGGTGACGGTGGCGGTGACGCAGAGAAGGACGCGAAGCCGCGCGCGAGTGCGGGCCCCTCGAAGCTGGAGAAGGCGGCCCTGACCGCGGGGGACGTGAAGGGCTACGAGGTCGAGAAGCCGGACGAGTCCGGTTCCTCCTCCGCTGCCGCGCCGCCGCCCGCGGGGAAGCCGTCTCCGACGGAGTGCGGCCCGCTCGCGGCGATGCTCGATGTCCGCACTTCGGGCAAGGCCCGTGACCATGTCCGCCGCATCCTTACCGCCACCGGCGGCGGGGACTTCACGACGACCCGCGTCGGCCTCTCCTCCTACGCCGAGTCGGACGCCAAGAAGACGATGGCGGACCTGCGCGCGTCGGCGCGATCGAAGAAGTGCTCGACGTTCCGGGTCGGGGAGGAGCGTTACATCGGCGTACGTGCGCTGCCCTCGCCGAACAAGGGCGACGAGGCCGTCTCGTACAAGATCGCCCATCGCAAGGGCGAGTACGTGCTGCGGGAGAGTGTCACGGTCGTGCGCAGCGGCGCGACGCTCGCCGTCTTCGACGCGTCGAACCTGTACGACCCCGAAGGCGTCCAGCGCGACAAGGACGCGGAGAAGGACGGCACCGGCGGCATCGGGACGCCCACGGCGGACCAGGACCCGAAGGTGGCCCCCGGCATCGTCACCGCGCAGCTCGGCAAGCTCTAGCGGAACCCTCTCGACTCGGTTCACGCATTCACAAATTCACACGCGCCGCGTACAACCTTTTCGCCGGTTTCTGATCGTTACGAAAAACGCTGGTGAGCGGCGTGTGATTGCCGCTTTCATGTCGCCTCGGCACGGGCCGTCGCCCGTGCCGTGACACGTGAAGGTAGGAAACGTGAAGTCATCTGTGTCTCGGGCCGTCGTGGCCGCGTCCGTCACGGTCGCGCTGGGCCTGACCGCAGCGTGCGGCAGCGACAACGGCAGCGACAGCAGCGGCTCCGGCGCCGGCTCCGACGGCAAGAAGTCGTCCGGGCAGCCGGCGCAGCAGAAGCCGGCCGAGAAGAAGTCGGCCGCGCTGTCCGCCGCCGACCTGGAGAAGGCGGTGCTCGCCAAGGGCGACCTCAAGGGCTACAAGGTCGAGAAGATGTCCGCGGCGGACATGCCCTCGCAGACCGTGCCCGCCGACCCGGCCGCCTGCCAGCCGTTCGCCGACATGTTCATGTTCGCGACCCAGCCGACGGCGAAGGCCCGTGTCGGCCGCACCATGACCGGCCCCGACGAAATGGACGCCACGGTCATCTCGCTCGCCCTGCTGGCGCACGAGCAGACCGACGCGGAGAAGGTCATGGACGACCTGCGGACGGCCACGAAGAAGTGCACCGCCTACGAGCACGCCGACTCGAAGTACCGGGACGTCGCCGCCCTGCCCGCGCCGAAGGCGGGCGACGACGCCGTCTCGTACAAGGTCGTCGGCCTCATCGAGGGCCAGAAGACGCCGATGAGCTTCACCGTCGTACGCAGCGGTTCGACGCTCGCGGCCTTCTACTCGATCAACCTGCTCAAGCCGAAGAAGTTCGGCGTCCCGGCGGAGATCGTCGAGGCGCAGGTGAAGAAGGTGCGGGAGGCGTAGTCGGCTCCGGTCGCCGAACAGAGCGAAGGGCCCCGCGGGACGGAATCCGCGGGGCCCTCGGCTGTCGGCAACGACGTCAGGGCCGCGTCGATGCCTCGGGACGGCGCAGGGGGGAGTGCGCCGCTCAGGTCGAGGCGCCGGTGGCCGACCCGGCGCACGAGGGGCGCTCGCGTGGTATCGACCATTGGCAATGGAATTGTGGACGGCGGGACTCGCTGCCCGTCCTTCTACGCATCGTGCTGGATGGGTTGTTCGCTGCGCAACCGTTTGGACCACATCTGAGGGGGGAAGGGCCGGGGATTCGGCCCGGGATCCGGGACGGAGGCCGGCCGGCTCCGGGCGTCCCCGAAGCCGACCGTTCTCTTGGGTGACCGGGCTGCTGTCCCCTGCCGTCCGGTCACGTCACTGGAGCGAGGTCCCACGGCGCAAGGAGCGATCCCTGCGCCTCATCGCTCCAGCGGAGCCACGCGTGGTTCTTGCGGGCCCGCACCTGGCTGACACGGACATTGAGACCAACGAAGCCCCTCCGTGCCCGGTCACGCGCCGTACGGGTGAGAGCGGATCCGAACTCAGATCCGCAGCCGCCGGACCGGATCGGACGGGGTCGTGAGGCGCGTCCGACGGACGGAGCCGTCAGACACGGCAGTGAGACACGGCTGTCAGACGCAGCTGTCAGACACGGCCCCGGCACAGCTCCAGGAGCGTCATCGCGAGCGCCGTGCCGGGCTTGCCGAGCGCGTCCCTGTAGTGGCCGAGGACCTCCATCTCGCGGGAGAGGTTCACGCGACGGCCGCCGGAGGTGATGCGTGCCTCTTGGATGACGGCCGAAACGGCCATGCGTTCCTGTACGAGGCCGATGATCCGGTCGTCGAGCGCGTCGATCCGCTCGCGTGCGTTCTCGATCACACCGGCGGCCTCCGGAGTGCGGGCGCCGGTCTTGTCCGCGGTGGCGGTCGTCATCGTCATCTGGGGTCTCCTTGTCGGAAGAGGTGCCCCGGAGCGGCAGGACCCGCGTACGACAGAGCGCCCCGGGCCTTGTCGGCCCGGGGCGCCCGGTAAGTCGCTTGTCGTTGGGATCAAGCAGCTCGACCATGGCAGCCGGCAGGCCGGGTGCCATAGGTAAAGAGGAAGCTGAGGTGCTTGGTCACGGGGCCAGTATGCCCCCACGCGCGCGTGCCGGGTCAATCGGGCCCGCCGCACGGCTCGGATGCTGAGACGGCCACCGATCCGCGAGGACACCCGCCGGAACCGGGGTCGGGTGAGGGCGTGCGCCTGCCGGAACCCGGGATGGGTGAGGATGCCCGTCGGGTACGACGAACGTGAGGATGCCCGTCGGGTACGACGAACGTGAGGATGCCCGTCGGATACGACGAAGGGGTCGCGCCGGGCCCGTTAGAATTGACAAACACAGACCCCCTGCTCACGCACGAGCCTCTGCTCACGCACCGCTCAAGCTCAACGCCGGAAGGCCGCCGCCGTGCCATCAGCGCCCCCCGCTGCCGCCGTTCCCGACACCGTTCTGGTCGTCGACTTCGGAGCGCAGTACGCCCAGCTCATCGCCCGTCGCGTCCGTGAGGCCCGCGTCTACAGCGAGATCGTGCCGAGCACGATGCCCGTCTCCGAGATGCTCGCGAAGAAGCCCGCGGCCATAATCCTCTCCGGCGGCCCCTCGTCGGTGTACGCGGAGCACGCGCCCACCGTCGACCGCCAGCTCTTCGAGGCCGGCGTCCCAGTCTTCGGCATGTGCTACGGCTTCCAGCTGATGGCCACGACCCTCGGCGGCACGGTCGACAACACCGGCGCCCGTGAGTACGGCCGCACCCCGCTGGCCGTCTCCAAGGCCGGTTCCACGCTCTTCGAGGGCACCCCGACCGAGCAGTCCGTGTGGATGTCGCACGGCGACGCGTGCAGCGCGGCCCCCGAGGGCTTCACCGTCACGGCGTCCACGGACGTTGTGCCGGTCGCGGCCTTCGAGGACGACGAGAAGAAGCTGTACGGCGTGCAGTACCACCCCGAGGTGATGCACTCCACGCACGGCCAGCAGGTCCTCGAGCACTTCCTCTACCGCGGCGCCGGCCTCAAGCCGGACTGGACGACCGGCAACGTCATCGACGAGCAGGTCGCCGCGATCCGTGAGCAGGTCGGCACCAAGCGCGCGATCTGCGGTCTGTCCGGCGGCGTGGACTCCGCGGTCGCCGCCGCCCTCGTACAGAAGGCCATCGGCTCGCAGCTGACCTGCGTGTACGTCGACCACGGCCTGATGCGCAAGGACGAGACCGAGCAGGTCGAGAAGGACTTCGTCGCCGCGACCGGCGTACAGCTGAAGGTCGTCGACGCACAGGAGCGCTTCCTCGACGCGCTCGCCGGGGTCTCCGACCCCGAGGAGAAGCGGAAGATCATCGGGCGCGAGTTCATCCGTGTCTTCGAGCAGGCCCAGACGGAGATCATCGCCGAGGCCCCCGGCGACCAGCCGGTGGAGTTCCTGGTCCAGGGCACCCTCTACCCCGACGTGGTCGAGTCCGGCGGCGGCGCCGGCACCGCGAACATCAAGTCGCACCACAACGTGGGCGGGCTCCCCGAGGACCTCGAGTTCCAGCTCATCGAGCCGCTGCGCAAGCTGTTCAAGGACGAGGTCCGCATGGTCGGCGCCGAGCTCGGCCTGCCGGACGAGATCGTCCAGCGCCAGCCGTTCCCCGGCCCCGGCCTCGGCATCCGCATCGTCGGCGAGGTCACCAAGGACCGCCTCGACCTGCTGCGCGAGGCCGACGCCATCGCCCGCGAGGAGCTGACGGCGGCCGGTCTCGACCGGGAGATCTGGCAGTGCCCCGTCGTGCTGCTCGCGGACGTCCGCAGCGTCGGCGTGCAGGGCGACGGGCGCACCTACGGCCACCCGATCGTCCTGCGCCCCGTCTCGTCCGAGGACGCCATGACGGCCGACTGGACCCGCATGCCGTACGACGTCCTCGCGAAGATCTCGACGCGCATCACGAACGAGGTCGCCGACGTGAACCGCGTCGTGCTCGACGTGACGTCGAAGCCGCCGGGGACCATCGAGTGGGAGTGACCCCCGCGGTCGCCCACCCCGAGGCTTGCTGAGCGCCGGTGCCGCCCCTTCGTCTTCGCCACGGAGGAGCGGCACCGGCGCTTTCACACGCGCCAAACTCACGCTCTCCGCACTCTCCGCCCTCTCCGCCCTCTCGGTTTCCGCTGATCGCTCAGCTCGCTCAGCTCGCTCAGCTCGCTCAGCTCTCACGTTCGCCGCGTGACGCGCACCCCCGCGCCTGGCCTCCACAACTGCACCGCCAGATACTTCTCGTCCTCGACGAAGGTCCGCACGACCTCCGTCAGCTCGGTGCGGAAGAGGTGGAAGGCGTCCGGGTCCGGCGGATTCACCGTGTCCGTGTACCGCGCGACGGTCGCCGGGTCCCGCACCTCGACCGCCCGCCCCGCGATACGGACGTCGCCACCCGCCATCTCCGTACCCGCCCCAGGGTTCGCCTGCAGCGCGAAGCGCGGATCGCGGCGCAGGTCGAGTGCCTTGAGGGAGTTCGGCATCATGCCGAGCCACAACTCCCCGTTCAGGAACCGGACTTCGAGCCCGGTGGTGCGCGGCGCCCCGTCCTTCCGGAGCGTCGCGAGGACGTGATGCGTGAACGCGCCGAACCGCTTCTCGACGGTCGCGGCGAGATCCGGCTCTGCGGTGGCGAAGGCTTCCCAGTTGCACGTCATACGTCGAGTCTGCCGCCGATACCCGACACCTCCTGTCGCCTTTCACCGCCCCGCCGAACGTGCCGCACCTCGCACCCTTGATCGCGTCGCACCCCTGTCCTCCTGTGCTTCCCGCCGGTAACTTCCGCCCCGTACAGCCACGGATGGAGGACACATGCAGGCGCCCACACCGATACCCGTCGAGCGGTTGCAGTTCGCGATGCCGCCCGTCCACACCTCCGTGGCGGACGAACGACGGCACCGCAAGGAGCGGCTCGCCGGCGCGCTGCGCATCTTCGGGAGGCTCGGGTACGAGGACGGGGTCTCCGGCCACATCACCGCACGCGACCCGGAGCACACCGACTGCTTCTGGGTGAATCCCTTCGGGATGCCGTTCAAGCACATCACCGTGGGCGACCTCGTCCTCGCCAACGCGGACGGGCAGGTGGTCGAGGGCCGCCACCACGCCAACCAGGCCGCGTTCACCGTCCACGCGCAGGCCCACCTGGCACGGCCCGACGTGGTCGCCGTCGCACACTGCCACTCGCTGCACGGCCGCGCGCTCTCCACGCTCGGCGAACTCCTGGACCCGATCACCCAGGAGGCCTGCGCCTTCTACGAGACCCACGCGCTGTACGACGGCTACACCGGCGTCGTTGTCGACGCCGAGGAAGGCCGACGCATCGCCACCGCGCTCGGCGACCACAAGGCCGTCATCCTGCGCAACCACGGCCTGCTCACGGTCGGGGACTCCGTCGACGCCGCCGCCTGGTGGTTCATCTCCATGGAACGCTCCTGCCAGGTCCAGCTGAGCGCGCGGGCGGCCGGGCGGCCCGTGCTGATCGGCCACAAGCAGGCGGTGCAGACCCGCGAGCAGCTCGGCAGCGACCTGGTCGCGTGGATCAACTACCAGTCCCTGTGGCAGGACATCAGCCGCAGCGAACCGGATCTGCTGGCCTGACCTCGACGTCAACGCCGAACCGCGACTTTCACCCCCGCTGACCTGACCCCGGGCATTCGTTCGCCCTTCAGTACGGCACAATTCCCCTTCTCTGCAGGGAAGTTCGCGGGAAGCCTTGAAGGCTTCGAGGGTGGGGAAGGCGGCGTACGCGGTGGCGGTGCAGGAGGCGGGGCAGGGCGTGCACGGGGGCGGCTGCACGTGCGGCGGCTGCCCGCACGGGGCGCGTGAAGGACACCGGCGTGCCGTGGCCGCGTTCCTCGCCCAACGCGACGAATTCGCGGCGGGGGAGGGGCTGCCCGCGGCCGTCGCGCACTCGGCGATGGCCTCGCGGCAGTGGGTGTCGGACGAGCTGACCCAGTCCGCGCGCGCCGTCGCTGATCGCGGCAGGGCTGAGGGCGAGGCCTGGCTGCGACGGCTGTGGACCCGCACACTCGGCGTCATCTGGGGCTCCTTCGCCGTGCTCCTCCTCGTCCAGGCACTCACCGCGATCGGCGCGGGCTGGTCGGACGCGCGCACAGCCGGTCTCCTCGCGGCCTTCGTCATGGGCGGACTGCTGACCGGCGCCGCATACGCGCACCGGGCGCGCGGCGGAGTCCTCGCGCCAGTGATCGGCGAGGACAACCGGCTCTCCACCTCCCGCGCCGTCGCCGCCTGCTGGGTGCTCCTCGTCGTCTTCGCCGTACTCGTCCTCGCGGGCGAACTCGCCGCGGCCTCGAGCCACGCACAGCGCGACGAACTGATCGACGGGCTCCAACTCACCCGCGCCGCAGGAACGGTGACCGTCCTCGCCGTGGTGTGCGCCGTCGCCGTCCTGGTACGCAGGGTCGTCGGCCTGCGCGTGCTGGGCCAGCGCCTGCAGAAGGTCCGCGCGGACCGGCCTCGGGCCTCCGACCCGCTCACCGACGACGCGGGCCGCGGCAGCTTCGCCGACGCGCAGTACGTCCTGATCAGCGCCGTCGCCGTGCTCTTCGCCGCCGTGCGCCTGGCGCGCCGCCCCGAGCAGCTGCCCGACCTGCCGTGGGGTCTCGCCCTGCTCGTACTGGTCTCCGCCGCGACGTACCTTGCGGGGAAGTACGCCGAAGGCGGCCGCCCCGTCATCCTCTCCGTCGTCCGCGCGCGGGAGGCCGGCGACCTCGACGCCCCCATCCGCACGGGCGACGACATCGAGATCCGCGGCGCGGGCTTCGTCCCACCCGGCGCCGGGGACGCCGACCGGCTCGCCCGCACGGTCGTCCGCATCGGCGCCGTACACGTCCACGTACCGCTCGTCCCCGTGCCGGGCGGCTTCACCAACCCGACTGACGCGGTGCTTACCGTCCCCGTCCCCGTCGACGTGGAACCCGGCCGCGTCGAGGTCCAAGTCGTCACGGCCGCGGGCGTCGAAACGAACCGCGTCACAATCGACGTAACAGACTGACCCTCAGCGTCCTCAGCGTCCTCAGCACCCACAGCACCTCTCCCCCTCCCGGAATCTCCGGCCCGGAACCTCCGCCCCCGGAACCGCTCCTTCCTGTACCGCCTTCCCCTCGCACCGCCTCCCCTGCCTTGTCCGAGCCGTCGTGGAATCCCCTTGCACGCCACTGAGCAGCGGCCCCTCTTCGTACGTATCGTCAAGTGACGGGACCACCCGAGAGGCGGCGGAGTGTCATGGCGCACGGCATGCGTACGGACAGCCACACCGGCCACATCGGCCGCACCAGGCGCGACGGCTGGCGGGAGCCCGCCACCCGCTACGCCCTCCTCCCCCTGCGGATCTTCCTGGGCATCACCTTCATCTACGCGGGCCTGGACAAGCTCACCGACAGCACCTTCATGCAGGCGAGTGGCGCGGGCTCGATCGGCGCACAGATGGAGGGCGTCCGCGACATCTCCGCGATCCCCGCTCTCGTCGACCTCTCCCTCAAGAGCCCCGTCGGCTTCGGCTATGCCATCGCCCTGGGAGAACTCGCCGTCGGCATCGGCACCCTTATCGGGCTGTTCGCCCGGGTCGCCGCACTCGGTGGCGCGCTCATCTCGCTCAGCCTCTGGCTGACCGTCAGCTGGCACGAGGAGCCCTACTACTACGGCAACGACCTGGCCTACCTGATGGCCTGGCTGCCGCTGATCCTCGCCGGAGCCTCGGTCTTCTCCCTCGACGCCCTGCGCGCCGCCCGCCGACGGGCGCCCCGGGGTCCGGTCGGCCCTGCTAGGACAGACCTTGGTCCCGCGGCTCCTTGACGCCTCCGGCACCACCGCCCGACCGTGCCGCGCCCCTCGGACGTATCCCATGGATCGCCGCCGCCACGCCCGCCAGGAACAGGCCGGCCATCATGAGCGGCATCGCGACGAACCACGGCGTGTCCCAGGCACCGCCCGCGTCGCCCGCGTACACGACCGCGACCGTCAGCAGGCAGAGCCCTGCCACCAGCTTGCCTGGGTGGAATTCATGACGTAGCACGGGTCACCTTCGCTTGTCCGACGCCGACTTCGAGGCGCAGATCGATCGTGCCGCCACCGTCGCCGCCCGAGGGCGGCCGCAGCGTCACCGTCTTCTCCCGGCCCGGAGCGATGTCCAGGTCCTTGTCCTTGTCGCTCGGCAACGTGATGTCGCCGACGCCGACCTCCACGTCGAGCCGCACGGTGGCGTCCTTCGGCAGGATCACGTCGATGCTGCCCGCGCCGACCTCGGCACTCGTCTGCAACGTCTTTCCCTTGCCGACGTCGACCTTGCGCAGATCGAGCGTGCCGGTGCCGAGCCCCACCTCGTACTGAGGTCGGACGTCCGCCACCGTGGTCGGTATCCAGTCCGTGTGCGCGTAGTGCGTCGTGATGTTCTTCGGCAGGGCCGCCGAGGCCGCGAGGAGGCCGGCCGTCAGCACCGCCAGCACGATCGACCCCGCTCCGGTGCGCCCGAGGAAGGCGCTCACCGCGATGCCGAGACCGAACACTCCGAGCGCACACGCGAGGCCCACCTGCAAAGTCGTGCCGAGCGGATGGTCCTCCCAGGTCAGCCCGGTCCCGAGGCCGCCCGCGAGCAGGGCGGACAGGAACACCCAGCCGCCGATCCAGCGCGGCCCGCGGGGCACGGGTGCGGGTGCGGGCGGCGGTACTTTGGCCTCGCGGAGCACGCCCGCACGGTGGCCCGCCACCCGATACTCGAGGGTGAGACCCTCGGGTTTGAGGCCCGCGGGACCCCAGAAGTAGCCCGAGATTCCGTCGTACGTCCCGTCCTTGATTATCGGGTCGCGCCACCACGAAGGGCCCCCGGCGACGGGCGGCGCCTTCGCCTCGGGCGGTGCGTCCGCCGCGGCCTGCGCCGCCACCGGGTCGGGGCCGAGATTGTCGCGCTGCTGCGACCAATACCCGGCGCCCGCGAGGAGCAGGGCGAGGACGGCGGCGAAGGTGAGCGCACCGCCGTTGTTCAGCAGAGTCAGAAAGACGCCGCAGCCGACGAGTGCGAAGAGCACGGCGGTCAGCGCCTGGCCGTCGACCCGGCCGGAGAGGAGCCTGCGCGCCTCGTTCTCCTCCTCGTCCTCGTACGGCACGAAGAGCCACGCGAAGCCGTAGAACACCAGGCCGAGGCCGCTGGTGATCGCGAGCACGGCCAGGCCGATGCGGAAGATCACCGGGTCCATGTCGCAGTGCCGGCCAAGGCCGGCGCACACACCGCCGAGCTTCTTCTGCCGACGGTCGCGGCGGAACGTGCGCTCCTCCGCGGGCGGGCCCGGATCAGGAGCGTCCGCGGGCAGGCCCGGGTCAGGAGCGCCCGCGGGACCGCCCGGGACGCCATACGCGTCGCGCAAGGCGTCGTGGATGGCGGCCTCGGTCTCCGTCTCGGCGGGCTGCTGATCTGTCATGTGTCCATGGTGACCGCCGCAGGGCCGCCGCGGCAGTCGGGACGACCCTGGACGAACCCTGATATCGCCCCTGAGACAGCGCGGGCCGCACCCCTGACAGGGCCGGGGCAGGGGAACGGATCAGGGAAGTCTCGGGGGTCGACCCTGATGCTCCGACCCGCGCCCGCGTGTGAATATCGAGAACATGCCGGAAGCCGCTGCACCGCCCATCGACGATGTCCGACCGCTGCGCAAGCTATATCGCAGCGGTGACGGGCGTTGGCTCGGTGGGGTGGCGCGCGGTCTGGCCGGACATCTCGGGCTGCCCGTGATCTGGGTCCGGCTGATCTTCGTCGGCCTGTTCACGGCGGACGGTCTCGGCGCTCTGCTCTACGCGGCGTTCTGGTTCTTCGTCCCGCTGGGCGTGGGCGGAGTGGACGCCGAGCGGCCGCCCTCGGCCGTCACGGCCGAGACGGCGCCGGACGGCCGCCGAAGACTCGTCGCCCGCAAGCCCGACAAGGGCCAGCTCGTCGCGCTCCTCGCGATGGTCGTCGTCGCCATGGTCTTCGTCAGCAACGTGGACCTGGACGGCTCGACGAAGGCGTACGTCGTCCCGACCCTGCTCGTCGCCGCCGGCGTCGCCCTCGTCTGGCGGCAGGCCGACAACGCCCGCAGGGCTCGCTGGATGGCCGTCGGCCGTCGCAGGCGCACCCTGACCATCGCCCGCTCGGCGGCCGGCGTGCTCCTGGTCGGCGCCGGGGTGTCCGGCATATTCGTGCTGCAGGGCTCCGCCGCACACCTGGGCGCCGTACTGCAGGCCTCGCTCGCCGTGCTGGTCGGCGTCGCGCTGCTCGCCGGGCCCTATCTCGTCCGCATGATGCAGGACCTCTCCGAGGAGCGGCTGATGCGCATCCGCGCCCAGGAGAGAGCCGAGGTCGCCGCCCATGTGCACGACTCCGTGCTGCACACCCTGACCCTGATCCAGCGCAACGCGGAGAGCGCGAGCGAGGTGCGTCGTCTCGCCCGCGCCCAGGAGCGCGACCTGCGCGCCTGGCTCTACAAACCCGAGGGAACCGGCAAGGACGAGGACGAGGAACCCGACACCCTCGCCGAGGCGGTCCGCCGCAGCGCCGCGGAGGTCGAGGACAAACACGGCGTCCCCATCGAGGTTGTCGTCGTCGGCGACTGTCCGCTCGACGAGCGGCTGACCGCACAGATGCAGGCCGCGAGGGAAGCGATGGTGAACGCCGCCAAGTACGGTGGCGAGGGCGGCGCGGTGCAGGTCTTCGCCGAAGTCGAGGGGGAGACGGTGTTCGTGTCGGTACGGGACCGCGGTCCCGGGTTCGATCTGGACTCCGTGCCGGACGATCGCATGGGCGTACGAGAATCGATCATCGGCCGTATGCAGCGCAACGGTGGCACGGCGCGCCTTCGCGTGGTGCCCGGCGGCGGCACGGAAGTCGAGCTGGAGATGGAGAGGACGGCGACGACATGAGGGACGCGACCGGGGCGAGCGGGCCCACGGAGCCGACCGGGACGGATGAGGGCGGCGGTGCGGACGGGCGTCGTGTACGAGTCGTCCTCGTCGACGATCACCGGATGTTCCGCACTGGAGTGCAGGCGGAGATCGGACGCACCGACGTCACCGGCGTCGAAGTCGTCGGAGAGGCGGCCGACGTCGACCAGGCGGTCACGGTCATCACGGCCACGCGCCCCGAGGTCGTCCTCCTCGACGTACACCTGCCGGGTGGCGGAGGCGTGGAAGTACTGCGCCGGTGCGCGCCGTTGATGGCTGACGCGGAGAGCCCGGTGCGGTTCCTCGCGCTGTCGGTGTCCGACGCGGCGGAGGACGTCATCGGTGTCATCCGCGGCGGCGCCCGTGGCTATGTCACCAAGACCATCACCGGCACCGACCTGGTGGACTCCGTCTTCCGTGTGCAGGACGGCGACGCGGTGTTCTCGCCGCGCCTCGCCGGATTCGTCCTGGACGCGTTCGCCTCGACGGACGCGCCGCCGGTCGACGAGGACCTGGACCGCCTCACCCAGCGCGAGCGGGAGGTCCTGCGACTCATCGCGCGTGGTTATGCGTACAAGGAGATCGCCAAGCAGCTCTTCATCTCCGTGAAGACGGTCGAGTCGCATGTTTCGGCGGTGCTGAGGAAGTTGCAGCTGTCCAACCGCCATGAGCTGACGCGGTGGGCGACGGCTCGGCGGCTGGTCTGAGCGGGGGCTAGCTGTGTGCGGTGGCGGGGGCCGGTAGCGCTGGGCCGAGTTTGCGCAGGGCCCAGCGGTAGTGGCTGACCGCCTTCGCGGCGCCGAGGAGGCCGGTCAGCCAGATGAGCAGGCCGGCGCCCATGCCGAGGACGACGTCGGAGTAGGTCTCGTGGCCCGGTTCGGCGTACGCGGCCGCGGAGAAGGAGGTCCAGAGCCCGAGCGTGCACACGGCGAGGGACGACAGGAGCCAGACGAGGCTGAGGCCGGGGGAGCGCAGCCGGGCGTCGGACGTCGGGTGGCTGTCCAAGGAGAGCCAGGCGTCGGCGAGTTGCCGTAGGCGTCGGTCGTGGCGGATGCCGAGGACGACACCGATGGTCGCGGGGACCAGCGCCGCGAGGCCGAGGATTATGAGGACCGGGCCCAGCAGGAAGGCGCTGGGATCCTTGTCGTCGATGTACCGGATCGGCTGGATCAGCAGCGCCCAGCCGATGACGCCGCCGAGTCCGCACAGCCACAAGAGCAGAAGCCGGCTCACTCCGAGGTGCCGCTTGTGCAGCTCTTGCAGGGCCATGCCGCGGTCGGTGAGCAGCGTCTGCCGGTCCGGCCAGGTGCGCAGGTACACGGGTGGCGGGGGTGGAGGCAGCGTACGGCTAGGCATGCGCGTGACAATACTGGCGGGGCAGGGCGGTTCAGGACACGCGGGTGGCTCCGGCGAACGGCATCTGGTCGATGGGGGCGAGCCGGACGGGGGCGCTCGGGTTCGGGGCGTGGATCATCTGGCCGTTGCCGACGTAGAGCCCGACGTGGCTGATGCCGGAGTAGAAGAACACCAGGTCGCCGGGGCGCAGTTCGGAGCGGGGGACGCGTTGGCCGGCGGCGATCTGGGCGTAGGTGGTGCGGGGCAGCGCGACGCCCGCCGAGCGGTAGGCGGCCTGGGTGAGGCCTGAGCAGTCGAAGGCGTCGGGGCCGGTGGCGCCCCAGACGTAGGGGCTGCCGAGGGCCTTGTACGCGTAGGAGACGGCGGACGCGGCGCGGGCGTCCGGCGCCTTCGAGGCCCCCAGGGTCGCGTCGCGGGCAGTGGAGCGGCTGGCGCGGTCGCCCGGGGGGTCGGTGAGGTCGGCGCGCTGTTCGGCGGTGAGGCGCGACAGGAGGCGCTTCGCCTCGCCGAGCTTTCCGGTGATCGTCCTCTTGTGCTCGCGCAGTTCCGCCTGGCGGGTGCGGAGGGCATCCAGGCGGTCATCGGCCCGGTCGCGCAGCCGGTCGAGTTCCCGAACCTGATCCCGTACTTCGCCGACGGCCACGGCCTGACGGCTGCCGGCTCGGTCGGCACGGGACGCGCGATCCAGGAACTGGTCGGGGTCGGAGGAGAGCGCGAGTTGCATGGAGGGGTCGATGCCACCTGCGCGGTACTGGGCGGCGGCGTACGAACCCAGGCTGTTGCGGGCGGCGTTGAGCTTCTCCGTCTTGCGGGCGGCTTCGTCGCGCAGGCCGCCGAGCTTCCTTTCGGCCTTTTCCGCCTTCTCCTTGGCGCCGTTGTACTTCTCGGTGGCGGTCTCCGCCTCGCGGTAGAGCGAGTCGACCTTGGACTTCACCTCGGCGGGGCTGAGCCGGGGATCCGCGTGTCCCGTGCCGTCGAAGGCGGTGGCCGATGCGGCTCCCGCGAGGGCGAGGGTGGCGGCGGTGCGGACCGTGCTGCCGCTGAGCGAGCGCTGTCGGGGCTTGCGGTGCGCTGGCACGAAGAGGGGCTCCTTACGTGTCCGGCGGCGGCCCGCACAGGGGGAGCGGACCGCCGCCGGGTTTCTCGGCGGTGGTGGCCGACGGCCGTCCCGGGTCGGACGGCGGTGGGGAGCCGGTCACCTGGTGGAGGACGCTAAACCTGGCCGTCACGGGTTGGTGATGGATTGTGCGCAACTGGCAGAAGTGGGCGGAACAGCATGCAGCCGTGACCGTGTGCTCGGCGGGGCGGCGGCCGTTTCGTGCGCGGGCGTGACCGATGGCTGGATTTTTACGTGCCTGCACGCGAGGCGGTGGTATGGGGGCGCCTGCCGGGTGGGGCTGAGGGCCCGGCTAGGCTCCGGCCTCATGGACCTACTCATCCATCTCTTCGTCGGCCTGCACATCATCGGCATCGCCTCGCTCCTGGGCGGTTTCCTGACCCAGATGAAGCAGATGGGCCAGGGCACCGCCCGCTTCAGCCCCTCGATGCTGCACGGCGCGCTGACCATGCTCGTCACCGGTGTGGTCCTGGTGGGCCTCAACCAGGCGGACGACCACACGGTCAACAACGTCAAGATCGGCATCAAGCTTGCCCTGCTGATCGTGATCCTCGCGCTGGTCTACGTGAAGCGCGACGAGGAGAAGGTCGACAAGGGCATGTTCGGCGCGGTCGGCCTGCTGACCACGGCGAACATCTTCATCGCGGTGCTCTGGACCTGAGCCGGGCCTGAGCCGGGCCTGAGCTGGTCCTGAGCCGGACATGAGTTGGTCCTGAGTTTCCCGTCTCTACGCGCGCGTGGCCCGCATCCTTCCCGGATGCGGGCCACGCGCGCGTAGAGGGGCGTTACGTCGTCAGGCGGGGCGGACCACGCTGTGGATCGGCATGTAGTAGATCGACTCGACGCGGACGTTCGCACCCGGCTTCGGGGCGTGGATCATCTTGCCGTTGCCGATGTAGATCCCTACGTGGCTGATGTCGTCGTAGAAGAACACCAGGTCACCCGGTTTGGCGTCGGCGGTCTTCACCGTCGTGCCGACCTTCACCTGGTCCCACGTGGTGCGCGGCAGGGAGATTCCCGCGGCCTTCCACGCGTCCTGTGTGAGCCCGGAGCAGTCGTAGGAGTCGGGGCCGGTGGCACCCCAGACGTACGGCTTGCCGATCTGGGCCTCCGCGAAGTCGATGACCTTCGCGGCCTTGGTGGCGTAGCTGCCGTCCGAGCTCCCGGAGCCCGAACCGGAACCAGAACCAGAACCGGAACCGGAACCAGAACCAGAACCGGACCCCGAGCCGGTGCCGGAGCCCGATCCGGAGTCCTGGCCCCCCTCACGCTCCTTCTCCCGCTGGGCCGCCTCCTCCGCCTTGCGCTCGCGCTCCGCCTCGGCGGCCTGCTCGCGGGCCAGCTTCTCGGCCTTCCGCTTGGCCTCCTGCTTCTTCTTCCGCTCGATCTCCGCCAGCCGCGCCTTCTCCTCGGCGGTCAACTTCGACAGGAGCTCGCGCGCGTCCCCCAGCTTCTTCTGGACGGTCTTCTTGCTCGTCCTGAGCTCGTCCCGCGAGTCGGTGAGCGTCTCCAGGCTCTTCGCGGCCTTCGTGCGCTGCTTCGTCGCAGACGCCTGCTCCGTCTCGTACGCGTCGACCGCCTTCTTCTGGCGCGAGGTCAGCCGGTCCGCCAAGTGGTTCTGGTCGAAGTAGCCCTGCGGGTCGTTGGCGAGCATCATCGTGGCCGTCTCGGAGACGGCGCCGGTGCGGTACTGCGCCGCGGCGAACGAGCCGAGCTCCTGGCGGGCGTCGTTCAGCTTGTCCGTGCGTTTGGCCACGTCGTCGAGCAGCCCGTCGACCCTCTTGCGCTGCTTCTCGGTGCGCTCCTTGGCCGAGTTGTACTTCTGGGTCGCGACGCCCGCCTGCTGGTAGAGCTCGTCGACCTTCTTCTGCACCTCTTCGAGGCTGGGCCTGGACGGCGCCGAGGGCGCCGCCTGCGCGCTCTGCGACAGGAGGGCGACGGAGGTGAGGGCTGCCGTCGTGATGCCGAGGGCGGGGGCCGTACGAATGCCGGCCGTCCGGTTCCGCGGCTTGCGGTGCGACGCCAAGGAGGCGACTCCTTCCGTAGACCGCCTACCGGGTTAGCTGTCGGGTTCGGGCGGATGGTTCGGAAGGCTGCCCTACGGTCCCGTACTTCGTACGGGACCGATTCACCCCAAGTTTTCGGTGGGTCCCCGGCTCCGAACACGTCGGACTCGGCGGAGGCCGCCCGTTCCCGGCGGGGTTCGCCGGTGGGGGGACGAGTGGCCCGCCGGGCACGCTAGCCAACTCGTGTGGTCCCTGTGAAGGTTGATGTTCGATATGCCCGATACATTTTCGTTACTTTACGAGGGTGAGTGCGGGACGCGAGCTGCTGTGGCGGAGTGTGATCGTCCGCGGGCAGGGCGTGACGCGAGGCGGTGTGACCGGAACCCGCAGCGGGTTGTCAGTGGGGCCGCCTAGACTCGGGAGGCGATGAGCAGCCTCTTTGATGACAGCTTCCTGGCGGACCTGCAGCCCTCGCGGGCCGCGGACGAAGCGCCCCCGCCGCCGCCCGAGGACAGCGCTCCGGAGCCCATTCCGGACGACCTGTTCGACGGGAAGTTCGACGTGCCCATGACCCGGGACTCGCACTACCGCGACGGCGCCCCGCGCCCGGTCATCGACCCGGCGACGCTTCTCGACGGGCTGAACGAGAACCAGCGCGCGGCCGTCGTGCACGCGGGGTCCCCGCTGCTCATCGTCGCCGGTGCCGGATCCGGCAAGACCCGCGTGCTGACCCACCGCATCGCGCACCTGCTCGCCGAGCGCGGCGTGCACCCCGGCCAGATCCTCGCGATCACCTTCACGAACAAGGCCGCGGGCGAGATGAAGGAGCGCGTCGAGCAGCTCGTGGGCCCCCGGGCGAACGCGATGTGGGTGTCGACCTTCCACAGTGCCTGCGTCCGCATCCTCCGCCGGGAGTACAAGAAGCTGGGCTTCACGTCCTCCTTCTCGATCTACGACGCCGCCGACTCCAAGCGCCTCATGGCCCTGGTCTGCCGCGATCTGGACCTCGACCCGAAGAAGTTCCCCCCGAAGTCGTTCAGCGCCAAGATCTCGAACCTCAAGAACGAGCTGATCGACGAGGAGGACTTCGCAGGTCAGGCCGCCGACGGCTTCGAGAAGACCCTCGCCCAGGCCTACGCCATGTACCAGTCACGCCTCCGCGAGGCGAACGCGCTGGACTTCGACGACCTGATCATGACGACGGTCCACCTGCTGCGCGCCTTCCCGGACGTCGCCGAGCACTACAGGCGCCGCTTCCGGCACGTCATGGTCGACGAGTACCAGGACACGAACCACGCGCAGTACGCGCTGGTGCGCGAGCTGGTCGGACCCTCCGGAGGCGAGGGGGACGACCCCGCCGAGCTGTGCGTGGTGGGCGACGCCGACCAGTCCATCTACGCCTTCCGTGGCGCCACGATCCGCAACATCCTCCAGTTCGAGGAGGACTACACGGACGCGACGACGATCCTCCTGGAGCAGAACTACCGCTCCACCCAGACGATCCTGACCGCCGCCAACGCGGTCATCGAGCGGAACGAGAGCCGCCGCCCCAAGAACCTGTGGACCAACCAGGGCGCGGGCGCACGCATCACCGGGTACGTCGCCGACACCGAGCACGACGAGGCGCAGTTCGTCGCCGACGAGATCGACCGCCTCACCGACGCGGGCGACGCGAAGGCCGGCGACGTCGCGATCTTCTACCGGACGAACGCCCAGTCCCGTGTCTTCGAAGAGATCTTCATCCGCGTCGGCCTGCCCTACAAGGTGGTCGGCGGCGTCCGCTTCTACGAGCGCAAGGAGGTCCGCGATGTGCTGGCCTACCTGCGCGTTCTCGCCAACCCCGAGGACGCGGTCCCGCTGCGCCGCATCCTCAACGTACCGAAGAGGGGCATCGGCGACCGCGCCGAAGCCATGATCGACGCGCTCTCGCAGCGCGAGAAGATCTCCTTCCCGCAGGCGCTGCGCCGCGTCGACGAGGCGTACGGAATGGCGGCCCGCTCCACCAACGCCGTCAAGCGGTTCAACACGCTGATGGAGGAGCTGCGGACCGTCGTCGAGTCGGGCGCGGGCCCGGCCGTCGTCCTGGAGGCCGTGCTCGAACGGACCGGCTATCTGGCCGAGCTGCAGGCCTCGACCGACCCGCAGGACGAGACCCGCATCGAGAACCTCCAGGAGCTCGCCGCCGTGGCGCTGGAGTTCGAGCAGGACAACAACCAGGCTGCGGGCACCGACCAGGCTGCGGGCGCCGACCAGACTGCGGGCAACGCGCAGGGCGGGGCCGCGGACCAGGGCCAGGCCGAAGGTGAAGCCGGTGAAGGCGCCGCCCCGGCCGGTACGCTCTCGGACTTCCTGGAGCGCGTCGCCCTGGTCGCCGACTCCGACCAGATCCCCGACGAGGAGGACGACGGCTCCGGAGTCATCACCCTCATGACCCTGCACACCGCCAAGGGCCTCGAATTCCCCGTGGTGTTCCTGACCGGTATGGAGGACGGCGTCTTCCCGCACATGCGCTCCCTCGGGCAGGTCAAGGAGCTGGAGGAGGAGCGTCGCCTCGCGTACGTGGGCATCACCCGCGCGCGGGAGCGGCTCTACCTGACACGGTCGGCCATGCGCAGCGCCTGGGGCACACCGTCGTACAACCCGCCGTCGCGCTTCCTCGAGGAGATCCCGGACGCGCACCTGGACTGGAAGCGGACCGGCTCGGTCGGCGCACCGGCCACGTCCGGACCCGCCGCTGGAATCGCCTCGTCGTTGTCCTCGTCCCGCTCGCGATCCGGCGGCGCCCAGGGCTTCGCCACGCGCCGCGCGTCGGAGAAGCCGGTCGTGTCGCTGGCCGTCGGGGACCGTGTCACGCACGACCAGTTCGGCCTTGGGACCGTGGTCGGCGTGAAGGGGACGGGCGCGAACGCCGAGGCGACGGTGGACTTCGGCGAGCCCAAGCCGAAGCGCCTCCTGCTGCGGTACGCACCGGTGGAGAAGTTGTAACGCGGGGGCCGGCGGCCGGAGTTACGTTACGTCGGGTCGAGGCCGTGGCTGCGGAGCCACGGCAGCGGGTCGATCGCCGAGCCGCCGGCGGGGCGCACCTCGAAGTGCAGGTGCGGTCCGGTGGAGTTGCCGGAGTTCCCGGAGAAGGCGATGGCCTCGCCCGCCTTCACGGGACCGCTGGAGATCTTGTGCGTGGAGAGGTGGCAGTACCACGTCTCCGTGCCGTCCTTCGCGGTGACGATCGCCATGTTTCCGTAGGCGCTGTTCCACTTGGTCGACACGGTGCCGTCGGTCGCGGCGAGGACCTCGGTGCCGTAGGACACCGGGAAGTCGATTCCGGAGTGCGCCGACATCCAGTTGACGCCCGCCTGACCGAACTGCGCGCTGAGACCGTGCTGCTTCACCGGCAGGGCGAACTTGGGGCGCAGCCGCTCCTTGCGCGCGGCTTCCGCCACCGCCTTCTTCTCGGCGGCCACCTTCTCCGCCTTGAGGTCGATGCGCTCCTGCGTGCGGCTGGCGCGGTCCGCGAAGTCGCCCGCGTCCGCGGAGAGGTTCGCCAGCTGCGTGTCCAGCTTGTTGTTGGCGGCAGAGGGCTGCACGGACGTGGCGTCCGGAGCCGACGCGGTCGTCGTCGTGTCCTTCGCCTCGTCCCCGCCGAAGTTCCCCACGGAGGCGGCCGCCACTCCGGCGACCCCCATCACGCAGGCCGAGGGCACGGCGACGGTGAAGAGCGCTGAGCGCTTGGCGGGGGTGCGGCGACGGGTCCTGGAGCGGCCGCCCCCTGCGGGCCCGCCGCTCCTCCCGCGGGAGGAGCGGGGCGCGGCACTGGGGGAGTCGGTCGATTCGGTGTCCGCGGGCTCGTACGCGGCATCGGCGTCGGTTTCGTACGGCGTGTCCGTGTCGTTCGGGACGGGGGCGCCGAGCAAGTCGGGTGTGTCGTGCGCCTGGTGTGACTCTTGGGCTTCGCCGGGTGAGTTCCACGCCGTCGCGTCGTACGCACCGGTGTCGAAGGTCTGCGTGTCCCACTGACCGGTCTGCGGGCCGTCCTGCGGCGCCTGGTGCCAGGCGGCGGTGTCCCACTGGCCCGTGGAGTCCGGACCCTGCTGCGCGGGGATGTCGGCGACCTGCTGATATCCGCCGGTCGACCACATCGAGGCGGTGTCGTAGCTGCCGCCGTCGTACGTGGCGGCGTAGTACTGCTCCGCGTACGCGTCGTAAGTGACCGTCTGCTGAGGGCCTGTTGTGGTCGCCCACTGGCCCGTGTCGTGTCCGTTGCCCGGCATGTCGCCGAAGAGAGGGTCGGTCGCGAACGTTCCGGTGTCGAAAGTGCCGGTGTCGAAGCTGCCGGTGTCGAAACTGCCGGTCGCATAGGCGTCGTGGCCGTAGCCGTTGTGCTGGGCACTCTGTTCGTCGTACGTCGCGTAGTGCGCGTAGTCGGCGCCGGGTGCCGAGGACGGGGACATTGAGCTCCCCGACGGGTGACGGTCGTTCACCAACTTCTCTTTCGCCTCGGCAGCAGGGGCAGAGCAGTGCGGCGACTGTACCCGGCGGTATACGGGCGCGACAATCTTCCCCTGGTTTCGTGCTCGCAGGAAACGGGCATTCGGCCGCCTTTCGGCGGTCTGCGGGCACAGCCTTGGCTTTGCGTTCGAGATTCGTTCGATAGTTGGGGCTGGTCAGGCGACCGTCAGTCCGCCCGGTGCGCTCTTGGCGTCGGCCCCCGGGTTCGCCAGGTCGAGGGCCTGCCGTATGCCGTTCGCGACTGCGGGGTGCACCGGCAGCGCGAGGTGCCCGATGCCGGTGACGCGTACGTTCTGCGCGGTCAGGTCGGGATGGTCGACGCAGGCCGTCTCCAGCGGGTCCATGATCTGGTCCAGGTCGCTCCAGAAACTCACGAACTGCGTGCGGCAGCCCGGCGCCGGTTCCTTGAGCTCCTCGATCACGTCGGAGCCCGGACGCATCTGCCGGACGATCGGGTGTGCGTTGGCGAGCGGCACCACGCGGGTGCCCGAGTGTGGCGTGCCGAGCGTGACCAGGGTGCGGATGCGGGCGTCGCCGCCGAGCCGCTGCGCGTAGTAGCGGGCGATCAACCCGCCGAGGCTGTGACCGACGACGTCGATCCGGGCGTGTCCCGTGCGCTCGCAGAGCTCCTCGATGTGGCGGCCGAGCAGCTCGGCGGCACCTTTGATGTCGCAGGTCAGCGGGGAGTAGTTGAGGGACTCCACGCGGCGGCCGCCGTGCTGGGCCAGGGTGCGGCGGAGCAGTACGAACACGGAACGGTTGTCGATGAAGCCGTGCAGCAGGAGGACCGGAGGCCTGCCGTCCGGGGGGAGGCGGGGGGCGCCCGGGGGTGGCTGGACGGGGGTCGCCCTGCGTTCCTGGGCGATACCGGAGGGATACAGGAGGAGGTGGCCCGCGAGGATCGCCAACTCCAGGGCCGTCGCCTTCAAGAGAGCCAGGGAGAGCCCGGCCATCTTGGACGGGAGCGCGGGGAGCGGGATAAGGCCCGGCAGCGCGGGGAGGGATGAGAGCGAGGGAAAAGGTGGGAGTGAAGGGAGTAAGGGGAGTGGGGCGAGGCCGAGGATTCTCGGCAGCAGTGAGCCGAGCGGGCGAAAGGGGCGGGCCCCGGTGAGCGGCATCGTCGACCTCCCGATTGGCGCACGGAAGGACGCCTCTGTCCCCCGTGTGCCCTAGGGGGAGTCGTGGCCGAGGAGACGGCAGGTGCGATGGCGATCCCGGCCACCGTTCCGTGGTGGCCCCGTGCCCCCGTTGCATCGCCGAAGTGCGGATATCACCACGCCGTGCGGCTGCCGGCGTGGTGGCCCGGCGTCTCGTTGCGGCTCCCCTCGCGCCTGATCCGGATGTGGAGCGTGAGCCCCTCGGTCGTGGACGGCGCGCAGCGAACGTGTCCCACGTGTGATTTCCCCCTCGCTCTCCACCGTGAAACTGCCGCTTGCGCGATGCTGGGGATAACGTTCGTTCACTTCCCCGGCCGGTGCGGTGCGGGGTATCTGTGCCGGGACAGACTGTTGTCGGTACGGATATCGGTACATGGAGGCAGTGATGGGTGTGGCAGCCGGGCCGATCCGCGTGGTCGTCGCGAAGCCGGGGCTCGACGGGCACGATCGCGGGGCCAAGGTGATCGCGCGGGCGTTGCGTGACGCCGGTATGGAGGTCATCTACACCGGGCTGCACCAGACGCCCGAGCAGGTGGTGGACACCGCGATCCAGGAGGACGCCGACGCGATCGGTCTCTCCATCCTGTCGGGGGCGCACAACACGCTGTTCGCGCGCGTGCTGGAGCTTCTGAAGGAGCGGGACGCGGAAGACATCAAGGTGTTCGGCGGCGGCATCATCCCCGAGGCGGACATCGCGCCACTCAAGGAGAAGGGTGTCGCGGAGATCTTCACGCCCGGGGCCACCACCACGTCGATCGTGGAGTGGGTCCGGGGGAACGTGCGGCAGGCCGCCGTCTGACCCTTCCGGTGGAAGAGCGGTGAGCTGGGAGTACGGGTCGCGGGGCGGTGGGTGTCGCCCCCGCGACCCGCAGGTACGTGCGTGCCTGCGGGTACATGCGTGCCTGTGGGTCCGTGCGTACCTGCGAGTACCCGCGTCCTCGTGTCATGGCGGCGGGAGTTCGTCGCGGATGGCCGCGCGCAGGCGCAGCGTGGTCACGAGGCGTTGGAACGCCTCCGACCAGTAGCCGCCCGCACCGGGAGACGCGTTCTCCGGTTCGTCGGGTATCGCGGTGAGCGCCTCCAGACGGACCGCCTCCGACGGGTCGAGGCAGCGTTCCGCAAGGCCCATCACTCCGCTGAAACTCCAGGGGTAACTTCCCGCGTCACGAGCGATGTTCAGGGAGTCCACCACCGCGCGGCCCAGCGGTTCGGCCCAGGGGACGGCGCAGACACCGAGCAGTTGGAACGCCTCCGACAGGCCGTGCGCCGCGATGAAACCGGCCACCCAGTCGGCCCGTTCGGCGGCGGGCAGCGAGGCCAGGAGCTTGGCCCGCTCGGCGAGCGACACGGCGCCGGGGCCCGCGGCGTCGGGCGAGGCGGGGGTGCCGAGCAGCGCCCGGGACCAGGCGACGTCCCGCTGGCGCACCGCCGCGCGGCACCAGGCGGCGTGCAGCTCGCTCCGCCAGTCGTCGGCCACCGGGAGCGCCACGATCTCCGTCGGCGTGCGGTTGCCGAGCCGGGGCTGCCAGGTGGCGAGCGGGGCCGCTTCCACCAGCTGACCCAGCCACCAGGAGCGTTCACCGCGGCCGGTGGGGGGCTTCGGGGTGACGCCGTCCCGTTCCATGCCCGCGTCGCACTCGTGCGGTGCCTCCACCGTGAGGGTCGGTGTGTCGGAGGTGTGGTCGACGGCCACGCAGGACGCCGCGCGGGTCGACATCCTGCCTGCCAGCGCGGATTCGGGCAGGGCGGACAGCAGCTCCGCCGCGGTGGCACGGACGTTGCGGCTGCGGTCGGTGAGTGCCCGCTCCAGGAACGGCTCGTCCGCGGGGGACAGGCCGGTGCGCAGGGAGTCGAGGAACATCAGGCGGTCCTCCGCCCGCTCCGTCGACCACGTGGACACGAGCAGGTCCAGGGCCGTTCCGGCGTGGTGTGCCCGCAGCGTGGTGAGGAGGGCGACGCGCTCGGCGAAGAGGCCCTCCTCCCAGAGGCGTTGCACCTGCGGGGCGTCGTCGGCGGACGGGAGGGATACGCCGCCTCCCGGGGTGGCCCGGAGTGCGAACTTCCAGTCCGGGTTCAGACGGGCCAGCCAGAGCGCTCTGGGGCCCGCGAAGGTGAGGGCCTGGGGGCGCAGGTCCGTGCGGCCGCGTGCCGCGTTCAGGAGCGCGGGCAGCAGCTCCGGCGGGGCGCCATACCCCCGCACGTTGGCCAGGGCCAGCCACTGGGGCAGGAGCTCCATCAGGTCGGGGGCCGCGCCCCTGCGGCCGCCGCCGCCCGTACCGGGCTGATCGGTGAGCAGCGTCGCGAGCCTGCGCCGGGCCGCCGGGGGCACGGGTGGCCTGGGGTCGTCCGCCGCGGGCTCGGGCAGTGCGGCTGCCGGTGCGGCGCGCAGCCCCGCCCTGCGGCGCACCGTCTGCAGTGCCGCCGCGTCCAGGAGGGCGGTCGGCGCCTCCTTGCCGGGGGTGTGCGCGATGGCCGGCAACGCGCGGCGCTCGGTGCCCAGCAGGGCCGCCGTGACGAGGTCGTCCCAGGAGGGGGCGGTGGGGACGGTGGGGACGGTGGACGTGGAGGGAGTGGGGTTGGTGGGGATAGTGGGGTTAGTAGGGCTTGTGGGTCCGGTGGGTCCGGTGGGTTCAGTGGGGTGGGTGGGGTCGGTGGGGGTAGCGTTCGTGGCGGGCGGGGTGGGTTCCTGGTGTGCGTTCTTCAGCACAGCGACACCGTCTCTCCTGAGTCCTTCGGCCAGGCCGCCAGTGGGGTGAAGCCTCGGTGGCCGCACTCGCCGAACACCGTCAGCGGGGCGCCTCCGGAGAGGGCGATCAGACGCCACAGGCCCGGCCGGGATGTGGCGGAAGGGGCGAGGGGGAGGGCTGATTCGGTTGTGGCGTCCGCCAGTTGCCAGGAGCCCTGCAAGCCCTGCAAGCCCTGCAAGCCCTGCGTGTCCCGGGTGCCCCGAGCGTCCCGCACGTCCTGCGTGCGGGCCGGTATCACTTCGGCGAGCGTCACGGGCCAGGACTCCAGCCAGGGGTCGTCGCGGAGTGCCGCGCCGTAACGGGCAACGGCCTCTTCAGGACGTACGCCCGGTGGCCGCTGCGCGGTGGGCGTCGGCGCCGCGAACTGTTCGCCCAGCTCCACCCGCAGCTGCCCCGCCCCCGGATACCCCGTCACCTCGGCGTCGAGTGCGAGGCCCACTGGCAGGGCGAGCGCGGGTGCGCGGCCCGCCGCCCCGTACGAGAGAAGGAGCGCGGTGCGGCCGGACTCCGTGCCGTAGAGCCATATGCGGCGTGTGGTGAGTCTGCTGTCCGCCGTGTCGTACTGGGCGAGGACCACCCAGTGGTCCCGTACAGGTGGGCCCTCCGGCTGTGAGGGGAGGCCGACGCGGGAGCGGACCGTGGCCGCAAGGCCCTCCGGCAGCCGGTCGCGGTGGAGCCAGCCCTGGTCGAGGAGGTGGAGCAGTGCGCATTCCTCCAGGAGGCGCACGGGCCAGCCGGGGCCGGAGGACGGTATGGCCCCCAACTCTCGTACACGCGCGGCCAGTCCTGGGGCCTGTGCGTCGACCATGCGGGCCGCCGTTTCCTCCCACAGGCCGTACCCCATCTGCTCCGCCGATGCCGTGCCGCCGCAGAGCAGGTCGGACAGGCGCTGCTCCAGCTCCGTCGCCCCCGCGGTGATGCGCTCGGCCCGCTTCTCCGCTCTTCTGCGCGCCGCCTCGGGATCGGCCGAGGCGGCGGGCGCGGCGGCTGAACTCTGCTTGCTGTCCGCTCGTTTGCGGCGTGCCGCCAGCCACTCCGCGGCCCAGGCCGGCGGTTCGCCGCCCTCCGGCACGGTGCCGTCCGCCCCCGCCCACACCAGCAACAGCCCCAACGCGTGCTTGCACGGGAACTTACGGCTCGGACAGCTGCACTTGTACGCCGGGCCCGCGCTGTCCGCGATGTCGACAATCGTCTGATACGGCTTGCTGCCACTGCCCTTGCACAGTCCCCACATCGCCCCCTCGCCCGAACTGCCCGCCTCTGACCATGGTCCTGCGACGCCGAGTTTGCTGCCCGCCTTGCGTGTCGAGGCATCAGGAGCCAGTGCCAGCACCTGATCCGCCGTCCAGCGCACCCCCTGCTGAGTCATGTCTCGAAGGTAGGTGCCACCACTGACAATCGGTTCGAGCTCGGGCATTCATGCAGGTCAAGGCCGTGCGGAGGGCGATTGTCAGTGGCGTGGTGCACGGTGGACACATCGCCGGGCCAGATGTGCCCGGACGAGCTGGAGGGGGATCGCGCCATGACCGTTTCCGTCGACTCGACAACGTCCGCGACCGTGAATTCGGCGGTGCCCGCGTCCGGTTCCGCCGATGGTGCGGAAGCGCTCCGCCCGCATGCCGAGGACGCCTTCGCCGCCGAACTCGCCGCGCTGGCCGCCCAGGACGACCGGCCGCGGCCGCAGCGGTGGAAGCTCTCGCCGTGGGCCGTCGCCACCTACCTGCTCGGCGGCACTCTGCCCGACGGCACGGTGATCACGCCGAAGTACGTGGGACCGCGCCGCATTGTCGAGGTCGCCGTCACCACCCTCGCCACCGACCGCGCCCTGCTGCTGCTCGGCGTGCCGGGCACCGCCAAGACCTGGGTGTCCGAGCACCTCGCGGCCGCGGTCAGCGGTGACTCGACCCTGCTCGTGCAGGGCACGGCGGGCACTCCCGAGGAAGCGATCCGGTACGGCTGGAACTACGCCCAGCTGCTCGCCCACGGCCCCAGCCGCGACGCCCTTGTGCCCAGCCCCGTCATGCGCGCGATGGCCGAGGGCATGACGGCGCGCGTCGAGGAGCTGACCCGCATCCCAGCCGACGTGCAGGACACGCTGATCACGATCCTGTCGGAGAAGACACTGCCCATCCCGGAGCTGGGGCAGGAGGTGCAGGCCGTGCGTGGCTTCAGCCTCATCGCGACGGCCAACGACCGCGACCGCGGCGTCAACGACCTGTCGAGCGCGTTGCGCCGCCGCTTCAACACGGTCGTTCTGCCGCTGCCGGAGAGCGCCGAGGCCGAGGTCGACATCGTCTCGCGCCGCGTCGACCAGATCGGCCGCTCCCTCGACCTGCCCGCGGGCCCCGAGGGCATCGACGAGATACGCCGTGTCGTCACCGTCTTCCGTGAATTGCGCGATGGCGTCACGGCGGACGGGCGTACGAAGCTGAAGTCGCCCAGCGGCACGCTGTCCACGGCCGAGGCGATCTCCGTCGTCACCAGCGGCCTCGCGCTGGCAGCCCACTTCGGAGACGGCGTGCTGCGCTCCGGCGATGTGGCGGCCGGCATCCTCGGCGCTGTCGTCCGCGATCCAGCGGCGGACCGTGTGATCTGGCAGGAGTACCTGGAGACGGTCGTGCGCGAGCGCGACGGCTGGAAGGACTTCTACCGCGCGTGCCGAGAGGTGAGCGCATGACGTGGGCGGCGGGAGTGACGGGGGCGAGGGGGGGGTGACGGGAGTGACGGGAGTGACCGGGGCGCGTGTGCGGGAGACGCTGTTGCTCGGAGTGCGGCACCACGGTCCTGGCTCGGCGCGTGCGGTGCGGGCCGCGCTCGACGCGGGGCGGCCGGAAGTCGTCCTCGTCGAGGGGCCGCCGGAGGCCGACGCGCTCGTGGATCTTGCCGCCGACGAGGGGATGCGGCCACCGGTCGCGCTGCTCGCGCATGTGGTGGACGAGCCGGGGCGCTCGGCGTTCTGGCCGCTCGCCGACTTCTCCCCGGAGTGGGTCGCGATCCAGTGGGCCCTTGGGCACGGGGTGCCTGTGCGGTTCATCGATCTCCCGGCAGCGCACTCACTAGCCGTCCGCACGGAGGACGAAGGAGAGGGAGAGGGACGGGGGCAGGGACAGGGGCAGGGAGAAGGAGGAGGAGAGGGCGCGGGTGGGGGTGACGGGGGAGACATGGGGGGCGTGCGGGTTGATCCACTCGGCGTGCTCACCGAGACCGCCGGGTACGACGACCCCGAGCGCTGGTGGGAGGACGTCGTCGAGCACCGTGGGACGGCCGGCGACCCGTTCGCGCCGTTCGAGGCGGTGGCCGAGGCGATGGAAGCCCTGCGCGAGGCCTACGGAGACGGGGGGCACGCCCGCGACCTGGTGCGCGAGGCGCACATGCGGTTCCAGGTGAGGGCCGCGCAGAAGGAGTTCGGTCCTGAGCGGGTCGCCGTGGTCTGTGGAGCCTGGCATGTTCCCGCGCTGCGGCGGAAGACCACCGTGGCCGCGGACCGGGCCCTCCTCAAGGGGTTGCCCAAGGTGAAGGCCGAGATGACGTGGGTGCCGTGGACCCACCGCAGGCTCTCGCGCGCGAGTGGGTACGGCGCGGGAATCGTCTCCCCAGGTTGGTACGCCCATTTGTTCGGTGCGCCCGACCGGCCCGTCGAGCGCTGGATGACGAAGGTCGCCCGGCTGCTGCGCGACGAGGACAGGCTCGTGTCGTCCGCGCACGTCATCGAAGCGGTGCGGCTCGCCGAGACGCTGGCCGCGATGCGGGGGCGGCCGCTGGCCGGGCTCACCGAGACGGCCGATGCAGTGCGGGCGGTGATGTGCGAGGGCTCCGACGTACCGCTCGCGCTCGTGCACGACAAGCTCGTCGTCGGGGACGTGCTGGGGGAGGTGCCCGATGCGGCGCCCGCGGTTCCGCTGCAGCGTGACCTCACGAAGCTGCAGCGCAGGCTTCGGCTGAAACCGGAGGCGTCGGAGCGGGAGTTGGAGCTCGACCTCCGTAAGGAGACGGACGCCGCGCGCAGCAGGCTGTTGCACCGGCTGCGGCTCCTCGGCGTGGGCTGGGGCGAGCCGACGGCGTCCCGGGGGAGCACGGGGACGTTTCGGGAGACCTGGCGGCTGCGGTGGGAGCCGGAGCTCGCCGTGCGGGTCGCCGAGGCGGGGGTGTGGGGGACGACGGTCCTGGGTGCGGCCACGGGCAAGGCGTCCTCCGACGCGGTCGACGCGGGGGCGCTGTCCGACGTCACCGTGCTCGCCGAGCGGTGCCTGCTGGCGGAGTTGCCGGACGCGTTGCCCGTGGTGATGCGGGTCCTTGTGGACCGGGCGGCGCTGGACACGGACGTCGGACACCTCGCGCAGGCCCTTCCCGCGCTGGTGCGGTCACTCCGGTACGGGGATGTCAGGGGGACCGGTACGGAGGCCCTCGGCGAGGTTGCCCTCGGGCTCGCCGAGCGGATCTTCGTCGGGTTGCCGCCCGCGTGCGCGGGGCTGGACGCGGACGCGGCTCTGGAGATGCGACGGCATGTCGATGCGGTGCATCAGGCGGTGGCACTGCTCGGGGAGTTCGGTGCGGGGTCCGGTACGGGTTTCGGTTCGTATTCCGGTACGGGGGGCGCGCAGGGGGTTCGCGCTCGGTGGCACTCCGTACTGCGGACGCTCGCCGAGCGGGAGTCCGTCGCCGGAGTCGTGCGGGGGCGGTGCGTGCGGCTGCTCCTGGACGGCGGGGAACTGGGGGACGAGGACGTCGCCCGCCTCATGGGGCTCGCGCTGTCCCGGGGCAGTGCGCCGGCCGAAGGGGCCGCCTGGATCGAGGGGTTCGTCGGGGGCGGATCCGGAGGCGGGATGCTGCTCGTGCACGACGAGCGGCTGCTCGGGCTGGTCGACGACTGGCTGTGCGGGGTGTCGGACGCCGCCTTCATCGACGTACTGCCGTTGCTGCGACGCACGTTCTCGGCGTACGAGGCGGGGGTGCGGCGGACGTTGGGCGAGCTGGTGCGGCGGGGGCCGACGGGGCGGTCGGCCGGTGCTGTCGGGGGGGCCGGAGCCGGGCAGGGCGCGGGGATGCCCGGTTTCGGCGCCCGGCTCGACCCCACGCGCGCGGACGCCGTGGTGCCGATCGTCCACCTGCTCCTGGGCCTGCCGATGGACGCCGGGGTTGGGGCAGGGGCAGGGGCGGGGTCTGGGGCTGGGGTTGTGCTGCGGGCGGGTGCGGATGTGGGTGCGGAGGTGCGGGCGGTGGGGGCCGTCGGCGACGACTGCGTGGGGGTGGACGGGTGAGTCAGGGGACTCGTGCGGCGGAGATATCGGCGGCGACCGTATGCGGGTGAGCGGGGTGAACACGGTGGTTGGAGGGCTTGGCGCGGCGTGGGCTGGTGGGGGCGACTACGTGGGGGCGGTGGGGTGAGCGGGGTGAACACG
This sequence comes from Streptomyces sp. Je 1-369, assembly GCF_026810505.1. Lineage (NCBI taxonomy): Bacteria > Bacillati > Actinomycetota > Actinomycetes > Kitasatosporales > Streptomycetaceae > Streptomyces > Streptomyces sp. Je 1-369. The sequence continues at coordinate 5,389,859 of NZ_CP101750.1, forward strand.
GTGACTGGACGGTTCGGCGTGGCGAGGGCTGGCGGTGGCGACTGCATCGGGGTGGCGGGGTGGAAGCGGTGAACGGTGCGGCTGGGGGAGTTGGTGCGGCCGTAGGCGAGACCGAGGGGGGGGGCTTGGCGGGCCGGGGGCGGGGGGGCGAGGGGCCGGGGGGGGCGGGGGCGGCCGGGGGGCGGGGGGGCGGGGGGGGGGGTGGCGCGGCCGGGGGGTGGCGGGGCGAGGGCCGGGCCGGGGGAGGGCGTGGGGCGGCCGGGGGGGGCGGGGGGTCGGGGTAGCCGGGGGGGCGGGATCGAAGGCGAGGGCCAGACCGAGGTCGAGGGCGCGGGTGCGGCCGAGGGCGGCGGGCGAGCCGGGGTGGCCGGGGGAGTTGGCGTGGTTGGGGGCGTGGTCGAAGGCGGGAGAGTCGGAGTGGCTGGGGGAGTTGGCGTGGTTGAAGGGGGGGAGCCGGAGTGGGCGGGGGAGTTGGCGTGGTCGAGGGCGGGGGAGCCGCAGTGACTGAGGGAGTTGGCGTGGTCGGAGGCGGGGGACGCGGGGGAGTCGGGGTGGTTGGGGGCGAGGTCGGAGGCCGGGGTGGTGGTGTGACTCGGGGTGCGGATGGCGGTGGTGAGCGGGTTCGGCGGTGGCGGCTTGTTCTGGGCGGGGAAGGTGGGGATGGCACTGGGTGTGTGCTTGGGGGGCGGGATGCGGCGATGGATGACGCCCTCGGGGCGTTGTACGGGGGCGTGAGGGAGAAGGGGGGCGAGGGGCGGCGGGAGCGGTCGGCGGGGCTCGGGGCGTCCGCGCCGTCCGTGGCGCGGTGGCTCGGGGACATCCGTACGTACTTCCCCTCGTCCGTCGTGCAGGTCATGCAGCGGGACGCCATCGACCGGCTGGGGCTGTCCACGTTGCTTCTGGAGCCCGAGATGCTGGAGGCCGTCGACGCGGACGTGCACCTGGTGGGCACGCTGCTCTCCCTCAACAAGGCCATGCCCGAGACGACCAAAGAGACCGCGCGGGCTGTCGTGCGCAAGGTCGTCGAGGACCTGGAGAAGCGCCTCGCGACGCGGACCCGCTCCGCGCTCACCGGCGCGCTCGACCGCAGCGCCCGCATCAGCAGGCCGCGCCACCACGACATCGACTGGAACCGCACGATCGCGGCCAACCTCAAGAACTACCTGCCGGAGCACCGGACGATCGTCCCCGAGCGGCTCATCGGGTACGGGCGGGCGTCCCGGTCGGTGAAGAAGGAGGTCATCCTCTGCATCGACCAGTCCGGGTCGATGGCCGCGTCCGTCGTCTACGCCTCGGTGTTCGGGGCCGTGCTCGGTTCCATGCGGTCGCTCGACACCCGGCTCGTCGTCTTCGACACGAACGTCGTCGACCTGACCGACCAGCTCGACGACCCCGTGGACGTGCTCTTCGGCACTCAGCTGGGCGGCGGCACCGATATAAATCGCGCCCTCGCCTACTGCCAGTCGCAGATCACCCGGCCCGCCGACACGGTCGTCGTCCTCATCAGCGACCTCTACGAGGGAGGCATCCGCGACGAGATGCTGAAGCGGGTCGCGGCGATGAAGGCGTCCGGGGTGCAGTTCGTGACGCTGCTCGCGCTCTCCGACGAGGGGACACCCGCGTACGACCGTGAGCACGCGGCGGCACTCGCGGCCCTCGACGCACCGGCCTTCGCCTGTACGCCGGACCTCTTCCCGGAGGTGATGGCCGCGGCGATCGAGAAGCGGCCCCTTCCGATACCGGACAGGGCGATACAGGTGCCGGGCTCCGCGGGCTGATCGCGGGAGCAACTGGAGCAAACGAAGGGTGTCCGACGCCACAGAGGCCGCCCGGCCACCACGGCGGCCGCGGGTTTTGCCGCGGTGACCACGTGATCTGTGACCGTCATCACCGCCCAAATGTGATCTGTGATTTAGGGACCTACGTCCCGCGGCGATAACCTGCGAGACGGACATGCCGCGTACCGGACTCCGTCCTACGCCTCCCTTGTGACAGCGCAGTCACGTTGCCCTCCGCGGCACGCCCACGCAGACAGCTGACCACAAAGCAGCGAGATCGCAGCGAGATCACGGAAAAGGGACGGACGCGCGTGGACCTGTTCGAGTACCAGGCGAGGGACCTCTTCGCCAAGCACGGTGTACCGGTGCTGGCCGGTGAAGTCATCGACACGCCTGAGGCGGCGCGCGAGGCCACCGAGAAGCTGGGCGGCAAGTCGGTCGTCAAGGCACAGGTGAAGGTCGGTGGCCGCGGTAAGGCCGGCGGCGTGAAGCTGGCGGCGAACCCGGACGAGGCCGTCGCTCGTGCGACGGACATCCTCGGGATGGACATCAAGGGCCACACGGTCCACAAGGTGATGATCGCCGAGCTGTCCCCGGAGATCGAGGCGGAGTACTACGTCTCGTACCTCCTCGACCGCACCAACCGCACCTTCCTGGCCATGGCGTCGGTGCAGGGCGGCATGGACATCGAGGAGGTCGCCGAGAAGACCCCCGAGGCGCTCGCCAAGGTTCCGGTCGACTCCAACGAGGGCGTCACCATCGAGAAGGCCCGCGAGATCGTCGCGCTGGCGAAGTTCCCGGCCGAGGTGGCCGAGGGCGTCGCCGAGGCCATGGTGACCCTGTGGGAGACCTTCGTCGCCGAGGACGCGCTCCTCGTCGAGGTCAACCCCCTCGTCAAGACCAAGGACGGCCGCATCCTGGCCCTGGACGGCAAGGTCTCGCTCGACGAGAACGCCGACTTCCGCCAGGCCGACCACGAGGCGCTCGAGGACAAGGACGCAGCCAACCCGCTCGAGGCTGCTGCCAAGGCCAAGGGCCTCAACTACGTCAAGCTCGAGGGCGAGGTCGGCATCATCGGCAACGGCGCGGGTCTCGTCATGAGCACCCTGGACGTCGTCGCGTACGCCGGTGAGGCGCACAACAACGTCAAGCCGGCCAACTTCCTCGACATCGGCGGCGGCGCTTCGGCCGAGGTCATGGCGAACGGCCTGGAGATCATCCTCGGCGACCCGGACGTCAAGTCCGTCTTCGTCAACGTCTTCGGTGGCATCACCGCCTGTGACGAGGTCGCCAACGGCATCGTCCAGGCGCTCGAGCTGCTCAAGTCCAAGGGCGAGGAAGTCACCAAGCCCCTGGTCGTGCGCCTCGACGGCAACAACGCGGAGCTGGGTCGCAAGATCCTCAGCGACGCCAACCACCCGCTCGTGCAGCGCGTGGACACCATGGACGGCGCGGCCGACAAGGCCGCCGAGCTCGCGGCCGCACGGTGACATTGCGCGTCTCCGACACGACAAGGGACTAGGTACAGAACAGCCATGGCTATCTTCCTCAACAAGGACAGCAAGGTCATCGTCCAGGGCATGACCGGTGCCACGGGCATGAAGCACACCAAGCTCATGCTGGGTGACGGCACGAACATCGTCGGCGGCGTGAACCCCCGCAAGGCGGGCACGAAGGTCGACTTCGACGGCACCGAGGTACCGGTCTTCGGCTCGGTCAAGGAGGCCATGGAGGCCACGGGCGCCAACGTGTCCGTCCTCTTCGTGCCGCCGGCCTTCTCCAAGGCCGCCGTCGTCGAGGCGATCGACGCGGAGATCCCCCTCGCCGTCGTCATCACCGAGGGCATCGCCGTCCACGACTCCGCCGCCTTCTGGGCGTACGCGAAGTCGAAGGGCAACAAGACCCGCATCATCGGCCCGAACTGCCCGGGTCTGATCACGCCGGGTCAGTCGAACGCGGGCATCATCCCCGGCGACATCACCAAGCCGGGCCGCATCGGCCTGGTCTCGAAGTCCGGCACGCTGACGTACCAGATGATGTACGAGCTCCGTGACATCGGCTTCTCCTCGGCCGTCGGCATCGGTGGCGACCCGGTCATCGGTACGACGCACATCGACGCCCTCGAGGCGTTCGAGGCCGACCCCGACACCGACCTGATCGTCATGATCGGTGAGATCGGCGGCGACGCGGAGGAGCGTGCGGCGGACTTCATCAAGGCGAACGTGACGAAGCCGGTCGTCGGTTACGTCGCGGGCTTCACGGCGCCCGAGGGCAAGACGATGGGCCACGCGGGTGCCATCGTCTCCGGCTCCTCCGGTACGGCTGCCGCGAAGAAGGAAGCCCTTGAGGCTGCCGGTGTGAAGGTCGGCAAGACGCCCACCGAGACGGCGAAGCTGGCGCGCGAGATCCTGGCGGGCTGACGTCCGTCGGTTGAGCAGTGTGTAAGCGGGCCCGCACCTTTGAGGTGCGGGCCCGCTTTTCTGTGCCGCCTCTTGTTCTTCTTCGGCCGCGGGTGGGTGGGGGCTTGTCGCGCAGTTCCCCGCGCCCCTGGAAGCGTCCGGCTACCTTGCCTGGGGTGTCAGGCGTTCCTGGCCGTTGGGGAGTTCTGCCCGGAGTTTTTCGCGGAGGGTGGTGTCCTCGTAGGTGAGGGGGCCCGGGCCCATGCGGGGTGGGACGCCGCTGATGGCGCGGCCGGGGGCCTGCGGGGGCTCGTAGTGGGTGGGGGCGTTTCTCAGGGTCAGGGCCGTCGCGCCGATGATCAGCGCCGTGAACGCGATGGCCGCGCGGGTCCAGAAGCGGGCCCGGTACTCGCTGCCGGTGCGGACGCGGTCGGCTTTCGGGAGCCGTAGCTTCTCGGCCCCGCCGACCTCGGCGAGGCGCCGGTGGAGCGCCTCGGGGTCCGCCAGGTCGGGCAGCCGCTCGGCGATCGTCTCGCGTGCGTGCAGGAGGCGGTTCGCGGTGGCGGGTGTGCTCGCCTCCGTCTCGGCCGCGGTCTCGGGCAGGTCCAGGCCGATGCCGTCGTAGAGCATCAGTGCGCGGCGCTGCGCGGGCGGCAGGCTGAGGAGTACGTCGAGGAAGGTGCGGTCGGCCGGCTGCGCGGGCGGAGCGTCCGGGTGGCGCTGGCTGGGGCGGAAGCGGTGCCAGGGGGACATCGCGTACTCGTACGCCGCCGCGCGGACCCACCCCGCCGGGTCCCGGTCGACCGCCACCTCCGGCCAGCGCTGCCATGCCAGCTGGAAGGCGCGCTCCACCGACTCGTGGGCGAGGCCGCGCCGCCCGGTGAGCAGGTACGTCTGGCGTACGAGGCCGGGGGCGCAGTGGGCGCAGAGGGCGTCGAAGGCCTGAGCGGGGGTCTGGGCGGTGGTCTGGTCCGGAGGGTTGATGGCCTGGAGGCTGTTGGCCTGGGGGCGCGTCACGCGGACCGGGAGTGGGCGGATGTGGCCGTTGGGGGCGGGGGTGGCGTGGGTGGCGTGTGCGGCAGAGGTGGCGTGTGCTGCGGCGGGTGTCAGGGGGACGGGGGTCGGTGGTTTCGCTGCGCGCTTGGTTGCCGATTGCGGTCGCGAAGTCGACTTTCCGCCGGTGGTGGGTTTTGTCCTCAGGGGGTGTGCGTGCGACGTGGGGGGAGTGGGACCCGTCTCGGTTACGGCCTTCTCGAAGGTCGTAGTCGCGTTCGCGTTCGTGTGCGCGGTCAGGAGCTTCGCGTACGTCTCGCGTTTGCGGCCGCGCGGGGTGGCGCGGCCCGTTTCCCAGGAGCGGACCGTTTCGCGGGTGACGCCGATCTTCGCCGCGAGATCGGCATGGCTCAGCGACTTCGCCTCGCGCAGCCTGCGGCGTTCCTTGGGGGACGGCAGAGGCGTGGCAGGGCTCTGGGGCATCTCGGAATCTCCGCACCGTGGGCCGACGTACGGCGGGCGGGCCGGGCGTAGTCGACCTGCCGTACGAAAAAGTACATAAACGTATATTGGGCGACACATCCGATATTCGCCTGTTACGGGAAGAAAGCGCGTGTCGTTGGGAGCATGGCCGGGTGACCCAGACGACCGATCCCCACGCTTCGTCGCCGCCCGTGGAACCGTTGCGCGGACGGGCCCGCGACCGTTCTCCCGCCCTGGCCACCTGCGTGCTGGGCGGGGCTGTCGCCGCGGGCCTGGGGCTCGGCTCGTTCGCCGTACTGGTGATGGTGCTGTGGATCAGCTCGCCCTACCCGGACAGCGGGCCCGATGGGGCGCTGCACGTCGCCGCGGGGCTGTGGCTCCTTGCGCACGGCACGGAGTTGGTCAGGACGGACACGCTGTCCGGGGCGGCCGCGCCGGTCGGGGTGACGCCGCTGCTGCTCGTCGTTCTGCCGAGCTGGCTGTTGCACCGGGCGGCGCGGGACGCGGCGTCGCCGGAGGAGCGCGGGCACGCGGCGCGTACGGCGTGGTCCGGGGTCGTGGGCGGGTATCTGCTGGTCGGCATGGCCGCGGCGGTGTATGCGACGGGTGGTGAGCTGCGGCCCGACTGGCTCAGTGTGGTCGTGCATGTACCGGCGCTGGCGGCGGGGGCGGCCGGGCTCGGGGTGTGGACGGCGCGCGGGCGTCCGCGCGGGCCGCTCCCGGCGTTCCTGCGTCGCCCGCTCTCCGCCCTGCCCGACGGGGTACGTACCTCTCTCCGGGCCGCTCTCGTACGTGGCTTCCTCGCCCGGCGCCTCGCGGCGGCCGTCGTGCGGGCCGGGGTGGCGGGCGCGGCGGTTCTCGTCGGGGGTGGGGCGCTGCTCGTCGGAGTGTCGCTGGTGCTGCACGCGGGGCCGGTTCAGGACTCGTTCATGCAGGTCACAGACGTGTGGTCGGGGCGGCTCGCGGTACTTCTACTGGCTCTGGCGCTGGTGCCGAACGCCGCGGTGTGGGGGGCGTCCTACGGTCTCGGGCCCGGCTTCGTACTCGGCACGGGGACCGTCGCCGGGCCTCTCGCGGCGGGCTCGGCACCGCTGCTGCCGCCCTTCCCGCTGCTCGCGGCCCTGCCGTCGCCGGGCCCGGGCTCGCCGCTGACCTGGGCGTCCGCGGCGGTGCCCGTGGGGGCGGGGCTCGTGGTCGCCTGGTGCACGGTCCATGCGGCAGCGCCCGCTTTCGGTGACCGGGACGAGGCGTGGTCCCGGGGCCGTACGGCTGCCGGGGCGGCGCTCGCGGCGGTGGTGTGCGGGCTGTCGACGGCGGCCCTCGCGGCCCTGGCGGGCGGCCCGATGGGCGTGGCGATGCTGTCCGACTTCGGGCCGGTGTGGTGGCAGACGGGGGCTGCGGCGCTGGGCTGGTCGCTGCTGATCGGGGTGCCGGTGGCGCTCGCTCTGCGGGGGTGGCGACTGCGGAGGGCGCGCGCGGTCGGCAGGGAGCAGGAGTTGGCCGCGCTTCAGCAACCGGCCACGGGTGAGGAGCGGGAGACGGTTGACGCGGAGCAGCCGCCGTCCGGTGAGAGGGGGCGGGCTGGGCCGTCGTGGCTCAGGTTGCCCTCGTTGCCCTCGTTGCCCTCGTGGCGGATGCGGATGCGGATGCGGATGCGGGTGCCGCGGCCCCGGAGCTCGCCGCTGCCCGTTCCGGCGGCCGAGTCTGCCCTGGACGCTCCCGCGGACCAGCCGGTACAGGGTCAGGACGGCACACCGGAGCCGACCGGAAGCCCCGCCCCTGACATGCCGGACGCCCCGGTCTCCCCCTCCCCCACCTGGCACGACGAAGCCGCACGTGAAGCTCGGTGGGAGGCGTTGAAGGAGGAGGGGGAGCGGCTCTGGGAGCGGCGGGTGTCGCCACCGGAGGCGCCGGATTCGCCGGAGACGCCGGAGGCGCCCTGACGTCAGTCCTGTTCGCCCAGGAGCGGCCGCAGCTGCTTCGGCAGCAGGTCCTCGCAGGACTGCTGCGACGCGCTGGTCAGAGCGTCGTCCACGCACGTGTAGTAGTCCCGGTACACCAGCTGCGCCGTGAACGTACCGGCCACCATCAGGAGCGCCAGCGCGCCCGTGACCAGGCCGCTGATCGCCGCCGTCGTCTGCGGCCTCGTGCTGCTCGCCGTCGGGGCGGCCGCAGGCGTGGCGGGAGTCGGCGGGGTCGCCGGAGTCGCCGGAGTCGGCGGAGCGGACTGCGCGGCCGGTGTCGTCGCGTCCGGCTTGCGCTGCTTCGCACGCAGGGACTGGATCGCCCACATCACCGCGAGCGCGCCGAGCAGCAGCGCAACGTACCGCCAGCCGAACAGGGCGAAGAAGAAGCCCCACATGCCGGAGAGCAGGGCGTACCGCGCGCGGCGCTGGGACGGGTCCGTCGGGTCCCACCGCATGCCCGAGCCGCTGCCGCCCGGCGACGACGGGTCTTCCTTGCCGGGGCCGCCGGGACCCCCGGGGCCGCCCGGACCGTTCTGCTGGCGCGGGCGGTCGCCGAAGCTGCCCTGCGAGCGGCCGGGCTGCCGGTCGCTCCACTGGCTGCCCCACGGCGACCCGTGGCCGTGGCCGCCGCCACCGGAGTCGTCGCCGTCCGGGGCGGAGTCGCCCGAGGGGCGGCGCGGCTGCCACGGCCGGTCCGGTGTCCCCTCCGGCGGCGGCGCGAAGGGGTTGTCGTCGTCCTTGCCCGTTCCCTGGGCACCCTGGCCCCGGGACTCGGGTCCCTGGGATTCCGGGTCCTGCGGCGGAGACGAAGGGCGGCTACGGTCCGGCATCAGGTGTGCGTCTTCCCCTTGGTAGGGCCGTGGCGGAGCCGTTGTGCGGCTCGACAACGCGGCGTTCTTCGGTATTCAGGCGCTTCCCCACAGACGCTACCTTCCGCCCGCGCCCCCGTCCCGTGAGGGGCGGTTCCGGGTGCCGGTATCGTTGCTGGCGGTCGGCCGCTTCGTAGGGTTCCCCGTATCGCGGGACCCGAAGCCTTCGTACGACCGTACAAAGATGCAACGACGCACCTTCGAAGTCGCATCCTCCTAGAAAGGGCCCCGCTGTGGCCAAGAGCGCCGTGGTCGCGCGCCCCGTCAAGCGCCTCGTCGTGCTGGTGTCCGGGTCGGGCACGAATCTTCAGGCCCTGATCGACACCATCCGCACCGAGGGCCCGGAGGGGTACGGCGCCGAGATCGTCGCCGTGGGCGCCGACCGTGACGGCATCGCCGGTCTGGAGCGCGCCGAGCGTGCCGGGCTCCCCACCTTCGTCTGCCGGGTGAAGGACCACGCGACCCGCGACGAGTGGGACGCGGCCCTGGCGGAGGCGACGGCCGAGCACGAGCCCGACCTGGTGGTCTCCGCCGGGTTCATGAAGATCGTGGGGAAGGAGTTCCTCGCGCGCTTCGGCGGGCGGTTCGTGAACACGCACCCCGCGCTGCTGCCCAGTTTTCCGGGGGCCCACGGCGCGCGCGACGCGCTCGCGTACGGCGTGAAGGTCACCGGCTGCACCGTCCACTTCGTCGACGACGGCGTCGACACCGGCCCGATCATCGCCCAGGGCGTGGTCGAGGTCCGGGACGAGGACGACGAGAGCGCTCTGCACGAGCGCATCAAGGAAGTCGAGCGCACGCTGCTCGTCGATGTCGTGGGGCGTCTGGCCCGGCACGGCTACCGCATTGAGGGACGAAAGGTTCTTATCCCGTGACCGCCGAAGCTACGAACGCGAACGCCGCGCAGCGCCCCATCAAGCGTGCGCTCGTCAGCGTCTACGACAAGACCGGCCTGGAAGAGCTCGCGCGCGGGCTCCACGAGGCGGGCGTCGAGCTCGTCTCCACCGGCTCGACCGCCTCGAAGATCGCCGCGGCCGGGGTGCCCGTCACCAAGGTCGAGGAGCTCACCGGCTTCCCCGAATGCCTGGACGGCCGGGTCAAGACCCTGCACCCGAAGGTCCACGCCGGGATCCTCGCCGACCTGCGCCTCGAGGACCACCGCGAGCAGCTCGCGGAGCTCGGCGTCGAGCCCTTCCAGCTCGTCGTCGTGAACCTGTACCCCTTCAAGGAGACCGTCGCGTCCGGGGCCACTCCCGACGAGTGCGTCGAGCAGATCGACATCGGTGGCCCGTCCATGGTCCGCGCCGCCGCCAAGAACCACCCGTCGGTCGCGGTCGTCACCGACCCGAAGCGGTACGCCGACGTGCTCGCCGCGGTCGAGGCCGGCGGCTTCGACCTGGCGGCGCGCAAGCGGCTCGCGGGAGAAGCGTTCCAGCACACGGCCGCGTACGACGTGGCCGTCGCGAGCTGGTTCGCGGCGGACTACGCCGCCGCCGACGACTCCGGCCACCCCGGCTTCCTCGGCGCCACGTACGAGCGCAAGAACGTGCTCCGTTACGGCGAGAACCCCCACCAGGGCGCCGCTCTCTACGTCGACGGCACGGGCGGTCTCGCCGAGGCCGAGCAGCTGCACGGCAAGGAGATGTCGTACAACAACTTCACCGACACGGACGCCGCGCGCCGTGCCGCGTACGACCACGACGAGCCCTGTGTCGCGATCATCAAGCACGCCAACCCGTGCGGGATCGCGATCGGCGCGAACGTCGCCGAGGCGCACCGCAAGGCGCACGCCTGCGACCCGCTGTCGGCCTTCGGCGGCGTCATCGCCGTGAACCGTCCGGTCTCCAAGGAGATGGCCGAGCAGGTCGCCGACATCTTCACCGAGGTCATCGTCGCGCCGGAGTACGAGGACGGCGCCCTCGAAGTCCTCACCAAGAAGAAGAACATCCGAGTCCTGCGCGCCCATCAGGCGCCGTCCAGCGCGGTCGAGGTCAAGCAGATCGACGGCGGCGCGCTGCTCCAGGTCACCGACCGGCTCCAGGCCGACGGCGACAACCCCGCCAACTGGACGCTCGCCACCGGCGACGCGCTCAACGCGGGTGAACTCGACGAGCTCGCGTTCGCCTGGAAGGCGTCCCGCGCGGTGAAGTCCAACGCGATCCTGCTCGCCAAGGACGGCGCTTCCGTCGGCGTCGGCATGGGCCAGGTCAACCGCGTCGACTCCGCGAAGCTCGCGGTCGAGCGGGCGGGCGAGGAGCGGGCCCGTGGCTCCTACGCCGCGTCCGACGCGTTCTTCCCCTTCCCCGACGGCCTGGAGATCCTGACCGCCGCGGGCGTCAAGGCCGTGGTGCAGCCGGGTGGTTCGGTCCGTGACGAGCTGGTGGTCGAGGCGGCGAAGAAGGCGGGCGTCACGATGTACTTCACGGGGACGCGGCACTTCTTCCACTGAGCGGCGTGTGTTCGTACGTGCGCTGAGCGGCGTGTGTTCGTACGTGCGAAGGCCGCGCCCCGATGTTCGGGTGCGCGGCCTTCGCGGTGCGGCAGGTGTGAGGGCGGGTCAGTTGTTGGACCGCTGGATCACCATGGTCTTGGCCGCCTTGTCGTGCCAGCCCTGCTGACGCCCGCTCTTGTCCCAGAACGGCGACAGGTAGACGAGCAGCGAGCCGATGCCGCAGGCCAGCGAGCCCACCAGCGGAATGATGTAGCGGACGAAGGCCGCGCCGACGCCCGGCTTCTGGCCGCTCTCCGCGTCGATGACGCGGATGCCGACGGCGAGCTTGCCGAGCGTGCCGCCGACCATGGCCGTCATCAGCCACTCGTAGAGCAGGCCGACGACCGCGAGGGCGCCGATCACGGCGCCGAGGGACCCCATCATGTCGGTGCCCGCGTCGTTCATGCAGCTGTCGTACGCGGCCGAGCCCGGGTCGCAGTCCGCGGCCTGGCCGATGGCGTCGGCGGCGCCGACGACGAGAAGGACGATGTAGATCAGGGTGAAGGCGACACCGTCGATCGCACGGGCGCCGAAACGGCGGCCCATGGACGCGACCGTCGGGCCGCCGCCCTGGTAGCCGTAGCCGGCGCCGGGCTGCTGCGGGTACGCGCCGTAGGGCGAGGCCGGCTGCTGCGGGTAGCCGTAGCCCTGCTGCGGGACGCCGCCCGGTGCCTGCTGGGGATAGCCGTACTGCGGCTGGCCCGGCGCCTGTCCGTAGCCGGGCTGGCCCGGAGCCTGGCCGTAACCACCGGGCTGGCCCTGGGGCGGCTGCTGGCCGTAGGGGTTGTTCGGGTCGCCAAAACTCATGGCGGACTTCCTCCGTTGTTCACTGCGGGGACGACGCGGTGCGAGCGGAGGAAATGGGTGCTGCTGAGCGGTTTGCCCCCCGACACTGCCCGCGGCATGACCCGGGCCATGGTTCTCAATGGGCCGCCTTCCTGTCCAGTCGGTCACCTCAGGTGTTGTGCAAGTGCAACCTCGCTGATCAGCGGGTGCACCGGCGGGACGCCAGGGAGCGCCCTGATTGGTACCGGGCGGGTCCCATCCGGGAAGATGGGGGCATGACCGCCCAGATTCTCGATGGCAAGGCCACCGCAGCCGCGATCAAGTCCGAACTGACCGCCCGCGTGGCGGCCCTGAAGGAGAAGGGCGTCACGCCCGGACTCGGTACCGTCCTGGTCGGCGACGACCCGGGCAGCCAGAAGTACGTCGCGGGCAAGCACCGCGACTGCGCGCAGGTCGGCATCGCCTCCATCCAGCGCGAACTGCCCGCCACCGCCTCCCAGGAGGAGATCGAGGCGGTCGTCCGCGAACTCAACGAGGACCCGGACTGCACCGGTTACATCGTTCAGCTCCCGCTTCCCAAGGGCATCGACGAGAACCGCGTCCTGGAGCTCATGGACCCGGACAAGGACGCCGACGGCCTGCACCCGATGAACCTCGGCCGTCTCGTCCTGAACGAGCCGGCGCCGCTGCCCTGCACCCCGTACGGGATCATCCGGCTGCTCCGGCAGCACGACGTGGAGATCAAGGGCGCCGAGGTCGTCGTGGTCGGCCGCGGCGTCACCATCGGCCGTCCCATGCCGCTCCTGCTCACCCGCAAGTCCGAGAACGCCACGGTCACCCAGTGCCACACCGGCACCCGTGACCTCGCCGCCCACCTCAAGCGGGCGGACATCATCGTGGCCGCCGCGGGCGTACCGCACCTGATCAAGCCCGAGGACGTGAAGCCGGGCGCCGCCGTTCTGGACGTGGGCGTCTCGCGCGACGAGAACGGCAAGATCGTCGGCGATGTCCACCCGGGCGTCGCCGAGGTCGCCGGCTGGATCTCCCCGAACCCGGGCGGCGTCGGCCCGATGACCCGCGCCCAGCTCCTGGTGAACGTCGTCGAGGCCGCGGAACGCGCCGCGCGCTGAAGCCGCCCGCCGAACAGGAGAGCCGAACAGGAGAGGGGCGAGGGTGATGAGCGAGACCACGGGCCCGCAAGCCGACGCCGACGAAGGCAGCACCGCGGAAGCCGAACCGGGCAACACCGCGGAGGCCGGTCAGGGCAGCACCGCGCAGTCCGGTCAGGGCAGCACCGCGGGCGTTCCCCTGGCCAAGGGCGCGGTCAGCGCGCCGGGTCCGGACGGGCGGCCGCGGAAGGTGTCGCGACGCTTCCCGCTGTTCACGCGTGACACCGCGCGGCCCGAGGGCGGCGGCCGCGCCGCGGCGGGCGACGCACCCGCACCGGCCCGGCAGTGGCCGCTGATCAGCGTCGTCTCGCTGGTCGGACTCGGGCTGCTGCTCACCGCGTTCGACGTGTTCCGCGTCGGCACGCTGCTGATCGGCATCGCGCTCATCGGCGGCGCCGTGCTGCGCTGGGCGCTGCCGGACGTCGGGATGCTCGCGGTGCGTTCCCGGTTCACGGACATGGTCACGTACGGGGCACTGGGCCTCGCCATCGCACTCCTCGCGATGATGGCGCAGCCCTCGCCCTGGCTGGTGATCCCGTTCCTGGACGACACACTGCACTACACGATCTAGGCAGAACCGTACGATCCAGACAGAGCTGCATGGTCCGGACAGGCGGCATGCGCCCGACGGTGGCCCGTCCTCCCCCGAGGGGACGGGCCACCGCCGTGCGGACCGGGCCTTCCCCCCCATGCGGTTCTCCGACGGCCGCGGTCCTGTGGTGCTGGTCCCACAAACTACCGGCGTCCCGCAGGTCGCGTCGTCCCGCCCTGGGTGGAACTCCCCCTGCTCCAACGGCGGTAGACGGCCGTTTCCTACAACTTCCGCGGTACCGCCGCTGGTTGACGTTCCGGCCCCCAAACGCGCGTTACGCTGCGGCGATGCGGATCCGCCCCCTCGCTGTCGACGCATTGATCGCGGTCGCCCTGACCACGGTCGCCGTGCTGCTCGGACAGGAGCCCGTGAAGCAGGGCTGGATCGCCCTCGACCCCCTGGGATACGCGCTGGTCGCGCTCATCTGCCTGCCCGTCGCGGCCCGCAGCAGGGCCCCGCTCACCGTGCTGCTCGTCGTCCATCTGGCGTGGTTCGTCTACGTCACCGTCGGCTACTGGCCAGTGGTCGGCACCTTCGGACCCATGCTCACCGTCTACACGGTCGCCTCCCTCCGCTCCCCGCGCACCTCCCTCGCCTGCGCCGGGCTGATGGCCGCCCTGTGGATCTACGCCGGTGCGATCAGCGAGGGCGCGTCGATGCCCTCCGTCGTCGGCCAGGCCATTGGCTTCTCCCTCGTCCTGTGGCGCTTCGGGTACGTCGCACGCCGGTCGGCCGAACTGGCCCGGCAGTTGAAGCGCGAGCAGGACGAACGGGCCCGTCGCGAGGTCGCGGAGGAACGCGGTCGCATCGCGCGCGAACTGCACGACGTGGTCGCCCACCACATGTCGGTGATCTCCGTGCAGGCGGGCCTCGCGACGTTCGTCTTCGGCTCCGACCCCGCCACCGCGCGCGCGGCGCTCGGCACCATCTCCGGGACCAGCGGCGAAGCTCTCGAAGAGCTCCGCCGCATGCTGCGCGTCCTGCGCGCCGAGGACGGCGAGCACGGCGGTGACGCCCCCGGGGCCCCGATGCCGGGCCTGGCCCGCCTGGACGAGATGGTCGAGCGGGTCCGGGCCGGGGGAGTCCGCGTCGAGCTGCGGGTCACGGGCACCCCGCGGCTGGTGGCGCCCGGCGTGGAGCTGTGCGCGTACCGCGTGGTGCAGGAGGCACTCACCAACGTACTGAAACACGCCCACGGAGCCGCCGCGGCCGTCGAACTCGCCTACCGGCGCGGGCACATCGAGGTCTCCGTCACCAATGACGGGCAGGGGGTGATTCAGGACAGAGTACGGACGGGCAGTGGACACGGCTTGATTGGGATGCGGGAGCGGGCCAAGCTCTACGGCGGGGCGATCAGTATCGGCCCGCTGAGCGAGGGGGGATTCGCCGTGCGACTCACCCTGCCGACCTCGGCGCGGGCCGCGGCGCGGGGGGACGACGCAACGGAATGAGCCGGGTGACCGGATGAGCTCACGTATCAGGGTGCTCGTCGTCGACGACCAGTTCCTCATCCGCGCGGGGCTGGTGGGGCTGCTGCGCGCCGCGCCCGGCATCGAGGTCGTGGGCGAGGGGGGCGACGGCGAGGAAGCGGTGGAGCTCGCCGCGGAGACCTGCCCCGACGTCGTCCTCATGGACATCCGGATGCCGGGCATGAACGGCATCACGGCCACCGCGAAGATCCTGGCGCAGGCGGGCGAACCGGCGCCGCGCGTCCTTGTCCTGACGACGTTCGACCTCGACGAGTACGTGTACGGGGCGTTGCGGGCCGGCGCGTCCGGGTTCCTGCTCAAGGACTCGGGGCCCGAGCGGCTGCTCGCGGCGGTGGCGGCGGTCGGGGGCGGCGACGCGCTCTTCGCGCCCAGCGTGACGCGGCGCCTCGTCGAGGCGTTCGCCCGGCAGACGGCGGGCCCCGGCGGCGACGACGCGGAGACGCCGCCCGACCTCGGCGTACTGACCCAGCGCGAGGTCGAGGTCCTGAAACTCATCGCGCGCGGCCTCACCAACGCGGACATCGCGGAGCGGCTCTACATCAGCGAGGCCACGGTCAAGACCCATCTCAACCGCACGATGAGCAAGCTCGACCTGGACAGCAGGGCGCAGGCGGTGGTGGTGGCGTACGAGACGGGGCTCGTGACGCCGGGGGCGGGACCGGGGAACGGTCAGTGATCACGTGCTGAGTACGTGCTGATCAGCACGTACTCAGGATGTACTCAGCACGTGATCAGGACGTGGTTCAGCAGGTGACGACCTTGCCGTAGGAGCCGCGGCCCCAGTTCCACTCCCACTGCTCCCTGTTCTGGTACGTCAGACACGGCGAGTCGTTGCCCCAGTCGATGACGACCTTCAGGTGCATGGCATGGCCGCAGAGGTTGGTCACCTTCACGTACTTGCGGTGCTTGACGACGTCCCGCTTGACGCAGGCGGGCGCGGTGCCCGAGGTCGCCGAGGCGGCGGGCGGTGTCGCCAGGGTGGCGCCGAGGAGGGCGGCCGCGGCGAGTACGCCGCCGACGAGGCGCTGTCGGTGCTTCATGTCGGGCTCCTTGGGGTCTTGGGGTCGCGGGTCCTTGGGGTCCTTGGGGTCCTCGGATTTGTCGCAGGACCGACTCTGCCGAGTACGTGGGTTCCCAGGGCCGCAAGACATGCGGGAAACGGCCGACATCGCCCTTTCGGGGACGGTGCCCGTCCTCACCCCCGAGAGAGGACGGGCACCGCCGTTCGGGCTGATCCAGAGTCATGGACGCGCCAAGAGTGATCAAGGGAAGTTGACCCCTGTGGCACGGAGGTGACCATTCCGCAACGGGTGACGTAGGGCGAATCATGCATTCCGGATGGTTCGGGAGGTCTCGACCGGTGCCCGGGGTTCCGCATCGTGGCGGGGCGCGGCGGTGGGACACTGGGCCTGGACCGCGGGGAGCGCGGCGGAGTGCGGCAGCGCCCGCCGGTGGCCCGAATGCTCCCGTGTGCCCCTCATCCGGGAACTGACATCCTGGCTCCACGCATCCCTCTGGGTAGTCCAGGTCGGGGACGGCGCGGGTCGACGTGGGGGCGGCGCGGGGGCAGAACAGGCACGCACGGGGGGAAGAGGGGGAGTAATGCCTCGTTGGAAGGCGCTACCGGACGAGCTCGACCCGGAGGTCAGGGAGTTCGCCAGTCAGCTGCGCAGGCTGGTCGACCGCAGTGGTCTGAGCATTGCGGCGGTGTCCGACAGGACCGGCTACAGCAAGACGTCGTGGGAGCGCTATCTGAACGGGCGGCTGCTCGCACCCAAGGGGGCGATCGTCGCGCTGGCGGAGGTGACGGGGACGCCGCCCGTGCACCTCATCACCATGTGGGAGCTCGCTGAGCGGGCGTGGAGCCGTTCCGAGATGCGGCACGACATGACGATGCAGGCGATCCGCATCTCGCAGGCGCGGGCCGCGCTGGGGGAGCTGGGCCCGGACCCGATGGACGGGTCCGGCAAGGCGGACGGCGGCAAGGCGGCCAGCGGCAGGGCGGCGCCCAAGAAGGCGCCCAAGCCGGGCAAGTCGGACGGAAAGCGGGACGACGCGAAACCGCCCGGGAAGCAGGACCGGAAGGGGACGGGTCGGCAGGCACCGGGCCAGCAGACGCCGGGCCAGCAGGCGCCGGGCCAGCCAACGCCCGGCCAACACGCGCCGGGTCAGCAGACGCCTGGTCAGCACGCGCCGGGCCAGTCCACGCCCGGCCAGCCCACGCCCGGCCAGCAGACCCCGGGGCGGATGGCACCGGGGCAACAGGCGCCAGGACAACAGTCGCCGGGCCAACAGTCGCCGAGCCAGCAGTCGTCGAATCGCCCGGCTCCGGGCCAGTCAGCGCCGGGTCAGCCGACTTCAAGTCGAACCGCGCCCGATCGGAAGGTGCCTGAGAACGCGCCCTCCCCGTGGCCTTCGCCGCCGTCGTACCCTTCGCAGTCCTCCCGTCCGGGCCAGTCGTCCCCGCAGCCGCCCGCCCCCGGAGGCAGGGGTGCGGCGCGCAACGGTTCCGGCGGTGGTCTCGGGCCCGTGACCGGAGTGGCGGGCCCGGCCGGGGTGTCGCCCACCGTGGGGCCGCCCTCGGTCGGCTCGTACGGGGCGTCCAGTTCGTACGGTGATGTCTCGGCGTCCGCCTTCGGCGAGGCGGGGAGCCCCGGTGGCCCGGGCGGTGCTGGTGGTCCCGGTGGTCCTGGTGGGCCCGGTGGTCCAGGAGGCCCCGCCGGGTCACCGGACAGGCAGCGGCGGCGCCGCAAGCTGACGATGTTCCTCGCGGGCATAGTCGGCGCCCTCGTGGTCATCGCGGCCGCGGTCTTCATGACCGGGTTCGGCGGCGACGACAAGGGAGACGAGGCGAAGCCGTCCGTGACGCCGACGAAGAAGGACACGAAGCTGCCCGCCGGGGTCGAGTGCAGCGGCAAGGACTGTGCGGGCAAGGACCCCGAGAACATGGGCTGCGGCGGCGAGCTGGCCAGGACGACGTCGCGGGCGACGATCGGCAAGACGCTGGTCGAGGTCCGGTACAGCAAGACGTGCGGCGCCGCGTGGGCGCGGATCACACAGGCGACGCCGGGCGACGAGCTGACGATCACGGGGTCGGGCGGCGGCGCCGGGGCCAAGCAGAACAGCACGGTGAACGAGGACTTCGACGCGTACACGCCGATGGTGGCGGCCGATTCGGGGACCGCGGCGAAGGCGTGCGCGACGCTCACGTCCGGCCGGACGGGCTGCACGGAGTAGCCGTCCTGTCAGCCGTCCTGGTAGTCGTCCGGTTAGCTGTCCTGGCGGCGATTTCTTGGGTGAAGTCCCTGGTCAGGGGCGTGAGTTGGGGCCTCGGGCAGAAAGTTGAGAATTTGGGGGCATGACCTGTGACTCCGAGGGCAGGCGAACGGTACCCCCACGGGAGTGGTCACACCCCCACGGCGGCCGCCACGCTCCCCCCCCCTCGTGGCGGCCGCCCCCCTTTTTTTTGGGGGCGGCCGACCAGGTGGCCGAAGCTGTGGGCCGGGCCACACCGACCCGGCGCCAAGGGGTGGCCGGGGCGCGATAGCCTGACGGCGGATCTCTCTTGATGCCAAGAGATCGATCATCGAGAGGCGATCGAGGACTCGACGAGGCGTCGGCGGGGATCCAGGAACAAGGGGATCCACGTACGAGACCAGGGACCCCACCGCCAGCTGTCTTACGGAGATCGCCATGACCCGCACTCCCGTGAATGTCACCGTCACCGGCGCGGCCGGCCAGATCGGCTACGCGCTGCTCTTCCGCATCGCCTCGGGCCACCTGCTCGGCGCGGACGTGCCGGTCAACCTGCGCCTTCTCGAGATCACGCCGGCGCTGAAGGCCGCCGAGGGCACCGCCATGGAGCTCGACGACTGCGCCTTCCCGCTGCTGAACTCGATCGAGATCAGCGACGACCCGAACGTCGCCTTCGACGGCGCCAACGTCGCGCTGCTCGTCGGCGCCCGCCCCCGCACCAAGGGCATGGAGCGCGGTGACCTCCTCGAGGCCAACGGCGGCATCTTCAAGCCGCAGGGCAAGGCCATCAACGACCACGCCGCGGACGACATCAAGGTCCTGGTCGTCGGCAACCCCGCCAACACCAACGCGCTCATCGCGCAGGCCGCCGCCCCGGACGTACCGGCCGAGCGCTTCACCGCGATGACCCGCCTGGACCACAACCGCGCGCTCTCGCAGCTCGCGAAGAAGACCGGCTCCTCGGTCGCCGACATCAAGCGCCTCACCATCTGGGGCAACCACTCGGCCACCCAGTACCCGGACGTCTTCCACGCGGAGATCGCCGGCAAGAACGCCGCCGAGGTCGTCAACGACCAGGCCTGGCTCGCCGACACCTTCATCCCGACCGTCGCCAAGCGCGGTGCCGCGATCATCGAGGCCCGTGGCGCCTCGTCGGCCGCCTCCGCCGCCAACGCCGCCATCGACCACGTCCACACGTGGGTCAACGGCACGGCCGACGGCGACTGGACCTCCATGGGCATCCCGTCGGACGGTTCGTACGGCGTTCCCGAGGGCCTCATCTCCTCCTTCCCCGTCACCACCAAGGACGGCAAGTACGAGATCGTCCAGGGCCTGGAGATCAACGAGTTCTCGCGTACGCGCATCGACGCGTCCGTGCAGGAGCTCACCGAGGAGCGCGAGGCCGTCCGCGGTCTCGGCCTCATCTGAGTCGTACGACTTCCGCGCGACCGCCCCGGCAGATCCTGCCGGGGCGGTCGCGCGTTTTCGGTGCTGGTCATGGCTTCTTGCCGTAGCCGAGCGTGACCACCGCCGCCGTGGCGATCACCACGAGCGCCACGATGCGCAGCGCCGCCTCCATGCCGGCCGGGAAGCCGCCCGAGGCGTGCGAGGCCAGGGTCGTGCCGGTCACGGCCACGCCGAGCGCGGCGCCGACCTCGCGTGCCGAGGTGCTGAGCCCGGAGCCGAGGCCCGCCTGGTGGGGCGGGAGCGAGCCGACGACGCTCAGCGTGAGGATGGGCATGCACAGGCCCGTGCCCGCCGAGATGACCAGGAGCCAGCAGGCGTAGAGCGCGTAGGGCGTCGAGCCGTCCGCGGTGGACGCGCCGAGCAGGCCCAGGCCGATCAGGAGCAGGCCGCCGCCCGCCACCGCGCGCGGCGGTCCCGACCAGCGCGCGGCGAGCTTGGGCACGAGCACCATGCCGATGGTGAGCGGGACGATCGCGAGGCCCGCGCGTGCGGCGCCGTACCCCTTCTCGTACTGCAGGTACTGCGAGTTGACGTAGAAGAGCGAGAAGAGACCGAAGAAGCTCACGGCCGTGCCGAGCGTCGCGGCGCGCAGCCGCGGCGTGGCGAAGACCCGCGGGTCGAAGAGCGGGGCGCGCGAGCGCAGGGCGTGCGCGACGAAGAGCGCGACGAGGGCCGCGCCGCTCGCGAAGGCGGCCAGGATGCGCGCGGACGTCCAGCCGTACATCGGGCTCTCGATGATGCCGAAGAGCAGCGCGAGCAGACCGCCGGTGAGCAGCAGCGTGCCGACGGGGTCCAGAGCGGGGGCCTCGACCGCCTTGCCGGTACGGGGAACCACCCGTGCCACGGCGAGGGCGAGCAGCGCGGCGAGCGGCACCACCACCCAGAACAGCGCGCGCCAGGACAGGTACTGGCCGACGAGCCCGCCGCCGATGTTGCCCGTGAGGCCGCCGAGCCCGGCGGCGAGCGCCCAGGAGGCGACGGCGCGCGGCCGCTCCTCCCGCGAAGCGACGCGCATCATGATCGACATGGTCGCGGGCATGATCAGCGCGGCGCCCGCGCCGGAGACGCCGCGCCCGGCGATCAGCATCGCGGGGGAGACGGCGAGCGCGCTGACGGTCGCACCGGCGGCGAAGAGACCGAGTCCGGTGAGCAGCGCGCCCTTGCGGCCGTACCGGTCGCCGAGCGCACCGGCCGGGATGAGGAGCCCCGCGAAGACGATGACGTACGCGTCGACCGTCCACAGGAGTTCGCTGGACGAGGGGTGCAGCCCGGACGAGCTCAGCTGCGGTACGAGGAGGTTGATGGCGGCGACCATGCCCTGCGCGACGAGGACGCAGGCGCAGAGGGTGAACAGCGTCGACCGCTTCAGGAGGGACGGAGAGGGCTTCACAGGTGCGGGCGGGGTCGGCGGTGTCGCCGTTGTCGCCGTTGTCGGTGGTGTCGGCGGTGTCGGCGGCTTCAGGGCAGGCGAGGGCAAGGCTCCTCCTCGGGAGCGTCGTGGTGTGGGATGCCCTGTCACCGTAGGCTCGCCCTCGACTTGCTTTCCAGTGCAACTTTCACAAGGGGTGGATGCGTGTGACGCAATCCAGTGGTGCGGGCGGCCTCGATCTCAATCTGCTGGTCGCCCTCGACGTCCTCCTCGAGGAGCAGAGCGTGTCCGGCGCGGCCCGCAGACTGCATCTGTCGGAGCCCGCGATGAGCCGCACCCTCGGCCGCATCCGCAAGGCTCTCGGCGACCCCGTCCTCGTACGGGCCGGGCGCCAGATGGTGCCGACGCCGCACGCGCTGGCGGTGCAGGCGGAGGTGAGCGCGGTGGTCGAGCGGGCCCGCGCGCTCTTCGCCGGGCCCGGCGCCGTCGACCTGCGCACGGTCTCCCGGACCCTCTCGATCCTCGGCTCCGACGCGATCGCCGCCGCGTACGGCCCCGCGCTCTTCGCCCGCGCCGCCGAGGAGGCCCCCGGCGTACGGCTCCGCTTCCTCGGCGAGAGTCACGTCGACGAACCCATGCTGCGGCAGGGCACCGCCGATCTGGAGCTCGGCGTGATCGATACGACGGCGCCCGAGGTGCTCGTGGAGAAGATCCGTGAGGACCGGATGATCGGCCTGGCACGGCCCGGGCACCCCTTGCTGAAGGGGAAGTTGACGGCCCGACGGTTCGCCGAGGCCGACCATGTGACCGTCTCGCGCAGAGGGCGCCTGTCGGGGCCGCTGGACGCCGCCCTCGCCGAACTCGGCCTGGGCAGACGGGTGGTGGGCAGTATGGCGACGTTCTCGTCGTCCGTCTTCGTGCTGCTGCGCACGGACCTGGTGGGCCTGGCCGCGTCATGGACCCGCCCCCTCTCGGAGGCCCTGGGGCTGGTCACCTTCGAGGTCCCGGTGGACCTGCCGTCCCTCCCGCTGGGCATGGCCTGGCACCCCCGCCACGACGCGGACCCGGCGCACGCGTGGCTGCGGGCGTGCGCGCGGGACCTCCTCATGGCTACGTCGCCCGCAGCGCCGCCGCCTCCTTGGACAGCTGCACCGCCGACGCCAGGCTCAGACCCGGCTCGGCCTGGCGCAGGGCCCTGACCGCGTGGACCGAGTCGGCGGGACCCGTGTGCCCGGCGGCGGTGATCCGGCGCAGGGCCCAGCGGCCGCGCACCTCGGCGTCCGGGACGGCGGCCGCGCGGGCGACGAGCTCCATCGCGCGTTCGAGCCCCGGGCGGTCCCTCTCGTCGGCCGTGGCGAGTGCCTCGCGCAGCTCGTCCGTGACCGCGTCCGTGTCGCGCAGGGCGATCACCATCAGTTCCCGCTTGGTGCCGAACATGTTTCCCGCTCCCTGACTTCGCAGTTATTGCTGTCGTGCTCGTTAATGTAGTACTTCTTATACATGAGCGAGCAAGTGCACAACAGGTTGGCGATGGTGCGCGCCGAACGAAAGGTGTCGCGTCAGAGCCTGGCCGAGGCAGTGGGAGCCCACTACCAGACCATCGGCTACATCGAGCGCGGGCAGTACAACCCGAGCCTCGACCTTGCGTTGAAGATCGCGAAGTACTTCGCGCTGCCGGTCGAGGCCCTGTTCTCCCTCGAACCGTTTCGCCCGCTCACGGATCAGGTCTACGGGAGGGATCAATGATGAGGACCGACGAGCAGCCCACCATCACCGGTTACGACCGGCGCATGTACGCGATCATGAACCGTCGCGAAGCCGCCCCCCTCTACGCCACCGAGGCCCGCCGCAGGACCGTCGTCGTCGCGCACATCGTGCTGACCGCGGCCGGCATCGCGTGCGAGCTCTACTCCGTGCTCGGCGACGAACGCTGGGCGACCTTCGGACTCCTCGGCCTCCTGCTGCCGTGGTGCGTGGCGACCGGCGTGATCAACGGCGCGACCCGCGGCCTCCTCGAACTGCGCGTCCGCGCCCTCGACGAGCGGCAGCGCGCCGAGAAGAACCGCGTGGCGGCCCGCGCGCAGTACGTGATGATGTGGCTGCTGCTCGCCGCGACCGTCTGCACGGGTCTGGCCGGCTTCGCCGGGGTGGAGATCGAGGGGCTGATCTTCCCCGTGCTGTTCAGCGTGTTCGTCGTGCACTGGCTGATGCCGCTGTGGCTGGCGGGGCTCATGGCCGCGGACGAGCCGCCGGAGGAGGACCTGCCGGACGAAGAGGTCTGAAACACGCGCAGTGACACGGCGCACTTTCGGCCATCGAACGTGCATGCTTTCTTCCGCTCAGGGCAGGTGCACCCGGCTACCGCGAGTGACAGGTGGTGCATATGACAGGAACGGAAGGCAAACGCGACGTGTCCGCACAAAAGACCATCCACGTGGACGGAGAGTGGCGTGCCGCCACCTCCGGCGCCACCCGCGAGATCCTCGACCCGGCGGACGCCAAGCCGTTCGCCGTGATCGCCGAGGGCGGATCGGAAGACGCGGACGCCGCCATCGCAGCCGCCCGCAAGGCCTTCGACGAGGGCCCCTGGCCGGCCACGCCCGTGGCCGATCGCGCCGCTCTGCTGCGCCGCGTCGCCGACCTCCTCGTGCGCGACCGCGAGGAGATCGGCCTCCTGGAGAGCCGTGACGCGGGCAAGACCCTCGAAGAGGGCCGCGTCGACGTGGACTGCGTCGCCGACGCCTTCCGTTACTTCGCCGATCTGGTGATCGGCGAGGGCGCGGGCCGTGTCGTGGACGCCGGTTCCGACGACATCCACAGCGTCGTCGTGCACGAGCCCATCGGCGTCTGCACGATGATCACGCCCTGGAACTACCCGCTGCTCCAGGCCAGCTGGAAGATCGCGCCCGCGCTCGCCGCGGGCAACACCTTCGTCATCAAGCCCAGCGAGATCACCCCGCTGACGACGGTCGCGCTCATCGAGCTGCTCGTCGAGGCGGGTCTCCCCGCCGGAGTCGCGAACATCGTGACCGGCCCCGGCCACACCGTCGGCGCCCGGCTCGCCGACCACCCCGACGTCGACCTGGTCTCCTTCACCGGCGGCCTCGTCTCCGGCACCAAGGTCGCCCAGGCCGCCGCGCTCGGCGTGAAGAAGGTCGCCCTGGAGCTCGGCGGCAAGAACCCCAACGTGGTGTTCGCCGACGCCTGCGCCACCGAGGAAGGGTTCGACACCGCCGTCGACCAGGCCCTGAACGCCGCCTTCATCCACAGCGGGCAGGTCTGCTCCGCCGGTGGCCGCCTCATCATCGAGGAATCCGTGCGCGAGCGGTTCGTCGCCGAGCTCGCCCGCCGGGCCGCGAAGATCAAGCTCGGCCGCGGCACCGAGGACGGCGTCGAGTGCGGTCCGCTCGTCTCGCGGCAGCAGCGCGAGAAGACCGAGATGTACGTCGCCTCCGCCCTGGAGGAGGGCGCGGTGCTCCGCTCCGGCGGCAAGCGCCCCGAGCCGAGCGACGTGCGCCCCGCCGAGGGGTACTTCTACGAGCCGACCGTGCTCGACCAGTGCCACCGCGAGATGAAGGTCGTACGGGAAGAGGTCTTCGGGCCCGTCCTCAGCGTCGAGACCTTCCGCACCGAGGACGAGGCCGTCGCGCTCGCCAACGACACCGAGTACGGGCTCGCGGGCGCGGTGTGGACCAGCGACCAGGGCCGCGCGAGCCGCATGGCCCGCCGGATGCGCCACGGCACGATCTGGATCAACGACTTCCACCCCTACCTTCCGCAGGCGGAGTGGGGCGGCTTCGGCAAGAGCGGCGTCGGGCGCGAGCTCGGTCCCGCGGGCCTCGCCGAGTACCGCGAGTCCAAGCACATCTACCAGAACCTGGCACCGGCACCGGTGCGCTGGTTCGCCGGCTGACACAAGCCGTATCCGGCTGACACAAGCCGTACAGAGGTACGCGCGGGGCGGGAGGTCCGCCCCGCGCGCAACACGTTCAAGCGCCCCCCGCTCATTACGCGCAAGCACCTTGGCACGACCTCGCAGGAAGAGGAGCACGTACGCATGTCTGACCAGACCGAGTTCGACTACGTCATCGTCGGTGGCGGCACCGCGGGATCGGTGATCGCGTCCCGCCTCACCGAGAACCCGGACGTCACCGTCGCCGTCATCGAGGGCGGCCCCAGCGACATCGACCGGGAGGACGTCCTCACGCTGCGCAAGTGGCTCGGCCTGCTCGGCGGCGAGCTGGACTACGAGTACACGACCACCGAGCAGCCGCGCGGCAACTCCCACATCCTGCACAGCCGCGCCAAGGTGCTCGGCGGCTGCTCGTCGCACAACACCCTGATCTCCTTCAAGCCGCTGCCGTCCGACTGGGACGAGTGGGAGGCGGCGGGCGCCACCGGCTGGAACGCCAAGGCCATGGACCCGTACTTCGGCAAGCTGCGCAACAACGTCGTACGCGTCGCCAAGAAGGACCAGAACCAGATCGCCACCGACTGGGTCGAGGCGACGAAGACCGCACTCGGCGTCCCCGAGGTCGTCGGCTTCAACGACAAGCCCTTCGACGAGGGCGTCGGCTTCTTCGACCTCTCGTACCACCCGGAGAACAACAAGCGCTCCTCCGCGTCCGTCGCCTACCTCCACCCCCACATGGAGGCCGGTGACCGCCCGAACCTCCACCTCTTCCTGGAGACCTGGGCCACCAAGCTGGAGCTGGCGGGCAAGACGGCCCACGGCGTCCACATCCGCACCAAGGACGGCGCGGAGAAGCTGTTCACCGCCCGCCGCGAGGTGCTCGTCTGCGCCGGCGCCGTCGACACGCCGAGGCTGCTCATGCACTCCGGCATCGGCCCGAAGAAGGACCTCGAAGCCCTCGGCATCCCGGTCGTCCACGACCTGCCGGGCGTCGGCGAGAACCTCATCGACCACCCCGAGTCGGTCATCGTCTGGGAGACCAACGGGCCGATCCCCGGCAACTCCGCGATGGACTCGGACGCCGGTCTGTTCGTGAAGCGGGACCCGGACCACAAGGGCCCGGACCTGATGTTCCACTTCTACCAGATCCCGTTCACCGACAATCCGGAGCGTCTCGGCTACGAACGCCCCGAGCACGGCGTGTCGATGACCCCGAACATTCCCAAGTCCCGCGCCCGCGGCCGTCTCTACCTGACGTCGGCGGACCCGGAGGTCAAGCCCGCCCTCGACTTCAAGTACTTCGAGGACGAAGGCGACTACGACGGGCAGACCCTCGTCGACGGCATCAAGCTGGCCCGCAAGGTCGCCGAGGCCGAGCCGTTCAAGAAGTGGCTCAAGCGCGAGGTCTTCCCCGGCCCCGAGGTCACCGACGACGCCGACATCAGCGAGCTCGTCCGCAAGGCCGCACACACCGTCTACCACCCGGCGGGCACCTGCCGAATGGGTGCTTCCACTGATGAACTCGCCGTGGTCGACCCGGAGCTGAAGATCCGGGGCCTGGCAGGAATCCGTATCGCGGACGCATCCGTCTTCCCGACGATGCCCGCCGTGAACCCGATGATCGGAGTACTCATGGTCGGGGAGAAATGTGCCGAGATCCTTGGTGGTGACGGCCGATGAGCGAGGCCACCGTGACGACCACGGACCAGGACGAGACGCCCGCGGGCGGGCCCGTCTTCGCCGTCAAGAACCTCTGGAAGGTCTTCGGCCCCAAGGCCGAGCGAATACCGGACGACACCTCACTGCACGGCCTGAGCCCCGCCGAACTGCGTGAGCGGACCGGCTGCACCGCCGCCGTCCGCGATGTGTCCTTCGAGGTCGACAAGGGCGAGGTCTTCGTCGTCATGGGCCTGTCGGGCTCGGGCAAGTCCACCCTCGTACGCTGCCTGACCCGGCTCATCGAGCCGACCTCCGGCACCCTCGCCATCGACGGCGAGGACGTCCTCGCCATGGACAAGACCCGCCTGCGCGAACTCCGCCGCCACCGTGCCGCCATGGTCTTCCAGCACTTCGGGCTCCTGCCGCACCGCTCGGTCCTCGACAACGTCGCGTACGGCCTGGAGATCCAGGGCGTCGGCAAGGCCGAGCGCCGCGCCAAGGCCCTCGAAGTCGTCAAGAAGGTCGGCCTCGAAGGGCTCGAACAGCGCAAGCCCGGCCAGCTCTCCGGCGGCCAGCAGCAGCGTGTGGGCCTCGCCCGCGCCCTCGCCGTCGACCCCGAGGTCCTCCTCTTCGACGAGCCGTTCAGCGCCCTCGACCCGCTGATCCGCCGCGACATGCAGGAAGAAGTCGTCCGCCTGCACCGCGACGAGGGCCGCACCATGGTCTTCATCACCCACGACCTCAGCGAGGCCCTCAAGCTCGGCGACCGCATCGCCCTGATGCGCGACGGCCGCGTCGTCCAGATCGGCACCCCCGAGGAGATCGTCGGCTCCCCGGCCGACGACTACGTCCGCGACTTCGTCCGCGACGTCGTCCGCGCCGACGTCATGAGCGTCCGCAGCGCCATGCGTCCCGCCGACGACGACGAGGAGAACAGCGGCGCCGCCCTCGCCCCCGACGCCAAGGTCTCCGAGGCCATCGAGGCCGTCGCCCGCTCCGGCTTCCCGGTGCGCGTCATGGACGGCAAGCGCTGCCTCGGCGTGGTCGACCACGCCGGGCTGCTCGCCGTCGTGGCGGGAACGGCCCCCGAAAAGGGCGAGGTGGTCGCCTGATGGCCACCGCCACCGCCTCCAGTCCCGTACGAGATACGGGAATCGGCGCGCTCCTGCGGCACCGTGCCGTCGGCAAGCTCCTGCTGCTCGCCGTCGCCGCGGCGGTCCTCGTGCCGATCGCCAACGCCAAGTGGGCCTCCGGCGCCTGGCCGGACGCGCTCACCGTCGACCTGACCGAGCCGCTGGCCAGGACCACCGACTGGATCATCGACAACCGTGACAGCCACTGGCTGTTCACCTACTTCTTCGGCCACATCAGCAACGCCATCGTGGTGTCCGTGCGCGCCGTCTACCTGGTGCTCCTCGCGGGCGGCTGGGCCGGTGTCATCGCCGGCGGCGCGCTCATCGCCTGGCGGGTCGCGGGCGTGCGCCTCGCGGTCCTCACGGCCGCCTCGTTCGGGCTGTGCGGACTGCTCAACATGTGGGTCCCGACGATGCAGACGCTGGCGCTGATGGTCGTCGCCGTCCTCGCGTCCGTCGTGCTCGGCGTCCTCATGGGACTCGCGGCCGGGCTCAGCGACCGGGTCTTCCGCATGCTGCGGCCCGTGCTCGACACCATGCAGGTGTTCCCCGCCTTCTCGTACCTGCTGCCCGCCGTCCTCATCTTCGGCGTCGGCGTGCCCGCCGCGGTCCTCGCGACGGTCATCTACGCCGCCCCGCCCATGGCCCGCCTCACCGCGCTCGGCCTGCGCGGCGCCGACGGCGGCGTGATGGAAGCCGTCACCTCGCTCGGCACCACCGCCCGCCAGCGGCTGTTCTCCGCGCGCCTCCCGCTGGCCCGCAAGGAACTCCTGCTCGGCCTCAACCAGACCATCATGATGGCGCTCTCGATGGCCGTCATCGCCTCGATGATCGGCGGCGCCGGTCTCGGTGACCGCGTCTACCAGGCGCTCGGCTCCGTCGACGTCGGCGCGGCCCTCGCCGCGGGCATCCCGATCGTGCTGCTCGCCGTGGTCCTCGACCGCGTCACGAGCGCCGCCGGTGAGCGGATGGGCGCGAACCCGGTGGACCGGCAGACGCGGGGCGGCGCCTACTGGTGGGTGACCGGCGGGCGCGGCTCCGCCCTCGCCGCCGTGGTCACCGCCGTCGTCGCCGTCGCCTTCCGCTTCGCCGACCGCCTCGACTGGCCGGAGAGCTGGACGGTGAACATCGTCGAGCCGGTCAACACCGCCAAGGAGTGGATGGTCGACCACATCTACACCGGCGTGCCCGTCGTCGGCGGCACCGCCGACTGGGCCGCGCACTTCACCACCTGGGTCCTCGACCCGGTACGCGACGGACTGCAGGGCATGCCCTGGTGGTCGGTGCTGCTCGTCGTCGCGGCCCTCGCCTGGCTGATCGGCACCTGGCAGACCGCGCTCACCGCCGTCCTCGCGATGGCGGGCATCGGCGTGCTCGGCGTCTGGGACAAGTCCCTCGACACGCTCTCGCAGGTCCTCGCCGCCGTCGCCGTCACCACCGTCGTCGGCTTCGCGATCGGCATCGCGACCGCCCGCAGCGAGCGCTTCGAACGGCTGCTCCGCCCGGTCCTCGACATCTTCCAGACGATGCCGCAGTTCGTGTACCTCATCCCGGTCGTCGCCCTCTTCGGCATCGGCCGCGCCCCCGCGGTCGCGGCGGCCATCGTGTACGCGCTGCCCGCCGTCATTCGCATCACCACGCAGGGCCTGCGCCAGGTCAGCCCCGCCGCGATGGAGTCGTCGAAGTCCCTCGGCGCGACCGACTGGCAGCGGCTGCGCCAGGTGCAGCTCCCGCTGGCCCGCCCGGCGCTGCTGCTCGCCGTCAACCAGGCGGTCGTCCTCGTCCTCGCCGTCGTCGTCATCGGCGGTCTGGTCGGCGGTGGCGCGCTCGGCTACGACGTGCTGTACGGCATCGCACAGGGCGACCTGGCCTCCGGCCTGGTCGGCGGCGCCGCCATCGTCTGCCTCGGTCTGATGCTCGACCGGGTGACGCAGCCGACGGTCCGCAGGGAACACAGCGCGAAGAAGGGGGCGTGACATGCGAGTACGTACGCGTGTACTGAGCGCCGTGACCGCGGCCGGGGCGCTGCTCGCGATGAGCGGGTGCGGCAAGGCCGACATGACCAAGCAGTCGTCCCCCTACGCCAACGCGGCGGGCGCCAAGACCGTGACGCTCTCCGTGCAGTCCTGGGTCGGCGCGCAGGCGGACGTCGCCGTCGCCGAGTACCTGCTCGACCACGAGCTGGGCTACCGCGTCGACAAGGTCCAGATCGACGAGGTCCCCGCCTGGGACGCCCTCAGCCAGGGCCGCGTCGACGCGATCATGGAGGACTGGGGCCACCCCGAGCAGGAACAGCGGTACATCAAGGACAAGAAGACGATCGTCCCCGGTGGCGACGTCGGCGTGACCGGGCACATCGGCTGGTACGTCCCCACGTACTTCGCGAAGAAGCACCCGGACGTCACGAACTGGAAGAACCTCAACAAGTACGCGGACCAGTTCCGTACGGCGGAGAGCGGCGGCCAGGGCCAGCTCATGGACGGCTCCCCGTCGTACGTCACGAACGACAAGGCGCTCGTCAAGAACCTCGACCTGGACTACAAGGTCGTCTTCGCGGGCTCCGAGGCGGCGCAGATCACCCAGATCGAGCAGTTCGCCAAGCAGCGGAAGCCGTTCCTGACGTACTGGTACAAGCCGCAGTGGCTCTTCGACAAGGTGCCGATGACAGAGGTGAAGCTGCCCGCGTACAAGGAGGGCTGCGACGCCGACCCGGCGAAGATCAAGTGTGCCTACCCGCACACGCCGCTGCAGAAGTACTTCAACGCGGACTTCGCGAAGAAGGGCGGCGACGCCGCGGAGTTCCTCAAGAAGTTCCACTGGTCCGAGAAGGACCAGAACGAGGTCTCCCTGCTGATCGCGGACAAGAAGATGTCCCCGCAGGACGCGGCCAAGGCGTGGATCGACAAGAACGAGTCGACGTGGAAGGCGTGGCTGCCCAAGTAGCGGCCCGCCGACCGGTGTGAGGGTGCCGGGCTCCCGCTGTGCGGGGCCCGGCACTGTCATGCCCGGCGCAGTCCGTCGGTGATGTCGCGCAGCGCCGCCATGGTGCGGCGCAGCAGGCCGGGGCCGAACGTGACGCGTGTCGCGCCGAGTTCGCCCAGCTCGCGGAGGGAGGGGCCGTCCGGCAGCGCGAGGACGTTGAGCGGTCCCTCGATGCCCGCCCGCAGGACGGGGATCGCCTCGGGCGGCGCGAGGATCGGGTAGACGCAGTCCGCGCCCGCCGCCACGTACAGGCGGGCCCGCTCGATCGCCCGCTCCGGGTCGGCGACCCCGCGGACGAACGTGTCGACGCGCGCGTTGACCACGAGGTGGTCGCCCGCCGCCTCCCGCACCCGCGCCAGCCAGTCCGCCTGCTCCCGCGGGTCCCGGAGCACACCCGTGGAGCCACCGCCCGCGCCCGCGCCCGCGTCCTCGCCCTCGTACGAGTCCTCCAGGTTGCAGCCGACGGCGCCCGCTTCGAGGAGGCGCTCCACCAGCTCCTTCGCCGTCAGGCCGTAGCCGGTCTCGGCGTCCATGGTCACCGGTACGCCGACGGCCCGGGTGATCCGGCCCACCGCCTCGAACATCTCCTTCGGCGGCACCTGCCCGTCCTCGTACCCGAGGGAGAGCGCGATGCCGGCGCTGGGCGTTGCGAGCGCCTCGTACCCCGCCTCCTCGAAGACGCGGGCGCTCGCGGCGTCCCACGGTCCCGGCAGGACCAGCGGGTCGCCTGGCGCCCGGCCGTGGTGGAGGGCGCGCAGCGTGGCCGCGGTACTGGGGTTCACCATGCCGGTCCTCCGGGTGCGATACGGCGGCTGACCATCAGCCGGTTCCAGCTGTTGATGACGGTGATCACGCCGAGGAGATGGGCGAGGTCCCCCTCGGTGAAGTGCTCGGCGGCCTTCGCGTACACCGTGTCGGGCACGAAGCCCTCGGTGAGGACGGTGACGGCCTCGGTGAGGGCGAGGGCGGCTCGTTCGCGTGCACTGAAGAGGTCGCCCGCCTCCTCCCAGGCGTTCAGGAGCGCGATGCGCTTCGGGGTCTCGCCGTGCTCCAGGGCGACGTCCACGTGCATGTCGAGGCAGAAGGCGCAGGCGTTGATCTGTGAGGCCCGCATCATCACGAGCTCGGCGAGGACGGGGTCGCCGAGGCCCTTCTTCGCGGCGGCGCTCAGCGCACTCATCGCGCCGGCGACGCCGCGGTCCAAGTGCGTGGTGCGAGGGCTCACTTGTCGCCCTCGGCCTTGTAGTGCCCCGGCACCTGGCGGGTGCTGACGCCGAAGCGGTTCCACGCGTTGATGACGGTGATCGCGGCGATGAGCTGGGTCAGCTCCGCCTCCTCGAAGTGCGCGGCGGCCTTCGCGTACACCTCGTCCGGCACGAAGCCGTCGGTCAGCACGGTGATGGCCTCGGTCAGTTCGAGCGCGGCGATCTCCTTCGCCGTGTAGAAGTGCTGCGACTCCTCCCAGGCGCTGAGCTGGATGATCCGTTCGACGCTCTCGCCCGCCGCGAGGGCGTCCTTGGAGTGCATGTCGAGGCAGAGCGCGCAGCGGTTGATCTGCGAGGCGCGGATCTTGACGAGCTCGTAGATCACCGGGTCGAGGCCCTTACGGGCGGCCGCGTCGAGCTTGATCATCGCTTTGAAGACCTCGGGGGCGTGCTGGGCCCAGGCGAGTCGGGGGGTGTGCTCGTGGACGTGGGCTTCGGAGGGAACGTTCATGATGTCGACGCTACGTCCGGAGTAGCCCACCGGTATGGTCCATTTCCATGGGAGATACGTGGGCCACTCTGGGTGTCGACCTCCATCTGGAGACCGGCGGCGACGGGTCACGCCACGGCGTCCGCAAGGGCCTCACGGACGCGCTGCGGGAGGCCGTGCGCGGCGGCCGCCTCGCCCCCGGCACCCGCCTCCCGTCGTCCCGCTCGCTCGCCGCCGACCTCGGCATCGCACGGAACACGGTCGCCGACGCGTACGCCGACCTGGTCGCCGAGGGCTGGCTCACCGCCCGCCAGGGTTCGGGCACGCGCGTCGCGATGGGGGTCCCCCCTGGTCGAGCGGAGCCGAGAGCTCGGGGGAGGGTCGTTTCGCCGCCGGTGCGGCCCGCGCCGCCGCGCAGGACGGGCGGGGCGCCCACGTACAACCTCACGCCCGGGTCGCCGGACCTCGCGTCGTTCCCGCGCGCGGAGTGGCTCAAGGCGGCCCGGCGCGCGCTGGCGGCGGCCCCGAACA
Source organism: Streptomyces sp. Je 1-369 (assembly GCF_026810505.1). Lineage (NCBI taxonomy): Bacteria > Bacillati > Actinomycetota > Actinomycetes > Kitasatosporales > Streptomycetaceae > Streptomyces > Streptomyces sp. Je 1-369. The sequence continues at coordinate 5,422,880 of NZ_CP101750.1, forward strand.
GCGCCCTCGGGTACGCGGACCCGCGCGGCCGCGTCGAGCTGCGCACCGCACTCGCCGGGTACCTCGCACGGGCGCGGGGCGTCCACGCCGACCCCGACCGCATCGTCGTCACCGCCGGGTTCGTGCACGCCCTCGCGGTCATCGGCCGGGTGCTGCGGGCGCGCGGGGAGCGGGAGGTGACCGTCGAGTCGTACGGCCTCGACATCCACTGGAACCTGCTGCACCGCGCAGGACTGCGCACGGTCCCCCTCGCCTTCGACGCACTCGGCACCGACGTCTCGGGCCTCGGCCCCGGCTCGGCGAAGGCGGTGCTGCTCACCCCCGCGCACCAGTTCCCGATGGGCGTTCCCCTGCACCCCGACCGGCGCGCCGCCGCCGTCGACTGGGCGCGGCGCGAGGGCGGGGTGATCATCGAGGACGACTACGACGGCGAGTTCCGCTACGACCGTCAGCCGGTCGGCGCCCTCCAGGGCCTCGACCCCGAGCACGTGATCTACCTCGGCACGGCGAGCAAGTCCCTCGCACCCGGCCTGCGGCTCGGCTGGATGGTGCTGCCGTCCGGCCTGCACGCGGAGGTCCTCGCCGAGAAGGAGGCCGCGGGAGCGTCCTGCGGTGCGCTCGACCAGCTGACGCTCGCGGAGTTCATCACGTCGGGGGCGTACGACCGCCACGTCAGGGGCGCACGGCTGCGGTACCGGCGCCGCAGGGACCACCTGGTCGAGGCGGTGGCGGGGCGGGCGCCCGACGTGCGGGCCACCGGCATCGCGGCCGGGCTGCACGCGGTGCTCCAACTGCCGCCCGGCACCGAGCGGTCCATCGTCCAGGCCGCCAATTGGGAACGCCTCGCGGTCCAGGGCCTCAGCGGCTTCCGCCACCCGCTCGCGGTGACGCCGCGGGAGGACGCGCTGGTGGTGGGGTACGGGACACCGGCGGAGCATGCGTGGGCGGGGGCGGTGGAGGCGTTGTGCCGGGTGCTGCCGTGACGGTTGGACATTTCAGCCCCTCCGGCGATTGAGGAGCGGGGTCCGGGGCGGAGCCCCGGGGCAGGGCGAAGGCCGGCGTGCGGATTCCGGACAGGGCTAACCCCGCCGCCCCAGCGAAGCGTCAGGCGCCTCACCGAAGCGGGCCAGCGCCAACGCCCCCGCGACCGCCACCGCGAAGCCCAGGATCGCCAGCCAGCCCAGCCCCTCCCGCGTGCGGTCGCCCAGCCAGACCACGCCCACCAGGGCGGGACCGATCGTCTCGCCGAGCACCATGCCCGCCGTCGCCGTCGTCACCGACCCCCGCTGGAGCGCCGACGTGAGCAGCAGGAACGCCGCTCCTCCGCCCACCAGCAGCGCGTACGTCGCCGGATTGGCGAGCAGCGCGCCCGGCGACACGTCGTCGATGAGGCGCACGGTCACCTCGACGACCCCGAACCCGCACCCCGCCCCGAGGCCCAGCGCCAGCGCCCGCCCCCGGTCGGGCAGCCGCCCCGCGACGGCGCCGAGCACGAGCACGGCGACGGCGATGCCGAGCATCACGTACCGCAACGCCGTCGATCCGGTGCGGTCGCCCTCGTCGCCGGACGCGAGGCCCAGCATCGCGAGGCCCGCACAGACGACGCCGACCGCGCCCCACTCGACGCCGCTCAGCCGCACCCGCAGCAGCCGGGCCGCGACCACCGCGGTCACGGCGAGACTCGCGGCGAGCGCGGCGCCCACGGCGTAGATCGGGACGGAGCGCAGCGCCACGATCTGCAGCAGGAAGCCGAGCCCGTCGAGGGCGAGCCCCGCGACGTACCGCCACTGGCGCAGCGCGCGCAGCAGCAGCGCGGGGTCGACGCCGGAGCCGGTGCCCGGCGTCGTGGCGCGGGTGGCGACCGCCTGGAGAACCGAGGCCGTACCGAAGCAGATCGCCGAGCCGAGAGCGCAAATCATCCCAAGAGACACGAAGTGACTGTAGAGGAAGGTGAGTCAAAGGAGACCCAAGGGACATCCGGTGCAGGTGGCTGGCACGGTTCACGGGGGCTTACCTACGCTGATCTTCGAACGCGTACGAAGACGGGCAACGGGGGATCACGTGACGAAGAAACAACCACGACGGCTGCGCTCGAGCACCGTCGTACTGGGCGGCATGGGCGTCCTCGCGGCGGCCCTGACCTCCTGCGGCTCGGACCCGGACCGACGCTGCGTGGACCGGGACAGCTACGACACGTTCCGCGGGTACAAGATCGTCGGCGACAAGAACTGCAAGTCCTCGGGGCGTACCGACCGCGCTTGGTACTACGACTCCGACGTCGACGGACGCTACGCCGACTACGGGACGTTCAGCCGCAGCGAGGCCGTCGACCGGGACGGCTTCGGCTGCTCGGGCAGCGGCAGCGGCGGCGGCTGAGCGGACGGATCAGGACCGGACACGGCACGTACGCCATGGAACGCCGCACCATAGCCCCCCGCCCCGGCTGGCAGCAGACCGTCGAGGACCAGGGGCTCATCTACCCGCTCACGCGCTACCCCGACGACACCCTGCGCCCCTACTGGGACGAGAGCGCCTACTACGTCTTCTCGCTCCCCGAGGTCGAGGCGCTGGAGGAGGCCGTCGAGGAGCTGCACACGATGTGCCTGGCCGCCGCCGCGCACATCGTCGACCACGACCGCCTGGGCGACCTCGGCATCACGGACCCGGGGGTCGCGTCCGCCGTGACGGAGGCCTGGCACCGCCGCGCCGAACTCCCGTCCCTGTACGGCCGCTTCGACCTGCGTTACGACGGTGCGGGTCCGGCCAAGATGCTGGAGTACAACGCCGACACCCCCACCTCCCTGGTCGAGGCCGCGAGCCCGCAGTGGTTCTGGATGGAGGAACGCTTCCCTGGCGCCGACCAGTGGAACTCCCTCCACGAGCGGCTCGTCGACGCGTGGCGGAAGCAGGCCGCGCTGCTGCCGCCCGGCGGTCCGCTGTACTTCGCGCACTCCGCCGCCGACGAACTCGGCGAGGACCTGATGACGGTCGCGTACCTGCGGGAGACCGCCGAGCAGGCCGGTCTCGTCGCGGAGTCGATCGCCATGGAGGACATCGGCTGGGACCGGCTCGCGCGCCGCTTCGTCGACAAGAAGCTCCGGTTCATGCGCAGCTGCTTCAAGCTCTACCCGTGGGAGTGGCTGACCACGGACCGCTTCGCGCCGCACGTCCTGGAGACGCTGGACAACGGCGGCGGTACGGGCTCCACACTGTGGATCGAGCCCGCCTGGAAGATGCTCCTCTCCAACAAGGCGCTCCTGGCGATCCTCTGGGAGCTGTATCCCGGCCATCCGAACCTCCTCCCCGCCTACCTCGACGGCCCGCGCGAACTCGCCTCCGGACCCGGGTACGTCGCCAAGCCGCTGCTCGGGCGGGAGGGCGCGGGGGTGACGGTGCACGCACCGGGTTCCGCGCCCGTACGCCGTGAGGAGAGCTGCTGCTACCAGGAGTTGGCACCCCTGCCGGAGTTCGACGGCAACCGGGTCGTCCTCGGTGCGTGGGTGGTCGAGGACGAGGCGGCGGGGCTCGGCATCCGGGAGTCGTCGGGGCTGATCACGGACGAGTACGCGAGGTTCGTCCCGCACGTGATCCTGTGAGGCGGACCAGCATCTTGCCGGTGTTCGCCCCGCGCAGGACGCCGAGGAACGCCTCCGGTGCCCGCTCGATGCCGTCGACGACGGTCTGCTCGGTGCGCAGGGTGCCGTCGGCGAGCAGCGGCGCCGCCCGGCCGATCCACTCCGGGAACAGGTCGAGGTGGCTGGTGACGAGCATGCCCCGCAGGGTCGCCTCCTGCTTGGCCGCCTGGAAGAGGTTGTTCGGGCCCGGCGCCGGCTCCGTCGTGTTGTACGTGCTGATGGCGCCGACCAGCGCGATGCGTCCGCCCGGCCGGATCGCCCCGATCGCGGCCTGGAGATGGTCGCCGCCGACCGCGTCGAGGTAGACGTCCACGCCGTCGGGCGCGGCCTGCGCGAGCTGCTCCGGCAGGCCGCCGAGCCGGTAGTCGACGGCCGCGTCGTACCCGAAGGTGTCGAGCAGCTTCTTCGTCTTGGCGGGTCCGCCCGCCGAGCCGATCACCCGTGCGGCGCCGAGCTCCCGGGCGATCTGCCCCGCGACGCTGCCCACCGCCCCGGCCGCCGCCGACACGAACACGACGTCGCCCTCGCGGACCGGGGCGGTGCGGGTCAGTGCGGCGTACGCCGTCAGGCCCGTCGTGCCGAGCGGGCCGAGGTAGGCGGCGGCCGGGGCGAGCGCGGTGTCGACGACGGTCGCGGCCGCGGCATCCAGCACGGAGTACTCCCGCCAGCCCAGGAAGTGGGTGACGGTCGCCCCCACCGGGACCTCGGGCGCGTTCGACGCGACGACCTCGCCGACCGCGCTGCCCTCCAGCGGGGCGCCGAGCTCGAACGGGGCGATGTAGGACGGCGCGTCGTCCATGCGGCCCCTCATGTACGGGTCGACCGACATCCAGGTGTTGCGGACGACGATCTGTCCTGCGCCGGGCTGCTCGGGCACTTCGGTGGTGGCCAACTCGAAGTCCGCGGTGGTGGGTTCGCCGACGGGGCGGGCGGCGAGGCGGATTTCGCGGGAGAGGGTCATGACGGCTCCTTGGTCCGACGTACGTCGGTCGGGTGTACGTCCGCTTCGTGACCGCGGGGTCGCGATCACGAGCACACCCTGCCGGTGGGCGCGCACGGAACGCTGACGGTGCGCGCACGGACCGCCGTCAGCGCTGGTGGCGCCCCGAATTACTGTGAGCTCATGCGATTCGAGGTGCTGGGCCCGCTGACCGTGCGCACGGAGGACGGGGCGGCCGCGCCGGCGCCGGAGCCGAAGGTGCGCGCGCTGCTCGCCGCGCTCCTCGTGCGGGCGGGGCGGCCGGTACCGGTGGACACGCTCGTCGACGACCTCTGGGGCGACGGCGACCGTCTGCCGTCGTCACCGGCCAACTCCCTCCAGACGAAGGTCTCCCAGCTGCGCCGCGCCCTGGAGTCGGCCGAGCCGGGCGGACGAGCCCTCGTCACGTACGGCCCCGCCGGGTATGAGCTGCGCGTACCCCCGGAACACGTGGACGCGGTGCGCTTCGGGGCGTTGGTGTCGCGGGCGTACGGGGCGCCGGACGCGGACGCGCGTACGAAGGTGTCGCTGCTGACCGACGCGCTGGCGCTGTGGAGCGGTCCCGCGTACGCCGACTTCCGCGACGCCGACTTCACTCGGGCGGAGGCCGCGCGCCTGTCGGAACAGCGCCTCACCGCGCAGGAGACGCTGGCCGAGCTGCGCCTGGCCCGCGGCGAGCACGCGTCGCTGGCCGACGAGCTGGCCCCCTGGGTCGCGGGTGAACCCCTGCGCGAGCGGCTGCGGGCCGCCCACCTCCGCGCCCTGTACCGCTCCGGCCGCGTCGCCGAGGCCCTCGACTCCTACCGCGACCTGCGCCAGCACCTCGCCGAGGAGCTCGGCATCGACCCGGGCCCCGAACTGACGCGCCTGCACGAGGCGATGTTGCGGCAGGAAACGGACGTTGCAGTTGATGTCGATGTTGCCGTGGGTGCGGGTGCGGGTGTGGGTGTCGGTGTCGGTGCGGTCGAGGTTTCCGGGGCAGGGGGCGCGGTCGCGCCCGTCGAGCGTCGTCCCCTCTCCAACCTGCCCGCGCAGCCCACCGCCCTCATCGGCCGTGACGCGGCCGTCGGGCGCATACGTGACCTGGTCCGCGCCGGGCGCCTGGTCACCCTCACGGGACCCGGTGGCGTGGGCAAGACGCGTCTGGCCCTGGCGTCGGCGGCGGGACTGGCCGAGGACTTCCCCGACGGCATCTGGCTGGCCGAACTCGCGGGAACGCACGGCGAGGTGACGGCCACGGTGGCGGCGGCGCTCGGCATCCGGGACGACGCGCCGGGAGCGGCGGACCGGACCGCCGCCGACCGACTCGGACGCGCGCTCGCCGGACGCCACCTCCTCCTCGTCCTCGACAACTGCGAACACGTCCTGGGCCCCGTCGCCGACATGACCGCCCAGCTCCTGCGCCACGCACCTCACCTGCACGTCCTCGCCACCAGCCAGGAGGCGCTCGCCCTGACCGGCGAGACCCTGGAGGCAGTCGCGCCCCTCGAAGAGGAGGACGCGCTGCATCTGTTCGCCGCCCGCGCCGCGGCCGCCGCCCCCGGCTTCGCCCTGGACGACGGGAACCGTGATGCCGTCGCCCTCATCTGCCGCCGCCTGGACGGCATCCCGCTCGCCGTCGAACTCGCCGCCACCCGCGTACGCGCCCTCGGCGTCCACACCCTCGCCGACCGCATCCACGACCGCTTCCGCCTCCTGAACCAGGCCCGCCGCGACGCGCCCTCCCGCCAGCGCACCCTGCGCGCGATGATCGACTGGAGCTGGGAGCTCCTGCCGCCCGCCGAACGCCGCGCCCTGCGCCGCCTGGCCGTATTCGACGGCGGCTTCACCCTGGAGAGCGCCGAAGCCGTACTGGCACCGGAGGACATCCCGGCCTCCGAGGGCGACGCCCTCGACCTGGTGACCCGCCTCGTCGACCGCTCCCTCCTCGCGCCCGCGCCGCCCGACGCCCCGGAAATGCGCTACCGCATGCTCGAATCCGTCACCGCGTACAGCCTCGAACGCCTCGACGCGGCAGCCGAGACCACCGCGATGCGCCACCGCCACGCCCAGCACTTCGCCGCCTTCGCCGAACGCGCGGCCGCCGCCCTGCGCGGCCCCGACCAGCGGCTCTGGCTGCGCCGCCTGGACCACGAGACCGTGAACCTCCGCGCCGCGCTGACCTGGTCGACCACCTCCGCCGACACCGTGCGGGCACTACGCCTGGTCAACGCGCTGACCTGGTACTGGTTCCTCCGCGGCCGCCTCCGCGAAGCGACGCACGCCCTGGACCTGGCCCTGCACCTGCCCCCGCCGCCCTCCGCAGACGCGGCAGCCCGTACCGCCGCTGCCGCCGCCCACGCCGCCTTCGCCCTTCTGACCGGCGAGGACGCCTGCGCGCACGGCGGCACGTGCGAGCACGCGGCGGCCACGCCCGCCGACGCCCGATCCCGCTGGCTGCTCGCCTTCGCACGGTGCGCGTTCGACCACACGCCGCGCGAGGCCGCACGGGTCGACGCACTCCTCGCGGAGTTCCGTGGCGCGGGCGATCGCTGGGGCGAGGCCGCCACCCTCTCCACCCGGGCGACCCGCGCCCTCTACCGCGGCGACCTCCCGGCCCTGCGCCGCGACGCCACCCGCAGCGCCGAGCTCTTCGCCGAACTGGGCGACCGATGGGGCCAGTTGCAGGCATCGGAACAACTCGGCATCCTCGCCGAGATCGCTGCCGACTACGACGAAGCCGCTCGGCTCCAACGCGACGGCGCACGCGCCGCGGAGGACCTCCACCTCTGGACCGACCTCTCCTTCCGCCTCTCCCGCCTCGGCCGCATCGCACTCCTCACCGGCGACGACCCCGCCGCCACGGCCTTCCACGAACGCGCCGCCCGCCTCGCCGCCCGGCAGTCGCACCGCCCCGCCCAGCAGTTCGCCGAGACGGGCCTCGCCCTCGGCGCCCGCCACCGCGGCGACCTCGACGCCGCCGAGGAACTCCTCCTGCCCTGGCTGGACTTCAACCGCCGCTTCGGCGTCGACTCCGGCACGGCGCTGATCCTGGCCCAGCTCGGCTACGTCGCCGAACAGCGCGGAGACGCCGCCCGCGCGGAAGAGCTCCACCGCGAAGGCCTCGCCGTGGCTCGCACGACGGGCGACGAACGCGCGGTGGCGCTGGCCCTGGAAGGCCTCGCGGGCGCCCGCTCACTCGCCGGCGACCACCCGCACGCCGCACGCCTCCTCGGCACGGCCGCCCGCATCCGCGACGCCGAAGGCACACCCCTCCCTCCCGCGGAACGCACGGACACGGCCCGCGCCGAACACCGCGTCCGCACGGCCCTCGACGACACCGCGTTCAAGGAGGCCCACGCCCAGGAAGCCCGAGCGTGAGCTCTCCCGCGCTCCTCAGCGACGCCTGCAGAGAGCCGTGTCCACGATCTCGTCCACGTGCGACATGACCGCCTTGTCCGTCGGCTGCACGGTCACCGCGACGTCGGCGGCGCGCCCGTCATCCGTGGCACCGCCCCGCGTCTCGTATCCCGGATAGCTTCCACCGTGTCCCCAGTAGACGTCGCCGCAGGACAGCGGCCTGCTCACGATGCCGAGGCCGTACCGGGCGCCCTTGCCGAAGTAGTCGGCGCGGACCGTGGTGCGCATCTGGTCGAGCTGGGGCTTCGGCAGGAGGCGGCCGGGTGTGAGCAGCGCGGTGTAGAACCGGTTGAGGTCGGAGTTGGTGGAGATCAGCTGTCCCGCCGCCCACGTCCATGAGGGGTCCAGCTCCGTGATGTCCCGCAGGGGCGCCCCCGGTGCCTCCTGGTAGTACCCCTTGGGGTGGGGCTCGCGGATCGTCGCATCCCCGGGCGCCGGGAAGTAGGTGTGGCGCAGCCCGAGCCGCTCGATGATCCGCCGGTCGATCTCCTGGGCGACGGTGCGCTTGGTGACCTTCTCGACGATCAGACCGGCGACGACGTAGTTCGTGTTGCTGTACGCCCAGCTCTCCCCGGGGTCGAACTCCGACTTGTACTCCAGCGCGATGTCCAGCAACTCCCGCGGCTCGTAGTACCGGGGCTGAAGGTCGCCCTTCGTGTAGTTGGGCAGCCCGCTCGTCTGCTGGAGCAGCTGGCGGACCTTGATCTTCCGGTCGTCGATCCCGTCCCCGCGTACGAGCCCCGGCAGATACGTGTCCACCGTGTCGTCGAGGCGCATCCTCCCCTCGGCGACCAGTTGCAGCACGACCACCGCGGTGAACGCCTTGGTGTTGCTGCCGATCCGCACCTGCCCGTCCCTGGGCACGGCGGCGCCGGTCGCCAGGTCGCCGACCCCGGCCGTGTAGGTCCGGGCACGCTCTCCCTTCCGGTCCCCGTTCACGCTCGCCAGCGCGGCAGGCACGCCGTCGGCCCGCACCAGCCGGTCAAGACCCTGCTGGACGGAGTCCCCGTGCGCCCGGCCCGTCGCCGACGCCCCGGGCGCCACGAGAACACCTGCCGCCACTGCCACCGCCATCGCGGCCCCGGTCAACGCCGCCGCCGACGACGTCGCTCCGCGGAGTCCACCGCGCTGCCACCCCTGGTAAGAACGGAACCTCTGCCCTGCTTGCCCACGCACTGGCCAACTCCTACGGATCTGGATCTGCCGGGAACCCGGCGTGCTTGACGCCGGGCCCAACATTTCCGGATGCCGCGGCCCGGGACGATCCTGCCAACCGCCCACTGCCAGTAGGGCTAACCCCCGGGCACCGGCCCGGGCCGCAGCGTCCTCCGAGCTAGCTCAGCACCGCCCGCAGCTGACCGAGCCCCCAGTCCAGGTCCTCCTTGCTGATCACCAGCGGGGGAGCGATACGGATCGTCGACCCATGCGTGTCCTTGACCAGTACCCCCCTCTCCATCAGCTTCTCCGAGATCTCCCGTCCCGTGCCGTACGACGGGGCGATGTCGACGCCCGCCCACAGCCCGCGCCCGCGCACCTCGGTCACCGCCCCCGTAGCGGCCAGCAGCGCCAGCTCGGCGTGGAGGTGCTCGCCCAGCTCCGTGGCCCGCTGCTGGAACTCGCCCGTCGACAGCATGTCGACCACCTCGAGCCCCACCGCGCAGGCGAGCGGATTGCCGCCGAACGTCGACCCGTGCTCACCCGGCTTGAACACCCCGAGCACATCGGCGTCGGCCACCACCGCCGACACCGGCACGACCCCGCCCCCGAGCGCCTTGCCCAGCAGGTACACGTCCGGGACCACGCCCTCGTGCTCGCACGCGAACGTACGCCCCGTCCTGCCCAGACCCGACTGGATCTCGTCCGCGATGAACAGGACCCCGCGCTCCCGGGTCAACTCCCGCACCCCGGGCAGATATCCGGGCGGCGGGACGAGCACCCCGGCCTCGCCCTGGATCGGCTCGATCAGCACGGCGACGGTGTCGTCGGTGACCGCGGCCCGCAACGCCTCCAGGTCGCCGTACGGCACGATGTCGAAGCCCGGTGTGTACGGCCCGTAGTCCGCCCGCGCCTCGTCGTCCGTGGAGAAACTGATGACGGTCGTCGTTCTGCCGTGGAAGTTGCCGGCCGCGACCACGATCCTCGCCCGGCCGTCCGGCACTCCCTTGACCTGGTACCCCCACTTCCGCGCGGTCTTCACGGCCGTCTCGACGGCCTCCGCGCCGGTGTTCATCGGCAGCACCATCTCCTTGCCGCAGAGCTCCGCGAGGCGCGTACAGAACTCGGCGAACCGGTCGTGGTGGAACGCCCGCGAGGTCAGCGTGACCCGGTCGAGCTGCGCCTTCGCGGCGTCGATGAGGCGGCGGTTGCCGTGCCCGAAGTTGAGCGCGGAGTACCCGGCGAGCATGTCGAGATAGCGGCGCCCCTCGACGTCGGTCATCCAGGCCCCGTCGGCCGAGGAGACCACGATGGGCAGCGGGTGGTAGTTGTGCGCGCTGTGCGCCTCGGCGGCGGCGATGAGCCGCTCACCGGCCGTCCGGGAAGTGTTCGTGGCGGAAGATGACGTACTCGACACGGGGTCTCCGTTCGTCCTGCGGCTGGGGGCGGGTGTGGCGCCCAATTCCTATCGTCGCTCGCATCGCGGACGAAGAAACCTGCCGGATCGGCGTGCCCGCTAGGGTGGCCCTGACAGCACGGTGACTGGCGCACGGGGAACGAACCCCGGTGAAGCCGTGCGAGGCACGACCTTCGAGGTGCCGCCCCGCCTGGGCACCCCGGGACCACGACCGGACACTCACCGCTCGCCCCGGAGGCCACCATGACTCTCCCTACGTCTTCTTCTTCGTCTTCTTCTTCGTCTTCTTCTTCGTCTCCTTCCCCGCACCACCCCGCCCTCGCCGCCGAGGACCCCGAACTCGCCGCCCTCGTCGGCGCCGAGGAGCAGCTCCAGGCCGACACCCTGCGGCTGATCCCCAGCGAGAACTACGTCTCCGCAGCGGTACTGGAAGCCTCGGGCACCGTCCTCCAGAACAAGTACAGCGAGGGCTACCCCGGCCGCCGCTACTACGAGGGCCAGCAGAACATCGACCCCGTCGAGCGGCTGGCCGTCGCCCGCGCCAAGGCCGTCTTCGGCGTCGAGCACGCCAACGTCCAGCCCTACTCGGGATCCCCCGCCAACTTCGCCGTCTACCTCGCCTTCGCCGAGCCCGGCGACACCGTGATGGGCATGGCCCTGCCGATGGGCGGCCACCTCACCCACGGCTGGGGCGTCTCCGCCACGGGCAAGTGGTTCCGCGGCGTCCAGTACGGCGTGCGTCGCGACACGGGCCGCGTCGACTTCGACGAGGTCCGCGACCTGGCCCTCAAGGAACGCCCCAAGCTGATCTTCTGCGGCGGCACCGCACTGCCCCGCACGATCGACTTCGCGGCCTTCGCCGACATCGCCCGCGAGGCCGGGTCCGTCCTGGTCGCCGACATCGCGCACATCGCCGGTCTGATCGCGGGCGGCGCCCACCCCTCACCGGTGCCGCACGCCGACGTGATCTCCACGACGACCCACAAGACCCTGCGCGGTCCGCGCGGCGCGATGCTCATGTCCCGTGAGGAGCACGCCAAGGCCATCGACAAGGCGGTCTTCCCCGGCCTCCAGGGCGGCCCGCACAACCAGACGACCGCCGCCATCGCCGTCGCCCTCCACGAGGCGTCCCGCCCCTCCTTCCGCGACTACGCCCACGCGGTCGTCGACAACGCGAAGGCCCTCGCCGACGCCCTGCTCGCCCGCGGCTTCGAGCTGGTCTCCGGCGGCACGGACAACCACCTCATCCTGATGGACCTCACCCCCAAGGACGTCCCCGGCAAGATCGCCGCGAAGGCCCTCGACCGGGCCGGGATCGTCGTCAACCACAACACCGTCCCGTTCGACCCGCGGAAGCCCTTCGACCCCTCGGGTGTCCGCATCGGCACCCCCTCCCTCACCTCCCGCGGGCTCCGCACGGAGCACATGGCGACCGTCGCGGAGTGGATCGACCGCGGTGTCGCCGCCGCCCGCACCGGGGACGAGGGCACCCTGACGAAGATCAGGTCCGAGGTCGCCGACCTGATGGCCGCGCACCCCGCCCCGGGCCTGCCGACCGCCTGACCCGCCCACCCGCGCGGCAGTCGGCGCGGCCGATCGGTTCCCACCCGTCACACACCTGTTTCCGAGCTATGAGAGTCACCTGAGAGAATGGGCACCATGGCCTCTGAACGACCTCGTGTGCTCTCCGGGATCCAGCCCACCGCCGGCTCGTTCCACCTCGGCAATTACCTCGGCGCGGTCCGCCAGTGGGTGGCGCTGCAGGAGTCCCACGACGCCTTCTACATGGTGGTGGACCTGCACGCGATCACGATCCCGCAGGACCCCGCCGAGCTGCGCGCCAACACCCGGCTCGCCGCCGCCCAGCTGCTCGCCGCAGGCCTCGACCCGGAGCGCTGCACGCTCTTCGTCCAGAGCCACGTCCCCGAGCACGCCCAGCTCGCCTGGGTGATGAACTGCCTCACCGGATTCGGCGAGGCCTCCCGCATGACGCAGTTCAAGGACAAGTCCGCCAAGCAGGGCGCCGACCGCGCGTCCGTCGGCCTCTTCACCTACCCGGTCCTCCAGGTCGCGGACATCCTGCTGTACCAGGCCAACGAGGTCCCGGTCGGCGAGGACCAGCGCCAGCACATCGAGCTCACCCGTGACCTCGCGGAGCGTTTCAACGGCCGTTTCGGTGAGACGTTCACCGTGCCGTCGGCGTACATCCTCAAGGAGACGGCGAAGATCTACGACCTTCAGGACCCGTCGATCAAGATGAGCAAGTCGGCGTCCACGCCGAAGGGCCTCGTCAACCTGCTCGACGAGCCCAAGGCCACCGCCAAGAAGGTCAAGAGCGCCGTCACGGACACCGGCACGGAGATCCGCTACGACGTGGCGGAGAAGCCGGGCGTCAGCAACCTCCTGAGCATCTACTCCACGCTCACGGGCACCGGTATCGCCGAACTGGAGCAGAAGTACACCGGCAAGGGCTACGGTGCGCTGAAGACCGACCTCGCCGAAGTCATGGTCGAGTTCGTGACCCCCTTCCGGGACCGCACCCAGCAGTACCTGGACGACCCGGAGACGCTCGACTCGATCCTGGCCAAGGGCGCGGAGAAGGCGCGTGCCGTCGCCGCCGAGACCCTCGCGCAGGCGTACGACAAGGTGGGCTTCCTGCCCGCCAAGCACTGAGTCACCGCACCGAGCACCACGACAACAACACCGCGCTGCCCGCCGGGCCGCGCCCCTGCCCATCGACGCGACGACAGGAGTACGACGTGGGGACCGTAACGATCGGCGTTTCGATCGCGGTCCCGGAGCCTCACGGCAGCCTGCTCCAGGAGCGGCGTGCGGGCTTCGGGGACCCCGCGGCGCACGGCATCCCCACGCACGTGACCCTGCTGCCGCCGACCGAGGTGGACGCGTCGGCGCTGCCCGCGGTTGAGGCGCATCTCCTCTCGGTCGCGGCGGCCGGCCGGCCCTTCCCGATGCGCCTCTCCGGAACGGGCACGTTCCGTCCGCTGTCCCCTGTGGTCTACGTGCAGGTGGTGGCGGGCGGGTCGGCCTGCTCCTGGCTTCAGGAGCGGGTGCGGGACGCGTCCGGCCCGATGGCACGCGAACTGCAGTTCCCCTACCACCCGCACGTCACGGTGGCGCACGGCATCTCCGAAGAGGCGATGGACCGTGCGTACGAGGAGCTCTCGGAGTACGAGGCCGAGTGGTCCTGCACCGGCTTCGCCCTGTACGAGCAGGGTGCCGACGGTGTCTGGCGCAAGCTGCGCGACTTCGCCTTCGGCGGCACCGTGGTGCCCCCGCAGGCCCAGGCCCCGGCGGCCCGGGGCACACTGCCCACTCGCTGACCGGGACCCTAGAGAGGCAGGCGGCGGAACACCGGCCTCGGCGCGTGTCGCAGCGCCGACATGACCAGCCGCAGCGCCCCCGGCACCCACACCGTCTCCGAGCGCCGCCGCAGTCCGGTCTCGATGGCCTCGGCCACCGCGTCCGGGGTGGTCGCCATGGGAGCCTCCTCCAGGCCCGCCGTCATCTTCGAGCGCACGAAACCGGGGCGCACGACCATCACGTGCACCCCCGTGCCGTGCAGCGCGTCGCCGAGGCCCTGCGCGAACGCGTCCAGTCCGGCCTTGCTGGAGCCGTAGATGAAGTTCGAGCGGCGCGCCCGCTCGCCCGCCACGGAGGAGAGCACCACCAGGGACCCGTGGCCCTGGGACTGGAGCGCCCGCGCGCAGACCAGGCCGGCCGAGACCGCGCCCGTGTAGTTGGTCTGGGCGACGCGCACCGCCGCGAGGGGCTCGTCCTCGTCGCGTGCCTGGTCGCCGAGGACGCCGAAGGCGAGGAGCACCATGTCGATGTCGCCCTCGGTGAAGATCTTGCCGAGCGACTCCTCGTGGGCCTCGGGGTCGAGCGCGTCGAACGCGACGGTCCGCACGTCCGCGCCCCTGTCGCGCAGGTCGGCGGCGGCCTCCTCCAGGGCGGGCGACGGGCGCCCGGCGAGCCAGACGGTGCGGGTGCGGCGGGCGACGAGGCGTCGGGCGGTGGCGAGACCGATCTCCGAGGTGCCGCCGAGGACGAGCAGGGACTGAGGGGTGCCGAAGGCGTCTTTCACGTGTACCGGTCTCCTAGGGGGCTTAAAGAGCGAGGCGGCGGGAGAGGTCCGAGCGGAAGACGCCGAGCGGGTCGAGCTCGGCCCGCAGGGCGCGGAAGTCGTCGAGCCGCGGATACATCGCGGCGAGCATCTCGGGCCGCAGACGTGAGTCCTTGGCGAGGTAGACACGGCCGTCGGCGGCGGCGACCTCCTCGTCGAGCTCGTCGAGGAAGGCGCCGAGGCCGGGCAGGTTCGCCGGGATGTCGAGGGCGAGGGTCCAGCCGGGCATCGGGAAGGAGAGCCAGCCCGGGTCGCCCGTTCCGAAGCGCTTCAGTACGGCGAGGAAGGACGGGCAGCCGCGCTCCGAGATGCGCTGCACGATGCGGCGCAGGGCCTCCTCCTTGCCGTACCCGACGACGAACTGGTACTGGACGAAGCCGCTGCGGCCGTAGATGCGGTTCCAGTGGGGGACACCGTCCAGCGGGTGGAAGAAGGTGGAGATCTTCTGCAGCTCGCCGGTGCGGGAGCGGGGCGCCTTGCGGTACCAGAGCTCGTTGAAGAGGCCCACCGACGCCTTGCCGAGCAACCCCTCCGGAAGGAAGGACGGGGCGGCGGGCAACTGTGCGGGACGGAACGCGAGAGGGGCCCTACGCGCGCGTGCCCGCTCCGGAAGCGCGTCCAGAGGGGCGTGGTCGCCGCGGGTCAGGACCGAGCGGCCCATGGCCGCGCCGCGCGCGAGGAGGTCGATCCAGGCGACCGAGTAGCGGTAGCGGTGGTCCGTCGCGGTGAGGCGGGCCATCAAGTCGTCGAGGTCCGTCGCCCGTTCCGTGTCGACCGCCATCAAGGAGGTCTCCACAGGGAGGAGTTGCACGGTCGCCGAAAGGATGACGCCGGTCAGGCCCATGCCGCCCGCCGTCGCGTCGAACAGGGCGCTGCCGGGCTCGACCGTGCGGACCGTGCCGTCGGCGGTCAGCACGTCCATCGCGAGGACGTGCCGGGCGAAGGACCCGGAGACGTGGTGGTTCTTGCCGTGGATGTCGGCGCCGATGGCCCCGCCGACCGTCACGTAACGGGTCCCGGGTGTCACAGGGACGAACCAGCCGAGGGGGAGCAGGACTTCCATCAGGTGGTGCAGCGAGACGCCCGCGTCGCAGACGACGGTGGCCGCGGGGGCACCGGTGTCCGACGTCCGCGTGGTGTCGATGACGCGGATCCGGTCGAGGCCCGTCATGTCGATGACGGCGCCGCCCGCGTTCTGCGCCGCGTCTCCGTAGGCACGCCCCAGGCCGCGGGCGATGCCGCCGCGCTCCCCGCACGCGCGCACCGCGGCCGCGGCCTCCTCCGGCGTCCGGGGTCTCACCAGCCGGGCGGTGGTCGGTGCGGTGCGGCCCCAGCCCGAGACGGAGACGGCGGGCGACGTCGGGGCCTCGGTGCGGACAGGGGAATCGGCGGGGGAGTCGGGGCAGTCGGCAGGCATGCCAATGACCGTATCGCCCGTACATGGGCGTTTCGCTCAGAACCGTCCCGGCTCTCACCGAAATGGGTGATTGAGCGAGTGTCATCCAACATTGACGTAATTATTGGGATGTTGCCTAGAAGAGTCGAGATGACCGGCTACCGAATGCCCTCGAACGTCTTCGAAATAGAGGCGACATGCACGACATGGACCACCGGTTGCTGTCGGCCCTGCACGACTGCGGCACCGACCCGCGCGTGGCGGCCGCCGCCCGCGCCCTGTCCCGCACCGGCGAGCACGGCGCGCTCTGGATCGTCGCCGGCCTGGCGGGCGCCGCCGCCGACCGCGAGCGCCGCGGCGCCTGGCTCCGCGGCACGGCCCTCACCGCCGCCGCCCACCTGGCCAGCATGGGCATCAAGCGCGTCGTACGCCGACCGCGCCCCGCCGCCCTGGGCGGCATCGAACCCCTCGTACGCACCGCGGGCCGGCACTCCTTCCCCAGCTCGCACGCCACGTCCGCCGCCGCGGCCGTCGTCGCCTACGGCGCGCTGCGCCCAGTAGGAGCCCACCTTCTGCCGCCGCTGGCCGCCGCGATGTGCGTCTCCCGGATGGTCGTCGGCGTCCACTACCCCTCGGACGTGGCCGCGGGCGCGGCGCTGGGCGCACTCACCGCGCGCGCGGGCGCGGCCTGGATGAACGGAGGCCTCATCGATGCCTGAACCCGTCTCCACGCTCCTCGAACGGCCGGGACCGCCCGACGCGCCGCGCCAGGGCGCGGTCGGCCTGCCACTCGGCCTCCTGAAGACCGCACGCCCCCGCCAGTGGGTGAAGAACGTCCTCGTCGTAGCCGCCCCCGCGGCCGCGGGCGAACTCTTCACACGGCACGCCGTCGGACAAGTCGTGATCGTCTTCGTGCTGTTCACCGCCGCCGCGTCCGCCGTCTACCTGATCAACGACGCACGCGACGCCGACGCCGACCGCGCACACCCCACCAAGTGCCGCAGGCCGGTCGCCTGCGGTCAGGTGCCGGTACCCGTCGCGTACGCCGTAGGAGGGCTCCTGGCCGTCCTCGCACCGACGGCCGCCACCGTCCTGTGCACGCCGCTCACCGCGGCGCTCCTGGCCGCGTACGTCGGCATGCAACTCGCCTACTGCATCAGCCTCAAGCACGTCCTCGTCGTCGACCTCACCATCGTCACGACCGGCTTCCTGATGCGCGCCATGATCGGCGGCCTCGCCCTCGACATCCCCCTGTCGCGCTGGTTCCTGATCACCACGGGCTTCTGCGCGCTCTTCATGGTCTCCGCCAAGCGGTACTCCGAAGCCGTCCAGATGTCCGCGAGCCCGGAGGAACTCGGCGCCACGCGCGCGCTGCTCACCGAATACACCACCGGCTACCTGCGCTTCGTGTGGCAACTCGCCGCGGGCGTCGCCGTCCTCGCGTACTGCCTGTGGGCCATGGAGGAGGGCGGCACCGCCGACGGCGGCTCACTGCCCTGGCGTCAGCTGTCCATGGCCGCGTTCATCCTCGCCATCCTGCGCTACGCCGTCTTCGCCGACCGGGGCACCGCGGGCGAGCCCGAGGACGTCGTCCTGCGGGACAGGGCTCTCGCCGTGATCGGCGTGGTGTGGCTCGCCATGTACGGGCTCGCGGTCGCGGACTGGTGAAGGTGACGTCCCCGCGCGTACGGCTGCGCGCGCTCGGGCCCGAACTGCTGGGCTTCGCCGCCGCCGGGATCTGCGCGTACGCCGCCGACCTCGGCCTCTTCATCTGGCTGCGCGGACCCGTCGGCCTCGACCCGCTCACCGCCAAATCCCTCTCCTTCGTGGCGGGCTGCTCCGTGGCGTACGCCGGCAACGCCCTCGGCACCTACCGCAGGAAGGCCGCGGAGATCCCGCGGCTGCGCCAGTACGCGGTGTTCTTCGCCGTCAACATCGCGGGCGCCCTCGTCCAACTGCTGTGCATCGCCGTGTCCCACTACGGACTCGGTCTGACCTCGCAGCGTGCGGACACCGTCTCAGGCGCCGGTATCGGTATGGCACTCGCCACAGTTCTGCGCTTCTGGGGTACCCGGACCTTGGTCTTCCGCACCACGGGCAGGACAACAGGCAGGACAGCAGGCACGGAGGCGTCATGGACTGGCTGAAGAAACTTCCCGGCATCGGGCCGCTCGTCGCGAAGGGCATGCGCACGCACGCGTGGCAGTCCTACGAACGGCTCGACGAGGTGCACTGGACGCGCCTCGCCGCCGCCATGACGTTCATCAGTTTCCTGGCGCTCTTCCCACTGCTCACCGTCGCCGCCGCGATCGCCGCCGCGACGCTCACCAAGAAGCAGCAGGACACGCTGGAGAGCAAGATCTCCGAGCAGGTCCCCGGCATCTCGGACCAGCTGAACCTGGACGCCCTCGTCGAGAACGCGGGCACCGTCGGCCTCGTCGCGGGTGCCCTGCTGCTCTTCACCGGCATCGGCTGGGTCGGCTCGATGCGGGAGTGCCTGCGCGCCGTCTGGGAGCTGCCGGACGAGGAGGAGAACCCCGTCCTGCGCAAGGTCAAGGACGCGGGCGTGCTCTTCGGACTCGGCGGCGCGGGGCTCGCGTCGTTCGCCGCGTCCGCGCTCGCGTCGACCGCCGTCGGCCGGACCGCAGACCTGTTCGGCATCGACGAGCAGGGCTGGGGCACGGTGCTGCTCCAGGTCCTCGCGTTCGCCATCGCCGTCCTCGCGGACTTCCTGCTGCTGCTCTACGTACTGACGCTGCTGCCCGGCGTACAACCGGACCGGCGCCGCCTGATCACCGCCGCGCTGATCGGCGCGGCCGGCTTCGAGCTGCTCAAGCTGCTGCTCGGCGGCTACATGAAGGGCGTCGCCTCGAAGAACATGTACGGCGCCTTCGGAGTGCCCGTCGCACTCCTCCTGTGGATCAACTTCACGGCGAAGCTGCTGCTGTTCTGCGCGGCGTGGACGGCGACGCGCAGGGAGTCGCGTACGGAGTCGCGTACGGAGGACGAAGAGGCGGCCTCCGTAGAGACCGCCTCCAAAACCACGTCCTCCGTAGAGACCGCCTCCGGAGCCACCGTCCAAGAAGACGGCCGCCCGCCTCAGTCCTGAGGCGTCCGGCGGCCCGCCTGGCCGGGCAGCGGCAGCCGGCGCCGGATCACGAACGCGCCGCCGACGAGCACCACGAGCACGCCGCCCGTGATCGCGAGCGCGGTGCCCATGCCACTGCCCCCGCCGTCGGAGGAGTGCGCGGCCTTCTCCGCGTCCGTGCCCTCGCCGCCGCTGCCCGGGGCGCCCTTGCCCGCGCCGCCCGTGGCGGCACCCTTCGGCGCGACCAGCCGGCCCACGGCGTCGACCTTGCCCGCGGCCTCGAAGCCCCAGTCGAAGAGGCTGGCGGTCTCCTTGTAGACCGCGTGGGCCTCACCGGAGGAGGGGTTCATGACGGTGACGAGGAGGACCTTGCCGTCACGTTCGGCAACACCGGTGAACGTGTTTCCCGCGTTCGAGGTGTAGCCGTTCTTGACGCCCGCGATGCCCTTGTACGCGCTGATGCCGGGTGCGCCGGTGAGCAGCCGGTTGGTGTTCTGGATCTCGAAGGTGCCGCGCTTCGTCTTGCCCTTGTCCTTGCCCTTCTCGACCTTCTTGGTCTGTCCGGGGAACTGGGCCGTGGCCGTCGAGCAGTACTCGCGGAAGTCCTTCTTCTGCAGCCCCGAGCGGGCGAACAGCGACAGGTCGTACGCGGAGGACACCTGCCCCTTGGCGTCGTAGCCGTCCGGGGAGACCACGTGCGTGTCGAGGGCCTGCAACTCCTCGGCGTGCTTCTGCATGTCCTTGACGGTCTTCGGGACGCCGTCGTTCATCGCGGACAGGACGTGCACCGCGTCGTTGCCCGACTTCAGGAAGACGCCCAGCCACAGGTCGTGGACGCTGTACGTCTCGTTCTCCTTGATGCCCACCATGCTGCTGCCCGCGCCGATGCCCGCCATGTCGGCGAGCGTCACCTTGTGCTTCTGCGACTTGGGGAACTTCGGCAGGACGGTGTCGGCGAAGAGCATCTTCAGGGTGCTCGCCGGAGGCAGCCGCCAGTGCGCGTTGTGCGAGGCCATGACCTCACCCGTCTCGGCGTCCGAGACGATCCAGGAACGCCCCGTCAGATCCTTCGGCAGCACCGGCGCGCCCGGCTTGAGCTTCACCTGGGTGCCCGCCTCACCGAGTTGCGCACCGCCCACGGTGGACATCTTGGAAGGCGGCTTCGGATGCCCCTCGTCGTCTCCGGGCTTTCCGTCCGCGAGCGCGGGCGCTGCGGTCGACATGGTCAGCAATGCGGCGGAAGCGACCAACATGGCGGTCTTTTTTACGGCAGGCACGGACGAGAACGTACAGGGCGGGGCTGTGTAAGTCGCTCCCGAGGTCTGTTGTGTCCCCTCGTCCCCACCCCGGCGGCGGTGCGGCACGGAGGCTCGCGATACTGAACGTATGAAGCTCAGCCGCCCTGTCTCCTGGTTCCTGCTCGCCTTCGGGGTGTGGAGCTGGTTCATCTGGATCACTTTCGTCAAGAACCTGTGGAAGGACGGCAGCGGGCTCGCCTTCGACGACGCGGACAACCCGACCGGGTACTTCTGGGTGCACCTGACGCTTGCCGTTGTCTCCTTTGTCTTGGGGACGGTGGTAGGCACCATCGGGTTCCGCGGAGTCCGCGCACTGCGCAGAACGTCATAACCGTGGTTGCCCTCATGGTCCTCGTGGGCCTGGCCGTCCTTGCGGCCTTCGCGGCCCTCCACTGGTACGCGTGGCGCCGCCTCGTCCGGGACACCACGGCGGGGCCCGGGTTCGCCCGGCGCGCCGGGACGGTGGTCTTCGTCGCGGCGCCGCTGATGATGTTCGCGGCGCTCGTGGCCGAGCGGACGGGTGCGCCGTTCCTGCTCCAGCAGGTGCTGGCCTGGCCGGGCTTCATGTGGCTGGCCCTCTCGCTTTACCTGCTGCTCGCGCTGGTCGTGGGGGAGCTCGTACGTCCCCTGCTGCGGCGGTGGCTGGAACGGGAAGGGACGGTTCCGGAGGCCGAGGCGGAATCCGTACGTGTACGTGTGGCGGAGTCCGAGGCCCGGGACCCGGCGGAGGCTGCCCCCGAGGGCGAGAAGACTGCCCCCGCACCTGCCCCCGCACCTGCCTCCGCGCCCGCCCCCGAGAAGGCGATCGCCTCCCCCTCCCGCCGTCTCTTCGTCTCCCGCATCGTCGGCGGCACCGCCGCGGCCGTCGCCGCCGGAACCGTGGGCTACGGAACGTACGGCGTACTCCGCGGCCCCAAGGTGAAGCGCGTCACCGTGCCGCTGGCGAAACTGCCGCGCGCCGCCCACGGGTTCAGGATCGCGGTGGTCAGCGACATCCACCTCGGTCCGATCCTGGGCCGCGACTTCACCCGGCGCGTGGTCGACACCGTCAACGCCACGCAGCCGGACCTGATCGCCGTGGTGGGCGACCTGGTCGACGGCAGCGTCGAACATCTCGCCCCCGCCGCGGCGCCGCTGGCCGGAATGCGCGCGCGGCACGGCGCGTACTTCGTCACCGGCAACCACGAGTACTTCTCCGGCGCCGAGCAGTGGGTCGACCACGTACGCGAACTCGGCCTGCACCCCCTGCGCAACGCCCGCACCGAGCTCCCCGGGTTCGACCTGGCGGGCGTCGACGACGTGGCGGGCGAGGACGAGGGCAAGGGCCCCGACTTCGCCAAGGCACTCGGCGGCCGGGACCGGTCACGGGCCTCCGTGCTCCTCGCGCACCAGCCGGTCGTCATCCACGACGCGGTGGAGCACGGCGTGGACCTGCAACTGTCCGGCCACACGCACGGCGGCCAGCTCTGGCCGGGCAACCTCATCGCAGACCTGGCCAACCCGACGCTCGCGGGCCTGGAACGGTACGGCGACACGCAGCTCTACGTCACCCGCGGCGCGGGCGCGTGGGGGCCGCCGGTGCGCGTAGGGGCGCCCTCGGACATCACGGTCGTGGAACTGGCGTCGCGCCAGGCCTGACCCGACCGTCCAGAACTGGCCAGATGTACCTGGGCCGGGGGTGCCGCAGTGACACGCGCGGTGACGCCGCGCAGCATTGACGTATCGCAGGGGGTACGGGGGAGGCAGGGAATCCAGGGGCCATGGGGTGGGGGTACAGGGGACGTGCTGAGACGTGATGCCTTCAGATTGCCGCCGCACCCGGCGTCGGTGCCGCTGGCCCGGACACGGGTGTACGACCACCTGTCGGCCTGGGGACACACCGCGGACGACGGGGCGCTCGACGACACGGTGCTCCTCGTGTCGGAACTCGCGACCAACGCGATCGTCCACGGATTCGTGACCGCGGGGGAGTTCGAAGTCGCGGTGACGGTGCTCGCCGACGGCGCCTGCTTCATAGAGGTGTCCGACGAGAGCCCCACGCAGCCGGAGATGCGGAAGCCCGGCACGTGGGAGGACGAACACGGCCGCGGCATGTGCCTCCTCGACGCGACGGCGGAGGCGTGGGGGGTGTGGCGGCGCGGGGGCAGCGGGAAGACGGTGTGGGCGTTGGTACGGAGGTGAGGACGGGATGCTCCCCTCAAGAAGTCCGCGCGAGCTCCGGCCGCTTCAGGTAGTCCGTGAACCCGACGACGTTCCCCCACGCGTCGGTGATCTCCACGGTCCAGCCGGTGGCCACGGAGAACGGCTCGCTCAGCAGGGGGATGCCCGCCGCCGCCAGGGCCTGGCCCTTCGCGCGGGCGTCGGGGACCTCCAGCCAGATGCGGGGGGAGGGCCACGGCGGCGTACGCGGCACGATGCCGTCCTCCACGCGCAGGAGCAGGCCCGGCGTCTCCTTGCCGACCTTCAGGATGGCGAGGCCGAGCTCGTCGAGCCGGGCGGCGACGGGGAATCCGGCCCGCTCGTAGAACGCGACGGCCTCGCCGAGGTCGCCGACGGGGAACAGGACGTTGTCGAAGCCGAGCAGTCCGACCGGCTGGTTGTCTGACATTCCGTCAGGGTAGGACGGGGGCCGTCGCGGCGGCGCAGGCGCGCATGAAGCGCACCGAGCGCGCACGATTCTTCGACCGTACGGCCCCCCCGGTACGGGTGGGGGAGCGGTGGGGGGGGGGGGTGCGTCGGCGCTCCAGTAGGAGAGGTGCCCTTCTTGTTGAAGACCTTCCAGGGAGCGGCCGGAAACGCACCGTGGGCCCCGCTCCGGACTGGAGCGGGGCCCACGGGGACGTACGGGTGGAAGCCGGATCAGAAGCGGCGCGTGATCAGCGCGCGCTTCACTTCCTGGATCGCCTTCGTGACCTCGATGCCACGCGGGCAGGCGTCCGTGCAGTTGAACGTCGTGCGGCAACGCCACACGCCGTCCTTGTCGTTGAGGATCTCCAGGCGCTGCTCGCCCGCCTCGTCACGGCTGTCGAAGATGAAGCGGTGCGCGTTGACGATCGCGGCCGGGCCGAAGTACTGGCCGTCGTTCCAGAACACCGGGCACGACGACGTGCACGCGGCGCACAGGATGCACTTGGTCGTGTCGTCGAAGCGCTCGCGGTCCTCGGCGGTCTGCAGACGCTCGCGCGTCGGCTCGTTGCCCGTCGTCACCAGGAACGGCATGACGTCGCGGTACGCCTGGAAGAACGGGTCCATGTCGACGACCAGGTCCTTCAGGACCGTCAGACCCTTGATCGGCTCGACCGTGATCGGCTTGGCCGGGTTGATGTCCTTGATCAGGGTCTTGCAGGCAAGACGGTTCTTGCCGTTGATCCGCATGGCGTCCGAGCCGCAGATGCCGTGCGCGCAGGAGCGGCGGAACGTGAGCGTCCCGTCCAGCTCCCACTTGATCTTGTGGAGGCCGTCGAGGACGCGCTCCTTGGGGTCGATCTCCAGCTGGAAGTCTTCCCAAGTGGCGTCCGCCGAGACCTCAGGGTTGAAGCGGCGGATGCGGAACGTCACCGTGATCAGGTGCGAGCCGTTGTCCGCTTCGAGGGCCTCGAGCTTGTCCATCGTCGGGGTAGCCATCAGTACTTACGCTCCATCGGCTGGTAGCGGGTCTGGACGACCGGCTTGTAGTCGAGACGGATCGTCTCCGTGCCGTCGTCGCCGACCTCGCGGTACGCCATGGTGTGGCGCATGAAGTTGACGTCGTCGCGGGTGGGGAAGTCCTCGCGGTAGTGACCGCCGCGCGACTCCTTGCGGGCGAGCGCGGACTGCGCCATGACCTCGGCCAGGTCGAGCAGGTTGCCCAGCTCGATGGCCTCCAGGAGGTCCGTGTTGAAGCGCTTGCCCTTGTCCTGGATCGAGACGTTGAGGTAGCGCTTGCGCAGCTCCGCGATCTTCTCGACGGCCGTCTTGATCGTCTGCTCCGTGCGGAACACCATGACGTTGGCGTCCATGGTCTCCTGGAGCTCCGTGCGGATCTCGTGGACCCGCTCGTTGCCCGAGGCGTCGCGCAGGCGCTCGACCTGGGAGACGACGAGCTCCTCCGGGTTCTCGGGGAGCTCGACGAAGTCGTTCTTCGCGGCGTACTCCGCGGCGGCGATGCCGGCGCGGCGCCCGAAGACGTTGATGTCCAGGAGCGAGTTGGTGCCGAGGCGGTTGGCGCCGTGCACCGAGACGCAGGCGACCTCACCGGCGGCGTACAGGCCCGGGACGACCGTCGTGTTGTCCGCGAGGACCTCGCCCTCGACGTTCGTCGGGATGCCGCCCATGGCGTAGTGCGCGGTCGGCTGGATCGGGATCGGGTCCGTGTAGGGCTCGATGCCGAGGTAGGTGCGGGCGAACTCGGTGATGTCCGGGAGCTTGGCGTCCAGCTGCTCCGGCGGGAGGTGCGTGAGGTCGAGGTAGACGTGGTCGCCCTCGGGACCGCAGCCGCGGCCCTCACGGATCTCCGTGTAGATGGAGCGGGACACGACGTCACGGGACGCGAGGTCCTTCATGACCGGCGCGTACTTCTCCATGAAGCGCTCGCCGTCCTTGTTGCGGAGGATGCCGCCCTCACCGCGGGCGCCCTCCGTGAGAAGGATGCCCATGCGCCAGATGCCGGTCGGGTGGAACTGGAAGAACTCCATGTCCTCCAGCGGCAGACCGCGCCGGTAGCAGGCCGCCTGGCCGTCACCGGTGAGCGTGTGCGCGTTCGAGGTCACCTTGAAGAACTTGCCGGTGCCGCCGGACGCGTAGATCACGGACTTCGCCTGGAAGACGTGGATCTCGCCGGTCGCCAGTTCGTAGGCGACGACGCCCGCGCTCCGCTTGACGCCGTCCACCTCGACGATGAGCTGGTCGAGGACGTAGAACTCGTTGAAGAACTCCACACCCTCCTTGACGCAGTTCTGGTAGAGGGTCTGGAGGATCATGTGGCCGGTGCGGTCCGCGGCGTAGCAGGACCGGCGCACGGCGGCCTCGCCGTGGTTACGGGTGTGACCACCGAAGCGGCGCTGGTCGATGGTGCCGTCCGGGGTGCGGTTGAACGGCAGGCCCATCTTCTCGAGGTCGAGGACCGCGTCGATGGCCTCCTTCGCCAGGATCTCGGCGGCGTCCTGGTCGACCAGGTAGTCGCCGCCCTTGATCGTGTCGAAGGTGTGCCACTCCCAGTTGTCCTCCTCCACGTTGGCGAGCGCGGCGGCCATGCCGCCCTGCGCGGCGCCCGTGTGGGAACGCGTGGGGTAGAGCTTGGTGAGCACGGCGGTGCGGCTGCGCTTCGTCGCCTCGATGGCGGCGCGCATGCCGGCGCCGCCCGCGCCGACGATGACGGTGTCGTACTTGTGAATCTTCACGGAAGTCGCCTCGGCTTTAGCGGATGTTCGGGTCGAAGGTGAAGATCACCAGCGTGCCCAGAAGGATGGTGAACACCGTGGCGGTGTACAGCAGGCCCTTGAGCCACAGACGCGTGTTCGGGCGCTCCGCGTAGTCGTTGATGACCGTGCGCAGGCCGTTGGCGCCGTGCAGCATCGCGAGCCACAGCATCAGCAGGTCCCAGACCTGCCAGAACGGCGAGGCCCAGCGGCCCGCGACGAACGCGAAGCCGATCTTCGAGACACCGCCGTCGAGCACCAGCTGGATCAGCAGGTGGCCGAGGACGAGGACGACGAGGACGACACCGGACAGGCGCATGAAGAGCCATGCGGCCATCTCGAAGTTGCCGCGGGTCGAGCGCGGGGTCTTGGAGGTGCGCTTGCGCGGCGCCTCGATGACCGGGGCCGGGTTGTCGGAGTCGTAGAGCGAAGCGCCCTCGACGGGACCGATACCGGACGTTCCGGACTTCTCAAGCGTGGTGTCAGCAGACATGTCCGGCATCAGCTCCCGAAGACTTCACGTACGGCGTGGCCGAGGACGGGGTAGAGCGCCCCGACCATCAGGACGACCCAGATGCCGACGACGGTCCAGAGCATCTGCTTCTGGTAGCGGGGACCCTTCGACCAGAAGTCGACGGCGATGACACGCAGGCCGTTGAGCGCGTGGAAGAGGATGGCGGCGACCAGGCCGTACTCGAGGAGTGCGACGATCGGCGTCTTGTAGGTGCTGACGACATCGTCATACGCCTCCGGGGAGACGCGGACGAGAGCGGTGTCCAGCACATGCACGAACAGGAAGAAGAAGATGAGGACGCCGGTGACTCGGTGAGCCACCCAGGACCACATTCCTTCCCGGCCGCGGTACAGCGTTCCAGCCGGCACGGCAGAACCCTCCGGGAGCGGGGATTGGGGCCAGCCGGCTTTGGGTGGTCGGACGGGCCCGGCCGGGTACGGTCCACCGGCCGCTCGTCATCGTATCGACGAGTTGTCGGTAGCCCTGCCCCGGGTCCGCAGGTGTGATCAAACAGGCAATCAAACAGGCACGTACGGGCTATCGGGAAGCGCTTGCGATTGATGTCCGTGCGCGGCGTGTCCCGCGGTCTGAGCGGCCTCTTTGGCGGCCTGACAGAGGACGAGCCTGGTCAGACGGCCCCTGGCGGTGCGGCGCAGCTCTTCCGCGGCGAGGGCGGTCTCTTCGTCGGGATCGTTGCCGAGGCGTGACCGAATGCCGGAGAGCAGATGGTCGAGAGCCTCTTCGGGGGCGACGTCGTCCAGGCAGATCACGAAGGAGTGCCCGAAGCGGCTCTCGTACGCGGCGTGGGCGGCGCGCAGGGCGGTGTGGGCCGCGGTGTACGTGGTGTGCGGAGCGCCCCGGTCGGCCCGATTGCCCCGGTTGTCCTGCTGTGGGACGAAAAGATCGAGGGGTTCGCAGGCCAGGGCCTCGGCGAGGTCATCGGGTGCCAGGTCGTACGCCGCTTCGTCGGAGGCCGCGAGCAGGGCTTCCAGGTCGGGGTAGGGCCGGTGGGCGGCGATACGGCGGGCCCAGCGGTGGCTGCCGCAGCAGGTGAGCAGGGCGGCTACGGCCGCGTCCGGCGTGGCGGAGTTCAACTGGTGCGGGTGCAGCGTGCGCTCCTGGGCAGGGGGCGGCAGGGGTGGGGCAATGCGGGTGTGGGGGTGTCATAACGGTAGCGAGGCGTGCTGTCGATTGTCCGACGGGTGAGCGAATTTCACCCGAATGGGAGAGTTTGGCGTCACGATGTGGACGAGCCGCATGTGACGGCGCGTCGTAGCGTGGCGGTATGGCTCTGACTCTGGACTCGTCTTTGACTTCAGAATCGGCGCGGCGAGGTGACCGGTGAGGCGCGGCCCCGTCGCCGCGGCGGGCGGTGTCGCCGTCGTGGGGGCGGTGGTGCTGGCCGTCGGGTTCTGGCCCGGCGGCGACGGCACGGGCACCGACGGCACGGCGCCTTCGGGCGGCAGGTCCGCCGCCGCGCCCTCCACGAGCCCCACCAAGAGCTACGCCCTCTCCAAGGCCCCGGCCACCATCCCCGCCGTGCGCGAGCACACCGCGGCGCGCGGCCCCGGCTGGCGACCCGCCGAGGGCAAGGGGCGGGTCGTGGTCGGTGACGGCGACCTGGCCGACGAGGCGAAGCTGCTCGCGGACGAGCTGAAACTGACGTATGGGGGAGAGTCCGACCCCCGCAAGGGCGACGTACAGCTGACGCTGACCGACGGCGACGAGGGCAAGGACAAGGGCGGCGACAAGGGCAAGGGCGGCGCCGAGTCGTACACCCTGACCGTCAAGGGCGAGCAGGTGCGGATAGCCGCGCCCGCCGAGGCCGGTGTCTTCTACGGGACCCGCACCCTCAAGCAGGCGGTGAGCGGCGGCAGGACCGCCCCCGAGGGCGTCGTACGGGACCGCCCGGCCAAACCGCAGCGCGGCTTCATGATCGACATAGCCAGGAAGCACTTCGACCTGAAGTGGCTCGAGGACCGCATACGCGACCTCGGCGATCTGAAGTACAACCAGCTCGGCCTGCACTTCTCCGACGACCAGGCGTTCCGCATCGAGTCGGACTCGCACCCCGAGATCGTCTCCTCCGACCACCTCACCAAGGACCAGGTCCGCGGCCTCCTGAAGCTGGCCGCGAGCCGCCACATCACCGTCGTCCCGGAGATCGACTCCCCCGGACACCTCGGCGCGGTCATCCGCGAGCATCCCTCCCTCCAGCTCCGCAGCGCGCGGGGCACGGTCACACGCGGTGCGGTCGACATCTCGAAGCCGGAGGCGGCGAAGATCGTCGACGACCTCCTCAAGGAGTACGCCGAACTGTTCCCCGGCGCGTACTGGCACCTCGGCGCCGATGAATACCTCGCCCTCACCGCCAAGAACCCCGAGGCGTCCTACCCGCAGCTGGCCGCCGCGGCCCGCGAGCGCTACGGCGCCGGCGGACGCGTCCAGGACCTGGCCACGGGCTGGCTCAACGACCGGGCCGACACCGTGCGCCCCTCCGGCAAGAAGCTGAAGGCCTGGAACGACGGGTTCTTCGGGGGCGGCACCACCGAGGCCGCCGACGACCTCGAAGTCGCCTACTGGACCGGCAAGGAGATCGGCGCACGCGAGCCCGACGCGTACCTGAAGGCGGGCCGCAAGCTCGTCAACTACAACGACGAGTACCTCTACTACGTCCTCGGCCAGCCCCAGACCTTCCGCTACCCGACCGGTCAGCGGATCTACGAGAGCTGGACCCCGCTGGTCGTCCGCGGCACGAAGCCCGTGAGTGAGCGGTACGACGACCAGATCCTCGGCGGCACGTTCGCGGTCTGGGGCGACCTGGCGGACGCGCAGACCCAGGAGCAGGTGGCGGCGGGCATCCGCATGCCGCTGCGCGCCACCGTGCAGAAGCTCTGGGACCCCAGGAAACCGGCGCTGGCCTGGAACGACTTCGTGAAGCTCGCGGACGGGCTCCGCTGACGCGGGTCGATCCCCGGCCCGACCGCCCTCATTTTTTACTTCCGGTAGCGAACTTGCCTGTATCTGTGGTGTATTCGGCCGGGAACGACAAGATTGCGGTACGGGGCGTGCGGAACAGGGCGGGGGCGCGGCATGGGCTACTGGGGGTACTACGTCATCGGCAGAAGCGAGCGGCCACTCGTGGAGCTCGCGGCGGTGGAGGGCCTGCGCGACGAACTGAGCCTCCTGGACCGGCGGCCCGACGGGTGGCAGGTGTGGGAAGTGCCGGGCAGCGACGGCAGCGACGGCGACGGCGCGCGCGACGTCGGCAACATGAACACGCTGGCCCGCGAGTCGGGCGCACCGGCACTCTTCGGATACGTCATGGACAGCTCCTGCGTGATCATCGAGGCGGCGGCGCCCGAGAGCGGTGCGTGGACGACGTGCCTGGCGCGGCGCGCGATGGCGGGGTACATCGGCGGCACCGAACTGACCCTCGACGACTACTTCCTGGAGCCGCGCGACGCCGCCCAGCGTGCGGTGGCCTGGGCCGCGGAGTCGGGCAGGACGGTTCCCCCGGGCCCGCTGCTCGACGTACTGAACGCGGACGCCGAACCCTCCGCGGAGGAACTCTTCTTCCGCTTCCTCGACCGGCTCGGCGTCGTGCCCCAGTGACGTTCCCGGGACGGCGCACGCAGTAAGGGGCAACGCAAGATCCGTGACGGGGGAGACGTACAGCATGAGCCTGGTGGAGCTGATCGCGCAGGCCGACGAGAGGGGCCTGGCGGCGAGCGGGCTCGCCTGCCTCGACCGGTGCGTGCCGGTGCTCGGCGGCGACGACGACGTGCTGCGGCCGCTGTGGGCGAGGCTCGCGGAGGGCGGCGACTGGCGCGCCCCGCTGGCCGAGGCGCGCTCCGCGCTCGGCACCGGCACCGGTGCCGATGAGGGCGGCCCGGCGTCCGGCTCCGGGGCGTCCCACGAGGCAGCCACGCTGACCCGGCGCATGCTCGACGCGGTCCCCGCCGGGCCCTCCGGCGCCGAGATCCGGGAGTGGGCCGACGGCTGCTCCGTCGCCGCGCTCCAGGTCCACCGCCTCCTCGACACCGCACCCGCCGACGGCACGGACACCGCGTCCACCCTGACGTCCCCGCTGGTGGCGGCCGAACTCCGCCGCCAGGTACGGATCCTCGAACTCCTCGCCAACAAGGGCGCGGGTCCGGTGGGCGGACTGCGGCAGGCCCTGGACGTGTCCATGGAGGGACGGCGCGTACTGCGGGCGGTGGTGTCGCGCCGGGCGCGGGCACGCCACTGAGAACCGCCCTCAGCCCTTCGCGGGCAGCTCCGTGGTGCAGGTGGCGCGTCCGTGGGCGCCGAACGCGGTGGCGCGTTGCCGGTGCTCCCCGCGGACGGACAGGGCGCAGCTCGCCTCGCCGCCCCGCTCGCCGAGCCGGATGCTGAGGGCGGGGTCCGTGCCGAGCGGGACGCGTACGGTCTTCCGCCACGGCAGATCGACCCGCGCCTCGACGCCGTCGCCGCCCGCGGCCCCCTCCGCGACGTACGAGACGTCGGCGGTTCCCGTGCCGGTGACGCGGTACGTCACGGAGGCCGTGGGAACGGGACGCCGCTCCGGCTCGTCCCCGCCGACGAAGCCGTAGAAGACGAACCCGGCACAGATGGCGAACAGCACCCCGCCCACGGCCAGCACCCGACGGTTCGATATCTCACCGACCACCGTCGGGTCGTTCGGATCCTCCGGAATGACGACTTCCCCCAAGCCGTCGTTCTCTCTTCCCTCCGGCACGTTTTCAGTCACGTTCTCGGTCTGCATGTTCTCCCACCCCTGGATGAATCGGGCTGGTTATACAACACCGCCGAGGCCGGATACCAGGCTGCGGATATAGCGGACATCCGCGTGCGCCGAGCAGTCCAGGGCATGACGTTCGAGTCGGCACGATGGTTGTGGTGATCGGCGCTTTGATTTCGTGAGAATGGCCACGCCGGGGAGCCGTAGCGGTGGAGCGAGGGTTATCGCTTGTCAATTTGAGGGTGCGCTGTGCGCTCTCGGCTGCTGAGGTGAAGGGGTGGGGTCATGGGCGGAGAGGGCGGGCATAGACAGGCCGTCGGTGCCGGGGAGATGCGGGGGCAGGCCCGTGGGTTTGTCGCTCATGTGGCCGCTCGGAATCGGCTGCCCCTCGATTTCTCCGTCGCCAGCCTCCGCATCGTCGACTTCCTCATCGACGGCCTCCGCAAGGGCGGCAGGCCGCGGAGCGAGATCGCCGGGACGCTCTTCGGGCTCGGCGCCTATCTCGGGGAAGTCCTCGTGTGCCGCGCCGGCGCCGTCTGGGTCGACTTCGACCCCGAACAGCGGAAATTCTTCGGGCAGTCCGTCGGTGTCCGGATGCCGGACGGAAGGGTGTGGAATCCGCTGGGGAAGGTCGTCAATTGCCTTGAGCGGGGCGGAACGGATGGTTCCGAAGCCTCGCTCCAGACCTTTTACCTCACCTTGCCGGGCCGTGTGCGCCATGTGGCGTGAAGTCGGCGCTGTGGGCCTGCGGACGGCTTATTGAGACTTCTTGAATTATTGGGGGCTGCGGCACAGTTGGCCGCAGGGCGCGGGAATCTTGGGCGCAGACAGGGCACGGGCGCGGTGCGCGGTGTCGGCGGGGTTAAGAGGAGAGCGTGGCGCAGGGTGGGGCACATCGCCGTTCAGGCGCTAGCGACGAGGAGCTGACGCGGGCTCTGGGAGCAGCACGGGAGGGAGACGAAACCGCTTTTGCCTTCGTCTATCGGCGCGTTCATCCCGGGCTTCTCGGACATGTGCGCGGACTCGTACGCGACGACGCGGAAGACGTGGCCTCGGAGGCCTGGCTGCAGATCGTGCGCGACCTGGACCGGTTCCGGGGGAGCGGCGCCGACTTCCGCCGCTGGGCGGCGACCATCGCCCGCCATCGCGCCATCGACCATCTGCGACGGGCCCGCAGCAGGCCCCGCGCCACGCTGATCGAGCAGGAGGTGCTCGACATCCCGGCCCTGGACGACACCGCCACCGGCGCCTTGGAGACGCTGTCGACGGAGCATGTGCTGCGCATGGTCGCGGCCCTGCCGCCCGACCAGGGCGAGGCGGTCCTGCTGCGGGTGGTCATGGGGCTGGACGGGCCGTCCGCCGCGCGGGTCCTCGGCAAACGGCCCGGCGCGGTGCGGGCGGCCTCTCGGCGCGGAATCCTGCGCCTGGCACGGCAGTTGGCGCCCCCACCGGACGCGGCGGGGGGCTTCACGGCATCCGCGCGTACGGGTTGTGCCTGTGTGGCGTAGGGCCTACTCGTCGCACGTAGCGCCTACTCGTTGAACGTAGCCCTTACTCGTTGAACCACTCCGACGTGACCGTCGCCCCGCCACCGTTCCACTTCAGCGTCATCTGGTACCAGCCGTCGTTGCCGACGTTGTACGGGTGCTTGTCACAGCCGTTGTCGCCGCCGTCGCCGTCGGTCCACAGCGTGGAGATGTTTCCGGCCACGTACTGCTTCTTCAGGGTGCCGGTGACCCCGTTGCCGTCCGCTTTCGTGTCGCAGATCTCGAAGACGTCACCGTCGTCGTGGAACTTCATGTAGCCGCGGCCGTCGGGGAGTTTGATCGTCTTGTCGCTGACGCGGACGTCGGCGGCCAGGGCCGGGCCCGAGGAGACGGCGAACAGGGTGGCGGCGCACGCGCCGATCACGGCGACACGGGTGAACGTGGATCTGGCCATGGGGTGTCCCATTCTGTCAGCAGGGCCACAGGGTGGCCCGAATGTGGCGGACGCTTTCCGCCATGGCGGAAGATTCGCGCCATGGCTGGGATTGTTGTGGCGGGGCGTCCATGTTTCCTCGATTCCCGCTGGAGACCGTGGGCGAGGCCGTGGGGCGGGTGGTGACTTCGGTCGAGGAGTGGTGAAGTCTCACCGAATGGCCTGTGCCGCAGCTAATCTGACGGCCCTTCACTCGTCGACCGGCCGCCCCGGCCAGGGAGAGGCCCGTGCCTGACGAACTCGGATTCGACGAGCTGCTGGACGACGGCGGCCTGATCGCCCGGCTGCTCGGGAAGACCGCGGCCGGGCGCAAGCGGGAGCTGCTCTACGGCGAAGGCACCGACCTGCCCGTCGTGCTGCTCGTCGGCGGGCCCGGCATGGGCAAGGGACGGCTGCTGCGCTGCATACGGACGCGGTTCGGGCCGCGCGTGCCCACCGCGTACCTGGACTGCGCCCAGACCGACGCACGGGAACTGGCCGAGGAGGCCCCCGGCAGCCGCTCGGAAGTCACCGAAGTGCTGCGCAAGATCGCGCTCCAGTACGGCGACTGGCGCGGTGACGGAGGAAGGATCGTCGTGCCGCGGCTGTACGCCGGACTCGCGGCCGTCGCGGCCAGCGACCGGCTCGCCCGCGCCGCGCCCCTGGTGGACGAGGTGGGGCGGCTCGACGGGATCCTGCCGCCCGGCTCCTTCTGGCGCGGGGTACTGAAAGGCACGGCCAGGAACTACGCGGGATACCTGGCGGGGCTCGTCACCACCCCTCTCGCCGGGCCCTTCCTCAACGCGCTGCTCGACGGTCTCTTCGCCCGCGTCTCCACGGAGGGCAGGGCGGCACTCGCCGACTGCTACGGCGAGTACCCCGGCGCGGGCGGCCACCCGCAGGCCGGACTGCGGGCGCTCGGCGAGGACTTCCAGCAGGGCGGCGAGGCGCGCAGGATCGCCGAGGGCTTCCTGTTCCGCGCGCTGCGGCAGGACATCGACGCCGCCTACCACGGGGTGCGCGGCCGCATCACACGCGTGGGACGCCCCGCCCTGCTCCTCGACCACGCGGACGGCGCCCTGGGACGGCGCCTGGTGAAACCCACCCTGGAGGACCGCGAGCGCGGGCACCACGACCGCCTCGTCGTCTTCGCGACGGCCCGGCGCGAGGACGGCGGCCGCTTCCTCCACCGCGCCGGCAGCAGCCACGACTCCATGGCGACCTGGCAGCCCTTCACCGGGACGCTCCCCGCGTGGAGCCGTCCGCCGGGCGGCGTCCCCGACCACGCGCCCCTGTGGCGCGGCGTCCTCCTCGTACGCATGCCCGTGCTCACCCGCGACGGGCAGAAGGACGAGATCGGCCGGCTGCGGGGCGGCCACGAGCAGCCCGACAACGCCGTCCGGCTCCGTATCCACAGCGGTGTGCACCGGCTGAGCGGCGGCAGGCCGCGGTTCGTGACCCGGCTCGGCGAGGCCGCCGCGGCCACCGCCTTCCCGACGCCCGAACAGTGCACGGACTGGGCGATCCTGGACGCCCGGGTCCGCGCGGGCGAGGACGAGCAGGGCCGCCCCGTCGCCGACCGCCCGGTGGCCGACGTACTCGTCGACGAACTCATCGACCGCCAACGCCCCGAGGAACTCCCACCGGAACACCGCAGCCACTGGCTGGACCTGCTCACCCACCTGTCCGTCGCGCACGACGTGGAGTGCGCCCAGACGCTGATGCGCGCGGTCCAGGAAGGCCGCACCGAGCAGCTGAACGCCTACCGCATCGCCGAACTCCTGGAGGACACCGGCTGGCCCCGCTGCCCCCGGCACTTCATCGGCGACCTCGGCCTGCGCCGCCTCCTCACACGCCGCCTGTACCGGCTGCGCGAGCGGGGAGCCGCCTGGCACGCCGACCACGCGCTGCTCCAGGGCCACTACCGCGACCTCGGCGACCGCCACCCCGACGCCCTGTTCGTCACCGCCGCCGCCCACCGGATGCACCACCTCCTCGCCTCCGACGGCGCGGACCTCGTCACCCGCTACCTGGCGGACGCCTTCCGCACCCGCCCCGTCGACGAGTGGTGCGAGGAGCTCCTCGCCATCGCGGACGCCGCCCTGATCGGCGCGGACGACGACCGGTACGCGCGTGCCCTCGGCGAGACGCAGGTGCGCGGCGACACCCTGCGGCGCCAGGTCGACCGGCTCCTGCACGCCGTGTGGCTCACGGAGGACCGGACGCAGCCGCTGGAGGAGATCGTGCCCGGCGTCCTGCGCGGACCCCTGCGCGAGCTCAGCGAGGAGCTGGCCCGGATCGCCGACGAGGCCGTGCGCCACCAGGGGCCCGAAGGGGCCGACGTGGCGCGGGCGGCGGACGGGGCCGCCCTTCTCATCCGCATGGCCCGCGACTGGGGGGACCGGGCCGAGGACAAGCAGCCGCTGAAGCGGTGCGTGTGCACGGAACACATCGGCTTCGGCTGACCGGATTCGGACGGCCGAGCGATCCACCGAGAAGGAGGGCAGCGTTGAGGCAGTTCGGGAACTGGCTGTACAACACGTTCTTGGCCAACTGGCTGCGCAGGATCCTCACGCTGCTCGGCCTCGTGGCCGTGGGCGTGCTCGCGTACGGGTTCATGCCCGAGATCGGCGAACCCGACAGCTGCGCCACGGGCGTCGAGAAGCACGGGGACGAGTGCATCGGCGTCAACGGCACCGGCTACGCCTTCGGGACCCCGGAGATCGACAAGGTGGCCCGGGCCATCGCCAAGGAGAACGAGGAGTTCGTCGGCGACAAACCGCACGTCACCGTCGCCCTGATGCTGCCCCTCCAACCCGACATCGACGCCGAACGCATACAGCTCCGCAGCGAGATCCAGGGCGCCTACCTGGCCCAGTACCGGGCCAACCGCGACGAGAACACCCCGCTGCTGCGGCTCGTCCTCGCCAACCCCGGTGACTCGTACGCCCAACAGGAGCGCGTCGTCGACCGGCTGGCGGAGATGGCGGCCGACAAGGAGGACAACCTCCGCGCCGTCACGGGCTTCAACCTCAGCCTGGACGCGACGAAGAAGGCCATCGCGCGCCTGACCAAGGAACTGCACATCCCGGTCCTCGCGAGCCGCGTCAGCGCGGACGAACTCGCCAACCCCGAGCGGGGCGAAGAGGCCCCCTATCCCGGCCTCGCCCGCATCATCCCCACCAACCGCCAGCAGGCCGACGCGCTGGCCAGCTTCCACGGCAGGCTCAGGGACGAACAGACCGTACTCGTGCGGGACATGCGCCCCCACGACATCTACAACAACTCGCTCGCCGAAGCCTTCGGCCGCGACGAGGACGGGCCGCCCGGACCCAAGGTCCAGCCCTTCGAGTCGCCGTCCATCACCGACCCCGGCGACACGGGCAACGACTTCACCCTCATTGCCCAGAACATCTGCCAGTCCAGTGCGAACTACGTCTACTTCGCAGGACGCCCCGTCCACCTTCGGCTCTTCGCCCTGAAGCTGGCCGACGTGCAGTGCCGCGGCAAGAAGTACACGATCGTCAGCGGCTCCGGCGCGGCCACGCTCAACCGCTACATGAAGGACGGCGACTGGGACCGGCTGCGCGGCGGCGGCAAGGAACCCCTCGTCACGGTGCAGTACGCGGCGCCCGGTCACCCCGACGCCTGGAAGCACGAGCTGCGCGGCAAGAAGGGAGCGGAGGACCGCCGCGCCTACCTCACCGAACCCCAGGCCGAGCTGAACAAGCTGGACGCGCTGATCGACAGGGGCAGCGCCGGGGACATCGGGCCCGTGCCCCTGGAGGACTCCCGCACCATGCTCGTGTACGACGGCACGCGCACGATCGCCAAGGCGGTGGTGCTCGCCAACGCCCAGACCGAGGGCACGGTGCCGCCCCTGAAGCGGGTCTCCGACATGTGGCAGCGCCTCGAAGCGGTCAACCGCGTCCGCGGGACCAGCGGCTGGATCTGTCTGACCAACGCGGGCAACGCCTACGACAAGCCCGTGGCCGTCGTCGAACTCGATCCCCGTACGGAGAAGCTGAGGCTCGTCGGCATCGGCTGGCCCAAGGGCAAGCCCCAGCCGCAGGACTGCAGGGTGCCCAGCGATACGTGAAGGACGTGAGGCGCCGCTCCCCGGGCGCGAACCCGGAGAGCGGCGCACGAGCGGCCACGGCGACGCTACGGCGTCAGTGACTGGCCCAGCTTGGCGCCCGCCGGAGTGCCCAGGAGCGTACGCCCGTAGTAGACCCCGCTCGCGCCGGGAACGCCCGAACTCCCGCTGTCCAGCTGGAGGATCGTGCCGTCGCCCGCGTCCTCGCCCTCGACACCGATCGCCAGGTCGGCGCGGCCGGTGCCGGACAGGTCGGCCAGCGTCACCGAGGAGCCGAGACGGTCGCCCGCCTCGGTGGAGCCGGGGACGTCGGGCTCGTCCTGCGAGAAGGCCTTCGCGCCCGTGCCGGTCGGACCGGACGCGGAACCCTTCAGGAGCAGCGAAGTGCCCGCGTCCGCGCGGTTCTTGTCGGCGCGGGTGATGTCCTCGCCCGGGGTGCCCGTCAGGACGTCCGCGTAGCCGTCGAGGTCGTAGTCGCCCGCCGCGACCGACCAGCCCATCGCGTCGCCCGACTCGGCGGCGCCGGGAACCCCGGACGTCGCCTGGTGGACCGTCTTCATGCCCGTCGTGGTGAAGCCCGTC
Source organism: Streptomyces sp. Je 1-369 (assembly GCF_026810505.1). Classification (NCBI taxonomy): domain Bacteria; kingdom Bacillati; phylum Actinomycetota; class Actinomycetes; order Kitasatosporales; family Streptomycetaceae; genus Streptomyces; species Streptomyces sp. Je 1-369. The sequence goes on from NZ_CP101750.1 coordinate 5,460,682, forward strand.
GACGTACCCGGGACCACCGTGACCTGGCCGCCCGCGTGGGCGCCCGACTCGGCGGTGTACGGCTGGCCGATGACCAGGTCGTCGTAGCCGTTGCCGTTGACGTCGCCCACGGCGACCGAGCGGCCACCGGGTACGGAGAGCACGCCGACCCGGCTGAGGCCCGAGCGGCCGCCCCTGAACCAGGCGACCTTGCCCTTGCCCGCCTGGTCGCGGTAGGTCAGCGCGACGTCCGCGTACCCGTCGCGGTTGAAGTCGCCGGACGCGGCGTCGGGGTACGCGACGGCCGTGTCGCCCGGGGTGAGGCTGCCGCCCGACTCGTGTTCCGCGTCGAGCCGCGCGGCCCACGAGCCGCCGGTGCCCGTCGACGCGGCGAACACGTCCGCCTTGCCGTCCGCGTTGAAGTCGCCGGACGCGACCGCGGCGCCGAACCGGGCGCCGGGGTAGTGGAAGTCGGGCGAGAGCTGCATGTCGGTGCCGGACGTGAACGTCGGCCCGTACAGCATGGTGACCGCGCCGCGGTCCTTGTTGGACGTGTCGTCCTCGCCCGGGGCACCGATGACGAGGTCGGCGTACCCGTCCGCGTTCAGGTCGCCCCACGCGGTGGAAGCGCCCCAGTCGTCGCCGGTCTCGGAGGCGCCGGGGACGCCCTCGCTCGCCTGCGTCAGGGAGATCCGCGAAGCGCCGACCGGCCCGCCGAGCCCGCCGGGGACGACCGTCACGCGGCCGCGGTTCGAGGACGCCTTCGGGGTGCCCGCGATCAGGTCCGTGATGCCGTCGCGGTTGTAGTCGGCGGTCGGTACGGCGGAGTTGCGGCCCGCGCTGCTCGCGTAGCGGCGTATCTCACCGAGCTTCGCGTACAGGTTCTTGCCGGGGCAGAGCGTCGCGTGACCGTCCTTGTGCCCGGAGATGGTGTTCAGCGACGCCTGGTCGCCCTTCTTCCACACGCCGGTGTCTCCGGCCGCGGTCAGCGTGACCTTGCCGGCCGGGTCGCCGCCGTACTGGCCGAGCTTCCACGCCGCCACGCGCGCCACCGACTCCAGGGCGGCGCGGCTCGGCCTGCCCGCGGGCTTGTCCGTCGCCGGGTCCCCCTCGAAGTCGCCGAGGACGGCGATGCCGGCCGAGTCACCGTCGAAGCCGTCGGTGTGCGCGCCGCGGACGGGCAGGTCGACGCCGCCCGCGCGGCCCTCGAAGACCTGGCCGCACTTGTCCACCAGGAAGTTGTAGCCGAGGTCGTTCCAGTGCTCGGTCTCCAGGTGGTACGTCATGATGCCGCGCACCAGTGACGGGGACTCGGCGCAGCTGTAGTCGTTCGAGCCGACCGTGTGGTGGACGAAGACCGCCTTGACCTTCTCGATGTACTCCGGCGGGCCCTTGACCTCGGACTCATCGGCGCCCCAGGCCGCGCGGCCGATCACGGGCGGCTTGGTGACCGTCGACGGCGGGGCCGTCGGCTTGGTTGGGGTGGGGTCGGGTTCCGCGGGGGACGGCGGGGCGCCGGTCGGGTCCGTGGGGTCCGAGGGGGCGGCGGCGAAGGCCGCGGGAGCCATGGCGGTGCCCTGGGCGGTGCCTCGGGCGGTGCCTTGGGCGGACTTTCCACCTGCTGTCCGGGCGGCGCCGGTGCCGCCGTCGAGCGCCGGGTTCTTCGCCTCCTTGGCCGTCACGCCCGGGTCCACGAGGTTGACTTCGAGCCCCTCGGGCAGCTCGGCGCCCGCCGACCCGTCGGCGGCGACGACGCGGACCTCGACGCCGTCGGAAGGACCGACCCAGAGCGGTCCGGACGCGGCACGCGCGCCGCCCTCACCCTTTCCGCCCTTCTCGCCCTGCCCCACGGGATGCGTCTCCAGGTCGAGGGCACGCCAGGCGCTCCACGCCTCGGAGCCGACGGCACGCGTACGCACCTGCGCCGTGCCCGACAGCTCCTCGCGCGCCCCGCTCCACGAGACGCCGAGGAGGGAGAACAGTTCGGTGGACGTGCGCGGCAGTCCCCGCTTCGTCGCGCCGTCGGCCTCCAGCGGGAGATCGTGCACGCTCGACGGCCGCTGGGCGCGCGGGTCGACGCCGGGGCCCTCGCCGTCGCCCGGGCCGGCCATCGCGTACGTCACCGCACCCGCGCCGCTCAGTGCGACGGCCCCGATCGTCAGCCACGCCCTGCGCTTGAGACTCAGCGGTCGGTACGCATGCGTGGTACGCGCCTTTTGACGCGGTTTGCGCGGGCTCAATTGCCCCACCCCTCAGCGAAATTCAGGTGAACACAGCGAGTCCCTACGACTGATCGAGAGGGCAAAGGGTTGTAGTGCCGCGGGCGATTTGTCGCGTGATCTATCCCGCACGCCTCAGTAGTGACACGTGGCCGGGCCGGTGCGCTGGACCATGTGAGAGTTGTGTGTGCTGATACGTGTGTGCTGATGCGGGTGGGGCTTGAAGTGGGGGAACGGGTGGGGAAGCGAGTGCGGACCGGGGCGCGGGCGGCCGGAGGGCGGCTGCGCAGGACCGCGGTCTGCGCCGTCGCGGTGAGCGCGGCCGTGGGTGGACTCGCGTCCTGCGGCACGGACCGCGAGGTGACGTACGCCGGAGGCAGCCTCGAAGAGCTCGTGCCTGAGGACGAGAAGCGCGGCAGGGAGCTCGCGACCGAGGCGATGACGCTGTTCCGGGACACGGAATCCGTCCGCATCGCCGTCGAGATGAACACCCCGAAGGGCCACCAGAAGGTCTCGCTCCACGTGGACCGCGAGAGCAACTGCACGGGGACCTTCGACGCTGGCCCCGCGCAGCGCGGCGACCTCATCATGATCGCGGGCGGCTCCACGTATGTACGGTTCAGCGAATCGGCGCTCGCGGAGATCCGGCGGATGGCGGCGGGCCGCGGCCCCGAGACCGCGGCGCGGGTCCGGGAGCGGACGGCGCTGGCGAGCGGAAAGTACCTGAAGATACCGACGGGGCCGGGCGGGGGCGCGCGGCGTGTGATGCCCGTGAACAGCTGCGACCTCGACAAGTTCACCCACGCGATGCCCGGGAGTCCGGGCCCCGACGACGTCATCAAGGCCCTCCCCGAGACCCGGCGGCACGGTAAGGCCGTCATCCCGCTCGTCGAGGACAAGGAGGGGGACAAGACGTCGGTGTACGTGGCGGCGAAGGGCAAGCCGTACCTCGTCGGCTTCGAGGCGGAGGAGAACGGCGAGATCATGACGATGCGGATGTCCGAGTACGGCGAACCGGTCTCCGCGGTGGCCCCGGCGGCCGCCGAGACGCTCGACATCTCGGAGGTCGGCCCGGGCGGCGGCGGCCTCTTCGAGGTCTGACCCCGCCGCCCGCTCCCCGCGAGCCCCTGACGGACACCGCCCGCTGTGACATTTCCGCTCTCCCCGGCGCAGTCGACCGTGAAGGCACGGGCGCGCCGACCGGTGCCCGGGCGGGCCGGATGGGAGCGGGTTGGGCCAGGGTGGGGGACCCCGTCGAGCACAGGCGCACGACGCGGAGCTGGGCAGGGCCGTCGCGGCGGCCCAGGAGGGCGACGAGGCGGCGTTCGCGGTCGCGTACCGCCTGGTCCAGCCGGGGCTCGTCGGCTATCTGCGCGGGCTCGTCGGCACGGACGGCGAGACGGCGGAGGACGTCGCCGCCGAGGCGTGGCTGGAGATCGCGAGGGACCTCGGACGGTTCCGCGGGGACGGGGCGGGCTTCCGCGGCTGGACCGCGACGATCGCCCGCCACCGGGCCTTCGACCACCTGCGCCGCCTGAAGACCCGCCCGCGCCCGGTCCCGTTCGACCAGGAACTCCTCGAACTCCCGGCCCCCGCAAGCACGTCGGCGTCAGCCCTTGAGTCGATCTCCACGGAACGGGTCCTGTCCCTGATCGCCGCCCTGCCCCGCGACCAGGCGGAGGCGGTCCTGCTCCGCGTGATCATCGGCCTGGACGCGACATCGGCGGCCCAAGTCCTCGGCAAACGCCCCGGCGCCGTACGGACGGCCGCGCATCGGGGGTTGCGGAGGCTGGGGGAGGGGCTGGAGGGTCCGCGGTGACGGAGTGAACCGAGCCGGCCGGGGCCGCCACCCCCCACAGGAGAGGCCCCGGCCGGTACACGGTACGAACCGCGTGCGGCCCGTACTCTCTTCAGCGCCGCGCGTGCGTTTTCTGTCACACCGCGTTCTGTCACCCGCTAGTTGCGCGTTGTACAAACATGGACGTAGGGCCGCCCGAGCCCGTAGCGTGCTGGTTCGCGCCGGGGCCGGGCGCAGATCTCCGAGTGGCAGGATTGAGAGAGTGCTGGGGGACGACGCGGAGCTGACCGCCGCGGTGCTTGCGGCGCAGGACGGGGACGAGACCGCGTTCCGTACTGTGTACCGCGCCGTGCACCCACGGCTGTTGGGGTACGTACGCACGCTGGTCGCCGACCCGGACGCAGAGGACGTCGCCTCCGAGGCCTGGCTGCAGATAGCGCGCGATCTCGACCGGTTCAGCGGCGACGCGGACCGGTTCCGGGGCTGGGCGGCGCGCATAGCGCGCAACCGCGCCCTCGATCACATACGGATGCGGGGCCGTCGCCCCGCGGTGGGCGGCGACGAGTCCGAGCTGACCGGGAAGCCGGGGGAGGCGGACACCGCGGGCGAGGCGATGGAGTCCCTCGCCACCAGTGAGGCGCTGGCCCTCATCGCGCAGCTCCCGCAGGATCAGGCCGAGGCCGTCGTGCTCCGCGTCGTCGTCGGTCTCGACGCGAAGACCGCGGCGCAGACCCTCGGCAAGCGCCCCGGAGCCGTCCGCACGGCCGCGCACCGCGGCCTCAAGCGGCTCGCGGAACTTCTCGGTCCGGAGGGGGCCGACCCCATGGAGGCGCTGGGCGCCGTACCGCCACAGAGGGAGCCGCGTGGGTGCGCGGTGACGTCCGCCGGTGTGACGCAATCGCGTACGCGGACGCAGAAGGACATGTGATGGCCGACGAGCACCACAAGTGGCTGGACCGCGACGCGGCGGAGCGTCTGCTGCGCGGGGAGCCCCTCGGAGGCATCGATTCTTCCGCGAACGCGAACGCGGAGGCGAATGCGAACGCGAAGGCGGGGGCGGAGGCACGCACGGAGGCGGACGCGGGCGTGCACGTGCAGGCCGAGCGGCTCGCGCGGGCGCTTTCGGCGCTGAACCGTGCGGGCGAGCAGGGGGCGGTTTCCTCTGCTTCCTCCTCCTCTGCTCCCTCTCCCTCTCCCTCTCCCTCTTCCCCTTCCTCCTCCTCTTCGTCGGCTGGTTCGGCCGGTGGCGTGGCGGGTGAACTTCCGGGTGAGGCCGCCGCGTTGGCCGCCTTCCGTGCCGCACGCGCCGAGAGCGCGGGCGCGGCGGGTGCCGCGCGTGGCGGCAGTGCCAGGACCGCGCCCTACGCGACGCCCGCGCACGAGGCCGCCGCGGGCGAGACCGTACGACTGGGGCGCGCGGGCGGCCGTCCGCGCCCGAGCCGCTGGGGAAGACCCGTGCGCTTCGGCGTCGCCGCGGCCCTCGCGGGCTGCATGCTCGGCGGCGTCGCGGTCGCCGCGGGGACGGGTGTACTGCCCTCGCCGTTCGGCAAGCACAGCAGCCCCGGCCCCGCCGCGTCCGCGTCCTCCGAAGCCACCCCGGAAGAGACGCTGCCCTCCCCGTCCGGCGAGCCCCGCGAACCGTCCGAGGACCTGTCGCCCGACGAGACCACGGCCCCCGACGAAGCGCCCACGTCGCAGGAGCCGGTGAGCAGCCCGCCGCCGGAGGCCGAGGCGAACGACGAGCACACCGACGTCCCCCGGCAGCCGAGCGGCGACAGGACGATGCCGCCGCGCCGCGACGAGGCGCGCAAGTGGTACCGCAAGATCGTCGTCGCCTGCCGCGCCTACCGCAGCGGCGAGCTCCAGGGCAAGAAGCGCCGCCGCCTGGAGGAGGCCGCCAAGGGACCGGAGCGGGTGGAGGAATTCTGCGGCCGGGTCCTCGGCGGAGGCGGCGCGGGCGGCGGACGGCCCGGCGGCGGTGGCCAGGGCGGCGGGCAGGGCGGCGGTGACGGCGGTCACGACGGCGGCCACGACGGCGGCGGCGACGGCGAGGACGGCGGCGGCGACGGCGAGGACGGCGGCGAGGCCGACGGCGGCTCGGGCGGTGACACGGGGGGCGTGGTGCCGCCCGTCACCTCACCGTCCGCCCCGTACCCCGGCCCCACGACATCGCGCAGCGCCCTGCCGTACTTCTCCTGAAGCCTCGTTCCTGACCCCTGCTGCCACACCCTCCACCAAAGGTGTGACGTTTTTCGAGGGCGCGACGCAGTAAGAAGTGAGCCGACTGGTCATCGGCCCGCGCACGAGCCGGGGGTTCCCCCCGTACCTTCGGCTCCGTGCCACCGGCGTGGGCGGGATACGTTCCCCCGATCCCGCCCACGCCGCCTCACTTGTAGATGACGACCCGGTCGCCGTTCCGCACCTGCGCGAACAGGCTCGCGATCTTCTTCTCGTCCCGCACGTTCACGCACCCGTGCGACCCGCCCGCGTACCCCCTGGCCGCGAAGTCCGACGAGAAGTGCACGGCCTGGCCGCCGCTGAAGAACATCGCGTACGGCATGGCCGTGTCGTAGAGCGTCGAGACGTGGTGCCGGGACTTCCAGTAGACGTCGAACGTGCCCTCGCGGGTCGGCGTGTACTGCGACCCGAACCGTACGTCCATCGTCGACACCGCCTTGCCGTCGATCATCCACGTCAGGGTGCGGCTGCTCTTGGCGATGCACAGGACCCGCCCGGTCAGGCAGCGCTTGTCCGGCGCGGCGGCGGGCATCCCGCCGCCCGCGTACAGCTCCTGCCGCGTCGGTTCGCGCGTCATGCCGAGCAGCCTGCGCCAGGTGAGGGTGTCCGTGACGCCCGTGCGGGCCAGGCCGCGCTTGGCCTGGAAGCCGGTGACGGCGGCGGCGGTGACGGGCCCGTACGTCCCGGTGGGGTTCTCGGCGAACCAGCCGATCTGCCGCAGCCTGGCCTGCAGCTCCCGCACCTGTCTGCCGTCGTCGCCCCTTTCCATGAGCGTCTTCCCGGGCTCGGGGGCGGGCGCGGGGGTGTGCGGCGCGGGATCCCGCGCCGGTGTCTTCGGCGGGGTCCGCGCCGGAGTCCGGCGCGCTGCCTCGATCGGCGTCTGCTTCTGTGCCGGCGTCCGCGTCGCCGTCCTCCCCGGCTTGCCGTCGTCGCCGCTCGGCCCCCCTTCCGCGTCCACCGCGACCGCCTTGCACCCCGCCGTCAGCACCAGCACCGCCACGGCTCCGGCCGATATCGCGCCCCTGCCCATCACGCCCCCGCGTTCGTAGACGACTCCGTGGACACCATGCACCACACTCCTCGAAGTGTTTCCCGGTTTGCCGCGAGTGACGCGTCACGGGCCGGATATCGCGGCCGCCGCCCGACCGGATCCTCCTCAGCTGTCCGTCAAACGGACACGCGTGTCCCCATGTCGCACCCTCGTGCGACACTCCCGCCATGCTGGGTGTCACCGATCTTCCGACGTATCTCGCGGGCCTCGCCCTGATCATTCTGCTGCCGGGGCCGAACTCGCTGTACGTGCTCTCCGTCGCCGCCCGCCGCGGCGTCCGCACCGGTTATACGGCCGCCGCGGGCGTCTGGTGCGGGGACACCGTCCTGATGACGCTGTCGGCGGCCGGTGTCGCCTCGTTGCTGCAGGCCAACGCGCTGCTCTTCGGGATCGTGAAGTACGCCGGTGCCGGGTACCTGACCTGGCTGGCGGTCGGCATGATGCGGGCGGCGTGGAGCATGTGGCAGGCGCGGCGCGAGCGGACCGCGGAGAGTGCGGCGGGGCCGGAGGAGGGGGACGCGGCGGGCGAACGGCCGTTCCGCAGGGCGCTGGTGATCAGCCTGCTCAACCCGAAGGCGATCCTGTTCTTCATCGCCTTCTTCGTGCAGTTCGTCGATCCGGGGTACGCCTACCCCGCCCTCTCCTTCGTCGTGCTCGGCGCCTTCGCCCAGATCGCGAGCGTCCTCTACCTCACCGCCCTGATCTTCAGCGGCACGAGGCTCTCCGCCGCCTTCCGCCGCCGCAGGCGGCTCTCGGCCGGGGCCACGTCGGCGGCGGGCGCGCTGTTCCTCGGGTTCGCGGTGAAGCTGTCGATCTCCAGCGTGTGACGACGGGGCATGTGACGACGGGGCATGTGAAGACGGGGCGTGTGACGACGGGGCGTGTGACGGCCGTCAGTGGTGCCAGGCCGAACCCCCCACGTTGTGGATCATGCGCTGGAGGACCTTCAGCGTGCGGACGTAGTCCTCGTCCGTGATGCCCTCGTGGATCTGCGCACGGACCGCCTTCTGGCGCTCGGCCACGCGGGCCTGGAGGGCGCGGCCCTCGTCGGTGAGGGTGATGAGGCCGTCCCCGGGGGCGCCGCTGACGAGGCCGCGGTCGTGCAGGGCGTCGATGTCGTGCACCAGGGCGCCCTCGCCGACCTCCAGGTAACCCTTCAGGACGGCCACGACCTCGTCCCGGGGTCTGCCCTCGGGGGCCTGGAGGAGCTGGTTGAGGATCCACCACTGGGGCTGGGTCAGGCCCATCTCGGCGAGCATCGTGCGGATGTGGTGGACGACGGCGGTGCCTGCGGCCGAACTCCAGTAGCCGACGGGCTGGTTGACGAGGTCCTGGTCACTGTGCGAGTACGCGAATGCTGTCATGCCCTTGAACGTAGGACCTCAAGGAGGCTTGAGGTCAAGGGGTGACGGGGATCCCGCAGCGCGCCAGGTACGCGGTGAGACCGGCCCGCGCGTCCGTGCCCGCCCAGCCGACGTGGCCGTCGGGACGGATCAGGAACAGGCCCTTCCCGTAGGGCTCGTACGCCGGAATCGTGTGGGCGTGCACCAACTCGCGGGGCAGCGGCGGGAGTTCCGCGTCCGTGCCCACCGCCAGCAGCGTGAAGTGCGGGCCCCGGAACGCGTCGAACAGGGTCCCCGTGCCGTACGGCCCGTCCGGCGCCCGGTCGCCCGCCCGCACCACGTCCTCCGGTACGTCCTCACGCGTCTCCGCCGCCAGTGAGCCCTCGCGGTAGCCGATGCCGAGCTGGCGCGTGGCCGCGCCACGGCGTGCCTCGCCGCGGTGGATGCGCGTGGACAGGCCCAGCATCTGGGCCGCGTTGGGCAGCCGCTCCTCCTCGTACGTGTCGAGGAGGGTGTCCGGCGCCCCGTGCCGGAGTACCGCGGCCAGCTTCCAGCCCAGGTTGTACGCGTCCTGGACGCTCGTGTTCAGGCCCTGACCGCCCGCGGGCGAGTGGACGTGCGCCGCGTCCCCGGCCAGGAAGACGCGGCCCTCGCGGAAGCGGTCCGCCAGCGCCGCGCGCGGCCGGAAGTCCGAGGACCAGCGCACCTCGCGCACGTCGGCCGCGGCCAGGTGCGTCCGGGCGGCCACGAGGTCGCGTACGCCCCGAAGGGAGAGGTCGGGTGTCGCCCCCGCGGGGAACTGGGCGGTCAGCTGGAAGTCCTCGGTGCCGGCCAGCGGGCAGATCGCCGTGTAGAGGCGGGTGCCGTCGGCGGGCGGGAACATGTGCCAGTTGTCGCGGTCGAGAGCGGGGATGATGACGTCCGCGACCAGGACCGGGTTCGGGTCCACGGCCTCGCCCGCCATCGTGATGCCCAGCGCGCCGCGCAGGGTGGAGCGGCCGCCGTCCGCCGCCACCGCGTATGCCGCCCGCACCGTCGCGCCGGTCGACAGCCGGGCGGTGACCCCGGCCCCGGCCCCGCCCCCGGCGCCGTGAACGGACTGCGTCACCTCCGTCACCTCCGCGCCGAACACGACGTCGCCGCCGAGCTCCCGCAGGCGCGCCAGCAGGATCTCCTGGGTGCGCCACTGGGGGAGCATCCACGGCGTGGTGTACGGCGCGGTCTCCGTCGGCTCCGGTTCGTCGAACATCCGGTGCTCGCCCTGCCGCTCCCCGTACCGCCACACCATGCCGACCGGCATGGGGCCGCCCGACGCGAGGACCGCGCCGATCACGCCGAGGTCGTCGAAGACCTCCATGGTGCGGGGCTGCAGCCCCTTGCCGCGCGAGCCGGGGAAGAGGGTGGGAGCGCGTTCCACGACGAGGGTGGGTACGTCGCGGCGCGCCAGGTCGCAGGCGAGGGCGAGACCGGTGGGACCGGCGCCCACGATGAGTACGCCAGTGTCCTTAACGTTGTTAAGTTCCATGTCGCAAAGCTTGCGCTTAACGGTGTTAAATTGTCAAGGTGGCTACGACGAAGCTGGACCGGACCCGAGTGGCGCGCACCGCGCTCGACCTTCTGAACGAGACGGGGCTCGAAGGGCTGACCCTGCGCGCCATCGCCCAGCGCCTCGACGTGAAGGCGCCCGCCCTGTACTGGCACTTCAAGGACAAGCAGGCGCTGCTCGACGAGATGGCGACGGAGATGATGCGGCGCATGGCCGAGGACTTCCTGTCCGCGCCGGACCCCGACTGGCGCGTGGCGCTCACCGCCGCGATGCGGGGCCTCCGCGCCCACCTGCTGCGCCACCGCGACGGCGCCAAGGTCTTCAGCGGCACGCGCTACACGGACCTGTCGTACGCGGCGCCCCTGGAGGCTCATCTGCGGACGCTCGGCGAGGCGGGATTCGCGCCGGGCCCGGCCGCGCGCGCCTGGTTCACCGCGTACAACTACACGATCGGCTACGTCATCGAGGAGCAGTCGACAACTCCGGGGCCCGACCGCGGCGAGGACGGCTACGACCTCGCGGCGCGCGCCGAGCGCCTCGCCGCGTATCCGCTGGCCGCGGCGGCGGGCGAGGAGATGTTCCGTTCGCACGACCGCGGCTTCGAGGAGGGTCTCGCCGCGGTCGTGGCGGGAATCGGGGTGACGCTCGTCAATTCCGAGGGGTAAGGCTCCGGTTGAGGCCGTTGCGGATGAGCGGGGTCAGCCGCTCCTCCACGTACCGGTTCAGGAGCCACGCGAGGAGCAGCATGGCGGCGATCGTCAGGCCGAACGTCGCGTAGGACGGCAGGCCCACGTGTCGGTGCAGCACCTCCACCGTCACCCAGCCCAGGTGCTCGTGCACCAGGTAGAACGGGTACGTCAGCGCGCCCGCCACGGTCAGCCAGCGCCAGTTCGCCCAGTCGAGGTGCCCGAGCGCGATCAGGAGCACCGCCAGGAAACCGGCCGTGACCACCGCCATGATCGCGACCGAGGAGCGGTACGAGAAGAAGTCCGGGTTCGGCGCGTGCCAGAGCCGGTCGACGGCGTAGTGCTGGCCGATCAGCCAGCTCACCCCCGTGATGCCCCACGCCGTGAGGTCGCGGCGGTCGCGGTGGATGAGGTAGATGCCGATGCCGCCGACGAAGAAGGGCGCGTACTCCGGCATCAGGACCAGGTCGAGGAGCGGCTCGTTCGCGGCCTCCGACACGGCCGCGGCCAGCGTCCACACCGCGCAGAAAAGCACCACCCGCGCGCGGGTCGCGCCCGGCATGACCACGCACAGGGCGAAGAGTGCGTAGAAGCGCAGCTCGGCCCAGAGCGTCCAGCACACGCCGAGCACGCGGTCGGCGCCCAGCGGCTGTTGCAGCATGGTGAGGTTGACCAGCGCGTCACTGGGCGAGACGGCCGCGTACGTCACGGCGGGCAGCGCGAAGACCGCCGTCACCAGGACGATCGCCGCCCAGTAGGACGGCAGCAGCCGGGAGGCGCGGGACGCGAAGAACGAGCGCATGGGCCTGCCCCAGCCGCTCATGCAGATGACGAAACCGCTGATCACGAAGAAGATCTGCACGCCCAGACAGCCGTACGCGAACCACTCACTGGCCGTCGGGAACTGCGCCTTGGGCGAGCTGCCCCAGGCCTCGGCGATCTCCCCGTCGCGGCCGCCGTAGTGGTACGCGGCGACCATCAGCGCGGCGACGAGCCGCAGCCCGTCGAGGGCGCGCAGCCGCGGTCTGCCGCGGGCGGGTCTGCTGGCGGCGGCGGCCGGGACCGTACGGGAGACGTGTCCAGCGTCGTGTTCCGCGCCCGGTATGAGCTTCGGGAGCGTGGGTCCGGGAGTGGTCATCCGAGTGCGGTCCGCTTGAGCGAGCGCTGTACGGAGCGGGCACGGCGCGCGACGCGCCGGACGGCCGCGTTGCGCGGGATGAACGCGAGCTGCGAGGGGACGGCCCCGGGCAGCGCGAGCGCGGTGAGGCGGCGCCGCTTGAAGTAGCGCCAGGTGGTGGCGTCCAGGTTCCGGGCGAGGTAGCGCTCGGCCTCGGGGCGCAGGCGCGGATAGATCTGGGGCTGCATCGCGAAGCCGACGGCCTTGAGGAGGTTCGTCAGCTCGCCGGTGCCGAGACCGGCCTCCTGCGCCGCGACCGCCGTGCCGTCGGTGAGCTCGGGCAGCAGCGCGTCGACGATCGTGACGGGGACGCGGTTGCTGTTCTGGTAGGGCGCGAGCCGTTCCAGGAGGAGGTCGGTGCCGGTGCGGGCGGCGGGCAGGCCGTACAGCGCGGACGCCGTGAGCAGCGCCGTGGAGAAGCAGCCGACGACGAGCGCGGGCCGCATCCGCTGGTAGAGCACCTCGGCGAGTACGGGCGTGTCGAGCACGGTCAGCTCGACGCCGATCGTCCGCGCCTCCTTCTCCAGGGCGCGCGACCAGCGGGCCGGTGCCGTGGGGTGGGGCTTGAACACGACGTGCGTGTGGCCGAGCGAGGCGGCGCCGCGCACCATGCGGATGTGCAGCTCCTCCTCTTCCTCGGCGGTGAGGATGGAGAGGGCGGAGAGGTACTGGCCGAGGACGAGGACGGGCGCCTCGCCGTCCGGAAGCGTCGGCAGCTCCGGAAGCTCCGGCGACTGCTCTTCGGCCTCGGCGAGTTCACCGAGTACGTCGAGGAACGCGTCGGTCGGTACGACCTCGGGGGCGACGCCGAACTCGGTGAGCAGGAGCGGGGTGAGCCCCGGGACGAGGTCCAGGTGGAGCAGGCGCCGCACACGCGTGCCGACCAGCGGGTCGATCTTGTTGCGGGTGGGGCCGTAGCTCATCAGGCCGTCGGCGTAGACGTCCACGGGAACGCCCGTGAAGATCTGCGCGAGCGCGAGCGCCGGGTTGACCTGGATGGACTCGACGGCCAGCTCGATGTCGTCGTCGCCGAGGTCCCACAGCATCCGTACGTAGCGCTCCCAGAGCACGACGTCGTCGCCGCGCGGGGCCCAGCCGCCCGGGTGGAAAGGGGCGATGGCCTCGTTCCAGGAGCGCACCTCGTCGAACCGGCCGCGCAGCCGCTCGAAGCCCGGCATCTCGTCGAGGGGCGTCGTCGTCTCGGGCGTCGCCGCGTTGTTGCTGACCAGGAGGATCCGCCGGTCGGCGGGGTCGAAACGGTCGGCGTCCAGGGCGGCGGCGAGCGTCGCGACGCCGTACAGCGTGGACGCGAGGAAGATCTGGGTCGTACGGGGGGCCGTGGGCGCGGTCGGGGTCGGAGTCACCGCTGCGGTCGCCATTACGCGGCCACCTCCGCCGACACCGGACGCCGCCGCAGCCTGCGCAGCCGCGTCGCCCGCTGGAGGTCCATGGAGTCGAGCGCGTCGTCGAGAACGCCCTGCGGCATCCGCTTCAGGGCGGCCGCACTCATTGACTTCAATTTCCGCGCCACGGGTGGCTCGAACCTTTCGATGGATCCCAAATGGTGGGAGATGATCGCGCAGTACGTGCGTACGGCCTTCGGCAGGAGTTCGTCCGCGTCCCGGTCCGCCGCTGTTTCCTGTACGACCTGGTCGAATGCCTTGATGAAATCGAGCTGGCGTACGTCACCGATCTGGGTCAGTGAAGAGGCGACACCGCGCCGGTAGAACACACCGAGAAGACCGACCGCGGCGAAGGATTCCGCCTCCCGGTGCAGCCGCCAGATCCACGGCCTGTCCTCGGCGGTGCGCAGACCGTCGGTGAAGTGGAGCAGCCCCGCGTCGGCGAGCCTGCGGTGGTAGATGCCCGCCCAGGCGTACGCGTAGTCGACGGAGGTCGAGCGGTCGGCGGGCAGTATCACCTCGCGCGGGTTCAGCACGACGCCACGCCTGCCGTGCGGCACGCGGTGCACGCTGCGGGCCCGCGCGGTGCACTGGACATGGTCGGTACGTACGAAGTCGCAGCCCAACCGCTCGATGGCGTCGACGAGTTGCGTGTAGTACCCGGGCGCGAGCCAGTCGTCGCCGTCCAGGAAGGTCAGGTACTCGCCGCGGGCCGCGTCGAGACCCGTGTTGCGGGCGGTCGCGAGGCCCCCGTTCTTCTCATGGCGGAGGTGGACGGCGCCGGGAAGCTCGCGCGCCGCACGCTCCAGGATGTCCGGAGTCTCGTCGCGCGAGCAGTCGTCGACGAGAATGAATTCGAAGTCGTCACGTGCGTTCGCACGCAGACTCCTCAGAGTGTCGGGCGCGTATTGCTGCACGTTGTAGAACGGCACGATGACGGAGAGCTTAACCACGTGGGTGACGTTAGGTGTCGGCCCGTCATTCGGGTCGACCCGCAGCGGTATGCCAGGTGAACGACGTGTGGCGGAATGGTTAACCGGGCCGCCGGAAGGCCGTTTCCCGGGCCGATTCGCCATTCGTCGGCGTGCTGTTAACCGTTTGTTGCACCTGAGTTGGGCCGCGAATCGAATTGCCTTCCTAGCGTCTGGGACGTGCAAGGAAGTCATCGAAACCCGCTGCGGGTCGCCGTACTCGCCGACTCCGATACGCGATGGAAATGGGGCGCTCTCACCGCGAACCGCATCGTATCGGACAGTCGGCTCAGCGGCTTCCTGCTCCGCGGCCGGGCCACTCCCACGCCCCGGCAGCTCGAGGAAGTGGGCGTGCGCGCGGATGCGCTGCGCGAGGTCACGGCCGTCGAGTTCCTGCGTGAGATGGAGCGGGACGCACCCGACGTGATCGTGCTCGCCCTGGTGGGCGGGGCGGTCCAGGCGGTCCTGCACGGACTCGCCCGCATCACGCAGGACGCCCGCCTCACGGGCGGCCCGGCGCGCCGCTCCGTCGTCGTCACCGGCTACGTCGGCGTCGTCTACGAGAAGCTCGCCGACGGTCTCCTCCTGCGGCACGGCGCGGACGTCGTCCTCGCCAACTCCCGGCAGGACGCGGAGCGGTTCCGCACCGTGTACGAAGGAGTGGGCGCCGACGCGTCGGCGGTGACGGAGGCCGCGCTGCCGTTCCTCGGCGGAGCGTCGTACGACGAGCGTGACCGGCGCGACGGAGACGACCCCTACACCGTCGTCTTCGCCGCCCAGCCCTCCGTCCCCGAGACCGCCGCGCACCGCACCTACCTCCTGCGCCGCCTCGCCGAGCACGCCCGCCTGCACCCCGACCGCGAGGTCCTGCTCAAGCTGCGCAGCAAGCCCGGCGAGCACACCACGCACATCGAGGAGCTGCCCTACCAGAAGCTGTCGCAGCGACTCGACGGCGGCCTGCCGCCCAACTGCCGTCTCGTGTACGGGCACATGGGCGAGGTCCTGGACCGCACCGACCTACTGGTCACCGTCAGCTCCACGGCCGCGCTCGAATCCCTGCACCGCCGCATCCCCACCGCCGTCCTCACCGACCTCGGGGTGCGCGAGGCGCTCGGCAACCACCACTTCACCGGATCCGGGTGCCTCGCCTCCTGGGACCAGCTCGACGCGGGCCACCTGCCCGTGCCCGACGAGAGGTGGCTGGCACGGCAGGGCGTCGCCGCCGACGGAGCGTACGAGAACGCCTTCGACGCGGCGCGGGAACGGGTCGCCGACCTCCTCGGCACCGCGGCCGCGGGCGGCCTCCCGCCCCTCGCGCCGTACTACAGCCCCAGCACGGCCGGCGGCTACCTGCCCGGCATCCTCGCCCGCCACCACCTCGGCCCCGACGGCGCACCGCTGCCGGGCGCCCCCACGGGCGACAAGGACCCCGGCCCCGTACGGCAGATCGTGCGCCGCGCAGCCCGCGGCGCGTACCGCCACGGAGTGCAGCGCGTGGCCCCCGTCATCCGCCGGATGGGCGAGCTGTGAGCCCCCGTCCCCTCCAAGGAGCCCCCATGTCCCACCCCGGCCCAGCAGGTACGCAGGCCCGCCGCGTGCTCGCCGTCATCCCCGCCCGCGGCGGCTCCAAGGGCGTCCCCGCCAAGAACCTCGCCCCGGTCGGCGGCGTGCCGCTGGTGGCCCGCGCCATCCGCGCCTGCCTGGCCGCCCGGCTCGTCACCGACGTCGTCGTCTCCACCGACGACCACGTGATCGCCGAGGCCGCCCGGCACGCCGGCGCCGAAGTGGTGCTGCGCCCCGCCGCGATCGCCGGGGACACCGCGACCAGCGAAGCGGCCGTGCTGCATGCCATGGACGCCCACGAGGCGCTGCACGGCGCGACCGTGGGCGTCGTCCTGCTCGTGCAGTGCACCAGCCCCTTCCTCACCGCCGAGGACGTCGACGGCGTGGCCGCCGCGGTCGCCGAGCACGGCGCCGACACCGCCGTCACGGTGGCGCCCTTCCACGGCTTCATCTGGCGCGACGCGGCGGACGACGCGACGGAGGACGGCGCGGCGGGCATCGGCACGCACCGCACCGACTCCGTGGGCGGCACCACCGCGACCCTCGCAGCCAACTCCACCCACGCCCGCGGCGGCTACGGCGTCAACCACGACAAATCGTTCCGCCCGCGCCGCCAGGACCGCCCCCAGGACCTCCTGGAGACCGGCGCCGCCTACGCCATGGACGCGGCGGGCTTCCGCACCGAGAAGCACCGCTTCTTCGGCCGCACCGAACCCGTCCGCACCGACCCGGCCCGCGTCCTGGAGGTCGACGACCCGCACGACCTCGCCCGGGCCCGCGCGCTCGCCCCGCTCTTCGACGCGGACCTCCCCGAAGGCGACGCCGCCCTCCCGACCGCCGCCGACATCGACGCGGTCGTCCTCGACTTCGACGGCACCCAGACCGACGACAGGGTGCTGATCGACTCCGATGGACGGGAGTTCGTCTCCGTGCACCGCGGCGACGGACTCGGCATCGCGGCCCTCCGCAGGAGCGGCCTGAACATGCTGATCCTGTCCACGGAACAGAACCCGGTCGTCGCCGCGCGCGCCAGGAAGCTGAAGCTCCCCGTGCTGCACGGCATCGACCGGAAAGACCTCGCACTGAAGCAGTGGTGCGAGGAACAGGGCATCGCTCCCGAGCGCGTGCTCTACGTCGGAAACGACGTCAATGACCTCCCGTGCTTCGCCCTCGTGGGCTGGCCCGTGGCGGTCGCGAGCGCCCACGACGTCGTACGCGGCGCCGCACGCGCGGTCACCACCGTCCCCGGTGGTGAGGGCGCGATCCGAGAGATCGCCAGCTGGATCCTCGGCCCCTCTCTCGACTCCCTCCACAATTAAGGACTGTTCCCACCATGAGCAACATCACCTCCATCGGTGCCAACTCCCGCCTCCGCCGCTTCGGTTCGAAGACGGCCGGTCCCGGCCAGCCCGTCTACATCACCGGCGAGATCGGCATCAACCACAACGGCGACCTGGAGAACGCGTTCAAGCTGATCGACGTGGCCGCCGAGGCGGGCTGCGACGCGGTGAAGTTCCAGAAGCGCACCCCGGAGATCTGCACCCCGCGCGACCAGTGGGACATCGAGCGCGACACCCCCTGGGGCCGCATGACGTACATCGACTACCGCCACCGCGTGGAGTTCGGCGAGTCCGAGTACCAGGCCATCAGCGAGCACTGCGCCAAGCGCGGCATCGACTGGTTCGCCTCCCCGTGGGACACCGAGGCCGTCGCCTTCCTGGAGAAGTTCGACCTGCCCGCCCACAAGGTCGCCTCCGCCTCGCTCACCGACGACGAGCTGCTCCGCGCCCTGCGCGCCACGGGCCGCACGGTCATCCTCTCCACGGGCATGTCGACCCCGAAGCAGATCCGCCACGCGGTGGAGGTGCTCGGCTCCGACAACATCCTGATGTGCCACGCCACGTCGACGTACCCGGCGCAGGCGGAGGAGCTCAACCTCCGCGTCATCAACACCCTCCAGGCCGAGTACCCGAACGTCCCGATCGGCTACTCCGGCCACGAGACCGGCCTCCAGACCACGCTGGCCGCCGTCGCCCTCGGCGCCACGTTCGTCGAGCGCCACATCACCCTCGACCGCGCCATGTGGGGCTCCGACCAGGCCGCGTCGGTGGAACCCCAGGGCCTCACCCGCCTGGTCCGCGACATCCGCACCATCGAGGCGTCCCTCGGTGACGGCGTCAAGAAGGTCTACGAGTCCGAGCTCGGCCCGATGAAGAAGCTGCGCCGCGTCGCGGGCGTCGTGGCCGAGGCCGAGACCGCCGCCGACGCCGAGCCGGTCGCGGTCTGAACACGCGACCCGCATTAACGGGAGACGGACACACGACGATGAGCCCCCGAGTCGGCCGAGCCGCCGACACCACGACCGCCCCGGAAGGGGCGGACTCCACGCTCGCCTTCGTGGAGAGCCCGGTGCAGCTCCTGAACGTCCTGGAGTGGGCGCACGCCGCGGCCGCGACAGGCCCGGCCGGGGGCCTCACCGTCGTCGTCCTCTCCCCGAACGACCCCATGACGCGCGGCCAGTTGCGCCGGATGGCACAGCTCGCCCGCGACGAGGGCGTCGAAGTGCGCTGGGAGGAGGCGCGCGGCGGCGCGTCGGCGCCCTTCCACACGGTGGGCGGCCTCGCGGGCGCCCTGCGGCGGGCCGACCGGGTCGTCATCGGCGACCCGTTCTCCCGCTACGTACAGCTCCTCCTCACGATCACCCGGGCCCGCTCCCTGGTCGTCGTCGACGACGGCACGGCCACGATGGAGTTCATCGCCCAGCTGGCCCGCGGCGAACGCCTCCAGCGCTGGCACCGCAAGGGCGGGCGCCCCGGCCCCCGCGACCTGCTCTTCGCCCCGGTCTCGGCCTCGGCGCGCCGCCGCCTCACCCCGGGCGGTACGCGCACGGTGGAGGTCTTCTCCTCCATGCCGATAGACAGCGCACCGGACGGCGTGACGGTCACGGCCAACGCCTTCGCCTGGACCCGGGAACGCTTCGGCCCACCCCGCATCACACGCGGCGCCGACCTGGTCGGCACGTCGCTGGTGGAGACGGGCGTGGTCGACCCGGACCGCTACATCGAAGCGGTCATCGCCCTCTCCCGCACCCACGGCGCGACCCGCTACTTCGCGCACCGCCGCGAAAGCTCCGAAAAACTCCACCGGCTCGCCGTCGAGACGGGCCTCCAGGTGGTCCGCCCGGACCTCCCCCTGGAACTCATCGCCCGCCGCGGCCCCATCGGCCGTACGATCCTCAGCTTCCCCTCGACCGTCGTCCACACCCTGCCCCTGGCCCTGGCGGGCACGGAGGTCAAGGTGGCGGTCTGCGACATCGACCCGGCCTGGCTCACGGATACGGCGTCGCCGCGCGCCCAGGGCTTCCTGTCGGGCGTGACGGGCACGGCGCGCGACGTCCACCGCCTGACATCAGTACGCCATACGGCACCGGCGTGAGGCCTAGGGGGCGAACCTCTGGACGTACCGCCGCTGCCAGGGCGTCTCGACGGCACGCCGGTCGTAGTGCTCGCGTACATACGACACGGCCTCGGCCGCAGGCACCCCGTCGAGCACGGCAACACAGGCGAGGGCCGTCCCGGTCCGCCCGCGCCCACCCCCGCACGCCACCTCGACCCGCTCCCCGGCGGCCCGCTCCCACACCTCGCGCAACACGTCCCGCGCGAGCTCCCGATCCCGGGGCAGCCGAAAGTCGGGCCAGGGCAACCACCGCGCCTCCCAAGCCACTTCGGGCGGCCGCTTCCCGAGCAGATAGACCCCGAAGTCGGGCAGGTCCCCGTCCGGCAGCGGATGCCGAAGGCCCCGCCCCCGGACGAGCCGCCCGGAGGGCAGCCGTAAAACCCCGGCGGCACCGCTGGCCCATGTGCTTGTCTCATCGCTCTCGGGCATGTCTGGAAGCGTCATGCCCCGGAGGCTAAGCGAAGGCGACGGGAAGGACGGCGACATGACGAACACCGCGCTCCTGGTGATGGACGTCCAGCGGGACGTCGTGGAGCTGGCGGACGACGGCTCCGGATACCTCCTGCGGCTGCGCACGGCGATCGACGCGGCACGGACGGCGGGCATACCGGTGATCTACGTGGTGATGGGCTTGCGCCCGGACGTACCGGACGCCACCCTGCCCACCGCGATCGTCCGCAACGTCGTGCAGGCGGGCCTGTTCACGGAGGGCGCCCGCGGCAGCGAGATCCACCCCGACGTCGCGCCGCTGCCCCGCGAGACCGTGGTGACCAAGCGGCGGGCCAGCGCGTTCTCGGGCAGCGACATGGACCTGGTGCTAAGGGCCCACGACATCGACCGCCTCATCCTCACAGGCATCGCCACCAGCGGCGTAGTCCTGCACACCGCGTGCCGCGCGAACGACATGGACATCCCCCTGACGATCTTGTCGGACGCGTGCCTGGACCTGGACCCGGACGTCCACCGCACCCTCACGGAGAAACTGTTCCCCCAATGGGCGGAGGTCACCACGGCCGCGGCCTGGGCGGAGTCGATCGCCAAGTGATCGCGTACGTATGGCGGACGCCTTCGAGGATCGGTGCCGGGCTCGTCGCCCGTGCCGTACGGGGCGCGCGGGACGCCCACTGCGAGTGGCTGCACGTCGACTTCGACGACAAGCTCCGAGGCTTCTACTTGGAGGCGTGCGGGTTCCGGGAGACGGGGGCGGGGCTCATCGCCCTGTGAACCCGAGCAAGTCACCGCCGCCGGGCACGCACACCGGCTCCTCTGTTCTTGACGGCGCATACGAGCGTGCCGAGTTGGGCCCGGGTTGCTTGAAGGATGACGTCCGGGTCGTCGCTCTCGCGGAGACGGATGGTTCCGTCGGGGGCGGTGGCGACGTAGACACAGTCGGAGCCGTCCGGGCTGAAGGTGGACTTCTGCCAGGTGTGTCGAGGTACGGGCGTCACTGCTTACCGGCTCCGGAGGATGGTGGTGATGAAGTCGCGGGTCGCCGCGAGCTGGAGCGCGACGGCCTCGATGCGGTCGAGGATAGTTCGGTACTTCGCCAACTGGGCCTAGGCGCCGGGAAGTCGCAGTCCCGCCCTCGGACCAGCCGACCGGAGGGCAGCCGGAGAACGGGCTCCTCATTCGAGGGCGCCGACGTCGGTCGACGCGGAAGCATCCTTAACGGCCAGCGCCCCGTACTTGGCTCACAGCGACCTCTCGCGCGATGCGTCCTTGACGGCGCGTATGAGTGCGCTGAGTTGGCTGAGGGATGTGGTGAGGACGACCTCGGGGTCGTCGCTCTCGCGGAGGTGGGTTGTTCCGTCGGGGGCGGTGGCGATGTTGACGCAGGAGGAGGCCTCTTGGCTGTACGTCGACTTCTGCCAGGCGAGTTCGGTCACGGTTTTGTGTTCCATCACTTCTGAGTGGTGGATACCGGGGCGGCTTGTGCGCCACTGCCCTTGTAGCTGGTTATGAGGGCGCCCAGTTGGGCGCGGCTTGCTCGGAGGATGACGTCCGGGTCGTCGCTTTCGCGGAGGTGGATGGTTCCGTCGGGGGCGGTGGCGATGTAGACGCAGGAGGAGGCTTCCGAGCTGTACGTGGACTTTTGCCAGGTGAGTTCGGGCACGGTTTTGTTCCTTTACTTCTGGGTGGCGGCTGCCTGGGCGATCAGTTCTCGGGAATCGTCCGCAGTGAGCGCTAGCTTCTCCAGTCGGTCCAGGACTGCGGCGTAGCGCTCCAGCTGGGCCGCTGCATCAAGAAACTCGCTTCCGTGATCGGTGTCCAACTGGACCGTGTCGAGCTGGGTGACCGGTCCGTAGGCGTAGTCGATCCCCTGCCCTGAGCCAGGGAAGGCGCCCCGGCCGAACGGGATGACGAGCACGGAGACGTGGGCCCGTTCACTCGTCTCCACGAGGTGATTGAGCTGTTCTGCCGCGACGGTAGGGCCTCCGACCTGCATGTGGAGTGCCGCTTCGTGGATCAGAGCGGTGTACGGGAGCGGAATACTCCGGTGCAGTACTGCCTGGCGCTTGATCCGGTACGACATCAGGTGCTCGACCTCATGGGGAAGGCGAGGCGGGACGGCGTCTGTGAACAGTGCGCGGGCGTGCTGTGCCGTCTGCAGCAACCCCGGGATGTGCAAGGCCTGTGCGACACGCAGTGCGTCGGCGTGGTGTTCGAGCTCCGCGAGGTCCAGCATGCCGTTCGGCAGGTGCCCCCGGTATTCCTCCCACCATCCACGTGTACGGCCCCCCGTCATGTCGACGAGAGCGCTGATCAGAGCCTCGTCCGAGCAGGCGTAGTTGCGGGCGATGACGCGGACGCGGTCGGCGCCCACCGCGTACCGGCCTGCCTCGATGTTGCTGATGCGTGACTGGTTGACGCCCAGCAGGGCGGCGGCCCGGACGGTGGAGAGTCCGGCGCGATCGCGCAGTTTTCGCAGCTCGGCGCCGAGGCGCTGCTGGCGGAGCGTGGGGGTCTTGCTGGGAGGCATTCAGTTCCCTTCGGGCCCGGAACAGGGGAGGTATGTCACCCACAGGAGTGGCTATGGCCTCCCTTACTCCGTATCGATGGAATATAGGCCACTCACAAGCCTACGGTGTGACTCGAACCGCTCAACTGCCCTGCCCCGCAAGCCGGAAGCGCACCGCACCGCACGGCGCGGCATGCCACCGCCAGGGCACGGCAGAGGGCGAGCCGAACTCCGCCCCCAAGGAGGCGACATGGAAACCGTATCCCCGCCCCGCACCTGGTCGTACGCCCTTCACCTGCCCCACGACCCCCAGGCGCCCCGCATCGCCCGCATGACCTCCCGCGCAGTACTCCCCGCGTACGGAATGGCCGAACTCGCCGACGTAGCCGAGCTGCTGACATCCGAGCTGGTCACCAACGCCTACCGGCACTCCGCAGGACCCGCCGCCCTCCGGCTGCACGGTACCGACGACCCGTACGGGCTTCGGGTGAGCGTGTGGGACAGCAATCCGCACATCCCCGCTCCCTTCGACAAACCTCCTTGCCGGAGCGGGTCACTGGGGGCCGTACCGCACGAGGCCGACAGCGGACGCGGGCTCGGCCTCGTGGCGCAGTGGGCCCAGGCGTGGGGCGGCCATCCGCTCGGCGACGACCTCTTCGGGAGAGGCGGCAAGCTGCTGTGGTTCGAGTTGCGGGCGCCGGAACAGGTGTGAGGAGGCGTGGGGAGGGGATCAGCGCGCCGCGGAAGCATCGACAGCGTCGGCAGCGTCCGCAGGAGCGCGGTCCCCGGCGGGCCCGCCCGATGCCACCACAGGCGCCCCCCGCTTCGTCCGCAGCCCGAACGCGCTGACCAGCACGGCGAGCAGAGCGGCGACCAGGGGCACCCAGAGCGCGGCCCGGTACCCGTTGAGGAGGGCTGAGGGTGAACTCGACGCTGTCGCCGCGATGTTGACCGCCGTCACCATGGACAGGCCGACCGCCGCGCCGAACTGGAACGACGTGTAGAGCAGCGCGCCGGCCAGGCCCTGTTCCCTCTCCGCCACGCCCTGCGTGGCGACGATGGTGAGCGGGCCGTACGCGAGCGAGAACGCGAGGCCGAGCAGGAGCAGGGTGGGGAACATCATCGCGTACGTCCAGTCGGCGCCGACCGGCAGGAACAGGGCGTACGCGAGCGCGGCGAGCAGCAGACCGCCGAAGATCACCCGGGCGTTGCCGAAACGGTTCACGAGCCGGGGCGTGAGAAGAGGGGAGAGGACCGCGTCGACGCCCATCACGAGCATCGCGAAGCTGGTCTTCAGCGTCGACCAGTCCCGCAGCTCCTGGAGGTAGAGCACGACCAGGAACTGGAAGCCGAAGAAGCCCGCCGCCAGGAGCAGCGCGGAGGCGTTGGCACGCGCCAGCGGGCCGCTCCGCAGAATTCCCAGACGCACCAGCGGGATCGCCGCCCGGCGCTCGACCGTGACGAACACGGCCAGCAGGGCGAGCCCCGCCCCGACGGTGAGCGCGGTCCAGGCGGACGTCGTGTGCGTGGCGCGCTCCACGCCGAGCACCAGCAGCACGATGGCGGCGGTGATCGTGACCCCGCCCGCCACGTCGACGCGCTGCCCCGTCCGGTCAGGGCGCGGCGACCTGGGCACGACGGTGAGGGCGCCGACGAGGATGACGGCGGAGAGCACGACGGGTGCGAAGAACACCCAGCGCCAGCCGAGCCCGGTGAGCAGCCCGCCGACGACGAGGCCGATGGAGAAGCCCCCGGCCGCCGTGCCGGAGTAGAAGAGCAGCGCCTTGTTGCGGCGCGGGCCCTCCTGGAACCCGGTGGTGATGATGGAGAGGCCCGCCGGGGTCATGAACGCCGCGGCGACGCCCGTGACGAAGCGGGCGACGACCAGCATCCAGCCCTCCGTGGCGAGGCCGCCGAGCCCGGAGAAGACGAGGAAGACGCAGAGCCAGAGGACGAACATCCGGCGGCGCCCGAAGAGGTCGGCGGCCCGCCCGCCGAGCAGCATGAACCCGCCGTACCCGAGGACGTACGCGCTCATGACCCACTGCAGCGAGCCGGTGGACAGGCCGAGGTCGGCGCGGATGGAGGGGAGGGCGACGTTGAGCATGGCGATGTCGATGCCCTCCAGGAAGATCGCGCCGCAGAGGACGAGGAGGACGATCCGCTCGCGCCCTGTGAAGGGCCGACCGGGGGGCTGGTGCGCGTGCGGCGTGAGGTTCTGGCTCATGGCGTCAGCCTCGGGCGGGCCCGGTCGCGGAACAACGGCGAACATCGCAACGTTCGTTCAGCCAGGCTGACCGATGCGGAACGACCTGGGGGTACGGCGATGGAACGCGACGAACTGGAGTGCTTTCTGCTCCTCGCCGACGAGCTGCACTTCGGCCGCACCGCCGAGCGCATGCGGCTGTCCCGGGCCCGGGTGAGCCAGCTCGTGCAGCGCCTCGAACGCCGTGTCGGCGCCCCGCTGTTCATCCGCACCAGCCGCCGCGTGGGCCTCACCGCGCTCGGCCGTCAGCTGCGCGCCGACCTCGAACCGCACCACCGCGCCATCGAGGCCGCCCTGGAGCGCGCCGTGGCCACCGCGCGCGGCATCGACTCCGTCCTCCACGTGGGCTTCGCCAACCCGCTCACCGGCGAGATCGTCATGAAGGCGACGGAGGCTTTGCGCGTCAGCCACCCCGGTCTGGCGGTGGAGGTGTGCGAGGTTCCCCTCGGTGACCCGTACGGGCAGCTGCGCAAGGGCAAGTTCGATGTGCAGCTGACGGAGTTCCCGGTACGGGAGGAGGACCTGCGCGGCGGATCGGTGCTGCTCGCGGAGGACCGTGTCCTGGCCCTGCCCTCGTCCCACCCCTTGGCCGCACGCCCCTCCGTGACCCGCGAGGACCTGGCGGACGTGCCGCTCCTCACCATCGACGGCGACGTCCCCGACTACTGGCTCGACCACCACGCCCCGCCCCGCACCCCCGGCGGCCGCCCCATCGGCCGGGGCCCCGGCGTGACGAACACGCAGGAGGCGCTGACGCTGGTGGCGGCGGGCAAGGGCGCCCTCCTGGCTCCCGCCCACACCGCCACGTACTTCGCCCGCCCCGGCGTCACCTACGTCCCCCTCACGGACGCGGAGCCGACGGGCTACGGCCTGGTCTGGCGCAGGGACCGGGAGACCGGCGCGGTGGCGGCGTTCGCACGGACGGCACGGGAGGCCGCGGCGGAGATCAGGACCGAGGCGGGCCTGATCGCCCTCTGAGCCCACCCACGCCGCACCGCCGACCCGAGCACGACTTCACGGCCGGTGGCCTGCCGGGCTGGGCCTGCTACGCACAGGCCGCCGAACTGGGGGGCGAAACGGGTGTGACGGGCGGAACAGCGTAAACCGCCCTACTCGTGTTCTGCTGTATACCGCTGATCGCGTGGCCGCCCCTGCTGGCAGCGGTCGCCCTCGCCCACTACAGGCGCCGGACGACTTCCGCATCCCCCGAGGCGGCGTAAGAATCTACCCATCCCGATCGGCGGCCATGCGCCACGAGGCCAGTAATTCTTCCCCTATCGGGCTGAACTTTTGTTGATCGTGGGTTAGTTGGCCGTTGCATCGCCTTACCCTTCAGAGGGTGAACCAACTGATGTCCAGTGTGTCCGAAGAGGTGTCCGACGGCGTGTCCGGAGCGGAGTCCGCACCCGCGGCACCACTCCCCGGCGCGCTGCCCGAAACGCTCCGTGCCGAACTGGTCGCTTTCCGTCGCGACCTGCACATGCACCCCGAGCTCGGCCACCAGGAGTTCCGTACCACCGCGGCCCTCAAGGCCCGCCTGGAGGAGGCGGGCCTCCAGCCCCGTGTCCTCGCCACCGGCACGGGGCTCATCTGTGACATCGGCCGGCCCTCCACACGCCCCATGCTCGCCCTGCGCGCCGACATCGACGCGCTGCCCATCCCCGACACCAAGCTCGGCGTCCCGTACCGCTCGACCGTCCCCGACCGCGCCCACGCCTGCGGCCACGACGTGCACACCACCGTCGTCCTCGGCGCCGGGCTCGTCCTCGCCGGCCTCGCGGAGAAGGGGCAGCTGCCCTTTCCGGTGCGGTTGATCTTCCAGCCCGCCGAGGAGGTCCTGCCCGGCGGTGCCACCGACGCCATCGAGTCCGGCGCCCTCGAAGGCGTCGGCAGGATCATCGCCGTGCACTGCGACCCCCGGGTCGACGCGGGCCGCATCGGCCTGCGGCACGGCCCCATCACCTCCGCCTGCGACCGTCTCGAGGTCTCCCTCGACGGACCCGGCGGGCACACCGCGCGACCGCACCTCACCACGGACCTCGTCACCGCCGCCGCCAAGGTCGCCACCGACGTCCCCGCCCTGGTCTCCCGCCGCGCCGACGCCCGCTCCGGGCTCGTCGTGACCTGGGGCCGCATCGAGACGGGCCACGCCCCGAACGTCATCCCGCAGCACGCCGAGCTCTCCGGCACCGTGCGCTGCCTCGACCTCAGGGCCTGGCGGGACGCGCCCGACCTGGTGCACGGCGCCGTCCAGGAGGTCGCCGACCTCTACCGCGCGAAGTCCGAGATCAACTACATCCGCGGTGTGCCGCCCGTCGTCAACGACGGCACGATCAGTGATCTGCTGCGTGACGCGATGATCGAGCGGCGCGGCGTGCACTCCGTCGAGGACACCGAGCAGAGCCTCGGCGGCGAGGACTTCTCCTGGTACCTGGAGCACGTGCCCGGCGCCATGGCCCGGCTCGGCGTGCGCGACCCGGGGGAACGCGCCGTCCGCGACCTCCACCAAGGTGACTTCGACGTCGACGAGACGGCGATCACGGCGGGCGTGGAACTGTTCACCGCCGCCGTGCTGTTGGACGCGATGCAGTAGAGGCACGACGGAGGCGACGTACCGACCAAAAGCACGAAGAGGTAACGGCACCGCGGAAAACCGTTCCCTCGCCTTTCTACGCGCGTTAATGTGCGCCGAAATCAGCGCCGTATGCGGCGAATTGGCGATCAAGGGGTGCTTCCTGTGCGTCGTCTCTCTTCGACATCCCGTAAATCCCGTACATCCCGGAAATCTCGCGCCACCCACATCACCGCCGCCGTCGCCGTCCTCGCCCTCGCGGTGGCCGGCTGCGGCAAGACGAGCAACGAGGCCTCGCAGGAAGACGAGGGCAGGGACAACGGCTCCGCCGGGTCGTCGTACAAGGGCAAGGGCATCGGACTCGCGTACGACATCGGCGGGCAGGGCGACCAGTCCTTCAACGACGCCGCCTACGCGGGCTACAAGAAGGCCCGCGAGGAGTTCAAGATCGGCGGCGTGGACATGGAGCCGGGCGACGGCGAGTCCAGCGCCGACAAGGTCCAGCGCCTCGAACAGCTCGCCAAGCAGGGCTACGACCCGGTCATCGGCGTCGGCTTCGTCTACGCGCCCGCCGTGGAGGCCGCCGCCAAGAAGTTCCCCAAGACCACCTTCGGGATCATCGACGACAACACGGTGAAGGCCGACAACGTCGCCGACCTCGTCTTCCACGAGGAGCAGGGCTCCTATCTGGCGGGCGTCGCCGCCGCCAAGGCGAGCAAGGCCAAACACGTCGGGTTCGTCGGGGGCGTGGACATTCCGCTCATCCACAAATTCGAGGCCGGATTCGTGCAGGGTGTGAAATCCGTCGACCCGAAGATCAAGATCGAGAAGCGGTATCTGACCGAGAAGCCCGAGGAAGGCGGATTCTCCAGCCCGGACAAGGGGCAGAACGCGGCGAGCGGACAGATCGAGTCCGGCGCCGACGTGATCTACCACGCGGCGGGGCTGTCCGGGCAGGGCGTCATCCAGGAGGCTGGTTCGCAGAAGAAGTGGGCCATCGGCGTCGACTCGGACCAGTACAAGCAGAAGGCCCTCGCCAAGTACAAGGACTACATCCTCGGCTCGGCGTTCAAGGACGTCGGCGGCGCGGTGTACGACCTGACGGAGTCCGTCGTCGAGGGCAAGCCGATGACGGGCGAGCAGCGGTACGACCTGAAGTCGGGCCGCGTCGGGTTCTCCGACTCGAACCCGAAGTACACGGCGATGAAGGACGTCGTCGCCGCCGTGGAGAAGGCCGAGAAGGACATCGTCAGCGGCAAGGTCAAGGTCGAGATCGTTCCGTAGCGCATCCGAAGCGCGTCCGTCGTGCATCCGGAGCGCACGATCCGGGACGTTTTACGTAGTACTGCGTGTGGCGACTGGGCGCCTCCCATCAGGGGGGCGCCCACCCTTCGTTCGGCCCCCCGACACCCGGTGGCCACAGCTCGATAACGGACCGGACAGAAGGGTTCTTATGTCAGGTCTACGCGCGTTACGCTGCGGCGAAATCAGCGCCAGGTGAGGCGCTCGAACGTGCTTGTGCTTGCTTGTACTAAGGAGTTCGTCTCTATGCGCCGGGTGTCTCGAATAGCTGTCGCGGGCGCCGCGACCGCCGCTCTTGCCGTAACCGTCTCCGCCTGTGGTGGCACGTCCAGCGACGCCGCCGCGAGCAAGGACGACAAGAACAAGGGCGTCGCCATCGCCTACGACGTCGGCGGCGCCGGCGACCAGTCCTTCAACGACGCCGCGACCGTCGGCATGAAGAAGGCCGCCAAGGAGTTCAAGACCGGCGAGAAGGCCGTCGAGCCGGTCGACGGCGAGTCGGACGCCGACAAGACGCAGCGCCTGACGCAGCTGGCCAAGCAGGGCTACAACCCGGTGATCGGCGTCGGCTACGCGTACGCGCCCGCCATCAAGGAGGTCTCGGAGAAGTTCCCGAAGACCACCTTCGGCATCGTCGACGACGAGACGGTCAAGGCCGACAACGTCTCCGACCTGGTCTTCAGCGAGCAGGAGGCGTCCTACCTCGCGGGCGTCGTCGCCGCCAAGGCCACCAAGTCCAAGACCGTCGGCTTCGTCGGCGGCGTGGACGTCCCGCTGATCCACAAGTTCGAGGCGGGCTTCGCGCAGGGCGTCAAGGACACCAACCCCAAGGTCAAGGTCGTCAAGCAGTACCTGACCGAGAAGGCCGAGGACGGCGGGTTCTCCAGCCCCGACAAGGGCAAGACCGCCGCGCAGGGCCAGATCGAGAAGGGCGCCGACGTGGTCTACCACGCCGCGGGCCTCTCCGGTCAGGGCGTCATCGAGGCCGCCGCCGCCAAGAAGGTCTGGGCGATCGGTGTCGACTCCGACCAGTACAAGCAGGACGCCCTCGCCAAGTACAAGAAGTACATCCTGACCTCGGCGACCAAGGACGTCGCGGGCTCGGTGTACAACCTGGCGAAGGCCGTCGAGGACGGCAACGCCAAGGGCGGCGTCGTCCGCGCCGACCTCAAGTCCGGCGGTGTCGCGCTCGCCGACTCGAACCCCGAGTTCATGAAGATGAAGGATGTCCAGGAGGCCCTGAAGAAGGCCGAAGAGGGCATCAAGGGCGGCAAGATCAAGGTCAAGACCGCTCCGTAAGGCGCAGCCGCCTTGCCGACTGCCGTAACGGCCGGACTGCCGTGACGGCAGCGTGATTCACGTGCAACGGGGTGTGGGGGACGATGGTTCACCCGCGCCCCGTTCGCGCGAGCGACAGCTCAAGACCCCCTGGTGCGAAGGGATTTCGCGCCGGGGGATTCCCAGTACCAGCAGGGGCACTGCGCGCGTAGGCGGCCCCTTTCCTTCAGGCCCCCGAGGAGAGTGCGCCATCGACGCGTCCACCAACCCTCCGCCCGTCGCCGTCGAACTCGTCGGCATCACCAAGCGCTTCCCCGGTGTCGTGGCCAACCACGACATCCACCTGACCGTCCGCAAGGGCACCGTGCACGCCCTCGTCGGCGAGAACGGCGCGGGCAAGTCGACGCTGATGAAGATCCTCTACGGCATGCAGAAGCCGGACGAGGGCACCATCACCGTCGACGGCGAGCAGGTCGCCTTCGGCAGCCCCGCGGACGCCATCAGCCGCGGCATCGGCATGGTGCACCAGCACTTCATGCTCGCCGACCAGCTGACCGTCCTGGAGAACATCGTCCTCGGCAGCGAGAAGCTGCACGGCATCGGCGGCGCCGCCCGCCGCCGCATCGCCGAGATCTCCGAGCGGTACGGCCTCGGCGTGCGCCCCAACGCGTACGTGGAGGACCTCGGCGTCGCCGACCGGCAGCGCGTGGAAATCCTCAAGGTCCTCTACCGCGGCGCCACCACGCTGATCCTCGACGAGCCGACGGCCGTACTCGTGCCGCAGGAGGTCGACGCGCTCTTCGACAACCTGCGCGAGCTCAAGTCCGAGGGCCTCTCCGTCATCTTCATCTCGCACAAGCTGGGCGAGGTCCTCTCCGTCGCCGACGACATCACCGTCATCCGGCGCGGCACGACCGTCGGCACGGCGATCCCGTCCGAGACGACGCCCCGCCAGCTCGCCGAGCTGATGGTCGGCAGCGAGCTCCCCACGCCCGAGACGGCGGAGTCGACGGTCACCGACCGCCCGATGATCCAGGTCGAGAGCCTCAAACTGCTCGCGGGCGGCGAGTCGCAGCGCGCCCTGCTCGACGACATCTCCTTCACGATCCACGAGGGCGAAGTCCTCGGCATCGCGGGTGTCGAGGGCAACGGCCAGACCGAGCTGATCGACGCGCTCATCGGCCTCAAGCACGCCGACTCCGGCGTGATCCGCATGGCCGGAGAGGACATCACCGGCACGGCGACCCGTAAGCGGCGTGAGGACGGCATCGGCTACATCCCCGAGGACCGCCACCGCCACGGCCTCCTCCTGGAGTCGCCGCTGTGGGAGAACCGCATCCTCGGCCACGTCACCGAGAAGCCCAACGCGGGCAGCAAGCTCGGCTTCTGGCTCGACCTCAAGAGCGCCCAGGCCGACACGCGCCGCATCGTCGAGGAGTACGACGTCCGTACGCCCGGCATCGACGTGACGGCCGCCTCCCTGTCCGGCGGCAACCAGCAGAAGCTGATCGTCGGCCGCGAGATGAGCCACAAGCCGCGCTTCCTGATCGCCGCCCACCCCACCCGCGGTGTGGACGTCGGCGCGCAGGCGCAGATCTGGGACCAGATCCGCGAGGCGCGCCGCGAAGGCCTCGCCGTGCTGCTCATCTCCGCCGACCTGGACGAGCTGATCGGTCTCTCCGACACCCTCCGCGTGATCTACAACGGGCGGCTCGTGGCGGACGCCGACCCGGCCACCATCACGCCGGAGGAGCTCGGTTCGGCGATGACCGGTGCCGCCACGGGTCACTTGGAGCACGTGGAAGAAGACGCCCCGGAGGACGAGGCCCGATGAAGAAGTTCGACAAGGAGCGCGTGCTCCTCGCGGTGGCCGGACCGGTCATCGCGCTGATCGCGGCCGTGGCGCTGACCTCGGTCGTGCTGCTCGCCTCGGGCAAGAGCCCGATCGAGCCGTACAGCCTGATGCTGGAGCAGGCCACCTTCTCCGACGTGCAGGTGCTGATCCTCAACCAGGCGGGCATGTACTACCTGGCGGCGCTCGCGGTGGCCATCGGCTTCCGCATGAACCTGTTCAACATCGGCGTCGACGGCCAGTACCGGCTCGCCGCGATGGTGACCGCCGTCGTCGGCACGCACCTCGCGCTGCCGTCGTTCCTGCAGATCCCGATGCTCATGGCGGTCGCCATGCTCACCGGCGCCTTCTGGGCCGGTATCGCGGGCGTCCTGAAGACCACGCGCGGCGTCAGCGAGGTGGTCGCCACGATCATGCTCAACGCCATCGCGACGAGCGTCATCGCCTACCTCACCCTCACCGAGAACTTCGGCGTCCCGGTCGGCAACAACCAGACCACCGGCGTCATGGAGAAGTCCGGCTGGTTCCCCGGCATCGAGGTCGCGGGCGGCGAGATCTACGGCTTCGTGATCATCTCGGTGCTCGCGGGCATCCTGTACTGGCTCGTCCTCAACCGCACCCGGTTCGGCTTCGACCTGCGCGCCACCGGCGCCTCCGAGTCGGCCGCCGCGGCCTCCGGTGTCAACGCCAAGCGCATGGTGCTCAGCGCGATGCTGATCTCCGGCGCGGTCTCGGGCCTCGCCGGTCTGCCGATCCTGCTCGGCGACACCCACACGTACAGCCTCTCCTTCCCCGCGGGCCTCGGCTTCACCGCCATCGGCATCGCTCTCCTCGGCCGCAACAACCCCGTCGGCATCGCCTTCGCCGCGCTGCTCTGGGCCTTCCTCGACAAGGCGTCGCCCGCCCTCGACTACGCCCAGCCCGAGGCGTACGACAAGGAGATCGCGGTGATCATGCAGGGCCTCATCGTGATCGCGGTCGTCGTCTCCTACGAGGAGGTGCGCCGCTGGGGCCTGCGCCGCCAGCAGCGCCGCGTCGGTGAGGAACTGGCCGCCGCCGCCCGGGCGAACGGCAACAACGGCAACAACGACTCCGTGAAGGAGGTGGCTGCCCGATGAGCTCGGCAACCGTCGCCAAGGCCCCGGCCGAGCAGCCCGCACCGGGCCGCCGCCGCGTCTCGCTCCCCGTCCTCCTGCTGATCATCGCGGGTGTCCTCGTGCTGACCTCCGTGGTCCGCATGATCACCGGCGCCGACGGCATCACGTCCACCGGACAGATGTCGACGGCACTCAAGCTCGCCGTGCCGATCGGCCTCGCCGGACTCGGCGGCCTCTGGGCCGAGCGCGCGGGCGTGGTCAACATCGGCCTCGAGGGCATGCTCATCCTCGGCACCTGGTTCGGCGCCTGGGCGGGCTTCCAGTGGGGCCCGTGGGTCGGCGTCCTCTTCGGCATCATCGGCGGCGCGCTCGGCGGGCTGCTGCACGCGATCGTCACGATCACGTTCAACGTCAACCACATCGTCTCCGGTGTGGCCCTGAACATCCTCGCCCTGGGTGCCACCCGCTACCTCTCGACCTTCGCCTTCGAGGGCGAGGAGGGCGGTACGTCGAAGCAGTCGCCGCCCGTCGAGTCGCTCGGCAACTTCTCCGTGCCGGGCCTCTCCGACTGGCTCCAGGACCTCAACGACAAGCACTGGTTCCTCGTCTCGGACCTCGCGGGTCTGATCGGCGGCCTCATCACCGACCTCTCCCCGCTGACCGTGGTCGCGGTCGCCATGGTCCCGCTGAGCTGGTGGATCCTGTGGCGCACCTCGTTCGGTCTGCGCCTGCGCTCCTGCGGCGAGAACCCGATCGCGGCCGAGTCGCTCGGCGTCAACGTGTACAAGTACAAGTACCTGGCCGTGGTCATCTCCGGCGGCCTCGCCGGACTCGGCGGCGCCTTCCTCTCCCTGGTCGCCTCCAACATCTACCTGGAGGGCCAGACCGGCGGCCGCGGCTACATCGGCCTCGCCGCGATGATCTTCGGCAACTGGATGCCCGGCGGACTCGCGCTCGGCGCGGGCCTGTTCGGTTACACCGACAGCCTGAAGCTCCGGGGTGGCGGCACCAACGTCCACGCGCTGCTCCTGCTCATCGCGATCCTGCTGGTCATCGGCGCGGTCTACCTAGCCTGGCGCAAGCGGTACGTCCCCGCGGCGATCACCGCGGCCGTCTCCGCCCTGATGTTCCTGTGGTACGGCTTGACCGATGAGGTGCCCAACCAGGTCGTCACCGCCACTCCGTACGTGGTGACCCTGCTGGTCCTCTCGCTCTCCGCCCAGCGGCTCCGGATGCCGAAGGCGGACGGAATGCCGTACCGAAAGGGACAAGGCAAGTGACGACTGCTGCCGCCGACACCGACTGGGACGCCCTGCGGGAGGCCGCGCGCGAGGCGATGTCCCGCGCGTACGCGCCCTATTCGGGCTTCCCGGTCGGCGCCGCGGCCCTGGTCGACGACGGAAGAACGGTCTCCGGCTGCAACGTCGAGAACGCCTCGTACGGCCTCGGCCTGTGCGCCGAGTGCGGCCTGGTCTCGCAGCTCCAGCTGACCGGCGGCGGCCGCCTCACGCACTTCACGTGTGTGGACGGCAAGGGCGAGATCCTGATGCCGTGCGGCCGCTGCCGCCAGCTGCTGTACGAGTTCGGCGGCGCGGAGCTCCTTCTGGAGACGTCGTCGGGCGTGCGGTCGCTGGGGGACATGCTCCCCGACGCGTTCGGCCCGCAGCACCTCAACTGACGGACGGCCCCGCCCCCTTGGAGATCCGGGGTGCGGGGCCGCCTTCATCTCCCGGCTCTATGCGCGTAGAGTCGCGGCATATCTACGTACGTACGCCGTTGTACTGCTGGAAGGACTGCCATGGACGTCATCTCCGTCATCCGTACCAAGCGCGACCGGGGCGAGCTCAGCGACGAGCAGATCGACTGGGTCATCGACGCGTACACGCGCGGCACGGTCGCCGACGAACAGATGTCGTCCCTCGCGATGGCGATCCTCCTGAACGGCATGAACCGCAAGGAGATCGCCCGCTGGACCGCCGCGATGATCGCGTCCGGCGAGCGCATGGACTTCTCCGCGCTCTCCCGCCCCACCGCCGACAAGCACTCCACCGGCGGCGTCGGCGACAAGATCACGCTGCCGCTCGCCCCGCTGGTCGCCGCGTGTGGCGCGGCCGTCCCGCAGCTCTCGGGCCGCGGCCTCGGCCACACCGGCGGCACGCTCGACAAGCTGGAGGCCATCCCCGGCTGGCGGGCGCTGCTCTCCAACGAGGAGATGCTCAACGTCCTGGAGGGCGTCGGCTCGGTCATCTGCGCGGCGGGCGACGGCCTGGCCCCCGCCGACAAGAAGCTCTACGCCCTGCGCGACGTGACCGGCACGGTGGAGGCGATCCCGCTGATCGCTTCTTCGATCATGTCCAAGAAGATCGCCGAGGGGACGGGCTCCCTGGTCCTCGACGTGAAGGTCGGCACCGGCGCGTTCATGAAGAACCTGGACGACGCGCGCGAGCTGGCCGCCACGATGGTGGAGCTCGGCACGGACAGCGGCGTCCGCACGGCGGCGCTCCTCACGGACATGTCGACGCCGCTCGGCCTGACGGCGGGCAACGCGCTCGAGGTCCGCGAGTCGGTCGAGGTCCTCGCGGGCGGCGGCCCGGCCGACGTCGTCGAGCTCACCCTCGCGCTGGCCCGGGAGATGCTGGACGCGGCGGGCCTGAAGGACGCGGACCCCGCGAAGGCCCTCGCCGACGGTTCGGCGATGGACGTGTGGCGCCGCATGATCGCGGCGCAGGGCGGTGACCCGGATGCGGAGCTGCCGGTGGCACGGGAGCGGCATGTGGTGCGGGCTCCCTCGTCCGGCATCCTCACCCGCCTCGACGCGTACGACGTCGGCGTCGCCGCGTGGCGTCTTGGCGCGGGGCGTGCGCGCAAGGAGGACGTGGTGCAGGCGGGTGCGGGCGTCGAGCTCCACGCGAAGCCGGGCGACTCCGTCGAGGCGGGCGCGCCTCTGCTCACCCTCCACACGGACACGCCGGACCGCTTCGCGTACGCGCTGGAGTCGGTGGCCGGCTCCTACGACATCGCTCCGGCCGGGACGGGCTTCTCGGCGACTCCGATCATCCTGGACCGGATCGGCTAGCCCGGCCGGGCCTTCGGTGGGCCGGTGGCGTTGATGGTTGCCGGGGCCGCCCGGGGTTTTGCGGAGTGTGGCGGTTCCGGGTCGGGAGTAAAGGGCGCTCCGCTGCGCTGCGCGTCGGCTGCGCCGATTCCGCTTCGCTCCTCCCTTGACTCCCGCCCCTGCACCGCAGTGGGACGTTGACCCGGACGGCCAGGGGTGAGGCGGCGGACCTCTCTGGATGGGTCATCACCTTTCGCTGCCGGGTGCGGCCCGGTCCAACGTGGCCGACCGCCACGGTCGCGGCGCCGCCAGCCGCGCGGCTGCGCTGCTCGGGTCATCTGCTCGCGTTGCCGGGTGCGGACCGGCCCAACGTGAGTCGTCCCCAGGGTTCGGGTCGGGTCATCGGCTCTCGTTGCTGGGTGCGGACCGGCCCAACGTGTATCGCCGCCCCGGTCGCGGCGCCGCCAGCCGCGTGGCCTCGCTGCTCGGGTCATCACCTTTCGCGGCCGGGTGCGGTCCGGCTCAATGTGAGTTGCCCTCACCGGCTGGGGGTGTGGCCTCGCTGCTCGGGTCATCGGCTCTCGCGGGCGGGTGCGGACCGGTCCATCGCGTGTCGCCGTCGCCGTCATGGTCATGGTCGGGGGGTGAGGTCGGTACGTCGTGCGCGGGGCGACCACCCCGGGCAGACCGAAGCGCCACCGCCCCCCCCGGCCCCCCTCCGGCACCTACTTTGGGAAAGTTGCGAACCGTTCCGGCGCGCGCCCCCTTCCCACACCCCGCACGCCCCCACCCACGTCACCGATCTCGCGCATCCGGCGCGGCAGAGAGGACATGCCGGGGGGCGCATCGGCATCTGCTGGGGGGGCGCGCGGCGAAGGCATTCGCAACTTTCCCAAAGTAGGTGCCGGAGAGGGGGCGGCCCGACCCAACCGCCACCCCTCCCGCGCACCCCGCACCCCGCACGCCATCACCCGAAGCACTGCTCTCACGCAGCCGAGCCAGCAATCCCACACGACAGGGGGCGCATTCACTCCGCCGAGGGGGCGCACGGCCAAACCATTCGCAACTTTCCCGAAGTAGGTGCCGGAGGGGACGGCCCAGGCAGCCCTTCGGCAGACCGACCACCACTCCCACCCACGTTGGACCGGTCCGCACCCGGCAACGAAAGCCGATGACCCGCCCCAGACCGTGGGGATGACTCACGTTGGGCCGGGTCGCACCCGGCAGCGAGAGCGGATGACCCGACCAGCGAGGCCGCACCCCAACGGTGACGGCCGCCCACGTTGGACCGGGCCGCACCCGGCAGCGAAAGGTGATGACCCACCCAACCGTCCCCGCAGCCCCCACCCCTGGCCGTCCGGGTCAACGTTCAACTGCGGTGGAGGGGTGGGAGTCAAGGGTGGAGCGGAGCGGAATCGGCGGAGCCGACGCGACCGCAGGGAGCGCCCTTTACTGCCGGCCCGGAACCGCCACACTCCGCAAAACCCCGGGCGGCCCCGGTGACCGACGAAGACACCGGGCCACCGAAGACACCGCCCCCACCCGAGCCACGCCGCGCCCAGGCGACGTCTCCTGCTCGTTCATCGATGAGTTCCGGCCGCCGCTGCGGTCAACCTTGCGTGACTGCTTCCGAAGAGAACCTCGTCCGGATCGAGGGCCCCCTGCGCCCAGGCGACGTCCCGCGCCTGTGCGAGCAGGTGGCCGCCGCCCGGCACGGCCCGCAAGGCGGTCCCGGTGGCGGCGGTCCCGGTGGCGGCGGGGCAGGCGACGTCGTCTGTGATGTCGGCGCCGTCACCACCGCCGACTTCGCCACCGTCGACGCGATCGCTCGTCTGCACCTCGCCGCCCGCCGGGCAGGGGGCCGGATCCGTCTCAGGAACCCCGCCCCCGCCCTGCTGGCCCTGCTCGGCCTCGTGGGCCTCGTCGAGCTCCTCGGTCTAGTCGTCGAGATGGAGGGGCATGCCGAACAGCGGGAACCACCGGGGCGTGTCCAGGAAGCAGTGGAAGCCGGTGATCCGGCCCTCTGAGATCTCGATGACCTGGATCGCCCAGGGAGCGAACCCACCGTTGTCGGGGTCCGGCTTGTAGTGCGCGAAGCCCGGCGTGCCGTTCACGTTCACCGGGACGAGGCGGCTGTTGGCGCACGACGCGCCGATCGTGGTCATGAAGCCCGTGATGTCCGTCGTGCCGCGCAGCCACAGGTCGAACGGCGGCATCGTCATGACGGCGTCCTCGGCGAGCAGCGCGGTCAGCGCCGCCATGTCATAGCCCTCGAACGCGGCGACGTACCGCTCAAGGAGCTTCTGCTGCTCCTCGTCGAGCGGGTCGGAGACGGCCGTGCCGTCCTCGGGCCGCTCGGCGAGGGTGGCGCGGGCCCGCTGCAGCGCGCTGTTCACGGAGGCGACGGAGGTGTCGATCAGCTCGGCGACCTCGCTGGCCTTCCACGCGAGGACCTCGCGCAGGATGAGGACCGCCCGCTGCTTCGGCGGCAGGCTCTGCAACGCGGCGACGAACGCGAGGCGCACCGACTCCTTGGCGACGGCCGCCTCCGCGGGGTCGCCGACGTTCGGCAGCACACGGGCGTCCGGGATCGGCTCAAGCCAGGTGTTGTCCGGGCGCGGATTGAGCGCGGCCTGCGCCAGCGGGGCCGCGGCGGTCAGGTCCATGGGGCGGGCGCGGCGGTTGCCCGCGTTGAGCATGTCCAGGCAGACGTTCGTCGCGATGCGGTACAGCCAGGACCGGACGCTGGAGCGGCCCTCGAACTTCTCGAAGCTGCGCCAGGCCCGCACCATCGTGTCCTGCACGGCGTCCTCGGCCTCGAAGGCGGAGCCCAGCATCCGATAGCAGTACCCCGTCAGTTCGACCCGGTGTTTCTCCAGCGTGACGTCCAGATCGGTCGTCGTCCCTGCGATGTCGCTCATCCCAACCCACCCCTGCGCTGCGAGAGAGCCCTCCGTGAGGCCCAACACATCGGAAGCTACCGCAGCCCACTGACAACGGCCCCCGGAGTGGGAAAACCCGCAGGTGAATCAGTAGGAGCGGGCGGGACTCAGCAGGAGCGGGCCACCAGCGTGCGCCGTTCCCGCACCCGCGCCGCGTGCGATCCCCACACCGTGACCGACACGACGCCCAGCAC
Source organism: Streptomyces sp. Je 1-369 (assembly GCF_026810505.1). Classification (NCBI taxonomy): domain Bacteria; kingdom Bacillati; phylum Actinomycetota; class Actinomycetes; order Kitasatosporales; family Streptomycetaceae; genus Streptomyces; species Streptomyces sp. Je 1-369. The sequence goes on from NZ_CP101750.1 coordinate 5,499,629, forward strand.
CGCGAGGAGTCCGAGCCCGACCGTCCCGGCCCAGCCGCCAGCGTGGAAGGCGACCGCGCCGAGCGTGCCGCCCGCGCTGGAGCCCAGGTAGTACGCGGACTGGTAGAGCGCGGACGCCTGCGCACGGCCGGTCGTCGCCGTCCGGCTCACCGACGAGGACGCGACCGCGTGCCCCGCGAAGAACCCCGCGGTGATCAGCACGAGTCCGAGCAGTACGAGGACCAGCGAAGGGGAGAGGGAGAGGAGCAGTCCGCCTGCCGTCGTGCTCACCGCCAGGTACAGCGCGCCGCGCCGCCCAAGGCGTGCCACGAGCCGTCCGGCCGCGGCCGACGAGACCGTGCCGACGAGGTAGACCAGGAAGATCGAGCCGATGACGCCCTGCGGCAGTGAGAACGGCGCCTCGGTGAGGCGGTACCCGATCACCGTGTAGACCGCGCCGAACACGGTCATGAACAGCGCCCCGATCGCGTACAGCCTGCACAGGAGCGGGTTCGAGAGATGCGTGCGCACCGTGCGCGCGAGCGACTTGGGGCTGAGCGGGCCCGGGGTGAAGTGCCGGGGCGCGGGCAGCAGTACGCGGAACGCGACCGCGCAGAGCACCGCGAGGACACCGACCACGCCGACCGCCGCACGCCAGCCCCAGGCCTGCGCGACCCAGCCCGTGACGATGCGCCCGCTCATCCCGCCGATGGAGTTGCCCGCCACGAACAGGCCGATCGCGGCGACCAGCGCCTTGGGCCGTACCTCTTCGGCGAGGAACGCCATCGCGGAGGCGGGAAGTCCCGCGAGCGCCGCGCCCTGCACGGCGCGCAGCACGATCAGCACCTCGACCGAGGGCGCGAAGGGCACGAGGAGTCCGACGGCGACGGCGACGGTCAGCGAGGCGGTCATCATCGCGCGCCGCCCGTAGCGCTCACTGAGGGCGCTCAGCGGAAGGACGAAGAGGGCCAGTGCGCCCGTGGCCCCCGACACCGTCCAGCTGGCCGTGCTCGCGCTCACGCCGAAGTCGGCGGAGACGAGGGGGAGGAGGGCCTGCGTGGAGTAGAGGAGGGCGAAGGTGGCGACGCCGGCGAGGAAGAGCGCGAAGCTCATCCGGCGGTAGCCGGGCCCGCCCGGAGTCAGTCGGGTATCGGCGGCGGGGGACGACGGGGCAGGGGCGACCGCATGGGTGACGGACGCCCCGCTACTGGCAGCAGGCATGTCAAGAAACGTACGACCGCATTTTTGATGCGTCCAATGCATGGAAACCCCATAATCGATCATATGCAGCATCAGCACAGGTCACAGGGGCGGCTGTCACACGACAGTGACGCGCAGGACATCGTGGCGCTGCTCGCGCCACGCCTCGCGTACTTCGCGGGAGTCGCCCGCACCGAACACGTCACGCGCGCCGCCGAGCAGATGCGCATCCCCCAGTCGACGCTGTCCCGCGCCCTCGTCCGCCTCGAACGGGACCTCGGCGTCGACCTGTTCGCACGCCGCGGCCGCACGGTCTCGCTCACCCCGGCGGGCCGCACCTTCCTCACGTCGGTGGAGCGGGCCCTCGGCGAGGTGGAGCGCGCCGCCGAGTCGGTGCGCGCCGACGCCGACCCGGCCTCCGGCAAGGTCGCCTTCGGCTTTCTGCACACCATGGGCTCGGAGACGGTCCCCGGCCTCATCCGCGCCTTCCGCGCCGACCACCCCCGCATCCGCTTCAGCCTCGTCCAGAACTACGGCGAGGCGATGCTGGAGCGGCTGCGCGCGGGCGAACTCGACCTCTGCCTCACCTCACCCGTACCCGACGCCCCCGACCTGGTCGCCCGCCGCCTCGACGAGCAGCGCCTGCGCCTGGTCGTCCCCGACGACCACCGCCTCGCCTCCCGCAAACGGGTCCGCCTCGCCGAGACCGCGGAGGAGGCATTCGTGACCCTGGAGCCCGGGTACGGCCTGCGCCGCATCACGGACGCCCTCTGCCGCGAGGCGGGCTTCAAGCCCCGCATCGCCTTCGAGGGCGAGGAGGCGGAGACCCTGCGCGGCCTGGTCGCGGCAGGCCTTGGCGTGGCCCTGCTGCCGCCGCCCGCGGTGCCGCGGCCGGGAGTGGTGGAGCTGACGGTGACGGGCCAGCGGGCGGTGCGCGAGATCGGCGTGGCCTGGCTCGACGGCCACCCGGACACGCCACCGGTGGCGGCGTTCAAGGAGTTCCTGCTGAGCAGGAAGGGAAAGCTCCTGCAGCAGTCCTCCCAGCAGGTCACCTTCTGATTCAGCGGGTCACCTCCGGAGCGACCGCCCGAAGCCGGAGGCAAGAGGCATCCGCAGCCCCAGCGGCGGCGGCGCCGCCAACGCGTCCTCAAGGGGCCGGGCGAAGTCCGCCCCGAACAACGTCCCCATCACGAAGTCCGAAGCCAGCGCGAGGACTTCGGACTGATGCTGGTGCAGCCGGTGCCCGTCCGAGTGCACCTCGAACCTGCACACGTCCCGGTTCGCCTTCTTCGCCCGCTCGGCGAGCCGGAACGACAGCTCGGGATCGGTCCGCTCGTCGTTCGTGCCGTGCACGATGAGCACCCGCCGCCCCGCGAGCTGCTTCACCGGCTCGGGCGGCGCCGCCACATCGTCCTCGGGCAGCCAGGGCGCCATCGCCAACACGGAGTCGACGGCCGTGTGCCCGCCCGCGCGGAGCGCTGCCCGGCCGCCCATGTCCACTCCGGCGAGACAGACGGGGACGTCGCCGTAGAGACGTACGATTTCGTCGGCCGCCCAGTTCGTGTCGCGGGCCAGCTCCGCCTGCGCCCCGTTCCAGCCCCGGCAGCGGTAGTGCACGACGTGCGTGACGAGCCCCGCCTCCCGGCCGTCCTGGGCGAGTCTGCGGCCCAGCGCACGCACCCCGACCCCCGCGAGCGGCGACGGCTTGCGGCTGGAGGTCTCGGCGCCACCGGGGAGCAGCAGCACCACTCCGCCCACCGACGAAGGCGCCGTCCCGATCACACGCCCGAGCCTGGCCGCGCCCGCCGGCTCCGCGGTCCCTTCCTGTGCCATGACAGAACAGTGTCAGAAGCCATGGTGTACGCCACCCTTCCGCAGGGTCACTGTTACGTATCGACCAGTGAGTTCTACGCGCGTAGGCGCTAGAGTGCCGAAATGACGAGCCAGACACACACGACCGGTCACACGGACCGTGAAACGCCCAGCGCCGAGCAGATCCGCCGCGCCCCGAAGGTGCTCCTCCACGACCACCTCGACGGCGGCCTGCGCCCCGGCACGATCGTCGACCTCGCCCGTGAGAACGGGTACGAGGGCCTGCCCGAGACCGACCCCGACAAGCTCGGGATCTGGTTCCGCGAGGCGGCCGACTCCGGCTCCCTGGAGCGGTACCTGGAGACCTTCGCCCACACCTGCGCGGTGATGCAGACGAAGGACGCCCTCAAGCGCGTGGCCGCCGAGTGCGCCGAGGACCTCGCCGAGGACGGCGTCGTCTACGCCGAGATCCGGTACGCCCCCGAGCAGCACCTGGAGCAGGGGCTCACCCTCGAAGAGGTCGTCGAGGCCGTCAACGAGGGCTTCCGCGAGGGCGAGCGCCGCGCGAAGGAGAACGGTCACCGCATCCGCGTGGGCGCGCTCCTCACCGCGATGCGGCACGCCGCCCGAGCCCTGGAGATCGCCGAACTCGCCAACCGCTACCGCGACTCGGGCGTCGTCGGCTTCGACATCGCGGGCGCCGAGGCCGGGTTCCCGCCCACCCGCCACCTCGACGCCTTCGAGTTCCTGAAGCGCGAGAACAACCACTTCACGATCCACGCGGGCGAGGCCTTCGGTCTGCCGTCGATCTGGCAGGCCCTGCAGTGGTGCGGCGCCGACCGCCTCGGCCACGGCGTGCGCATCATCGACGACATCGAGATCGCCGATGACGGCACCGTCCGCCTCGGCCGCCTCGCGTCGTACGTACGGGACAAGCGCATCCCGCTGGAGCTCTGCCCGACGTCCAACCTCCAGACGGGCGCCGCCACTTCCTACGCGGAGCACCCCATCGGGCTGCTGCGCAAGCTGCACTTCCGCGCGACGGTGAACACCGACAACCGTCTGATGTCCGGCACCAGCATGAGCCGCGAATTCGAGCACCTGGTCGGCACGTTCGGCTACTCGCTCGACGACATGCAGTGGTTCACAGTCAATGCGATGAAATCAGCATTCATTCCTTTCGATGAACGACTGGCCATGATCAACGACGTGATCAAGCCCGGCTATGCCGAGCTGAAGTCCGAATGGCTGTTCCGCCAGACCGTCTCGACCAGCGGTTCTGTCGGGAGCTGACGGATTCACGTCCGCGTCGTACGACGCGTGAGCGGCCGGGGTGTGCACACCCCGGCCGCTTTCCTTTTTGCGCCCGGCCCGTGATTCGGGCTGCTGACGGTCGTTGAACCGCTCAAACCCCCCTCCCCACATCCGTAAGCAAAGACGCAAGGACGCATTGAAGATGAAGCAGTCTGCCGCCAAGTCCCTCGGTGTCGCCGCTCTCGGCGCCGCTTTCGCCGCCGCGGGTGCCGGTGCCGCGAACGCCGTCCCCGCCGACCCCGCGGCCGCGCTCGGCCCCGTCTCCTCCATGGTCCCGGCCGCCGGCGCCACCGAGTCCCTCTCCGCCGGACAGAACGCCCTCGGCAGCGGCCTGAACGCCACCGAGCCCGTCCTCAACAACGTCAAGGGCCCCAAGCCGGGCGGCCCGACCTCGCCGGTCTCCGGCCTGCTCGGCGGCCTGCCCCTCGGCGGCAGCGGCGTCAACGGCCTGCCGCTCGGCTGACCGGACCCCGTCCGAACGCCCGATGGGGCGCCCCTCACGCAGGGGCGCCCCATCGTCGTGTCACGGTCGTCCGGCCGCGGATCACCAGGCCTGACGCGCCTTGCTCTCCGAGGGGAGCAGGATCCACATCGCGATGTAGAGCAGGAACTGCGGGCCGGGCAGCAGGCACGAGACCACGAAGATCACGCGCATGGTCGTCGCGGACGTGCCGAAGCGCTTGGCGAGGGCTGCGCACACTCCGCCGATCATCCGGCCGTGGGTGGGGCGGGCAAGGGCGGTCATGGCGGGCTCCTTCGTGAACCGTAGGTGCGGGGTACTTCCGTGTACCCCGATACGACGACAGTACGTTCACGAACCAGGTCAAAGCATCGCTCTACGGTGCGATACCGACCCTGGGAATCGTCGGGGTCGGACCCTGAGACGTGTCCTCCCGGGGGAGGGGCACCCGGGCCCTCCCGTCACTCCCACGACGGAGCCGCGCCCTGGCCGCGGGCACGACGGCGACATGCGCGAGGGCCACCCCGAAGGTGTTCAGGAGCAGCGAGTCGATGTCGACGACCTGACCGGGCACCCCGGTCTGCAGCAGTTCGATGCCGAGCGACAGCATCGCCCCGGCGGCGACCGTGCGCACCAGCGAACCCCACGGCGAGACCTCGAGCCGGCCGCCGGCCAGCGGAAGCAGCACACCGAGCGGGGCGAGCAGCAGCACGCTCTCGCCGATCCGGCGGGCCGCCTGCACACCGCCGAGCGCCAGATCCGCCTTGATCCCGGCGAGCGGCTCCATGTTCGCGGCGCTCACCCAGGGGACGTCCAGCGGGCGCAGCGTGATCCACCCGACGAGCAGAAGATGTGCGACGAGGAGGAGTCCCCCCGCCGCACGGAAGCGAATGGCGGCACTGTGACCGCCCGAGCCTTGACGCACGCCCCCCAAGACGCCGGGGGCGGCAGGATCGGTTCCGCGTACCCGGCGGTGGTTACTCGACGGTTTGCACGGGCGGAGCCACGGTCCCGGGCCGGGACCGCACCTCCGAAGTGCACTCGTACCGCTTCAAAGGGCTGTTCGCGGGGCCGCCCATGACCACCGTGCCGCCGTCCGACGACGCGTTGTCGGCCAGCGTGCACACGATCTGCGCGAGTGCGAACGTGGACAGGTTCTCCGGCGGAGTGCTCAGGCGCAGCGCGTCCGCGGGGTCGCCCCTGCGCGGCCCGGAGACGCTGGTGCCGCGGCGCACGTCCGTGGCGAAGCCCGCCTGCTTCTCCTCGTCCGACGGCGACGCCGCCAGCTGGTCGAGGAGGGCCTGCGCGATGCGCACCCGGTCGGTGGTCGCCTTGTCCGTGGGCAGCTGCACATCCCGGTCGACGGTCACCAGCTGCGCCGCGCACACCAGGAAGACCTCCACCGGCACCCCGTTGCCCGACCGCGACGCGAGGGTGGAGCCCGACATCACACACGGCACCCGCGACGGCGCCGCGCCGTAGTCCGTCGGCACCTCCGTCGTCCTGATCCCGCACCCGGCGAGCACGGCGGCGAGACCCGCGACGGCGGCCGCGGCCCGTATCCGACGCCCGTTCACGCCTGGCCCCCTTCCGCGGACTCGCCCGCGTCGCCCGCGTCGTCCACGTCATCCGCGTCGTCCTCACCGCCGCGCGGCAGCCACAGCGTGAAGACCGCGCCGCCGTCCGGCGAGTTGGCGGCGGTGATCTCGCCGCCGTGGATGTGCGCGTTCTCCAGCGCGATGGAGAGACCGAGGCCACTGCCCTCGGACCGCGGCCGGGAGGCGGACGCCTTGTAGAAGCGGTCGAAGACGTGCGGCAGCACGTCCTCGGGGATGCCGGGACCGTGGTCGCGTACGGCGATGACCAGCTTCGCGTCCTCCAGGCGCACCGACACCTCCACCGGGGAGCCGCCGTGCTTGAGTGCGTTGCCGATGAGGTTCGCCAGGATCACGTCGAGGCGGCGCGGGTCGAGCCGGACCATGATGCCGCGCTCGGCGTCCAGCTCCACCGCGTCCAGCCAGGCGCGCGCGTCGATGCACGCGGTGATCTGGTCGGCGATGTCGACGCCGTCAAGGACGAGGCGCGCGGTCCCCGCGTCGAAGCGGGTGACCTCCATGAGGTTCTCCACGAGGTCGTTCAGACGGCGGGTCTCGCTCACCACGAGGCGTACGGCCGGTTCGATCATCGGGTCCACGGACCCCGTCTCCGCGTCGAGCTCCTCCTCCAGGACCTCCGTCACGGCGGTGATGGCGGTCAGCGGGGTGCGCAGCTCGTGCGACATGTCGGCGACGAAGCGCCGGGACGCCTCGTCGCGGGCGCTCATGTCGGCGACCTTCTTCTCCAGGTTCTCCGCGGTCCTGTTGAACGTACGGGACAGGTCGGCCAGCTCATCGGTGCCCGACACCCGCAGCCGCGTGTCCAGCTTCCCCTCGCCGAGGCGCCGCGCGGCGACACCGAGACGGTGCACGGGCTTCAGGACGGTCGTCGCGGCGGCCTGCGCGAGCAGCGCCGAGCCGATCAGCGCGAGCCCGGTGGCGATGGCCAGGGACCAGCCGAGCGAACTGAGGTCCTTCGCCTCCGGCTCCAGTGACTTGAGCATGTAACCGGTCGGGCCGCCGCCGATGACCTTGGCGCCGCCCACCAGATGCGGGGTGCCGTGCTCGGCGGTCCGCTGCCAGTACAGGTGGTAGGGGCTCTTGTTGCCGGAGGTCAGCGGCTGCTTCTCGGTCACCGCTTTCTGCAGCGAGGCCGGCACCTTGGCGAGCGTGAAGGCGTCCAGGTCGGAGTAGCCGACGAGCTGGCCGCCGCCCTTCTTCTCGGCGACCAGGAGCACGCTGTAGCGCTGGCTGCTGTTCGCCATCTGCTCGGCGGCCGCCTGCAGTTCGGCCTGCGAGACGTCGGCGGGCAGCGCGCCCGCACGGTTCTGCATCTGCTGCCTGAAGTCCTTGAGCGCCGCGTCCTGCGCGCGCGTGAGCACCGCCTCGCGGTTGAGCCAGTACGCGATGCCGGACGCGGAGACCGCCGCGGTGAGCGCCACGAGGCCGAACACCACGACGAGCCGCAGCCGCAGACTCGTGAAGCGCAGACCCGCCAGTATCGCCTTGCGCGCCGCGGCCCAGCCGCGGAGCTTGTCGTGCGGTTTGGTCACTGAGGCGTGTCCAGCCGGTATCCGACGCCGCGCACCGTACGGATCAGGGTCGGCGACGAGGGGACGTCCTCGACCTTGGCGCGCAGCCGCTGCACACACGCGTCCACGAGCCGCGAGTCGCCGAGGTAGTCGTGCTCCCACACCAGACGCAGCAACTGCTGCCGCGACAGGGCCTGTCCCGGCCTGCGGCTCAGCTCCAGGAGCAGCCGCAGCTCGGTGGGTGTGAGCTGCAGGTCCTCACCGTTCTTCGTGACGGTCATCGCGGCCCGGTCGATGACCAGCGAACCGAACGTCGCCGCGTCGTTCGCCTCGCGCTCGCCGCGCCGCAGCACGGCGCGGATCCGGGCGTCCAGGACCCGGCCCTGTACGGGTTTGACGACATAGTCGTCGGCGCCGGACTCCAGGCCGACGACCACGTCGATGTCGTCGCTGCGCGCGGTCAGCAGGATGATCGGCAGCTGGTCGGTGCGCCGGATGCGACGGCACACCTCGAAGCCGTCGATGCCCGGCAGCATCACATCCAGCACGATCAGGTCGGGCCGCTGCTCGCCGAGCAGCTTCAGACCGTCCTCGCCGGTGGCAGCAGTGGCCACCCGATGCCCCTGGCGCGTCAGCGAAAGCTCCAGGGCCGTCCGGATGGCGTCGTCGTCCTCGATCAGCAACAGGGAAGGCACGGACGTCATTCTGTCCCATGCCACGGCCCAGTTCGACTGCTGGTTCCTCCCCGAGCTCGTAATGGGCAGGTAGATGCCCGCACCCACACGTGACCTTCACAGGTGGAAGACCTCCCCGACCCCTGTGACAGGCCTGTGACAGTCGACGGACACCGCCATGAAGTGACTGCGGCAGAGTTCTGGTCACACGGAAGAAGCCGGACTCCACCGACGGGGGGCGCAAGATGAATTCGCTGCACAGCACCAGCTCGAGCGCAGTTGTCACGCGTCTCCACGACGTCGGACGGGGGTCTGAGAAGTCCGGTGCCGTGAGCGGGCGGGGGTGCGCTCGCGGCACCGGGCGTCAGCACACCGGGATCATGACGGTGGTTGACAGGGCTCACGGGGGAGCCGCGTACGGGGAGGACTCGGGGGAGCGGAAGTCACTGTCGGAGGCGGAGTTCACCGCCTACGTCCAGGAACGCCGCGCCTCCCTGTACGCAACCGCCTACCACCTGACCGGCGACCGGTTCGAGGCCGAGGACCTGCTGCAGAGCGCCCTCTTCTCGACGTACCGGGCCTGGGACCGGATCAGTGACAAGGCCGCGGTCGGGGGCTACCTCCGCCGCACCATGACGAATCTGCACATCAGCGCGTGGCGCCGCCGCAAGCTGAACGAGTACCCGACCGAGGAGCTGCCGGAGACGGTGGGCGACACGGACGCGATGCGCGGCACGGAGCTGCGCGCGGTTCTCTGGCAGGCCCTGGCCCGCCTCCCCGAACTGCAGCGCACGATGCTCGTGCTCCGCTACTACGAGGGTCGTACGGACCCCGAGATCGCGGACATCCTCGACATCAGTGTCGGCACGGTGAAGTCCAGCATCTGGCGGTCGCTCCGCCGGCTGCGCGAGGACGAGGTCCTCAGCTTCGGCCGTGACGAGGAGGAGTCCTTCGGCGAGTTGGTCGCCTGAGGGCAGGGGGAAACACGGGGGGCCGTCGCTCCGGGGGGTTGCGGCGGTTGCACGGGGGACAGCACGGGGGAAACAAGTGGAGGACCGGAAGGCCGGGGGGTCTTTCCGGTCCCTCTGCTTTCCGGTCCGTCTTGCTTTTTCCGGTCCCTCTGCTTTTTGAGACTGACCCGGGCCTACGAAGAGGCCTTGGCCCGCGCCTGCACGCACCGGCCCGCCGCGGCCGCCGCGACCCGCCCCAACGCCTCGTCCTTCGCGCAGGGATGCGCGCCCAGCGCGGTCTGCCGCGCCACGATGGCGCGTTCCGCCCGCATCAGCCGCCAGCCGCGCCGCAGCAGGAACGGCACGGACTTGCGGCCCTCCCGCAGATCCCGCAGCAGCCGCCGCCGGAACGTGGTCGAGGGCCGCCCCCGCAGACAGATCGCGTCGGCCAGCACGCCGAGCTCCCGACACCGCTCCACGATGTCCGCCGCGAAGATGCCCTCGGCGACGAAGAGCGGCGTGCGCTCGATGTCCAGGGACTCCTGCCCGACGCGCGCACTGACCGAGATGTCGTACACCGGCACCTTCGTGCGCCCCGTCCGGCACAGCTCCTCGATCGCGGCGACCGCCACGTCGGCGTCCCAGGAGGCCGGGGAGTCCCAGTCGATGTCCGAACTGCCCGGCACCTGCGGCAGCGTGGGGTCGCCCGCTTCCTTGTAGAAGTCGTCCAGACACAGCACGGGCAGCCCCGAGCGGGCGGCGAACGACGACTTCCCCGAGCCGGAAGGGCCCGTCAGCAGCACGACACGGGTCGGTATCGGGGGATGGGAACCCAATTCTCTGAGCCTTTGCAGCCGGAGTGGACCGCATCTCCCGACACGGTGCGTCCGTGTGGACGGGAGCCATTATCAACCGACGCGCCCGGGATGGGGCTCCCCCGCCCCGCTCCGGTGCCGCCGCACGCGCCGCCACGCGGGTGGACCTTGGTTCAGACACGTTCCTTCAACTACGCTACGTGCTCGCGCGATTACCCTACGACGCACGGATGTGAGCGGTACCCATGGCACGACACGCAGTGAAGAAGCTTCCCCGGTCCGGCTCGCGCGCGCTGCTGCGGGCGGGGATCACCGTGACCGTGGCGGGCGCGGCGCTCGGGGTGGGGGGCACGGCGACGGCCGGTGCGGCGGAGCCGGGGCCTCTGGCGTCGCCGCTCCAGGGCCTCTCGACGGCGCTGCACCACTCGGCGGCGGGCGGGCTCGGCCCGCTCAAGGACCTGCAGCTGGACCCGCTGGCCAACACCAGCGCCGACCCGCTCAACAACACGCTGGGTACGCAGGTCGCGGACTTCAAGCCGGTCAACACGGGCTTTGTCACCGGCCCGCTCACCTCGGGGGGTTCCCTGGCGGACCTGCCGCTGGTGGGCGGGTTGACGCGGCTGCTGCCGAGCTAGTCGGCGGGCGCCGCGGCTTCCGGCCTGGTCCGCAGCGGCACCTCGCGGATCAGCCACGCCGCCGCGAGCGTGAGCACGCACAGCACGGCCGTGCCGGTCATGACGCCGTGCAGCCCGCTGGTGACCCCGGCCCGGAAGGCGTCCCGTGCCGGTTCGGGGAGGCCGGTCAGGAGCGCGGGGGTCAGTTCGCCGCCCGCCAGGCGCTCGCCGTCCCGGCCGAGGCGCTCCGTCAGGGAGGCGGTCAGGCGGCCGGTGTAGACGGAGCCGAGGACCGCGACGCCGAGCGAGCCGCCGATGGTGCGCAGGAGCGCGTTGGTGCCGCTGGCGGCGCCCATGTCGCGGAGGTCCGCGCTGTTCATGGTGATGAGGAGCGACGGCTGCATCAGGCAGCCGAGGCCCGCGCCCAGGACGAACGTCAGTGCGGACGCCACGGCCGTGGAGGTGCCCACGTCCACCGTCAGAAGGGCCAGTGCGCCCACCGTGGCGACGGCGCCGCCCGCGATCGGGTACGCACGGTACGTGCCGCCCTTGCCGACCGCCCTGCCGATGTACAGCTGCGCGCCCATCATGCCCAGCATCAGCGGGAGCAGCAGCAGACCGCTCTCCGTCGACGACATGCCGCGGACGAACTGCATGTACTGCGGCAGATAGCTGGCCGCCCCCATCATCGCCGCGCCTGCCAGGAAGGTGAGCACTTGGGCGAGCGTGAAGTTGCGGTCGCGGAACAGGCGGGGCGGGACGACCGGTTCGGGGGCGCGCCGCTCCACCCGGGCGAACGCGGCGAGCGAGGCGGCGGCGAGCAGTGCGAGGCCGCCGATCTGCGGGGACAGCCAGTCGTACGTCGTGCCGCCCCAGGTCCCGAGCAGCGTCAGCGCCAGGATGCCCGCCGTCAGGAGTGCGACGCCCGCGTAGTCGATCCGGGCCGTGCTGCGCTCGCCGCGGAGCCGGACGAGGAGGCCGACGAGCAGGAGCGCGACCGCGCCGACGGGCACGTTGACGTAGAAGACCCAGCGCCAGTCGAGGTGGTCGGTGAGGAAGCCGCCGAGGAGCGGGCCGCCGATCATCGCGACGGGCAGCATGACGCCGATCATCGACTGTGAACGCCCGGCCTGTGCGGGCGTGAGCAGTGTCCCCAGGAGTGCCATCGCGCCGACGAAGAGGCCGCCCGCGCCGAGCCCCTGGAGGGCGCGGAACGCGATCAACTGCTCCATGTTCTGGGCGAGTCCGCAGAGCACGGAGCCGACCAGGAAGACCGTGATCGAGGTCAGATAGCTGCCCTTGCGGCCGTACAGGTCGCCGATCTTGCCCCAGACGGGGGTGGAGACGGCGGCGGCGAGCAGGTAGGCCGTCACGACCCAGGAGAAGTGGTCGAGGCCGCCGAGGTCGCCGACGATCGTCGGGAGCGCGGTGCCGACGATGGTGCCGTCGAGCGTCGCCAGGATGATGCCGAGCAGCAGGCCGAGGACGGCGAGCCGGGAGGGCGGGTCCGGGGTTTCCGGTGGTGCGGGGGGTGTCTCCTGGGCGGGGGTGGGTGCGGTGGGCTCCGTGCGCTGGTTCATGGCGTCCTCGCGGTGGTGACGTCGGGTCAGGCGGCGTACGGGCGGGCCGACCTGGCCTCGCGCAGGGCCAGCGCCCACCACGCGAGCTGGTCGAGCATGGTCTTGACCGCGGCGTCGCTCGCCGGCTCCGTGATCCCGTGCTGCTCGTCGAAGGAGCCCCAGGCGTTGTGCAGGCTGACGGTGTTGCGGATCGTCGTGGCGTTCAGCTCGGCCATCACGACCCGGAGGTGCTCGACCGCGCGGAGGCCGCCGGAGAGACCGCCGTAGGAGACGAAGCCGATCGGCTTGGCGTGCCACTGCTCGTTGTGCCAGTCGATGGCGTTCTTCAGGGACGCCGGGTAGCTGTGGTTGTACTCGGGCGTGATGAAGACGAAGGCGTCGGCCGCGGCCAGGCGCGGGCTGACCAGTGCGAGGGCCTCGGCGGTGGCGGGCGCGGGCGGCGCGCCGAAGGCGGGCAGGACCGTGGGGAGCGGGGTCTCGGCGAGGTCGATGACGTCGACGTCCATGTCGTCGCGCTGGTCGAGGTGGCCCTTGATCCAGCGGGTGACGACGGGTGCGAAGCGGCCCTCGCGGGTGCTGCCTACGAGGATCGCGACGCGGAGTGCGGCGGGGCGGGAAATGGCTGCGGTCATGGGGGTCCCCCGGGAATGTGTACGGCGTATCGTTCGCGTACAACGTACACACTGGTGTGTACGGCGTCTACAAGGGATACGGTGTACGCATGGCAGCACAGAAGAAGGTCGAGCCCGAGATCACGCTCTGGGAACGCCTGGAGCGCCCGGCAGCCGCGCAGCGCACCGCGCTGACGCCACAGAAGATCGCGGAGGTCGCGGTGAAGGTCGCCGACGCCGAAGGCTTCGCGGCCGTCACCATGCGCCGTCTCGCCACCGAACTCGGCGTCGCGCCCATGGCCGCGTATCGCCATGTCTCCGGCAAGGACGACCTGTGGGCGCTCATGGTCGACCGGGTCACCGCCGAGGTCGTCGTGGCCGAGGACGTGGCCGGCTGGCGCGAGGTACTGCGCGCGTACGCCGTCGGCAGCCGCCGCCTGATGCTGGCGCACCCCTGGCTCGCCCAGCTCCCCACGCCCCACTTCGCCCTGACGCCGAACCGGATGGCCATGGCCGACCGGCAGCTCGCGGCACTGGAGCACCACGGGCTCGACGCCGACACGATCATGACGGCCTTCCGCACCGTCGGCGCCTACGTGCACGGCGTCAGCCAGTCGGAGGTGGCGCTGCGCCAGTACATGCAGGACAACGGCTGGACCAGCGGCGAAGAGGCACGCGCCGGACTCGCGCCGCAGATGATGTACCTGATGGGCACCGGCCGCTATCCGGCCTACCGGCGCTACGCCATCGGGGCGGGCCGCAAGGACGACGCCGCCTGGCAGTTCGAGACGGGCCTCGACTGCGTCCTGGACGGCATCGCGGTCCGGCTCGGGCTCGCACCGCGCGCATGACGAAGCCCCGGCCTCCTGGACGGAGGAGGCCGGGGCTTCGCGGTGCGGAGCGGCTCAGTACGCCGAGCCGGACGCGCCCAGCGAACCCGTGGGGTGCCAGACCGTCTTGGTCTCCAGGAAGGCCGTCAGGCGGTGCGTGCCGGGGTCGGCCGACCAGTCCACAGGCTGTGGACGGACGACACGCTTGAGGTTGTCCGCCGCGGCGACCTCCAGCTCCTTGGCCAGGACGTCGTCCTCGACGCCCGCGAGGTCGATCGCGTTCACGTCCTGGTGCGCGGCGAGCGACGGGGCGATCTCCGCCGTACGGCCGGACAGGATGTTCACGACGCCGCCGGGCAGGTCGGAGGTGGCGAGCACCTCACCGAGGGAGAGCGCGGGGAGCGGGGAGTCCTCGCTGGCGATCACCACGGCCGTGTTGCCCGTCGCGATCACGGGCGCGATGACGGAGACCAGACCCAGGAACGACGACTTCTGCGGGGCGACGACCGTCACCACGCCCGTCGGCTCCGGCGAGGAGAGGTTGAAGAAGGGGCCCGCGACGGGGTTGCCGCCGCCCACGATCTGGGCGACCTTGTCGGTCCAGCCCGCGTACCAGACCCAGCGGTCGATCGCCGCGTCCACGACCACGGCGGCCTTGGACTTGGACAGACCCTCCGCCTCGGCGACCTCGCGGACGAACTGGTCCTTGCGGCCCTCCAGCATCTCCGCGACGCGGTAGAGGATCTGGCCGCGCAGATACGCCGTCCTGCCCGCCCAGCCGCCCTGCGCCTTGCGCGCGGCGACGACCGCGTCACGCGCGTCCTTGCGGGACGAGAGCGGGGCGTTGGCCAGCCACTTGTTCTTCGAGTCGGACACCTCGTACACCCGGCCGCTCTCGCTGCGGGGGAACTTGCCCCCGACGTACAGCTTGTAGGTCTTGAAGACGCTCAAACGGTCAGACATCGAGGTACGCCTCCAGGCCGTGGCGACCGCCCTCGCGGCCGTAACCCGATTCCTTGTAGCCGCCGAAGGGCGAGGTCGGGTCGAACTTGTTGAACGTGTTGGCCCAGATCACGCCCGCGCGCAGGCGGTCGGCGACCGCGAGGATGCGGGAGCCCTTCTCCGTCCAGATGCCGGCGGAGAGGCCGTACTGGGTGTTGTTGGCCTTGGCGACGGCCTCTTCCGGCGTACGGAAGGTGAGCACCGACAGCACCGGACCGAAGATCTCGTCGCGCGCGACGGTGTGCGCCTGCGTGACGTTGGTGAACAGCGTCGGCGCGAACCAGTAGCCGGACGAGGGCAGCTCGCACGGCGCCGACCAGCGCTCAGCGCCCTCCGCCTCGCCGGTCTCGGCGAGCGCGGTGATGCGGGCGAGCTGCTCGGCGGAGTTGATGGCGCCGATGTCGGTGTTCTTGTCCAGCGGGTCGCCGAGGCGGAGCGTGGAGAGGCGGCGCTTGAGGGCGTCGAGCACCTCGTCCTGGACCGATTCCTGTACGAGGAGACGCGAGCCCGCGCAGCAGACCTGGCCCTGGTTGAAGAAGATGCCGGTGACGATGCCCTCGACGGCCTGGTCGATGGGCGCGTCGTCGAAGACGATGTTCGCGCCCTTGCCGCCCAGTTCGAGCGTGACCTTCTTGTCGGTGCCCGCGACCTGGCGCGCGATGGCCTTGCCGACGGCGGTCGAGCCGGTGAAGGCGACCTTGTTCACGTCCGGGTGGGCGGTCAGGGCCGCGCCCGCGTCGCCGTAACCGGGAAGGATGTTGACGACGCCCTTGGGCAGGCCCGCCTGGCGGCAGATGTCCGCGAAGAACAGCGCACTCAGGGGGGTCGTCTCGGCGGGCTTCAGGACGACCGTGTTGCCGGTCGCGAGCGCCGGGGCGATCTTCCAGGCCAGCATCAGGAGCGGGAAGTTCCAGGGGATGACCTGGCCCGCGACGCCGAGCGGCCGGGGGTTCGCGCCGTACCCGGCGTGGTCGAGCTTGTCGGCCCAGCCCGCGTAGTAGAAGAAGTGCGCGGCGACCAGGGGGAGGTCGGCGTCGCGCGTCTCCTTGATGGGCTTTCCGTTGTCCAGGGTCTCCAGGACGGCCAGTTCGCGGCTGCGCTCCTGGATGATCCGGGCGATGCGGAAGAGGTACTTGGCGCGCTCGGCACCCGGCAGCACCGACCACTTCTCGAAGGCCTTGCGGGCGGCCTTCACCGCGCGGTCGACGTCTTCGGAGGAGGCCTGCGCCACCTCGGAGAGGACTTCTTCGGAGGACGGGGAGACCGTCTTGAAGACCTTGCCGTCGGCGGCCTCGGTGAACTCGCCGTCGATGAACAGGCCGTAGCTCGGCGCGATGTCGACGACGGAGCGCGACTCGGGCGCCGGAGCGTACTCGAAGGGGGAAGTCATGGTGATCAGTCCACCGTCACGTAGTCGGGGCCGGAGTAGCGGCCGGTGGCCAGCTTCTGACGCTGCATGAGCAGGTCGTTGAGGAGCGAAGAGGCACCGAAGCGGAACCAGTGGTTGTCCAGCCAGTCGGGACCGGCCGTCTCGTTCACGAGCACGAGGAACTTCACCGCGTCCTTGGTGGAGCGGATGCCGCCCGCGGGCTTCACGCCGATCTGCACCCCCGTCTGCGCACGGAAGTCGCGGACGGCCTCCAGCATGAGCAGGGTGTTGGCCGGGGTGGCGTTGACGCCGACCTTGCCGGTCGAGGTCTTGATGAAGTCGGCGCCCGCGATCATGCCGATCCAGCTGGCGCGCTTGATGTTGTCGTACGTCGAGAGCTCACCGGTCTCGAAGATGACCTTCAGGCGGGCGGTGCCGCAGGCCTCCTTCACGGCGCGGATCTGCTCGAACACCGTCATGTAGTCACCCGACAGGAACGCGCCCCGGTCGATGACCATGTCGATCTCGTCGGCGCCCGCCGCGACGGCCTCGCGCACGTCGCCCAGCTTCACCTCGATCGCCGCGCGGCCCGCGGGGAAGGCGGTCGCGACGGACGCGACCTTCACGCCGCTGTTCCCGACGGCCTCCTTGGCGGTGGCGACCATGTCCGGATAGACGCAGACGGCCGCGGTGCGGGGGGTCTCACGGTCGGTCGGGTCCGGGTTCGCGGCCTTCGCACCGAGCGCCCGGACCTTGCCCGGGGTGTCGGCGCCCTCGAGCGTCGTCAGGTCGATCATCGAAATGGCCAGGTCGATGGCGTACGCCTTCGCCGTGGTCTTGATCGAACGGGTACCGAGCGAGGCGGCACGCGCCTCCAGGCCGACCGCGTCGACGCCGGGCAGCCCGTGAAGGAAGCGGCGGAGCGTGCTGTCGGACGCTGTCACGTCAGCGAATGCAGTGGGCATGGTCACGAGGGGAGCATATCTACGCGCGTAGCTGCTGTACAGGGGGAGGGGACGGGGCGCCCGGCAGGCTCTCAGGCAGAATCAGGGTATGAGCGACCCTCAAGACCCCGCGGCGGAGCCCGTCTACAAGGACCGCACCTATCGGTCCCCGGCCGGCATCGCGGGCGGTGTCCTGCTGCTCGCCCTGGGCGCCTGGCTCGGCATCGACGCCGTGGTCCGCGGCGAGGGCCGCACCCCGTGGCTCGCGCTCGCCGGGCTGCTCCTCGCCGTGCCGCTGATCGTCGCGTTCACCGTACGGCCCGCCGTGTACGCCAACGACGACCGCCTCCGGATCCGCAACCCGTTCCGGACCATCACGCTGCCGTGGGCGTCCGTCGCGACGCTCCGCTCCGGCTACTCCAACGAGGTCCTCACCGGCGCGGGCACGAAGTTCCAGCTCTGGGCGATCCCCGTCTCGATGCGCGGCCGCAAGAGGGCGGCGCGCAGGCGGTCGATGGCCGCCGCGTCCGGCGACCCGACGGGCGGCCGCCCCTTCCTCGACCCCAACGCGCCGCCCACGCGCGCGGCGGGCGACCTGTCCATGGACGAGCTCCGCGAACTCGCCGAACGGCGCGCCGACGCGGAGTCCGCGCAGGGCGAGCCCGTGGTGCGCTGGGCGTACGAGATCCTCGCGCCGTGCGCCGCGGGGGCGGTGCTGCTCGCTGTGCTGCTCGCGGTGGCCTGAGGAGTCTGTTCGGGGGGCTGCGCCGGGGTTACGGCGGGCCGTGCCAGCCCAGGAGCATGTGGCCGCCGCACACCGCCGACATGAGCGCCGCCGCGCTCAGCACCGTCACGAGTACGTGTGCTCTCGCGCGCGCCAGCGCCACGGCGACCGGCAGCAGCAGCGGGAAGCCGGGCAGCAGGAAGCGGGCCCGGGGGAAGTAGACGCCGCTGCTGCCGAGCACGATCACGAGCAGCAGACCGCTGAAGACCAGCAGGGGCAGCGGCTGCCGGTCGCCCGCCGACAGCACGAACAGCACGACCGCGCCGAGCAGGACGACCGTCACCATCGCCACGAAGAGCGCGGGCCGCTCGGTGACGAACAGGTCCCGCATCCGCTGCCACGTCGCGACCCCGCCGTCCCACCTGTTGCGCCACAGCTTCTGTACGGCGAAGTACCCGTCCCAGCGGCCGAGGCGCAGGCCCACCCACCCGACGTACGCCAGCCAGCCGAGGGGGGCGATGACGGCGCCGAGGAGCGGGCGGAGCGGCCGGACGACGGGTGGGCGGCGCAGGGCGAACAGGGCGCTCAGGGAGACCGCCGCGGCCACCGTCACGCCCGTGGGACGCGTCAGGCCCGCCAGTGCGGCGAAGGAACCCGCCCACAGCCAGCGCCCGCTGAGCACCGCGTACAGAGACCACGCGCACAGGGCCGTGAACAGGGACTCCGTGTAACCCATCCACTGCACGAGCGCCACGGGCAGGCTGCCCCAGAGCACGGCGAGGACGACACCGGCTCTACGTCCGTACAGCCGGTCGCCGACCGCGAAGATCCCCCACGCGGCGAGCAGCGAGGCGGCCACCGACACGGAGAGGCCCGCGGCGCCCCGCGGCAACCACGGCGCGAGGGCGTCGCCCGCCCTGACGAGCAGCGGGTAGAGCGGGAAGAAGGCGAGGTTGTTGCCGTCGATCCGGGTGCCGAGCTCGTGGGCGTAACCGTTCTGCGCGATCTTCAGGTACCAGTCGCAGTCCCACGACTCCATGAGCAGGTGCCGTACGCCGCGGTGGTCGCGGTGGGCCCACACGGTGAACACCAGCAGGCCGAGCGCGCGGACGGCCGTGTACGCGGCGAGGGCGGGCCAGGCGTGGCGCAGGGCACGGGTGGCGCGTGCTCTCAGACCCGGGGGCGCGGACGCGGCGCCGCCGTGGGGACTGCCGGACGCGGCCGCGGTCGCTGTCGCGGGTGCGGGGACGCGGGTCGGGGCGGCGGTGGGGGGCTCGGAGAATCCGTACGGCACTGCGGCGGCTCCCGGAACGTGAAAGTGCGCTACCGGTCGTCCCTACCTGGGAAGACCGGCAGCGCACCGGGGCACTGCGGCAGTCGCTGCGTGGAATCACTCGGACGGGTGGTGGCCGGGTGCACGCCGGTGTCCGAGTGGCTTGGTGTCAGATGCCCGCTGCCGCCGACAGGTCGCGCTTGATGGCGGCGAGCAGGTCCGTCGCGCGGGTGCGGGACTCGGGGAGCGCGGCCTTGTCCGTCACCGGGACGACCACTTCGAGGTAGCACTTGAGCTTCGGCTCGGTGCCGCTCGGGCGGACGATGACGCGGGCGCCGTCGAGCGTGTAGCGCAGGCCGTCGGTGGGCGGCAGCGTCTCCGTGCCGCGCGTCAGGTCCTCCGCCTTGGACACGGGCAGGCCCGCGAGCTCCGTCGGCGGCTGCTCGCGCAGGCGGCGCATCGCGTCCGCGATCAGGGACAGGTCCTCGACGCGGACCGACAGCTGGTCGGTGGCGTGCAGGCCGTGCTCCACGGCGAGGTCGTCGAGCAGGTCGAGGAAGGTGCGGCCCGCCTCCTTGAGCTCGGACGCGAGTTCCGCGAGCAGGAGCGCCGCGGTGATGCCGTCCTTGTCGCGTACGCCCTCGGGGTCGACGCAGTAGCCGAGCGCCTCCTCGTAGCCGTAGCGGAGGCCGTCGACGCGGGCGATCCACTTGAAGCCGGTCAGGGTCTCCTCGTACGGCAGGCCCGCCTTCTCGGCGATCCGGCCGAGGAGCGACGAGGAGACGATCGACTCGGCGAACGTTCCGGTGGCGCCGCGCCCGACCAGGTGGGCGGCGAGGAGGGCGCCGACCTCGTCGCCGCGGAGCATCCGCCAGTCGGCTCCGCCGGGACCGGTCCTGACCGCCGCCGCGCAGCGGTCCGCGTCCGGGTCGTTGGCGATGATCAGGTCCGGGGCGGGGGTGGTGCGGGCCGCCGTCGCGAAGGCCAGGTCCATCGCGCCCGGCTCCTCCGGGTTCGGGAACGCGACCGTGGGGAAGTCCGGGTCCGGCTCGGCCTGCTCGGCGACGAGCGTCGGCGCGGGGAATCCGGCGCGGGCGAACGCGGCGAGCAGGGTGTCCTTGCCGACGCCGTGCATGGCCGTGTAGACGGCGCGGGCGGTGCGGGGGGAGCCGGGGGACAGGACGGCGTCCGTGCGGGCCAGGTAGGCCTCCAGGACGGCTTCGTCGAGGGTCTCCCAGCCGGACTCGGGGCGCGGGACGTCGTCCAGGCTGCGGATGGCGTCGATCTCCGCCGCGATCTCCGCGTCGGCGGGCGGGACGATCTGGGAGCCGTCGCCGAGGTAGACCTTGTAGCCGTTGTCGCGCGGGGGGTTGTGGCTGGCCGTGACCTCCACGCCCGCGGCGGCGCCCAGGTGCCTTATGGCGAAGGCGAGGACGGGGGTGGGGAGGGGGCGGGGCAGGACGGCGGCGCGGAGGCCGGCGCCGGTCATCACGGCGGCGGTGTCGCGGGCGAAGTCGGCGGACTTGTGGCGGGCGTCGTAGCCGATGACGACGAGGCCGTCGGTCTGTCCCTTGCCCTTCAGGTACGCGGCGAGGCCTGCGGCGGCGCGGATCACCACGGAGCGGTTCATGCGCATGGGGCCCGCGCCGAGTTCGCCGCGGAGGCCGGCGGTGCCGAACTGGAGGGTGCCCGCGAAGCGGGCCCCGAGCTCGGCGGTGTCCTCGGCGTCGATGAGCTTGCCGAGCTCTTCGCGGGTCTCCGGGTCCGGGTCCTCGGCCAGCCAGGACCGGGCCTGCGCGATGAGCTCTGAGGTGGCGGGGGTGTCGTCCTGCACGGGATCTTCAGCCTCTCCTGGCGGGGCGCCTTGGGCGGTGTCTGCGCCTTGGGGTGGTCTGGGGGTGCGTGGCTGCGTGGCTGCGCGGGTGCGGGTGCGGGTGCGGGTGGGTGGGGGCGGTGCGTCTGGGGTTCGTTTCTGGGTGCGGGGTGGTGGGGCGGGTGCGCCCAGGGTCCGTCCGTGGGGGCGGGGCCGCGCGGGTATGTACGTACTCGCTATCCCTGCGCCGCGTCGGGCGTTCCTGAACGTCGGGGTGTGCTCGGTGCTCCGTGCGCACATACCCCCACGTCCCCTCGCGTCTCGCGGGCGGGCGCGGACCAGTGGGTGCGCTGTCCGGCCCCGGCACCGTGGCTGGTACCCAGCGGCGTGCCCTGCCCCGCAGGTACGGAAGCCCACCCGCCCCTACCCCCGCCTCGCGGTGCGGGGTGAACGGGTGGGTGGGAGTGATCCGCCGCGGAGCGGCGGGACTGTTCGGGCCCGCGGCCGGGAGACGGGGCGCGCCCCCACTCACCGCCCGCGGGGGGACGCGCAGGGTGCCCACCCACCCGTCCGCGGAGCGTCAGACGCGGTTCAGGACCTGGCCCAGGAGCTCGCCCATGCGGGTCGCGCTGTCGCGGCCCGCCTGGAGGACCTCCTCGTGGTTGAGGGGTTCGCCCGTCATGCCCGCGGCGAGGTTCGTGACCAGGGAGATGCCGAGGACCTCCGCACCCGCCTCGCGCGCGGCGATCGCCTCGAGGACCGTGGACATGCCGACCAGGTCCGCACCGATCGTGCGGGCCATGCGGATCTCCGCCGGAGTCTCGTAGTGCGGGCCGGGGAACTGCGCGTACACGCCCTCTTCGAGGGTCGGGTCGATCTCCTTGCAGAGGGCGCGCAGCCGCGGGGAGTACAGGTCGGTGAGGTCGACGAAGTTGGCCCCGACGATGGGGGACGTCGCCGTGAGGTTGAGGTGGTCGCTGATGAGGACCGGCTGGCCGGGGCGCATGCCCTCGCGCAGGCCACCGCAGCCGTTGGTGAGCACGATCGTCTTGCAGCCCGCGGCGACGGCCGAACGGACGCCGTGCGAGACGGCGGCGACGCCACGGCCCTCGTAGTAGTGGGTGCGGCCCAGGAAGACCAGCACACGCTTGTCGCCGATCTTGAAGGAGCGGATGCGTCCCCCGTGGCCCTCGACCGCCGGCGGCGGGAAGCCGGGCAGCTCGGTGACGGCGAAGTCCGCCTCGGGCTCGCCCAGCGCGTCGACGGCCGGCGCCCAGCCGGAGCCCATCACGAGGGCGACGTCGTGGGTCTCGGCGCCCGTCAGCTCGCGGAGGCGCGCGGCGGCGGCGTCGGCGGCGGCGTACGGGTCGCCTTGGATGTCGTCCGGAATAACTGAAGCGTTCACGCGGACGAGAGTAGCCGCTCAGGGCCTACGCGCGTAGATGACGATGCCCACGGGATTGCGATCGTTGTCTTGTCGTTTCCGACGAGAGGGAGACGAGAGGGAGCGGGACGGCGGCCCGGCGGGCTCAGCAAGGGCGTTTGCGGAGTTCCATCACGTAGTCGTGGGGTGCGCCCGCCGATTCCGCCGCGTCCGCCAGTTCGCCCAGGTAGCGGGCCGAGGGGAGCCCTCCCTCGTAACCGTTGAGGACGTACACCCAGGCGGGTTCCTCGCCCTCCAGGGTGTCCACGCGGACCCGCATGCGCCGGTAGATGTCGAGGCCGACGCCTTCCCAGCGGTCCATGGAGTCCTCGTCCATGGGGGCGATGTCGTAGAGCGTGACGAAGACCTGGGAGCGCGGCGCCTCGACGAGCGTGGCGAGCGCGCCTTCCCAGCCCATGTGTTCCCCGCCGAACGTGAGCCGCCAGCCGGTCAGCCACCCGGTCGCGCGCAGCGGTGAGTGCGGTGCGCGGCGTGACATGAGCCGCGGATCCAGATTGCCGGCGTACGCGGCGTAGAGCGACATGTGGTCGAGGGTACGGCAGCAATCAAGTACGCCCCTCCTGGAACGGGAGGACCGCCCGGACGGGGGGCCGTCCCACGGACGGAGGCCCCCGGGGCGTGAGCACCTTGAAGCGTGCGGGACAATGGAGTACGTGACTCGGATCGTGATCATTGGCGGCGGACCCGGCGGATACGAGGCGGCTCTTACGGCCGCCCAGCTCGGCGCGGAGGTGACCGTCGTCGACTGCGACGGTCTGGGCGGGGCGTCGGTGCTCACCGACTGCGTGCCGTCCAAGACTCTGATCGCCACGGCCGAGGTGATGACCACCTTCGACTCCTCGTACGAGGAGCTGGGGATCATCGTCGCTGACGACACCCCGCACATCGACACCCCCGCGCGCGTGGTCGGCGTCGACCTGGGCAAGGTCAACCGCCGTGTGAAGCGGCTCGCGCTCGCCCAGTCCCACGACATCACCGCGTCGGTGACGCGGGCCGGTGCGCGCGTGCTGCGCGGGCGCGGGCGGCTCGAGGGGCAGCAGGACATCGACGGGTCGCGGAAGGTCGTCGTGCGGGCCGCGGACGGGAGCGAGGAGACTCTTGTCGCCGATGCCGTACTGATCGCGACCGGCGGGCATCCGCGCGAGGTGCCCGACGCCCTGCCCGACGGCGAGCGGATCCTGAACTGGACCCAGGTGTACGACCTCGACGAGCTGCCCGAGGAGCTCATCGTGGTCGGTTCGGGCGTGACCGGTGCCGAGTTCGCCGGTGCCTATCAGGCGCTCGGGTCGAACGTGACCCTCGTGTCGAGTCGTGACCGGGTGCTTCCGGGTGAGGACCCGGACGCGGCCGCCGTCCTTGAGGACGTCTTCCGGCGCCGCGGCATGAACGTGATGTCCCGTTCCCGTGCCGCTTCCGCCAAGCGCGTCGGGGACCGGGTCGAGGTCACCCTCGCCGACGGCCGCGTCATCTCCGGGTCGCACTGCCTGATGGCCGTCGGTGCCATCCCGAACAGCAGCGGCATGGGTCTGGAGGAGGCCGGGGTCAAGCTGAAGGACTCCGGGCACATCTGGACCGACAAGGTGTCGCGGACGTCGGCCCCCGGCGTGTACGCGGCCGGTGACGTGACCGGGATCTTCGCGCTGGCCTCCGTCGCCGCCATGCAGGGGCGCATCGCGATGTACCACTTCCTGGGCGACGCGGTGCAGCCGCTGAACCTGAAGGCCGTGTCGGCGAACGTCTTCACCGACCCGGAGATCGCGACCGTCGGCTACAGCCAGGCCGACGTCGACGGCGGAAAGATCGACGCCCGCGTGGTGAAGCTGCCGCTGCTGCGCAATCCGCGCGCGAAGATGCAGGGCATCCGCGACGGTTTCGTCAAGATCTTCTGCCGTCCGGGCACGGGCATCGTGGTCGGCGGTGTGGTCGTCGCACCGCGCGCTTCGGAACTGATCCACCCCATCTCGATCGCGGTCGACAACAATCTGACGGTCGAGCAGATCGCGAATGCGTTCACCGTGTACCCGTCTCTTTCGGGGTCGATCGCGGAGGTGGCGCGTCAGCTGCACACCCGGAAGACGGCGGGCGAAGGCTGATCCTGTCGGCGGCCTGAATCAACTCTTTGCAGGTCACGCACTGTTGTCGCCCATTCGCGCGGCATAGGCGGGGAGAGTAAGCACCTATACCACTTCCCGTCCTGCCGTGCGAACAACTTCTGTAATTCGGCGCAAACTGCTGAAAGCAGACGGTCGTTGGGGTTACTGTCAGTTTCGTGTTCGCTGCAGAACGTCGCCAATTGATCCTCGAAATGGTGCGGGCCAACGGGGCGGTATCGCTCCGTGAGCTCGCCCGCGTCGTCCAGACCTCCGAAGTGACCGTACGGCGGGACGTGCGCGCGCTGGAGGCAGAAGGACTCCTCGACCGCCGACATGGCGGTGCGGTATTGCCGGGCGGATTCACGCGGGAGTCCGGCTTTCCGCAGAAATCACATCTCGCGACCGCCGAGAAGACGGCTATCGCCGATCTCGCGGCGGGTCTCGTCGAAGAAGGCGAAGCCATCGTCGTCGGGGCGGGTACGACCACGCAGGAGCTGGCCCGCCGGCTCGCGCGGGTACCCGGCCTGACCGTCGTCACCAACTCCCTCCTGGTGGCACAGGCGCTGGCACACGCCAACAGGGTGGAAGTCGTCATGACCGGCGGCACCCTGCGCGGCTCGAACTACGCACTCGTGGGCAGTGGGGCCGAGCAGTCCCTCCAGGGACTGCGGGTGTCACGGGCCTTCCTGTCGGGCAGTGGTCTGACCGCCGAGCGCGGCCTCTCCACGTCCAACATGCTCTCCGCGAGCGTGGACCGCGCGCTGGTCCAGGCGGCGGCCGAGGTCGTGGTCCTCGCGGACCACACCAAGCTCGGCACCGACACGATGTTCCAGACGGTGCCGACGGACGTCATCACCCGCCTGGTCACGGACGAACCGCCGGGGCACGACGACCGTGCCGCGACGGAACTGCAGGCCCTGGCCGACCAGGGCGTGCAGATCACGGTGGCGGGCGGTGCCGCAAGCCCTAACTCCGCGCCCGGTGTCGACTCCGTCCCGGCGGGGCGCCAGCCGCGCCGGGACGTGCCCCTGCCGGGTCAGCGTCGCACTCACGGGGCGGGCCCGGGCCAGCAGTTGCGCAGTGCGCTCCTCGGGGAACAGCCCCCCGGGGAACGGGCGGCGCGGGTCGCGGACCTGCGCCGCCGCTGATTCCGGCGGGAGCCTTCAGCCCCCGTCGGCCTTCAGCCCCCGCAGGGTCAGCGTGAGCAGGCGGTCGGCGAGCTCCGGATCGTCCGGAGTCTCCTCGGCCGCCAGGGAGATCGCGTTGGTCAGCTGGAGCAGGTCGCCGATGGAGACGTCGGGCCGCACCGCCCCCGCCTCCTGCGCGCGGAGCAGCAGGGCCGCGCCCGCCTCACGCATGGGCATGCTGCACTGCGCGAGTGCCGAGGTGTCGTCGTGCGACGCCGACATGAGCGCGCTCGACAGGCCGCGATACTCACCCGCATGAGTGATGATGGCGCGCAGCCACGCCACCAGCGCGGAGCACGGCTGCGGGTCGTCCAGCAGCGCGTGCGAGCGCGCGAGCAGGTCGCACACCGCGTCCTCCCAGACCGCGCTCATCAGCGCGTGCCGATTGGGGAAGTGCCGGTAGAGCGTGCCGATGCCGACGCCCGCGCGGCGCGCCACGTCCTCGAGGGACGCGCCCGTGCCGTGCTCGGCGAAGGCGGAGCGCGCCTCGGCGAGCAGCCGGTCGTAGTTGCGGCGGGCGTCGGCCCGCATGGTGCGCGCCGACTGTGCCGCCTGCTGCGGCGCTCTCGCCTGCTGGCCCGTGCCGGTCGTCATCCCCGCACCCTTCGTGAACGTACGCGTCCCCCAAGGATGCCACTGCCCCGTGGTCAGGAATCCTGGCGGGCGAAGAAGGCGTCCAGCTCCGTGCGGGCCCTGCGCTCGCGGCGGTGCGGCGGCAGGGAGCCGCCGCTCAGGTTCCGGGTCAGCCACAGGACCAGCGGATACGTGACACAGGTGCCGACGACCAGTCCGCTCAGCACACCGGTGACCAGGTCACTCATGATCATCAACTCACCTTCGTACGAAATCTCTTGAGACCGCCCCCGCCGCCCCCGGAGGGCACCGCCGGACCCGGGTCACGGAAGCCGTCCCGGGCCGTCGCGATCATCGTGGCGCCGTTGTCCGGGACCACCGCGCCGTAACCGAGCAGGCGCCAGCGGGCGTCGACGGCGTCGCTGTCGTAGTACGGCACCGGGCCGCACTCCGACGGCACCAGGAGCGGCTCGGGGCCCTTGGCGCAGCCGTGGCACGCGGCGACCTCCTCGGTGCCGTGCGGGGCGCCGGGCAGCGCCACGCGCGCGTGCCCGCGGTCGTGCAGCGGGTTGAAGTAGCAGGGCGGGTCGGGCCGCAGCGGCCGCTCCGTCACCAGGGCCTCCAGGGCGCGCATCCCGATGCGGCTGAACTCGACCGCCGCGACGAGCTCGCCGAGGGCGTGGGCCGCGTCGTACGCCGGGTCGGGGCTCCTGGGCCCCTCACCGATCGGGGCGATCACCGAGTTGCTCGCCTGGATCGACGCGGTGACCGCGAAGGACGCCAGCTCGGCGCGGAGTTGCGGGGTCAGCGTGCAGGTGTGGCGGAGCGTGTCGCCGAGCGCCGACGCGTCGCTGAGCAGCCCGGCCCGCCGTTCGGCGTGCGGGCGCAGCGCCTCCGGGTCGCCTGCCGGGTCCGGCGGCGGGGCCGACCAGTCGGACGCGGGCAGCGGGAGCGCGAACGTGTAGGGGCGGCGTCTGCCCAGCGGCAGGTGGGTGAAGCGGCGCAGGAGCGCGACGGACAGGGCCGTGGACAGGCCGAGGGCGAGCCCGGCCTCGTAGCGCTGCCCGGCGTCCGCGGTGGCCGCGAACCATCCGGTCGTACCGATGACGGCTGCCGCTGCGAGCAGCCCGACGACGTCCCCCGTGCGTTTCACTGAAGTCCCCCCGTGGCCTTCGGTTCTACGCGGGGGAGGACGCGGGGCGGGGCGGGGGCGGTTGCGCTTGTTCGGGACGGAGTGCGACGGGACGGAGTGCGACGGGAACGTGACGGGCCGGGCTGGAAGAAAACCAGCCCGGCCCGTCACGTGTGCGTCTGCCGCGGGGTCAGTCCTTGATCTCGCAGATCACCGCGCCGGACGTCAGGCTCGCGCCGACCTCTGCGGTGAGGCCCTTGACCGTGCCCGAACGGTGCGCGTTCAGGGGCTGTTCCATCTTCATGGCCTCCAGGACGACGACCAGGTCGCCCTCCATGACCTCCTGGCCCTCCTCGACCGCGACCTTGACGATCGTGCCCTGCATGGGCGAGGCGAGGGTGTCACCGGACGCCGCGGGGCCCGACTTCTTGGCCGCGCGGCGCTTGGGGCGGGCGCCGCCCGCCGCCGCGGTGCGCGCGATGGTCATGCCCAGGGAGGACGGCAGCGAGACCTCGAGACGCTTGCCGCCGACCTCGACGACGACCGTCTCGCGGCCCGGCTCCTCGTCCGTCTCGGCGTCCCCGGTGGCCGTGAACGGCGGGATCGCGTTGACGAACTCGGTCTCGATCCACCGGGTGTGGATCGTGAACGGGTCGCTGGAGCCGGTCAGCTCCGGCGCGAACGCCGGGTCCGTGACGACGGCACGGTGGAAGGGGATGGCCGTGGCCATGCCCTCGACGTTGAACTCCGCCAGCGCGCGGGAGGCACGCTGGAGCGCCTGCTCACGGGTGGCGCCGGTGACGATCAGCTTGGCGAGGAGCGAGTCCCAGGCCGGGCCGATGACCGAGCCGGACTCGACGCCCGCGTCCAGGCGGACACCGGGGCCCGACGGCGGCGCGAACGTGGTGACGGTGCCGGGCGCGGGCAGGAAGTTGCGGCCCGGGTCCTCGCCGTTGATGCGGAACTCGAAGGAATGACCGCGCAGTTCGGGGTCGCCGTAACCGAGTTCCTCGCCGTCGGCGATGCGGAACATCTCCCGGACGAGGTCGATGCCCGCGACCTCCTCGGTGACCGGGTGCTCCACCTGGAGACGGGTGTTGACCTCCAGGAAGGAGATCGTGCCGTCGACACCGACGAGGAACTCGACGGTGCCCGCGCCGACGTAGCCGGCCTCCTTGAGGATCGCCTTGGAGGCGGCGTACAGCTCGGCGTTCTGCTCGGCGGTCAGGAACGGCGCGGGCGCCTCCTCGACGAGCTTCTGGTGGCGGCGCTGCAGCGAGCAGTCGCGGGTCGAGACGACCACGACGTTTCCGTGCTTGTCGGCGAGGCACTGGGTCTCGACGTGCCGCGGCTTGTCGAGGTAGCGCTCCACGAAGCACTCGCCGCGGCCGAAGGCCGCCACGGCCTCGCGCACCGCGGAGTCGTACAGCTCCGGGACCTCTTCGAGCGTGCGGGCGACCTTCAGACCGCGGCCGCCACCGCCGAACGCCGCCTTGATGGCGATCGGCAGGCCGTTCGCCTCGGCGAAGGCGACGACCTCGTCGGCGCCGGACACCGGGTCGGGCGTGCCCGCGACCAGCGGGGCACCCGCGCGCTGCGCGATGTGCCGCGCGGCGACCTTGTCGCCGAGGTCGCGGATGGCCTGCGGCGGCGGGCCGATCCAGTTCAGGCCCGCGTCGATGACGGCCTGCGCGAAGTCGGCGTTCTCCGAAAGGAAGCCGTAGCCGGGGTGGATGGCATCCGCCCCCGCGTCCTTGGCCGCGGCCAGCACCTTGGAGATGTCCAAGTAGCTGGTGGCCGGAGTGTCACCGCCCAGCGCGAACGCCTCATCGGCTGCCCGTACATGCAGAGCGTCCCTGTCAGGGTCTGCGTAGACGGCTACGCTCGCGATCCCTGCATCCCGGCATGCCCGGGCAACGCGGACAGCGATTTCGCCACGGTTGGCGATGAGCACCTTGCGCACGATGGCTCCCTCCTTGAAACAAGCCGAGTTTAGGGACTGCCGACACGGCCTTACGACCCGTCCCCAATGGTGAGCTTGCCCACACGGAGTGTCACTCGAGACCGGCTAGGTTCGCGAAAACCCTTGTCGCACCGCGGTACGCAGGGTCCCTCCACGGCAGCGTAGCCCTCCGATGTGGTCAAGGTCTCTGTGCGTCAGCGCTGCGGACGCGGGGCTTTCTTTGTGGAGTCCCTACGAATGGCCCAATGATTCTTTGCCTGCGGCACAGCTCTTGTCCCCCGTTCTACCCGTTAGTAGCGTTCGCGATGGCTCGGACGTACTAGCGGTAACAGCAAGCGGAAGAGGGTGGGCGCCGTGGCGCGCAGACCGGTGGCCTGGGTTGGCGCGATCGTTCTCCTCGCGGAGGCGGTCGGCATCGCGCTCCTCAACGTGATTCTCGGCTACGTCGTCGACAACCAGGACATGTCCCTGGCCGGCCTCGATCCGCAGGTTATGACCGTCTCGACCTGGATCGCCGGCGCCCTCGTCGGCGGCTACCTCGCGCTGTGCGCGTTCGTCCTCGCCCGCACCGCCGTGCGCGACCGCGCCCCGGGCACCTTCGGCCACATCCTCCTGATCAGCTGCGCCGTCCTGCACGCGCTCCTGGGGGCCTTCTGCGTGGGCCTGGTGGGCTGGGCCGCGTTCGCGTTCATGATGGTCGTGCTCGGCCTGATCGTCCTGCCGCTCGTGGCGTACGAGAGGAAGGCGCAGCAGGACGCCGCGGTGGCGGCGCCCCAGGCCGCCTGAGCCGCCGCGGCAGCCTCTGTCGGCCGCTCCCGGCTACCGCTGCCACAACTCCGTGATGCCCACGCCCAGTTCCGCGAGCAGGCGGCGCAGCAGGGGCAGCGAGAGGCCGATGACGTTGCCGTGGTCGCCCTCGATGCCGTCGATGAACGGTGCCGAGCGGCCGTCCAGCGTGAAAGCCCCCGCCACGTGCAGCGGTTCGCCGCTCGCCACATAGGCGGCGATCTCGGCGTCGGAGGGCTCACCGAAACGGACGACGGTGGACGCCGTCGCTGACGCGTACCGCCCGGAGACGGTGTCGCGGACGCAGTGCCCGGTCTGCAGGACGCCCGCGCGGCCGCGCATGTCCTTCCAGCGGGCGGCGGCCTCCTCGGCGTCGGCGGGCTTGCCGAGCGCCCGGCCGTCCAGTTCGAGGACCGAGTCGCAGCCGATGACCAGCGCGCCCTTGGCGTCGGGCCGCGCGGCGACCACGGACGCCTTGGCCTCGGCGAGGGCGAGGGCGAGCTCGGCGGGGGTCGGCGCGGACACCTTGTCCTCGTCGACGCCGCTGACGATCACCTCGGGGGCGAGGCCCGCCTGCCGGAGCAGGCCGAGCCGGGCGGGGGACTGGGAGGCGAGGACGAGACGGCGGGGCTGATCACTCATGCGGTCAGCGTAGCGAGCGCCCACGCGGGCGCGGCAGGGCGTGGGGTCCTCAGTGGATGTTGAGCACGAACATCGCGATGACCATCGCCAGGGCGAGGACGAGGCCCGCGCGCCGCATCTTCGCCTGTAGGTCCCGCATGTCCTTCGGAGGGTTGTTCTCCGGGTCCGACCACAGCATGCAGTCGATGGTGCGGCCGGGCGGGCCGGGGCGCCTGAGTACGCGTACTCAAGTTCCCCGGAGCCCGACCGCCACGGCTGCTCTAGCCGGGCCAGTAGCTGCGGCCCCACGCCGTCGGCGAGGGGGCGGGCAGTCGGTGGCGGGCCACCCGCGCGGGGTCCGCCCAGGAGTCGGGCAGCTCGGGCGCGCCGGACGGTCCGTCCGCCACCGCCGCGGCGCGCACCTGGACCACCGCCAGGGCGGCGGCGAGCTCCTCCGGGGTCGGATTTCCGCGTACGACCTTGATCATGAGCCCTCCCTGAGGGACTAGAGGGGGATGTTGCCGTGCTTCTTCGGAGGAAGGGATTCCCGCTTCGTACGCAGCTGACGCAGACCGCGCACGAGGTGGGAGCGGGTTTCGGACGGCATGATCACCGCGTCGACGTAGCCGCGCTCGGCCGCCGTGTACGGGTTCAGCAGGGCGTCCTCGTACTCCTGGATGAGCCGCGCCCTGACCTCCTCGACCTCGTCCCCGGCCTCGGCGATGGTGCGGCGGTGCAGGATGTTGACCGCGCCCTGCGCGCCCATCACCGCGATCTGCGCGGTCGGCCAGGCCAGGTTCAGGTCCGCGCCCAGGTGCTTGGAGCCCATCACGTCGTACGCGCCGCCGAACGCCTTCCGCGTGATGATCGTGATCAGCGGGACGGTGGCCTCCGCGTACGCGTAGATGAGCTTCGCGCCGCGGCGGATGATGCCCGTGTGCTCCTGCTCGACGCCCGGCAGGAAGCCCGGCACGTCGACGAAGGTGATGACCGGGATGTTGAACGCGTCGCAGGTGCGGACGAACCGGGCACCCTTCTCCGAGGCGTCGATGTTCAGGCAGCCCGCGAACTGCGTCGGCTGGTTGGCGACGATGCCCACGGGGTGGCCCTCGACCCGGCCGAAGCCGGTGAGGATGTTCGGCGCGAACAGCGGCTGCGTCTCGAAGAACTCGGCGTCGTCCAGGACGTGCTCGATGACGCCGTGCATGTCGTACGGCTGGTTCGCGCTGTCCGGGATCAGCGTGTCCAGCGCCAGGTCCTCGTCCGTGGGCGCGAGGTCCGCCTCTTCCGGGAAGGCGGGCGGCTCGCTGAGGTTGTTCGAAGGCAGGTACGACAGGAGCGACTTGACGTACTCGATCGCGTCCTTCTCGTCGCCCGCCATGTGGTGCGCCACACCCGACGTGGAGTTGTGGGTGCGGGCGCCGCCCAGCTCCTCGAAGCCGACGTCCTCGCCGGTGACGGTCTTGATGACGTCGGGCCCGGTGATGAACATGTGCGAGGTCTGGTCGACCATGACCGTGAAGTCGGTGATCGCGGGGGAGTAGACGGCGCCGCCGGCACACGGCCCGACGACCAGGGAGATCTGCGGGATCACACCGGACGCGTGGGTGTTCCGGCGGAAGATCTCCCCGTACATCCCGAGGGCCATGACGCCCTCCTGGATGCGGGCGCCGCCGGAGTCGTTGATGCCGACGACCGGGCAGCCGGTCTTCAGCGCGAAGTCCATGACCTTGACGATCTTCTGGCCGAACACCTCGCCGAGTGCGCCGCCGAAGACGGTGAAGTCCTGCGAGAACACGGCGATCGGGCGGCCGTCGACGGTGCCGTATCCGGTCACCACGCCGTCGCCGTACGGCCGGTTCTTCTCCAGGCCGAAGTTGGTCGACCGGTGCTGCGCGAACTCGTCGAGCTCGACGAAGGAGCCTTCGTCGAGCAGCAGTTCAATGCGTTCGCGCGCCGTCAGCTTCCCCTTGGCGTGCTGCTTCTCCACCGCTCGGGCCGAGCCCGCGTGCTTGGCCTCCTCGATGCGGCGCTGCAGGTCGGCAAGTTTTCCCGCGGTCGTATGGATGTCGATGGCGCCGTCTTCGGCGGTGCGGTCTGACGCGGGCACGTTGGGCTGTTCCGGCTCGGACATCGGGATGCGGCTCCCTGCCTGCTCAAAGGTGCTTGTCTACGGCTGTGCGGCTGGCTACTGACCCGTAGCGTATCGGCGCCCATACCGTTCGGCAGTGCGGCGTTTACCACACCTAAGGTGGCTTGCATGACGCCGTCAGATGCTGAAGACAACCGCTGGTCCGACCTCGACAGGCCGCCCCTGAACGGGGCCTCGCTCCGTCGGACCCTGCTCAGGGACGGCGGTTTGTGGTCCTCCCTCGACGTGGTGGCCGCGACCGGCTCCACCAACTCCGACCTCGCGGCGCGCGCGGACGAGCTTCCCGAGGGGGCGGTCCTCGTCGCCGAGGAGCAGAGCGCGGGGCGCGGCCGCCTGGACCGCCGCTGGTCCGCGCCCGCGCGCTCGGGCCTCTTCTTCTCCGTGCTGCTCAAGCCGTCCGAGGTGCCGATCGAACGGTGGGGCTGGCTGCCGCTCCTCACGGGCGTCGCGGTGGCGACGGGCCTCTCCCGCGTCGCCGGCGTCGACACGGCACTCAAGTGGCCGAACGACGTCCTGGTCACCGTCGGTGACCAGGAACGGAAGGCGGGCGGCATCCTCGCGGAGCGGGCGGGTTCGGCGTCCGGCGGGGGCATCGTGATCGGCGTCGGCCTCAACGTCACCCTGCGCGAGGACGAGCTGCCCGTACCGACGGCGGGCTCGCTCGCCCTGGCCGGCGCGAAGGTCACGGACCGCGACCCGCTGCTGCGGGCCGTCCTGCGGTCCCTGGAACAGTGGTACGCCGACTGGCGCTCCGCCTCCGGCGACCCGACCGCCTCCCGCCTCCAGGAAACCTACGCCGCAGGCTGCGCGACTCTGGGCCGCCAGGTCCGCGCGGAACTCCCCGGCGACCGCGCCCTGGAAGGCGAGGCAGTAGCAGTAGACGGCGACGGCCGCCTGATCCTGGCCACAAAGGAGGGCATGCAGGAACCAGTGGGCGCAGGAGACATCGTGCACCTGCGCCCGGCGGGGTAACGGGGCGCCCCGGGGCGGGGGGCAACGGGTGTGCTTTTAGGGGCGCGGGGAACTGCGCGACCAGCCACGACGGACCCGCAGCCGCGCGACGGCACGGCGCGGCACGCGCGGAGGCGGGCGCTTAAGGGGCGCGAGGAACTGCGCGACCAGCCACCACCCGCCCGCAGCCGCGCGGCGGCATCGCGCGGCACGCGCGGGAGGCGGCTTGTAAGGGGCGCGGGGAACTGCGCGACAAGCCACGACGGACCCGCAGCCGCGCGGCGGCATCGCGCGGCACGCGCGGGAGGCGGGTGTTTAAGGGGCGCGGGGAACTGCGCGACCAGCCACCACCCGCCCGCAGCCGCGCGACGGCATCGCGCACGCGCCGGGGCGCGCCGGACGGCGCGGGGTAACCGATCCCCCGTCGTCAAGGAGCGCGTCGCGGGAGTCGGGAGTGAGCTGCGGCACACCTGCCGTAAAGTTGGCGCCGGTCGATACCTGACCGCGGCAGATCGGAAGGGCAGCAGGCGTGACCGTCGACGACACGGGCTCAGGCGAGGGCGAGCACCCCGCCTCCGACGGCGGGGACAGCCGTACCGCCGGGTCCGTGGCGGGCCGCACGAGGGACGACTCCGGCGTGCCGGAAGTGCCTGACGTGGACGAGAAGGACGAGGACGACGCCGAGAGGGACCCGCTCGCGCTCCGCCTCGAACAGCTCATCCTCGGCGCGGACCGCCGCTACACCCCCTTCCAGGCCGCCCGCAGCGCAGGCGTCTCGATGGAGCTGGCGTCCCGCTTCTGGCGGGCCATGGGCTTTCCCGACATCGGCCAGGCCAAGGCCCTCACCGAGGCGGACGTACTCGCCCTGCGCCGCCTCGCGGGCCTCGTCGAGGCGGGCCTCCTGAGCGAGGCCATGGCCGTACAGGTGGCCCGGTCCACGGGACAGACCACCGCCCGCCTCGCCGAGTGGCAGATCGACTCCTTCCTGGAGGGGCTCACCGAACCTCCCGAGCCGGGCATGACACGGACCGAGGTCACGTACCCCCTGATCGAGCTGCTCCTGCCCGAGCTGCAGGAGTTCCTGGTCTATGTGTGGCGCCGCCAGCTCGCCGCAGCCACCGGCCGCGTCGTGCAGGCCGCGGACGACGACGAGATGGTGGACCGGCGCCTCGCCGTCGGCTTCGCCGACCTCGTCGGGTTCACCCGGCTGACCCGGCGCATGGAGGAGGAGGAGCTCGGCGAGCTCGTCGAGGCCTTCGAGACGACCGCCGCGGACCTCGTCGCCGCCCACGGCGGACGCCTCATCAAGACCCTCGGCGACGAAGTCCTCTACGCCGCCGACGACGCGGGCGTCGCCGCCGAGATCGCACTCCGTCTCATCGAGACGATGGCCAACGACGAGACGATGCCGGAGCTGCGCGTCGGCATCGCCTTCGGCACGGTGACGACCCGCATGGGCGACGTCTTCGGTACGACCGTGAACCTCGCGAGCCGCCTCACCTCGATAGCGCCACGCGACGCGGTCCTCGTGGACGGCGCGTTCGCCGAGGAGCTGACCCGCACGGGCGACGCCCCCGCCTCCGAGACCCAGGCCGCGGAGGAGGCCGCCGCGGCCGAGAAGGAGGGCGAGGAGCCGCCCTCGTACCGCTTCGCGCTCCAGCCGATGTGGCAGCGCCCGGTCCGCGGTCTCGGCGTCGTCGAGCCGTGGCTGCTGGCGCGACGGGGCTGAGGAGTCCCTTCCCCCGCCGGGGTGCCCGGTGACATGATCCCCGGGTAACGGCCGTTAACCGGAGGTGGAGGAGCGTCATGGGCGACGAGCAGCGGTACGGGGAGTACGTGGCGGTCAGGCGGCACGGCCACGTCGTCGAGCTCGTCCTGGACCGCCCCAAGGCGATGAACGCCGTCTCCTCGGAGATGGCCCGCTCCATCGCCACCGCCTGCGCCGCGCTCTCCGAGGACCACGACGCCCGCGTCGTCGTCCTGACCTCCACCCACGAGCGGGCGTTCTGCGTGGGCGCCGACCTGAAGGAGCGGAACTCCTTCAGCGACGACGAGCTGCGCCGCCAGCGCCCCACGACCCGCGCCTCGTACACCGGCGTCCTGGACCTGCCCATGCCCACCGTCGCCGCCGTGCACGGCTTCGCGCTCGGCGGCGGGTTCGAGCTCGCGCTCTCCTGCGACATGATCGTCGCCGACTCGACCGCGGTCGTCGGACTCCCCGAGGTGTCCGTCGGCGTCATCCCCGGCGGTGGCGGCACCCAGCTCCTGCCGCGCCGCGTGGGCGCCGCCCGCGCCGCCGAGCTGATCTTCTCCGCGCGCCGCGTGGAGGCCGCGGAGGCGCGGGAGTTGGGTCTGGTCGACCTGCTGGTGGCGGAGGGCGAGGCCCGTACGGAGGCGCTGGCGCTCGGCGCCCGCATCGCCGCGAACTCGCCGGTCGGCCTGCGCGCCGCCAAGCGCGCCCTGCGCCTCGGGCACGGCCTCGACCTGCGGGCGGGCCTGGAAGTCGAGGACGCGGCGTGGCGCACGGTGGCGTTCTCGGCCGACCGCGCGGAGGGCGTGGCGGCCTTCAACGAGAAGCGGAAGCCGCAGTGGCCCGGGGTGTAGCGGGGGTGTAGCGGGTCGGGTGTGCAGCGGGGGTCCAGCGGGCGGGCGGTAGGGCTCCGGGGCGGCCCCTCCGCGCTCACGTTGTGTCATGTCTCGACGTACCAAAATGCGGCAAACCTCCTAATCTGGGGAAATGGGAGAGGATGTCCGGCTGCGGGCCGTCGTCGAGCTGGCGCAGGGAATGGCCGCCGCGCACACTCCGCGCGAGTCCTGGCGGGCGGCCGCTCTCGGCACCTGCCGCGCGCTGGGCGGGAGCTTCGCCGCGCTGTCCGTGTGGGAGCGGGACATGGGCCGGCTGCGGGTGCTCGTGAACGCGGGACAACGCGTCCACGGCGAGGAGGAGTTCCCGGAGAACGAGGCGTACCCCGTCCACCAGTTCCCGGAGATCACCGAGTTCCTGCACGAGCACTGGGCGGGCGGCGGCGAACCGCACGCCTGGGTCGAGACCGCGGAGGGTCCCGCCGACGCCCGCGAGCCCGGCTACTGCCACCAGCGCGTCGCCGCCCTGCGCCGCAGGGGGCGCGGCTGCTGCGTGGTCGCCCCGGTCGTGCTGCACGGGCGCGCGTGGGGCGAGCTGTACGTGGCGCGGCCGCCGGGCGAGCCGGTCTTCGAGCGGGCCGACGCCGACTTCGCGACGGTCCTGACGGCAGTGGTGGCCGCCGGGATCGCGCAGACCGAGCGCCTGGAGGAGGCGCGCCGTCTCGCCTTCACGGACGCGCTGACGGGGCTCGCCAACCGCCGCGCGGTCGACCTGCGCCTCGACGAGGCGGTGGAGCGGCACCTCGCCGAGGGGGCCGTGGTGAGTCTGGTCGTCTGCGACGTCAACGGCCTCAAGCGGGTCAACGACACCCAGGGCCACGCGGTCGGTGACCGCCTCCTCGAACGCTTCGGCTCGGTCCTCTCGCTCTGCGGCGCCATGCTGCCGGGGACGCTCGCGGCGCGGCTCGGCGGCGACGAGTTCTGCCTCGTCGCGGTCGGGCCCACCGCCGACGAGGTGGTGCGGGTCGCCGATGAACTCTGCGTACGCGCGTCGGAGTTGGAGCTCGGCGACGGCGTCGCGTGCGGGGTGGCGTCGACCGGGGACCCGATCGGCGCGGTGCGCTCGGCCCGCCGCCTCTTCCGGCTCGCCGACGCGGCGCAGTACCGCGCGAAGGCCGCGCGCGCCATGAAGCCGGTGGTGGCGGGGCGCGAGGGCGTGGACGACCCGGTGGTACGGCTCGCGGACGCGCCGGCGGGGGTCCACCGGACGGGGGAGCGGCGCAAGTTCCGGGGGCGGGGGCCGCGGCCCACCGGCGGCTGACAGCGGCATGCGGCATGACGTTCCGCGGGGCGATGGGGCGCGGCTGACCTCGCGGTAAGTGGCTCCCTCCAATTCCACCCGTGACACCTGGCGATTCAGTCCGTACGCTGCTGAATATGGATATGCACAGCGTGGGCACCGTGGCCCTTGGGACCTCCGGGACGACCGCGGCGGACGTCATCGCCGTCGCGCGCGGCAACGCACGGATCGAACTCACCGCCGACGCGCGGGCGGCGCTCACCGCCGCCCGCGAGATCGTCGACGCGCTCGCGGCCAAGCCCGAGCCCGTGTACGGCGTCTCGACCGGCTTCGGCGCCCTGGCCAGCCGCCACATCGGCCCCGACCTCCGCGCCCAGCTGCAGCGCAACATCGTGCGCTCGCACGCGGCAGGCATGGGCCCGCGCGTGGAGCGCGAAGTGGTGCGCGCGCTGATGTTCCTGCGCCTGAAGACGGTCTGCTCCGGCCACACGGGCGTACGCCCCGAGGTCGCGCAGGCCATGGCCGACGTACTCAACGCGGGCATCACGCCCGTCGTCCACGAGTACGGCTCCCTGGGCTGCTCCGGCGACCTCGCGCCGCTCAGCCACTGCGCGCTGACGCTGATGGGCGAGGGCGACGCCGAGGGCCCCGACGGCGAGGTGCGGCCCGCGGGCGAGCTGCTCGCCGCGCACGGCATCACGCCGGTCGAGCTGCGCGAGAAGGAGGGCCTCGCCCTCCTGAACGGCACCGACGGCATGCTCGGCATGCTGGTGATGGCCCTCGCCGACCTGGAGACCCTCTACAAGTCGGCCGACGTCACCGCGGCCCTCACCCTGGAAGCCCTGCTCGGCACGGACAAGGTCCTCGCGCCCGAGCTGCACGCCATCCGCCCCCACCCGGGCCAGGCCGCCTCAGCCGCCAACATGCTCGCCGTCCTCGCCGGATCCGGCCTCACCGGCCACCACCAGGACGACGCGCCGCGCGTCCAGGACGCCTACTCGGTGCGGTGCGCGCCGCAGGTCGCGGGCGCGGGCCGGGACACGATGTCCCACGCGCGCCTCGTCGCCGAACGCGAGCTGGCCGCAGCCGTCGACAACCCCGTCGTCCTGCCCGACGGACGCGTGGAGTCCAACGGCAACTTCCACGGCGCCCCGGTCGCGTACGTCCTGGACTTCCTCGCCATCGCGGCGGCCGACCTCGGCTCGATCGCCGAGCGCCGCACCGACCGGCTGCTCGACAAGAACCGCTCGCACGGCCTGCCGCCGTTCCTCGCGGACGACGCGGGCGTCGACTCGGGCCTCATGATCGCCCAGTACACGCAGGCGGCCCTGGTCAGCGAGATGAAGCGGCTCGCCGTCCCGGCCTCCGCCGACTCCATCCCGTCCTCCGCCATGCAGGAGGACCACGTCTCCATGGGCTGGTCCGCGGCCCGCAAGCTGCGCACCGCGGTCGACAACCTCACCCGCATCGTGGCCATCGAGCTGTACGCCGCCACGCGCGCCGTCGAACTCCGCGAGGGCCTCACCCCGGCGCCCGCGACGCAGGCGGTCATCGAAGCCGTCCGCAAGGCGGGCGTCGAGGGCCCGGGCCCGGACCGCTTCCTCGCGCCGGACCTGGCGGCGGCGGACGCGTTCGTCAGGTCGGGCGCGGTGCTGACGGCGGTCGAGCCGGTGACGGGACCGCTGGCCTAGCGGACCGGGAAGCCGAAGGTGTAGCCCTGCGCCTTCAGCCGGGGGAGGAGCCGGCGCAGGGCCTCGACGGTCTGGGTGCGGTCGCCGCCCGCGTCGTGGAAGAGGAGCGTCGGACCGTTGGGCAGCTCACGCTCGACGGTCGCGACGATGGCGTCCGTGCCCGGCAGCTCGAAGTCCTTGGTGTCCACGTTCCAGCCCAGCGGGCGCATGCCGCGGTCGGCGGCGAGCTTGCGGCTGTACGGGGTGAACGCGCCGCCGGGCGCGCGGTAGTACATGGGGCGGACGCCGCCGGACGCCTTGGTGATCATGCGTTCGGCGTCGAGGATCTGCTTCGACTGGTAGGCGTTGGACTCCTTGTCCATGCCGGTGTTGTGCGATATCGAGTGGTCGCAGAGGCGGTGCCCGTCCGCGACGACCTTCTTCACGACGTCGGGGTGGGCCTGCGCCTGGGTCCCCACCATGCAGAACGTGGCCTTCACCCCGTTCTGCCGCAGCAGGTCGAGCATCTGCGGGGTCCACTTGGGGTCGGGGCCGTCGTCGATGGTGATGTTGATGCCGCGCTTCCCCTTCTCCGAGGCGTGCGCGATGGTCCTCGACACCGGCTTCACGTTCTGGCCCGGGTCGGCGGGCGCGGTCGCCTCCGGTGACGCGTCGTCCGCGTCACCGGCCTGCGCGGTCCACACCGAAGCGCCGGTGGCGAGCATCGTCACCCCGAGCGCCGCCCCGATCAACTTGCCGTACCAGCCCCGCCCGCCGCTGTGCCGTGCCATGCCCGCCCCTCTCGCCAAATCCCCGTCGTTTCCCCCGGTCGCCGCCGTGCGGCCACCCGGCAGGACGAGTCAGGGAGGCGGGAGGATGCGTCTGTTACGGATCACGGACAATTCCGCAGGAGATCGCTGACAATTCCGTTCGGCCCGTCAGTTCCGGATCATCGACATCAGCAGCTCATGGGTCTCCGCGTCGGCCGCGGCCACGAGCCCGCGGCCGCCTCTCCCGGGCGCCGCGCCGTCAACTCCGGTGACCACGCAGCCCGCCGCCCGGCACAGGGCGATACCCGCGGCGAAGTGCACGCTCCCCGACAGGTCGCCGCCGTCGGTGACGTACGCGGCGCGCCGGCCCGCCGCGACCCACGCCAGCGCCAGCGACGTCGACACGACCCGCGGCCGGAACCGTGCGACGAACTCGGGGTGGGCCAGCAGGTCCACGCCGCGGAACCCCGGCGCGCTCGGGAAGGGCGGATCGAGGTTGACGTCGACGAGCCGGGTGTCGGCGGAGGGGACCAGCGGCGCGTCCGCGGCGCCGTCCCGCACCCACGCGGACGTCCCGTCCGTGTGGAACACCTCGCCGCCGAACGGGTCCGCCACTGCCGCCGTCACCGCCGCCGCCCCGTCGCGCAGCGCCACGTTGACGGCGACGAGCATGTTGCCCACGGCGTAGTTCAGCGTTCCGCACAGCGGGTCGACCAGCCACTGGCGCGCGACGTCGGCGGCACCTTGGCGGCCCCCTTCCTCGCCGAGCAGAGTGTCGTCCGGGCGGGCGGCGCGTATGACGTCGAGGATCGCCTTCTCGGCCGCCACGTCGGCCTCGGTGGCGAAGTCGCCCGCGCCCTTGTCGATGCGGGCGAGCCGTCGGCCGTACAGGCCGCGTACGACATCAGCGCCCGCGCGTGCCGCGGCGACCGCGATGTCCGAGTCGTTGGAGTACGTGTCCGAGGTGATCATCGCCGCAGAGTAGCGGCCCACGGGGAGAGGCCACTCCCCGTGCCCGGGAGATCTACCCGCGCACGGCTCGGTAGGAGACCTTGCCGCCGCTCGTGCGCTCTCTGCGGACGGAGAAGACGACGAAGCCCGCGCCGAGGCTCAGGAACGCCGTGCCGCCGACGACGTACGGGGTCGTGTCGAAGCCGCCCGTCTCCGCGAGGCGGTCGGAGGCCTCGGTGGTCGTCTCGGTGGCCGTCCCGGACGCGGTCGTGTGTGGGGAGGAAGCGCTCTCGCTCCTGGGGGCCTCATGGGTCGCGGGCGACGTCGCGTTGGCGGAGGGGACGAAGCACAGGGCGCCGAGCAGGGCTCCGGCGGCGGCGGTGGTCAGCAGTGATCGGCGTGCGGACACGGAATCGGATCCCCCTTGTGGCGCTGGCGAATTGGCCGTGTGGGGCGATGCTAATGAAAGGTGCGGGTCGCGGGAAAGTCGCGGGGGCCGGGGGCCGTACCCTCCGTCGTATGAGTGGAGACGAGACATCACGGTTTGTACGGCTGAGGGTCGAAATGGTCGTCGAGGTGGGTGACGCCGAGAAGCTGACCGGCGCCGCCCTCGGCCACATCGCCGAGGACGAGCAGATGCCCGCCGAGGAGCGGGCGCACGCCGAGACGGCGGTCCAGGAGGACGTCGCCGAGGCGCTCGCCTACCTCGTGGACCCCTTCGACCTGGTCAGCCAGGTGCCGGGCACCGAGCTCACACAGGCTTCGTGGAGCAGCGAGTCGGTCGACTACGACCCCGACGCACCGGACTGGGACCCGGACGAGGATGATGGCGAGGACGACGACTTGTAGTCCGGATTGAAGAATGCGGAATCGGGAACCCCGGGCAGCAACCGCCGCTCGGGGTTCCGTCGTCTCACCCCGCACGGTCCGCCTCCTCGGCCCGAGGGGCGACGGGAGGCAATTCCAGTACCGCGGACGTGGTGTTCCCCACACTCTTCGCGGTTGTGGAACGGGACGAACCGGGCAGGACGTTATGCGGGATTACGGGGGACTCTCGGGGTTGGTTCTGGGGATTCGGCAACTATGGAGATGCGTGTGATGACGGAAAGTAGGAGTCGCAGGCTCGGACGTGGGCGCAAGAGCGTCGCGGCCGTGTCCGCTCTGGTGAGCGGCGTGCTCGTGCTCTCGGCATGCAGCAGCGACGACGGCGACAAGGCTTCCGGCGGCAAGGAGTCGCAGAACCAGGTCGACGAGGCGGCGGCGAAGAAGACCTCCGCGGCCCAGATCAAGATCGCGCCGAAGAACGGCTCCGACAACGCAAGCATCAACAGCGCGGCCGCCGTCACGGTGAGCGAGGGAACGCTCACGGACGTGACGATGAAGGCCGATGACGGCACCGCCGTCGCCGGCAAGATATCCGCGGACCAGAAGAGCTGGAAGCCCACCGCCCAGCTGGAGCGCGCCACGAAGTACAAGATCTCGGCGACCGCCAAGGACTCCGAGGGCCGCAAGGCGCACGAGAACTCGTCGTTCACGACGGTCTCGAAGGCCAACAGCTTCATCGGCAACTTCACGCCCGAGGACGGCTCCACGGTCGGCGTCGGCATGCCCGTGTCGATCAACTTCGACAAGGCGATCAGCAACAAGAAGGAAGTGCAGTCCGCCGTCAAGGTCTCGTCCAGCAGCGGCCAGGAGATCTCCGGCCACTGGTTCGGCGCGAACCGCCTGGACTTCCGGCCCGAGCAGTACTGGAAGGGCAACTCCACGGTCACCCTGAAGCTGAACCTCGACGGCGTCGAAGGCGCCGACGGGGTCTACGGCGTGCAGCAGAAGACCGTGCAGTTCAAGATCGGCCGCAACCAGGTCTCCGTCGTCGACGCCAAGACGAAGCAGATGAAGGTGATGCGGGACGGCAAGGTCGTCAAGACCATCCCGATCTCCGCGGGCTCGCCGCAGAACAAGACGTACAACGGCAAGATGGTGATCTCCGAGAAGTTCAAGGAGACCCGGATGGACGGCGCGACCGTCGGCTTCAAGGACGGCGACGGCAAGGGCGAGTACGACATCAAGGACGTCCCGCACGCCATGCGCCTGTCGAACTCCGGCACGTTCATCCACGGCAACTACTGGGGCTCGCCGTCCATCTTCGGCGGCGCCAACACCAGCCACGGCTGCATCGGCCTCCAGGACGCCAAGGGAGCGGGCGACAAGAGCACGCCGGGTTCCTGGTTCTACGAGAACTCGATCACCGGTGACGTCGTCGACGTCCGCAACACCGGCGACAAGACCATCGCCCCGGACAACGGCCTCAACGGCTGGAACATGGACTGGGCGCAGTGGAAGGCCGGCTCGGCCGTCTGATCCCTCTTCCAGTACCGGTCTGTACGGAAGCGGCCCGCATCCCACGAGGGGTGCGGGCCGCTTCCGTACCCGGCTCCCTCACGCCCCGGTCCGCGTGAAGACCGCGCTCACGGTGTACGGGCGGTCCATCGTCATCGTCACGTTCTCGTCCGTGATCGCGTGGCGCTCGCCGTCGACGATCCAGGCGCTGACGCGGTAGCCGGCCGCGGGCTTCGCCGTGAGGCCCACCGTGGTTCCCGGGGTGTAGGGGCCGTGGACGGCGGGGCTGACCGTGCCGTTCGGGCTCGCGTCCAGCGTGAGCCGGTGGCGGGCACGGGTCGCCTTCAGCGTGCGGTAGGCCGCGACGACGGGGGCGGACTTGCGGGCCAGCGCGGCGTTGTTGTTGTTCTGGT
The DNA here is from genome assembly GCF_026810505.1 of Streptomyces sp. Je 1-369. Lineage (NCBI taxonomy): Bacteria > Bacillati > Actinomycetota > Actinomycetes > Kitasatosporales > Streptomycetaceae > Streptomyces > Streptomyces sp. Je 1-369. The sequence continues at coordinate 5,543,649 of NZ_CP101750.1, forward strand.
CGCCCAGCGGCTGGCCTTCCACGGTGTGCTCGGTGTTCGAGTACTGGTTGACGGGTTTGCAGGGCTGCCCGCAGCTGTTCGAGTAGGCCATCAGGGTGTGGTGGTCGCGGCGCGGGGTGATCCACCCGGTGCCGCTGGGGGAGTTGAGGAACTCCTGGTAGCCTCCCGGCCCCGCCTGCTGTTCGAGCGTGGCGCGGTCGTGGAACAGGCCCAGGTTGTGGCCGAGTTCGTGCCCGAGGTTGTACCACTCACTGAGGGACTGGACGTCGACGGCCGAGTACGCGAGCTCGTCGTCGAACTGGCCCTTCGTGGGCAGGCTGGCCTGGCCCGACGAGCCGACGGGGACGTCGTTGACGACGGTCACCAGGTCGACGCCGAGCTCCTCGCGCTTGCGGTGCGCGGTCGCGCCGAGATCGCGGTCCCGCGGGTCGGAGAGCTTGTCGAGCATGACGGTGGCCGTCTGGTCGCCGCTGTACCCGGTGTCGTACGTGTCGACGATGTCGATCCTGGCCGCGACGTCACTGTCCGCGAGGGCCTGGTTCATGTACGACTCGGCCATCCCGATGCGGGCCGCCATCGCCTGCTCGCCGCCCACCCTGCGCACCGCGGGAGGCGTGTGCCCGGCGAGGACGTCGATGACGACGGGGTCGGCCGGGTCGGCGGGGGCACGGTCGGCGAGGGAGTCGCGCAGTTCGCGGGCGGCGCCGGCGTCGAGGGCGCCGTTGTCGGCCGAGGGATGGCGGCGCGCGCCGGGGTCCTCCTCCGTGATCCGCAGGCGCGGGCGCTCGCCGGGCAGGGTGGTGAGGTGGTACGTGCGCGTGCCGAGGTCGACCACGGCGTCGACGACGGGCCGGGTTCCCTCGGCCGGCCGGCACACGTGGCTCGCCGAGATCACCGCCTGCTGGTCCGGCGCCCCCTTGACGTGACCGGACCACGTGACGGTGTCGGCGCGCGCCGTGCGGCCGTCCTGGACGAGGGTGATCCGCACGCCGGGAAAGAGGTCCAGGGCGTGCTCGGTGGCCCCGCCGAAGCCGCCGGACGCGCACAGCCACCGGTAGTCGGCGACGTCGAGGGCGACGGTGCGCTCGCGCAGGACGTCCTTCTCGTTGGCGGAGGGGCGGGGGCCCGACGGGTGAGGGTCCGACGGCTTGGGTTCGGCCACCGCCGCGGCCGTGGACAGGGTGAGGGCGGCCGCACAGAGGCAGGCCAGCCGGATCGAACCACGAGGGCGCGAAGAGGGCGTCGGGATCATGGCGCTTGTCGTTCCACTGCGGGGGCGGGCGGCAACCGCGGGCCCGGGGACGTCACCCGAGCGCGCGCCCACGGCACTCACACGGCTGCGTCCATTCCGGCGCGGGAAGACGGGGAAGGCAGGGGTCCGTATTTCCGAATTGGCCGGATCCGGCCAAGTGCCGTTAAGGCGTCATGAAATCAGGACAGCCTCAACTCTGTACTCCTGCCCCGCTATTGAGCGCGTGTTCTCCCCTCGGCATACTTCGACATCCGAGGGGCTGGAGCCCCTTAACCTCCAGGGGGAGACTTGCACAGACAAGTGAAGAGAGCGTACGGGGCCAGTATCGCCGCGGCGGTCGCCGTGGCACTCGCGGCGGGCATGACCAGCCCCGCGGCCGCGGACCCGGCCACCGCAGGACAGTCGGCCACGGCGGAGGGCGGGCTCGGCAAGGGTGCGGGCAACGACCGCGTCACGCTGATCACCGGTGACCGTGCCGTCCTCGACGCCGAAGGCCGCGTGGTCGGACTGGACCGCGCCAAGGGCCGCGAACACATACCCGTACAGGTGCGGAACAGCGGCGGACACACACTGCTGATACCCGCCGACGCGCAGCGCCTGATAGCCGACGGCACCCTCGACCGGCGCCTTTTCGACGTCACGGAGCTGAACAAGAAGCGCAACCGTGCGGCGCAGAAGAAGGCCCTCAGGATAATCGTCGGCTACAAGGGCTCGGCGACCGCCGCCAAGGCCGACGTCCGCGGCGCCGGTGACACCACCGTCCGCCGGAGCCTCAAGGCGCTGAACGCCGACGCGGTCAGCACGCCGAAGCAGGACGCGGGCGACCTGTGGGCCGCGCTCACCAGCGGCAAGGGCACCGACCGCACCGCGGCGTCCGGCATCAGCCACGTCTGGTTCGACGGCGTCCGCAAGGCGAGCCTCGACAAGAGCGTCAAGCAGATCGGCGCCGACAAGGCGTGGGCCGCCGGGTACGACGGCAAGGGCGTCAAGATCGCCGTCCTGGACACCGGCGTCGACGCCACCCACCCGGACCTCAAGGACCAGGTGATCGCCGAGCGGAACTTCACGGAGTCCGCCGACGCCAAGGACCGCTACGGCCACGGCACGCACGTCGCGTCCATCGCGGCCGGCACGGGCGCCAAGTCCGGCGGGAAGTTCAAGGGCGTCGCACCCGGCGCCAAGCTCCTCAACGGCAAGGTCCTCGGCGACGACGGCTACGGCGAGGACTCCGGCATCATCGCCGCCATGGACTGGGCGGCATCCGAGGGCGCCGACGTCGTCAACCTGAGCCTCGGCGGCCCCGACGCCCCCGGCGTCGACCCGCTCGAAGCGCAGGTCGACAAGTTGTCCAAGGACAAGGGCATCCTCTTCGCGATCGCCGCGGGCAACGACGGCGAGCCCGGCTCGGTCGGCTCCCCGGGCAGCGCGGACGCCGCCCTCACCGTGGGCGCCGTCGACGACAACGACAAGCTGGCGGACTTCTCCAGCCAGGGCCCGCGGGTCGGCGACAGCGCCGTCAAGCCCGACGTGACCGCGCCCGGCGTGGACATCACGGCGGCCGCGGCACCCGGCTCGGTCATCGAGAAGGAGGTCGGCCAGAACCCCGAGGGCTATCTGACGATCTCCGGTACGTCGATGGCGACCCCGCACGCCGCGGGCGCCGCCGCGCTGCTCAAGCAGCAGCACCCGGACTGGAAGTACACGGAGCTGAAGGGCGCGCTCGCCGGCTCCGCCAAGGGCGGCGACTACACCGCGTTCCAGCAGGGTTCGGGACGCATCGCCGTCGACAAGGCCATCAAGCAGACCGTCATCGCCGACCCGGTGTCGGTGAGCTTCGGCACGCAGCAGTGGCCGCACACCGACGACAAGCCGGTCACCAAGCAGGTCACCTACCGGAACCTCGGCAAGGACGAGGTCACCCTCGACCTGACCGTGTCCGCGACCGACCCGAAGGGCCGTCCGGCCCCGGCCGGTTTCTTCACCCTCGGCGCGAAGAAGGTCACGGTCCCCGCGGGCGGCACCGCCTCGGTCGACCTGACGGCCGACTCCAAGCTGGGCGGCACGGTCGACGGCGCGTACTCCGCGTACGTCGTGGCGGAGGGCGGCGGCCAGTCCGTGCGCACCGCGGCCGCGGTCGACCGCGAGGTGGAGTCGTACGACGTCACCGTCAAGCACCTCGGGCGTGACGGACAGCCGACGAAGCACTACATGGACTCGTTCGTCGGCCTCACCGGCGCCGCCAGAGGCACGGACCGTAGCTCCTACGACCCGTCCGGCACCGTCAAGGTCCGTGTGCCCAAGGGCAGTTACGTGCTCGACGCGAACGTCGCGGTCGACCTGGAGGACCTCAACAAGGGCCTCGACTGGATCGCCCAGCCGAAGGTGGACGTCACCAAGAACACCACGGTGACGGTGGACGCGCGGACGGCCAAGCCCGTCGACATCACCGTGCCCGCGACCGACCTCAAGGGCGTCCTCGCGGCACCCGACTACAAGGTCGAGACGCCGGACTTCGCCGCGGGCTTCGGCTGGCTGATGGACGAGTACAAGAACTTCCGCACCGGCGCCATCGGTGCCGCCCCGACCGGCGTCACGCTCAGCCAGTCGTGGCCCGCAGTCTGGACCAAGGGCGACAACACCGAGTACAACGTCACCTCCGGTGGCAAGGTGAAGCAGCTCGCCACCGGCTACACCAAGCACTACAAGGCGACCGACCTGGCCACGCTCAAGGTCGGGCTCGGCGCCGCCGCGAGCGGCAAGACGGGCTCGCTGCGCGCGGCCGCGGAACTGCCCGGCGTCGACGGCGGCTGGTCCGTCTCCGTGCCGTCGAAGCTGCCGACCGAGCGCAGGCTGTACGTGTCCACGGGTGACAAGGTCAAGTGGGGTCTGGAGTTCGAACAGAACGGCGCGCCCGACCCGGAGGGCTGGCCGACTCTTGAGACCGCCTACACGCTGGGCGCCGCGCAGACCTTCAAGCCGGGCGCGACCTACGAGAAGAAGTTCAACACGGCCGTCTTCGGCCCGCGCATCGGTGGCGCGTACGGCGTCCACCGGCGCGGCAACGAGATCACCGGCAGTCTCCCCGTCCTCGCCGACGGCCAGACCCACGCGGGCTACTCGCTGTACACGTCGGTCAAGACGACGCTCACCCGCAACGGCACGCAGATCGGCGAGAACACCGACCCGCTGACCGGCGAGAAGCCGTTCAAGGTGCCGTCGGGCGACGCCGCGTACAAGCTGTCGACGTCCGTGAAGCGCAGCGTCAAGGTGGGCGCGGCCTCCACGCGGGTCGACGCGAGCTTCAGCTTCCGCTCCAAGAAGGTCGACGAGGCGAAGCTGCCGGTCTCCACGGTGCGGTTCGGCGCGAAGACCGACCTGAGCAGCCGGGTGAAGGCCGACGAGAAGCAGTCCCTGCCGGTGACGGTCCAGGGCGCGGCCGCGGGCTCGAACCTCAAGTCCCTTGCCGTGTACGTCTCCTACGACTACGGCCAGACCTGGAAGAAGGTCACGGTCACCAACGGCAAGATCTCCGTGAAGAACCCCGCGAAGAACAAGGCGATCTCGTTCCACGCCAAGATCGCGGACAAGAAGGGCAACAAGTCGACGCTGTCGATCTACAACGCGTTCTACGCGAAGTAGTCCTGCCCCGGCGCGGCACCGAAGGGACTGTCGATCACGTATCGCCGGCACCCGTCGGTGCCGCGTCGCCCCGAGCTCAGCCCTCGGCGCCGTAGGGCCTGGTGATGATCTCCAGGTTGTGGCCGTTCGGGTCGTCCCAGTAGACGCCGCGGCCGCCGTCGTTCGTGTTCGTCTCGTTGGCGCGCCGGTGGTACGGGTCGGCCCAGTAAGGGAGACCGCGGTCCTTGATGCGGCCGAAGATCGCGTCGAACTCGTCCTCGGAGACGAGGAAGGCGTAGTGCTGGGGCACGAACGGGCCGTCGTCGTCGCCGTCGTAGTAGTCGAGGGTCACGCCGTTGGGGATCTCGACGGGGATGAAGGGGCCGTACCGAGGGCCCACCTCCAGGCCGAGGATGTCCGCGAGGAACTGGGCGGACGCCTTGCTGTCCCGTGCCGGGACGATGGTGTGGTTGAGCGCGATCGACATCGTGCGACCTCCCGGTCTGCCGGTCCTGCCGTTGTCCGGTCCGGGAACCACGGTAGGCCCGGCGGGCCCGGCGACGTATCGGTCGCCGGGCCCGCCGGGGTGCGCCATAGGGCCTAGGACCAGGCCGTGCGGACGCGTCAGATCGTCGCGGTGTCGATCACGAAGCGGTAGCGCACGTCGCTGGCCAGGACCCGCTCGTACGCCTCGTTGATCTGGTCGGCGCGGATCAGCTCGATCTCCGAGCCGAGCCCGTGCACGGCGCAGAAGTCCAGCATCTCCTGCGTCTCCTGGATGCCGCCGATCATGGAACCCGCGAGGGTCTTGCCGCCACCGATCACGGAGAACAGGTTCAGCGAGACCGGCTCCTCGGGGGCGCCGACGTTCACGAAGGCGCCCTCGGAGCGCAGCAGACCCAGGTACTTGTCCAGGGGGAGCGGCGCGGACACCGTCGAGAGGATCAGGTCGAAGGAGCCCGCGAGCTGCTCGAACGTGGCGTCGTCACTGGTCGCGTAGTAGTGGTCGGCGCCCAGCTTCAGGCCGTCGTCCTTCTTGCGCAGGCTCTGGGAGAGGACGGTGACCTCCGCGCCCATGGCGTGCGCGATCTTGACGGCCATGTGGCCGAGCCCGCCGAGACCGACGACGGCGATCTTCTTGCCGGGGCCCGCCTGCCAGCGGTGCAGCGGGGAGTACGTGGTGATGCCGGCGCAGAGCAGCGGCGCGGCCACATCGAGGGAGAGCCCGTCGGGGATGCGGACGGTGAACGCCTCGTCCACGACGATGTGCGTGGAGTAACCGCCGTAGGTCGGCTCGCCGTCCTTGCCGAGCCCGTTGTACGTCGGGACGTTGCCCTGCACGCAGTACTGCTCCAGGCCCGCCTTGCAGTTCTCGCACTCGCGGCAGGAGTCGACCATGCAGCCGACACCGACGCGGTCACCCACGGTGAACTTGGTGACACCGGGACCGACCTCGGTGACGACACCGGCGATCTCGTGGCCGGGCACCATCGGGTAGATGCCCTCGCCCCATCCGTCGCGGGCCTGGTGGATGTCCGAGTGGCAGATACCGGCGTACTTGATGTCGATCAGGACGTCGGACTCGCCGACGGCGCGGCGCGGCACGGTGGTCCGCTCCAGGGGCGCCTCGGGGGCGGGAGCGGCGTAGGCGGAAACGGTGGTGATCTGCTCAGTCATGTCACCGAGGCTGCCACTGACCTGCGGTGTCGCCCAGACACCCATTCTGCCTACGACCACTGTGCCTACCACTGGCGGGGACAGGCTCCCAGGCCTACGCCCCTGGATACCGGACGGCGAGCCTGGATACTGGAGAGCATGGACGACAACCCCGCGCTCCTCGACAGTCGGGCGGAGCTGAGCGAGTTCCTGCGCACCCGCAGGGCGCGGCTGCAACCCCACGACGTCGGCCTGCCCGACTTCGGACGGCACCGCAGGGTGCCCGGCCTGCGCCGCGAGGAGCTCGCCCAGCTCGCCGGGGTCTCCGTCGCCTACTACACGCGGCTCGAACAGGGCAACGGCCGCAACGTCTCCGGCGAGGTCCTCGACGCCATCGCGCGCGCCCTGCGCCTGACCGACGCCGAGCACGCCCACCTGACGCGCCTCGCGAAGCCGAAGGCGCTCAAGAAGAAGCGGGCGGCGCGTCAGCAGCACATGCGGCCCGCGCTGCAGCAGCTCCTCGACTCCATCCAGACCGTGCCCGCGTACGTGGTGGGCCGCCGCACGGACATCCTCGGCTGGAACGCACTCGCCGCTGCCCTCTTCGGCGACTGGGGCGAGCTCGCGTCGGCCGACCGGAACTGGGCGCGCATCTGCTTCCTCGACCCGCGCTCGCGCGACGTCTTCGTGAACTGGGAGCAGAAGGCGTCGGACATCGTCAGCTACCTGCGCATGGACGCGGGCTGCTACCCCAACGACCCCGACCTGTCCTCTCTGGTCGGCGAACTCTCCGTGAAGAGCGAGGAGTTCAGGAGCCTGTGGGCCACGCACGACGTCCGCGAGAAGGGCCACGGCGTCAAGCACCTGCACCACCCGCTGGTGGGCGACCTGACCCTGTCCTTCGAGACGCTGCGGCTGCCGGACGACTGCGACCAGTCCCTGCTGATGTACCACGCGGAGCCGGAGTCGGCGTCGGCGCAGGGCCTGCGGCTGCTCGCCAGCTGGGGGCGGGACGCGTCGGCGGTGGGTTCGCCGCAGAAGTAGCGCGTGCCGGTGGCCGAACCCGAACCCGGGCCGCGGATTTCGCGGGAGGCGGAACGCTCCACCCTGCGCCGACGGCCGTATCGCTCCTACGCTGGGCCAGTGAGCAGCCAAGAGCGCCAGAAGGCGAACGAAGCCCGCGTCATCCACCTGCGCCCGGTGAAGGCGACGCCGCCCGCGGCGCCGACCGGGGTGGCGGTCCCTGCACGCCCCGCGGGCGAGAAGGAACCCCTCTGGCGCGACGTCGTCGGCGACGTCCTGCGCGGTGAGCGCCTCGCGCAGGAGCGCACGCTCAAGGACGTGGCGGACGCCGCCCGGATCTCCATGCCGTACCTCTCCGAGCTGGAGCGCGGCCGCAAGGAGGCCTCCTCCGAGGTCCTCGCGGCCGCTGCCCGCGCACTGGGCCTGGGCTTGCCCGACCTCCTCTCCCTGGCGCAGACGCGGCTGGCCGGCCTTCCCCGCGTGAGGCCGGCCAGGGCGTCGTACCAGGGCGAGGTCCGCCTGGCGGCTTGATCAGGCCGCGGCCGCGGCCGGCAGGGTCCGCCTGCTCAGCACCTGATCCGCGAGTCCGTACGCCACCGCTTCCTGCGCGGTGAAGACCTTGTCGCGGTCCATGTCGGCGCGGAGCGTCGCGATGTCGTGGTGCGTGTGGTGGGCGAGCACCTCCTCCACCTGGGACCGGATCCTGACCATCTCCTTGGCCTGCAGGCTGAGGTCGGACACGGTCCCTTGCCGGCCGCGGCTGGCGGGCTGCCCGAGCAGCACGCGGGCGTGGTCGAGGACGAACCGCCGCCCGGGGTCGCCGCCGGCGAGCAGCACGGCGGCCGTCGACGCGGCCTGGCCGACGCAGAACGTCGAGATCGGCGCGGTGATGAAGCTCATCGTGTCGTAGATGGCCATCAGCGAAGTGAAGGATCCGCCGGGCGAGTTGATGTAGATGGACACCTCGCGCTCCGGCGCGGACGACTCCAGATGCAGGAGCTGCGCGATGACGACGTTGGCGACTCCGTCATCGATCTCCGTCCCGAGGAAGATGATCCGCTCGGAGAGCAGCCGGCTGTAGACGTCGTAGGCGCGCTCGCCGCCCTGCGGGGTGCGCTCGACGACGGTGGGAATGGTGTACTGACTCATCGCTCCCTCTCCCCTCCTCAGATTCCGAGCCCGATACGGCGCTTCGACCCGGCGGGCCGTACGTCGTCCAGCGAGGCGACCACGTGGTCGACCATCCCGTACTCCTTGGCCTGCTCGGCGGTGAACCACCGGTCGCGGTCGCCGTCCCGCGAGATCGTCTCCTCGCTCTGCCCGGTGTGCTCGGCGGTGAGCCGCTCGATGGTCCGCTTCGTGTACTCCAGGTTCTCGGCCTGGATGGCGATGTCCGCGGTGGTGCCGCCGATGCCGGCGGATGGCTGGTGCATCATGATCCGCGCGTTGGGCAGCGCGAACCGTTTGCCGGCGGTGCCGACGCTGAGCAGGAACTGCCCCATGCTGGCGGCGAACCCCATGGCGAGGGTCGCCACGTCGTTCGGGACGAGCCGCATGGTGTCGTAGATGGCGAGCCCGGCGGTGACGGACCCGCCCGGACTGTTGATGTACAGGCTGATGTCGGTCTTCGGATCCTCCGCGGACAGCAACAGCATCTGCGCGCACACGCGTTTGGCGGACACCTCGTCGACCTGCGTCCCGAGGAACACGATCCGCTGATTGAGCAGCTGCGCGGCGAGGTGATCGTCGAACCGCGACGGCACGGTGTCCCCCTCCTCCCCCCGCACGTCCCGCGCCCTGTCCCGTACGCCCATGCCCATAACGCCTCCCAAATCCCCGAGGCGAGACCCAACGCCCCGCTCCACCGCCACTGTTGCCCGCGTCGAAGCCCCCTGTCAGAAATCTCGGCCCGTGGCAGATTCGCTGAGGGCAGAGGGGGCGCGGGGCCGGGGGCGGCAGACACATGGCGGTTGCCGTCGTCACAGCTGTCGCCGCTGTCTCCGCCCGTCCATGGAGGTGGAGGGGGCCAGGACTTCTACCGAGTGACGCTTTCGCCGCCCTCAGAACCCTCAGCGGGTCAGTCCTGAGGTCGGGCGGGGTGTGCCTCAGCCGTACAGCCGTACCTGGGGAGGCAGTTCCTCAGTCGCCAGCGGGTGCGATGCCGGTCGGGCAGGCACGGCCCCAGTTCGTCTCCGAAGGAGCGTCGAGCGTCGCGCCCGTGCCGCCGATGCCGCAGTAACCGTCGGGGTTCTTGTCCAGGTACTGCTGGTGGTACGCCTCCGCCGGCCAGAACGTGCGGTCGGCCGCCGGCAGGATCGTCGTGGTGATCTTGCCGTAGTTGGAGGCCGCCAGGACCTTCTGGTACGCCGCCAGGGACGCCTGCGCCGTCTCCTCCTGCTCGGAGGAGTGCGTGTAGATCGCCGAGCGGTACTGCGTGCCGACGTCGTTGCCCTGGCGGAAGCCCTGCGTGGGGTTGTGGGACTCCCAGAACAGCTTCAGGAGCTCGGCGTACGTGACCTCGGACGGGTCGAAGACGACGCGGACCGCCTCCGTGTGGCCCGTCAGGCCGGAGCACACCTCTTCGTAGGAGGGGTTTTCCGTGAAACCGCCCTGGTAGCCGACGTACGTCGTCCAGACGCCCTCGGCCTGCCAGAACTTGCGCTCCGCGCCCCAGAAGCAGCCCAGCGCGAAGTCCGCCACCTCCAGGCCGTCGGGGTAGGGGCCGAGCAGCGGGTTGCCGAGGACCGTGTGGCGCGAGGGGACCTCGAATTCCGGGGTCGCCCGGCCCTTGAGGGCCTGCTCGGCGGTGGGGAGCTCGGGCGTGCGGCCGAAGATCATGCGGTCTCTCCTCGTGCGTGACAGGGGTCTACCCCGTCAACGTATGGCCGGGGTGACGCATTCCGGCGGGGGCGCCCGCGCTCAGTGCGGGAGCGTCGCCGGGCTGCCGCCGTTCGCCTCGTACCCCGCGACGGCCAGCGCGCGGTACACCGCGTAGTCCGAAGCGGGGTCCGCGGAGAGCGTCCAGGGCAGCGCGCCCACGTGGCCGTCCACGTGCACCAGCTGGTTCATCGCCTCCGACCAGCGCTGGCAGCGGACCAGGAAGAAGACGAGGAGGTGCCGGACGTGCGACAGCATCGGGTCGTCCGCGCGCGCTGAGTGCACCGCGAACAGGGCGCCCTCGACGGCCTTGAGCACGACCTCGCTCTCGTAGAACCCGCGCACCAGGTTGACCTCGGGCAGGTGCTCGTACACCGCGAAGAGGGGGAGCGCCGCGAGGAGGGAGCCGCGGGGCGCGCGGGCGGCCGCCGCCTCCGCGAAGTTGTACGCCAGGTCGCGCGAGCCGTGCCACTTCTCGCACCAGTAGTGCAGCGCCGCGAGGTGGGCGCCCATGTGCGCGGGCGCGCGGTCCAGGATCTTGAGCCAGAGCTGCTCGAACTCCTCGCGGGGGTACGCCAGTCCGCGCGCGATGGAGAGCTCGATGATGTACGGGACCGGGTCACCGGGGGCGAGCAGCGCCGCCTGCGCGCACGCCTCCTTCGCCTCCTCCAGGATGATCCGGAACTCGTCCGTCCCCTGCTCCGCCGTGCGCCACGCCTGCTGCACGAGGAACTCCGCGTGCACCGCCGCGCCGCCCGCGTCCTTGGGCGTCTCGGCACGCCACACCCGCAGCCACTGCCCGCCGGGGTTGTCGCTGACGCCGCCGGGCCGCTGCTGCAGCTCCAGGGAGGCCGCGCCCGCGAAGGCCTGCACGCGCTGCCAGCGACGCTCGCCGTGCGTCTCCGTGCCGACGAGCAGCTGCGAGGCGGCCTTCCACTCCTGCGTGCGCTGCACCAGGTCGAGCACTTCCAGGAGATCCGCGTCCGGCCCGGGCATGCGGATGTCCAGCTCCTCCTGCCGGAGGAAGCCGTAGTCAGCCGGGTCCGCGGCGTCCGGCGAGCCGGGTGCCACCTGCCGGATTCCGCCGCGCCTGCGCAGCAGTACGGGCCCCAGGACCGCACCGATCATGATCACCGCGAACAGGAACCAGAGAATCTCCATGGGACAAGCGAACCAGACGCGTCGGACAATTGGCCAACCTGCCGGGACGTACCCGGACCGACCCGGCAGAAGGACCCGTGCGCGCACTACGCTCAGGCCGCATGAGTGACTCGCACAGCACGCAGAGCTTCGAAACCGTGGCCATCCACGCGGGCAACACCGCCGACCCCCTGACCGGCGCCGTCGTCCCGCCCATCTACCAGGTCTCGACCTACAAGCAGGACGGCGTCGGCGGTCTGCGCGGCGGCTACGAGTACAGCCGCAGCGCCAACCCGACGAGGACCGCCCTCGAAGAGAACCTGGCCGCACTGGAGGGCGGCAGCCGCGGACTCGCCTTCGCGTCGGGCCTCGCGGCCGAGGACTGCCTTCTCCGTACGCTGCTCAGCCCCGGCGACCACGTCGTCATCCCCAACGACGCGTACGGCGGCACCTTCCGGCTCTTCGCCAAGGTCGTCTCGCGGTGGGGCGTGGAGTGGTCCGTCGCCGACACCTCCGACCCGGAGGCCGTGCGCGCCGCGCTGACCGACCGTACGAAGGCGATCTGGGTGGAGACCCCCTCCAACCCGCTGCTCGGCATCACCGACATCGCCGCGGTCGCGCAGATCGCCCGCGAGGCCGGTGTGCGTCTCGTCGTCGACAACACCTTCGCCAGCCCCTACCTCCAGCAGCCGCTGGCGCTCGGCGCGGACGTCGTCGTGCACTCCATGACGAAGTACATGGGCGGCCACTCGGACGTCGTCGGCGGCGCGCTCGTCGTCAACGACGCGGAGCTGGGCGAGGAGTTGGCGTACCACCAGAACGCGATGGGCGCCGTCGCCGGGCCCTTCGACGCCTGGCTGGTGCTGCGCGGCATCAAGACCCTCGCGGTGCGCATGGACCGGCACAGCGAGAACGCCACCAAGGTCACCGAGATGCTGACCCGGCACGCGCGCGTGAGCAGCGTTCTCTACCCGGGCCTTCCGGAGCACCCCGGTCACGAGGTCGCCGCCAAGCAGATGCGGTCCTTCGGCGGCATGGTGTCGTTCCGGGTGCAGGGCGGCGAGGAGGCGGCCGTCGAGGTCTGCAACCGGGCGAAGCTGTTCACCCTGGGCGAGTCCCTGGGCGGCGTCGAGTCCCTGATCGAGCACCCGGGCCGCATGACGCACGCCTCCGTGGTGGGCTCCGCCCTGGAGGTCCCCGGAGACCTCGTACGGCTCTCGGTGGGCATCGAGTCGGCGGACGACCTCGTCGCCGACCTGCAGCAGGCGCTGGGCTAGCCACCAGGAGTCCGTCACCAGCGCGTCAGGGGTGGAGTCGTGTCCGTCGGCGGCTCCACCCACGGCCTGGCGACGGACGCCCACACGACGAACACCACCGCGGCGACGAGCAGCAGCGTCCAGAACGCCCGCCGCGCCGCCGTACGGCGCCGCAGCGCCCGGCTGCCCCGCCGTACCGCGTCGTCGAGGAGTTCGGGCGGCACGGCGGGCGTCGTGCCCTCCAGGAGCCGCCGGACCGCCTCTTCCTTGCGCTCGTACTGGCTCATGACGGCGCCGCCCCGCTCAGCGCCCGGGCCGGCGCGGGACCGCGCGGCGGGTGCAGCACCGTCGCGGTCGCCCGGGCACAGATCACCCGGACCCGTTCGGCGGGCAGCCCGAGAAGCGCCGCGGTCTGCTCCTCCGCCACACCCTCGTACATGCGCAGGACGAGAATCAGCCGCTCCTGGGGGCTCAGCGGGCCCAGGACCCCGCCGTGGCCGCGGTGGCGGCGCCAGGCCGCGCGCCCGAAGCGCAGGGCGACCTGCTGACGGGTGAGGTCGTACGGATCCTCGCCGCGCAGCCGGTCCCACGACGCGTACGTGTGGGCGAGCGCCGCGGTCAGCAGGGCACGCGCGCGTGGGTTGTCGTCAGGGGGTTCGGCGGTGAGCAGTGTCGCGGCATGCAGGAGCCGCCCTGCCGCGCCCGCGACGAACGCCTCGAACTCCCGGGCACGGCGGGCGCTCTGGAGCGCCTGCCGTTCTCGCACCGCGCCTCCCGGCCGGAAGGAAGGAGGATCCCGGTCTCATATGAGGCCAGAGGCGGGGCCGGGGTCAAGACTCCGGAGTGGCCGAAACCTCTCCTACAGGTGACGTCTGTGACGTCTGCCGCGCGGAGAGGGCGGAGTTGAAGCGTGTGAGGAGCGCGCAGAAGCTCTCGCGCTCCGCCGGGTCCCAGTCCTGTGTCAGCTCGGCCATCAGCTCGCGCCGCGAGGAGCGGACCTCGTCGAGCCTGGCCTGACCGCGCGGCGACAGCTGGAGCACCACGGCGCGGCCGTCCTCGGGGTGCGAGGTGCGCTTGACGAGGCCGGTGTCGACGAGCGGCGCGACCTGCCGCGTCACCGTCGAGGAGTCGATGCCCATGCTCGCCGCGAGCGCCTTGACACCCATCGGCCCCTCCTTGTCGAGGCGGTTGAGCAGCAGATACGCGGCACGGTCCATGGAGTTGCGGACCTGGCCGACGCCGCCGAGACGGGTCTGCTCCGCGCGGCGGGCGAAGACCGCCACCTGGTGTTGCAGGCTGTCCAGGAGGGCGGGATCGCTGGCGGTCGTCATGTCCGGAGTTGTGGGCATGGCCGGGGGCTCACTTCATGCGAGGGCGATGGGTTGGGGGACAGGGTACGCGGCCGCGGCGCGTACCGTACCTGCGCTGCGCAAACCCACGCGATAACGGTCTCGTTCCTTGGTCATCCCAGGAGGACTCGGGCGTCGGCTGCAAGACTTGCCGTCATGAGCTACCGCACGCCGCACTCCTTGCCGAAGTCCCTCCACACGGTGACCCTCGACGACGTACGCGGTGCGCAGAAGATGCTCTCCGGAGTGGCCCGGATGACGGCGATGGAGGGCAGCAGGTACCTGTCCGGCCTGGTCGGGGCCCCTGTGCACCTCAAGTGCGAGAACCTCCAGCGGACGGGTTCGTTCAAGCTGCGCGGTGCCTACGTACGGATCGCGGGCCTGCTCCCCGAGGAGCGCGCCGCCGGAGTGGTCGCCGCGAGCGCGGGCAACCACGCCCAGGGCGTGGCGCTGGCCTCCTCGCTCCTCGGCGTGCGCTCCACGGTGTTCATGCCCGCCGGAGCGCCACTGCCCAAGGTCGCGGCGACGCGGGACTACGGGGCTGAGGTGCGGCTGCACGGTCAGGTGGTCGACGAGACGCTGGCCGCCGCGCAGGAGTACGCGGAGCGGACGGGCGCGGTCTTCATCCACCCCTTCGACCACGCCGACATCATCGCGGGGCAGGGCACGGTCGGTCTGGAGATCCTGGAGCAGTGCCCCGAGGTGCGCACCCTCGTCGTCGGCATCGGGGGCGGCGGGCTCGTGGCGGGCATCGCCGTCGCGGTGAAGGCGATGCGGCCGGACGTGAAGATCGTCGGCGTGCAGGCGGCCGGGGCCGCGGCCTACCCGCCGTCGCTCGCCGCGGGCCACCCGGTGTCGGTCAGGAACCCGGCGACGATGGCCGACGGCATCAAGGTGGGCCGCCCCGGCGACGTGCCGTTCCGGCTCGTCGAGGACCTGGTCGACGACGTCGTGACGGTCTCCGAGGACGCGCTCTCCAGTGCGCTGCTGCTCTGCCTGGAGCGGGCCAAGATGGTCGTCGAGCCGGCCGGTGCCAGTCCGGTCGCGGCCCTGATGAGCGACCCGAAGGCGTTCGAGGGCCCGGTGGTGGCGCTCCTCTCGGGCGGCAACGTGGACCCGCTCCTGATGCAGCGGATCCTGCGCCACGGCATGGCGGCGGCGGGCCGCTACCTCTCGCTGCGGCTGCGCCTGACGGACCGGCCGGGCGCCCTGGCCACGCTGCTCGGCGTCCTGTCGGAGGTGGACGCGAACGTCCTCGACGTGAGTCACGTGCGCACGGATCCCCGGCTCGGGCTCACCGAGGCCGAGGTGGAGCTGCATCTGGAGACGAAGGGGCCGGAGCACTGCGTCGAGGTGGGCGCGGCGCTGCGGGCGGCGGGCTACACGGTCATCGACTGAGACGGGGCGTCGGTGTCGGTGTCGGTATCAGTACCGGTATCGGCGTCGGCGCGGCCGCGCAGGTGACTTTGGTAAAACAGCTGAGACAACGCGATGTATCGCGTTATGGTGTGCTCCTCGTCACCTGCACCACCCGTCGCCGGGCGTCGCCGAGGCGTCGCCGGGCGTGGGAAGTCCGGCAAATCTAAGCTTTTGCGTAGAAACCCACCAACCCACCTGATGCACTGGAAGACACCACCCGAAGCCATCACACCAGGGGAGAACCCACATGCCAGGCGCCATCTACGCCGAAGGTCTGGTGAAGACCTTCGGCGACGTACGGGCTCTGGACGGCGTCGATCTGGATGTCCCGGAAGGTACCGTGCTCGGCCTGCTCGGGCCGAACGGCGCGGGGAAGACCACGGCGGTCCGCTGCCTGACGACGCTGCTCACCCCCGACAGCGGCAGAGCGGTCGTCGCGGGCATCGACGTACTGAAGCACCCCAACGAGGTCCGGCGCTCCATCGGCCTCTCCGGCCAATTCGCGGCCGTGGACGAGTACTTGACGGGCCGTGAGAACCTCCAGATGGTCGGCCAGCTCTACCAGATGCGGGCCAAGGAGGCGAAGGTCAGGGCGGCGGAACTGCTTGACCGGTTCAACCTCGCGGACGCCGCGGACCGCCCCTCCAAGACGTACTCCGGAGGCATGCGCCGCCGCCTCGACCTCGCCGCGGCGCTCGTCGTCTCGCCCCCGGTGATGTTCATGGACGAGCCCACCACCGGCCTGGACCCGCGCAACCGTCAGCAGCTGTGGGAGGTCATCCAGGAACTGGTCGCGGGCGGCACGACGCTGCTCCTCACCACGCAGTACCTCGAAGAGGCCGACCACCTCGCACACGACATCTGCGTCGTCGACCACGGCCGCGTCATCGCCCGCGGCACGTCCGACCAGCTCAAGGCCCAGACCGGCGGCGAACGCGTCGAGGTCGTGGTGCACGACCGTGACCACATCGCCACCGCCTCCGAGGTCCTGCGCGGCTTCGGCAAGGGCGAGGTCGCCGTCGCCGAACACACCCGCAAGCTGACCGTCCCCGTCACGGGTGGCGCCAAGCTGCTCGCCGAGGTCATCCGCGAGCTGGACGCCCGCGGCATAGAGATCGACGACATCGGCCTGCGCCGCCCGACCCTCGACGACGTCTTCATCTCCCTCACGGGACACGTCGCCGAAACCGCGGACGAGACCAGCGGAGACGGTGCCGACGCCAAGTCCCAGCGCGCGGCCACGGACACCAAGCGCAAGAAGGAGGCGGACAAGTGAGCACCGCAACTGACGCGAAGCGGTCCCTGGCGCCCCGGCCCACCGGGGGCATCGGGCAGTCCGTGCGGGACTCTCTGGTCATCGCCCGCCGGAACCTGATCCGGATGTCCCGCATCCCGGAGATGGTCCTGTTCGGGGTCATCCAGCCGGTGATGTTCGTGGTGCTGTTCACGTACGTCTTCGGCGGGTCCATGAAGATCGGCGACAGCACCGACCCCGACGTCTACAAAGACTTCCTGATGGCGGGCATCTTCGCGCAGACCGTCACCTTCGCCACGGCGGGCTCGGCGGCGGGCATCGCGGACGACATGCAGAAGGGCCTGGTCGACCGCTTCCGCTCGCTGCCCATGGCGCGCGGCGCGGTCCTGACCGGACGCACGGTCGCCGACCTCGTGCAGACCGCGATCACCCTCGTCGTCCTCGCGGTCGTGGCGCTGCTCGTCGGCTGGAGGACGGGCTCCGCGGAGCCGACCAACGCGGGACGGATTCTGGCGGGCTTCGGACTCCTGCTCCTGCTCGGGTACGCGTTCACGTGGATCGGCGCGCTCATCGGCCTCTCCGTCCGCACCCCGGAGGCGGCCACGTCGGGCGGCATCATCTGGCTCTTCCCCGTCACGTTCATCTCGAACGCGTTCGTGGACTCCAGCCAGATGACGCCCTGGCTGCGGCATGTCGCCGACTGGAACCCCTTCAGCGCCATCGTCCAGGCCTGCCGCCAACTCTTCGGCAACCCGGGGGTCTCCCCGTCCGACGCCTGGCCCATGCAACACCCGGTCTGGGCCTCGCTGCTCTACTCGGTCCTGATCGTCCTCATCTTCCGCACGCTGGCGGTACGCAAGTACCGGTCGGCGCACGGCTGAGCGGGGGGTTTCCCTGAGAGGGGGAAGCTTCATGGTGTCGACGGAGCCGGGCCCGGAGACCTGGGAGGAGTTGCTCGGTGCGGCCGGGGACGAGGTCGCACGGACCGCGCGGCAGGCACGCGTGGTGGCCGACGAGGCGATTCCCGACGCGGTCGAGGAGTTCGATGCGGCGGCCCGGATGCTTGCTTTCACCTTCGCCCCCGGCACGTACAAGGGGTTGATCGCCGGTGTCGTCCTGCACGCCCGGCACGTGAACCTGATGTTCAGCGAAGGCGTGGCGCTTGAGCCGTACGACACGGGAGGGCTGCTGACCGGGACCGGCAAGTGGGCCCGTCACATCAAACTGCACGGCCCGGAGGACGCGGCGGACCCGGGGGTCGCCGAGCTCCTGTCCGTCGCCGCCCGACGGCGGCGGGAGCAGCTCCAGCAGAGGCCGCCACGTCGCTGATGCTGTCCCGTCACGCCCGGTCCGCGCTCAGGTCGAGTTCGTCGCGCGGCTCGGTCAGCGAGTACCACTTGCCGTTGTCGTCGCGGAACGACAGAGCCCCGGCGCGGTATGTGCCGGGGCTCTGTCGGGGCCGAGAAGTGAAGCGTCAGGCCGAGTACGGCTTCGCCGCGATGATCTTGACGGAGGCGAACTTGCCGTTCGGCAGTTCGTACTGCGCGTCCTCGCCCACCCGCTTGCCGTTCACGCCGGTGCCCAGCGGGGACTGCGGCGAGTACGTCTCGATGTCGGCGCTCGCGTACTCACGGGAGGCGAGCAGGAACGTCAACGTGTCGTCCTCGTCGCCGTCGAAGGCGATGGTGACGACCATGCCGGGCTCCACCACGCCGTCGTCCGCGGGCGCCTCGCCGACTCGCGCGTGCTCCAGGAGCTGGGTCAGCTGGCGGACGCGGAGCTCCTGCTTGCCCTGCTCCTCCTTGGCCGCGTGGTACCCGCCGTTCTCACGCAGGTCGCCCTCCTCACGCGCTGCCGCGATCTTCGCCGCGATCTCGGTGCGCGCGGGACCAGACAGGTACTCAAGCTCTTTCTTGAGCTTGTCATACGCCTCCTGGGTCAGCCAGGTGACGTTGTCGCTGGTCTGGGTCACAGGTGCTCCTCGTAGGTACTGGGAATACAAAGCATCGCCCTACCCAGAAGAATGTTCCTTCTCGGGTGGGCGAAACCACGAGCCTAACAATTCAGGCGCCCAAGGGGGAGGACATAAGCCATCAGATTTGCGTCTACGCAGGTGAGCGCGGTAAAGCTGCCCGACTTCAGTCGGAGTGGCAGCCCAGCAGCTCGACGCTGGTGGCCTTCTGCGTGGTGCGGAGGGTGACGACGCGGTCGATGCGGTCCGTGTGCCCGTCGAAGCGGAAGTCCTTGCGGCCGACCTCGTTGCCCGACTCGGCCTGCGAGCGCAGGGTGCAGTAGCCCTTGGCATCGGTGTCCTTGCGGACTTCGAGGTGGGCCTCGACGGCGTGGTCCGAGACCACGTCGAACTTGATGACCTCGCCGCTGAGCTTCGCGCCGTTGATGTAGTCGTATCCGAACCAGCCGACGACGCCGAGCAGCAGGACGCCGAGCACCGAGCCGACGATCTTCAGCTTGCGGTCGGCGGCTTCGTCAGCCGTGCGCGAGCGGCCGTACCGCCCTTCGGGAAGCCCCTCGGGGAGCTTCGAGCCCGCCGCCGCCATGATCGTCCTCCAGGAACAGGGGATGCCGGAATTTTCCGCCCCCCGGTTCCGTCACTATAGAAGCCGCCTGATGCGCCGGAATCACGAGGGCGCCCAATACCTTGAGGATCGAAGTCTTGACTGAGCAGCTGCGACTGATGGCCGTACACGCCCACCCCGACGACGAGTCGAGCAAGGGCGCGGCCACCATGGCCAAGTACGTGGCCGAAGGGGTGGACGTGCACGTCGTGACCTGCACGGGCGGGGAGCGCGGCGACATCCTCAACCCGAAGCTCCAGGGTGACACCTACATCCAGGAGAACATCCACGAGGTGCGCAGGAAGGAGATGGACAGGGCCCGCGAGATCCTCGGCGTCAAGCAGGACTGGCTCGGCTTCGTCGACTCCGGTCTGCCCGAGGGCGACCCGCTGCCGCCGCTGCCCGAGGGCTGCTTCGCCCTGGAGGACGTCGACAAGGCGGCCGGCGAGCTGGTCCGGCAGATCCGCTCCTTCCGTCCGCAGGTCATCACGACCTACGACGAGAACG
Organism: Streptomyces sp. Je 1-369; assembly: GCF_026810505.1. Classification (NCBI taxonomy): domain Bacteria; kingdom Bacillati; phylum Actinomycetota; class Actinomycetes; order Kitasatosporales; family Streptomycetaceae; genus Streptomyces; species Streptomyces sp. Je 1-369. The sequence goes on from NZ_CP101750.1 coordinate 5,563,577, forward strand.
GTGGGTACCCGCACCCCGACCACATCATGACCCACAAGATCACGATGGTGGCGTTCGACGGAGCCGCGGACCCCGAGAAGTACCCCGAGAGCGAGTTCGGCCCGGTCTTCCAGCCGCGGAAGCTGTACTACAACCAGGGCTTCAACCGTCCGCGCACCGAGGCGCTGCACCACGCGATGCTCGACCGCGGCCTGGAGTCGCCGTACGGGGACTGGCTGAAGCGCTGGGACGAGTTCGAGCGGGTCGAGCGCACGCTGACCACGCACGTTCCGTGTGCCGAGTATTTCGAGACCCGCGACAGGGCGCTGATCGCGCACGCCACGCAGATCGACCCCGACGGCGGATGGTTCCGGGTGCCGATGGAGATCCAGAAGGAGGTCTGGCCCACGGAGGAGTACGAGCTCGCGAAGTCGCTCGTCGATACTTCCCTCCCCGAGGACGACCTCTTTGCGGGCATCCGCGACAATGCCTAGCGTGAACGTACATCTGGCAATGACGCATCTCGTCCCTCTTGCCAAGGAGGTCGACGACGACAAGGTGACGCCCGGCGTGCTCGGCTTCATCGTCTTCGCGGTGATGGCGCTGGCCGTCTGGGGCCTCATGAAGTCGATGAACAAGCACATGCGCAAGGTCGACTTCAAGGACCCGGAGAGCGACGCGGAGTCGGAGAAGGGGTCGGCGAAGGAGTCCGCGCAGGAGTCGGCCTCCCGGAGCTAGGACCCCTGGACAACCCGGACCCCTCCCGCCCGAAGGCGAGAGGGGACTGAGTTCTGTGCCTGTGCTGCCGTGGTGCTTCCGGTCAGTCCAGTTCCATGTCGCCGAAGACCGCGGCGGTGTTCTCGTGGTGCACGGTGTTGATGTCGCTGCCGCTCTCGATACCGTAGCCGGTGCCGTCGTCTCCGTCGTGGCCGTCGGCCGAGGCGACGCCCGCGCCGCCGAGGACGGTGAAAGCGGCCAGGACAGTGGTGGCTACAGCAGTACGAATACGCATGAAGCGTCCTTTCTTGTGGGTGTGATGATCGCAAGAAGGCTTGTCCGGCTGGTTCCGGCCGTACACGGCCTTCCGCGGAAGCCCACCCGTCCGCACGGCTCATACGTCCGATGCGCGGAGCGCGTCCGGGGGGCGCACATGGGGTGTCAGGCCGTTTCGGCCGTCAGCCGTTGGTCTTGCACTTGTTGCCGGTGGCCGGGTTGAGCAGGCCCAGCACGTCGACGGTGTTGCCGCAGAGGTTGAGGCCGACGTCGACGGGGACCTGAAGGTTGTTGCCGCTGAGGACGCCGGGGGAGTTGCCGGTCGTGCCCACGGCGTCGGGGCCGTCCGCGATCGCGGCGCCGGCGCCACCGAGCACAGTGACGAAGGTGAGAGCGGCTGCGGTGACGATGCTGCGCGTACGCATGGATACCTCTTCGCAGAAGGAGAAGGCGGTCCATATGAGCGTCACCCGGGACGGCCGCGCGCGCTCACGGCCGTAGCCCGTCAGTGGTGACAACACCTCGTTTGGGGGAAAGCGGGCGCCCACACCCCCCGTTCAGCGCCGCTCCGGTACGTCCACCCCCATGACCTCCCGCGCGTGCCGGCTCGGCACCATCCCCAGGCGCCAGGCCTGCCAGCCCGCCTCCAGGTCCGCGCCGCGCTCCAGGAGCAGGGCGTACGCCTGGACGCACTCGGTGAGCTTGCCGTCGCGCGTCGGGTGGTCGTCGCGGGAGAGCTGATTCAGCTCCTCCTGGGCGACCGCCGTGCCGATCTCCCAGCCGCCCGGCGAGGCGTACGGCAGCAGGGTGCAGCGCAGGAAGCGGGCCCAGTCGCCGCCGCGGCGGTCGCCGTACGAGGCGAAGAGCTCGATGGCCTCGTCGCACAGGGCGAGCGCCTGCTGACTGCGGTTGTTGCCCGCGTCCACGACCACCAGCTCCAGGCACGTCCAGGCCTCGCCGTGCGCGACGCCGATGCGCTGGAAGTCGGCGCGGGCGTCCACCAGGAGCTGGCGTGCGAAGCCGGAGTTGCGCAGCGAACCCGTCTGCGCGGCGCGCAGATCGCGGGTGGCGCGCGCCGAGTGGTGCCGGGCGCAGGCCAGGCCGTACACGTCCCGCATCCGGGAGAACATCGTGCGGGCCCGCTCCAGGTCGCGCACCGCCTGGTCGAGGCTGCCCGCCTCCTCCAGGGACTGGCCCAGGTAGTACAGGGACCACGCCTCGCCGCGCGCGTCGTCGTTGTCGCGGTGCCGGGACACCGCCTGGCGCAGTCCGTCGACGGCCGGTGAGGGGTCGCCGTCGACGAGGCGGGCCCGGGCCAGCTGGGTCATGGCCCAGGCCTCGCCGCGCTGGTCGCGGGTGCGGCCGTACAGCTCGAGGGCGTCGCGCAGCTCGCCCTCCGCGCGCGGTACGTCGCCCATGCGCAGGCAGAGCTGGCCGAGCTGGAAGTGCGTCCAGGCCTCGCCGTGCACCGAGCCGCTCGCGCGGTGCAGGGTGAGCGCCGTGTCCAGCATGTCGAGGGCGTGCGCGAGGTGGGCGCGGTCCCGCTCGACCGCCGCGAGCGCGTGCAGCGTCCAGGCGCGGTCGCCCGCCAGCTCGTCGGCCGCCTGCAGATCGAGCGCCTCGGTGAGCCGTGCGGCGGCCTCCGTCAGATTGCCCTGGTGGTGGAGTGTGATGCCGAGGGAGCCGAGCGCGCGGGCGGCGGCCGCGTCCTGGTGGGCCTCGAAGTACAGGTCGACGACGGAGTTGAGTGTCGTACGCGACTGGTCGAGCTCGCCGAGCTGGCGGGCGGCGATGCCGGTGCGCCACTGCACGCTGCGGCCGAGGAGGCCCTGGTCGATGGCCTGGGTGAGTTCGTTGATCTCGCCGAGCCGGTAGAGGTCGCCGCGGAGCAGGCAGTAGTCGCACAGGGCGCCCAGGAGGTTGAGCACGGCCCGCTGGTCGACGCCCTCCGCGTGCCGCAGCGCCGCCGTGATGAACGTCGACTCGTCGTCGAGCCAGCGCAGCGCCGCTTCGAGGGAGGTGAACCCGTGCTGCCCGGCTGCGCCCTTCAGAAGAGTGTCGGCGCGGGTGGACGTCTTGCCGTCGACCAGGCGGATCACGGTGTCGGCCAGCTCCCCGTAGCTGGCGATGAGGCGTTCCTGGGCGGCCGTGCGCTCGGCGGGCTCCTCCTCGTCGAGGAGGCGGGTGCGGGCGAAGGAACGGACGACGTCGTGCAGGCGGTAGCGGCTGCCGGGCGGAGCCTCGGTGCCTTCGCGGTCGCGGGGGCGGGGCATTTCGACGAGCCCCGCGCGGGACAGGGCGGTCAGCTGCCGGGCCGCCTCCTGCTCGTCGGTGCCGAGCAGCGCCGCCGCGGCGGCCGCGCCCAGCGAGGCGCGCCCAGCGAGCGCCAGGCGCCGCAGCAGCCGCCTGGCCTGCTCGGACTGGTCGGCGTAGCGCAGCCACAGGACGCGCTCGACGGGGCCGACCTTGTCCGCGGGGCCGTACGCCGACAGGTCCGATGCGAGCAGGCTCGGTGTCCGCGGGCCGAGCGAGGAGCCCGCGGCGCGCAGCGCCAGCGGCAGACCGCCGCACAACTCCCTTATCGTGTCGGCGGATGCGGCGTCGTAGGGCCCGGAGGCGTCCTCCGCGGAGGCGCGGAGCAGCTCCTCGGCGCCCGCTTCGTCCAGCGCCTCGACCGGCAGCGTGTGCACCCACGCGGGCAGGTCGCCGGGCAGCTCGAGGGGCTCCCTGGCGGTGACGAGGACGAGGCTGTCCGAGCGCTCGGGGACCAGGGTGCGGACCTGCTCGGCGTCGCTGGCGTCGTCGAGGACGATCGTCACCGCGAGGCCCGTCAGGTACTGGTGGTAGAGCTCGCTGAGCCGCTTGAGCTGCTGCTCCTGGGATGCGCGCTCACGGAAGAGCAGCTGCTCGCGCGGGGCGCCCAATCGATTCAGCAGGTGCAGGAGCGCGTCGCGGGTGGACATCGGGGACTCCTGCGGGGTGTCGCCGCGCAGGTCCACGACGCACGCGCCGCGGAACTGGTCCCGCAGGTCGTGCGCCGCGCGCACCGCCAGCGAGGTCCGCCCCGAGCCCGGCACGCCGTGCAGCACGACGACCGTGGGCCGGGTATCGGTGCTGGCGCGCGCCGCGTGCACCCACTGCGCGATCCGCCCCAGCTCGGCCCTGCGGCCCACGAAGGGCGCCGTCGTCTCGGTGAGTTGGGTGAAGGACTGCTCCAGGACGCTGCGCCTGCGTGCCGCCGCGCTCTTGTCCGTACCGCGCAGCTGCGGCGCCGCCTTCTTCGCCGTGTGCGCGCCGGTCGACGCGGCGAGGACCCGCTGCTGGTCCAGGAAGGGCCGGATGCCGCGCACCTCAAGGGCCGTCAGCCACTGCAACCGCAGCTGCTCGGGCCCGCCCGGCCTGCTGAGCTCGCCCGCGCGGCGGCTGGCCGCCGGGACGTGGGAGGCCGTCACCTTCACGACGGTGGCCGCCGCGCCCGCCACGGCGACGACCGCGCCGGTGCCGAGGGCCGTGCCGACGCTCGTGCCGAACGACAGGTCGGAGACCCCGGCCGCGAGCGCCGCAACCACCGCGACGAGGAGCGGAGTTCCCGCCCCCTCCCGCGCGTACCGCTGCTTGAAGCTCAGCCGCCCGGCCTCCGCCTCGTCGAGCGCGCCGCTGTACGCGCCGTACTCCTCCGCCGCCGTCTGAGCCATGGCGTCCAGCGCGCCGCGCGCCCGCGAAAGCAGCACGCCCCCGTCGACGCGCCCGCCCGAACGACGGACCTCGTCCTCCACGGCCCGTACCAACAGCCGCTCGGCCTCGGCCCGATGGCTGTCCCGCATATGGGTTCCCCCTCCGAGAGCAACAGTTCCCTGCGGCCACAAGTGTCCTGCCTACGGGGCGCGGGCGCGAGGGCGTCCGTGGATCAGGGCCGGGTGTGCGCGAGGATGGGGGGCATGCCGAACCGACTGGCCCAAGAGACGTCCCCCTACCTCCTGCAGCACGCCGACAACCCCGTCGACTGGTGGCCCTGGTCGGCAGAGGCCTTCGATCAGGCGCGCGAGCGGGGTGTGCCGGTGCTGCTGAGCGTCGGCTACAGCAGCTGCCACTGGTGCCACGTCATGGCGCACGAGTCCTTCGAGGACGAGGCGACCGCCGCGCTCATGAACCGGAACTTCGTGAACATCAAGGTCGACCGCGAGGAGCGGCCCGACGTCGACGCCGTCTACATGGAGGCCGTGCAGGCCGCGACGGGCCAGGGCGGCTGGCCCATGACCGTCTTCCTCACGCCCGACGCCGAGCCGTTCTACTTCGGTACGTACTTCCCGCCGGAGCCGCGGCACGGGATGCCCTCCTTCCCGCAGGTCCTCGACGGCGTCCACCGGGCGTGGACGGACCGGCGCGGTGAGGTCGACGAGGTGGCGGGGAAGATCGTGCGGGACCTGGGGGAGCGGCAGCTCACCCACAACACCGACGAGCGGCCCGGCGAGGACGAGCTGGCGCAGGCGCTGCTCGGGCTCACCCGGGACTACGACGCGACGCACGGCGGTTTCGGCGGTGCCCCGAAGTTCCCGCCGTCCATGGTCATCGAGTTCCTGCTGCGGCACTACGCGCGCGTGGGCGCCGAGGGCGCGTTGCAGATGGCGGCCGACACGTGCGAGCGGATGGCGCGCGGCGGCATCTACGACCAGCTGGGCGGCGGTTTCGCGCGGTACTCCGTGGACCGCGAGTGGGTGGTGCCGCACTTCGAGAAGATGCTGTACGACAACGCGCTGCTGTGCCGTGCGTACGCCCATCTGTGGCGGGCCACGGGCTCGGAGCTTGCACGCCGCGTCGCCCTGGAGACGGCGGACTTCATGGTCCGCGAACTCCGCACCAACGAGGGCGGGTTCGCCTCCGCGCTCGACGCGGACAGCGAGGACCCGGTGACGGGCGCGCACGTCGAGGGCGCGTACTACGTATGGACTCCTCAGCAGTTGCGTGACGTCCTCGGCGAGGACGACGCGGAGCTGGCGATGGCCTGCTTCGGGGTGACGGAGGAGGGCACCTTCGAGAAGGGTGCCTCCGTGCTGCAACTGCCGCGCACGGAGGGGCCGGTGGCGGACGCCGCACGGCTCGCCGCGATCCGGGAGCGGCTCCTCGCGGCGCGTGCCGAGCGGCCCGCCCCCGGCCGTGACGACAAGGTGGTCGCCGCGTGGAACGGCCTGGCCGTCGCCGCGCTCGCCGAGGTCGGCGCGTACTTCGACCGGCCGGACCTGATCGCGGCCGCGGTGGGCGCGGGCGACCTTCTCGTACGTCTCCACATGGACCCGCGCGCCCGTCTCGCCCGTACCTCCAAGGACGGCAGGGCCGGGGCCAACGCGGGCGTCCTGGAGGACTACGCCGACGTCTCGGAGGGCTTCCTCGCGCTGGCCGCGGTCACCGGCGAGGGCGTGTGGCTGGAGTTCGCCGGGTTCCTCCTCGACCACGTCCTCGCGCAGTTCGTGGACGCGGAGAGCGGCGCGCTGTACGACACGGCGGCCGACGCGGAGCAGCTCATCCGCCGCCCGCAGGACCCCACCGACAACGCGGCGCCCTCCGGCTGGACGGCGGCGGCGGGCGCGCTCCTCTCCTACGCGGCGCACACGGGCGCCGAGCCCCACCGCACCGCGGCGGAGCGCGCACTCGGCATCGTCAAGGCACTCGGCCCCCGCGTGCCGCGCTTCATCGGCCACGGCCTCGCGGTCGCGGAGGCCGCGCTCGACGGCCCGCGCGAGGTGGCGGTCATCGGCGACGTCCTGGGCGACCTGCACCGCACGGCGCTGCTCGGCACGGCGCCGGGAGCGGTCGTCGCGGCGGGCCCGGAGGGCGGCACGGAACTCCCGCTCCTCGCCGACCGCCCGCTGGTCGACGGCGCCCCCGCGGCGTACGTCTGCCGTGGCTTCGTCTGCAGCGCGCCGACGACGGATCCGGCGGTGCTGGCGGAACAGCTGTCGTAGGCCGCCGGTTAGGGTCCCCGCATGGTGCGTCTGAAGATAGAGATAGCCGTCCCGGAGAGCCACGTGGAGCAGGTCATCGACGCGCTCCACGCGGCCGGTGCGGGGCGGGTCGGGGATTACGCGCGGTGTGCGAGCTGGTGGCCCGTCAACGGGACGTGGCTGCCGCTGCCGGGCGCCGATCCCTACGACGGGGAGGTCGGCGTCGTGCAGCGGGGCGCGGAGTGCCGGGTGGAGTCCGTGTGCGGCCAGGAGCAGGCTCGCGCCGTCCTCGAGGCGGTGCGGGCGGCCCACCCGTACGAGGAAGCCGTGATCAACTTCCTGCCGCTGTACGAGCCGTGAGGTCGGCCGTCCCCGCGTCGCCGAACTCCTCCATCGCCCGCCGCACGATTCCTTCGAGGCGGTCGTGGTGGGCGCCGCGCCAGAAGACGCGGTCGCAGGACCCGCACTGCGCGAACACGTCGTACGTGCCGCGGGTGCCGCCCTCCAGGCGGTCCGCCACCTCGTCCTTCGTGGCCGGGCGCAGCGTGCCGTTGCAGGCGCTGCAACGGGTCCAGGGGCGCAGTTCCGGGGCGAAGCGGCCGAGGACGTCGCGGAGTTGGTCGTCGGGGCGGTCGCTGTAGACGTACGCCCCCGCCCACAGCTCCCGGCGCCGGAGCAGGCCGCGGTCGCGGCTCAGCAGGACCCGCTGCTCGGCCGCCGAACGCGCGGCGAGGGCCGGGTCGCCGATGTCCGTGCTCTCGTACGCCGCGTCGACACCCAGGAGGCGCAGGCGGCGGGCGAGCGTGCCGAGGTGGACGTCGAGGAGGAAGCGGAGCGGGGCGCCCGGCACCTCCTGGGGGCGGGTCACCGCGCGGACGGTGACGCTCTCGCCCGCCGCGGGGATGTGCCCGACCGCCACCTCGCGGCCGTCGACCACCAGCGCGCCGACCTCCGTCAGCGGGACGCCGAGCGACTCGACGACGTGCCCGAGCGTGGACGCGCCGTCCGTAACGGCCCGCGTGGGGCCGCCCCTTCGCCCGTGCGGGACGAAGATCCCCAGCTCGGGGGCGAAGGCGAGGAGGATCTCCGGACCGTTCATCATGCGGTCAGGATGGCACGCCGGGTGCGGTGACGACGCGGGTTTTTCCCCGCCCCTCACGCGTGCCCTCCCTCGTGCCCTCCCTCGTGCCCTCACGCGTGCCCGCCCGCGTCGGCGGGTCCCGCGAACCCCGCCGTCAGCACGTCCAGCGTCCGGTCGACCAGCGAGGGCAGGTCGTCCTCGTGGTCGCGCTCCGCCCAGTACGCCGCGGTCTCGGTGAGCGCGCCGATCAGGCCCATGGAGAAGGCCCGCACCTCCAGGTCGCCGGGGTCACGCCCGGTGCGCTCGGCGATGACCCGGCACAGGATGCCGCCGGTGACCGACATGCTCTCCAGCATCCGCGAGCGCACCGCGGGCACCTCGAGCATCAGCCTCGTCCGCAGCCTGGAGACCTCCGGCTCCTCCGCGAAGCCGAAGGCGACGGCCCGCCGCAGCACGAGCCGCAGCGACTCCACGATCGGCTCGTCCGCGGGCCGCTCCCGCAACTGCGTCTCCAGGAACGGGTCGAACTCATCCGTGAGGACGATGTCCTCCTTGGTCGGGAAGTAGCGGAAGACGGTGGACGGCGAGACCTCCGCCGCCTCCGCGATCTGCTCGACCGTCGTCGCCTCGTACCCCTGCTCCCGGATCAGCCGGTACGTCGCGTCCCGGATCGCGAGGCGGGTCTTGAGCTTCTTGCGCTCGCGGAGCCCCGGTAGGGGGGCGCCCGCGGGGGCGGGGGTACGTGCGGCCGTCATGACGTCATTGTCGGCCATCGGCCCGCGGCCCGGGCAGCAGTGCCGCCACGCACAGTGCCGTCACCAGCGCGGCGACACCGCTGACCAGCATGACGAGGCCCATGCCGTCGAGGTACGCGGAGTCGGCGGACCGCACGAGCCCCGGCGCGCCCAGCCGTTCGGCGACCCCGTGCCCGGCGACCACCGAGTCACCGGCCGCGTCGGCCGCGGGTCCCGGCAGGCCTCCGGTGTCGAGGCGGCTCGCGTAGGTGCCCGCGAGGAGCGAGCCGAGCATCGCGATCCCGAGGGCGCTGCCCACCTGCCGTACCGTCATGAGCAGCCCCGTGCCGGATCCCGCCCGCTCCACGGGCAGCGCGCCCAGCGCCGAGTCCATGGACGGCACGATGGCGAAGCCGAAACCGAGGCCGGCCACCGAGAGCCACAGCGCGGTGAAGCCGTAGCCGCTGTCGACGTCGGTGCGGCTGCCGAGGATCGCGGCGAAGGCGAGGACGACGAGCCCGCCGCTGATCACCGCCCGCGCCCCGAACCGCCGCACGACCGGCTCCGCGCCCTTCGCGGCGACCAGCAGCCCGCCCATCATCGGCAGCATCCGCAGGCCGGTGCCGAACGCGTCGTTGCCGAGGACCGTCTGAAGGTACTGCGGCAGCACGAACATCAGGCCCGACAGCACGAACATGACCAGCGTCGCCGCCATCGTGTTGAGGAAGAAGGCGCGGTTGCGCAGCAGCGTCATGTCGAGCATCGGGCGCGTCATGCGCCGCTCGCGCAGGACGAGCGCGGTGAGGAGAGTGAGGGCGGCCGCGAGCATGCCGAGGACGAGCGGGTCGCTCCAGCCGCGTCCCGGCGCCTCGATGATGCCGTAGATGAGCGCTCCGAGTCCGGCGGCGGTCAGGGCCGTGGAGACGGTGTCGACCTTGGGGGACGCGGGGTCGCGGGTCTCGGGCAGCAGGAACAGGCAGGCGGTGAGGCCGATCGCGACCATCGGGATGTTGATCAGGAAGATCGACCCCCACCAGAAGTGGTCGAGCAGCCAGCCGCCGATGATCGGTCCGAGCGGCGCGCCGAGCGCGGAGGCGGCGGAGACGATGCCGACGGCCTTGGTCCGCTCGCCGGGCCCGAACAGCGCGGGCAGCACGGCCATCGCGAGCGGCATGACGAGGGCGCCGCCGACGCCCATGACGGCGCGTGCCACGACGACGAGCGAGACGTCGTCGGCGAGGGTGCCGACGACGGAGCCCGCCAGGAAGATCCCCAGGCCGGTCATCAGCATCCGGCGCCGTCCGAACCGGTCGCCGAGCAGCCCGGCCGGGAGCATCAGTGCCGCGAACACGACGACGTACGCGTCGGCCATCCATTGCTGCTCACCGGTGCTCGCGCCGAGCTGCGCGGCCATCGTCGGCAGGGCGACGTTGAGGATAGTCATGTCGAAACCGAGCACGAGCATGCTCGCGACCAGGGCGCCGAGCGCCCACCAGCGGCGGGGGTCCTGCCGCGCGACGGTCGAGGTAGTGACAGTGGCCATGAAATGAGAGTAACTCTCAAAAGAAGGTTAGTGTCAATATCGGGCCCGTGTGGAGGCATGAAAAAAGTGGCCACGGTCGGACCGCGGCCACTCGGGTGGAAGGCTCGGGTGGAAAGGGGGAGGGGTCAGCCGTGCTGGTAGGCCACCAGGGAGATGCCTACGTAGTGGATGACGAAGGCTGCCAGGGTCAGGGAGTGGAAGACCTCGTGGAAGCCGAAGAACCGGGGGGAGGGGTTGGGGCGCTTGATTCCGTAGATCACGCCGCCCACGCTGTAGAGCACGCCGCCGACGACGACCAGGACGAGGACCGCGATGCCGCCCGTTCGCATGAAGTCCGGCAGGAAGAAGACGGCCGCCCAGCCCATCGCGATGTAGCACGGCGTGTAGAGCCAGCGCGGGGCGCCGACCCAGAAGACGCGGAAGGCGATGCCGGCGAGCGCCGCGCCCCAGATGCCCCACAGCAGCCACTGGCCCTTCGCCTCGGGCAGGAGCAGCAGGGTCAGCGGGGTGTACGTGCCCGCGATGATCAGGAAGATGTTGGAGTGGTCGAGGCGGCGCAGCACCGCGTCGGCTCTGGGGCTCCAGTTGCCGCGGTGGTAGAGCGCGCTGATGCCGAACAGCAGGCAGGCGCTGAGGGCGAAGATGCCGCAGGCGACCCGGCCGCGGGGGGAGTCCGCGAGGGCGGTGAGCACCAGGCCCGCGATCACCACGGCGGGGAACATGCCCGCGTGCAGCCAGCCGCGCATGGCCGGCTTCACCGGCAGGGGCATGGAGTCCGGGGACGGGACGAGTGAAGGGTTGTCCGCGGAGTGCGGTGTCGCTTCGGGGACAGGGGCGGTCATGACGGCATCGTACCGAGGGGCCCGTAAGTCGGACATCAAACGGTTGGTGACCTGGTTGGTCGGCGTCAAACGGACGGATCGGCGCCCACACCCCCGTACCCGTACAAGTGGCGATGCTCACGCCGCTCAAGTGTGAAGCCCTCTGGACAGATGCGCGAACGCGTCGGATGATCAAATGAGTGCGGTCGGCACCGGATGAGCGCCAAAGTACGTACACGTGAAGCGTCCGGGTCGCAGCCCCCACGGGGCATACATCCCAAAAACCCCTCGATTAGGAGCAATCGTGGCGCGCGACATCGCGGCTCCCCTTCTCGCAGAGCCCCTGGGCACTGCCCCGACGAACCACCAGGAGCTGGCCTCCTGGGTGAACGAGATCGCGGAACTGACGCAGCCGGACCGTGTGGTCTGGTGCGACGGATCCGAGGCCGAGTACGAGCGCCTGTGCGAGGAGCTCGTCGCCAAGGGCACGTTCAAGAAGCTGGACCCGGTGAAGCGGCCGAACTCGTACTACGCGGCCTCCGACCCCACCGACGTCGCGCGCGTCGAGGACCGCACCTTCATCTGCTCCGAGAAGGAGGAGGACGCGGGCCCGACCAACCACTGGAAGGCCCCCGCCGAGATGCGGGAGATCTTCGCGGGTGAGAAGGGCGTCTTCCGCGGCTCCATGCGCGGCCGCACCATGTACGTCGTGCCCTTCTGCATGGGCCCCGTCGGCTCGCCGCTCTCCGCCATCGGCGTCGAGATCACCGACTCCGCCTACGTCGCCGTCTCCATGCGCACCATGACCCGCATGGGTCAGGCCGTCCTGGACGAGCTCGGCGACGACGGCTTCTTCGTGAAGGCCGTCCACACGCTCGGCGCCCCGCTCGAAGAGGGCGAGGCCGATGTGCCGTGGCCCTGCAACTCCACCAAGTACATCTCGCACTTCCCCGAGGACCGCGAGATCTGGTCGTACGGCTCCGGGTACGGCGGCAACGCCCTGCTGGGCAAGAAGTGCTACGCGCTGCGCATCGCCTCCGTCATGGCGCGCGACGAGGGCTGGCTCGCCGAGCACATGCTGATCCTCAAGCTCACGCCCCCGCAGGGCGAGGGCGAGGCCGCATCTCCGACGTACCTCGCCGCCGCGTTCCCGAGCGCCTGCGGCAAGACCAACCTCGCCATGCTGGAGCCGACGATCCCCGGCTGGACCGTCGAGACCATCGGCGACGACATCGCCTGGATGCGGTTCGGCGAGGACGGCCGCCTCTACGCGATCAACCCCGAGGCGGGCTTCTTCGGCGTCGCGCCCGGCACCGGCGAGCACACCAACGCCAACGCCATGAAGACGCTGTGGGGCAACTCCGTCTTCACGAACGTCGCGCTCACCGACGACAACGACGTCTGGTGGGAGGGCATGACGGAGGAGACTCCGGCCCACCTCACCGACTGGAAGGGCAACGACTGGACTCCTGAGTCAGGCGTCCCCGCCGCCCACCCGAACGCCCGCTTCACCACGCCCGCCTCGCAGTGCCCGATCATCGCGCCCGAGTGGGAGGACCCCAAGGGCGTGCCGATCTCGGCGATCCTCTTCGGCGGCCGTCGCGCCAGCGCGGTGCCGCTGGTGACGGAGTCCTTCGACTGGCAGCACGGCGTCTTCCTCGGTGCGAACGTGGCGAGCGAGAAGACCGCCGCGGCCGAGGGCAAGGTCGGCGAGCTGCGCCGCGACCCGTTCGCCATGCTGCCGTTCTGCGGCTACAACATGGGCGACTACATGGCGCACTGGGTGAAGGTCGGCGCGGACAAGGCCGACCAGTCCAAGCTGCCGAAGATCTACTACGTCAACTGGTTCCGGAAGAACGCCGACGGCAAGTTCGTGTGGCCCGGCTTCGGCGAGAACTCCCGCGTCCTGAAGTGGATCGTGGAGCGCCTCGACGGCAGGGCCGAGGGCGTCGAGACCCCCATCGGCATCCTGCCGACGGTCGACTCGCTGGACACCGACGGCCTCGACCTGGCCAAGGACGACCTGGAGTTCCTGCTCACGGTCGACAAGGAGGTCTGGCGCGACGAGGCATCCCTGGTCCCCGAGCACCTCAACACCTTCGGTGAGCACACGCCCAAGGAGCTGTGGGACGAGTACCGCGCGCTGGTGCAGCGCCTCGGCTGACCCGTCGGCCGCTCCGTCGGCCTTTAGCCGTTCCGTTTCCGGCCGGGCCCCCGCACAACGGCGTGCGGGGGCCCGGCCGCGTGACACACCCGCATCTTGAACACCTTGCCTTCACATCCCTCACACATGTTTCATGGGTCCGCATGTCGGCCCGCTGATCACGGCGGGCCGTCGATCGATCCTGTGGGGGGACGAGTTGAAGAGATCTCTGGGCTTACGACGGGTGACGGGTGCCGCGCTCGCGGTGGCCATCGGCTCGGCAGGGATGATCGCCGTCGGGGCGCCCGCGGCCTCCGCGGCGACACCGTCCGACGAGGCGGCGAAGCTGCCCATCGCGTCGTTCGGGGCGATGGTCGTCGACGACGCGCACGAGCGGGTCTACGTCACCGACGGGCGCAGGAGCGGTGCCGGGGCGAGCGAGGTCCTCGTCTACGACTTCGCGGGCCGGCGCGTCGGTTCGCTCGCCACGGACCAGCCGGCGTCCGGCATGGCGCTCAGCGCGGACGGCGCGACCCTGCACGTGTCGCAGTCCAACCGCATCCTGACGTTCGACACGGCGACGCAGACCAGGACCGGCGCCGCGAGCACGCCCTATGACGTGACCTGTGGCCGCGAGGTCGCGGTCGCGGGCGGCAGGACATGGTTCACGGAGACGCCGTACACCGGCTCCACGTACTGCGAACGGCCCGACAACCTGGCCCTGCTGTACGGGGTCAAGGGCACGGCGTCGGTCAACACCGGGTGGAACAGCCAGGGACGGCTGCGCCTGGAGGCGGGCCCCGGGGCGCCCGACCGGCTCGTGATGGGGCAGGCGGGCGCGGGTCCCACGGCCGACCCGTTCCTCACTACGTTCGATGCGAGCGGCGACAGTCTCGTGCGGGGCCCCTCGCGGCGGTTCGCCGACGCCGAGGGCAAGGGCGCGCTCGACCTGAAGGACATCGCGCAGAGCGCCGACGGCAAGCGCATCGCCGTGGCGGATGCCGCGTACGGCACCCGGCTGCTCGACGCCGGTGACCTGGCGGACGCCCCGACGGCGTACCAGCCGCTGCCGGAGGGCGCGAAGGCGTCGGCGGTGGCGTTCAGCGGCGACGGCAAGTACGTGGCGCGGGGCGCGGCCGCCACCGGCAGCGCGGCGGACCTCCTGATCCAGCCCGCCGACCCGAAGGACGGCACCACACCGCTGGAGTTCGCCTTCGAGGGGGACCTCGACGGGAAGCGGGTCGTGCCGCAGGGGCTCAACTGGGCCAAGGACGGCTCGCGGCTCTTCGCGGTGACCTCCGACGGCGGCAACGGCCACTGGCTGCACGTCATCAAGCCGCCGGCCGCGCAGTACGACTCGCGCTTCACCGGCACCCTCACCACCACGCCGTCGAAGCCCGTCGTCGGTGAACCCATGGGTATCCGTGGCAGGTTGGAGCTCGACGGCCCCGCGCCCGCGGAGCCCGTGAAGGTCGCCGCCGTCCGCAAGGACGCCGACGGCACGCAGGAGGTGGCGGCCGCCAGAGTCGCGGCCGACGGCAGCTTCACCGTCCTGGACGTGCCGGACCGGGTCGGCGAGGCGACGTACACGCTGCGCTTCCTCGGCGACGTCACGCACCGCCCGGCCGAGGACGTCACGCTCACGGTGGACGTCGCGAAGGCCTCGACGGGGATCGAGCTGACCGCGCCCGCCGAGGCGACCCGCGCGGGCGGCGTCGCGATCACCGGCAAGCTGACCGGGCAGGGACGCGCCCTGCCGTCCGGGATCAACCTGAAGGTGACGCGGACCGACCGGCTCGGCACGACGGGCGAGCTGACGTCGGCGTCGGTCGCGGCCGACGGCACGTTCAGCGTCAAGGACCTGCCCAGCAAGCGGGGCAAGACGCTCTACACGGTGAGCTACGCGGGTGACGCCCTGCACGAGGGTTCGTCCGCCACGGCGACCGTCAAGATCACCGGCTAGGCGGCCGGCACCCCCAGCTGTCGCCGGGCTGGTGGCACCCGGTCCGTGGCCTCCCCGGCCGCGGACCGGGGCCGATCAGGGGGCGCCGACGAGGCGCGAGGCGTCCGCGTGGGCGTCCATGCGCTCGGCGGCCAGGATCGCCGCCGCGGTGTCGGCACGGGACGCCGCCACCACCAGGGCGCGGCCCGCGAGGGCGTGGGCGCGCTGGTGCAGGGCGGACAGGTGGGGCTCGTGGACGGCGGCCGCGACGGCGGAGCGCGGCGGGAGAACGCCCCCGCGCAGCCGTGCCACCTGCAGCGCGAGCTGCTCGGCGGCGTCGTCGAGGGCGGCCGAGGGGGACAGGGCGCGCAGCTCGTCGGTGAGGGCGAGCAGCGCCGCGAGGTGTCCGGCGAGCTGGATGTCCAGCTCCTCCTCGCGGGAGCGGTGCGGATAGCTCGCGTCGTCGGCCATGGTGTGGACCGACTTGGTGCGGATCGGCTCGTACATGGGATGGCCTCCAGACGGTTGCTTGAAAGCCATCCTAGCTTAGATCCTGTCTAAAGTTGAGTCGGGGTCAATCCTGGTCGATCGGTGCTGGTCAGGGCTGGCTGTAGCCGTCCAGGAAATGACCGATCCGGGTGACCGCCTCCGCGAGATCCGTCGCCGTCGGCAGCGTCACGACCCGGAAGTGGTCGGGTTCGGGCCAGTTGAAGCCCGTACCGTGCACGACCATGATCTTCTCGGCGCGCAGCAGGTCGAGGACCATCTGCCGGTCGTCCTTGATCTTGAAGACCTTCGGGTCGAGCCGCGGGAAGAGGTAGAGCGACCCCTTCGGCTTCACGCAGCTCACGCCGGGGATCTGCGTCAGCAGGTCGTACGCCGTGTCGCGCTGCTCCAGGAGCCGGCCGCCCGGCAGCACCAGGTCGTTGATCGTCTGCCGTCCGCTGAGCGCGGCCACGACGCCGTGCTGGCCAGGCATGTTCGCGCACAGGCGCATGTTCGCGAGGATCGTCAGGCCCTCGATGTACGAGGACGCGTGCGCCTTCGGGCCCGAGATCGCCATCCAGCCGACCCGGTACCCCGCCACGCGGTACGCCTTCGACATGCCGTTGAAGGTGAGGGTCAGCAGGTCCGGGGCGACGGCGGCGGTCGGCGTGTGCGTCGCGCCGTCGTAGAGGATCTTGTCGTAGATCTCGTCCGAGCAGACCAGCAGGTTGTGGCGGCGCGCGATGTCGGTGAGGCCGCGCAGCATCGCTTCGTCGTACACGGCGCCGGTCGGGTTGTTCGGGTTGATGATCACGAGCGCCTTGGTGCGGTCGGTGACCTTGCGCTCGATGTCCGCGAGGTCCGGCATCCAGTCCGCCTGCTCGTCGCAGCGGTAGTGCACGGCGGTGCCGCCGGACAGGGAGACGGCCGCGGTCCACAGGGGGTAGTCCGGCGCCGGTACGAGGACCTCGTCGCCGTCGTCCAGGAGGCCCTGCATGGCCATCACGATGAGCTCGGAGACGCCGTTGCCGATGAAGACGTGCTCGACGTCGGTCTCGATGCCCAGCGTCTGGTTGTGCATGACGACCGCGCGGCGGGCGGCGAGGAGGCCCTTCGCGTCGCCGTAGCCGTGCGCCGTGCCGACGTTGCGGAGGACGTCCTCCAGGATCTCGGGCGGGCACTCGAAGCCGAAGGCGGCGGGGTTGCCGGTGTTGAGCTTCAGGATGCGGTGACCGGCCGCCTCCAGCCGCATCGCCTCCTCGAGCACCGGGCCCCGGATCTCGTAACAGACGTTGGAGAGCTTCGTCGACTGGATGACCTGCATGTCCGCGAGCTTACGGGCGGGTATCACGGGCCGCCTCGTGTTTTCGGACACAAGGGGTGTCCCGCGGGGCCCGGCGGAGCGTGTTGTTCCGCTCCACGGCGTCCTGTCAGCGGTCAGTTGTGTCCGTTTGTGGTCTTGTCCTGACGGCGTGGCGCCCCAACAATGCGCATGACAACGCCGAAGGAACTTCGGTCACTTAGTCATCTGAGGGGACCCCCACATGAAGAAGCCTCTCGTCGGTGCGTGCTTCGCGGCTCTGCTCATCGGAGCAACCGCGGCGCCCGCGACTGCCGTCGGCAACGAAGCACCCGCGAAGCCCAGGATCAAGGCCGTCACACTCGCCGGAACGGTGGCGCTCAGCAACTGCTCCGGCTCCGTGGTCCGCGTACCGAACTCCCAGCCCACCGACCCGGCCCTCGTCCTGTCCAACGGACACTGCCTGGAGAGCGGCTTCCCCGCGCCGGGCGAGGTCATCGTCAACAAGGCCTCCTCCCGCAGCTTCACGCTGCTCAACAGCTCGGGCGGCCGCCTCGGGACCATCAAGGCCAGCAAGATCGCGTACGGCACGATGACCGACACGGACATGTCGCTCTATCAGACCACCAGCACTTACAAGGACATAGAGAGCCGGTACGGGATCAAGGCGCTTGAACTGAACTCGGCGCGCCCCGAGCAGGGGCGGAAGATCACCGTCGCCTCCGGGTACTGGAAGAAGCTGTACAAGTGCAGCGTCGACGGCTTCGCGTACCGCCTCAAGGAGGGGAGCTGGACCTGGAAGGACTCGGTCCGCTACACCCCCGACTGCAAGACGATCGGCGGCACCTCGGGCTCCCCGGTGATCGACGACGAGACCGGCAAGGTCGTCGCCGTCAACAACACCGGCAACGAGAGCGGTGAGCGGTGCACGGACAACAACCCGTGCGAGGTCGACGAGAACGGCAAGGTCACCGTGCGCGAAGGCATCAACTACGCGCAGCAGACCTACTGGATCGTGCCGTGCGTCGGCGCCGGCAACAAGATCGACCTGAGCCGCGCGGGCTGCCAGCTGCCCAAGCCCTCGGGCATGCGGTAACCACTGCTGCGGGTGCCGTCCGAGACCCCCTGCCGGGGTTCTCGGACGGCACCCGCACGTCAGAGCCTGCCCTTCAGGCCGCCCGCACCAGCTCCGCCCTGCCGAACAGCAGCGCGTAACCGGACGGCAGCAGGCCCAGCAGGCGGTCGACGAGTGCGCCGTCCACCGCCCGCGCCAGTGCGGTGAGGACGGAGCTGACGTCCCAGCGGGCGGTGGCGGGGGTCGCGCCCGGCAGGCACTTCGCCACGCTCTCCACGAACTGCGCCGCCGTGAGCGGCCGGGCGGCGGGGATGCGGTCCGCGAGGAGCCGCGCCGCCTCCGGCGGCAGCTGCCGCGCCAGATCGGCCCGTACGGTCCCGACGACGTGGCCGCCGAGGGCGGACAGGACGACGCGTGTCACGCGCTCCGCGTCCGCCGCGCCGTCGTACTGGCCGGTCTCCCGCACCGTCTCGATGAGTTCGCTCCACCTCATCGTGCCGTTCTCCTCCGTCTCGTCTCGTCAGCCGTCGATCTGCTTGCGGTCGCCGCCGCCGCTGATGTGGATCTTCCGGGGCTTGGCCCGCTCGGCCACCGGGATGCGGAGCGTCAGGACACCGGCTTCGTACGAGGCGTCGATGCGCTCCGTGTCCAGGGTGTCGCCGAGGAAGAGCTGGCGGGCGTAGCTTCCGGTGGACCGCTCGGCCGCGATCATCTCCACGCCCTCGGGGGCGGGGGAGCGGCGCTCGGCCCGCACGTTCAGCACGTGGCGCTCGACGTCCAGGTCGATCGACTCCGGGTCGATGCCCGGCAGGTCGAAGTGGACGACGAACTCGTCGCCGTCGCGGTAGGCGTCCATCTGCATCCCGGCGGGGCGGGAGCTGCTGAAGACCTGCTGGGCGAGGCGGTCGAACTCGCGGAACGGGTCGGTACGCATGAGCATCACGGGTCACTCCTCTTCTCTGATGTTGGGTGCGATGCCCTACGCCTTTTTATATAGCTCAGGAGGAGGAAAGTTGACAAGCCCCGACTCATGTTGAGCCGGGGCCTGTCGTGCCGGACCCGCTGTCCGGGCGCGGAGGGGGTGGTGCGGAGGGAGTGGTGCGGAGGGGGTGCGGTCAGGAGTCGGAGTAGCTGAGGTCGCCCACGGTCCAGGCGCCGACGTCCGCCAGGGCGATCCGGTACATCCCGCCGGTCTCCGGCAGGCCCAGGCTGCCCTGGAGGATCCGGGCCAGGTGGAAGTGGAGGTGGGTGGGCGGCTCGGTCTTCAGGGGCGGGCCCGAATCCGCCTCGGGGGACACGAACGCCGCCGCGAAGGGGCCGAGCCGGGCGGAGTCCTTCAGGACTTCGGCGACGCGCCGCCGCCACAGGGCCTCGGGGGCCAGCCTCCCGGTGATGACGGCACCGCCGACGACCACGGTGAGGGACATCTGATTGCTGTGCTCGGACTCGACCAGGGTGGCGATGTCAACGAGCAGCTCGTCAGGGATCGACATGACTGGTCAGCTTACCGAGGTGCGGGACGGCCGGACCCGATACCTCCCCTCCCAGTCTGCGAAAAACTGTCACCGCAGGAGGAGGCAAGCGGCACTCCGTTGTTAGGGTTCCTGCTTGTAGCCAAGGAAAAGGTGCAGATGCCCCCGGAGACCCCCTCGCGCGGCCAAGACCGGTTCGACGACGACGACTACCCCGCCTACACGATGGGCCGGGCCGCCGAGATGATCGGCGCCACGCCCGGCTTCCTCCGCGCGGTCGGCGAGGCCCGCCTGATCACGCCCCTGCGGTCCGAGGGCGGCCACCGCCGCTACTCCCGCTATCAGCTCCGCGTCGCCGCGCGCGCCCGCGAGCTCGTCGACAAGGGCACCCCGGTCGACGCCGCCTGCCGCATCGTCGTCCTGGAGGACCAGCTGGAGGACGCGTTGCGCATCAACGAGGAGCTCCGCGACAAGGAGTCACACGGCGACGGGTAGCCCCGCGGCGCCGGAGTCCCGCAGCCGTCGACGCAGCCGTCATCCGGCCGGGTCCGAATATCTGTGACGGTCAAAACAGAATTTCGCGTGAAGTGCCGGGAGGGTTTATCCGTCGACGGGCCCAACGATATGAAAACCCTGCGCGGATCATCGTCGCGTGCTACTGTCGTTATCAGTTGCAGTTGTGGTTTCCAGAGACTCCAAGTGCTCAGCCGACATACCGCGTCGGCAGGGCACTTTGTTTTTGCCGGTCATGTCCGGTCAGGGTAATCATCACGGCGACGTGGAGTCCGCACAGTGCGGGCTCCCGGGCAATTGCCCCGAAGGAGATATGACATGGCTACTGGCACCGTGAAGTGGTTCAACTCGGAAAAGGGCTTCGGCTTCATCGAGCAGGAGGGTGGCGGCGCTGACGTCTTCGCCCACTACTCGAACATTGCCGCCCAGGGCTTCCGTGAGCTGCAGGAGGGCCAGAAGGTGACCTTCGACGTCACGCAGGGCCAGAAGGGCCCGCAGGCCGAGAACATCGTTCCCGCCTGACGTCTGACGCTCACGCGTATTTCGTAGCTGGGGCCCGCACCTTGGGTGCGGGCCCCAGCTCGTTGTGTTTTGCGGGTTTCACGCGTATTGCGGGTGCGCGGGAGCGATACGCCCCCGCCGCCCATTCCCCGGCGAAGCCGAAATAACCCCCCGGCGGCCGGAATTGTTTTTCATTTACCCGGCCGTTCCTGCGGTTCTCGGCACCGGACGGTGCCCCCTGAGAATTCCTCGACACGCGCCGCATCGAGGAAGGTTCGAGGTCCACATGAACCGCTCAGTTCGCACAAACGGCCGATACGCCCAGGGGTACAAGGGTTCCGGCCGCCCCAGCCGCCGTCCCAGCGCCCCCCAGGGGGAGTTCACGCTGCCGGCCACCGTCACCCCGGCCCTGCCGCCCGTCGAGGACTTCGCCGCGCTCGGCCTGCCGGACGGCCTGCTCACGACCCTCACCGGGCTCGGCGTCACCACGCCGTTCCCGATCCAGGCGGCCACGCTGCCGAACACCCTCGCGGGCCGCGACGTCCTCGGCCGCGGGCGCACCGGATCCGGCAAGACGCTCGCCTTCGGCCTCGCGGCGCTCGCCCGCACCGCGGGACAGCGGGCCGAACCGCGCCGCCCGCTCGCCCTGATCCTCGTCCCCACCCGCGAGCTCGCCCAGCAGGTGACCGACGCCCTCACCCCGTACGCCAGGTCGGTGCGGCTCCGTATGGCCACCGTCGTCGGCGGCATGTCCATCGGACGGCAGGCCGGAGCGCTGCGCACCGGCGCCGAGGTCGTCGTCGCGACGCCCGGACGGCTCAAGGACCTCATCGAGCGGCGCGACTGCCGCCTGGACCAGGTCGCCGTCACCGTCCTCGACGAGGCCGACCAGATGACCGACATGGGCTTCCTGCCCCAGGTCACCGAGCTCCTCGACCAGGTCCGGCCCGACGGACAGCGCATGTTGTTCTCCGCCACCCTGGACCGCAACGTCGACCTCCTGGTCCGCCGCTACCTCAGCGACCCTGTCGTCCACTCCGTCGACCCGTCGGCGGGCGCGGTCACCACGATGGAGCACCACGTGCTGCACGTGCACGGCGCCGACAAGACCGCCGCGACGACGGAGATCGCCGCCCGCGACGGCCGGGTCATCCTCTTCCTCGACACCAAGCACGCGGTCGACCGGCTCACCACGCACCTGCTGAACAGCGGGGTACGGGCGGCGGCCCTGCACGGCGGCAAGTCCCAGCCCCAACGCACCCGCACCCTCGCCCAGTTCAAGTCCGGCCAGGTCACCGCGCTCGTCGCGACGAACGTCGCGGCCCGCGGCATCCACGTCGACGACCTCGACCTCGTCGTCAACGTCGACCCGCCCGCCGACCACAAGGACTACCTGCACCGGGGCGGCCGCACCGCGCGCGCGGGCGGCTCCGGCAGCGTCGTCACCCTGGTCACGTCGGCGCAGCGGCGCGGCATGAGCAGGCTGATGGCCGCGGCGGGCATCCGGCCGCACACCGCCGAAGTGCGCTCGGGCGAGGCGGAGTTGGCGCGCATCACCGGCGCGCAGACCCCGTCGGGCACCCCGGTGACCATCCCGGCGCCCGCGAAGGCGTCGTCCTCGGACCGCGGCGGTCCCCGCGGCCGGCGTCCCCGTGACGGCCGCGCGCGCCGTGCCTACGCCGCCCGCACCCGGACCGACACGGCCGCCTGATCCAGGGTTCCGCGTCCCCTTCTCTCCCGCTGAGACTCTCCCTCTGTGAGGCACCATGCGCTGCGTCATCGCCCGCTTCCCCTTCGACCTCTTCAAGAACGAGGTCGAGGACGTCATGAAGAACATCGAGCCCGAAGCGGTCACGGGTGAGTCCGTGCTCATCGGCGACCGCCAGTACCCCGTCAAGCAGGTCGGGGAAGTGATCACGCGGCAGGACCGCCGTGACTTCTCGGCCCGCGAGGTCACCCGCGCGCTGACCGGCCTCGGCTTCACCTGCACGGCGGCCCCCGCCCCCGCGGCCCCCGAGCCCGTAGCCGCGGCTTGGCCCAGCTCGCTGGTCTAGGCAGCAGCCCGGAGCGGGCCGGTCCTCGTGAGGGCCGCCACCCCGGGCAGCCAGCCGAGCAACAGACCCCACAGCGCGCCGAACAGGGCGCCGACCAGGGGGAGCAGCAGCCACCCCCACAGGCTCGCCTCGACCATGCGGGCCGCGACCATGCCGCGCCACGTGCCCGCCACCGCCGTGCCCGCGATCAGCGCCGTCCAGCCCGCGAGCAGACGGCGGCCCCGGCCCGCGTCCGGGCGTACGCGCAGATGGCGGCGCATCCGGGCGGTGGCGGTCGCGACCAGGAGCAGCGCCGCGAAGTTCTCGCAGAGCTGCCAGGCCCGGTCCGTCGCGCCCAGCGGCGTCGCCCGCAGCCCCGGCAGTGCGAAAGGCACGCCGAGCGCGCTCGGTACGACCGACAGACCCGCCCGCGCCGTGAACGCGGTCAGCAGCGTCGCGCTGCCGTGCGCCAGGACGAGCAGCAGGCAGACGCCCGCCACCACGACCGAGGCATCCGCCCGGGCCCGCAACGCGTCGATCGTCGTCCGCATGGCGGGCCACTGTAGGCCGCACCGGTCGCCGGTGACAGAGGCGCGACCGAAAAAAGTGAACAACGCTCAGGTCTGTTGCGTGACGGGCTCCGCGACCTACCATCCCGGCCATGAAGTCCCCTGTGGCCCGGCGCACTTGGGTGTCCGGCGCGGTCGGCGCGGTCGTGCTCGCCGTCGCGGCGGCGCTGCTGGTCGCCGTGGGACCGCAGGGCGCGGGTGCCGCGCGAGCCGACACCGCGAGCGGCCACCGCTGGATCACCGACCGGCAGGGCCGCGCCCTGGTCCTGCGCGGCCTGTCCACGGCGAGCAGCGCCAAGGAGGCGTCCGACGGCATGCCGTGGATCGAGGAGAAGGACGTCGCACGCGAACGGCGCGACCTGGGCACGAATTTCGTCCGCTTCCTCCTCCAGTGGCGCAAGGTCGAGCCGTCCCCGGGAACGTACGACAGGACGTATCTGCGGCAGGTCGCCGAGCGGGTGCGCTGGTACGGCGAGCGGGGCTTCCACGTCCTGCTCGACATGCACCAGGACCTGTACGGGCCGCGCGTCGGCGGCAACGGCGCGCCCGCGTGGGCGACCGGGACCGACGGGCTGACCTCGGCCCCGACCGACCCCTGGGAACTCGGCTACGTCGAGCCGGGGACCGTCCGCGCCTTCGACCGTTTCTGGGGGACGGTCGAAGGCGACGGACGTGACCTGCGCGGACATTACGTGGGCGCGCTGCGGGAGGTGGCCAGGTACTTCGCCGACGACGACACCGTCATCGGCTACGACCTGATGAACGAGCCCTGGGGCGGCAGCGTGCAGGGCCCCGCTTTCGAGTCCGGTCCGCTCGCCCGGCTCTACCAGGACGCCATCGACGCCATCCGTACCGTCGACCGCGACCACTGGCTCTTCGTCGAACCGTCCGCGATCGGCTCCAACTGGGGCTTCGCCACGGGCCTCCCGCGCCTGGACGACCCGCGCGGCGACGGCGACGGCGGTGACGCCGCGCGCATCGCATATGCGCCACATCTCTACCCCCTCCCCATGGACCTCGGCGGCGGCTACACCGGCGGCACCAGGAGCCAGGTCGACAGATCGTTGCGGGCCTGGCGCGAGCAGACGGAGAAGACCGCACGACGCCTCGGGGCGCCGGTCGTCATCGGGGAGTTCGGGCTCGACGTGGGGCTGCCGGGTGCGATGGAGTACGTCGAGAAGGTGCAGCGCATGGCCGACGACATGGGGGCGGGCTTCGCGTACTGGTCGAACGACCCGGGCCCGTGGGCGCCGTGGGACGAGAAGCTGAAGCCCACGCGGCTGTTGCCCGTCCTCGACCGTCCCGCTCCGCTGGCGATAGCGGGGGACCCGATCGCGTACCGCTGGGACGGAAAGCGGAAGACGCTGACGCTGAGCTGGCGCGGAAAGGCGGGCGTGCGGGGCGGTACGGAGGTCCGGCTGCCGACCCGGCACTTCCCGAAGGGCGCGCGTGTGCGGGGCGGGGCGCAACGCTCCTGGGACCCCAAGTCCCGCGTCCTGACACTCGGTTCGGGCCCCGGCACGCACTCTGTCCGCATCACACCACATGTGTGAAAGGGAAGGGTTCCCACCCCTTGTCCGGCCGCAACAGGGACCCCAAGAATGCCCCTGACAATCGCACGACTGGCGTACGTCACGAGGGGGGCTCCACAGATGGGACAGAAGAGCAGAGCGGTCGCGGGCGGACTGCTCGCCCTGGCACTGGCCGGCGCGGGAGCGGCACCGGCGGTCGCGGGGAACGCGCAGGAGGCGGACGGCGCCTCGGCCGGGGCGGCGCCCAAGACCAAGGCTGTCGACTTCGCGGGGACGGTGGCGCTCAGCAACTGCTCCGGCTCGGTGGTCCGCATGCCCAAGTCCAAGGCGGGCGACCCGGCGCTCGTCCTCACCAACGGCCACTGCATAGAGACGGGTTTCCCCGCCGCCGGTGAGGTCATCGTCGACCGGCCGTCCACCCGTACCTTCAAGCTGCTCGACGCGAAGGCCAACGACGTCGCCACGCTCAAGGCGTCCAAGGTGTCCTACGCGACCATGACGGACACCGACATCACGATCTACCAACTCACCGAGTCCTACGGCGACATCACGAAGAAGTACGGCATCAAGCCGCTGGAGCTGGAGGACGACCACCCGGTGAAGGGGCGCGCCATCACGGTCGTCTCCGGCTACTGGAAGAAGACCTACAGCTGCAATATCGACGGTTTCGTGTACCGGATGAAGGAGGGGGAGTGGACCTGGAAGGACTCCGTCCGCTACACCCCCGCCTGCCAGACCATAGGCGGCACGTCCGGGTCGCCCGTCATCGACCACAAGACCGGAAAGGTCACCGCGGTCAACAACACGGGCAACGAGGACGGCGAACGCTGCACCCTCAACAACCCCTGCGAGATCGACCGCAAGGGCAAGGTGACGGTGCGCAAGGGCACCAACTACGCCCAGCAGACGTACGGGATCGTGCCGTGCGTCGGCAAGGGCAGCAAGATCGACCTGGGCCGCAAGGGCTGCAAGCTGCCGAGGCCCGCGGCGGCTGTGAGGTAGCCGCTCAGCCGCGTTCGGCCGCTTTTTGGTCAGGGTGTCCGGCGTACGGAGCGTCCCGCGAGGACGTCCGTGCGCCGGCCGTCCCGCATGACGAACCGCCCGTCGATCAGGACGTGCGGGATGCCGACGGGCAGCGTACGGGGAGCGTCGAAGGTGGACCCGGCCGCGACCGTGTCCGGGTCGAAGAGGACGAGGTCCGCGCGGTAGCCCTCGCGGACGACGCCCCGGTCGGGCAGGCGGAGCCGGGCGGCGGGCCGGGAGGTGAGGTGCGCGACGGTCTCCTCCACGGACATCACCCCGAGCTCGCGGGCGTACTTTCCCAGATACTGCGGGAAGGTGCCGTACGCGCGCGGGTGCGGCTTGAACCCTTGCAGGATGCCGTCGCTGCCGCCGGTGTGCACGCGGTGCCGCATGATCTCCTGCACGTTCTCCTCGTGACCGACGTGCTGGAGGATGGTCGACCCGAGATTGTCGTTGAGGAGCAGCCGACGGGCCGTGACCCACGGCTCCTCGCCGCGCTGGGCGGCGGATTCGGCGATGGTCTTGCCGACGCAGGAGGCGAGCCCGGGGTCGCTCACGCCCGAGACCTCGATGGTGTCCCACTCGATGGGCACGCCGTGGCAGCCGTCCGCGCCGATGACCTCCATGTGGTGGCGGATCTTCTCGGCGACCGAATCGTCCAGGAGCCGCGCGCGGATGGCGTCCGGGCCGCCCTCGCTCGCCCAGCTGGGCAGCATGGCCACGAGGGTGGTGCAGCCGGGGGTGTACGGGTACGTGTCGAGGGTGATGTCGGCCCCCTCTGCGAGGGCTCGGTCGAGGAGGGTGAGCAGGTCGGGCGCCTTCCCCTTGTTCACGCCGAAGTTCATGGTGGCGTGGGCGAGGTGGAGAGGACAGTGGGCGGTGCGGGTGAGGGCCACCATCTCCTCGTAGGCCTGGAGCGCCCCGGCCCCGTAACTCCGGTGATGGGGACAGTAATAGCCGTGGTACGCCGCGACGACCTTGCACAGCTCGGTGAGCTCGGAGTCGTCGGCGTACATGCCGGGCGTGTACGTCAGCCCCGACGACATGCCGACGGCGCCTTCCCGCATGCCGTCCGCCACGAGCTGCTTCATGCGGTCCAGCTCGGCGGGGGTCGCCGACCGGTCCTCCCACCCCATCGCATACATCCGGACGGTGCCCTGGGGGATGAGATACGCGGCGTTCACCGCGATGCCGCGGCCACCGTGGGCGGAGTCGAGGGCGTCCAGGTAGCCGCCGACGGTGCGCCACGTGAAGTCGATGTCGCCGCCGTCGCCGTTCCAGCCGGTGATGGCCTGGCGGACCTGGGCGAGCGTGCGGTCGTCGACGGGGGCGTAGGAGAGGCCGTCCTGTCCGATGACTTCCAGGGTGACGCCCTGGGCGGCCTTCGCGGAGTGGTCGGGGTCGCGGAGGAGGGCGAGGTCGCTGTGGGCGTGCATGTCGATGAAACCGGGCGCCAGCGCGAGGCCTTGGGCGTCGAGGTTGGCCTGCCCCGTGAGGCGGGGCCCTCTTTCTTCCCCCTCGCGGTGGATCGCGGTGATCCTTCCGTCCTGTACGCCGACGTCGGCGCGGTAGGAGGCGCCTCCGGTGCCGTCTATGACGCGGGCGTCTCGGATCACCAGGTCCATGGGGGAGGCCTTTCTTGTTCGTCTCGTCGTCGGGTGCGGGCGGATTGTGGTGCACCCGGCCTCCGGCCGGGTCTTTCGTTCCCACCCGCACCACCCGTGCGACTTTCGTCGCCGGGTGCGGGTGGCCCTGGTGGGGCGGGCCCGCCGTTGGCGGCTAACGGTGGGGGGCTGGCTCCTACGCGCACCCCGTGGTGCCGGGGTGAACGGGCGGGCCCGCCCGGGGCTTCTACGTCTGGGCTGCGGTGCGGGGTGAACGGGCGGGCCCGCCCGGAGCTCCTACGCCCATCCTGCGTCGCGGGGTGAACGGGCGGGCCCGCCCGGGGCTCCTACGCCCTCTGCGTCGCGGGGTGAACGGGCGGGTGGGTGGGTGTGATCCGCCGCGGAGCGGCGGGCTAGGACCGCCCCCCACGGGTGTGATCCGCCGCGAAGCGGCGGGACAGGGGACCGCCCAAGACCCCCCGGTCAGAAATACGTTCGGACGTAGGACGAGACCGTCCCATCCCCCTCCACCACCGGAATCAACTGCCACTTGTCGAACGCCGTGCACGGATGCGAGAGCCCCATGCCCAACCAGTCGCCCACCGCCAGATCCGCCTCCGGCGAGGTCCGCAGCCAGCCGTGCTGGTCGGAGAGCCCCGTGACGGTGACCCCCGTCGCGGCCCGCTCCACCCCGTCCCGGCGGACGACCTGCGCCTCGGGCAGGTCGAGGTCGTACGCCGCGTCCCGCTTCCCCGCGTTGGTGAACGCCTGCTCCGCGGTGGGCCGCGACACGACCTGCGCCCAGAGCCGGAACGCGGGTTCGAGGGCGCCCTCCTCGGGGACCCGGTTGAACGGGGTCAGATGCTTGTAGTGGCCGTCGTCGTGGGAGACGTACGCGCCGGAGCGCAGGAGCTTCAGGACGGGCCGCGAGAGTTCGGGGATCTCGGCGAAGACCGACGCGACCGCGTCGAACCACGCGCTGCCGCCCGCGCTGACCACGACCTCGGGCAGATCGGCGAACCGCCCGGACTTGTCGAACTCGGCAAGCAACGAAACGAGCCGGCGCAGCCACGAGGTGACACTCTCACTGGACGCCTCCGGCACCTCCCCCTCGTACCCCGCGACGCCCACCAGCCGCAGCGTGTCCGCGGCGGCGACCGCGTTGGCGATGTCGAAGCACTCGGCCTCGGTACGTGCGCCGGTCCGCGCCCCGTCACCCGCGGCGAGCTCGACGACCACGTCCACCGGACGGCTCGCGCCCGCCTCGCTGAGGGCGGCGTGCATGAGTTCGACGCCGCGTACGGAGTCGACGTAGCAGACGAAGCGGAACGAAGGATCGGAGTCGAGTTCGCCCGCGAGCCAGCGCAGCGCCCCCGCGTCGACGAGCTCGTTGGCGAGGAAGATCCGCTCCACGCCGAACTTGCGCGCCACGCGCACCTGGTGGGGGACGGCCAGCGTGATGCCCCACGCGCCGCGCTCCAGCTGGCGGGCGAAGAGCTGCGGGGCCATGGACGTCTTGCCGTGGGGTGCGAACGCGAGGCCGTGGCGTTCGGCGTACGTCTCCATGAGGGCGAGGTTGTGCTCCAGGCGCTCGGCGGAGAGCGCGAGGACGGGGGTGGTGAAGCCGCCCGTGAAGAGGTTCCGCCGCTGGGCGGTGAGCTCGCCGACGGTCAGCCCTTCGGCGTCCGGAGGAAGCCCCTTGAAGCGGTGGTCCACTCGCTCGTCCGCGAGCGCGGCCAGCGGATCGGCGGACCGGTCGAGGGCAGTGTCGAGGGCGGTGTCGACGACGTTGTCGGCGGCCATGGGCGCCTCCTCCAGGAGAGCATTCGATTCGATGCGATCAGTGCATTCACGAGCACGTTGCAGTATGTGCAACGCTCATTGCGTATGTCGCTTACTGCTGTCTAACATCCGAGCCAACGCCGGGTCAACGGATCCGGAGAGCCGGTTAAGGGGTTGGAAGATCGTGACCGCACAGGCACCCGTGGACGTCATCGCGCTCGGCGAGTCCATGGTCACGTTCCTGCCCGCCCGGCCCGGCCGCCTCGCCGACGTGCCGTCCTTCGACCGCGGGATCGGCGGCGCCGAGTCGAACGTCGTCTGCGCGCTCGCCGCGGCCGGGCACACCACCCGCTGGGTCAGCCGCGTCGGCGCCGACGGTTTCGGTGACCACCTCGTCGAGACGATCGCCCGCTACGGAGTGGACACCTCCGCCGTCGGCCGCGACCCGCACCGCCCCACCGGCATCTACTTCCGTACCGCCGACGACCGCGACACCGACGCCCACGAGGTCGTCTACTACCGCGCGGGCTCCGCGGCCTCCGCCATGGCGCCGGGCTCCGTGGACGAGGACGCCCTCGCCGACGGACGCATCCTGCACCTGTCGGGCATCACGCCCGCGCTCTCCGCCGACTGCCTCGCCCTCGTACGCCACCTCTGCGCCCGGCGCGCCGACCGCGGCCCGCTCGTCTCCTTCGACGTCAACCACCGCCCCGGCCTCTGGAAGGACGACGCCGCAGCGGACCCCTCCGTCCTCCTCGACCTCGCGCGCGGCGCCGACCTCGTCTTCGTCGGCGAGGACGAGGCCGCCGCGGCATGGGGCATCACCGGCGGCTCCGACGCGATCCGCGCCGCCCTGCCCGAGCCCGACACGCTCGTCGTCAAGCAGGGCAGCCGCGGCGCCACCGTCCACCGCCGCGGCGAGGACCCCGTCTTCCAGGCCGCCCTGCGCGTCGACGTCGTCGCGCCCGTCGGCGCCGGTGACGCCTTCGCCGCCGGTTTCCTCTCCGCCACCCTGCGCGGCCTGCCCGCCGCGCACCGGCTGCGCCACGGCCACCTGATGGCCGCCGCCGCCCTCACCGTTCCCGGTGATCTCGCACCGCCCCCCGCCCGCGCCCATGCCGACCGCCTCGCCGCCCTGGACGACGCAGCCTGGGAGACACTTCGTCTCGGCCCCGGCTGGACGGAACGCGTCCCGGAGGACACCGAGGCCGAGGAGGAGGTACGTACCCCATGAGCCAGACCGTCGACCGCGCGCTCTCGATCCTGCCGTTGCTCGCCGAGGGCCCCGCCGACCTGGGACAGGTGGCCGAACGGCTCGACGTCCACAAGTCGACCGCGCTCCGGCTCCTGCGCACCCTCCACGAGCACGGCCTGGTCTTCCGCCAGTCCGACCAGCGCTACCGCCTCGGCGCGCGCCTCTTCGCGCTCGCCCAGGAAGCCGTCGAGAATCTCGACGTGCGCGAGATCGCCCACCCCCATCTCCTCGCCCTCAACGAGAAGTGCGGCCACACGGTCCACCTCGCCGTGTACGAGGAGCAGGAGGTGCTGTACATCGACAAGGTCGAGAGCCGGTATCCGGTGCGGATGTACTCACGCATCGGCAAGCCGGTGGCGATCACCGTCGCCGCCGTCGCGAAGCTGCTGCTCTCCGACTTCCCGGAGGCCGAGCGCCGCGCCATCGCGGAGAAGCTCGACTATCCCACCTACACGTCCCGTTCGACGCCCAACGCCGCCGCGTTCCTCAAGGAGCTGGCGGCCGTGCGCGAACAGGGCTGGGCCACCGACCTCGGTGGCCACGAGGAGTCCATCAACTGCATCGGGGCCCCCATCCGCGGTGCGGACGGGCGGGTCGTCGCCGCCATGTCGGTGTCCGCACCGAATGTCGTCGTCACCGCCGAGGAACTCCTCTCCCTGCTCCCGCTGGTCCGCCGCACGGCGGACGCGATCAGCCGCGAGTACTCCGGCAACGCCCCTCTGAAGGAAGCAAGTTCATGACCGAGAAGACCGCCCTCACCCCGGCCACCCACACCACCCCGCCCGCGAAGTTCTCCCACGGCGTGAAGAAGGGCAACATCCTTCAGGTCGCCGGACAGGTCGGCTTCCTGCCCGCCGAGGAGGGCAAGGCCCCCACCCCCGCGGGCCCGACCCTGCGCGAGCAGACCCTCCAGACGTTCGCCAACGTCAAGGCGATCCTCGAAGAGGGCGGCGCGACCTGGGACGACGTGATGATGATGCGCGTCTACCTCACGGACGTGGACCACTTCGCGGAGATGAACGAGATCTACAACGCGTACTTCGAGGAGCAGGGCCTGAAGGCTCCCGCCTCCGCCCGCACCACGGTCTACGTCGGTCTCCCGGCGGGCCTCCTCATCGAGATCGACGCGCTCGCCGTTCTCGGCTGACGCACATCCCTCTCCACCAGCAAGCCGTACGTCGTCACGGCACGGCGCCCACCCCCGGGGCGCCGTGCCGCGATCCCCCCTGCCCCGAAAGCCCCATGCACTTACGAGGTCAACGATGTCCCCGTCCCACACCGCCGTGCTCGCGGCCGCCCCCGCCGCGGAGGCGCCACCGCACACCGGCGGCCTGCTCGCCCTGATCGACGGCACGGCCGGTCTGCTGACCGTCGCCGCGCTCGGCATCCTGCTCCTGCTCTTCCTGATCATCAAAATCAGGCTGCAGCCCTTCGTGGCGCTCCTGGCGGTCTCGATAGCCGTCGGCCTCGCGGCCGGCCTCTCCGTCACCGAACTCTTCGGCACCGTCCAGAAGTCCGACGCCGTCTCGGTCATCGAATCGGGCATGGGCGGGATCCTCGGCCATGTGGCGATCATCATCGGCCTCGGCACGATGCTCGGCGCGATCCTGGAGGTCTCGGGCGGAGCGGAGGTCCTCGCCTCCCGCCTGCTCGGCCTCTTCGGCGAGAAGCGCGCACCCCTGGCCATGGGCCTGACGGGCCTGATCTTCGGTGTCCCCGTCTTCTTCGACGTCGGCATCTTCGTCCTCGCGCCGATCGTCTACGCGGCGGCCAAGCGCAGCGGCAAGTCGATCCTCCTCTACTGCCTCCCTCTCCTCGCGGGTCTCTCGATGACCCACGCGTTCCTGCCCCCGCACCCCGGTCCGGTGGCCGCGGCGGGACTGTTGAAGGTGGACCTCGGCTGGGTCATCCTCATGGGCATCGTCTGCGGCATCCCCGCGGTGCTGGCCGCCTGGGTCTACTCCGCGTGGATCGGCAAGCGCATCTTCGTGCCCGTGCCGCAGGACATGGTCGAGGCGGCGGACGAGGCGAAGGCGGCGGTCGTCGCGGAGCAGAGCGCCGCGGGTGTGGCGCCGCGGGAGAAGCCGGTGCCGCTGGGCACCGTCTTCACGATCATCGGCACGCCCCTGTTCCTGATCCTCCTCGCCACGTTCTCCTCGATCGCCTTCGACCCCTCCACCTTCCGCTCGGTCATCGAGTTCTTCGGCAGCCCGTTCGTAGCCCTGACGATCGCCCTGCTCATGGCGTACTACCTGCTGGGCATCCGGCGCGGCTGGTCCCGCAAGTCCCTCGAAACGGTGTCGACCTCGTCCCTCAAGCCGGTCGGCAACATCCTCCTCGTCGTCGGCGCGGGCGGGATCTTCGGCGCGGTCCTGAAGGCGAGCGGCGTGGCCGGCGCGATCTCGGACACGTTCCAGGACGTGGGCCTCCCCATCATCGTCCTGGCCTACCTGCTCTCCCTGATCCTGCGCGTGGCCCAGGGCTCGGCGACGGTGGCGATCGTCACGACGGCAGGCATCGTCGCCCCC
Source organism: Streptomyces sp. Je 1-369 (assembly GCF_026810505.1). Lineage (NCBI taxonomy): Bacteria > Bacillati > Actinomycetota > Actinomycetes > Kitasatosporales > Streptomycetaceae > Streptomyces > Streptomyces sp. Je 1-369. Next base: position 5,596,425 of record NZ_CP101750.1, read on the forward strand.
CTCCTCTCCGAGGGCGACTACTCCCAGGCCTTCACGGCCCTGGTCATCATGGCGATCTCGGCGGGCTCCATCTTCGCCTCGCACGTCAACGACGGCGGCTTCTGGATGGTGGCGAAGTACTTCGGCATCAGCGAACGCGACACGCTGAAGACGTGGACGGTCCTGGAGTCGGTCCTGTCGATCGCGGGCTTCGCGGTGGCGGCGGTCGTGAGCTTGTTCGTGTAGCGGTAAGCAGGTGATGGGGCGCCCGGCGAGCTTGCCGGGCGCCCCACCAGTGCGTCGCACGCAGGGGTGACCCATGCCGAGTCTCCGCTACGCCGCGTGGTCGCAAGGCGGCACCGCACGCATCGTCAGCCCGTGCAGTACTGCTGTTCCTTGCCGATCGACCGGTACATGCAGTCCGAGTTCTCCAGGAGTTGCAGCACCGCGTCACGGTTGCGGCTGGTCTCCCGTTCGATCACCTCGTCGGGCGGGTAGAAACCGCCGCCGCCCGCGGACGACGGGTACATCTCGAAGGTGTAGCTGAAGATCTTCTGGCTGCCCCACAGCCAGTCGTTGATCGACCCGTCGGTGATGTAGAGGTCGCTGGACTGCTGGGGCGTGTAGCCGTTGCTCGCGGCCATCTTGCGGCCCACGGTCGCGTGCGCGTCGCGGTCGTCCTGGGTGAGGCCGGGGCCCGTGTCGCTGTACGTGTAGCCGTACGGCCACAGGACCAGCTCGCTGTACGTGTGGAAGTCGATGGACGCCTTGATCTGCTGCTTGCCGCCGACGACACGGCTGCGCACGAAATTGGCGACGACCTGCGTCTCGGGGGCCGACTCGGCGCTGCGGCCGCGGTACGTCTCGGAGCCCGTGGAGCCTGACGAGCCGCCGCAGCAGCCCCACCGGTAGGCCCAGTTGCGGTTCAGGTCGGTGCCGACGTTGGACGAGCCGCTGTTGGGCTGCCGGTTCTTGCGCCAGCTGCGGTACGAGCCGGACGCGATGTCGTACTCGCCGCCGTCCGGGTTCACGTCCGGCACGATCCAGATCTCGCGCTCGTCGACCATCTTCTTGATCCGCGCGTCGGTGGCGTAGTCGTCGCCCAGCTCGCGCAGCAGGTAGAGAGCCATCTCCACCGTCAGGTGCTCGCGCGCGTGCTGGTGGTGGGTGAAGAGGACCTCGGGCTCGGCCTCGTCGGTGCCCACGTTGTCGCTGATCTTGATGGCGACGATGTCACGGCCCGAGTAGGACTTGCCGATGACCTTCTTGCTGAACAGGTCCGGGTGGGCCGCGATGCGCTGGTTGATCTCCGCGTTCATCTCGGCGTAGTTGTGGTACCTCGCGTCGGCGGGCGGGAAGTCCTTGACCTTGACTTCCTCGCCGTTCGCGCGCTTCGGGGGCCCGGCCAGCGGTCTGAGCTCGTAGCCCGCCTTCCGGAGCGCCGCCGCCTCGGCCGCGTCCGCCGAGACGACCACCGCGCGGGCGTCGACCTCGTCGATCGCGACACCGGTGCGGGCGAGTGCGGTGCGCGCGGCGCGGTCGTCGCGCAGGGGGATCTCGTACTGGCGCGTTTCTTCGTCGGCGGCGGTCGCCGCGCTGCGGGGGGCCGGGTCGGCCTGTCCTGTCGAGGCGTTGGCGGTCAGGGGAGCCGCCACGGCCAGGGCGAGAAGTGCCGCGAGGGCCGCGGATCTCCTGCCGCGTATGCGGAGTCGCATGAAGTCTCCTCAGGGGTGGGGGGTTGTTCAGTGCGACGTGCGGGGCTGTCACGTGCGGGGTGCGCGACGTGCGGGGTGCGATGTGCGGGCGTGCGGTGCGCGACGTGCGGCGTGCGGTGCGCGACGTGCGATGCGCGGGTTGCCGGTCGCGCGGGCCCATCGTCGATGCGTGGCATGCACCGGTCAATGCTGTCTTTGGCCAACCTCTTGTGTCCGCGACCGCGATGCGCTTTCTTGATCGGCATGGCTGAAAGCACAGGCAGTGGCACCACCGCCGGCGAAGCGGAACCTCGGCTCCGCAAGGCGAGCTGGAAATACGTCGGGCCGGGCATCGTCGTCGCGGCCACCGGAGTCGGCGCGGGAGACCTCGTCGCGACCCTCATCGCGGGCAGCAAATTCGGCTACACCCTGCTGTGGGCCGCGATCATCGGCTGTCTGGTGAAGATCTCCCTCGCCGAGGCGACGGGCCGCTGGCACCTGGCCACCGGCCGCACCCTGTTCGAGGGCTGGCGCAGCCTCGGCCAGTGGACCACGTACTACTTCGCGATCTACGTCGTCATCTGGGGCTTCGTCTACGGAGCCACGGCCATGTCGTCCAGCGCGCTGCCGCTCGTCGCGCTCTTCCCGGACGGGCCGAGCCTCAAGACCTGGGCGATCCTTTGCGGCCTGCTCGGCCTCGCCTTCGTCTGGTTCAACCGGTACGCCGTCTTCGAGAAGGCCATGACGATCGTCATCGGCATGAAGTTCCTGATCGTCGTGTACGTCGCGATCCGCGTCGCCCCCGACCTCGGCAACGCCCTCGCGGGCCTCGTGCCCGCCCTCCCCGACGGCTCGCTGCTCTACACGCTCGGCCTGATCGGCGGCGTCGGCGGCACCATCACCATGGCCGCTTACGGCTATTGGGTGAACTCCAAGGGCTGGACCGACATCAGCTGGCTCAAGGTGATGCGGCTCGACAACCGCGTCGCGTACATCACGACCGGCATCTTCGTCGTCGCGATGATGATCATCGGCGCCGAGCTCCTGCACTCCACGAACATCGCCCTCAACTCCGGCGACCGGGGCCTCATCGACCTCGGCAAGGTCCTGGAGGACAAGTTCGGCGCGGTCACCGCCAACCTCTTCCTCATCGGCTTCTTCGCCACGTCCTTCGGCGCGCTGATGGGCGTGTGGCACGGCGTGAGCCTCATGTTCGCGGACTTCGTGGAGCGGCTGCGGCGCGAGCGCGGCGGTGCCGGGGTGGCCGAGGGGAACATGGTCGAGGAGGTCGCGGCCGGCAAGCGCGAGAAGTCGGTGCCGTTCCGGGCGTACCTGCTCTGGCTGACCTTCCCGCCGATGGGCCTGCTCTTCCTCGACGAGCCGTTCGGCCTCGTCATCGCGTACGGCGTGCTCGGCGCGTTCTTCATGCCCTTCCTGGCCCTCACCCTGCTCTGGCTGCTCAACACCTCCCGTACGCCCGCGCAGTGGCGCAACGGCCGGCTCAGCAACGTGATGCTGGCCGCCGCGGGCCTGCTGTTCCTGGTCCTCTGCGTCAAGCAGATCATCGACCTGGACTGGGGCAGCTTCTTCTGATCGACAGCGGCGCCTCCGGGGGAGCGGAGGCGCCGCTGTCAGTATCCGTCGCGCTACGGCTACCGCTACCGCTACGGCAGCCCGTGCACGTGCGCGCCCACCGACTTCGACCAGGCGCTGCCCGCCGCCGCGTCCCAGTTCGTGGACCAGGCCATCGCGCCCCGGATGCCCGGATACGTCTTGGACGGCTTGAAGGAGCCGCAGCCCGTGCCCTTCGCCAGGCAGTCCAGGGCGTCGTTCACGACGTCCGGCGCGACGTACCCGCCGCCCGCCGCCTTCGGCGACGCCGGGACGCCGATGCCGACCTGCGACGGCGCGAGGCCGTTCTCCAGCTGGATGCAGGCGAGCCCGGTGAGGAAGTCGACCGTGCCCTGGCTGTGGACCTTGCCGTCGCAGCCGAGCATCGAACCGCTGTTGTAGTACTGCATGTTGACCACCGTGAGGATGTCCTTCACGGCGAGCGCGGTCTTGAAGTACTCGGTCGACGGGGACTGCATGTCGATGGTCTGCGGCGCCATCGTCAGGACGAGCCCCGGCCCTGCCTTGCCCGCGAGCGACTTGAGGGCCTGCGTCATGTACGTCGAGTCGAGGCCGTTCTCCAGGTCGATGTCGACGCCGTCGAAGCCGTACTCCCGCATGAGCTTGTGCACGGATTCGGCGAAGGCGGTCGCGGACGCCGCGTCGTTGACCGCCACCGCGCCCTTCTCGCCGCCGACCGAGATGATCACGGACTTGCCCGCGGCCTGCTTGGCCTTGATGTCGGCCTTGAACTGGTCGACGGTGTAGCCGCCGAGCCCCGCCGAGTCGAGGTTGAACGTCACCTCGCCGGGCGTCCCGGTCGCGTCGGCGAAGGAGACGGCGATGATGTCGTACTCGTCCTGCACGTCGCCCAGCTTCTGCACCTGGGCGCCGTTGTCGAAGTTCTGCCAGTAGCCGGTCACGGCGTGCTCGGGCACGGCGCGGGTCCCGGCGTCGGCGGTGCCCGTGGACAGGCCCGTCAGAGCGAGGGCGAGGGAGAGGGCGGCGAAGGCGGCGCCGGTGAGAGCACCGGTCCTTCTCCTGCGTGTGCGGTCCACTGCTGCCTCCGGTGGGGGGAGAGGGTGGGGGGAGGTACGTCGGAACGGTGGCCACCGCCGTCTGCTTGGTCGTACAAGCTGGTCCAGACCAATTGAGTTGTCAAGGGCTCAAACATCACTTGGTGCACAGGAGTACGCGCCCACCTCCACATGAACAGTGCGAAGTTGGGTGTTGAGGCGACCATGACGTGGATATGGTGCTGAGGCAGGAGTGCACGACCACCGGGGGTGTACGCGTTGCCGACCGCCATAGCCGTCACCGGCCCCGATCTCGTGCTGCCGTCACCCGACCGGCACACCCCGTCGGCCGCCGTCCTCCAGTCGGCCGTGCAGTCCCCGCGGACGTACTCCCTGGACCAGGCGCTCACGGAGATGCACACCCTCATCGAGCACCACGGCTACGTGATCGCGCTGTGCCCGTCCTCCGCGCCCGCGGCCGTCACCCGGCGCCTGTACGCGGTCCGCTCCGTCCTGGAGAGCGACCGCATCGCCGTCGTCCGCTCCGACCTGCCGCCGCTCGGCCTCGCCGTACTCGCCCTGCAACTGCGCCAGTTGTCGGTCTGCGACTTCAGCCCCGGCGTCCTGGCCTCCGCCGCCCGCCTCCTGTCCCACTACATCTACGCGGGCGCCCTCCTCGGCTCCGTCGCCCGCCTCGACCGCGGCAGGATCGACGTCAGCCTGGAGTCGCACGCCAAGTCCTGGCTCCCGGGCAGCCAGTTCGCGGCGCTCGCGACGCCGAGTCCCGAGCTCGTGAAGGTGACGTCCGGCTCCGGCGGTGAGGAGGCAGACCTGCCCGCCCCCGGCTTCGCCACGCGACTCCTCTACGCCCCCGGCCGCCTCGCCCCCGGCTGGGTGACCGACACCCTCGCCCCCGCCTGGAAGGCCCAGGACGTCACCGAGGCGCGGCTGCCCGGCGAGTCCGAACGCTGGTGGGCCACCGGGAAGCTCGTCGAGTTCGCCGCCGCGATCCCGGACATCTCCGTCCTCTACCAGCTGGTGGCCTCCGTCAGACGCGACGACTGCCACTGGTGCGGCCTCGAACTCATCGGCGACCGCTGCGCGTTCTGCGCCGCGCCCCTGCCGCCGCCCGGCGAGCGCCCCGCGCAGCCGGTGCGCACTCTCGTCCCCGCGAGCCACCGGCTCCGCCCGGCCGCGGGCCCGGCCTCCGCACCAGGAACGTCCGCCCTGCCCCGCGGCGCCACGTAGGCCGCCCCACCGCTCCCTCGCTCCTCGTCACGCGACCGACGACCGCACGTGCGCCACCCCGCTCACTGTCCGTAGCCAACCGCACTCGATCGAGGTAGTCCGGCTTATGAACTCACGCCAGCGCCGCGGCGTCATCCTGCTGGTCCTTTCGGTCCTGTGCGCGATCGGCGCGTTCGCGGGCGTCCTCTCGGTGATCCGCGACGCGAACTCGAAGGTCGGCCCCGAGGTCCCCGCGTACAAGCTCAAGGGCGACATCGCGCCCTACAAGGAACTGACCGCCGACCAGTTCGAGAAGGTCGAGATGCCCGAGCGATGGCTGTCCGACAACGCCGTCACCGACCTCCGCGAGATCCGCGGCAAGATCGCCGTCACCCAGCTGCGCAGGGGCTCGCTGCTGCAGTCCGACATGATCGTCGGACGCCCCGAACTCGGCCCGGGCCAGCAGGAGATCGCCATCATGATCGACGCGGCGACGGGCGTCGCGGGCAAGATCACACCCGGCGCGAAGGTCAACATCTACGCCACCTTCAAGGGGGAGACCGACAACGCCGAGGACCAGTCCAAAGTCATCGTGGAGGGCGCCAAGGTGCTGGACGTCGGCAAGCTGACCCCGCTCGAACCCGACCAGGACGACCGTACGCGCCGCAGGGCCATGGAAGCGGTGCCGATCACCTTCGCCCTCGGCACGGCGGACGCCCAGCGCGTCGCGTACGCCGAATCCTTCGCCACCCATGTCCGACTCGCCCTGGTCGGCGCGGGCGGCGACGCGACCGTGCCGCCCAGGGACCGGACGTACACCCTCGACGAGGACAAGTAGGAGGTCACGTATGACCACTCGGATCCTCCCCGCCGTCGGCGACATCGACGCGGCCCGCGCGCTGTCCACGGTGACGGGCCGACTGCCCGGCACGGGACCGGCGCTGCCCGTCGGCCTCGTCGGGGAACTGCGCGACCGTGTCGCCGGGCTCGTCCCGGACGGCGCAGGCGGCGACGCGACCGTGCCGCCCAGGGACCGGACGTACACCCTCGACGAGGACAAGTAGGAGGTCAGGTATGACCACTCGGATCCTCCCCGCCGTCGGCGACATCGACGCGGCCCGCGCGCTGACCGCCCTCACCAACCAGCTTCCCGACACCGAACCCGCGCTGCCCGTCGGCGACTCCACGGCGCTCCTCGACACCCTCGCGCGGCTCGCCGCCGAGTCCGTCGACGAACTGCCCGAAGTCGTCCTCGTCCACGAGCGCATCGGGCCCGTCCCCGCCCTCGACCTCATCCGCGACCTCGTCCTGCGCTTCCCCGCGGTCGGCGTCGTCCTCATCACCGCCGACACCGGCCCCGGACTCCTCACCGCCGCCATGGACTCCGGCGCCCGCGGCATCGTCGGCCTCCCGCTCGCCTACGACGCCCTCGCCGAACGCGTCCAGGCCGCCGCCTCCTGGTCCACCGGGATGCGCAGGCACCTGGGCAGTGGAAGCGGCGGGAACCTTGAGCTGTACACGGGGAGCGGGGCTACGGGCGCGGGCACCGTCGTCACCGTCAGCGGCGCCAAGGGCGGCGTCGGCACGACCCTCACCGCCGTCCACCTCGCCCTCGCCTCCCGCGCGTCCGGCCGCAGCGTCGCCCTCGTCGACCTCGACCTCCAGTCCGGCGACGTCGCCTCCTACCTCGACGTGCAGTTCCGCCGCTCGATCGCCGACCTCGCCGCGATCTCCGACATCACACCCCGCGTCCTCCAGGACGCCGTCTACACCCACGAGACCGGCATCGGCCTGCTCCTCGCCCCCGCCGACGGCGAACGCGGCGAAGAGATCACCGACCGCGTCGCCCGCCAGACCATCGGCGCCCTGCGCGCCCGCTACGACGTCGTGGTCGTCGACTGCGGCTCCTACGTCACCGGCGCGGGCGCCACCGCCGTCGAACTCGCCGACCAGGCCCTGCTGCTCCTCACCCCCGACGTCGTCGCCGTCCGCGCGGCCAAGCGCATGGTGCGCCTCTGGGACCGGCTGCAGATCCGCAAGGCCGAGGAGACCGTCACCGTCGTCAACCGGCACGGCAAGAGCGCGGAGATCCAGCCCGTCCTCGTCGAACGCGTCACCGGGACCAAGACCGCACGGACCACCGTGCCCGCCTGCTTCAAGGAACTGCAGGCCGCCGTCGACGCGGGCCGCATGCAGGACCTCGAAAGCCGCTCCACCGTCAAACAGGCCCTGTGGGGCCTCGCGGGCGAACTGGGCCTCGTCGACCCGGACGCGGCGGGCACGAACGGCAGGCGCGGGCTCGCCCTGCGCAGGAAGGCGGCGAGCGGCGACCGCGGCGCGGTCACCCTCGAATTCGCCGGGATGTTCCCGCTGCTGCTCGCCGTCATGGCGATCCTCTGGCAGTGCGCGCTCTACGGCTACACGTACTCCCTCGCCGGAAACGCGGCGGACGAGGCGGCCCGCGCGGCCACCGCGGCCTACGCGGCGGGCGAGGGCGCGGCCGGGGCCTGCTCCGACGCCGCCCGGCAGCACCTGCCCGACGCATGGCAGGACGCGGCGGTGTCCTGCACGGACGAGGGCACGGTGTGGAAGGCCCACGTCTCCGTGGACGTACCCGTGTTCTTCCCGGGATTCGACGCGGGATGGCACGTCGACGGGGAGGCGGGGGCGGCGAAGGAGGGGGAGGACGAGTGAGCCGGTCCTGGGCCCGGTCAGGGCGCCGTCGCCACCGCTGGGACGACCGGGGCGTATCCATGCTGGAGTTCGCCGGGTTCCTGCCGATCCTGCTGCTCATCGGCCTCGCCGCGATCCAGCTCGGCCTGGTCGGCTACGCGGCCAACCAGGCGGGCTCCGGCGCCAGAGCCGCCGCCCGCGCCGCCTCGCAGGGCGACTCGGGGGAGGCGGCGGGCTCCGCCGCCATGGACGGCGGCCTGACCGCGTCCGTCGGCGTCAGCAAGGGCGGCGCCACGACGACCGCCACGGTCGAGGTGCAGGTGCCCACCCTGCTCCCCTTCATCGACACGGACTGGAGCGTCACCAAGGAGGCGACGATGCCGAACGACGACGCACCGGACACCGACTGGCCCTGACCCTGACTGACCCTGACACAGACCGCACGCATGAGGGAGGTTGAAGGACGACATGAGTCTGCGCGACCGCGTGGCCCCCACCCACCAGACCGAGCCGAGCCGCGACGACGGCCTCGTCGCCGTCTACCGCTCCAAGCTCCTGGAGGAGATCGACCTCGCCGAGATGTCGTCGCTCACGGCCGCGGACCGCCGCGTCCGCCTGGAGCGCGTACTCGGCCACATCATCAGCCGCGAAGGCCCCGTCCTCTCCACCTCCGAACGCTCCCAGCTGATCCGCCGCGTCGTCGACGAGGCCCTCGGACTCGGCGTACTCGAACCGCTCCTCGCCGACACGTCCATCACGGAGATCATGGTCAACGGCCCCGACTCGATCTTCGTCGAACGGGCCGGACGCGTGGAACAGCTCCCCCTCCGCTTCGCCTCGAACGACCAGCTCATGCAGACGATCGAACGCATCGTGTCGACCGTCAACCGCCGCGTCGACGAGTCGAACCCCATGGTCGACGCCCGCCTGCCCACCGGCGAGCGCGTCAACGTGATCATCCCGCCGCTCGCCCTGACCGGCGCCACCCTCACCATCCGCCGCTTCCCGCGCGCCTACACCCTCCCCGAACTCATCGGCCTCGGCTCCCTCGACGAGCACATGCTGATGCTGCTCTCCGCGTTCGTGCGCGCCCGCTTCAACCTCATCGTCAGCGGCGGTACGGGCACCGGCAAGACGACCCTGCTCAACGCCCTCTCCGGCCTGATCCCGGGCCGCGAACGCATCATCACCATCGAGGACTCGGCGGAGCTCCAGCTCCAGCAGGAACACGTGATCCGCCTGGAATCCCGCCCACCGAACGTCGAGGGCAAGGGCCAGATCACCATCCGCGACCTCGTCCGCAACAGCCTCCGCATGCGCCCCGACCGCATCATCGTCGGAGAGGTCCGCGGCGGCGAGACCCTCGACATGCTCCAGGCCATGTCGACGGGCCACGACGGCTCGCTCGCCACCGTCCACGCGAACACCGCGGAGGACGCCCTCATGCGCCTCCAGACCCTCGGCTCCATGTCGGAGGTCCAGATCCCCTTCGAGGCGCTGAGGGACCAGATCAACTCGGCCGTCGACGTCGTCATCCAGCTCGCCCGGCACGGCGACGGCTCCCGCAAGGTCGCCGAGATCGTGCTGCTCGTTTCCCACGGCCGCCAGCACTTCCGCATCGTGCCGGTCTCCCGCTTCGTGCCACGCCCGCTCGGCGCGGACCGCGTCGTGCACGGCCACTTCGAGCACCTGCCGCTGCCGCGGGAGATCGCCGACAAGCTGTACGTCGCGAACGAACCGGTGCCACCCGCATTCGGCGTGGCGGAGGCGATCGACGTACTGGACACGAGGGAAGCGATCGGATGAACGACCCCGCACTCCTCGCCCTGGGCGCCACCCTCCTGACGGGCACGCTCGCGGTCGCGGGCGTCCACACGTACGCGTCGGGCCGCGCCCAGCGCCAGGCCCTGGTGGACCGCCTCGCGCTAGGCCCCGGCACGGGGGACGGCGGCCCACCCGGCCGCACCCGTCGCTTCGCCACCGTCGACCGCCGCCTGCGCCGCACCCGCCTGGGCCGCGCGATCCACCTGCGCCTGTCCTCGACGGGCCTCGACCTCACGGCGGGCGAGTTCTTCACCTACGTCGTCGCGGTCGTCGCCGCCCTCTGGCTGATCGCGGCGGCGACACTGGCCCCGTTCTTCGGCCCGATCGCGGGCGTCGTGGCGATATGGGGCGCGACCGCGTTCCTCAACTGGCAACGCCAGAAACGCATCGAGGCGTTCATCAACCAGCTCCCGGACGTGGCCCGCATCCTGGCGAACGCGACGGCGGCGGGCCTGGCGCTGCGCACGTCGCTGGCCATGGCGGCGGAAGAACTGGAAGCCCCCGCGGGCGAGGAACTCTCCCACGTCGCGGACCAACTGACGATGGGCCGATCGATCGACGACACGCTGGGCGAACTGGCCGCCCGCCTCCCGTCCCGGGAACTCATCGTCCTCGTCACGACCCTCGTCCTGTCCAACAAGGCGGGCGGCACGGTGGTCAACTCGCTGCGGAACCTCACCCAGACGCTTGAGGACCGCAAGGAGACCCGGCGCGAGGTCCGCACGATGCTCTCGGAGGTCAACGCGACGGCCTTCACGGTCCCGCTCCTGGGCCTGGGTTCCCTGCTCCTCATCAACTCGTCGAACGAAGGCGCACTGGAACGGGTGACGGGTTCACCTCTGGGCCAGACACTGATCCTGATCTCGCTGGGCCTGTACGGCGTCGGCTTCTTCGCGATCCGCCGCCTGGGAAAGATCGAAGTGTAGATACTCGGTGCCGGCAAGTTGAGGAAGGAGGGAGTCACCGTGCTGAGCCTGCTCCTAGCGGCCGTGATGGGCCTCGCTGTGGCCGGCGTCTGCCAGGGCGTCCGCATGTACCGCGCGGACGCGAAGCTGCCGACCGATCTGGCCGTGGCCCTGGAGGTCGGCGCGACCCGGGTCTCGGTGGCGGGCTCGGCGGTGGACCGCCTCGGCATGCGCTTCGCGCCCCTGGTCCTGCGCCTGATGGGCCCGAAACGGGTCGACGCGAAGCGCCGCAGGATAGACATGGCGGGCAACCCCGGCGGCCTGACGATCGACCGATACGCGGCACGGCGGGCGGTCTACGGCGTCTTCGGCCTCGTCCTCGGCCTGGTCTTCCTCACCAACGGCTCCCCGCTCTTCGGCGTGCTCACGCTCGCCTTCGGCGCGGTGGCGGCGGACGCGCTGATCTGGCAGGCGATCCGTGAACGCCGCGAGGTCATCGACCGCACGCTGCCCGACTTCCTGGACGTCCTCGCCGTCGTCGTCTCGGCGGGCCTCGGCTTCCGCCAGGCGCTGGACCGCGTCGCGGAACGGTACGAGGGGCCGTGGGCGGACGAACTCCGCATCACGCTCCGCCAGATGGACATGGGCGTCAGCCGCCGCCAGGCCTTCGACGACCTGCGCCGCCGCAACGCGTCCGAACAGGTCGCCCAGTTCGTCTCGGCGCTCCAGCAGGGGGAGGAGCTGGGCTCCCCGATCGCGGACACGCTGATCCAGATCGCCACGGACATGCGCCGCACGGACGCGCAGAACTCCCGCCGCAGGGCGGCGAAGACGATCCCCAAGGCGACGATGGTGACGCTCGTGTTCATGCTCCCGGCCACGATGATCCTGATCGCGGCGGGCATGTTCCTGGGCTCGGGTTCGGACTTCGGCTCCATCCTGAACCGTTGAGTCGGGACGGTTGGGATGCGGTTGAGAAGCGGTTTGGATGCGGTTGAGATGAACGACTTCGCGAAAGCTCTTCGCGGATGCAACTCGATGTGGGACAGTCAGGGCTGAGTTCACGGTTCGCGTGAGGGGACTTCGTGCATGGTGATCTCAACGAGGGGGAAGAGAACCCGCCAACTTGCGGGCCGGGCACCCCGGATACCGCTTGCGTTGCGCAGAGTTGCTGCCGATGCACGCCGTGTGGCGTACGTTGCCTCTGACCACAAAGGGCGCGGTATCGGGTGGGAGAGGCGGGTCCGTCATGCTGAAGGAACGCGTGCTCAAAGTCTGGGTCGACTGGACGGTCTCCGTGTCGACGCGGATTCGGGGGGAGGGGCGGGATGCGGGGGCGGGGTTTGTGGAGTATGCGGGGCTGATGATTCTTATTGCGGGGATCTATACGTTGATCGACCAGCTGGGGCTGGACGGCAAGATCTCGCAGGCGATCGGCAACGCGGTCAACGACGTGATTGGCGCCTGAGGCCCGTTGGTTGTCGCAGTGACCGTGGGCAGACCCTCCCCATCTACATCTGGTTGACCGGCATCCTGCTCTTCGTTGCCCTAGCCTTCTTCGCCTTTGCGCAGGCTGCATCGGCGCGGAACGGAGCGCAATCCGCTGCGGATGCTGCGGCGCTGGCCGCGTCACAGGACGCCAGGGATGAACTTCTCGATGGACTCGAGCTGTCCATACGCGAGGGTGACGAATGGCTCGACTGGCTCACCGGTGACAAAATCACAGGCGGCGGAGCGCGGGACGCGGCCGAGGCGCTGGCCGCGGACAATGACGCCACCGTTATCGGGTTCGGCCCAGCGGAAGTCAACGGCTATCCGGGTTTCCGGGCTGAGATCGAAACCACGTACACCGTCGGAGACACGATCATCCCCGGGACCGAGTCCAAGCACGCCAAAGCCGAAGCCACTGCCGTCATCAAACCGCGTTGCGAAGCGGCCCCGTCGGCCGACCGGGAAGATGTCATGGAATTCGACTGCGACGGCGGTGACTCCTTTGAGATCGACCCGGACGATTTCCAGGCGGGAGACTTGCCGGATGCGTCCGTTCTGTTCTCTGTCCACTTGGCCGACTGACCGGCTTTCGACGAAAGAGGGAGGCCGCACCCATGAGCACTCGTCGCACCTTGGTGGCCCGCAGGGTAATGACCGCTGTGGCGATCACAACTGGGTTGGTCCTGACGGTCGCCGGCTGCGGTGGTGGCGGAGGAGATGACAAAGCGGACAAGAAAGCCACCCCCTCCGCTTCCGAAAAGGACGGTGATGACGACAAGGGCGACGCCCCGGCTCCCGAAGCGGACCAGGCACTGGCCGAGGTCAAGAGCAACGGCATCGCGCTCACCGTTACTTCGGCGTCCCGTGACGAGGGTGGTTTCCTGACCGTCAGCGGCAAGGTGACGAACGGCACGTCAGGCATCTGGGTCGGCAGCGAGTGGCGCAGCGACGAGAACGAGCTCAAGAAGAACGGCGGGTCCTTGGCCGGCGCGAGCATCATCGACCAGCAGGGGAAGAAGAAGTACCTGGTTCTCAGGGACACCACGGGACGCTGTCTGTGCACAAAGTTCGAAGGCGGCATCAATCGGAGTCAGTCCGTGGATTGGTACGCCCAATTCCCTGCACCGCCTGAGGGCACCTCCAAGGTGCAGTTCCAGGTGCCCACCATGCCTCCAGCTGCCCTAGAGATCTCCGAGGGTGAGTAGCCCCATGGCCCGCGACCAGCTCACCCGAACCGCAATGCTCGCCGCCGCCCTCACCACCCTGATCCTCATCGCCCCGTCGGCCCACGCCGACGACGACCCCCCCGCCCCACCCGGCAGCACCACCACCTCCCCACCCCCCGAAGTCGACTCCGCCAGCCCGGGGCTGAAGTTGGCCGACGGGGCGACGCTCGCGCCCGCGAAGGTGCTGGACATCAAGTCCGTCGTCGAGGATCTCGGCGGCGAGGAGCGCCGCGAGGACACCAATACCGACGTGAAGTTCGCGCTGCAGGCGGAGGTGCTGTTTCCCAAGGACAGCCCGAACCTGAACCCCGAGGCGAACGCGCGGATCAAGGCGATCGCGGAGGAGGCCGAGGCCCAGAACGCCACGGACGTCCGCGTCTTCGGCTTCACGGACAGCCTCGGCTCCTACAGCCACGGCAAGAAACTCTCCCGCGAACGCGCGGAAGCCGTCCACGACAGGCTCGCGAGCTACCTCGGCCCGGAGGTCACGTACTCCGTGCGCGGCTACAGCGAGGACTACCCCATCGCGGACAACGGCTCCGAGGAGGGCCGCAAGAAGAACCGCCGCGTCGAGGTGTCCTTCCCCCGAGGCGCGACGGACCCCACCCCCGGCACGGAAACCAGCGGCTGAGCCCCAGACACGCCCCCCCGTCGCGTCGCCGAACAGCAACCTGATCGCCGCCCGGGCGCGCCGAGCCACCGCCAAAACCAAGATGTGCCCCACGCGCCTCGGATGTCAGGATTGCCCCATGAGCTCCACGAACAGCGATCCCGCAGGCCAGGACGGCCAGGACGGCCAGGACGGCCAGGACGGCCAGGACGGCCAGAACCCAGTCCCCCGCGCCTTCGACGACCTCGTGGCCGAAGCCGAGGCCGCGCCGACCGAGGGGTGGGACTTCTCCTGGTTCGAGGGGCGGGCCACCGAGGCGCGGCCCTCGTGGCGGTACGCGGAGTCGATGGCCCAGCGGCTCGCCCGCGCCTCCGCGAGCCTCGACATCCAGACCGGCGGCGGCGAAGTGCTCGCCTCCGCCGCCACGCTGCCTCCGCTCGCCGTCGCCACGGAAGGCTGGCCCGCGAACGTCGCGAAGGCCACCGCCCTGCTGCACCCGTGCGGCGTCGTGGTCGTCGCATCGCCGGAGGACGCGCCGCTGCCGTTCGCCGACGGCGCGTTCGACCTCGTCACCAGCCGCCACCCGGTCAAGCCCCACTTCGACGAGATCGCCCGCGTGCTGCGGCCCGGCGGTGCGTACTTCGCGCAGCACGTCGGGCCCGCCAGCGTCTTCGAGGTCGTCGAGTACTTCCTCGGCCCGCAACCCGAGGACGTCAGGAACGCCCGCCACCCGGAGCAGGAGCGCGCCGAGGCCGAGTCCGCGGGGCTCGACCTCGTGGACCTGCGGATGGAGCGGCTGCGGATGGAGTTCCACGACATCGGCGCGGTCGTCCACTTCCTGCGCAAGGTGGTGTGGATGGTTCCGGGGTTCACCGTGGAGGCGTACCGGCCGCGGCTGCGCGAGCTCCACGACCGCATCCAGGCGGAAGGGCCCTTCGTGGCCCACAGCTCGCGGCACCTCTTCGACCTCCGCAAGCCGGTACTGTCGAACGCGTAGGAACGCGTGGGAACGCGTAAGTGGGTGGTGAGGGCGAGGAGTTGGCCGTGGCGAAGCGCAGTGAACCGTACGCCTGCGGGCTGGACGCCGCGGTGGACGTCGTCGGCAGCAAGTGGAAGCCGCTGATCCTCTGGGCGCTGCACGCCGGTACGACGCTGCGCTTCGGCGAGCTCAGACGGCACATCGCCGGCGTGAGCGAGAAGGTGCTGAGCCAGCAGCTCCGGGAGCTGGAGGCCGACGGCATCGTGCACCGCGAGGTCTACCGCGAAGTGCCGCCGAAGGTCGAGTACTCACTGACCGCCCTCGGCGAATCCCTCAACACGGCTCTGGTGCCCCTGGGGTTGTGGGGGGACGAGCACATGCGGCAGGTGATGGCGAACAAGGCCGCGGCGGACAGCGCCGCCTAATAGCGCTCACCGCTCACCGCTCAGCGCTTAGCGGTTGCAAGCGGGCGGAACGGACTAACGGCGTGCACCTGCGTGTATCGGTACGCATCGGCACGTACATCCCGAACTCGAAGCCTTGATTCCGCATCGTTATCAATACTGGCTCGTTCCGCCCATGATCCTCACGTAAGTTCAGACCAAGGCTAATTCGCGTGAGCAAACCGCGCGTGCGGTGCCGCGCGGTGGAGGGGGTCGCGCGGCACCGCGAGCCGTCACTCCGCACCCCGCCCGGCAGTGCCCACAGGGCCCACGGCGCCGTCCACGACGACCCGCCCACCCCGGCGTACGCCCCACCGCGCCATCGCCCCGGCCGCATCGTCCGGCCGGACCGCACGCGCCACTCGCGGTCGAGGTACGCAGGCCCCGCCGACGCGTTCGGGGCGAGGCCGGGATCTCCAGGGGGATCGGCGGGGTCCGCGAAAGGGTGGGTACCTTCATCGTCGCCCTGCCCGCGAAATTCGCGGCCCGGTACTCCGGCGCGTCAAGCACGTGACGTCCGAGGGGTCCCTCTTGCGGGTTAGCGCCGCGCCCGGCCGAAACTCGCCCTCGAACCCGCGATTCCGCCGGTAGAACGGGATCGCGCAGTCGTCGGCCGCTCTCGGAGAGTAGTTGTGGGGCGCCAATGCACCCAGCAGCACTTACGAAGGGTTATGGTGGAAACCCCCCCTCGGGCCGGTCCGTCTCCCCCCCACGGACCGGCCCGATTTTTTGTGCCACGGGGCGCGGCAGGTTTTCGCTCCACGGGCCCGGTGGCTGAAGGCCTGCGGAAGATCGACATCCAGTTATCGTCAGGGACATGTCGAACCAATTCCCCCCGCCGCCCGGCCCTCCCCAGCCCGACCCTCCCCACCAGCCAGGCCCGCCGCCCGAGGCCGGTCCTCCGCCGCAGTCCGGCCTCCCCACGTACACCGGCCCCGCCCAGGACCCCGCCCACGCGTACGGGCAGGGATACGGGCAGGGATATGGACAGGGGTACGGGTACGGCTACGGGCAGGCTCCGATGTGGCCGCTTCAGATGCCCGGCGTCGTCCGCGCCGCGCAGATCGTCATCTGGGTGCTCGCCGGTCTCACCATCGTCGGCAGCGTCATGCTGATAGCCATAGCCAACCCGGAGACGGGCGGCGCCGCGCTCGGCGTGAACGTCTGTCTCCTCGTCGCCGCCGGTATGGCCTTCTGGTTCGGCAGCGCGGGCCACGGCATCCGCGTGACGTGCATCGTCCTGATGAGCGTGCAGATCCTCTTCGGGCTCGGCGGCGCGGCCGGGGGCAACCCGGGCGGTCTGCTGCCGATGCTCGGCGCGGTCGCCGCGGTGATCCTGCTCTCGCAGAGCGCCGCGGGCGCCTGGTTCAAGCGCCCGCGCGCCTGACACGCCTGACACGCCCGACACGCCCGACACGCCCGACACGCCCGTGACGGACACGGAAAAGCCCCGGGCGGGACACGCGCCTCCGCCCGGGGCTCCCTCACGTCCCGCCCCCCGGCCGGTTCAGCCCCGCCCGGCCCAGATGTTGGTGCCCGGCGTCGACACCGCGAACGTGTCGATCGCGGAGAGCTCGGCGTCCGTCAGCTTCGGGCCCGCGAGCGCCGCCACGTTCTCCTCCAGCTGCTTGACGCTGGACGCGCCGATCAGCGCCGACGTCATCCGCTCGTCACGGAGCACCCAGTTGAGGGCGAGCTGGGCCAGGGACTGGCCGCGGGCCGCCGCGATGTCGTTGAGGCCGTTGAGACGGCGTACGACCTCGTCACTCAGGAGACCCGGGTCGAGGGACTTGCCCTGCGTCGCGCGCGAACCCTCCGGGATGCCCTTCAGGTACTTGTTCGTGAGCAGGCCCTGCGCGAGCGGCACGAAGGAGATGCAGCCCATACCGGCCGTCTCCAGGGTGTCGAGCAGGCCGTCTTCCTCGGTCCAGCGGTTGATCATCGAGTACGACGGCTGGTGGATGAGCGCGGGCACGCCCATCTCCCGCAGCAGCCGCGCCGCTTCCGCGGTCTGCTCGCTGTTGTACGACGACACGCCGACGTAGAGCGCCTTGCCCTGCCGCACCGCGGAGGCGAGGGCGCCCATCGTCTCCTCGAGCGGGGTGTCGGGGTCGAAGCGGTGGGAGTAGAAGATGTCTACGTAGTCGAGACCCATCCGGTCGAGTGACGCGTCCAGCGACGACAGCAGGTACTTGCGGCTGCCCCACTCGCCGTACGGGCCGGGGTGCATCAGGTAGCCCGCCTTGGTCGAGATGACCAGCTCGTCGCGGTAGGGAGCGAAATCCTGTGCGAAGAGCTTGCCGAAGTTGAGCTCGGCGGAACCGGCGGGCGGGCCGTAGTTGTTCGCCAGGTCGAAGTGGGTGACGCCCAGGTCGAAGGCGCGGCGCAGGATCGCGCGCTGCGTGTCGAGGGCCTTGTCGTCGCCGAAGTTGTGCCAGAGACCGAGCGAGACGGCGGGCAGCTTCAGACCGCTGCGACCCGTACGGCGGTACTCCATTGAGTCGTACCGGGCCTGTGCCGCGCGATACATAGACGTGTCGTTCATGGGTACGAAGCTACTTCAGCGTCCTAGTACCCGACTGTGGAGGGACGCTTGAGCGGCGGTAGGGTGTCGCCCTCGGGGTTGCTCTGGGCGCGCCCCTGGAGACCGCCATCTGCTGGAGGCTGACACACGTGAACCTGCGCGACCTGGTGTACGGACTTTACGCACGCCGGGTGGAAGGCCGCCTCGACCACGACCAGGTGCCGAAGCACATCGGGGTCATCCTCGACGGCAACCGTCGCTGGGCGAAGGCTGCGGGCGGGACCACCGCACAGGGCCACCAGGCGGGCGCACACAAGATCGAGGAGTTCCTCGGCTGGTGCGCCGAGACGGACGTCGAGGTCGTCACGCTGTGGATGCTCTCGACCGACAACTTCGACCGGCCCGACGACGAGATGAAGCCGCTCCTCGGCATCATCGAGGCCACCGTCCGCTCGCTCGTCGCCGACGGCCGCTGGCGCGTGCACCACGTCGGCGCGCTCGACCTGCTGCCCGCCCACACCCAGATGGTGATGAAGGAAGCCGAAGAGGCGACCCGCACCAACACCGGGATACTGGTCAACGTCGCCGTCGGCTACGGCGGCCGCCAGGAGATCGCCGACGCGGTCCGCTCGCTGCTCCTGGAGCAGGCGGACAAGGGCCGCGGCCTGGAGGAGGTCGCGGAGAGCGTCGACATCGACCAGATCTCCAAGCACCTCTACACCAGCGGCCAGCCGGACCCCGATCTGGTGATCCGAACGAGTGGTGAGCAGCGCCTCTCCGGGTTCATGCTCTGGCAGTCAGCCCACTCCGAGTACTACTTCTGCGAAGTCTTCTGGCCGGCCTTCCGAAAGGTCGACTTCCTGCGTGCGCTGCGTGATTACGCGGCCCGCCACCGCCGTTACGGGGGATGACTCCGCGCGCCCCTGAGGTCGGGGCCACCCAGAGTTAACCAACGCGTCGTCATATGCCCTGGCATGGCTGCGCATGTTCGAGGGAATACCCCTTCCAGGTCGACGTCCGAGCAGTGTCCGACAGGGACGTCGTATCTCAGCGGGCGGCATGGGCCGTCCGCCCGGGAGGCCCTTTGCACCAGGACGACCGTGTGAGCAGCGCGGGCGACGTGGAGGGCCGGTGCTCGGCCCGCGCAACGCGGCCCGTGACCGGTCCGGTTCACGCCCGCCGGATCGCGCCCGGTATCCCTCCCGTCGCTCCCCGACCTCATCCGAGGGGGTACGTCCTTCCGTGGTGAACAGCACAAAGCGCCGCATGCCCGACAGGCGCACCTACGTTCTCGACACCAGCGTCCTGCTGGCCGACCCGAACGCCCTGACCCGCTTCGACGAGCACGAAGTAGTGCTGCCGATCGTCGTGGTGACGGAGCTGGAGGCCAAGCGGCACCATCCGGAGCTCGGTTACTTCGCCCGGCAGGCCCTGCGCCTGCTGGACGACTTCCGTATCCGGCACGGCCGCCTGGATGCCCCGATCCCCATCGGGGACCTGGGCGGCTCGCTGCGCGTCGAGCTCAACCACTCCGATCCCGGCGTGCTCCCGGCCGGCTACCGGTTGGGGGACAACGACTCACGGATTCTCGCCGTAGCACGCAATCTCCAGGCGGAGGGGTACGACGTCACGGTCGTCTCCAAGGACCTGCCGCTCAGGATCAAGGCCTCGTCGGTGGGGCTCCTCGCCGAGGAGTACCGCGCCGAGCTCGCCATCACGGACTCCGGCTGGACCGGCATGTCCGAACTGACGCTCTCGGGTGAACAGGTGGACCTCCTCTTCGAAGAGGACACCCTCTACGTCCCCGAGGCGTCGGACCTGCCCGTGCACACGGGCCTCACCATCCAGTCGGAGCGGGGCAAGGCCCTCGGCCGCGTCACGGCCGAGGGCAACGTCCGGCTCGTGCGCGGCGACCGGGAGGCGTTCGGCCTCAAGGGGCGCAGCGCCGAGCAGCGGGTCGCCCTCGACCTGCTCCTCGACCCGGACGTCGGCATCGTGTCGATGGGCGGCCGCGCGGGCACCGGCAAGTCGGCGCTCGCACTCTGCGCGGGCCTGGAAGCCGTCCTGGAGCGCAGGCAGCACCAGAAGGTGATGGTCTTCCGGCCGCTGTACGCGGTGGGCGGGCAGGAGCTCGGCTATCTGCCCGGCACCGAGGCCGAGAAGATGGGCCCTTGGGCGCAGGCGGTCTTCGACACGCTGGGCTCGGTGGCGGGCAAGGACGTCATCGAGGAGGTCACCGCCCGCGGGATGCTCGAAGTGCTGCCGCTCACCCACATCCGCGGACGCTCGCTGCACGACGCGTTCGTGATCGTGGACGAGGCGCAATCCCTGGAACGGAACGTCCTGTTGACCGTTCTGTCCCGAATCGGGGCGAACTCCCGTGTCGTACTGACGCATGACGTGGCGCAGCGCGACAACCTCCGCGTGGGGCGGTACGACGGCGTGGTCGCCGTCGTCGAGAAGCTGAAGGGGCATCCGCTCTTCGCCCACGTCACGCTCACGCGCTCGGAGCGGTCGCAGATCGCGGCCCTGGTGACCGAAATGCTGGAGGACGGTCACATCTGAGGCGCTTCACGGCAGTTGCACCACACAGGACGCCGTCCGGCAAAGCGAAGGAGCCTAGCCGGGCGGCGTCTTGCTGCACCCCTGTTTCCGAAAAACTCCTGGGGCAAACGGGGTGTGAGCTTTCCCACGCAACGGAGAATTGCCTTGCGGTGTCCGGCTGCGGCAGAGTCTGGGTCCTGTCAGGCCCCGCATGCGACACACGTGTACCCCCAGAGGTACGACAACTCAGGCACCAGAGAACTTCATAGTGACCGTCGCATGCCGCCCGAAGCACCACGCGACGCTCCTGTAACGGGAGTTGTCCACCGGGTCCGTGCCTCCCGTGACCGATGGACAGCGGAGGCCAGTGCCAGGGGCACGATTGCGTCCGCGAGGTCACCTATGCGGGCGATGCTGGAAGGAAACCGTGTGAGCCGGATTTCGGTCCGGGGATTCGCCGTGGCTTCTGCCACCGCGGTCACCACCGTCGGCGCTGTCGTGGGTGTCGCCTCGGGCGACACCCAGCCCTCGAACACGAACGACATCGAGGCAGCGGCAAGCGACGCGACGCTCCTCGCAGACATACCCGCGGGTCAGCAGGCCCAGGTCCAGACCGCGTCCCTGACGCAGCAGGCCGACGCGCAGGCCATGGCCGCCGACACCGCAGCGAAGAAGACCGCAGCTGAGGAGGCCCGCAAGCAGGCCGCCGCATCGGCGATCGAGAAGCAGAAGGCCGCCGAGAAGGAAGAGGCAGCCCAGAAGGCCGCGGACAAGAAGGAGCGTGAGGAGAAGGCCGAGACCAAGGCCAGCCGCTCCTCCGCCCGCGACGCCTCCAGCTTCGAGCCCCAGGGCTCCTACACGGTCGCTCAGGTCCAGGCGATGGCACGGCAGATGGTCCCCGGGGACCAGTTCCAGTGCTTCAGCAACATCGTCAACCACGAGTCCACTTGGAACTACAAGGCGACCAACGCCTCTTCGGGTGCCTATGGCCTCGTCCAGGCGCTGCCCGGTACCAAGATGGCCTCGGCGGGCGCCGACTGGCAGACCAACCCGGCCACGCAGATCAAGTGGGGCCTGAACTACATGAACGACCGCTACGGAAGCCCGTGCGGAGCCTGGAGCTTCTGGCAGGCCAACAACTGGTACTAGGCCCCTCCGCGGCCGTACCGCGCTCAACCTCGCGAGGCCCCTCACCGTCCTACGGTGAGGGGCCTCGCCCGTGTACGGTCGGTCCGGACAACTCCAGGGGGGAGTGGTGGGGCAAGACGGGGGTAAAGGACGGATCATGTCGCGAGTGCCAGGGTGGCTCGGCCGGCTCGGCGCCGGACTGAGCGGAATGGGCGAGCGGTTGAACGAGCAGCGCCGCGACAGGGACGCCGACTCGGACACCGACGAGCCGAGAGACTCCTCCGCGGAGGACAACGACCACGTGCCCGCGCCGCCGGCGTACGCACCGGCCATAGCGGCCAGACCCGAACCCGTGGACGCCGTGCCCTGGGGCATGCGCGTCGCCGCCGAGGCCGGCTGGCGGCTCCTCGTCCTCGCGGGCACCCTCTGGGTCCTGATGAAGGTCATCAGCGCGGTCCAGCTGGTGGTGCTCGCGTTCGTGGCCGCCCTGCTGATCACCGCACTGCTGCAACCGACGGTGGCCCGGCTCAGGAACCTCGGTCTGCCGCGCGGTCTCGCGACGGCGGTCACCGCGATCCTCGGCTTCGTCATCATGGGCCTGGTCGGCTGGTTCGTGGTGTGGCAGGTCATGGAGAACGCCGACGAACTGTCCCGGCAGGTCCAGGACGGCATCGAGGATCTGCGCAAGTGGCTCCTCAACAGCCCGTTCCACGTGACCGAGGACCAGATCAACGACATCGCCAAGAGCCTGCGGGACGCGGTCGGCGCCAACACGGAGGAGCTGACCTCCGCGGGCCTCGAAGGCGTCACGGTCATCGTCGAGACGCTGACCGGCATCCTGCTCGCGATGTTCTCGACGCTCTTCCTGCTCTACGACGGCAAGCGCATCTGGCAGTGGTTCCTGAAGCTGGTGCCCGCCCAGGCGCGGCCCGGCATCGCGGGTGCGGGACCGCGCGCGTGGCGCACCCTCACCGCGTACGTGCGCGGCACGGTGATAGTGGCTCTGATCGACGCCATCTTCATCGGCCTCGGCATCTACTTCCTCGGGGTGCCGATGGCGGTGCCGCTCGCCGTCATCATCTTCCTCGCCGCGTTCGTGCCGCTGGTCGGTGCCGTGGTCTCCGGCGCCCTCGCGGTCGTCGTCGCACTGGTCACGCAGGGCGTGTTCACCGCGGTGATGGCGCTCGTGGTGGTCCTCGCGGTGCAGCAGATCGAGGGGCACATCCTGCAGCCGTTCATCCTCGGCCGCGCGGTGCGGGTGCATCCGCTCGCGGTGATCCTCTCGGTCGCCGCGGGCGGCATGATCGCCGGGGTCGGCGGCGCGGTCGTGGCGGTGCCGCTGGTGGCCGTCACGAACACGGTCGTCGGCTACTTGCGGGCGTACTCCCGTGAGGCCGCGCTCAAGCAGGCGCCCCAGCCGCGCGGCGCGACGGCGATGGACGCGTCGCCGGTGGGCGCGGCGCAAACGAAGGGTGCCCGGGAGGACGACGTCCGTGAGGACGAGACGCCGCCGACGGAAGCGCCGCCGCAGTAGTCGCGTACGGACTGACGACTTCCCGGGAACGCGAAGTGGGCCGGAACCCTGGGGTTCCGGCCCACTGTCGTGTCTTCGGGTGCGTTACGCGAGGACGTCCTCGGAGTCCAGCGTGACGCCGACCGCCTGGATGACCGCGGCGATCTTGAAGGCTTCCTGGATCGTCTCGCGGTCCACGCCGGCCTTGCGCAGGACCTGCTCGTGCGAGTCCAGGCACTGGCCGCAGCCGTTGATCGCGGAGACCGCGAGGGACCACAGCTCGAAGTCGACCTTCTCGACTCCCGGGTTGCCGATGACGTTCATCCGCAGACCGGCGCGCATCGTCCCGTACTCCGGGTCGGAGAGCAGGTGACGCGTGCGGTAGAAGACGTTGTTCATCGCCATGACGGCGGCGGCCGACTTGGCGGCCGTGTACGCCTCGGGGGAGAGGTTCGCCTTCGCCTCGGGCTCGAGCTCGCGCAGCACCTTCGGGGAGCGGGACGCGATGGCGCAGGCCAGCACGGTGCCCCACAGCTGCTGCTGCGGCAGGTCCGAGTTGCCGATGACCGAGCCGAGGTTCAGCTTCAGGTCCTTGGCGTAGTCCGGTACGGCGGACTTCAGTTCGTCGAGTGCCATGTCAGTAGCCTCCGTTCACTCGCCCGAGAGCAGCGCGACCGGGTCGAGGGTCTCGTCGCCCTTGCTCCAGTTGCAGGGGCACAGCTCGTCGGTCTGCAGGGCGTCGAGGACCCGGAGGACCTCCTTGGGGTTACGGCCCACGGAACCGGCGGTCACCATCGTGAACTGGATCTCGTTGTTCTGGTCCACGATGAAGACGGCGCGCTGCGCGAAGCCGTCCTCGCCCTCGATGCCGAGGTCACGCATGAGCTCGTGCTTCGAGTCGGCCAGCATCGGGAAGGGCAGGTCCGTCAGGTCCGGGTGGTCCTTGCGCCAGGCGTGGTGCACGAACTCGGAGTCGCCGGAGAAGCCGAGGACCTGGGCGTCACGGTCGGCGAACTCGTCGTTCAGCTTGCCGAACGCCGCGATCTCGGTGGGGCACACGAAGGTGAAGTCCTTGGGCCACGCGAAGACGATCTTCCACTTGCCCTCGTAGGTCTTGTGGTTGATCTGCTCGAACTCCTTGCCGGTCTCCAGCGAGACACAGGCGGTCAGGTCGAACTCGGGGAACTTGTCACCGACAGTGAGCACACGTACTCCTTGCGCGAGAGAGTCCCTTTTGAGGACTTTCCTGTGGGGTTGGACTGATGTCGATGGTGGCACAGGGTGCATTGATTAGGGAAATAGCTAGAGTGGGTCATGTTGATCGGAGGTGGTTATCAGTGCGTGCCATAAATAGGGGCAAGCAACCCAGCGGGAAACAGCCCAGCCTGGCGCAGCTGCGCGCGTTCGCCGCCGTGGCCGAGCATCTGCACTTCCGCGATGCGGCCTCGGCGATCGGGATGAGCCAGCCCGCGCTCTCGGGGGCCGTGGCCGCGCTGGAGGAGGCACTGGGTGTCCAGCTCCTGGAGCGGACCACGCGCAAGGTGCTCCTGTCGCCCGCGGGCGAGCGGCTCGCGGTGCGCGTCGAGGCGGTCCTCGACGAGGTCGAGGCGCTCATGGAGGAGGCCGACGCGGTCAAGGCGCCGTTCACCGGGGCGCTGCGGCTCGGCGTCATCCCGACGGTCGCGCCCTACCTGCTGCCGACGGTGATCGCCCTGGTCCACGAGAGGTATCCGGACCTCGACCTCCAGGTGCACGAGGAGCAGACCTCCTCGCTCCTCGAAGGGCTCACCGCGGGCCGGCTCGACCTGCTGCTGCTCGCCGTGCCGCTCGGCATGCCCGGCGTCACCGAACTTCCCCTCTTCGACGAGGACTTCGTACTCGTCACGCCCCTCGACCACTGGCTCGGCGGCCGGGAGGGTATCCCGCGCGAGGCGCTGAAGGAGCTGAACCTGCTGCTCCTGGACGAGGGCCACTGTCTGCGGGACCAGGCGCTCGACATCTGCCGGGAGGCGGGCCGCGCGGACGCGCCGGTCACGACGACGGCCGCGGGGCTCTCCACGCTGGTCCAGCTGGTCGCGGGCGGGCTCGGGGTGACGCTCCTGCCGCGCACGGCGGTGCGGGTCGAGACGACCCGCAGCAACCAGCTCCTGACCGGGTACTTCGCCGACCCCGCCCCTACTCGGCGGATCGCGCTCGCGATGCGCACGGGCGCTGCGCGGGCCGCCGAGTACGAGGAGCTGGCCGCCGCCTTGAAGGAGGCGGTTCGTCCCTTGCCGGTGCGGGTCGTGTGATCCGCCCGCACCGGCTCTCCTGACCGCCGCGGCGCGTGTTTTCCTGCGGGCCGGTGGGGGCTTGTCGCGCAGTTCCCCGCGCCCCTAAAAGCCTCCCCGCGCCCCGCGCCTGAGGGACACCCCCGGAGGGGGCTACTCCGTGCGGAGGCCGTCCGGGCGCATCATGCGGCGGAGGGGCGGGAGGCTCAGCAGCGTCACCGCTGCCACCATGGCCGCTCCCGCACCCGTCAGGGGGACGAACGACCACCAGTCCGTGACGCTCTTGCCGATCATGCGGGTCATGACCACGCCCAGGCCGAGGCCGCCGACGATGGCCAGGGCCAGGCCGAGGGCGACGGGGATCGCCGTCTGCCACAGGAGCGACCACGCCATCGACGAGCGGCGCGTACCGAACGCGGTGAGCGCCGCGAGGAGCCGCTTGCGTTCGCGGAGCTGCTCCATCATCGACACCAGCATCGACGCGGCGATCAGCGCCATCGTGACGCTCGCGCCGATCTGGAGCCCGCGCGCGATCGACGCGTACTGCTTGTCGCGGTCGACCGCCTGGAGCGAGTCGACGCCGAGGAACGGGCTGATGCGGGCCGCCGCGTTGCGTACGTGCTCGTCCGCGTGCGGCACCTTCGGGTCGAGCTTGACCCAGGACGTCGTCGACGCGTCGTCCAGCAGCTTGATGTCCACCGCGCCGGGCGTGGCGAAGATGCCGTCGAACTTCGTGCCGGACGGGTTGGGCCTGGCCCGAACCGTGGGCGTGCTCTTCGGCAGCGTCCACAGGACCGGCTTCGCCCCCTCGTTGAAGTCGGGGTCGGGTCCGACGTTGACCGGCTTGCCGGGGCGTGCGGTCGTGTCGACCCAGCCGTTCTGTTCCCGGCTGCCCGTGTGCGAGACGAACGTGTCGCCGTCCTCGCAGGAATCGAGGTGCGCCAGCTCGCGCAGGGTCGCGCAGGTGCCGATGGTCAGTTCCGTGGTCGGCGTCATGTCGTTGACCTTCTTGCCGCCGGGCCGCGTGACGTACGCCTGCACGGTCCCGATGACCTTCGTGACGCCCTCCGTCCGTGCGAAGTCGTCGATCATCCGCTGGGCGAGCGGGCCGTCGCCGGTCCCGCTGCGCACCGTCAGCTGCGCGCGCGTCGGGTCCTGCCCGGTGACCTGGTTGAAGTCGTCGTGCATGGACGCGAACATCATCTGCAGCGCCACCGCGCCCGCCACTGCGACGGTGATCCCGCTGACCGCGCGGGACGCCGTGCCCGACGTCAACTGCAGCCTGCGGACGGCGAGCTGCCACGGCACGGGGCCTCCGCGCAGCCGTCCCACGGCGGCCTCGACGAGCCAGGGAAGCAGCGCGCTGAGCCCGATCAGGGCGAGCGCCGAACCCACCGCGATCGCCGTCACGTTGACCGCTTCGTTGCCCATGTCGGCGTCGATGCGGCCGGAGAGGAGCAGGATCGCGATACCGGCGGCCGGCACGACGAGCCGCCACCACAGGCGGCGCCTGCGCTGCTTGCCGCCCCTGACCACGCCGAGCGGCTCGATGGCGACCGAGCGCAGCGAGATCAGCGTCACCAGGACCGCGCAGACCGGCACGGCCACCGCGACCAGCGCCACGAGGCCGGGCGCGGGCACCATGTCGGACGGGTACGCGCTGACGTTCGTCAGGTCGACCACGCCCACCAGCTGCCGAAGGAGCAGGAAGAGGACGGCACCGAAGGCGAGCCCGAGCAGCGCGCCGAACAGCGCCTCGCCCGCGGCGATCCTGCGTACCGAGCGGGCGCTCGCGCCGACGAGGCGCAGCGCGGCGAGGCGCCGGTCGCGCCGGTCGCCGCCGAACCGGACCGCGGTGCCGATGAAGATCGCCACGGGGGTGAGCAGGACGACGCAGATCAGCACGACGAGTGCCATCAGGAACGGGTCGAGCGGCAGGGAGTCGTCTTCGCCGAAGCCCGCGAAGCGGTGGGCGCCCTGCGCCGGGGTGAGCGGGTCGGCGCCCACGTAGTAGTGGAGCTCGAGCGGTGACATGAGTCCCGCCTCGCCGATGGTCCCGGTCTGGCGGTACTTGCCGAACCGCTCCTTGAGCAGCGTGTTCGACGGGTCGTCGAGCAGGTCGCGCAGGGCGGGCGAGACGACCATCTCGCCGGGGGCGGGGATCTTGTCGAGCCCCGGCGGCAGCACCGGGTGGTCGCCGTCGGCCTTCAGGAACTTGCCGGTCAGGGTGCGGCCGTGGAACTCGGTGCCGGTGTCGCGCAGCATGACGGTCGTGTCGTCCGCCTTGGGCGGCTTGCCGTCCGGCGCGAAGTGCGGCGTGCGGGCGGCGGCGCGGTCGTCGCGGTTCTCCAGGAGCTGCGGTACGGAGGCCGCGCCGAGCAGGAGGGCGACGCCGAGGCCGACGCCGACGGCGGTCAGGATCGTACGGATCCAGCCCTCCCGGCCACCGCCCGCCGCGAACCGCATGCCCATGCCCAGGTCACGTATCCAGGCACTCATACGATCCGCTCCATGTCGCGGGAGCGGCCGTCGCGCACGACGATCTCGCGGTCGGAGTAGGCGGCGACGCGGGTCTCGTGGGTCACCAGGACCACGGCCGCGTTGGTCGAGCGTGCGGCGTCGGTCAGGAGCTCCATGACGCGCTCGCCGTTGAGGGAGTCGAGGGCGCCGGTCGGCTCGTCGGCGAAGATCACGCGCGGGCTCGTGGCGAGGGCGCGGGCGACGGCGACGCGCTGGCCCTGGCCGCCCGAGACCTCGCCGGGCCGCTTGGCGGCGACGTCGTCGACCTCCAGGCGCTCCATCCAGGTGCGGGCGGTGGCCTCGGCCTCCTTGCGCTTCGCGCCGTTCAGCCGCAGCGGGAGCGCGACGTTCTCGACGCAGGTGAGTTCGGGGACGAGCTGGCCGAACTGGAAGACGAACCCGAACTCACTGCGGCGCAGGGCGCTCAGCTCGGCGTCCGAGAGGCCGGTCAGGGAGCGGCCGTTGTACGTGATGGAGCCCTCGTCGGGGCGGACGATCCCGGCGAGGCAGTGCAGCAGGGTCGACTTTCCGGAGCCGGAAGGACCCATGACGGCGACGACCTCACCGGGGTGGATGGAGAAGGCCGCGCCGTCGAGCGCGGTGGTGGGGCCGTACGACTTGCGGAGTCCGTCAGCCACGAGAAGGGAACCTGCGGGGGTCATGCGGAGCGCACCTCCTGGGCGAGCTTGCCGAGGCGCGCGGCGGTGAGCTCCAGCCAGCGCAGGTCGGCTTCGAGGTGGAACAGCGCGTGGTCGCAGATGAGCTGGTCGGCGAGGTCGCCCTTGCGCTTGCGGTCGGTGAGGATGCGCATCAGGCGCAGGTGTTCGGCGCGCTGCACGTCGAGGAGTTCGGCGGCGTCGCGGTCGGTGAGGAGCGCGAGGACGACCTTGGTGTAGAGGGTGGACTGGAGGTAGGGCTCGGGCTTCTCCGGGGTGGCGAGCCAGCGCTGGACATCCGTGATGCCGGCTTCGGTGATCGCGTACCGCTTGCGTTCGGGGCCGCCGCCCGCCTCTATGCCGTCGACCTCGACGAGGCCGTTCTTCAGGAGGCGGGACATGGTCGAGTAGACCTGTCCGTAGTGCAGGGGTTTGTCGTGCCCGAACTTCTCGTCGAAGGCGCGCTTGAGGTCGTATCCGTGCCGGGGGCCGGACTCCAGGAGTCCCAGAAGGGTGTGGCCAATGGACATGCGGAGCACTCTACACGGTGTGTATACGTGCGGTGTATACGCCCAGTGCATACGTCGGTCGTGGAGCACATTTGTGCGAGACCGGGCAACCATCGGGGCCCTGGGAACGTCGGTTCCTAAGGGGCAGGTGCTCATTGTCACGTCCGCAGAAGACCGGATCGGCAGGAGTTTGTCCCAGGGTGCGGTGTTAGCTTCATGAGCTGACTCGTCGTACGCATGTTGACTAGACCGAAGCGGAGCAATCTCAGTCATGGGCCGAGCCGAAGAACGACAAGCGCGGCAGCGCGGGGCCCGCAGGGCAGCGCGCAAGCGCCCGTCCGGCGGCAAGCGCACCGGCATACGCCGCTTCTTCACCTGGAAGAAGATCCTCGGAACGTTCCTCGGGTTCTGCCTGCTCGGCATGCTCGGCTTCGTGGTGCTGTACCTCGTGGTGGACATCCCCAAGGGCAATGCCGCGGCGAGGAAGCAGAGCAACGTCTACAAGTACAGCAACGGTGACGTCATCGCGCGGACCGGGGACGTGAACCGCGAGATCGTCGACCTGGACAAGGTCCCCGAGGACGTCCAGAAGACCTTCGTCGCCGCCGAGAACAAGTCCTTCTACAAGGACGAGGGCATCGACTTCAAGGGCACGGCCCGCGGTGTCCTGAACACGGTGACGGGCAAGGGCAAGCAGGGCGGCTCGACGATCACCCAGCAGTACGTGAAGAACTACTACCTCAGCCAGGACCAGACCGTCAGCCGCAAGCTGAAGGAACTCGTCATCTCGCTGAAGGTGGACCGCGAGAAGGGCAAGGACGACATCCTCGCGGGCTACATCAACACCAGCTACTACGGCCGCGGCGCGTACGGCATCCAGGCCGCCGCCCAGGCCTACTACCAGGTCGACGCCAAGAAGCTGAACGTCCAGCAGGGCGCCTACCTCGCCGCACTCCTCCAGGCCCCGAGCCAGTACGACTGGGCGGCCGCGACGCCGACCGGCAAGAAGCTCGTCAAGCAGCGCTGGAACTACGTCCTCGACAACATGGTCGAAGAGGGCTGGCTGGACTCCGGCAAGCGCGAGGGACTGACGTTCCCCGAGCCGAAGAGCCCCAAGGCGCCGCCCGGCCGCGAGGGCCAGATCGGCTACCTGGTGGAGGAGGCCAAGCGCGAGGTCCTGCGCAACAGCAACCTCAGCGAGGCCGAGTTCGAGTCCGGCGGTTACACCGTCACCCTGAACATCGACCCCAAGAAGCAGAAGCAGCTCGAGAAGGCCGTCGACGCGAAGCTGGACGACAAGCTCGACCGCAAGAAGAACAAGGCGGACGCTCGCGTCCAGGCCGGCGCCGCGTCCGTCGACCCGAAGACGGGCAAGGTCCTCGCCATGTACGGCGGCGAGGACTACGTGAAGCACTACACGAACAACGCCACCCGCCGCGACTACCAGCCGGCCTCCACCTTCAAGCCGCTGATCCTCGCCGCGGCCCTGGAGAACGGCTCCAAGACGCAGGAAGGCCTGCCGATCACCGCGAGCACCGTCTACGACGGCACCAGCAAGCGGCCGGTCAAGGGCGGCGACGTCGCGTTCGCACCGCCCAACGAGGACGGCGTCAGCTACGGACCCGTCACCGTCCAGAAGGCGATGAACAAGTCCGTCAACTCCGTCTTCGCGCAGATGGGCGTGGATGTGGGCATGCCCAAGGTCATGGAGACGGCGGGCAAGCTCGGCATGGACGTCAAGGGACTGCCCGCCGTGCCCGCCCAGACCCTCGGCTCCATGGGCGCGAGCCCGCTGGAGATGGCCGGTGTCTACGCCACGCTCGACAACCACGGCAAGAAGGTCACCCCGGCCCTGGTCGGCTCCGTCGAGCACAAGGACCGCACGGTCGACCTGCCGGACCCGATCGGCGACCAGGTCGTCCAGCGCGGCACCGCCGACTCGATCACCTCGGTCCTGACCGGCGTGGTCGACGACGGCACCGGCAGCGCGGTCCGCAACCCCTCACAGGACGTCGCGGGCAAGACCGGTACCTCCGACGACAACAAGTCGGCCTGGTTCGCCGGTTACACGCCGAAGATGGTCACCGCCGTCGGCCTGTTCGGTGAGGGCGCAAAGGGCAAGCAGGTGTCCATGAAGGGCGCGGGCGGCTTCCCCCGCATCAACGGCTCGGGCTTCCCCGCCCAGATCTGGGCGGCCTACACGTTCGACGCGATGGGCTCGCCGAGCTCGTTCGACCTCGACACGAACATGGGCGCCGCCATCGCGCCGGTCCCGGACCCGACGTCGAAGGCCCCGAAGGACCCGTCGGGCACTCCGACGGCGCCTGAGGACGACGACGAGCCGTCCAAGAAGCCGACGCCGACACCGACCCCGACGAAGTCGTCGACGTCGCCGACCCCGACGCCGACACCGACCAAAACGACACCGACGCCGACGACCGACCCGGACCCGACGGACACCGACGGGCCCCCGGACCCGGAGGACGGCAGGCCCAGCAGGGACTGAGACGACAAAGAGGCGCCCCGGACCATCGAGGTCCGGGGCGCCTTTTCGTACGTACGTCGCCGGGGGTCAGCTCCGGTTCAGCTCGAACCAGACCACCTTGCCGGTGCTCAGCCGCGTCGCACCCCAGCGCCGCGCCATCTTGTTGACCAGGTACAGGCCGCGGCCGCCCTCGTCCGTCGCGCGCGCCTGCCGGAGCCGGGGCAGCTGCGGCACGTCGTCGCCGACCTCGCAGCGCAGCACGTCGGTGCGGAGCAGCCGCAGCGTGATCGGCCGCGACGCGTACCGCACGGCGTTCGTCACGACCTCGCTGACGAGCAGCTCCACCGAATCGGTCAGCTCTTCGAGGCCCCAGCGGGCCAGTGCGCTGCGGGCCAGCCTGCGGGCCCGGGCCGGCGTCGCGCTCTCCGGTTCGAGGAACCAGTACGCCACGTCGCTCGGCGCGATCCCGTCGAAGCGGGCGGCGAGCAGCGCGATGTCGTCGTCCCGGTCGCCGGGGCCGAGCATGTCCAGCACCTCGTCGCAGAGCGCCTCGAGGGGCGGCGGGTGGTCCGGGCCCGTCAGCTGGGCGGTGGCGGCGAGCCGTTCCCGGAGCTGCTCTATGCCGGTCCACACGTCGCGGAGGCGGGACTCGACGAGCCCGTCCGTGTAGAGGAGCAGGGTCGCGCCCGCGGGGGCGTCCAGCTCCACGGCCTCGAAGTCGACGCCGCCCACGCCGATGGGGGCGCCCGGCGGCACCCGCAGGACCTCCGCGCGGCCGCCCAGGTGCAGCAGGACGGGCGGCGGGTGCCCGGCGTTGGCGATGGTGATGCGGTGCGAGACCGGGTCGTAGACCGCGTACAGGCAGGTCGCCATGCGGTCGGAGCCGAGCCGCTGAGCCTGCTCGTCCAGGTGGTGCAGGACCTCCTGGGGCGGCAGGTCGAGCCCGGCGAGTGTCTGCGCGGTCGTCCGCAGCTGGCCCATGATGGCCGCCGACGTCATGGAGTGCCCCATGACGTCACCGACGACCAGGGCGACGCGGCTGCCGGGCAGCGGGATCGCGTCGTACCAGTCGCCGCCGACCCGGGCCGTCTCGGCCGCGGGGAGGTAGCGCGAGGCGAGGCGCACGCCGGTCGGGCGCGGCAGCGTCTCGGGGAGCATGGTGCGCTGCAGCTCGTCGGCGATGTACGCCTCGCGGCCGTACAGGACCGCTTTGTCGATGCCGAGCGCGCTGTGCGTGGCGAGCTGGGCGGCGACAAGGAGGTCGTCCGCCTCGAACGCGGGCCGGTCGGGGCGGCGCAGGAACACGGCCGCGCCGATCACCCTGCGGCGGCCCCGCAGCGGCGCGAGGATTCCCCGCTGTCCGCCCGGCAGGGTGCGGCCCTCGCCGAGCAGTTCGGGCAGCGCGGCGCGCGCCGCCGCCGAGTCGGCGAAGACCGGGCGCACTCCGCGCAGCACCTCGGCGAGCGCGCCGCCGGGCCGCACCTCGCACAGCTCGGCGCTGCCCATCACGTCGGTGATGTCGGGCTGCACCATCTGCAGCGCGGGCAGCGTGCTGCCGCCGTCGGTGTCCGGCTCCTCGCCCTCCTCGATGGAGCGCAGCCGGTCGGAGCGGCGCAGCCGCAGCACCAGCGGACCCGTGGGCCGCTCGTCGCCGACCGGCAGCGGATCGCGCAGGTAGACCAGGATCGCGTCGGAGAACGTCGGCACCGTCGCCCGGCACAGGCCCATCACGATCTCGTCGAGGTCGATGCCGCGGGCGATGCGCCGGGTCGCGGCGCCCACGAAGCGCAGCCGGTCGCCGTCGCGCCGCATGGCCACCGGGCCCGCGCCGGGCGGCCTCGACTGACCGGAGCGCCGCTCCTCGCCGTCCGGCGGCCCCACGGGTGCGGGGCCCGACTGCGACGGCACGCCGCTCTCGGGCACGGGGCGCGGCCGGTGCGGGTCGGGCTCGGCGGCCGGGGACTGGGTGTGCTCACCGGAGGACGGCACGGCTGTGCTGCCACCGCCCTCCGAAGTCTCCGGGGAACGCAGCAGCGCCCCGCGGGCATCCGCGGGGGCGGTCGGCCGGGCAGCTGGTGCCTTGCGACCCTCGTGGGGGGTGAGGTGCTCCGTCACGCGTTTTGAATCCGTCCGTCCGGGGCTGCGCGCGGTGCGCGCCGTCCATTGCACGTTGCTCAGCCGCGTCGGCAGTGCAGAAAGACCTGGTGCTCGGGTGGTGCGTCGGTGCTTGCGGGAGCGTACGCATACGTGTCCTCGCCGGTGATCTCGAATCC
The DNA here is from genome assembly GCF_026810505.1 of Streptomyces sp. Je 1-369. Classification (NCBI taxonomy): domain Bacteria; kingdom Bacillati; phylum Actinomycetota; class Actinomycetes; order Kitasatosporales; family Streptomycetaceae; genus Streptomyces; species Streptomyces sp. Je 1-369. Next base: position 5,630,525 of record NZ_CP101750.1, read on the forward strand.
CGCGTCCCGCACGACCTGCCGCAGTTCGTCTGCCAGGTAACCCGATACCCGGATTGTGTGCCCCAGGAACGGAATCGCGGCGTCGTCCAGGTCGGCCTCGACCATGGACAGCTCCATCAGGCCTCCCGGTCGCAGCAGGCCGTGCAGCAGCCGCAGCGCTTCGGGGATCTCGGCGCGCGGCAGCATCAGGAGGGCGAAGAAGCACGCGATGCCGTCGAACCTGCCGACTCCGCCGGGGCCTTCGGCCCGCAGCTCGGCGATGTCGAGCTGCCGGAACTCGGCGGCCGGCACGTTCTTTCCCGCCAGCTCAAGCATGCCCGTAGAGATGTCCGTGCCGAGCACCGAGTGGCCGGATTCGGTCAGTTGCCGTGCGGTCGGAAGGCCGGTGCCGCAGCCCACGTCGAGGATGCGGGAACCCGCCGGTAGCGCCGCCACGAGGTGGCGCCCCGCGGCCAGCTGACCCTCCTTGTGCGGGAAGGCGTCGTCGTAGTGCTGCCCGATGGCGTCAAAGGCCTCGGCCTGACCTCTGCGGTCCTCGCTCACGTTCTGCCGCCCCTCAATGACTTCCTGTCAGGCACCGCGCAGACCCTCGGAGTTACTGCTGTGCGCCCTTGCGGAGGACGATCCTACGTTTGAACCACGGGGGCGCATCAAGGGTCTCATGACGTCACATGCGCGGGTGTACGGTCCCAGTCATCCGGAAGGGACGGTACGACCCAGGACGGATCGGGACGCCAGTGCTGCCAGCCGTCCGAAAACGGCGCCCCCCAAGCGGCGATCACGTCGAGCGCGGCGCGGCCCGCCGCACGTACGTCGGCGGCCTTGTCCGCGTCCATCAGACCGGCCCTGCGGGCCTCGGCGAACTCGTCCTCGTCGTGCCAGCGCCAGCTGCGGTCCGGGCTCACGGAGATGTCCAGAAAGTGATCCTCGGAGTCCACGCCTCCGGCCCAACGGGTCCGCGGCTCCTCCAGATTGACGTACCAGCTCCTGAACTGCCAGCCCGGCTCCCAGAACAGCCAGACCGACCACGGCTCGTCCGGCCTCGCCAGCTTCAGGACGCCGGTGCCGAACCAGCGGTCGCGGCGGACGGTGCGCGGCTTGGTGTAGCGGGTGGCCAGCGGCTCGTCGTGCACGGACGTGCCGTCGGCGAGCACCGGCTTCACGCACTCGGTGCCGGGCGCCAGCCACACGGCGAGCAGCTCGTCGGTGTCCCGCACGACGGTGACGGGGCGGCAGATGTGGACCCGGTTCCCGGAGTTCTCCCGGTACCGCCACAGGATGTGGTCCCCGGGCGCCCACCGCGCCGCCCCGCCGCCGGCCGCCGTCTTCCCGTCGAGGTCTGTCATGCACAGATACTAGACGTCCGCCTGTGCCGGTAGGCGGTATCGCTACGGATGCGTCATCCGCAGGACGTCCAGCGCCTCGTCCAGCTGTTCCAGGGTGAGGTCGCCCCGCTCGACGTACCCGGATTCGAGGACGACCTCGCGGATCGTCCTCCGTTCGGCGAGGGACTTCTTGGCGACTTTCGCCGCCTCCTCGTACCCGATGTACTTGTTCAGGGGCGTCACGACGGACGGCGACGACTCCGCGTACTCCCTGGCCCGCTCGCGGTGCGCGGTGATGCCGTCGACGGTGCGGTCGGCGAGCAGGCGCGCCACGTTGGCGAGGAGCCGGACGGACTCCAGGACGTTCTTGGCGATGACCGGCAGCATGACGTTCAGCTCGAAGTTGCCTGCCGCGCCCGCCGCCGCGACCGTCGCGTCAGCGCCGGTGACCTGCGCGGCGACCATCAGGGCGGCCTCCGGGATGACCGGGTTGACCTTGCCGGGCATGATCGAGGAGCCGGGCTGGAGGTCCGGCAGGCTGATCTCGGCGAGGCCGGTGCGCGGGCCCGACGCCATCCACCGCAGATCGTTCGCGATCTTCGTCAGGCCGACGCCGATCGTGCGCAGCTGTCCGCTGGTCTCGACGATGCCGTCCCGCGCGCCCTGCGCCTCGAAGTGGTCGCGCGCCTCGGTCAGCGGCAGCCCCGTGGTCCGTGCGACCTCGGCGATGACGGCCGCGGAGAAGCCGGGCGGGGTGTTGATGCCGGTGCCCACGGCCGTGCCGCCCAGCGGCAGTTCGGCGAGGCGGGGGAGCGAGGCGCGGAGCCGCTCGACGCCGTACCGCATCTGGGCCGCGTACCCGCCGAACTCCTGGCCGAGCGTCACCGGCGTCGCGTCCATGAGGTGCGTGCGCCCGGACTTCACGACGTCCGAGAACTCCTCGGCCTTGCGCTCCAGGGCGGCGGCGAGGTGTTCGAGTGCGGGGATCAGGTCGTTGCTGACCGCGCCCGTCGCCGCGATGTGGATCGAGGAAGGGAAGACGTCGTTCGAGGACTGCGAGGCGTTGACGTGGTCGTTGGGGTGCACGTCGCGGCCGAGGCGCTCCGTCGCGAGGGTGGCGAGTACCTCGTTGGTGTTCATGTTCGACGACGTGCCCGAGCCGGTCTGGAAGACGTCGACGGGGAAGTGGTCGTCCCAGCGCCCGTCGGCGACCTCGGCCGCCGCGTCCGCGATGGCGTCGGCGACGTCCTTGTCGACCACCCCGAGCTCCGCGTTGACCTTGGCGGCGGCCGCCTTGATCCGGGCGAGCGCGGCGATGTGGGCGCGCTCCAGGACCTGGCCCGAGATGGGGAAGTTCTCCACCGCGCGCTGGGTCTGGGCGCGCCATTTGGCGTGCGCGGGGACCCGTACCTCGCCCATGGAGTCGTGCTCGGTCCGGTACTCGCCGGTGTGGCCGTCGCTGGCGTCGCTGGTCATGCGCTGAACCTACCTCTCCGCTCAAACCCCGTAGAAAGTTGAGCACTTGTCTTGTTCCAGGTATTCCCAAGACTGCTACTGACCAGTAAAAACCCTGGGTAACACCACACCGGGGAGGCGCAATGAAGCGCATCAGACGCAGCGGGCCAAACGGCGGCAGGGGGCGGCTGCGATGTTCGTTCGCGGCGGCCGTCGCGATGGCCGCCGTGCTCGGCACGGCCGCGGCCGTACCCGCCCAGGCGGCGGACGGCAGCGGGGCGAAGGCGACCGCGGCGACGCCGCTGCCGCCCGAGCTGGAGAAGGTCCGGGCGGCCGAGGCCACCAAGCTCTACGGCAGCCCCTCGGAGCGCCCCATGGCCGACCGCAAGACCGGCCTGATCTCGCTCGGGGACAGCGAGATCTCCGGTGAGGGCGTCGGCACGTACGAACCGGGCACGGACGGCCCCGACAACTGGTGTCACCGCTCGCCGGACGCCGCGATCCACCGCACCGGCATCCCCGCCGACGTGACGTACAACGTCGCCTGCTCGGGCGCGCAGACCGTCAACATCAAGATCGGCGGTCAGAAGCAGTACGTTGACGAGCTCGTCCAGAGCGACAACCTCGCAGTCAAGGCGCGCAACACAAAGATCAAGACGATCCTGCTCGTCATCGGCGCCAACGACGACCTCCAGTTCGCCCCGGTGATGACGGACTGCGTCACCCGCTACCTGCTCCTCCAGGGGCCCTGCGCCGGCAAGTACAACGACGGCTGGCAGGCACGCGTCGACGCCCTCGTCCCCAAGGTCGAGCAGTCCATCCGCGACCTGAAGACCGTCATGAAGGACGCGGGCTACCAGGAGGGCGACTACAAACTCGTCGCCATGGGCTACCCGAGCCCCATCGGCCCGGACTTCCGCGACAACCCGAAGTTCCCCGGCAAGCCGGCCTGCGGCGGGCTCGGCTACGACTCCGACACCGAGTGGGGCCGCAACATCGCGGTACCGGCCTTCGAGACCGGCATGCGCAAGGCCGCACGGAACGCGGGCGCCACCTACCTCGACAACTCGCGGCTCTTCCACGGCCACGAGGTCTGCATGGAGGACACCTGGGCGCGCGGTCTCTACGTGGACCTGTCCAACCCGTTCCCGCCGGACTCCAACTCGGTGCGCCAGTCCTTCCACCCCAACGCCCGCGGCCACGCCGCCTTCGCGTCCTGCCTCACCCAGATCTACAACTCCGACAAGCGCGAGGGCAGTTGCGCCGACCCCGCGAGCACGGGCAGCCCGAAGCTGTACGAGGGTGCCTGGGACGACGCGTACCGGCCCCTGAAGAACGCGGCCACCGGCACCTGCGTCGACGTCGACGCCTCGAAGAGCCGCAACGGCACGAAGGTCCAGGGCTGGGACTGCACCGGCAACCGCAACCAGACCTGGTGGTACGACGGCGCCCCTGGTGGACAGCGCTCGCTGCACACCGGCCTCACCCAGGACCGGTGCCTGGACGTGCCCGACAGCGCGTACAAGGAAGGCACCGCGGTCACGCTCTGGAACTGCCACGGCGGCGGCAACCAGAAGTTCGTCCGCGAGGCGGAGACGGTGCGTCCCGCCGCCGCGAACGGGCTCTGCCTGACGCTGGCCGGGCCCAAGGAGCCGCTGCGGCTCCAGAAGTGCACGGGGGCGGCGAACCAGCGGTTCGCCTGAGGTCTACGGAGGGGCCCTCTTCGGCAAGAGGGCCCCTCCGTAGTGCTATGCCAGGCCCGGTCCGCGCACCGGGATGTGCGTGAACGTCGGCTCCGGAGCGGGGTTCTGGAAGAAGTCGTTGCCCTTGTCGTCGACGACGATGAACGCCGGGAAGTCCTCGACCTCGATCTTCCAGACCGCCTCCATGCCGAGCTCCTCGTACTCGACGACCTCGACCTTCTTGATGCAGTCCTGCGCGAGACGCGCGGCGGGGCCGCCGATCGAGCCGAGGTAGAAGCCGCCGTGCGCGTCGCACGCGTCGGTGACCTGCTTGCTCCGGTTGCCCTTGGCGAGCATGACCTTGGAGCCGCCCGCGGCCTGGAACTGCTCCACGTAGGAGTCCATGCGCCCGGCGGTGGTCGGCCCGAAGGAGCCGGACGCGTAACCCTCGGGGGTCTTCGCGGGGCCCGCGTAGTACACGGGGTGGTCCTTCAGGTACTGCGGCATCTCCTCGCCCGCGTCGAGCCGCTCCTTGATCTTGGCGTGCGCGATGTCGCGGGCCACGACCAGCGGTCCGGTGAGCGAGAGACGGGTCTTCACCGGGTGCTTGGTGAGCTCGGCGAGGATGTCGTCCATGGGCTGGTTGAGGTCGATCTTCACGACGTCGGCGGACTCGTCGCTCTCGCCCAGGTGCTCGTCCGTGGTCTCCGGAAGGAAGCGCGCCGGGTCCGTCTCCAGCTGCTCCAGGAAGACGCCCTCCGCGGTGATCTTCGCGGTGGCCTGGCGGTCCGCCGAGCAGGAGACGGCGATGGCGACGGGCAGCGAGGCGCCGTGCCGGGGCAGGCGCACCACGCGCACGTCGTGGCAGAAGTACTTGCCGCCGAACTGCGCGCCGATGCCGATCTTCTGCGTCAGCTCGAAGACCTTCTCCTCCAGCTCCTTGTCCCGGAAGCCGTGGCCGGTGGGGGAGCCCTCGGCGGGCAGCTCGTCCAGGTAGTGCGCGGAGGCGTACTTCGCGGTCTTCAGGGCGAACTCGGCGGACGTGCCGCCGACAACGATCGCCAGGTGGTAGGGCGGGCACGCGGCCGTACCCAGCGAACGGATCTTCTCCTCCAGGAACTTCATCATGGAGGCCTCGTTCAGGACGGCCTTCGTCTCCTGGTAGAGGAACGACTTGTTGGCGGAGCCGCCGCCCTTGGCCATGAAGAGGAACTTGTAGGCGCCGCCGTCGGTCGCGTACAGCTCGATCTGCGCCGGGAGGTTGGAGCCGGTGTTCTTCTCCTCCCACATGGTCAGCGGGGCCATCTGGGAGTAGCGCAGGTTCAGCTTCGTGTACGCGTCGAAGATGCCCTTGGAGAGCGCCTTCTCGTCCTCACCTTCGGTGAGGACGTTCTGGCCGCGCTTGCCCATGACGATGGCGGTGCCGGTGTCCTGGCACATCGGGAGCACGCCGGCCGCCGCGATGTTTGCGTTCTTCAGCAGGTCGAGCGCCACGAACTTGTCGTTGCCCGACGCCTCGGGGTCGTCGACGATGCGCCGCAGCTGGGCGAGGTGCGCGGGCCGCAGATAGTGCTGGATGTCGTGGATGGCCTCGGCGGCGAGCTCGCGCAGGGCCTCCGGGTCGACCTTGAGGAACGTCCGCCCGTCGGCCTCGAAGGTGGAGACACCCTCGGCGGTCACCAGCCGGTACGGCGTGGTGTCCTCTCCCAGGGGGAGCAGATCGGAGTACTCAAACTCTGGCATTACGGCCATTCCTCACTCGGCAGACAGCGGCGCGACCTCCATTGGCAACGCGTCAACCAGCGTAGAGCGCGCTGACCCGGACGGGTTTGTGAGGTAAGGCTCAGTAGCCCACAGCCGGTTGTCCACAGTTGTCCACAGGGGTAGTCGCGATCTATCGCGTTTGGGTACGCTGCCGGTGTGGACCTCGAAAAGCAGCAGCCCTCAGCGCTCCGTGCCTCCGACGCCGACCGGGACCGCACCGCGGACATACTCCGGGAGGCCCTGGCCGAAGGCCGCCTGACCGCCGAGGAGCACGCGGAGCGGATCGACGGGGTGTACCGCGCCAAGACCATGGCCGAGCTCGAACCGCTGGTGCGGGACCTGCCCGCGGCGCACGAGCAGCCGTCCGCCCGCCGCCCCGCCCCCGAGCCCGCACCGTCCCGTCCGTCCCCGGGCGTCGTCCCGCCGGTCGCGGACGAGAACCTCGTCGCGGTGCTGAGCGGCTCGGTGCGCCGCGGCCGCTGGCGCGTGGGGCGGCGCACCCACGCGTACGCCGTGTTCGGCAGCGTCGAGATCGACCTGAGCGAGGCGATCTTCGAGCACCGCCAGGTCGTCATCAAGGCGTTCGCGATCTTCGGCTCGGTCGAGGTCCACGTCCCGGAGAACGTCTCGCTGCGCGGCAGCGGCACGGGCGTCCTCGGCAGCTATGAGGTGGACACGCTCGACTCGCCGGACCGGGACGCCCCCGTCGTCTTCGTGGACGGCGTGGCGATCATGGGCAGCATCGAGGCCCGCCCCAAGCGCGGCAAGCTCGTCCGCGATCTGCACCAGCAGCTGCGCAAGCACCTCGGACACTGAGGGCGCACGCGGGAGCGTTCGGGGGGCGCGGGGAGTCCGGACTTCCGGACATCGGAACTCAGTGCATAGGCGCGCACACAGCGGGTAGAGCTTGCTGCATCGTCTCTCGCTCGCGAAGCCGTCGTCAGGAGTAGACCGTGCTGCAACCGTCGTCGCACCAGTCTCTGCAGGTCGCCGCTGTCCCGGCCCAGCGTGAGCCAGTGCGAGATCGGGACGATGACGCCCCGTGGCACACGGAGGCCGTGTGCCGCCGTGACGAGGCCGGACTCTTCTTCGCCCCGTCCAAGGAACCCACCGCGGCGCGGCTCTCCCGCGAGGAGGCCGCCAAGCGCGTCTGCGCCCGCTGTCCCGTCATGGTCGAGTGCCGCGAGCACGCACTCCTGCAACCGGAGCCGTACGGCGTGTGGGGCGGCCTCACCGCCGCCGAGCGCCGCGTGGTCCTGGCCCGCCGCCGCAGGCGCGACCTGGAGCTGCAGAAGGCGGCGCACGCGACGGGGATAGCCGCGGCGGGATAGGCCGCGCGCACACGGCAGACCGCGTGCACCCGTATGCGCGTACGACGATGGGGGCGTCCCCCGCACGGGGCGCCCCCATCGACGTACGGCTGCCTGGCACGGCTGCCAGGTACGGCTGCCGGTGGTCCTACTTGGCGCGGTCGAAGTCGACCGCGCTGTACGCGCGCAGCTTCGACAGCCGGTGGTCGGAGTCGATCTTCCGGATCGTGCCCGATTTGGAGCGCATGACCAGGGACGACGTCGAAGCGGTCGCCGCGCGGTAGCGGACGCCCTGGAGCAGTTCGCCGTCGGTGATGCCGGTGGCGACGAAGAAGACGTTGTCGCCCTTGACCAGGTCGTCCGTGGAGAGCGTGCGGTCCAGGTCGTGGCCGGCGTCGATGGCGCGCTGGCGCTCCTCGTCGTCCTTGGGCCACAGCTTGCCCTGGATGGTGCCGCCCAGGCACTTGATGGCGCAGGCCGAGATGATGCCCTCGGGGGTGCCGCCGATGCCCATCAGCAGGTCGACGCCCGTGCCCTCGCGGACGGCCATGACCGAGCCCGCGACGTCGCCGTCCGAGATGAACTTGATGCGGGCGCCGGTCTCGCGGATCTCCTTGACGATGCCCTCGTGGCGGGGCCGGTCCAGGATCATGACCGTGACGTCCTCGGGCGAGGAGTTCTTGGCCTTGGCGACGCGGCGGATGTTGACCGCGGCGGGCGCGTTGATGTCCACGTAATCCGCGGCTTCGGGGCCGGTGACCAGCTTGTCCATGTAGAAGACGGCGGACGGGTCGAACATGGCGCCGCGGTCGGCGGCGGCGAGCACCGCGATGGCGTTCGGCATGCCCTTCGCACAGAGCGTCGTGCCGTCGATCGGGTCGACGGCGATGTCGACCTCGGCGCCGGTGCCGTCGCCGATGCGCTCTCCGTTGAAGAGCATCGGGGCTTCGTCCTTCTCGCCCTCGCCGATGACGACGATGCCGTTCATCGAGACGGTGTGGACGAGGGTCCGCATGGCCCGCACGGCGGCACCGTCGGCGCCGTTCTTGTCGCCGCGGCCGACCCAGCGGCCTGCGGCCATGGCGGCGGCCTCGGTGACCCGGACGAGCTCCAGGGCGAGGTTGCGGTCGGGAGCCTCGGGAGAAACCTCGAGCTCGGAAGGGAGATGATGCTCGGTCATCGGAGCGCACCTTTCTGCTTGATACGACGACGGCCGGATGAGGGATTGTGCACGACTCTATCCGTAGGCCGACAAAATGAGCAGAGGGCCCCACGCATGAGCGGGCGGGGTCGGCCGATGCCTGGACCGGGGGAAGACGCGCGGTCCGCGCCTGAGACCATGGGGGCGTGGCAGGCAGACAAGGCACTCAGACCGTCAAGAACATGCTGTGGTCGTTGGTGGTGATCGCACTCGCCGCGGGTGTGATCTACATCTTCATCCCGCACAACGAGTCCAAGAGCTCCGTGAAGCGGGTCGACTACCGCGTGGAGCTCCTGACGGCCCGCAGGGCCGCGGCCTACCCGGTGGCGGCGCCCGAAGGCCTGGCCAAGGCGTGGAAGCCGACGTCCGTGCGGTTCAACGGCGCCGACCACGACACCTGGCACCTGGGCTTCCTCGACCCGGACGAGGAGTACGTGGCGCTCGAGCAGTCGACGGAGAAGCCGTCGGCGTTCATCAAGAGGGTCACGCAGAACGCCTCGAAGACCGAGGCCGCCGAGGAGATCGGCGGCCGCACCTGGCAGCGCTACGAGGGCTCGAAGTACGACGCCCTGGTGATCGAGGGGGAGGGCGCCACGACGGTGGTCACGGGCACGGCGTCCTTCGACCAGCTGGCGAAGATGGCCGAGTCGCTGAAGATGTCCTGACCGTTCGGCTGTGGATACGCGAAGGGCCCCCGGCGGCGTGCCGGGGGCCCTTTCGTGTGTCTCGTGTCAGACCGTGGTGACGACGTCGTCGTAGGACAGGCGCGGGGAGCGCGGGAACCAGGCGTCGTCGCCCGGCTTGCCGATGTTGACGACCATCAGCGGGGTGTGGTCGTCGTCCAGGAACTCCTTCTGGAGGCCGGCCGGGTCGTAACCCGTCATCGGACCGGCGGCCAGACCGGCGGCGCGGACGCCGACGATGAAGTACGCGGCCTGGAGCGCGGCGTTCAGCTGGGCGGCCTGCTCACGGACCGGGCGCTCGGCGAAGAAGGCGTCCTTGGCCTGCGGGAAGTGCGGGAACAGGGCGGGGAGCTCGTTGTGGAACTCGTTGTCCGCGGAGAGGATCGCGACGAGCGGCGCGGCGGCCGTCTTCGGGCGGTTGCCCTCGGCCATGTGCTGCACCAGGCGCTCGCGGGCCTCGGGGGAGCGGACCAGGGTGACGCGCAGCGGCGACTGGTTGAAGGCGGTCGGGCCGTACTTGACCAGGTCGTAGATGGCCTGGACCTGCTCGTCGGTGACCGGCTCGTCGGTGAAGGTGTTCGCGGTGCGGGCCTCGCGGAAGAGCAGGTCCTGGGCGGCGGGGTCAAGTGCGAGAGACATGGATCAACCTTCTTGAACGTACGGGGTGTCTGCGGAACCCGTCACCGGGCTCGCGTCTACGACAGTACGCCGCCACTGTTCAACTTTCAATCAAAACCGGACCTGCGTGATCCGGTTCACAAACCGCAGGTCAGCGCTGTTTTGGCTCAGACGTCGTTGGCGTCGTTGTCGGCGCCTGACCCGCCGTCCGTCTCGTCGTCCATCTCCGGGCCCGCCAGGGCGGCGTCGAGCCGGGCGCGGGCGCCGTCGAGCCAGCGTCGGCAGATCTTCGCCAGCTCCTCGCCGCGCTCCCACAGGGCGAGCGACTCCTCCAGGGTCGTGCCGCCGGTCTCCAGGCGGCGCACCACCTCGATGAGCTCGTCCCGCGCCTGCTCGTAGCCGAGCGCGTCCGTGGAGCCGGTGCGGTCGTCCGTTGTGCTGGTCATGCGCCCACCCTAATTCTCGTCATTGTTGGCGCTTTGCGCGCGCGTCTCGCAGTGCCCTGTACAGCTCATACGGCTCGTACGGTGAAGTCGCCCTCGGCGACGCGCGCCCTGAGCTCGTCGTCGGCGTCCACGTCCTCGGGGGCGCGGACGACCGAACCGTCCGCCTTCTGGAGCACCGCGTACCCCCTCTGAAGGGTCGCGGCTGGGGAGAGGGCCACCACGCGCGCGTGGGTGTGCGTCAACTCCGAGCCCGCGCGGTCCAGAAGATGCCCGAGCGTCCGCCGACTGCGGTCGACCAGCGCGGCGACCTGCTCCTCGCGCTCCTCGACCATGCGGTGCGGGTGCTCCATGCAGGGGCGGGCCAGGGCGTGCGTGAGGCCGCGGGCCTCGCGCTCCAGGTAGCCGTCCATGCTGCGCCGGGCGCGGTCGCGGAGCCACTGCACGCGTTCGTACTCCTCGCCGACGTCCGGCACGACCCTCTTCGCGGCGTCGGTGGGCGTGGAGGCGCGCAGGTCCGCGACGTGGTCCAGGAGCGGGTTGTCCGGCTCGTGGCCGATGGCGGACACGACCGGCGTACGGCACGCGGCGACCGCGCGCACGAGCTGCTCGTCCGAGAACGGCAGCAGGTCCTCGACGCTGCCGCCGCCGCGCGCCACGATGATCACGTCGACTTCGTTGTGAGCGTCCAGGTCCTGTACGGCCTGCACGACCTGCGGCACGGCGTGGACACCCTGGACGGGGACGTTGCGCACCTCGAAGCGGACGGCGGGCCAGCGGTGCCGTGCGTTCTCCAGGACGTCGCGCTCGGCGGCGGACGCGCGGCCGGTGACGAGCCCGATGAGCTGGGGCAGAAACGGCAGCGTCTTCTTGCGCTCGGGCGAAAAGAGACCCTCGGCCCCCAGGCTCTTCTTGAGCTGCTCGATCCGGGCGAGCAGCTCACCGACGCCGACGGGCTTTATCTCGGCGGCCCGCAGCGACAGCTGACCCCGCCGCTCGTACCACTCCGGCTTCGCGCGTACGACGACGCGGGCACCCTCGGACACGACGTCCGCCACGGCGTCGAACACCTGCCGGTAGCAGGTGACGCTCACGGAGATGTCGTGCGACGGGTCGCGCAACGTCATGAAGACGACGCCGGCGCCGGGCCTGCGGGACAGCTGCGTGATCTGCCCCTCGACCCAGACGGCACCGAGCCGGTCGATCCATCCCCCGATGAGCCGCGACACCTCGCCGACGGGGATGGGCGCGTCGGCGGACGTGTTGAGAGCCATACACCGAGCGTAACGGCCCCCACCGACAACCCCCGGCACGCCCGATCCCCCCACCTTGTCGCGGCTCAGCGACACGGGGGCCAGGGGGCCAGTCGCCGCCAAGGGGCGCGAGGAACTGCGCGAGCAACCACCCGGGACCCGCACCCGACAGTCAACCGCAGGCCCCCAGGGGCGCGAGGAACTGCGCGAGCAACCACACGGGACCCGCACCCGACAGTCAACCGCAGGCCCCCAGGGGCGCGAGGAACTGCGCGAGCAACCACACGGGACCCGCACTCAACCCCGCAAAGGCCCCCGCGCCAGACCTCGCCCCTGCGCCAGCAGGACAACCAACCCCACCCCGAGCCACACCGCGCCCATCACCTGCGCAGACCCGGACGCCTCCCAGATCACCGCGACCACGATCGCCGCCCCCAGCACGGGTACCAGCACATGCCGCCAAAAGCTGAACGCCGCGTCCCGGTGGCGCAGCGCGAACCAGCCCACCACGCTCGCGTGGAGCAGCAGGAACGCCGTGAGCGCCCCGATGTCGACCACCGACACCAGGTGGTCCATCCCGTCGTCGCGCCGCGCCGCCCACACCGCCGCCACCATCGTGATGACCGCCGCACACAGCAGCGCGACCCGCGGCGTACCGGAGTCCGTCTTGGAGAGGGCCTTCGGCAGCCGCCGGTCCCGCGCCATCGCGAACAGCAGCCGCCCCGCAGCCGCCTGCCCCGCCAGCGCGGCGAACGCCGCCCCGATCGCCTTGCTCGCGGCCACCAGATCGTGCAGCCACGACCCCGCGGCCGAGTCCACCGCGTCGTAGAACGCCGTGCCCTGCTTCCCCGGATCCGACGCGAGCTCGGCCGAGGACAGCGGCTCCAGGAGGGCCACCAGGTACGTCTGGAGGATGAAGAGGAAGCCCGCGAGCGCGAGACACACCAGCACCGCCCGCGCGACCTTCGCCGACCCGCCCGTCACCTCCTCCGCGAAGGAGGCGATCGCGTCGAAGCCCAAGTAGGAGAGGACCGCGATCGACACCGCGCCGACCACCGCCGACAGCGCGAACGCGCCCTGCGACCCGTCCCCGGCCAGCGGCGACAGCCAGTCACGCTGCGCACCGTCCCTGATCAGTACGACCGCCGCCGCCACGACGAAGACGAGCAGGACCACGACCTCCAGGGCGAGCACCGCGAATCCGACCCGCGCCGCCGTCCGCACGCCCCACAGGTTCAGCGCGGTCGTGATGAGCACCGCGAGGGCCGTCCACACCCACCGGGACACCGACGGCACCAGCGAGTTCATGGCGATGCCGGAGAAGAGGTACGCGACCGCCGGGATCAGGAGGTAGTCGAGCATCGCCATCCACCCGGCGATGAACCCGGGCCCTTTGCCGAGTCCCGCGCGCGCGTAGGCGAACACGGACCCCGCCTGGGGGACGACCCGCACCATCTGCGCGTAACTGAACGCGGTGAACGCCATGGCGACTGTGGCGATCAGATAGACGAGGGCGACGGCGCCGTGCGACTTCGCGTCCAGCGTCCCGAAGACGCCGACCGGCGCCATGGGGGCGATGAACAGCAGTCCGTAGACGACGAGGTCGCGGAAGCCGAGGCTGCGCCGCAGCCCGTCACCCTGTGGAGGCTCAGTGCCCCCCGCGGGCCCCGCGGGCTCGGCGTGGGCTCCCGTACTGGCGGACTGTCCGGACATCGTGCCTCCGTGCCTCCGTGGAGCGCCGTCAGAGCGACGCAGCGACGCGTAGATCAACGCAGGTCCCAGTGTCCCCAACCGGGCGATCTTTGACGCGCTGGACGCGGCCTTACGATGGGGGGCATGACTGCTACGCCTGGCTCCCGCCGTGTCCTGCTCGCCGCTCCCCGTGGCTACTGCGCGGGCGTGGACCGTGCCGTGATCGCCGTCGAGAAGGCCCTGGAGCAGTACGGGGCCCCGATCTACGTACGCCACGAGATCGTCCACAACAAGTACGTCGTGCAGACCCTGGAGAAGAAGGGCGCGATCTTCGTCGACCGGACGGCGGAGGTGCCCGAGGGCTCCATCGTGATGTTCTCCGCGCACGGCGTGGCCCCGACCGTCCACGCGGAGGCCGCCGAGCGCAAGCTCGCCACCATCGACGCGACGTGCCCGCTGGTCACGAAGGTCCACAAGGAAGCGGTCCGGTTCGCCAAGGAGGACTACGACATCCTCCTCATCGGGCACGAGGGCCACGAGGAAGTCATCGGTACGTCGGGTGAGGCGCCCGACCACATCACGCTGGTCGACGGCCCCGAGGACGTCGCGAACGTCGAGGTCCGCGACCCGGACAAGGTCGTCTGGCTCTCCCAGACCACCCTCTCCGTGGACGAGACCATGGAGACGGTCGACGCCCTGAAGGGCAAGTTCCCGAACCTGCTCTCGCCGCCCAGCGACGACATCTGCTACGCGACGCAGAACCGTCAGATCGCGGTGAAGAAGCTCGCCGAGGACGCCGAGCTGGTCATCGTCGTCGGCTCCAAGAACTCCTCGAACTCCATCCGCATGGTCGAGGTCGCCCTGGACTCGGGCGCCGCCGCCTCGTACCTGGTGGACAACGCCGGCGAGATCGACGAGGCGTGGCTGGAGGGCGTGACCACGGTCGGCCTGACCTCGGGCGCCTCGGTCCCGGACGTGCTGGTGGACGGCGTCATCGAGTGGCTCGCCGAGCGGGGCTACGGTGACGTGGAGACCGTCAAGACGGCCGACGAGTCCATCACCTTCTCGCTGCCCAAGGAGCTCCGCAGGGACCTGCGCGCGGAGGCGGCGGAGCTGTCGCAGAGCTGAGGCGGCCGGGCCGTCCCGCGTCTACGGCGCGGGCGCCGTACGGTGGGAACCATGCAGATCTTCGGTGTGGACATCGGCGGATCCGGGATCAAGGGCGCTCCCGTTGACCTGGATCGTGGAGACCTGACAGAAGAGCGCCACAAGGTGCTGACCCCACAACCATCGACCCCGGATGCGGTGGTCGACGGCGTGTGCGAGGTCGTCCAGCACTTCGGCTGGACGGGCCCCGTGGGCGCGACCTTCCCCGGCGTGATCACCAACGGCACGGCTCGTACCGCCGCCAACGTGGACAAGAGCTGGATCGGCACGGACATCCAGAAACTCGTCTCCGAACGGCTGGGCGGCGCCAAGGTCACCGTACTGAACGACGCGGACGCGGCAGGCGTCGCCGAGATGCACTTCGGCGCGGGCCGCGGCCGTACGGGCACGGTCATCCTGCTCACCCTCGGCACGGGCATCGGCAGCGCGCTGTTCACCGGCGGCCGCCTGGTCCCGAACACGGAGCTCGGCCACCTGGAGCTGCGCGGCCACGACGCGGAGAAGAAGGCCTCATCCAAGGCGCGCGAGGACGAGGACCTGAGCTGGGAGCACTGGGCGCGGCGCGTACAGAAGTACCTCGCGCATGTGGAGATGCTGTTCTCGCCCGAGCTGTTCATCATCGGCGGCGGTGTCAGCCGCAAGTCGGAGAAGTTCCTGCCGCTCATCGAGGGCATCTCGGCGGAGATCGTCCCGGCGCAGCTGCAGAACAACGCGGGGATCGTGGGAGCGGCGATGGGGGCGGCGGAGGCGTAGCGCGCGTGGCGCGGGCCTAGGCGGTGGGCAGCCGCTTCCCACTACTCCCCACGGAAGCCCCGCCTCCGCCCCCGCCTCCTCGCGCCTGAGCCTGCGCCTGAGCCTGCGCATGGGGCGGCGCCGCACGCCCCTCAGCCAGGGCCGCCGATCGCCCCTGCCTCCGCAACACCATCAGCCGGATCTTCCGTACGGTCACGATGAGCCCGGCGACGAGCGTCCCGCCGTACAGCCAGCCGGCCTGGAGGGCCAGCGTCGTCACGAGCCCCATGAGCCGACCGCCGAACCCGGCCGTGCCCTCCGCGACGGGCAGCACCCCGGCGGCGAAGGCGATCGGCACGGCCACGGGAGCGGTGACCAGGTCGGCGGGGCGCACCCACAGGGCCGTCAACGCGGCGACGGGTACGAACAGCACGCCGTACGCGACGACGGAACCGTCCCCGATCAGATGCAGCAGGCAGGCGAGCAGGAACATCACGGCCGTGCAGAAGAGGCCGCTGCCGAGCCCGGTCAGGCGGGGGTTGGGCATGCGCCGCAGCGCGCGGTACAGGGGGGCTCTGCGCAGGGCCCGGACGAACGGCGGAACGGGACGGCGCGGGCGGGGCGTGGACCGGTACGTCGTGCCGGCCGCGGCGGGCCGGCCCTGCGGGGGCAGCGGGGAAGGCCGGCGGGGCCGGGCCGGTGAGGTGGTCCTTGGGCCGGACTGAGGGGGACGCGTCCTGTGTTGCTCCACTGGACCAACCTAGGCGGGGCGCGGCGCGGAATCCGGCACGGGACACGCCCTTGAGCCGACCTTGGCCATCCGTTCGAAGCGGAGGCGACGGGCAGGCGGGGGCGGTGGGCGCACGCCGTAGACTGGGGGATCGCCCCACGGTCGCTTCGGCCCACCGGGCCGTCCACCCACAGCCCTCACGTACGGGAAGTCGCAACGTGTCGCTCACGATCGGAATCGTCGGTCTGCCGAATGTCGGCAAGTCGACCCTGTTCAACGCCCTGACCAAGAACGACGTGCTGGCGGCCAACTACCCGTTCGCCACGATCGAGCCCAACGTGGGAGTGGTCGGCGTCCCCGACCCCCGCCTCACGAAACTGGCCGAGATCTTCTCCTCCCAGAAGGTCCTCCCGGCCACGGTCGACTTCGTCGACATCGCGGGCATCGTGCGCGGCGCGAGCGAGGGCGAGGGCCTCGGCAACAAGTTCCTCGCGAACATCCGCGAGTCGGACGCGATCTGCCAGGTCATCCGTGCCTTCAAGGACGAGAACGTCGTGCACGTCGACGGCAAGGTCTCGCCCAAGGACGACATCGAGACGATCAACACCGAGCTGATCCTCGCGGACCTCCAGACGATCGAGAAGGTCCTGCCGCGCCTCCAGAAGGAGTCGCGCATCAAGAAGGACATCGCTCCGAAGGTGAAGGCGGTCGAGGCGGCCAAGGAGATCCTGGAGAAGGGCGACACGCTCTTCTCGGCGGGCATCGTCCAGGGCTCCGGCAACGAGGAGCTCCTCCACGACCTCCACCTCCTCACCACCAAGCCCTTCCTCTACGTCTTCAACGTGGACGAGGACGAGCTGACGGACGACGCGTTCAAGGCCGAGCAGAGCGCGCTGGTCGCCCCCGCGGAGGCGATCTTCCTCAACGCGAAGCTGGAGTCGGACCTCGCGGAACTGGACGAGGACGAGGCCCTCGAACTCCTCCAGTCGGTAGGCCAGGAAGAGCCCGGCCTCGCCACCCTCGCCCACGTAGGCTTCCGTACCCTCGGCCTCCAGACCTACCTCACGGCAGGCCCCAAGGAATCCCGCGCCTGGACGATCCCCCAGGGAGCCACGGCCCCCGAGGCCGCGGGCGTCATCCACACGGACTTCCAGAAGGGCTTCATCAAGGCCGAGGTCATCTCTTTCGAGGACCTGGTCGAAACGGGCTCGGTGGCGGAGGCCCGCGCGGCGGGCAAGGCGCGCATGGAGGGCAAGGAGTATGTGATGCAGGACGGGGATGTGGTGGAGTTCCGGTTCAACGTGTAGCGGACTCGTCATTGCACGTCAGGTGACCCGTCAAGCAGGCAGGTCAGAAGGGGTCGACTCCTCCGGGGGCGGCCCCTTCGTCGTGCCCGTGCTGCATTGGTGTCGGATCTTCTGACGCGACGTCGCCGGTTCGGCTCAGGTCTCGTAGGCGGTGGAACGATCACCGACGTGTACGACCCACACCACCAGTTCTCCGTTGTCGATCGTGTATACGACCCGGTAGTCACCGACCCGCAAACGGCGGCGTTCCGGTTGTGAGACGAGTGCGGTGGTGTTGAAGCCGAGCGGATCGCTTTCCAGCTCGGTCAGCTTGGCCAGGATGCGGAGCGCCATGGCGCGGGGGATCTTGCGCAGTTCGTCCTGAGCCTCGGGCCGGAAGACGGTGCGGTATTCACTCACTGCGCGCCAGCGTCTCCCTCATGATGTCCTCGATCGGGATGCCGGGTGCAGGGTCGGCCATGCGCTCGTCGATGATCCGGTTGATCTCGCGCTCTTCCCATTCCTGGTACTTGCGCAATACGTCGATGGAGACGACGGCGGCGACCTCCTTGCCCCGGCGCGTGATCACGGTGGGCACGTCCTCGCGGTCAGCGCGCTCCACGACTTCCGCCAGGTGGGCACGCACGTCGCGGATGGACTCTACGGGCATGGACTGCGTCATGCGCCCAAGAGTACCGAGTGTCCCTTGCGTACACAACGTCGCAATAGGTCCGTGGACTCCATTGACCCCTCCCCAGGTATGTGCACTTTTTCTACCCGTTTGACACGCTCAAGGTATGAGCGAGGCAACGTACGGCATCGGGGAAGGCCCGGCGACGCGGGTGAGCCTGCCGCTGCCGGAGGGGACTGCGGAGGCGATCCGGGCGCGGGTGGGGAAGCGAGAGTTCTCCGCGTTCATCACCGAGGCGGTCTCCGATCCGGCGAATACCTGCCGCGCCCGCTGACGCGGCGTCGCATCGACGACGAGCACCGTCCCGTCTACCTGATGACGGACAAGGAAATCGTCATCCTCGCCGTTCGGTACCACTGCTGAACGGAGAGGCCGGGGCCGGGCTCGGTGGGTCGGCGCGTGGGCAAGCTGCCTCCATGGACCCCTGTCACCTCGACGCCACCGAGCTCGTCCGCCTCATCCGTCGGCGCGATCTCTCCGCCCGGGAGGTCGTCGCGGCGCACCTGGAGCGGATCGAGCAGGTCAACCCCGCCGTCAATGCCATCGTCTCGCTCGATGCGGAGGGCGCGCTCGTCGCGGCCGGCGTCGCCGATGAGCGGCTCGCGGGCGGGGCCGAACCCGGGCCCCTGCACGGGCTGCCCATCGCCTTCAAGGACACCCACCTCACCCGCGGCATGCGCACCACGTACGGGTCCCCGCTCCTCGCCGACTTCGTGCCCGGTGAGGATGAGTTGCTGGTTCAGCGCATCCAGAGGGGCGGGGCCATTCGGATCGGCAAGACCAACGTTCCGGAGTTCGCTGCCGGGTCGCACACCTTCAATCCCGTTTTCGGTGCGACCCGCAACCCCTACGACCTCGGACGCAGCGCGGGAGGCAGCAGTGGCGGGGCGGCCGCCGCACTCGCCGCCGGGCTGCAACCGATCGCCGACGGCAGTGACATGGGCGGCTCGCTGCGCAATCCCGCCTCCTTCTGCAATGTGGTCGGGCTGCGTACGACGCCGGGGCGCGTCCCCCTCCACCCGGTCACCGACGCCTGGGGCAGTCTCACTGTCGCGGGGCCGATGGGGCGGACCGTCGCCGATGCCGCGTTGCTGCTGTCCGTCATGGCCGGGCCCGATCCCCGGGCCCCGATCTCCCTTGACAGCCCTGGCGCGGACTTGCGACCACCTCTCGCAGGGGATCTGCACGGGCTGCGGGTCGCTTGGGCGCCCGATCTGGGTGGGCGCGTGCCGGTCGAGTCGGACGTGCGTGACGTACTCGCCGGGCAGGTCGAGGTGTTTGCGGAGGCCGGATGTCTCGTAGAGGAGGCGTGCCCTGATCTTGATGGTGCCGATGACGTCTTTCGGGTCTTGCGTGCGCAGGCCTTTGAGCAGAGTCTCGGGGCGCATCTCGACTGCTCCCGCGACGCGTTGCGGCCCAGCCTTGTGCGGAACATCGAAGAGGGGCGGCGGCTGAGCGGCGCCGACCTCGCCCGCGCCGCCGCCGAGCGCACCCGCATCCATCTCGCCGCCGTCCGCTTCTTCGAGCGGTACGACGTGCTGCTCGCGCCGGTCAGCCAGGTCGCGCCGTTCCCCGTGGAGTGGGAGTACCCGTACGTCGTCGACGGGCAGTTGCAGCACACGTACATCGACTGGATGCGCTCCGCCTACCTGCTCTCCGTCCTCGCCGCCCCCGCGCTCTCCGTGCCCGCCGGGTTCACGCCCGCGGGGCTCCCGGTGGGCCTGCAGATCGTCGGACCGCCGCGCGCCGACCGCGCCGTTCTCGCCGTCGGCGCCGCGTACGAGGCCGCGACGGGACACGGACGGCGTCGGCCGTCCGAGCCCTTCTCGCCGTCTCCCTCCGCTTACTCCACGCGGTCCGCCGGACCCACCTCCAGCCAGGTGTAGCGGTCCGGCGGGGTGTCGCGGCCGATGGTCTTGTGGGTCGTTTCCAGGAGGAGGCCGGTGTCGGGGGCGATGATGTAGCGGTCCTTTGAGCGCAGCGTTACGGCGTCGCCTCCGTTCTCGCCCTCGCCCAGCCTCACCCACGAATTCTGCGTGATCTCCACCGCGACCCCCGCCCGGCCCTTGCTGTCCCGCACGTCACCCACCAGCTTCATGCCCGGAGTGTCCGCGAGGATCCGGAACAGGGCCGCGCGCAGTTCCGGGCTCGCGGGGGAGTCCTCCAGCATGATCGTTACCTGGTCGAAGCGGCTGTGCGCGTCCTTCGGGAAGAGTGCCGCCAGCGTCTTCTCGTCGGTCGGCAGCTTCTCCAGCTCCGGCCACGTCAGCCACTTCTTCCCCACCGGCCACTTCTTGACCTTGCCCTCCTCGCCGGCGGGCGGCTCGTGGACCGTACCGTCGGCGTCGACCGACCAGACGCGGCCCTCGCGGTCGAAGTAGCTGGTGTCCGTGCGCTTGCCGTCGTCCTGGTTGTCCGTCTCGACGCGCACCTTCCAGTACGCGGGAGTCGTCGCCGGAGCGTCCTCGGCCACCTCCGCCATGCCCTCGAAGAACTGGCTCGCCGACGCCGTCGCCGCCGGTTCGCCGCCCATGTCGAGTACGGGGTACGCGACGGCGCCCGTGGCGATCGCGGCCACGGCCGCCGCGGCGACCAGCAGCCTGCGGGGGCGGCGGACACGGTGGCTCGTCAGCCGGGTGGGGGGCGCTGTTGTCGGCCTCGCCCGTTCCTCCTCCCTCGCCGTCCGCGCCACCGCCTCCCACGCGCCGTCCACCGCCCCGGCCGACGGCGGTGCCACCCCGCCCGCCGCGATCAGCTCCCCAGCACCGGGGAAGTCGAGCAGACTGTGGTCAGTACGTTCCGTCATGCCAGGTCTCCTGTCAGCTTGAGGGGAGCGTCCGCGCGCAGCCGGTGCCGGGCGCGGTGCAGTCGTGAGCGGGCCGTCCCCGCCGGGATGCCGACCACCGCGGCGGCCTCGCCGGGCGTCAGCTGCTCCCAGGCGACGAGCAGCAGCAACTCGCGCTCGTCGGCGGGGAGCGCGGCCAGCAGCTCGCGCAGTCGCGGGGCCACCGCCGCCGCGTCGAGCCGCTCGTCCACCGCCTCCCACGGGTCGTCGCGGACGGGGATGCCGTCCCTCCGCGGTCCGGGCCGCTGCCGTTCCGTACGCCGCCAGTGCGCGGACAGTACGTTCCTCGCCACGCCGAACAGCCAGGCCCGCGCGGGCCCCCGGTCCGCGTCGAAACCGCGCCGGGCGGTGTACGCCTGGAGCCAGGCCTCGGCCAGCAGATCGTCCGCCGCGTGGGGCGCGCGGCGGGCGAAGTAGCCGTGCAGCGCGGCCGAGTGGCGGCGTACGAGCGGTTCGAACGCCGAGGCGTCGCGCGCGGCCCGGGCGAGCAGTTCCTCGTCCGTGGCGGTGTCGTAGGCACCAGGGCCATCCGCCCCCGGACCGTCCCGTTCATCGGGAATCACGTGCGGCACGGGCCCTCCTCCCCGACCGCCGGGCGGCGGTCTCACCCCCTACTTGGCGTCAGCCGCCCACCGCGTTCGCGAGCCCCGTCTTCGCCCCCGCCCCGCACAGCGGAACCACCGTCGTGCGCTCCCCGAGAGCCCCGTCCCGTACGGCCGCCCAGCAGGCGACGCCCGTGGACTCGACGTACAGCCCGCGCGAGGCCAGGTCCCGCTGGGCCGCGACGATCTGCTCCTCCGTCACCGTCAGGAAAGCGCCGCCCGACTCGCGTACCGCGTGCAGGACCTGGCGGGCGCGCGGCGGGCGGGGGATCGCGATGCCCTCGGCGAAGGTCGCCGCGCTCGGGGTCTCGCCGACCAGGTCGTCCGCGCCGGCCCGCCACGCCGCGGCGAGCGGGGCGACGGCCGCGGACTGCACGGCGTACAGCGCGGGCCGCCGCGCGATGAGCCCGGCCGTGTGCAGCTCCCGGACCGCGAGCGCCGCGCCGAGCAGCAGCGTGCCGTTGCCGACGGGGACGACGAGGGCGTCGGGGAGGTGGCCGCCGAGGTCCTCCCAGAGCTCGTGGACGTACGTCTTGGTGCCGTGGAGGAAGTAGGGGTTGTGGACGTGGGAGGCGTAGAACGTGCCGGGGGCGTCGGCGGCGGCGCGGGCGGCCCGCGCCGTGGACTCCCGGTCGCCTTCGACGACATGGAGGCGGGCGCCGTGCGCGGTGATCTGCGCCAGCTTCTTCGGTGACGTACCGGCGGGTACGTACACGGTGCAGTCGAGGCCGGCCCGCGCGCAGTACGCGGCGACGGCCGTGCCCGCGTTGCCGCTGCTGTCGGCGATCACCCGGTCGGGGCCGAGGCGGCGTGCGAGGGCCGCGAGCATGACCGCGCCTCGGTCCTTGAAGGACAGCGTGGGCATCAGGAAGTCCAACTTGGCCGAAACCGGCCCCGCCAGCTCCACGAGGGGCGTGCGGCCCTCGCCGAGGGAGATCGCGGGGGCGGGCAGCGGCAGGCACTCCGCGTACCGCCACAGGGAGTTCACGCGGCCGGTGAGCGCCTCAAGAGGTGCGGGTGCGGGGGAGAAGTCCAGGTCGAGGGGGCCGCGGCAGGCCGGGCAGGACCAGGCGAGCGAGCCCGCGGGGACGCGTGTTCCGTCGGTGGGGCAGTAGCAGTCGGGCAGGGCGGTCGTCTCTGAGGTGTACGCGGAGGTGTCTGTCATGCGCGCAGGCTATGAGGGGCGGTTGTTGAAGGTGGGACGGCAGGGGGCCGAGAGGGCTTCGTGGGGTGGTGATGGTGCGTCATGGCGCGTACGTGGCAGCCGTGTTACGTCCGGTCCTGACCCTTGTGGGATTCCTATGGATCGGCCAATCTTTCGTCCGGACGGAGGCAAGGGCCGACAAGGGCCGGCACGGAATCGGCAAAGTCCGGCAAGCCGCATCGCACCATCGACGTAGCCCTGCCGTGGCCTGCCGTCGTGCGGTCCGACCCTGCCGCGCGCCTCCTCCGTGAGTGTGGGCACCACAGCACATTCCCCCACCAACGCACCACCTATTGAGGAGGACCCCTCAGATGGCAGTGATGCGTCAGAACCGCCGAAGACTGGCTGGGATCAGCGCGACAGCGGTCGCGGCCCTCGCCCTCGGTGTCGTCTCCGCCCTCCCGGCGAACGCCCAGCCGGACCGGGTCGAAGGCAGGATAGAGAACGCCGGCGCTCCCGGCGTGATCAAGAACAGCTACATCGTGAGCCTCGACAAGAACGCTCCGAAGGCCCGCTCCGCCGAGGGCAAGGCCCTCGCCAAGGAGTACGGCGCCAAGATCGAGCGGACCTACGACAAGGCTCTCAACGGCTACGCGGTCGAGCTCTCCGAGGCCGAGGCGAAGAAGTTCGCCGCCGACCCGGCGGTCGACGCGGTCGTCCAGAACCGGACGTTCACTGCCACCGCGACCCAGAACAACCCGCCGTCCTGGGGCCTGGACCGGATCGACCAGAAGAACCTGCCGCTGGACCAGAAGTACACCTACCCGGACTCCGCGGGTGAGGGCGTCACCGCGTACGTCATCGACACCGGCGTCCGCATCAGCCACACCGACTTCGGCGGCCGCGCCTCCTACGGCTACGACGCCATCGACAACGACAACACCGCGCAGGACGGCCACGGCCACGGCACGCACGTCGCCGGTACCGTCGCGGGCACCCTGCACGGCGTCGCCAAGAAGGCCAAGATCGTCGGCGTCCGCGTCCTGAACAACCAGGGTTCGGGCACGACGGCGCAGGTCGTCGCGGGCATCGACTGGGTGACCAAGAACGCGGTCAAGCCCGCCGTGGCCAACATGTCGCTCGGCGGCGGCGCCGACAGCGCGCTCGACACGGCGGTGCGCAACTCCATCGCGGCCGGCATCACGTACGCCGTGGCGGCGGGCAACGAGTCCACCGACGCGTCGACCAAGTCGCCCGCGCGCGTGGCGGAGGCCATCACCGTCGGCGCGACGACCAACACCGACGCGAGGGCGAGCTACTCGAACTACGGCAGCATCCTCGACATCTTCGCCCCGGGCTCCTCGATCACCTCGACGTGGAACTCCGGCGACAGTGCGACGAACACCATCTCCGGTACGTCGATGGCCTCCCCGCACGTGGCGGGCGCGGCCGCGATCTACCTGGGCCAGAACCCCACGTCGACCCCGGCGCAGGTCTCCGCGGGCCTGGTCAGCGCCGCGTCGACCGGCGTCGTCGGCAGCCCCGGCACGGGCTCGCCGAACCGTCTCCTGAACGTCACGGGCGGTACGACCAACCCGCCGGGCAAGACGTTCACGAACCCCGACGACTACGCGATCAACGACAACGCCACGGCCGAGTCGCCGATCAACGTCACCGGCGTCGACGGCTCCGCCCCGGCCGCGCTCGCCGTGCCGGTCGTCATCCAGCACACGTACATCGGCGACCTCCAGGTCCAGCTGATCGCCCCCGACGGGTCCGCCTACACCCTCAAGGGCTACGGCACCGGCGGCAGCACGGACAACATCAACACCACGTACACGGTGAACGCCTCCTCGGAGACGGCCAACGGCACGTGGAAGCTGCGGGTCAGCGACAACGCGGCGCGCGACACCGGCAAGATCGACTCTTGGGGTCTGCAGTTCTGACCCCGGGTGCGTGAGTTACGTGTGTATGTGAGTGCTTGAGTACGTGACTCAGTGATCCTCGTCCTCGCGGTACGGCTTCGGGTCGGTGACCCAGCCGGCCGCGAGGACGAGGCGTGAGGTGCGGTGGACGGCGAGGAAACCGAAGGGGCGGTCCACCGTGACCGCCAGCTCGGTCGTCGGATACGAGGGCAGCCCCATCCAGTCCATCGTGACCGCCGTGACCGCGGCAGCGCGGAAGCCCGTCGGGCCGAACGTCGCCGTCGCCGTCTGCCGGGCCGACTCCACGCGCAGGGGCCGGTCGGAGATCCCGGGGAACGAGCCGGGGCGCGGCACGCTCGCCGCCGCCAGGCCGAAGACGCCGGGCGGCGCCTGGAGGTCGTGCTCCGCGTCGAGCGTGAACTCCACGGTGCTCAGCGCCACGTGCGGCGGCTCGTCGCGGGTGTCGGCGAGAGTCTCGCGCAGCACCGCGCCAGGCCCCGCGGGTCCCTGCGCCAGCTCGTCGCCCGACGTCGTGGGGGTGTCGTCCGTGAGCATGCCGAGGCCTGTCGTCAGCACGTCGCCGGGGGCCATGTGGGCCTCGCCGAGCAGGAGCTGAACGTCTACGTCCCCGGCCCCTTCTCCAGCGGGGACGCCGCGCAACGTCACGCCGGTGACGCGACCGGCCGGGCCGTGGCCGATCCGAACGGCGTCCAGGCCCGGGGCCGACCGCTGGAGTCCCGCGATCCGGCGTCCCCGCCACGGGCCCGCGGCGGGCACCAGCAGCTGCGGTTCGAACGGCGTCCCCCAGTCCGCGCGCAGCGCGAGCGCGCTCGCCAGGACCAGTTCGGTGTCCGGCGTGAGCTCGGCCGGTACCCGTTCGATCAGCCCGCCCGTCCGCGCCGCGGCCCACCCGTCGAGCGTCGCCGCGTCCGTCGCCGCGTCCCCGGTCAGCACGCCGAGCGCGTCCACCGGCACCTTGTCGCGCCACGCGTCCCGCAGCGTCAGGGTGCGCCTGGTCCACAGGCCGAGGGCCGCGTCCAGGCCCTCCACGTGGTCCATCGCGGCCAGCAACGCCCGCGCGGCCGACGCGGATTCGTCCGCCGGGAGCCCGACCGCCTCCGCGAGTTCCGCGCGGGGCGCACCGGCCGCGCCGTCGGCGAGGAACGCGAGCAGGGGCCAGACGCCCGGCGCCGAGAAGACGGTGCCGCGGTCGGCGGACACGGTCGCGGCCCACTTCGAGGTCAGGCCGTTGACGGCCCGTGCGGCTCCCCGCCCGACTGCCCGAGTTGTTGAGCTTTGCCGCCGCATTACCTTTTATCCCTCGCCCCGATTACGATGCGCCAAGCTTTCCGCACGACTTGCCCCGCGCCCCTGGCGCCACTCCAGCACCACCCGTACCTGCACCCGCACCCGCACCTAGATTCCAGGAGCACGCTACCCGTGGACATACCGCCGCCCCCCGGCCCGTACGCCCCTCCCGGAGGCGGACCGAGCCACCCGGGTCAGCCGGGTCCTCCCTGGACGCAGGCGCCGCACGGGCAGCAGTTCCCGTACCAGGCCTGGCCAGGCCCGTACTCCCCCTACTCCCGGCCGCCGGTGAACGGCTTCGCGATCGCGTCGCTCGTGTTCGGGATCTTCTGCTTCGTGCCCGCCGTCGGCCTCGTGCTCGGCCTCGTCGCGCTCGCGCAGATCAAGAAGAAGGGTGAGCGCGGCAAGGGCCTCGCGATCGCGGGCAGCATCCTGTCCATGGTGGGCGTCCTGCTGCTCGTCCTCTCCATCGCCACGGGCGCGGCCCGCGACTTCGCCGATGGGTTCAAGGAGGCGGCCCGCGAGTCCCGGCAGAGCAGCAGTGCCTTCCCGATCGAGAAGGGCGGCTGCTTCGACGCGCCCGACGGGAAGATCGACTCCATGAAGTACGCGTCCCAGGTGGACGAGGTGCCGTGCGCCGGGGAGCACGACGGCGAGGTCTACGCGTCGTTCCGCGTGAACAACGCGGAGTACCCGGGGGAGGACGCCTTGGTCGACCTCGCCGAGTCCAAGTGCACCGACCTGCAGTGGTCGTACGTCATGGACACCTGGACGGACTTCGACGGTGCCGAGATCTACTACTTCATGCCCGACCGGACCACCTGGCGCCACGGCGACCGCCACGGCACGTGCATCATCGGCACCTCCGACCCGGACGAGCCGCTCGAAGGGTCCCTGCGCAGCGACGCCACGACGCTCGACGCGGACCAGCTCGCCTATGTGAGGGCGGACCGCGCCTTCAACGAGGTGTATCTGGCGGCGCCCGCGGCGGAGCGGTTCGAGGATGACCTCAAGGGACACAAGGAGTGGGCCGCCCGCGTCGACAAGGCCCTCGCCGAACAGGCACGGCAGCTGCGCGCGCACGACTGGCCGACGGGCACGCAGAAGCACATCGACAAACTCCTCACCGAGATCGAGAAGGGCCGCAAGGAGTGGGCGAAGGCGGCCGCGTCCTCCGATGCCGACACCTATAACGAGCACTACGTAGCGGGCCTTCAGGAACTGGACGGCAAGGGTGCAGTCGGAGCGCGCAAGTCGCTGGATCTGGGGTTGATTTCACCGCGTGACGCGACCCCCGAGGACGGCCCGGAGGCGGGTCTCGACGAGAACCACGGAGAGGGCGGGGAGAGCGGAGGGAGCGGGGAAGGCGGAGAGCGCGAAGAGGTGTGACGCGGTGGCGGTGGCCTGCCGTTCAGGCGGCCCCCTGAACGGCCGCCCTAAGCCGCTTTTGTCTGCTTCTGTGATAGTTCTTCGGCGTGACGTCCCTCGTGCCGCCGCCCGCCGTGGCCCGGGTCCTGCTCATGGCCACCGGCCTGCTGAACGCGGCGCTCACCGTCCTTGTCGCCGCCCCGCTGCCCCGCGTCCCGCTCCTGGTGCTCGTCGCCGCCGCGATCACCTCCTGGGGGCTCCTGCTGCTGCCGCCGGGGCTGCTCGGCCTCGCGGGCGCCGCGCTCGCGGGGCGACGTCACCCCTGGTGTGCGGGGCTCGCCGCGCTCGCCTCCTTCGCGGCCCTCGTCTACGGAGTGATGCCGTACGCCGCCGCGTACGGCACCGCGCGGCAGCAGGGGCAACGTCTCACCCCCGCGCGGTACTTCGACGGCGTCAACTACGCCGAGGTGCCCGACCGCGCACGCACCCTCACCTACGCGCGCGTGGGGCGTGATTACCAGGCCCGCACCGAGCGGCAGAAGCTGAAGCTCGACCTGTGGGCGCTGCCCAAGCGGGCCGACGTGCGGCGGCCCGCCGTCGTGTGGGTGCACGGCGGCGGCTGGAACAAGGGCCACCGCAGCCAGACCCCCGAGTGGAACCGGTGGTTCAACGCGCGCGGGTGGTCGGTCTTCGACATCGACTACCGGCTCGCGCCCCGCGCCACCCAGCTCGACCAGATCGGCGACGTGAAGTGCGCCGTCGGCTGGGTGCGGCGGCACGCGCGCGTGTACGGCATCGACCCCGACCGCGTACTCCTGGCGGGCAGTTCGGCCGGCGGCAACCTCGCGCTGGCCGCCGCCTACACGCAGGGCGACGGCAGGGTCCCGGCGTCCTGCAAGGTGCGCGACAGCTCGGTCTCCGGGGTTCTCTCCCTCTACGGGCCCACCGACATGCGGCGCCTGATCGCGGGTACCGCCCTGCGCCGCGACCCCATGATCCCGCTCCTGATGGGCGGTTCGGCCGCCACCGCTCCCGCCCGCTACCGCCTCGGCTCGCCCGCGCGGCTCGTCCGGGGCGACGTACCGCCGACGCTGCTGCTGCACGGGAGCGCGGACCGCGCGGTGCCGGTGGCGCAGGCGCGCGAACTGGCCCGGCGCCTCAAGGAGGTCGGCGCTCCGGCGACGTACGTCGAACTGCCGTGGGCCGACCATTGTTTCGACGTGAACTGGGGAGGCTGGGGGAGCCAGATCGCGCGGGCGGCGACCGAACGTTTCCTCAAGGTCCTCGACCGCTCGCTATATCCGGGGAAAGGCCCTGCGTAAAGACCTGCGCCAGGAGAAATCATCACTTCGGGTGATTCCTTGGCCTTGGGTTGCACGCAACAACCCACGGTTGCCAGGCTGTTGCTGTCTGTCAACCTGATGGGAGTGGCCAGTGACATTCGGTGAACAGCCGGCGTATCTGCGGGTCGCGGGTGATCTCCGCAAGAAGATCGCCGACGGTTCGCTGCCGCCGCACACCCGCCTCCCCTCGCAGGCCAGAATCCGCGAGGAGTACGGGGTGTCGGACACGGTCGCCCTGGAGGCGCGCAAGGTCCTGATGGCCGAGGGTCTGGTCGAAGGGCGCTCCGGCTCGGGCACCTACGTGCGCGAGCGCCCCGTTCCGCGCAAGATCGCCCGCACCGGGTACCGCGCGGTGAACGGCGGCTCGACCCCGTTCCGCCAGGAGCAGGCCGCCGACGGCGTGCGCGGCACCTGGGAGTCCCGCAGCGAGCAGATCGAGGCGAACGCGGCGGTCGCCGAGCGCCTCGGCATCCGTGTGGGCGACCGCGTGATGTGCACCAAGTACGTCTTCCGGGACGCCGGGGAAGCCATGATGCTCTCCACTTCCTGGGAGCCCCTCGCCGTCACCGGGCGCACCCCCGTGATGCTCCCCGAGGAGGGGCCGCTGGGCGGCTGCGGAGTGGTGGACCGGATGGCGGCCATCGACGTGATCGTGGACAACGTCGCGGAGGAAGTGGGCGCCCGCCCCGGCCTGGCGGAGGAGCTCACGGCGCTCGGCGGCGTCCCCGGGCACGTGGTCATCGTCGTCCACCGGACGTACTACGCGTCGGGGCGCCCTGTGGAGGCGGCCGACATCGTGGTGCCGGCCGACCGCTACCGGATCGCGTACCACTTGCCGGTGCGGTAACCCGGCGGCCCCGCGCTCCCGCTCCCAGCACCCACCACACCGGCGCAGCCTCGCGTGCCGGGGGTGGGTTTCGGCTGTCCCCACGCCGCTCTCGAGCCCCTCCCGCTGCGCGTGTAGCCCGGGTCTTGGCCGAGAGCGGTCCTGTCGCGTATCTCTTTGTGCAAAGTCGTATCCGCTGCGTAAAGGTCGGGCGTAGGCTCGGGCATATGCGGATTGCGGTTTCCTTACAAATCGAGGCGTGGGGCGCGCCGGGGGTGGCGAACGGAGGGGCGCGATGAATGACGGGACAGTTCTGCTGCCCTGGTTCGTGATACGGCAGGACGACAACGGCAACCGCTATCGCGTGGGCAGGTACGCGACGAAGGCCGAGGCCCAGAAGATCGCGGACAGCCTCCACGATCGCGGACACAAGCAGCTCTACTCGATCGAGAGGCTGAGCCCGAACGGCAGCGGACGCTAGGGCTTCTCGGCGCCTAGGCTCCTGTCGCATGAACGAACGCATCGTGGTGGGCGCCGCCCTGTACGACGACGGACGCCTGCTCGCCGCACGGCGCAGCGCGCCCCCGGAGCTCGCAGGCGGCTGGGAACTGCCCGGCGGCAAGGTCGAGCCCGGGGAGCGGAGCGAGGACGCGCTGGTGCGTGAGCTCCGCGAGGAGCTGGGTGTCGAGGCCGAACCGACCGGCCGCGTCCCGGGGGAGTGGCCGCTGCCCAACGGGTACGTCCTGCGCGTGTGGACGGCCCGTCTCGTGTCGGGTGAGCCCCGGCCTCTGGAGGATCACGACGAGTTGCGCTGGCTCGCCCCCGGCCAGGTGTGGTCCGTCGACTGGCTGACCGCCGACGTGCCCGCGGTCGAGGCGGCGCTCGCCCTGCCGCACGCCGCGCACTGATCCCACGTACGCCGTTCGTGCCACAGTGCGCTCCGGTACGCGGTAAAGCAGCTCGGATATCGGGTATGTGCCCACTAAACCCATGAAACCGGACAGGTTCCCGGGCAGGTCCAGCTACTGGTCTGGAAGTGATCGGCGTGATCCACACCGAAGGCGAGTGCGCCGAGTGGGCCTTCCCGGCGGACCCCGGCGCCGTCCGCACCGCCCGCACGGTTGTCCGCAAACAGCTCGCCGACTGGGGTCTCGCGTCCGTCGCCGACGTCACCGTGTTGCTCGTGAGCGAGCTGGTGACCAACTCCCTGCGGCACGCTTCCGGGCCCATCGGGGTACGTCTCGTACGCCCCGTACGCCCCGTGGGCCCCAACGGCACCCATGGCACCCTCCTCGTAGAGGTATCCGATCCGCTCCCCGACCCGCCCCTCGAGCGCACCGCCGCCCTCGACGACGAGGGCGGCCGAGGTCTCCAGCTGGTGTCCCGTTCCTCACGTCGCTGGGGCACACGTCCGGGTCGTACGGGCAGGACGGGGAAGACGGTGTGGTTCGAGCTGGCGCTGCCGGGTTAGAAGACTGGCAGTGTGCGATAAGCGTCCTGCACAAGGGCGGCACGGGCCGGAAAGCGTCGAGTCCGTGCTGTGATCGTGAACGCCGTGTGGCGCGGCACCGTAGTGCTGGATACTGCGGGCAGCCGTATGCGGTGACCGGTGCCGGACGCGGTGAGCTGGAGGGGACGGTTCGCGTGAGCGAGATACCAGCGAAGGCGACGGAGAGCGACGGTCCGTCGGGCGACGCGACGGCCGCGGATGCGCCGGCCGGCGACGAGCCGAACGCTGATGTGCCGATCGTCGGTGTGCCGGTCGATGACGTACCCGTCGACGATGTGCCGGTCGACGAGACGTGGCAGAGCAACCCACCCGGTTCGATCTACGACTACATCAAGGTCGCCTCGTTCTCGATCGGCGCCGATGGCCTGGTCGACCAGTGGAGCGTGCGCGCCGAGCGGCTGTTCGGCGTCGCGGCGCGGGACGCCGTCGGCAAGGATCCCATCGAGGCCTTCGTGCCGCCCGAGCTGCGCGCCGGCGGCCACCGCAAGATGGCGGAGATCCTCGACGGACGCGAGTGGACGGGCGTGGTGCCCTTCAGGCTGCCCGAGGACATCCTGGCACCCGAGGGGCCGCCCGGCGGGCCCGGCGGACGTCGCGCGGGCGATGAGCGGGGCGCGGGCGGCCTGGAAGGCATCGCCGAGGTCTACGTGATGCCCACCGTGACGGAGGAGGGCGAGCGGGCCGCCGTCTGCATCGTCGTCGACGTCAGGGTGCTCCGGCAGATCGAGACGGACCTCGCCGCGTCTCAGGCCATTTTCGGCCAATCTCCCTTCGGCTTCCTGCTGTTCGGCCCGGACCTGAAGGTGCAGCGCGCCAACCGCAGGTTCGCCGCCGTCTTCGGCGGCGGCACCGAGGACCAGCGGGGCAGGACCGTCCACGACTACCTGCCGCGCCACGAGGCCGACCGGATGGCCGCCGCCCTGAAGCGGGTCCTGGAAACCGGCGACTCCGTGACGGACATGCAGATAGTGGGCCCCGCGCCCGGCAGCAACGACCGCAGGCACTGGTCGATCAACCTCTACCGCGTGCACAGCGGTTCGGGCCGCCCCATCGGCGTCGCCGGTCTCGGCACCGACGTGACCCGGCGGCACGCCGCCGCGCGGGAGGCCGCCCACGCCCGGCGCAACCTGGCCCTCCTGAACGAGGCCGGGGCCCGCATCGGCAACTCCCTCGACCTGGAGACCACCGCGCGGGAACTGCTCGACGTCGCCGTCCCCGGCTTCTGCGACCTCGCCTCCGTGGACCTCTACCAAGGCCTCCTGGCCGGCGACGAGACACCGCCGGGGCTCGCCGACGGCAGCGCGGACCTGCGCCGCGTGGCCTTCGCGAGCGCCGTCGCCGACGCCCCGTTCCCGGACGGCAGCGCACCCATAGACGTGGGCGCAGTGCACCGCTTCGCCTTCACGTCACCCTGCGCCGACGCCCTGCGCGCGGCCCGGCCCCGCCTGGTCACGGGGGCCGACGACGAGTCGGCGAGCCGCCTCACCAAGGGCCTCGTCCAGTCGACGCTCGCCGTGCCGATGGTCGCCCACGACACCGTGGTCGGCCTCGCCCAGTTCTCCCGCACGAAGGGCAGCGAGCCCTTCGGGGAGCGCGACCGGGCACTCGCCGTCGAACTGGCTGCGCGGGCCGCCGTCTGCATCGACAACGCACGCCTCTACCGCCGCGAGCACGAGCGCGCGCTGATACTGCAACGCTCCCTGCTGCCGCCCGGCGACCCGGAGGCGTCCGGGCTCGACATCGCCTGCCGTTACCTGCCGGGCAACGCGGCGACCGAGGTCGGCGGCGACTGGTTCGACGTCATCGAGCTGCCAGGACACCGCACCGCCCTGGTCGTCGGCGACGTCATGGGCCGCGGCCTGCGCGCCGCCGTCGCCATGGGGGAGCTGCGCACCGCCGTCCGCACGCTGGCCCTGCTCGACCTGGAACCCGCCGAGGTGCTCTCCGCCCTCGACGAGATCGCCCGGGGCCTCGGCAACCCCGCGGGGCCCCAGCAGGCCACCCGGGGGGCCCGCAAGGCGGCGGACGCGGACCTCAGCGAGGTCTACCTCGCCACCTGTGTGTACGCGGTCTACGACGCCGTCACGCGCCGCTGCA
The DNA here is from genome assembly GCF_026810505.1 of Streptomyces sp. Je 1-369. NCBI lineage: Bacteria > Bacillati > Actinomycetota > Actinomycetes > Kitasatosporales > Streptomycetaceae > Streptomyces > Streptomyces sp. Je 1-369. The sequence goes on from NZ_CP101750.1 coordinate 5,663,525, forward strand.
CGTTCGCCAACGCGGGCCACCTCCCGCCCGTCCTCGTCGAGCCCGGCGAAACCGCGCTCATGCTCGACGTGCCCCCTGGCATGCCCCTCGGCGTCGGGGGCGAGCCCTTCGAGGACGTCGAGGTCGAACTCCCCGAGGGCGCCCTGCTCGCGCTCTACACCGACGGCCTCGTCGAATCCCGCGACCACCCGCTCGACGAGGGCCTGAACGCGTTCGTACGCGCCCTGAACGACGCGCCGACGGCCCTGGAGGACGCCTGCGACCACGTCCTGAACACCCTGGACACCCACCACGGAGAGGACGACATCGCCCTCCTGATGGCCCGCGTCGAAGGACTGCCCACCGAACACGTCGGTGACTGGACGCTGCCGCGCGACCTCAAGTCGGTCGGCCGCGCCCGCGAACTCGCCTGCGACCAGCTGCGCGCATGGGACCTGGAACGGCTCTGCGACACGGCGGAACTGCTGGTCAGCGAGCTCGTCACCAACGCGCTGCGGTACGGCGACGGTGACATCAGGCTGCGTCTCCTGCTCGACCGGACGCTGGTGTGCGAGGTGTGGGACGCGAGCTTCGTGCAGCCGCGCCGCCGCCGCGCGCGGGACACCGACGAGGGCGGGCGCGGACTCCAGCTGGTCGGACTGCTCAGCGCGGCGTGGGGCTCGCGCAGGACACCGCGCGGGAAGACGGTGTGGTTCGAACTGGCGCTGCCGGACGGGGACACGGAGCCGATGGACGCGGCGGAGGCGTTGCTGAGCCTGTTCTGACGCGCGGCCCCTCCAGAGGCGCCCGGGAGGCTCACGTGGTCGCTTTGAGGGCGGCGAGGCGGGCGGTGATCTCCGCCTCGTCGCCCAGGGCGTCCAGCTCCTCGAACTGCGCGTCGAGCGAGGACGCGGCCAGCTCCTGCTTGCCGAGGGCCCGCGCCTCCTCGCGCCGCACCTTCTCCTCGAAGCGGCTCAACTCGCTGGTGGGGTCCAGGACGTCGATGCTCCGGGCCGCGTCCATCATCTGGTTCTGCGCCTGCGCGGTCTTCGCGCGGGCCACCAACTGATCACGCCGCGATTCGAGTTCCGTCAGTTTCGTCTTCATCCGGTCCAGCCCGGACCTCAGTCTCTCCACGACCTCGGTCTGCGCGGCGATCGTCGGCTCGGCGCCCTTCGCCTCCTTCTCGGACTGCAGCTGCCGCCCGAGCGCGACCTTCGCGAGCCGGTCGAACTTGTCGGCCTCCGTGGCGTCGCCGCCCGCGCGCAGCTCGTCCGCCTTCCTGCTCGCCGCGAGCGCCTTGCCGCCCCACTCGGCCGCCGCGTCCTGGTCCTCCTTCAGATCCTGCTCCAGCATCCGCAGATTGCCGATGGTGGTCGCGACCGCCTCCTCCGCCTCCCTGATGTTGTCCGAGTAGTCGCGGATCAGCTGGTCGAGCATCTTCTGCGGGTCCTCGGCCTGGTCGAGCAGCGCGTTGAGGTTCGCCTTGGCGAGCTGGGTGACACGGCCGAGGATGGTCTGCTTCGTCATGGCTTCTGCTCCTTGGTTGCGAGGGGGGCGTCGGGGGTGCGTCGTCAGAACCTGCCGCCTCCGCCTCTGCGGCCCCGCGTACCGCCGCCGCCGAAACTGCCGGGACTGCCACCTCCGAAACCGCCCCCTCCGTAGCCACCGCCTCCGCCGAAACCGCCCCCTCCGTAGGAACCGCCTCGGCGACCGCCTCCTCCGAAGAGTTCGCCCAGGATGATGCCGCCGAGGACGGCGCCGCCCATGCCGCCGCCTCGTCCACCGCCTCCGCCGGCGCCTCCATAGGGGTTGCCGTAGCCCCGTACGTCTCGCTCGGCGAGCTGGTGCGCCTGACGGGCCAGCGCGTCCGCCCGCTGCGCCGCGGAGAGGGCCGCGGTGGCGTCGTCGTCCTCGGCCGCCTCCGCCTGCGCGAGGTGGCGCTGGGCCTCGGCCAGGCGGGTCCGCGCCTCGCTGCCGACGGCGCCGCGGTGCGTGGTGACGAAGTCGGTGGCCGCCCCGACGGCGCTGCGCGCGGTGAGCAGTGCCTGGGAGAGCAGGGTCCGGGCGCGCCGGTCGGTGACCTCGCGTTCTCGGGCGCCCGCGAGGGCCTCGTCCAGCGCGGTGTCGGCCTCCTCGACCCGGCGCAGGGCGTCGAGCGGGTCGTAGGGCCCCTCGGCCGTCCTGCGGCGCACCTCGGCGACGACCGACTCGGCGCGGGCCACACGGCCCCTCAGATCGGCCGTGGAGGCCCCTGCGGCGGACCCTGTGGGCGTGCCTTCGAGGAGGCCGCGCGCGTCCGCGAGGTCCGCCTCGGCGTCGGTGAGCGCTCCCGGCAGCTTCTCGGCGGCCAGCGCGAGCTCGGCGGCCAGCCGGTCCACGGCGTCCACGAACGTGCCGGCCTGGTCGACGGCGCCCTCGGCGGCGCGCAGGTGGACGGCGGCCTTGCCGCTCTCGCCCGCGTCCACGCTCTGCCGGGCCTGATTGAGGTGGGTGGTGGCGAACACGAGCCGGTCCCTGGCCTGCTCGACATGGCCGAGTACCGGGGCGGAAGCAGTCGGCGCGTACGTCTCGCGGAGGCCGGAGAGGGTGGTCTCCGCGGCGCCGGTGCGCGCGGCGACCTGCCGGAACACCGTCTCCGTGTGCTCCAGGGCCTGCGGGGCGCTCTTCTCCAGGGCGCGCAACTCGTCGAACCCTGCGGTCTCGGCGTCGAGGCGGCGGTCCGCCTCCGTGCAGCGCGCCACGATCTCCTCCAGCATGCGGCGCCTGGTGGGATCGTCCTCGGGGAAGGCGTCGTCGAGCTCCTGGCGGAGCCGGAACGCCGCCGTCAGCTCCGTCTGCGCGTACGCGAGCGCGTCGGCGAAGGGCCTGACCGCGTCCTCCCCGAACTGGGCGGTGGCGAAGCCGAGCTCCTCGGTGCTGGTGCGGATCGCGTCATCGGTCTCCACCAGCAGCAGCCGGGCCTTCTTGTCGAGCTCGGGGAGCGGGGTCGTCTCCTTGCCCGCGCTCTTGCCCGGGCCCTGCTCCCACCCGCCACCGGGGGTCGTGCGGGTCGTGGCGCGCTTCCTGCGGCGCTTGTACGCGACCGTGGCGGCGACACCGGCCGCGCACGCCGCCGCCACGGGCAGCACCAGGTCACCCGTCGCCGAGTCCCCGGCTCCGGAGGCGCCGCCGGGGTCGGCCGGGCCCGGCGTGACCGACGGGGTGGGCGCGGGACGGCCGGCGAGCACCGCGCGGTAGCCGTCCGCCGCGCCGATCGCGGCTCCGGCCCAGTCGTTCTCACGCAGGGCGGGCCTGATCGCCGTGGTCGCCACGTCCTGGAGCCGGGCGTCGGTGAGCCGCGAACCCTCGTCCACGGAGTAGGCGAACTGGCGGTCGTGCGTGGCGACGGCGAGCAGTACGTCGTCGAGCCCGAGGCCGTTGCGGTCGGCCGTGGCGTCCGCCCAGCTCTGCGCGGAACGGCCGGAGAAGTCGCGTACGTAGACGACGAAGAGCTGTACGCGCCGGTCGTCGTACAGCCGGTCGAGCGCCCGCTCGGCAGCGTCCGCACGGTCCCCGAGCGCGTCCACCCGGTCGGTGATCTGGCCGGAGCGGGAGAGCGTGACGGGGTCGTCGGCGGCCGCGGGGGAGGCGCTCAGCAGCGGGAACCAGGCGAGCAGCACGGCCACCGCGGCCGCGGCTGCCCGCGCGGCTATGGGCGAGGGCGGCATCACATTTGGGAGCGTATGGCGGCATTGGGGGCTTCGCGACCGGGGACGCCGGGGATGGGCCGGGAACTGCGGTCCGGCCCGCTCCGTTGTCGTTTCGTCGTGGCTTGGCGGGCGTCGCGGGCTTGACGGGCTTCACGGGCTTCACGGGCTTCACGGGCTGGGAGGGGCAGGGGTTGAGTGTGGGGGCACCGGACGGGCAGGGCTCGCGGAATACGGCCGAGCGGCTGCGGAAGATCAGCGGCGAGCTCTCCGACCGCTTCTTCGAGCGCGCCGACGTGGTGCGGACCCTGCTGGTGACGCTGCTGGCCGGGCAGCACTCCTTGGTGCTCGGCCCGCCGGGGACGGCGAAGTCCGAGCTGGCCAGGGAGCTCACGGGCAGGATCGTCGGGGCGTCGTACTGGGAGATCCTCCTGTCGAAGTTCACCGCGCCGACGCGGATGTTCGGCCCCATCGACGTCGCCGCGCTGGCCCGCGGCGAGTACCGACAGGTGTACGAGGGCCGCGCCACGACCGCGCACATCGCGTTCATCGACGAGATATTCAAGTGCTCCACAGCCGCCTTGAACGAGACGCTCGGCTACCTCAACGAGCGGATCTACCACCCGGAGAACGGCGGCGAACCGATCCGCTGCCCGCTGATCGGGGCCATCACGGCGAGCAACGAACTGCCCGTCGGAGAGGACTCGGCCGCCATCTACGACCGGCTCCTCGTCCGCATCGAGGTCGGCTATCTGGAAGACCCCTCGAACTTCGCCGCGCTGGTCCGCTCCGCCGTCAGCCGCCCGACGGCACCGCGACGGACCACCGTGGAGCTGGCCGCGTTGCAGGAGGCCGTGACCGTAGGTGTCCCCTCCATAGAGGTCACCGACGCGATCGTCGACGCGGTGTGCACGTTGCGGGCCGCCCTGCGCCGCAAGGAGCTCGTCGCCTCCGACCGCCGCTGGCGGCAGGCGGTGGGCCTGCTCCAGGCGTCCGCGTACCTGGACGGACGTCCGGTGGTCGCCGAGACCGATCTGTCGGTGCTCACGCACGTGCTGTGGAACTCCCCGGCCGAGCGGCCGACCGTCGAGCGCGAGGTGCTGCACCTGGTCAACCCCGACGCCAAGGAAGCGCTCGACCTGGCCGACACCATCGAGGAGCTGGAGGCCCAGCTCGACGCGATGGCCGGGCAGTCCCGCGAGGCGCTGAGCGACTGGGTCATCAAGAAGGCCCACAACAAGCTCGCCACGGCGGGGCAGCGGCTGGAGAAGCTGCGCGAGGAGGCGGCGAACGCCGGACGCTCCACCTCCGCCATCGACCGTGTCACCGGCCGTCAGCGCGCCGTCCGCGCCCGCGTCCTCACCGAGGCGCTCGGCGTGGACGCGAGCGCGGTGCAGGCGCGGTTCTGAGCGGCGCGCACAGGACCGTGGACGAGGCACAGGACGGGCGCGTCGAGCCGCAGGGGCATGCCCGGCCCGGGCCCCTCCCGAACGCCGCTGCCCCCGCCCCTGTCCCGGCCCCCGCCCCCGTCCCCGTCCCGGCTCCCGAGAGGCACACCGCCGCCGTGGTCGCGGACCGGTTCGACCGGCTCACCTGGCGCGACACCTACGGCCAGTCGGCCGCCCTGCGCGAGCTGGCCGAGGAGCTGAGCGCACGCCACGACTGCGCCAGCGACCTCCAGGCCGACGCGTTCCTGGCGGCCTACCAAGCCCGCCCCCGGCTGCGCGAGCGCACCGAGATGACCCTCTCCAGGATGCTCAACCACCAGGTGATCACCTCCCTGATGGAGTCACCGGACTTCGCCGAGCTGCACCGTGAAACGGCCGGCGACCCCTACGCCGCCGCGATGGCCGTACTCGCCCAGGCCACCGCACTGCGCCGCCTGCTGGACGACACCCAGGACACCCAGAACGCCCAGAACGCCCAGAACGCCCAGGAAGCCCAGGAGACCCAGGAACGGGCGGAGCAGGCCGCTCAACAGACCGCCGCCCAACAGACCGCCGCTCAACAGACCGCCGCTCAACAGACCGCTGCCCAACAGACCACACAGCAAGCCGCAGACCAGGCCGCGCAAGCCCTCGGAGCCGCCGCCCCCGGCATCCGCACCGCCACACGGAACGCCGGGGCGAAAGCCGCCGCAGCCGTGCGCGCGGAAGCCACCCTGATGCGGGCCTGGGGCGTCGGCTCGGGAGAGTTGGAGCGGATGTCGTTCGACCGGCGCGCCCGGCTCGCCGAACGGCTGCGCACCGGCCGCCTCGCCGCGTGGGCGGAACTCATCGGCCGCTTCCGGCAGATGGCCCACGGAGAGCGCGCCCGCAAGGTGGAGCACACCTCCGGGGAGCTGATCGGCGTCACGCTCGGCAATGACCTGTCCCGTGTCGTCCCCTCCGAACTGGCCAACCTCGGACTGCCCGCACTGCGAGCGGTATTCGCCGCGCGCTACGCCGCCGGCCAGCTGATGCTCTACGACAGCGAGGGCGAGCGGACCACCGGGCGGGGCGCCGTCATCGCGTGCGTCGACACGTCGCACTCCATGTACGCGGAGGGACCCGGCGGGGTCCCGCGCGAGGCGTGGGCCAAGGCGTGTGCCCTGGCGCTGCTGGACCAGGCCCGCTCCGGAGGACGCGACTTCGTGGGCATCCTGTTCGCCGCCGCCGACAAGCTCCGGATCTTCCGCTTCCCGGCCGACGAGGCCGCCGACATCGACCGGGTGCTGGACTTCGCGGAGACCTTCCTGGGCGGCGGCACCAGCTATCAGCGGCCGCTGTCGGCCGCCCTGGAGCTGCTGGCGGAGGAGTACGACGACGCGGCCCGTACGCGCGGCGACATCGTGATGCTCACCGACGACGAGTGCGACGTCACGGAGGAGTGGATGCGCGGCTGGAACGACGCCAAGCACCGGCTGGGCTTCCGCGTGTTCGGTCTGGCCGTCGGCGCGCCGCCCGCCGCGGAGGCCGGCTCGGTCCTGGACGCCCTGTGCGACAACCTCCGCGTCATCGACGACTTCACCGACGTCCACACCGCGGCCGATCTCTTCCGCGTGATCTGACCCGGCCGGGGGAGTGCGGGAGCGCGTACGGTGATCATGGGCAAGGCCGGGCCCCCGGGGCAGCGGTCGCGACGGGGAGGTGCGCGGGTGGGCGAGGTCTGGGACGGGGTCAGGGAGCGCGTGCTCGCGTTGCGGGAGGCGCCGAACCGGCGGGCCGTGTTCGGCGCGTACTTCAAGGAGTCCGGGCATGAGTTCGAGCTGCGGCCTGTCCTGAGCGAGGAGCAGGTCACCGCGGTGGAGCGGCAGCGAGGGGTGCGGTTCCCCGAGGAGTACCGGAGCTTTCTGCTGGAGGTCGGGGCGGGTGGCGCCGGGCCGGACTACGGCCTGTTCACCGTCGAGCCGCCCGATCCGGAGCAGGACGCGTCGGCCTACGGCCACCTCCACCCCGGCGCCGACGCGGAGCCCGCGCCCGCGACGTTCCGCCCGGAGCGCACCGCGGAGTGGGAGGAGCATCAGGCGGCGGAGCCCCAGCGGGCGGCCTACGGGGACTCCGACGACGACGCGGCACGGTTCCGCGACGCCTACGCCGCCTGGGACGCGCGCGACGACGAGCTCCTCGACTCGCTGACCGACGGCGCGTGCTACGTGAGCGAACAGGGCTGTGCCTATTACACGTTGCTGGTTCTGACCGGAGCCGAGCGCGGCACGATGTGGCAGGACGTCCGCGCGGCGGGGGAGGGCGTGGTCCCGTACGAGCTCTTCGGCAGCACGGCGCGCGTCACCTTCGCGCAGTGGTACGTCCACTGGCTGACCCGTGCGGAACGGGTGGCCGGGCGGACGCCCGAGAGCCCGGAGCGGGACGGGGCGTAGCCCCCGGTGCGGCTACTCCGCCCTCCGCCGGATCTTGTTCCCCAGCCACACCAGCGGGTCGTACTTCCGGTCAACGGCCCGTTCCTTCAGCGGAATCAGCGCGTTGTCCGTGATCTTGATGCCTTCCGGGCACACCTCCGTGCAGCACTTCGTGATGTTGCAGTAGCCGAGGCCGTGCTCGTCCTGGGCGGTGCGTTTGCGGTCGAGGCCGGAGTCCGCCGCCGCGTCCAGCGGGTGCATGTCCAGTTCGGCGACGCGCATCAGGAAGCGCGGGCCCGCGAAGGCGCCCTTGTTCTCCTCGTGGTCGCGCACCACGTGGCACGTGTCCTGGCACAGGAAGCACTCGATGCACTTGCGGAACTCCTGCGGACGGTCCACGTCCGACTGCTGCATGCGGTACTCGCCGGGGCCCAGATCCGCGGGCGGTACGAACGCCGGGACCTCCCGCGCCTTGGTGTAGTTGAAGCCGACGTCCGTCACCAGGTCGCGCACCACGGGGAAGGCCCGCAGCGGGGTCACCGTGATGACCTCGTCGCGGTCGAAGGTCGACATCCGCGTCATGCACATGAGGCGGGGGCGTCCGTTGATCTCCGCCGAGCACGAACCGCACTTGCCCGCCTTGCAGTTCCAGCGCACCGCGAGGTCGGGTGCCTGGGTGGCCTGCAAGCGGTGGATGATGTCGAGGACGACCTCTCCCTCGTTGACCTCGATCTTGAAGTCCTCCAGGTCACCGCCGCTCAGGTCCCCGCGCCAGACCTTGAATCGCGCGTCGTACGACGTCATTCGTACAGCTCCTCTTCAGAGAGGTACTTGACCAGCTCCTCCTTTTCGAAGAGGGCGAGCAGGTCCGGGCGGATGGGCTCGGTCGTCACGCGGACGAGGTCGATCTGGCCGCGTACGGGATCCGTGGCCGCCAGACCGCCGGTCGGGTCGGCCAGCTGGCAGAGCAGGTTGGCCCGCCGCCACTCGCGGTTCATCGCCGGGTGGTCCTCGCGGGTGTGACCGCCCCGGCTCTCCGTGCGCTCCAGGGCGGCCCGCGCCACGCACTCGCTGACCAGGAGCATGTTCCGCAGGTCCAGGGCGAGGTGCCAGCCCGGGTTGAACTGCCGGTGGCCCTCGACTCCGGCGCGCCGCGCCCGTACCCGGAGTTCGGCGAGCTTCTCCAGAGCCTGCTCCATCTCCGCCTCACGGCGGATGATGCCGACCAGATCGTTCATGGTCTGCTGCAGTTCCTGATGGAGGGTGTACGGGTTCTCGGGCGTCACCCCGTCCTCCCGGCCCTCGGCGCTGAACGGCCGCAGCGCCTCCGCGGCCGCCGTGTCCACCTGCACCTCGTCCGGCACGGGCCGTGACGTGAGCCCCGCGGCGTACCTGGCCGCGTGCAGGCCCGCGCGCCGCCCGAAGACCAGCAGGTCGGAGAGGGAGTTGCCGCCGAGCCGGTTGGAGCCGTGCATGCCGCCCGCGACCTCGCCCGCGGCGTAGAGACCCGTCACACGGCGCGTGGCCGCGGTGTCGGAGTCGACCGCGATGCCGCCCATCACGTAGTGACAGGTCGGCCCGACCTCCATCGCCTCCGCGGTGATGTCGACGTCCGCGAGCTCCTTGAACTGGTGGTACATGGACGGCAGCCGTCGCTTGATGACGTCCGCGGGCATGCGCGTCGACACGTCGAGGAAGACGCCGCCGTGCGGGGAGCCGCGGCCCGCCTTCACCTCGGCGTTGATGGCGCGCGCGACCTCGTCGCGGGGGAGCAGTTCGGGTGGGCGGCGGTTGTGGTCCGGGTCCTCGTACCAGCGGTCGCCCTCCTCCTCCGACTGCGCGTACTTCTCCTTGAAGACGTCGGGCACGTAGTCGAACATGAACCGCTTGCCCTCGGAGTTCCTGAGGACGCCGCCGTCGCCGCGCACGGACTCGGTGACGAGGATGCCCTTGACCGACGGCGGCCAGACCATGCCCGTCGGATGGAACTGCACGAACTCCATGTTCAGGAGGGGGGCGCCGGCGAGCAGGGCGAGCGCGTGGCCGTCGCCCGTGTACTCCCACGAGTTCGACGTCACCTTGAAGGACTTGCCGATGCCGCCGGTCGCCAGGACGACGCTGGGCGCTTCGAGCACGAAGAAGCGGCCCGACTCCCGGTCGTAGCAGAAGGCCCCGCCGACGCGGCCGCCCTCATCGCCGTCACCGACGTCACCGGCCGTCTCGTCCTTCAGCACGCGCGTGACCGTGCACTCCTGGAAGACCTTCAGGCGTGCTTCGTAGTCGCCGAACTCCTTGTAGTCCTCCTGCTGCAGCGCGACGATCTTCTGCTGCAGCGTGCGGATCAGCTCCAGGCCGGTGCGGTCGCCGACGTGCGCGAGCCGCGGATACTCGTGGCCGCCGAAGTTGCGCTGCGAGATCCGGCCGTCCGGAGTGCGGTCGAAGAGCGCGCCCCAGGTCTCCAGTTCCCACACGCGGTCCGGCGCCTCACGGGCGTGCAGCTCGGCCATGCGCCACTGGTTGAGGAACTTGCCGCCGCGCAGGGTGTCGCGGAAGTGGACCTGCCAGTTGTCGCCCGAGTTCACATTGCCCATGGAGGCGGCGATGCCGCCCTCGGCCATCACCGTGTGGGCCTTGCCGAACAGCGACTTGCAGATCACGGCGGTACGGGCGCCCTGCTCGCGCGCCTCGATCGCGGCCCGCAGGCCCGCGCCCCCGGCCCCCACCACGACGACGTCCCACTGCTGCCGTTCCACTTGAGACATCAGAAGGCCCCGTCCATCAGAAGAAGCGCGGATCGTCGAAGGCGCCGCTCGCGACCAGGTAGACGTAGAGGTCGGCGAGCGCCACGCTCGCCAACGACGTCCACGCGAGCAGCATGTGCCGGTCGGTCAGCTTCCCGGTCCACTGCCACATGCGGTACCGGACGGGGTGCTTGGAGAAGTGCTTGAGCTTGCCGCCGATGACGTGGCGGCAGGAGTGGCAGGAGAGGGTGTAGATCCAGATCAGTACGACGTTGACGAGCAGCACGAGCGTGCCGAGCCCCATGTGGCCCCACTCGTAGTTCTCGTCGCGGAAGCCGAGGACGGCGTCGTACGTGAGGATGCCCGCCACGGGTACGGCGGCGTAGAAGAAGTACCGGTGGATGTTCTGCAGGACCAGCGGGAAGCGGGTCTCGCCCGTGTACTTCTTGTGCGGCTCGGCGACCGCGCAGGCCGGTGGTGAGGCCCAGAAGCCCCGGTAGTAGGCCTTGCGGTAGTAGTAGCAGGTCAGCCGGAAGCCGAGCGGGAAGATCAGGATGAGGATGGAGGGGGACAGGCCCCACCAGCTGCCGAGGATCTCCCAGTTGGGGCCGCCCTTCATGGGTTCGCAGTTCTCGGCGAGGCACGGCGAGTAGAACGGCGATACGTACGGCGCCGCGTAGTAGTCCGCGTTCGCGAAGGCGCGCCACGTCGAGTAGACGATGAAGGCGAGCAGTCCCGCGGTGGTCGCCGCGGGCGCGAGCCACCAGCGGTCCGTACGCAGATGGGCAACGCCGATGGCGGCGCGCGTGCCGTCGCGCACGCCGCCGCCCGGTGCCGGTCCGCTCTTCGGTTGGGGTTCCGTGCCGGTGGCCAACGAGGCTCCACTCCTTCTTCCTCGGTCGGGGAGAAGCTCAGCGGGAAATGTTCGGCGGGAGAAGTACGGCGGGGAGAAGCTCGGCGAGTGCGTGCCGGGTCAGGGCGCGTGGCGGTCGCTGCCGCCCAGGCCCTCGTCGTCGAGATCGCCGGTGTTCGTCCACAGCGAGCGGTCGTACGGCGTATCGGGGATGGTCACGAACTCGGGCTTGTGCGGTTCGAGGGGGGACGCCGGTGGCGGGGCCGCGGCGCGCAGCAGCGCGACGCTCTCGCGCAGGTGGTCGGTGTCCGTGCGCACCCGGCGCACATCGACGCCCGCGATCTGGTCGCCGGCCTGCTGCTCCAGCCTGCCGACGGTGCGGACGAGGTCGTCCACGCAACGTTGTACAGCCGTCAATTCATCGTGCAGAGCCATTACTTGCCCTCACTTAGGGGGTGCGGTGGCAACGCTCATGCGCCTGCGAGTGTCGCGCGTCACATCCCGGCTTGTGAAGAGATCTGCAGTGATTGCCGGATCAGGTGCGGTGAATGCGCCGGATCACGTGCCGATCGCGCCGACCTCGACCGACCTCGACTGACGGCGACCGACGGTGACCGACGGCGGGTCACCCGGGGCCGCGCCCCATTGGGCCGCAAGAGTGGCATCTGTGCGCCCCCGCGCCGTGCCTCCCCCGCACCCCGCATCCCGTCGCCTTCAGTGGGGCCATAGATGTGATCAGCTCCATATACCGCCAAACGTGATCAAACCCGGCCCGGTCCCGGTAGCGGGCGGCCGGGCGAGCCCCGGACCCCGGAGGTACCAGTCATGTCCCACGACCGCGCCAGAGTCAGGTCTGTCGTGTTCCTCGCGACGGGGGTGCTGGCCCTGCCCGCCCTCGCCGGATGCAGCTCGAACGACGAGGCCGGCCGCCCGGTCGCGGGCCAGGACGTCGCTCCCGCCGCCCGGGACATGGTCGCCGACGGCGGAACCATGAACTGGGCGGTCGACGAGCTGCCGGAGACGTTCAACTCCTTCCAGGCGGACGCCGACGAAGCCACCGCCCGGGTCGCGGGCGCGGTCCTGCCGTCCCTGTTCCGCATCGACGCGCAGGGCAGGGCGCAGCGCAACGCCGACTTCCTGGAGTCCGCGGAGGTCGTAGAGCGCGAGCCGCAGCAGGTCGTCCTGTACAAGCTCAACCAGCAGGCGGTGTGGAGCGACGGCCGGGAGATCGGCGCCGACGACTTCGCCGCGCAGTGGCGGGCCCTCTCCGGCAGGGACAGCGCGTACTGGACGGCACGGAACGCGGGCTACGACCGCATCGCGAAGATCGAGCGCGGCGCGAACAACCTGGAGGTGCGGGTCACCTTCGCCAAGCCGTACGCGGACTGGCGCTCCCTCTTCTCGCCGCTCTATCCGAAGCAGATCATGGGCACGCCCGACTCCTTCAACGACGGCGCACGCCGCAAGCTGAAGGTGACGGCGGGCCCCTTCGCGCTCAGCGGCACCGACCGCAAGGCCGGCGACGTGATGCTGGAGCGCAACGCCCGCTGGTGGGGCAGCCCGGCCAAGCTCAACAAGATCGTGCTGCGCGAGGTGGGGCGCGCGGAGCGGGCCGAGGCGCTCGCCAAGGGCCGGATCGACCTCGCCGCGATCGACGCGACGGAGGCCGGGCGGATCTCCCGGGCCGCCGAGGACAAGGGGAGCGAGGGCCCGCTCGCCCACGGCCCCGGCGCCGCGATCACCCCCGCGAGGGCGCTGCGCTCCTGGGCGATCGCCCACGGCTCCGACGAGGAGGCCGCCGACACGGAGACCGAGGCACGCGCCAAGACCCGCAAGGCGGTCAAGAGGTACGCGACCGAACAGGAGGGGCTGCGCGGCTACGTCGTACGCAAGTCCCTGGAACCGGCCTACACCCAGCTCGCCCTCAACGGCTCCGAAGGACCGCTCGCCGACGACCGGGTGCGCCGTGCGGTCGCCCGCGCCCTGGACCGGGGGGAGCTCGCCAAGGCCGTCCTCAAGCCGCTCGGCCTCCCCGCCGAGCCGGTCGGCAGCCACCTCGCCCTCGCCGGGCAGCAGGCGTACGCGGACAACAGCGGGGCGCTCGGCGAGCAGGACACAGCGGAGGCGCGAGCGCTCCTCGCGGACGCCGGCTGGACGCAGGGCGCGCCGCTGAAGGGCAAGAAGGACGAGGAAGAGGGGGAGAAGGAAGAGGGGGAGAAGAAGGAGAAGGGGGAGGAGGGGCAAGGGGACGAGGAGAAGACGGCAGGCGGCGAGTCCGACGCGAAGGACGAGAAGTCCGCGAAGGACGCGAAGAAGGCGAAGGACTCCGCGGAGAGCTCCACTGACGCCGACGCCGCCGACGACGGCACCTACATCGTCGGCGAAGAAGACGGCAAGCCCGGCGACAACGGCACCGCCGTCCTCGCCCCCGCCCCCGCGGCCGCCTACCAGCGCGCCGTCCTGAACCGCCAGGCCGACGTCCTCGGCCTGCCCCGCGAGGCCGACAAGGAGAAGAAGAAGGAGCCCGCCGACCAGGCCAAGCAGCGCTCCAGGGACCAGGCCAAGGGCGGCGCCCCGGGCGCGTACGCCCCGAAGGGCACCGCCGCACCCAAGGGATCGGGTGCGAAGGGAGCCGCCGCGGCGGGCCCGCTCGCCAAGGACGGCAAGCCCCTGACCCTCCGTTTCGTGCTGCCGTCCGGGGACGGCTCGGAGCCGCTGCGCGCGGTGGCCGACCGGATCTCGCGGATGCTCCAGAAGATCGGGGTCCGCACGGAGACGGCGAAGGTCGCCGACGAGAGCTACTTCAAGGACCACATCGCGTCCGGCCAGTACGACCTGGCGCTCTACTCGTGGCCCGCCTCGGCCTTCCCGGCCACCGACGCCCGCCCGATCTTCGCCAAGCCGGTCCCGGCCGCGGACGGATCGCTGAACGTCGAGCAGAACTACACCCGTGTCGGTACGGACCACATCGACCAGTTGTTCGACCAGGCCGTCGGTGAGCTGGATGAAGAAACGTCACGCTCCCTGGTCAAGAAGGCGGACGCCCGGATCTGGGCGGAGGCGGGCTCCATCCCCCTCTACCAGCGCCCCCAGCTGATGGCGGCCCGCCCGAACCTGGCCAACGCCGGAGCGTTCGGCTTCCAGGCCCCGCGCTACGAGGACATCGGCTTCCTGAAGCCGGGCGCGAAGCCGTCGGGCCAACCGTCGGCGAAGTAGCCCCCGCTCCCTTCCGAAGGGCCCCGCCTCAGATTCCCCTCAACTCTCTTGCCCGTCGGCCACCCCGGCGGGCAAGCTCATGTTTACCCATTGACCTGCTGTTTCCCCAGAGTTCCCGAGGCTTTCCGCACCCCTGCGAAGCCCCCGCGGAGGCTGCCTCCGTGAGGGACACGTAGACTGGGGTGAGGCCGTGGCGTGTCCAGCCCGGCAGGGTCCGCGTAACTCAGATGTACGCGCGACCGACCACTCACTCCAGGAGTACGCCGCACTATGGCCACGCGCCACGACATCCGCAACGTTGCCATCGTCGCTCACGTCGACCACGGCAAGACGACCATCGTCGACGCCATGCTCAAGCAGGCCGGCTCGTTCGCCGCGCACGCCGCCGAGTCCCTCGACGACCGCATGATGGACTCGAACGACCTGGAGCGTGAGAAGGGCATCACGATCCTCGCCAAGAACACGGCGGTGAAGTATCACCCCAAGGACGGCGGGGATCCGATCACGATCAACATCATCGACACCCCCGGCCACGCCGACTTCGGTGGCGAGGTCGAGCGTGGTCTGTCGATGGTGGACGCGGTCGTGCTGCTGGTGGACGCCTCCGAGGGCCCGCTCCCGCAGACCCGCTTCGTGCTGCGCAAGGCCCTGCAGCAGCGGCTGCCCGTCATCCTGTGCATCAACAAGACGGACCGTCCCGACTCGCGCATCGACGAGGTCGTCAACGAGACGTACGACCTCTTCCTCGACCTGGACGCCGACGAGGACCAGATCGAGTTCCCGATCGTCTACGCCTGCGGCCGCGACGGCATCGCCTCGCTGACCAAGCCGGAGGACGGCACGGTCCCGGCGGACTCCACCAACCTGGAGCCGTTCTTCACCACCATCCTGGAGAGCGTCCCGGCCCCGACGTTCGACGAGGCCGCCCCGCTCCAGGCCCACGTCACCAACCTCGACGCGGACAACTTCCTCGGCCGCATCGCGCTGCTCCGCGTCGAGCAGGGCGAGCTGCGCAAGGGCCAGACCGTGGCCTGGATCAAGCGCGACGGCACGATCGCCAACGTCCGCATCACCGAGCTGATGATGACCGAGGCCCTCACCCGCAAGCCCGCCGAGATGGCGGGCCCCGGTGACATCTGCGCCGTCGCCGGTATCCCCGACATCATGATCGGCGAGACCCTCGCCGACCCGGAGAACCCGATCGCGCTGCCGCTGATCACGGTCGACGAGCCCGCGATCTCCATGACGATCGGTACGAACACCTCGCCGCTGGTCGGCCGTGGTGGCACCGGCAAGGGCGCGGACGCCAAGGCCGCGGTCAAGGACCGCAAGGTCACCGCCCGCCAGGTCAAGGACCGCCTGGAGCGCGAGCTCATCGGTAACGTCTCGCTGCGTGTCCTGGAGACCGAGCGCCCCGACGCCTGGGAGGTGCAGGGCCGCGGTGAGCTGGCGCTGGCCATCCTGGTCGAGCAGATGCGCCGCGAGGGCTTCGAGATGACCATCGGCAAGCCGCAGGTGGTCACCCGCCAGGTCGACGGCAAGACCCACGAGCCGGTCGAGCGCATGACGATCGACGTCCCCGAGGAGCACATGGGCGCCGTCACGCAGCTCATGGGCGTCCGCAAGGGCCGGATGGACAACATGTCGAACCACGGCTCCGGCTGGGTCCGCCTGGAGTTCGTCGTGCCCTCCCGCGGCCTCATCGGCTTCCGTACGGAGTTCCTGACGCAGACGCGCGGCACGGGCATCGCCCACTCCATCCACGAGGGCCACGAGCCGTGGTTCGGCGAGCTGAAGACCCGCAACAACGGTTCGCTGGTCGCCGACCGCTCCGGTGCCGTCACCGCCTTCGCGATGACCAACCTCCAGGAGCGCGGCGTGCTGTTCACCGAGCCCGGCACCGAGGTGTACGAGGGCATGATCGTCGGCGAGAACTCGCGCGCCGACGACATGGACGTGAACATCACCAAGGAGAAGAAGCTCACCAACATGCGCTCCGCCTCCGCCGACTCCTTCGAGGCGATCGTGCCGCCGCGCAAGCTGTCGCTGGAGCAGTCCCTGGAGTTCTGCCGCGACGACGAGTGCGTCGAGGTGACCCCGGAGGCCGTGCGCATCCGCAAGGTCGTCCTGGACCAGAAGGAGCGCGGCCGCTCCGCGTCCCGCGCCAAGCACAACTGACCCCATTGAGGTAGTCGGCAGGCGGCACACAGCCGCCTGAGAGGCCGATTTCCGCCGCTCCCGAGGGAGTTGGGCGGGAGTCGGCCTCTTGCGTTTCCGCTGACGGGTACGGTGTGGCCACCGCCGCGCGAGGGCCTCCCGGCAACCGGTTTTTGTCCGCCAAGTGTCCGGTATGCGGACGTCACTGACCGTTAGATGTATAACACGTCCGTTTCGCAACCATCTATCTCGGATCGGTTTGTCCGGATTTTGGAAGTTGTACGGGTCAGGTGTGATTGAACCGAGACCAAAAGGGTGTGGTCGACCGGTACCTCATGGCTAATAGTTGACCGCGTATAGCTCGGGTCAATGGGTCACGCGCTGTGGGGAGCGCCGACTCACGAGCACACTGGGGTACTCGATCGTCGCCGTCAGGGGTGTCGGCGCGGTTTCTCGTACCCCCTCTTGTAGTGAACAAGTGGACTCATGAGGAGGAACCCCATGCGTGGTGCCAAGAGCGCCAAGTGGGTCGCGTGCGCGATAACCGTCACTCTGGCGGCGACCGCCTGCGGCGGTGGCGGCAGCGACAGCAGTGACGACATGAACAAGGGCAAGGCGGACCCGAAGGGCATTGTCACCGCGCAGCTCAGCGAGCCGCAGAACCCGCTGCAGCCGGCCAACGCCAAGGAGAGCCAGGGCAGCCGCGTTCTGCGTACGGTCTTCGCGGGTCTGGTCGACTACAAGCCCGGCAGCACCGAGCTCGAGAACATCAACGCCGAGTCGGTCAAGCCGAACAAGGACTCCTCGGTCTGGACCGTCAAGCTGAAGCCCGGCTGGAAGTTCCACGACGGCACCACGGTGACCGCCAAGTCCTACGTGGACTCCTGGAACTGGTCGGCCAACGTGGCCAACAACCAGACCAACTCCAGCTGGTTCGCGGACATCAAGGGCTACGAGGACGTCCACCCCGAGAAGGGCAAGCCCAAGTCCGACAAGATGTCGGGTCTGAAGGTCGTCGACGAGAACACCTTCACCGTCACGCTGAACAGCCCCGTCTCGTACTTCGCGTACAAGCTCGGCTACGACGTGTGGGCGCCGCTTCCCGAGGCCTTCTTCAAGGACCCGAAGGCGTTCGGCCAGAAGCCGATCGGCAACGGCCCCTACAAGTTCGTCTCGTGGGACCACAACAAGCTGGTCAAGGTCCGCAAGTTCGAGGACTACAAGGGCCCGAACGCGGCGAAGAACGGCGGCATCGACTTCAAGAACTACACGAAGGCCGACGCCGCGTACTCGGACCTGCGCTCGAACAACCTCGACTGGATCGAGCAGGTTCCGACCACCGCGCTGACGAACTACAAGCAGGACCTCGGCGACCGCGCGATCGACCAGGAGTACTCCGCGGTCCAGTCGGTCGTCCCGGCGTTCTACTCGAAGCAGTTCAAGGACATCGACCCCAAGGTCATCCAGGGTCTGTCCATGGCGATCGACCGCGACACGATCACCAAGAAGGTGCTGCACGGCACCCGTACCCCGGCGGACTCCTTCGTCGCGCGCGGCGTGCTCGGCCACAAGGACGGCGCCCTCGGCGACGTCGCCAAGTTCGACCCGGCGAAGGCCAAGGCCCTCATCAAGGAGGGTGGCGGCGTTCCGGGCGACAAGATCTCGATCCAGTTCAACGCCGACCAGGACCACAAGCCGTGGGTCGACGCGGTCTGCAACAGCATCCGCAAGTCGGTCGGCGTCGAGTGCGTCGGCGACTCCAAGCCGACCTTCCAGGCCGACCTGAACGCGCGTGACAACAAGCAGGTCAAGTCCATGTACCGCGGTGGCTGGGTGCTCGACTACCCCGTCAACTCGAACTTCATGCGGGACCTGTACGGCAGCAAGGCCGCCGGTAACACCAGCGGGTTCTCCAACAAGGAGTTCGACGAGCTGAGCACCAAGGCCGACAAGGCCGCCACGCTCGACGAGACCGTGAAGCTGTACCAGGAGGCGGAGCAGATCCTCGTCAAGGAGATGCCGGCCATCCCGCTGTGGTTCTACAAGGTCAACAGCGGCCAGTCGACCAACATCCTCGGCAAGATCCCTTACGGCCAGGACGGCGACCCCATCTTCACCGACGTTCAGGTGAAGCAGAAGTAAGCATCGGGACCCGTCGTCGGGTGCCGCTGTCCCAACAACGGGGCGGCGGCACCCGACCGCAGGCGCGCAGGCCCGTATCTCTCCACCCCCACCCTGCGGTTGAGGAGATTGCGTAGGCCGACGCCGACCCCTCACGGCATGGAGGCATGATGGGGCGCTACGCCGCCAGGCGACTGCTCCAGATGATCCCGATCTTCATCGGGACCACTCTGTTGATTTTCCTCATGGTCCACATCCTTCCCGGAGATCCCATCCGGGCGATGTGGGGCGACAAGGCCGCTGACCCCGCACAGGTCGCGGCACTGCGCCATGAGTTCGGGCTCGACCAGCCCGTGTGGAACCAATACCTCGACTACATGGCCAACCTCTTCCAAGGGGACTTCGGCCGGACGTTCGGTGGCCGCGAGGTCGTCGACGTGATGTCGGAGGCATTCCCGGTGACGCTCAGACTCGCCGGTCTCGCCATCGTCATCGAGATCATCATCGGCATCGGTCTCGGTGCGTGGGCGGGCCTGAAGGCGGGCAAGACGGTGGACTCAGGTGTCCTCGTCTTCACCCTCCTCGTGATCTCCGTCCCGGTGTTCGTGCTCGGCTACCTCGCCCGGTTCATCTTCGCCGACGAACTCGGCTGGCTGCCGCCGAACGTGCAGGACTCCACGGACTTCTCGCAGCTCTTCCTGCCTGCGTTCGTACTCGCGATGCTCTCCATGGCCTACGTGGCACGGCTGACCCGCACGACGTTCGCCGAGAACCTGCGGGCCGACTACATGCGCACCGCGACGGCCAAGGGGCTGCCGCGCCGCCGCATCGTCGGTGTCCACCTGCTGCGCAACTCGCTGATTCCCGTGATCACCTTCATCGGCACGGACATCGGCGGCTTCATCGGGGGTGCCGTCATCACCGAGGGCATCTTCAACGTGCAGGGAGTGGGCAACCTGCTCTACAGGGCGATCCAGACGAGCGAGGGCTCCACGATCGTCGGTGTGGTGACGATCATCGTCCTCGTCATCCTGCTGATCAACCTGATCATCGACCTGCTGTACGCGGTCCTGGACCCGAGGATCCGGTATGCCTGACGCACCTGTGAGCAAGACGGCCGTCGAGGTCTCTCCGGCCACGGCACGCCCGGAGGACGGCGCGGACACCGCGGCCGCGGGCGTCTCCGCCACCAAGGGCAAGGCCGGCGGCGGCCAGGGCGACAAGGCCCGTTCGCTGTGGGGCGACGCCTGGTTCGAGCTGCGGCACCGCCCGATGTTCTGGATCTCGGCGTCCCTGCTGGTCCTGCTCCTCCTGATCGCGGCCTTCCCGGGGATCTTCACCGGCGCCGACCCGCGCGACGGTGACCTGACCAACCACTTCCTGAGCAAGCCGGAACTGACCCACTTCTTCCAGGCCGACTGGTTCGGCTACGACGGCCAGGGCCGCTCCATCTACGCCCGGGTCATCTACGGAACGCGTGCGTCGGTCCTGGTCGGTGTGGGCGTGACCGTCCTCGTCACCCTGCTCGGCGGCCTGCTCGGCATGCTGGCGGGGTACTTCGGGGGCTGGATCGACTCGGTCATCTCCCGGGTTACGGACATCTTCTTCGGTCTGCCCTTCCTGCTCGGCACGATGGTCATCCTGAACGCCTTCACCGAGCGCAAGGTCTACGTCGTCATCGCGTCCCTCGCGTTCCTCGGCTGGACCTCGATCGCCCGTGTGACGCGCGCTTCCGTCATCAGCGCCAAGCAGGCCGACTACGTGACGGCGGCTCGGGCGCTCGGCGCCGGGACCACCAGGATGCTGTTCCGCCATGTGATGCCGAACGCCATCGCGCCGACCATCGTGGTCGCGACGATCGCGCTGGGCGGCTACATCTCGGCGGAGGCGACCCTCTCCTACCTCGGACTCGGTCTCGCCGACCCGACGATTTCCTGGGGCATCGACATCTCCGAGGGCAGCACGGCGATCCGGGACAACCCGCACGCCCTGTTCTTCCCCGCGGGAATGCTGAGCATCACGGTCTTCGCGTTCATCATGCTCGGCGACGCGGTCCGCGACGCCCTCGACCCCAAGCTGCGCTGAGGGAGGCGTACGTGACCAGCATCGACCTCAAACAAGACGCCTTCCCCGCGCCCCGTTCGGGCGAGCAGAAGAGCGGCAGGCTCCTGGACGTCAAGGACCTGCACGTCGAGTTCCACACCCGTGACGGCGTGGTCAAGGCCGTCAACGGCGTGAACTACAGCGTGGACGCCGGCGAAACGCTCGCCGTCCTCGGTGAGTCGGGCTCCGGCAAGTCCGTGACCGCCCAGGCGATCATGGGCATCCTCGACATGCCGCCCGGCAAGATCCCGCAGGGCGAGATCCTCTACCGCGGCCAGGACATGCTGAAGATGAGCGGGGAGGAGCGCAGGAAGATCCGCGGCCGCAAGATCGCGATGATCTTCCAGGACGCGCTCTCCTCCCTCAACCCCGTCCTCTCGGTGGGCTATCAGCTCGGCGAGATGTTCCGGGTGCACGAGGGGCTCAGCCGCAAGGACGCCAGGACCAAGGCCATCGAACTGATGGAGAAGGTCAAGATCCCGGCGGCCAGGGAGCGGGTGAACGACTACCCGCACCAGTTCTCCGGCGGTATGCGCCAGCGCATCATGATCGCGATGGCGCTCGCCCTGGAGCCGGACCTGATCATCGCGGACGAGCCCACCACGGCGCTCGACGTGACGGTCCAGGCGCAGGTCATGGACCTGCTGGCCGAGCTCCAGCGCGAGTACAACATGGGCCTGATCCTGATCACCCACGACCTCGGCGTCGTCGCCGACGTCGCGGACAAGATCGCGGTGATGTACGCGGGCCGGATCGTCGAGACCGCACCCGTCCACGAGCTGTACAAGCGCCCCGCGCACCCGTACACCCGTGGCCTCCTCGACTCGATCCCGCGCCTGGACCAGAAGGGTTCGGAGCTCTACGCGATCAAGGGCCTGCCGCCCAACCTGCTCAAGATCCCCGGTGGTTGCGCGTTCAACCCGCGCTGCCCCAAGGCGCAGGACATCTGCCGCACGGAGGTCCCGGCGCTCGTGCCGGTCACCGAGCAGGACGGCGCGGAGCTGCCGGGCCGCGGCAGCGCGTGCCACTTCTGGAAGGAGACGATCCATGGCTGAGCCGACGAAGGCTTCGAAGCTGTCGAAGACGGACGGGCCCACCGACGCGATGCCGAACGTCTCCGAGGTGGAGACGGTGGAGGCCGCCACGGCCGACGAGGCCGTCGCCGCGATCGAGGCACCGGTCGAGCGTGGTGAGCCGATCCTCCAGGTCCGCAACCTCGTCAAGCACTTCCCGCTCACGCAGGGCATCCTGTTCAAGCGGCAGGTCGGCGCGGTCAAGGCGGTCGACGGGATCTCCTTCGACCTGTACCAGGGCGAGACGCTGGGCATCGTGGGCGAGTCCGGCTGTGGCAAATCCACGGTCGCCAAGCTCCTGATGACCCTGGAGCGGGCCACGGCGGGCGAGGTCTTCTACAAGGGCCAGGACATCACGAAGCTGTCCGGACGTGCTCTCAAGGCCGTCCGCCGCAACATCCAGATGGTGTTCCAGGACCCCTACACCTCCCTGAACCCCCGTATGACGGTGGGCGACATCATCGGGGAGCCCTTCGAGATCCACCCCGAGGTGGCTCCCAAGGGTTCGCGCCGCCAGAAGGTCCAGGACCTCCTGGACGTGGTGGGCCTCAACCCCGAGTACATCAACCGCTACCCGCACCAGTTCTCGGGCGGCCAGCGCCAGCGCATCGGCATCGCCCGCGGCCTGGCCCTCAACCCCGAGATCATCATCTGCGACGAGCCGGTCTCGGCCCTGGACGTCTCCGTCCAGGCCCAGGTCATCAACCTGATGGCGAAGCTGCAGGACGAGTTCAACCTGTCCTACCTCTTCATCGCGCACGACCTGTCGATCGTCCGGCACATCTCGGACCGCGTGGGCGTGATGTACCTCGGGAAGATGGCGGAGATCGGCTCCGACGAGCAGATCTACGAGCACCCGACGCACCCGTACACGCAGGCGCTGCTCTCCGCGGTCCCGGTCCCGGACCCGGAGGCCCGCGAGGGCCGCGAGCGGATCATCCTCACCGGCGACGTACCGTCCCCGGCGAACCCGCCCTCGGGCTGCCGCTTCCGCACGCGCTGCTGGAAGGCGGAGGACAAGTGCGCGAAGGAGACCCCGCTGCTGGCGATCCCCGAGCGCTTCAAGGGCCAGGACACCCCGGCGGCTCATGAGTCGGCGTGCCACTTCGCCGAGGAGAAGGACGTCGTGCACGCGGCGTGACCTCTCCGCACATCCGCCCGTACCCCGCGAACGCCATGTTCGCGGGGTACGGGCGTTCCGCGCTTCCGGAGGGGGACCGGTGACTTCCTCCCCCGCGACCCTGTCCCTGCGCCCCTGGCGCCAGGAGGACGCCGAAGCTGTCCTGACCGCCTTCGGCACACCGGAGATGACGCGCCAAGCGGACGAGCCGGTCGACTCCCCGGCCGCGGCCGCCGACTGGATCACCCGCCGCACCAGGGACCGTGACCTCGACAGGGCCTACGCCTTCGCCGTGACGGACGAGAACGGCACGCCTCTGGGTAACGTCGCGGTGGGCGCGGTCAACCGGACCCACGCCACGGGCTGGGTGTCGTACTGGACGACTCCGGCCGCGCGGGGGAGGGGCGTGGCCGCGTACGGCTGCGCGGCGCTGGCACGCTGGTGCTTCGACGAACTGGCCCTCCACCGCCTGGAACTGGCCCACCGCACCAACAACCCCGCCTCCTGCGCCGTGGCCCACGCGGCAGGCTTCGCGGTGGAGGGCCTGCAACGCCAGAAGCTGGCGTACGACGGGGTGCGGTACGACGTGGAGCTGCATGCGCGGTTGGCGTCGGACGTGGTGCCGGGAACCTACCTGTAACAACTCACCCCCGCCCGGCGTGTATCTGTCAGGAGCGGCGTCGGATCCGGCGGACCGCACCCTCGTGCCGCGTCGAGTGGGACGTCGTCGCCAGTACGGGAGTAGGTCCGTCACATCGGCAGTGACCGCAGTCGCAGCGGCCCCTCCGGCCACCGCGCCCCCTCGTGCAGCGGTGTCACCATCGTGCGCAGGGGCATGGTGATCACCCGGTCTCCGGGCTGCTCGACCCGGACCGGGGTCTCCGGAGGTATCGCCTGCCAGCCCAGGCGTTCGTACAGGGGGACCAGGGGTGGCCGGCAGAAGAGGAGGGCGTGGGGTGGGCCCAGGGTGGTGGCGTGGGCCAGCGCCGTGGCGATGACGCGGCGGGCCAGGCCGTGGCCCCGGACGTCGGGGGCGACGGCCACGCCGCCCACGCCGATGACCTCCGTGAGGTCGGAGCCGTCGACCGTGACGGGGAGGCGGCGGAGCCCGGCGTGGGCAATCAGGCGGCCGTCGTGGCGTATGCCGAAGTGGTCTTCCTTGGGGAGCCAGGCAAGGCCTGTCTCCGCGACGCCGAACGGGTCCTCGCCGGTGCCGAGGATCTCCTGCTGGTCGGCCTTCGTGTACCGGGCCAGGCGGAAGCCGGCCGTGTCGGGTGTGTTCATCCCCGCATGATGGGGCACGAGTCGGTCCGCGTGGTGCGGCGGGCCCGGAACCGGCTGGCTACAGGGACTTGCGGGGCGCGGGGGTCGCCAACTCGGCGGGTAATTCCGGGTAGTGGCACGCCGTCAGGTGGGGCGGGCGTTGCCGTCGATGCGGATCAGTGCGGGGTCATCAGTGCGGGGTCCTCCGATGCGTGATGGACAAGGTGCGCCAGGGCCGGGCGAGCGCGGCATTGAGTCAGTCGGATATGAGTCCGGTATGCGGGCGGAAGCGTCTCGGAATGCGTACATCCGGATGGGCTCCGACTCATACGGGTGGGATAAATGTGCGGTTCATTCCTCTTGCGGCGATATTTGGCGGTAAGTATTCGCGACAGCTGAGGACAGGAGAACTCCATGCGTGGAGCCACGCACGCCAAGTGGGCCGCATGTGCCGTGACCGTCGCTCTCGCGGCGACGGCCTGCGGCGGCGGGGGAAGCGGTGGCGGCGGTGGCGACGGCTCCGGCATCGTGAGCTCCTCCTGGGGCGACCCCCAGAACCCGCTGGAACCCGCGAACACCAACGAGGTGCAGGGCGGCAAGATCCTCGACATGGTCTTCCGCGGCCTCAAGCGGTACGACCCGAAGACCGGCGAGGCCAAGGACATGATCGCCGAGTCCATCGATGCCAAGGACGCCCAGAACTTCACCGTCAAGATCAAGGACAACTGGAAGTTCAGCAACGGCGAGAAGATCACCGCCAAGTCGTTCGTGGACGCCTGGAACTACGGCGCGAACCTCAAGAACAACCAGAAGAACGCGTACTTCTTCGGCTACATCGAGGGCTACGACAAGGTCCACCCCGAGAAGGGCGACCCCGGCGCCCAGACCCTCTCCGGACTCAAGGTCGTCGACGACAGGACCTTCACGGTCAAGCTCAGCCAGAAGTTCTCCACATGGCCCGACACCCTCGGCTACCCGGCCTTCGCGCCGCTGCCCAAGGCGTTCTACGACGACCACGAGGCCTGGCTCTCCAAGCCCGTCGGCAACGGCCCGTACACCGTGGACTCGTACACCAAGGGCTCCAAGATGTCCCTGCGCAAGTGGGACGGCTACCCCGGCGACGACAAGGCGCAGAACGGCGGTGTGGACATGAAGGTCTACACCGACAACAACACCGCCTACACCGACCTGATGGCAGGCAACCTCGACCTCGTCGACGACGTCCCCGCCGCACAGCTCAAGAACGCCAAGAACGACCTCGGCGACCGCTACATCAACACCCCCGCCGGCATCATCCAGACCCTCGCCTTCCCGTTCTACGACAGCAAGTGGAACAAGCCCGGCACGGAGAAGGTCCGACAGGGCCTGTCCATGGCGATCAACCGCGAGCAGATCACCGAGACGATCTTCCAGAAGACGCGCACGCCCGCCTCCGACTGGACCTCACCGGTCCTCGGCGAGAAGGGCGGCTACAAGGGAGGGCTCTGCGGCGACGCCTGCACCTACGACGCCGCGAAGGCCAAGAAGCTCGTCGAGGAGGGCGGCGGCATCCCCGGCGGCACCCTCAAGGTGACCTACAACGCGGACACCGGCTCCCACAAGGAGTGGGTCGACGCCGTCTGCAACTCCATCAACAAGGCGCTCGGCGAGGACAAGGCCTGCGTCGCCAACCCCGTCGGCACCTTCGCGGACTTCCGCAGCAAGGCCTCCAAGCAGGAACTCGACGGCGCCTGGCGCGCGGGCTGGCAGATGGACTACCCGCTGATCCAGAACTTCCTGGAGCCGGTCTACTTCACCGACGCCCCGTCGAACGACGGCAAGTACACCGACGCCGAGTTCGACAGGCTCGTCAACGAGGCCAACGGTGAGACGGACACCAACAAGGCCATCGGCAAGTTCCAGGACGCCGAGAAGATCCTCGCCAAGGACATGCCCGCCATCCCGCTCTGGTACCAGAACGGCAGCGCCGGCTACTCGGACAAGGTCTCCGACGTCTCCCTGAACCAGTTCAGCGTGCCGGTCTACAACGAGATCAAGGTCAACTGAGACGCCGGGAGCCGCCCCATGGGACGTTATGTGATCCGGCGTCTGCTGCAGATGATCCCGGTCTTCATCGGCGCCACGCTGCTGATCTTCCTGATGGTGAACGTGATGGGCGACCCCGTCGCGGGCCTCTGTGGCGACCGCAAGTGCGACCCCGCCACGGCCACCCAGCTGAAGAAGGAGTTCGGCCTCGATAAGCCGGTGTGGCAGCAGTACCTGACGTACATGGGCAACGTCTTCACCGGCGACTTCGGCACCGCGTTCAACGGCCAGAAGGTCACCGAGCTGATGTCGGCGGCCTTCCCCGTCACCATCCGCCTCACCGTCGTCGCGATCGTCTTCGAGATCGTCATCGGCATCTCGCTGGGCGTCCTGACCGGCCTGCGGCGCGGGCGCCCCATCGACACCGTGGTGCTGCTCCTCACCCTCGTCGTCATCTCCATCCCCACCTTCGTCACCGGGCTCGTCCTGCAACTGCTGCTCGGCGTGGAGTGGGGCGTCATCAAACCCTCCGTATCCAGCGAGGCGCCCTTCGACGAACTGCTGATCCCGGGACTCGTGCTCGCCTCCGTCTCCCTCGCCTACGTCACCCGCCTGACCCGCACCTCCATCGCGGAGAACCGGCGCGCCGACTACGTCCGCACCGCCGTCGCCAAGGGCCTCCCGCGCCGCCGCGTCATCACCCGGCACCTGCTGCGCAACTCCCTCATCCCCGTCGTCACCTTCATCGGCACCGACGTGGGCGCGCTGATGGGCGGCGCGATCGTCACCGAGCGGATCTTCAACATCCACGGCGTCGGCTTCCAGCTCTACCAGGGGATCCTCCGCCAGAGCACCCAGACCGTCGTCGGCTTCGTGACCGTCCTCGTCCTGGTCTTCCTGGTGGCCAACCTCATCGTCGACCTCCTGTACGCCGTACTCGACCCGAGGATCCGCTATGCCTGAACCGCAGGAGCCGGAGCGCGCGATCGCCGCTACGGGCATGGGCGGGGCGATGGACCTCGCCACCAGCGAGGCGACCTCCCTGGAGAAGACGCCGGGCGGACCCGGGGGCGGGCCGGCGGCCCCCGCACGCAGCCTCTGGTCCGACGCCTGGCGGGACCTGCGGCGCAACCCCGTCTTCATCATCTCGGGCCTCATCATCCTGTTCCTCGTCGTCATCTCCCTGTGGCCCTCCCTCATCGCCTCCCGCAACCCGCTCGACTGCGACCTCTCCAACGCGCAGAAGAGCTCGGCCCCCGGGCACCCCTTCGGCTTCAACGAGCAGGGCTGCGACGTCTACACCCGGGTCGTGTACGGCACCCGCGTCTCCGTCACCGTCGGCGTGTGCGCCACCCTCGGCGTCGCGCTCATCGGCAGTGTCCTCGGCGGGCTCGCCGGGTTCTTCGGCGGGGCGTGGGACGCGGTCCTCTCCCGCATCACCGACATCTTCTTCGCCATCCCCGTCGTCCTCGGCGGCCTGGTCCTCCTGTCGGTGGTCACCAGCTCCACCGTCTGGCCGGTGATCGGCTTCATGGTGCTGCTCGGCTGGCCGCAGATCTCCCGCATCGCCCGAGGCTCCGTCATCACCGCCAAACAGAACGACTACGTCCAGGCGGCGCGCGCCCTCGGCGCCTCCAACTCGCGGATGCTGCTCCGCCACATCACCCCGAACGCCGTCGCCCCCGTCATCGTCGTGGCGACCATCGCGCTCGGCACGTACATCGCCCTGGAGGCCACGCTCTCCTACCTCGGCGTCGGTCTGAAGCCGCCGACCGTCAGCTGGGGCATCGACATCTCGGCCGCCTCCCAGTACATCCGCAACGCCCCGCACATGCTGCTCTGGCCCGCAGGAGCCCTCGCGATCACCGTCCTCGCGTTCATCATGCTCGGCGACGCGGTGCGCGACGCCCTCGACCCGAAGCTGAGGTAGGCGCCCATGGCAACCGTGGCATCCGAGGCAGCTCCGTCCGGCGCGCCCGCGGCGTCCAAGCTGCTCGAAGTGCGGGACCTGCACGTCGAGTTCCGCACCAGGGACGGCATCGCCAGAGCCGTCAACGGAGTCGACTACAGCGTCGACGCGGGCGAAACCCTCGCCGTCCTCGGCGAGTCGGGCTCCGGCAAGTCCGTCACCGCCCAGGCCGTCATGGGCATCCTCGACACCCCGCCCGGGAAGATCACCTCCGGGGAGATCCTCTTCCGGGGGCGGGACCTGCTGAAGCTCAGGGAGGACGAGCGGCGCAAGGTCCGCGGCGCCGGGATGGCGATGATCTTCCAGGACGCGCTGTCGTCCCTGAACCCGGTGCTCAGCGTCGGCGAACAGCTCGGCGAGATGTACGTCGTCCACAAGGGCATGTCCAGGAAGGACGCCAAGGCCAAGGCCGTCGAGCTGATGGACCGGGTCCGCATCCCGGCCGCCAGGGAGCGCGTCGGGCAGTACCCGCACCAGTTCAGCGGCGGCATGCGCCAGCGCATCATGATCGCCATGGCGATGGCGCTCGAACCCTCGCTGATCATCGCCGACGAACCCACCACCGCCCTCGACGTCACCGTCCAGGCCCAGGTCATGGACCTCCTCGCCGAGCTCCAGCGCGAGATGAACATGGGCCTGATCCTCATCACCCACGACCTCGGCGTCGTCGCGGACGTCGCCGACACCATCGCCGTCATGTACGCGGGCCGCATCGTCGAACGCGCCCCCGTCCACGAGATCTACCGGGCACCCGCCCACCCCTACACCCGCGGTCTCCTCGAATCCATCCCGCGCCTGGACCAGAAGGGCCAGGAGCTGTACGCGATCAAGGGCCTGCCCCCGAACCTCATGAACATCCCGCCCGGCTGCGCCTTCCACCCCCGCTGCCCCATGGCCCAGGACATCTGCCGCACCGACGAACCGCCGCTCGCCCGGGTGACGTACGAGGGACTGACCGCCGACCGCAGGAGCGCCTGCCACTTCTGGAAGGAGACGCTCGATGCGACACGTTGAGCCCGCCGACGTCGGCACGCCCGCCGGACGCGAGCCGATCCTCCAGGTCCGCGGCCTCGTCAAGCACTACCCACTGACCCAGGGCATCGTCTTCCGCAAGCAGGTCGGCGCGGTCAAGGCCGTGGACGGCGTCGACTTCGACCTCGGACACGGCGAGACCCTCGGCATCGTCGGGGAGTCCGGCTGCGGCAAGTCGACGGTCGCGAAGATGCTGGTCAACCTGGAACGGCCGACGGCGGGCGAGATCCGCTACAAGGGCGAGGACATCACCAAGCTCTCCGGCCGCGCCCTCAAGGCGGTGCGCCGCAACATCCAGATGGTGTTCCAGGACCCGTACACCTCGCTGAACCCCCGCATGACGGTCGGCGACATCATCGGAGAGCCGTACGAGATCCACTCCGAGGTCGCCCCGAAGGGCTCGCGCCGCCGGAAGGTGCAGGAGCTGCTCGACGTGGTCGGGCTCAACCCCGAGTACATCAACCGCTACCCGCACCAGTTCTCCGGCGGCCAGCGCCAGCGCATCGGCATCGCGCGCGGCCTGGCGCTGCGGCCCGAGGTGATCGTCGCCGACGAGCCGGTCTCCGCCCTCGACGTCTCCGTCCAGGCGCAGGTCATCAACCTCCTGGACAAGCTCCAGAACGAGTTCGACCTCAGCTACGTCTTCATCGCCCACGACCTGTCGATCGTGCGGCACATCTCCGACCGGGTCGGTGTGATGTACCTCGGACGGATCGTCGAGATCGGCACGGACGCCGAGATCTACGAACACCCCACGCACCCCTACACCCAGGCGCTGCTCTCCGCCGTGCCCGTTCCCGACCCCGAGGCGCGCGAGCACCGCGAGCGGATCATCCTCTCCGGAGACGTGCCCTCGCCCGCCAACCCGCCCTCCGGCTGCCGCTTCCGCACCCGCTGCTGGAAGGCGCGGGAGCGGTGCGCCCTTGAGGTGCCGCTGCTGGCCGTACCGGCGGAGTTCCGGCTCGACGACAGCCCCGCCGCGCACGACTCGGCCTGCCACTTCGCCGAGGAGAAGCAGGTCGTGCCGTAACGGGCGGGGCCCGGGACGCCTACTCCCTGGGCAGTCCGAGGGAGCGCTTCAGGAAGTCCACCTGGAGCAGGAGCAGATTCTCCGCGACCTGCTCCTGCGGGGTCATGTGCGTGACCCCGGAGAGCGGCAGGACCTCGTGCGGGCGGCCCGCGGCGAGCAGCGCGGAGGACAGCCGCAGGGAGTGCGCCACCACCACGTTGTCGTCGGCCAGGCCGTGCACGATGAGCATCGGGCGGTGCGGCTCGGCCGCCTCCACGAGACCGTCGTCGCAGATCAGGGAGTTGTACCGGTACGTCTCCGGGGTCCGGTTCGGATCACCCAGGTACCGCTCCTCGTAGTGGGTGTCGTAGAGCCGCAGGTCCGTGACCGGGGCGCCGACCACCGCCGCGTGGAACACGTCGGGGCGGCGCAGCGCGGCCATGCCGGCGAGGTAGCCGCCGTAGGACCAGCCGCGGATCGCCACCCGGTTCAGGTCGAACGGGAACCGCTCGGCGAGCGCGTGCAGGGCGTCGACCTGGTCCTCAAGGGTGAGGGTCTTGTCGTTCTTGATCGACTTCTCCCAGCCGGGGGAGCGGCCGGGGGTGCCGCGGCCGTCCGCGACGAGCACCGCGAAGCCCTGGTCGGCGAACCACTGCGAGGTCAGGAAGATGTTGTGCGCACGCTGCACGCGCTGGCCGTGCGGGCCGCCGTACGGATCTAGCAGTACCGGAAGAGGGCCGTCCGTCTCCTTGTAATCCGTGGGGAGCAGGACGGCGCACGGGATCTTCCGCGTGCCCCCCTCGGTGAGCGTCACGCGCGGAGTGAGCCCCGGGCGCTGGGCGTGTGAGGCGATGACCGCCACCTGCTTGCCCTCACGCAACACCTGCACCTGCGCGCCGGGGCGGTCGAGCGTGGCGGACACCAGGACCGTGAGGCCGCCCGCACGGACGGCCGAGTGGACGCCCGGCTCCTGCGAGACGCGCTCCACCCCCAGCTCGTTGACCCGGTACACATGGATCTCACCGGTCTCCGGGTCGGCCGCCGCCGCGCCCGCGGACGCCGAGAGGAGGATGTCCTCCTCGGTGACGTCGAGCACCGCACGCACGTGCAACTGGGCTCCGGTCAGCGGCCGTTCCCCCCACGCCAGGACGCGCGCGCCGCCCTCGTCCGCGATCCGCACCAGCTTCCCGCTGGGCGACCAGCACGGCACACCAGGGAAAAGTTCAAGCCATTCCGGATCCTCTTCCGCGTGCACCATCCGCGTGGCACCGCTGTCCGGATCCACCGCCAGATACAGCTGGCTCCCCTGGTCGCGGGATTGCACCAACAGCAGCGGCGCGCCATCCGCCGACCAGTGCACACGCGCCAGATACGGGAAGCGGGCGCGGTCCCAGACCACCTCGGTCCGCGACCCGTCAAGGCCGAGCACCCACAGGCCGACCTCCGCGTTGGGCGTGCCCGCGGCCGGGTACGCGACCTGCTCCGGCGCCCGGTCCGGGTGCGCGGGATCCGCGATCCACCACCGCTGCACCGGGGCGTCGTCCACCCGCGCGACGAGCAGCCGACGCGAGTCCGGCGACCACCAGAAGCCCCGTGAACGGTGCATCTCCTCCGCCGCGATGAACTCGGCGAGCCCGTACGTGACCGTGGCCTCCTGGCCCGTCTCCGGCTCCGCGAGGGCCCGGTCGCCCTCCCCGTCGGCGCCCGTCACGCGCAGGGCGCCCCGCGCCACGTAGGCCACATGGCGCCCGTCCGGCGAGGGACGCGGGTCGATCACCGGTCCCGGCACCGGCAGTTCGCGCGCCGTGCCCGCGCGCAGCTCCGCCGTGAACAGGCGGCCCGACAGGGCGAACGCGGCCAGTTCCACGGCGGCGTCCGTCGCGTAGCCCACGATGCCCGCACCGCCCTCACGGCTGCGCTCGCGCCGTGCGCGCTCCGCCGCGGACAACTTCTCGGCGGCGCCGCCGAGAAGCACGTGCGGATCGGCGGCGACCCGCTCGGCGCCGCCGTCCGACACGTCAAGGACCCACAACCTATTCGCCCGGTCGGTGCCGTCGGTGGAGCGCAGGAAAACAACGCGTGAACCATCCGGCGCCACCGTGAACGCACGGGGAGCGCCGAGGGTGAAGCGCTGGGTGCGGGCGTGCTGACGCGGGAAGGAGAGCCGCTGCGCCTGGCTCTCGTCGGGCCTGGGAATTCCGGGGTTCTCGGTGGTCATCCCCTGAGCCTATGGCTCATGCGCCCCCCTGTGCTGCCGTGCTCCGACTCATGCGTCCGCACGGATAGTTATGATCCGTAGCGCTTGGTGGGTATGAACCTGCTGACGTCCGCACTGGGGTACGACAACGAGTTGGAGGTGACCGCCGTGGCACTCTCGATTTCGGCGGTGGTGCTGCTGGCGATCATCGTCTTCCTGTTGGTCAAGAAGTCAGGACTGAAGGCGGGGCACGCGGTCGTCTGCACGCTGCTCGGCTTCTACCTGGCGAGCTCGTCCGTCGCCCCGACCATCAACGAGCTGACGACGAACGTGGCGGGCATGATCGGGGACATCAAGTTCTGACGCGGGCTCGTAGGGTGGTCCCATGACGGAACTGCCCGCCCGGCGCCTGCTGCTCGTGCACGCGCACCCCGACGACGAGTCGATCACCACCGGCGCGACCATGGCCAAGTACGCGGCCGAGGGTGCCCAGGTCACCCTGGTGACCTGCACCCTGGGCGAGGAGGGCGAGATCATCCCGGCCGGGCTCGCCCACCTCGCCGCCGACCGGGACGACTCCCTCGGTGCCCACCGCGTCGGGGAGCTCGCGGCCGCCATGAAGGAAGTGGGCGTCACCGACCACCGCTTCCTCGGCGGCCCCGGGCGCTACCGCGACTCCGGGATGATGGGCGTCGAGCAGAACGGCCGCCCCGGCGCCTTCTGGTCGGCGGACCTCGACGAGGCCGCCGGCCACCTCGTCGCCGTGATCCGCGACGTGCGCCCCCAGGTCCTCGTGACGTACGACCCCGACGGGGGCTACGGCCACCCCGACCACATCCAGGCGCACCGCGTCGCCATGCGCGCGGCCGACCTCGCCGCCGACCCGGCCTTCCACGCCGGCCCCGGCGCGCCCCGGCCCCACACGATCGACAAGATCTACTGGAACCGCGCCCCGCGGTCCGTGGTCGAGGAGCGCTTCGACTGGATGTCCGGCGCGCTGCGGCACTCGCCGTTCGGCACGCCCGCCGCCGTCGCGGACGTGCCCGGCGTCACGGACGACGAACGGATCACCACCGAGATCGACGGCCGTCCCTACAAGGCGGCCAAGGCGGCGGCGATGGCGGCGCACGTCACCCAGATCACGGTGAGCGGGCCGCTCTTCATCCTCTCCAACGAACTCGCGCAGCCGATCTTCGATGTGGAGTACTACGAGCTGGTGCGGGGAGAAGTGTCGGCAGAGGGAACGTCCCGCGAGACGGATCTGTTCGCGGGACTCGAAAGGGTGACGGACATGACTGAGGTGACCGCGCTGTGAGTACGCGTTCCCGTGCGTCGTCGGGGGCCGGTTCCGGGGCCTCCAAGCCGCCCACGCCTCCGGGGGCGGGGTCCGGACCGAAGTCCGGCGCCGCGGCCGCCGGAGCCGGAGCCGGAGGCAACTTCCTGACGCAGCCCCTGAGACCGGGCCGGTTCGCCGCCTATGCCCTCCTCTTCGTCCTCGGCGCCGTCGTCGGCGTCGCCGGATCGCTCGTCCAAGGCGGCTTCTTCCCGGCCGGGTTGCTGCTCGCGCTCCTCGGCGCCGCCGGTCTCTTCTACGGCGGGTCGCGGGCGATCGGCACCAGGGCGGGGGCCGTTGCGCCCGCGGCCGGCTGGCTGGTCGCGGTCATGCTGCTCACCGCCACCAGACCCGAGGGCGACTTCCTCTTCGGCGCGGGGATCGGCTCGTACGGCTATCTGCTCGGCGGAATGGCCGTCGCTGTGATGTGTGCCACGCTCGGGCAGGGACCGCAACCGACCGCGCCCGCCGCCCGACTTGGCAAGTGACGTACCACTTCGCCCCGTGTCGCGCACGGGTTTGACGCCGGTCACGGGATGAGTGCCGACGGCGGCCAGTATGGTGGTGCGGCCGCCGAGCCTCCCCCAACCTCCGGCCGGGGGGACCCCGGATGAGGTCGAGACGGGCGGCGGAGTCAACCAGGAGAACCTGCCTTGAGTCGTGAAACTGACAGTTCGTCCTCCGGGCCCCAGGGGCGCGGTGGAGCCGCCTACCCCTCGGGGACGCCGCCGTACGGCTCCCCGGCGCAAGGTGCTGCCGCCGACGGCGGCAGGGACGGAGCGCGGCGGCAGGCCGCCGACGAGCGGCCCGACGAGCCCGAGACCCAGACCACGCTGACCACCCGCATCCGGATCAACATCCCCGGCTCGCGGCCCATCCCGCCGGTCGTCATGCGCACGCCCGTCGGGGACGAGGGTCCGCGCGGGGAGTCCGTGCCGCTGGACGGCGGCCGTGGCGACGGCGGGCGCGGTGGTGACGGTGGACGTGGCGACGGTGGACGTGGCGACGGTGGCTTCGGCGACGGTGCCGAGCCCGGTCCGCCCGGCGTTCCCGGTGGCTCCGGTGCCTCTGGAGTTCCCGGTGCTCCGGGTGCTCCCGGCGCTCCGGCCGCCTCCGGTTCCGGTGAGAGCGGTGCTCCCTCCGCCTCGGCCGAGGAGAAGACGAGCGACTGGTTCGCGCCGCGCAAGCCGCCGCGGAGCGAGAGCGGAAGCGGGACAGGTGGTTCCGGTACGGGTGGTCCCGGTTCCGGTTCCGGTACGGGTACCGGCTCCTTCGACGTGTCCGGCGCCGTGGCGTCGGGCCCTCTCGGCACGGGCGCCCCGCAGGGCGACCCGCACCGCGGCGACCTGCCCTACTTCAACGAGGGCCCCGGGGACTCCCGGCCCCCGTCCGGGCCTACCGGCGGCCCCGTCACGGGTGACAGCCCGCTGGTGCCCCCGAACCCGGCACAGGGCCGCCCCTCGGGACCGGGCGCGCCCGGTGGTCCCGGCGCCCCCGGTGGTCCCGCGAACTCCGGCCCCCGGCCGCCCCGTTCCGGCGCCATGAGCGACGACACCGCGATCCTCACGCCGCAGAAGTCCGGCCCGGTCTCGCCGCCGCGCGGACCCGGCGGACCCGGCGGACCGGGTGCGCCCGGTGGCCCCGGAGCCCCCGCGCCGGGCTCCAACGTCTCCGGTGAGACCCTCACCAGCGGCATCCCCGTCGTACCGCCCGTGCAGGACAACTCGCCGTTCGGGCCGGGTCCGCAGGGTGACGGGCCGGTGCCGCACACCCCGCCGAAGCTGCCCGAGCCGGTCCGCTCGGACGTGCCGCCGGCCGCGCCCGCCCCGAAGGCGAAGGCGAAGGCGAAAAAGAAGAAGGGCCGCAACAAGCTGGTCCTCCTCGTGGCCGCCGCCGTGGTCGTGGGCTGCGGCGCGTACGGCGCGGGCCTGCTGATGAACCACGCCGACGTCCCGAAGGGCACCACCGTGCTCGGCGTCGACATCGGCGGCGGCACCCGCGACGAGGCCGTCCAGAAGCTCGACGCGGCGCTCGACGAGCGCGTCACCAAGCCGCTGAAGCTGTCGGTCGACGGCGACACCGTCAGCCTCAAGCCGGACCAGGCGGGCCTGACCCTGGACAGCCAGGCCACCGTCCGCGAGGCCGCGGGCAGCGACTACAACCCCGTCTCGGTGATCGGCTCGCTCTTCGGCGGCCAGCGGGTCGTCGAGCCCGTCATGCCCGTGGACGAGGAGAAGCTGGCGGCCGCCCTGGAGCGCGCCGCGGGCGGCTCAGGTACGGCGCAGGAGGGCACGGTCAAGTTCGTGCCCGGCAAGGCCGTTCCGGTCTACGGCAAGGTCGGCAAGGGCAT
Organism: Streptomyces sp. Je 1-369; assembly: GCF_026810505.1. Taxonomy (NCBI): domain Bacteria; kingdom Bacillati; phylum Actinomycetota; class Actinomycetes; order Kitasatosporales; family Streptomycetaceae; genus Streptomyces; species Streptomyces sp. Je 1-369. The sequence continues at coordinate 5,699,593 of NZ_CP101750.1, forward strand.
CGACCCGCAGGCGTCGACCAAGGCGGTCGCCGAGGCGTACGAGAAGCAGGTCGAGACGGGCAGCGCGGGCACGGTCCAGGTGCCGGTCACGACGCGCAAGCCGACGATCGCCAAGGCCGAGGTCGACAAGTTCATGACCACGTTCGCCAAGCCGGCGATGTCCGCCAACGTCACCATCAAGGCGGGCGCCAAGTCGATCCCCTTCGGCCCGGAGAGGTCGCTGCCGAAGATCCTCGAGACGAAGGCACTCAAGGACGGCACCCTCCAGGTGCACTACAACCTCGAAGAGCTCAAGAAGCTGTACGGCAACGTCTTCGACGGCGTGCTGATCCAGCGCGGCAACGGCTCCAAGACGCCGGTCCAGCCGACCGACGTGGCCCAGGCGATGGGCAAGGCGCTGACCGGCAAGACGCCCGCGGACCGCATCGGGGTCATCGAGACGAACGCGAGCTGACTTCGCCCGCGTAACCCGCGTAACCCGCGGCACCCGCGTCACCGACTCCGGCATGACATCTGTCATGCCGGAGTCGGCACATTCGACACTGCCGCCGTGACCAGCGCTTTTGTGACGATGGTCGGCATGACGACGACCACAGCACCGCCCGTCGCAGACGTGGTGAGCTTCGAGCAGGTGACCAAGAGCTTCGGCGACGTCCGCGCCGTCGACGGCCTGACCCTCACCCTCCGCCCCGGCGAGACCGTGGCGCTCCTCGGCCCGAACGGCGCGGGCAAGTCCACAACCCTCGACCTGCTCCTCGGCCTGCGCAGGCCGGACAGCGGCACGGTACGGGTCCTCGGCACCGAGCCGCGCGAGGCGATCACCGCGGGCCGGGTCGGCGCCATGCTGCAGAGCGGCGGCCTGATGGGCGAGGTGACCGTACGCGAACTGGTCACCCTCGCCTGCGACCTGCACCCCAGGCCGTACCGCGTGAACGACGTGCTCGCCCACGCGGACATCACGAAGATCGCGGACCGCAAGGTCGACAAGCTCTCCGGCGGCCAGGAACAGCGCGTCCGCTTCGCGCTCGCCACCGCGGGCCCCCACGACCTGATCGTGCTCGACGAGCCGACCACCGGCATGGACGTCACCGCCCGCCAGGCGTTCTGGGCCACCATGCGTGAGCAGGCCGACCGGGGCCGCGCGGTCCTCTTCGCCACGCACTACCTGGAGGAGGCCGACGCGATCGCCGACCGCGTCCTGGTCCTGCACCGCGGCCGCCTCCTCGCGGACGGCACCGCCGCCGAGATCAAGGCCACGGCGGGCGCCCGCAAGGTCGCCTTCGACCTGGAGCGGATCGACGCGGCGCTCACGGAGCGGCTGCGCGCGCTGCCCTTCCTGACCACGCTCGACATCGCGGGCCACACCGTCCGCGCCCAGTCGACGGACGCCGACGCCACGGTCCACGCGCTGTACGGACTCGGCGTCTACCCCCGCAACCTCGAAGTCGCCGGGCTCGGCCTGGAGCAGGCCTTCGTGGCGATCACCGAGGCCGAGGAGGCCAGGACCCGATGAACAGCCTGATCAAGCTCGAGATCACCCGCGCCCTGCGCAACCGCAAGTTCCTCTTCTTCTCCGTCATCTACCCGTCGGTGCTCTTCGTGATCATCGCGGGCAGCCAGGACGGCGCCGACAAGGTTCCCGGGACCGGTCTGTCCGTCCCCGCGTTCATGATGGTCTCGATGGCGTCCTTCGGCGCCCTGACCGCCGTACTCATGGGCAACAGCGAGCGCATCGCCAAGGAGCGCGAGAGCGGCTGGGTGCGGCAGCTGCGCCTGACGTCCCTGCCGGGCCGCGGCTACGTCCTCGCGAAGACCGCGAGCGCCGCCGTGGTCAGCCTGCCGTCCATCGTCGTGGTCTTCGCGGTCGCGGCGGTCTTCAAGGACGTCCGCTTCGACGCCTGGCAGTGGGCGGCGCTGACCGGCGCGATCTGGGCGGGCAGCCTCTGCTTCGCCGCGCTCGGCGTGGCCATCGGCTACCTCGCGACCGGCGACGCCGTACGCCCCATCACGATGATCATCTACTTCGGGCTCTCCATCCTCGGCGGCCTGTGGATGCCCGTCACGACGTTCCCGCACTGGCTGCGGGAGACCGCGTCCTGGCTGCCCACCCACGCGTACGCTGCCCTCGGGCAGGCCATCGAACTGGGCGAGGCGCCGCACGCGAAGGACATCACGCTCCTGGTCGCCTACTTCCTCCTCTTCGCGGGCGGCGCGGCATGGCTGTACCGGAAGGACACACTGAAGGCGTGAACACGACAGACGCTGAGGGCAGCGAACTCCACCCGGTCTACACGTTCGGACGCCCGCCGCAGGGCCGCCGCCAGCTCCTGACGAAGTCCGCCTGGATCGGTGTCTGGCTGGTGTTCCTGAGCGCCCCGGTCAAGGACCTGGCCGACGGACACCACGCGACCCTCGCCACCGTCCTCGGCTCGCTCGGCCTCGCGCTCTTCGTGGCCTGCTATCTGACCCTCGTCTTCCGCTACACCACCAGGATCCTCAGGTGGCGCGCCGTCATCGCCTGCTTCGCGCTGCTCGTGGGCCTCGCCGTGGTCCTCGCGTTCAGCCTCGGCGACCACTGGCTCGGACTCTTCGTGTACGTGTCGGTCTCCGCGGGCGCCGTCCTGCCGGTGCGGTACGCGCTCGGGGTCATCCCCGCGGTCACGCTCCTGATGATCCTGGTCGGCCTGCGCGACGACGGACTCGGCGACCTGGTCACCAACCTCGGAGTGATCACGCTCCTGGTGGGCTTCGCGATGTCCGGCGTACGCGAGCTGATCCGTACGACGGTCCAGCTCCGCCAGGCCCGCGCGACCGTCGCGCAACTCGCCGCCAACGAGGAGCGGCTGCGGCTCGCCAGGGACCTGCACGACCTGCTCGGCCACTCGCTCTCCCTGATCACACTCAAGAGCGAGCTCGCCGGGCGCATGCTCCCCACCCACCCCGACAAGGCCGCCCAGCAGGTCGCCGACATCGAACAGGTCAGCCGCCAGGCCCTGGTGGACGTGCGCGAGGCGGTCTCCGGCTACCGGCGGCGCACCCTCGCCGGTGAACTCGCGGGCGCCCGCACGGCGCTCACCGCCGCGGGCGTCGAGGCCGTGGTGCCGGAGGAGCCGCCCGCCGAGCTGCCGGGCGAGGAGGCGGAGGCGGCGCTCGCCTGGGCGCTGCGGGAGGCGGTCACCAATGTCGTACGGCACAGCGGGGCCCGGCGCTGCACGGTGGCGTTCACGGCGCGGCAGACGCTCGCGGGACGGCTCCTCGAACTCACCGTGGAGGACGACGGAGTGGGCGCCTCCGGTGCGGGGGCGGGCAACGGCCTGACGGGGCTCACCGAGCGCGTGGAGGCGGTCGGCGGGGCTCTGGACACGGGTCCCGCGGACCGCCGCGGGTTCCGCCTCGCGGTCCGCGTACCCCTGGCGAGGGCCACCGTAGGATCCCCCTTATGATCAGGATCCTGCTGGCCGAGGACCAGGCCATGGTCCGTGAGGCCCTCGCGGCGCTGCTCGGCCTCGAACCGGACATCGAGGTCGTCGCCCAGGTGGCGCGCGGCGACGAGGTGCTCGCGGCGGCCCGGGAACACGCCGTGGACGTGGCGCTGCTCGACATCGAGATGCCGGGACAGACGGGCATCGAGGCCGCCGCCGAACTCCACGCCGCGCTCCCCGCGTTGAAGGTGGTCGTACTCACCACCTTCGGCCGCCCCGGCTATCTTCGCAGCGCCATGGAGGCAGGCGCCGACGCCTTCCTGGTCAAGGACGCGCCCGCGGCGCAGCTCGCGGCGGCGGTGCGCAAAGTGCTCGCGGGGGAGCGGGTCATCGACCCCACGCTGGCGGCGGCCGCCCTCGCGGGCGGTGCGAACCCGCTGACCGACCGCGAGCGCGAGGTGCTGCGCGCGGCGGCCGACGGCGCCACCAACGCCGAACTCGCCACCGCCCTGCACCTCTCCCGGGGCACGGTCCGCAACTACCTCTCGACGGCGATCCAGAAGCTCGCGGTCCGCAACCGCGCGGAGGCGGTCAAGGCCGCCAGGGACAAGGGCTGGCTCTAGGGTCTGTGTCATCACCCTGGGGCGGTCAGTTCAGCATCGCCCGCGCCCCCTGCGCCTGCCGCCGCGCCCGGTCGGCCGTCGCCGGGTCCAGGGCGGCGACCTCCTCGGCGTAGGTGTCGAGCTCCCGCGCGCCCGCCTGGAACTCCCCTTTCTGTACGAGGAGTTGGGCCCGTTCGTAGTGCAGAAGCGGCGACGGCGAGGGCAGCAGCAGGCAGAGGTCGACCGCCCAGAGCGATACGTCGGAGCGCTCGGGGCGGGACGCGGCCCAGACGCGGATGTTGTTGAGGACGCGCGCCACGATGTCCAGCGGCTCCGCGACGCCCAGCATCGACGGCGCGAGCGGCGTCCCCGTGGCCGCGGCGACCAGGAGCTCCACGTCCATGCCGGTCAGGAGCCGCCCGCCGCCGAACGGATCGGCGAGCACACGCTCCTCCGGCGGGCCGAAGCCGACGACGAAGTGCCCGGGCAGCGCCACGCCGTGGACGGGGGCACCGGCCCGCCGCGCCACCTCCATCCACACCACGGAGAGCAGGATCGGCAGCCCTCTGCGGCGCCGCAGGACCTGGTGCAGGAGGGAGGAGTCAAGACGCTGGTAGTCGCCGGGTCTGCCCTTGAACCCGAAGCCCTGGCCGAGGAGCTCGTTGAGGGCCACGGCCCAGGCCAGGGGGTCGCGGGACCGGCCGGACCGGTGGCCGGGCGCGATCTGTTCCGCCAGCCGGTCGAGCATGCGCCGTGCGGCGTCGATGTCCGTCTCGTCGAGGGAGGGGTCCGCCTCGGTGCCGATCAGCAGGCACAGCAGCGACAGGTCGGGCCGCGGTGACCCGGCCTCGGCCGCGAACAGCCGCCGCCACTCGGTGGTTCCGGGGGGTCGGGGGTGCATACGTCCCTCGTGCCCGGTCGCCTCGATCGATACGTGCCCCCGGGCGAGACCGCGCGCCCCCCCCGGAGGTCAGTTCAGCATCGCCCGAGCGGCCCGCGCCTGCTGACGGACCCGCTCCGCCGTCGTCGGCTCCACCGTCGTCACCACATCCGCGTAGGCGTCGAGCTCCGCCGCGCCCCCGAGGAAGTCACCCCGCTGCACGAGGAGTTGCGCCCTCTCGTAACGCAGCCGCGCCGGATGGGCGGGCAGCAGCAGCGACAGCTCGAGGGCCCACAGCGCGACGTCGGAGCGCTCGGGCCTGGCGGCCGCCCAGGCGCGGATGTTGTTGAGGATGCGCTGCACGATGTTCAGCGGATCGGCGGGCGTCAGCATCGACGGCTGGATGCCCGTGCCCGCCGTACCCGCCACCAGGAGCTCCGCGTCGGCGCCGGTCAGCAGCCGCCCGCCGTCGAACGGGTCGGCGAGTATCTGGTCGTCCTTGGGCCCGAAGCCGACGACGAAGTGGCCCGGCAGCGCCACCCCGTACACCGGGGCGCCCGCACGCCGCGCCACCTCCATCCACACCACGGAGAGCAGGATCGGCAGCCCCCTGCGGCGCTTGAGGACCTGGTGCAGGAGAGAGGAGTCGAGGCGCTGGTAGTCGCCCGGTGTCCCCTCGAACCCGCACTGTTCACCGAGGAGTTCGGCCATCGCGACCGCCCACGCGCGGGGCCCGCCGGGACGGAACGGCAGCAGGCCCGCGAGACGGTCGAGCTCGATCTCCGCCGCGTCGATCCCCGCCTCGTCGAGGGAAGGGTCCGCCTCGGCACCGATCAGCAGGCACAGCGGCGCGAGACCGGGCCGCTCCGACCGTGCCTCCTCGGTGAACCGCCGCCGCCATTCGCCGGACTCCGCGTGCATACGTGCCTCGTGTCTGCCCTCGCCGGGCGCTGTTTCCGTGCCGTGCTCTGCCGTTGTGCCGCCCGCTCAGGCGGGGCCGTACCGGTAGTGGTGGTAGGCGTGGTGTGCGGCGAAACCCATTCCGTCGTACAGTGCCCGCGCGCCGTCGTTTTCGTCCTCGACCTGCAGCCAGGCCGCCGAAGCGCCCTCGGACAGGGCCTGCCGGGACAGCGCGGTCATCACCGCGGTGGCGAGCCCCTCGCGACGGTGCTCCGGGGCCACCTCGACCGCCATGAAGCCCGCCCAGCGCCCGTCGACGACGCACCGCCCGATGGCGGCCGGAGCGTCACCGCTCCCGGGCACGGAAGCGAACCATACCGAGGGCCCGCCCGCCAGCACCTCGAGCACATGCGGGCCGGGAACCCCGAACCGCTTGTACCGCCGCAGCCACGGCTCGTCGAAGGTCCGGGACAGCGTCACCCGGTCGGTGTCCGCGTCCAGGTCGGCGACGGGAGCGAGACCACCGACGTGCAGCCGCGCGCTGACCTCGCGCTTCCAACCGTGCTCCGCCAAGCCGGCGCAGAGCAGCTCCTGGGTGCCTTCGGCGCCGGTCGCGGTCTGTACGTAGGGCGGCAGGCCGCGGGCCGCGTACCACTCGCGGACGTACGACAGCGCCTCGTCCAGCGGCCGTCCGGGATCGCCCAGCGGCAGGACGGAGTTGGCGCGCCGCGTGAACCCGGCCGCCGACCGCAGCTCCCAGTCGCCGAGGCGCTCGCTCTCCACCGGCTGCCAGGCGCGGGCGGAGACGCGCGCCAGTTCCTCGTACGAGGCGGAGGGGCCCCTTCTGCGCGCGGGCGCGGCCGGCACGACCTTGCCCGCGACCAGGGACCCTTCCGGGATGCGGACGATTTCGCCGGTCCGGCGTGTGATGAGCACCACACCTTCGTTCCACGATGCGAGAACGCCCACCGTGTCGGTGAACTTCTCACCCGAGATCAAAGCGTCGCTCAAGCGTCGTACCGAGACGCGTTTGCCCACGTCAGCAGGGGTAATGCGGACCTCGAGTCGTCCACCGGCAGCGAATTCCACAGCTCTGTCAGCCCCTCCTGTTCGGATCATGCCCGGGAACGGAGATACTAGGGGTGGGCATCGACGACGCCGCGCTCCCGCGCGCCAGGCGAGCGGAGCCTGAGGACGGCCCGCCAACGCCCGTATCGAGGAGGAACGACAGCGTGACCTACGTCATCGCGCAGCCTTGTGTCGACGTCAAGGACAAGGCGTGCATCGAGGAGTGCCCGGTCGACTGCATTTACGAGGGCTCCCGGTCCTTGTACATCCACCCGGACGAATGCGTCGACTGCGGAGCCTGCGAACCGGTCTGCCCGGTCGAGGCGATCTTCTACGAGGACGACACTCCTGAGGAGTGGAAGGACTACTACAAGGCGAACGTCGAGTTCTTCGACGAGCTCGGTTCGCCCGGTGGCGCGAGCAAGCTCGGCCTGATCGAGCGCGACCACACCTTCATCGCCGCCCTGCCGCCGCAGAACCAGTAAACAGCGGCAGCCCGAGCGTCGCCCCGGTCCCGTACGGCATCTTCGCCGCACGGGACCGAGGCGTTTGCAACGACCAGTACCAGCACGGGAGTCACCACGTGTCCGCAGTCTCCGACCGGCTTCCCACCTTCCCCTGGGACAAGCTCGAGCCGTACAAGGCCACGGCGGCCGCCCACCCCGGCGGCATCGTCGACCTGTCGGTGGGCACCCCCGTGGACCCGGTCCCCGAGCTGATCCAGAAAGCGCTGATCGCGGCCGCGGACTCGCCGGGCTATCCGACGGTCTGGGGCACGCCGGAGCTGCGTGACGCGCTCACCGGCTGGTGCGAGCGGCGGCTCGGCGCCCGTGGCTTCACGCACCGGAACGTGCTGCCGGTCGTCGGCTCCAAGGAGCTGGTGGCCTGGCTCCCGACGCAGCTGGGCCTCGGCCCGGGCGACGTGGTGGCCTACCCGCGCCTCGCCTACCCGACGTACGAGGTGGGCGCGCGCCTGGCCCGCGCCGAGTACGTCGCCTACGACGACCCGACGGCGCTCGACCCGACGCACCTCAAGCTGCTCTGGCTCAACTCGCCGTCCAACCCGACCGGACGCGTCCTGTCGAAGGACGAGCTGATCCGGACCGTCGCGTGGGCGCGCGAGCACGGCGTGCTGCTGGTCAGCGACGAGTGCTACCTGGAGCTCGGCTGGGAGGCCGAACCGGTGTCGGTGCTGCACCCGGACGTGTGCGGTGGTTCGTACGACGGGATCGTCGCCGTCCACTCGCTCTCCAAGCGGTCCAACCTGGCGGGCTACCGTGCGGCGTTCATCGCCGGTGACGCGGCCGTCCTCGGGGACCTGCTGCAGATCCGCAAGCACGGCGGCATGATGACCTCCGCGCCGACCCAGGCGGCCGTCGTGGCGGCGCTCGGCGACGACGAGCACGTGCGCGTGCAGCGCGAGCGGTACGTCGTCCGGCGCACCGCGCTGCGCGACGCCCTGGTGCGGCACGGCTTCCGGATCGAGCACAGCGAGGCGAGCCTGTACCTGTGGGCCACCCGCGACGAGTCCTGCTGGGACACCGTGGGCCACCTCGCGGAGCTGGGCATCCTGGTCGCGCCCGGCGACTTCTACGGCCCGGCGGGCGACCGCTTCGTGCGCGTCGCCCTGACGGCGACGGACGAGCGCGTCGCCGCGGCGGTGGAGCGCCTGGGCTGAACCAGGTGCCGTACGCACGGCGAAGGGCCCGGAGCCAGTGGCTCCGGGCCCTTCGTGTGTGCCGGGTGATCAGCCGAGGGGGAGGCTCTTGACCGGCAGCTGGTCGCCGGGGAGGGCGCCCTTGGTCAGCGAGTCGGTGGGCAGACCGCCGCCGGTCGCCGATTCGGTGGTCTCGCCGAGCGCCTTGCCCGCACCGCCCGCGACGTCACCGGCGGCCCGCTGGGCGACGGGGGTGGCCGTCTTGCCGACGCGGCCCACGGCCTTGCCCGCGGTCGGGACGGACTTCTTCACGGCCTTGCTGCCGGTGTCACCGGCGAGGTTGCTGACGTTCTGAGCCGCATCGTCGACGGTGTTGCCGAGGCCGTCGCCGTCCAGCGTGGACACGCCGCCCAGGTCGGGGGCGGCCGGCAGGTCAACGGCGCTCGCGGAGCCGGCCGCACCGACCACGGAAGCTGCACCCGCGGCGCTGAGCAGCGCGGCACGGGCGATCCGGCGGGTCAGGGGGAGGGACATGATGCTCCTTCAGACGGGAGAACGTTGGGGTGTCCGGCCGGTTCGGGTCCGGCGTCCCACCGGACGGCTTCCGGCGTTCGGACGCAGTGACTACCGCTCGAAGTCCGCGAAGGTTTCGCTGCGCCAACGTAAAGAGTTGGCAATGCGTCGCATTATCGGCTGCGGATAAAAACGGGCAAAGAGCGTACGGGCCGTTTCGCTGCAGAATCCTTAATCCCTAGTGATCTCAAGGGATCTCGGGTTTCGGCACGGCGTGCGCGGGAAAGTCGGACAGGGTGTCGGTCCGTAGCACTCGGCATGCCCCCATCGAGGGACCCGTCGTACTACTGACCGGTCACGATCCGGACCTCGCCGACGGCCCCCTCCGGCCCCGCGGTCCCACCTTCCGCCGCCCCGCGGCCCACCGCGCGCCACGTCCCGCCGCCTCCGGCATGCCACTCCCGCCCGCCGTACGCCACCCGCTCGATGTGCAGCGCCGAGGAGTGCGCCACGGCCCAGTGCGCCAGTTCCCAGCCGCGCTGCGGGGCCCGGCCGGTGGCCACGGGGGCGGGCACCGGCACCGTCACCGTGCGCCCCCGGACCGCGCCGGGGCGCACCTCGCGGCCGAAGTCGCGGGCCAGGGCGGCCCGCACCTGCGCGGGGCCGCCGGGGTCCGGGTCCGGCCGCCCCTCGCAGCTGAACGTGGCGGGCGCGCGGCCCGTGAGCGCGGCGGCGAGCAGCGCGGCGTCCGGCTCGTGCTTGGCGTACGCCTGCGGAAAGCCGCTGAGCTGCACCCGCTGCGCGGCGACCGTGAGGGGCAGCCGCGAATAGCCCGGAACCTCGGCCAGGTGCTCGTAGAAGCGGCCCGCCGAGTACGCCGGGTCCATGATCCGCCGCTCGTTGCCCCAGCCCTGCGAGGGGCGCTGCTGGAAGAGGCCGAGCGAGTCCCTGTCCCCATGCGTGATGTTGCGCAGCCCCGACTCCTGGAGCGCGGTGGCGAGCGCGATGGTCACCGCGCGCTCCGGCATCCCGCGCGAGGTGCCCGCCGCGGCGACCGTCGCGGCGTTCTCCGCCTGCTCGGCCGTGAACGTGTACGAAGCGCCGTCGCCCTTCCCCGACACCACCGTGCACCGCGGCTCGGGCTTCCCCCCGTACACGTACTGCAACGCCACATAGCCGACGACGGCGAGCAGCACGGCGGCCGCGGCCCCGCTACGGAGGAGACGGCCGCGCCGGACGAGGGTGGGGGGCTCAGGCACGCGTCCAAGGTACTGGAGTCCACCGACAGGCCCACGCGACCGCTGGCTTAGGGTCGACGGCATGCCTCACACACCGCTTGACCTCACGCTCGACGCCGCGGAGCTGACCGCGCGACTGGTCGATTTCCCGTCCCCGAGCGGCGAGGAGAAGGCGCTCGCCGACGCCATCGAGACGGCCCTGCGCGCCCTGCCGCACCTCACCGTCGACCGGCACGGCAACAACGTGGTGGCCCGCACGGACCTCGGCCGCGCGGAGCGCGTCATCCTCGCCGGGCACATCGACACCGTGCCGATCGCGGACAACGTGCCCTCCCGCCTCGACGAGGACGGCGTCCTGTGGGGCTGCGGCACCTGTGACATGAAGTCGGGCGTCGCCGTCCAGCTGCGCATCGCGCAGACCGTGACCGAGCCCAACCGCGACCTCACCTTCGTCTTCTACGACAACGAAGAAGTGGCCGCCCACCTCAACGGCCTCGGACACGTCGCCGAGGCCCACCCCGACTGGCTGGCCGGTGACTTCGCCGTCCTCCTCGAACCCACCGACGGACAGGTCGAGGGCGGCTGCCAGGGCACCCTGCGGGTCCTGTTGAAGACCACGGGCGTACGGGCGCACTCCGCACGCGCGTGGATGGGCTCCAACGCGATCCACGCGGCCACCCCGATCCTCCAGAAGCTCGCCGCGTACGAGCCGCGCAAGCCGGTCGTGGAGGGCCTGGAGTTCCACGAGGGCCTCAACGCCGTCCGCATCGAGGGCGGCGTCGCCACGAACGTCATCCCCGACGAGTGCACCGTCACCGTCAACTTTCGCTATGCCCCCGACCGCAGCGAGGAAGAGGCCCTCGCCTTTGTCCGCGACTACTTCGCGGACTGCGGCGTCGACGAGTTCATCGTCGACGACCACACGGGCGCGGCACGCCCCGGCCTCACCCACCCGGCCGCCGCGGCGTTCATGGCGGCCGTCGGCGGCGAGGCGCGCCCCAAGTTCGGCTGGACGGACGTCTCCCGCTTCAGCGCGCTCGGCGTGCCCGCGGTGAACTACAGCCCCGGCAACCCGCTGCTCGCGCACAAGATCGACGAGCGCGTCGAGGCGTCGCTGATCCCGGTGGCGGAGGAGAGGCTGCGGTCCTGGCTGACCATGTAGGGATGCGTGGAGGTCCCTCGGACGTAACCCGCGTAGATCTACGCTGTGAGTCACGTACGCAGTCACGTACGCATGGAGGGAGCAGACGATGGGCCATCCCGAGAAAAGCGCCGAGAGCGCTGCCCGCGACACCGGTGCCAGGAAGCGTCCTGAGGAGCAGCGGCTCGGTCCGGTGCTGCGCCGGCGGGACAAGGTGCAGGCCGGCACCACCGATCAGCGTCTCCTCGACTCCGACGGACCCTCCGAATGGGTCCACACGGACCCCTGGAGAGTGCTGCGCATCCAGTCCGAGTTCATCGAGGGCTTCGGCACCCTCGCCGAACTCCCGCCCGCGATCAGCGTGTTCGGTTCGGCGCGCACGGGGGAGGGTTCTCCGGAGTACGCGGCCGGGGTCGAGATCGGCAAGGCGCTCGTGGAGGCGGGGTTCGCGGTGATCACGGGCGGCGGGCCCGGCGCGATGCAGGCCGCCAACCAGGGTGCCGTCGAGGCGAAGGGCACGTCGGTCGGCCTGGGCATCGAGCTGCCCTTCGAGCAGGGCCTCAACCCGTACGTCGACATCGGCGTGAACTTCCGCTACTTCTTCGTCCGCAAGACGATGTTCGTGAAGTACGCGCAGGGCTTCGTGGTCCTGCCCGGCGGCCTCGGCACCCTGGACGAGCTCTTCGAAGCGCTCACCCTCGTCCAGACCCGCAAGGTCACGCGGTTCCCGATCGTCCTCTTCGGGTCGCAGTACTGGGGCGGCCTGATCGACTGGCTGAAGAACACGGTCATCGCCCAGGGCAAGGCCTCCGAGGCCGACCTGCTCCTCTTCCACGTCACGGACGACGTGGAAGAGGCGATCTCTTTGGTGACGAAGGAAGTCGGGAAGTAGAAGCGGGAGTCCCCGAAGGGGAGTTCACGCAAGCCCCCGGCGGGCGACCGCCGGGGGCCTGTGCCCCGCAATCGTCGCCACCATGTCCAGCACCTGCTTCGTCTCCGCCACCTCGTGCACGCGGTACACCTGCGCGCCGAGCCAGGCCGAGACGGCCGTCGTCGCGAGGGTGCCGAGGACGCGCTCCTTGACCGGCTTGTCGAGGGTCTCGCCGACGAAGTCCTTGTTGGAGAGGGAGACCAGGACGGGCCAGCCCGTGTCGGTCATCTCGCCGAGGCGGCGGGTCGCCTCCAGGCTGTGCCGGGTGTTCTTGCCGAAGTCGTGCCCCGGGTCGATCATCACGGACTCGCGGGGCACACCCAGCTCCACCGCGCGCTCGGCCAGGCCGACCGTCACCCGCAGGATGTCCGCCATCACGTCGTCGTACGTGACGCGGTGCGGCCTCGTACGCGGCTCGGCGCCGCCCGCGTGCGTGCAGACCAGGCCCGCCCCGTACCGCGCGGCGACCTCCGCGAGCTTCGGGTCGACGCCGCCCCACGCGTCGTTGAGCACGTCGGCGCCCGCCTCGCAGACCGCCTCGCCGACGTCGTGCCGCCAGGTGTCGACGCTGATGACCACGTCGGGGAACCGCCTGCGCACCTCGGCGACGAAGCCGACCGTGCGGCGTGCCTCCTCCTCGGCGCTCACCTCGTCGCCGGGGCCCGCCTTGACCCCACCGATGTCGATGATCGCGGCACCCTCGGCCACGGCCTGCTCCACGCGCGCGAGCGCCGGTTCGTCGCGGAACGTGGCCCCCTGGTCGTAGAACGAGTCCGGGGTCCGGTTCACGATCGCCATGATCACCGGCTCGTGCGCGTCGAACTCGCGCCTGCCAAGCCTGAGCATCCCCTGCGGCCCTCCTGGGTCCTAGTCGCGGTTAGGCCGCCTGTGACCTTAACTGTCAGAACCACGTGGCACGATCGGACCCTGACAGTTTGAGCACGGGCAGTCGAGCGTGAGGGCCTGAAGAGATGGTCTTGTTCTTGTTCCTGGTCATCGCCCTCCTCGTGGTGGTCGGCGCGGTGACCCTGGCCGTGATCGGCGGCGGGGAGAGCGGCGCGCTGCCCGACGCCGCACCCGAGCGGTTCACCGACCCGCTGCCCCCGGACCGCCCGCTGCGCCGGGCCGACGTCGACCTGGTGCGCTTCCCGATGACCCTGCGGGGCTATCACATGGGCGAGGTGGACGACGTGCTCGGCCGTCTGGGCGCCGAGCTCGCCGAGCGGGACGCCCGCATCGCCGAGCTGGAGGCCGCCCTGGCCGGCGCGCAGGCCACCGCGGTCGCGGGCCCCGCCCTCTTCGAGGGGTACGAACCGGGGGCGGTCGAGGACGAGTCCGTCGAGGGCAGGTCCGTCCAGGACAAGGTGCGGGACGAGAAGGGCGACGAACAGTGAGCGGCGAGAGCGGCGCGGTCGCGGGCCCGGACGGCGGTCTCCGCTGCCCGTGGGGCCTGTCGACCGAGGACTACGTGACGTACCACGACGAGGAGTGGGGCCGCCCGGTCCACGGTGACGACGCGCTGTACGAGAGGCTCTGCCTGGAGGCGTTCCAGTCGGGCCTCTCCTGGATCACGATCCTGCGCCGCCGCGAGGGCTTCCGCGCGGCCTTCGCCGACTTCAGGATCGCCTCGGTGGCGGAGTTCACCGACAAGGACCGCGAGCGGCTCCTCGCCGACCCGGGGATCATCCGCAACCGCGCGAAGATCGACGCGACCCTCGCCAACGCGCGCGTGCTCGCCGACTGGTCCGAGGGCGAACTGGACTCCCTGATCTGGTCCTTCGCGCCGGACCCGGCGACCCGCGAGGTCCCGCGGACCCTCGCCGACGTGCCCGCGATCACCGACGAGTCCACGGCCCTGTCCAAGGAGCTCAAGAAGCGCGGCATACGCTTCGTCGGCCCCACGACGGCGTACGCGCTGATGCAGGCCTGCGGCCTGGTCGACGACCACCTCGCGGACTGCGTGGCCCGCGAGGCGGCGTGACGGGGTGACCTGCGTCAGCGCCCCAGGTACTTCGGCTTCTCCTTGGCGATGAAGGCCTGGACGGCGATCGCGTGGTCCTCGGACGCCCCGGCCCTGCCCTGGAGCTCGTCCTCCTTGTCCAGCGCCTCGTCCAGGGAGTGGCCCGCCGCGTAGGCCAGGGACTCCTTGAGCGCCGCGTAGGCGAGCGTCGGGCCGTCCGCGAGGGCGCGGGCCACCTGCGCGGCCTCCGTGGCGAGGTCGGCCGCGGGGACGACCTTGTTGGCGATCCCCAGGTCGTACGCCTCCCGTGCGTCGATGTTGCGCGGGAACAGCAGCAGGTCCGCGGCGCGGCCCGGGCCGATCACGCGCGGCAGCGTCCAGGAGACGCCCGAGTCGGCGGTCAGCGCGACGCCCGCGAAGGAGGTGTTGAACTTGGCGGTGTCCGCGACCACGCGGTAGTCGGCGGCGAGGGCGAAGCCGAGGCCCGCCCCGGCGGCGACTCCGTTGACGCCCGCCACGACCGGCTTCCGCATGCCGGTGAGCGCCCGGACGATGGGGTTGTAGTGCTCCCGGACGGTGCTCATCGTCTGCCCGGTGCCCGCCTCGCGGTCCGCGGCCAGGCTGCCGATGTGTTCCTTGAGGTCCTGGCCCACACAGAAGGCGCGGCCCGTCGCGGTGAGCAGGACCGCGCGCACCGCGTCATCCGCCGCGGCCGCGAGCGCGGCCTCCCGCAGTGCGACCTTGGCCTCCGTGTTCATGGCGTTCATCGCCTCGGGACGGTTGATGGTGATCGTCGCGAGTCCGTCGTGCACCTCGTAGAGCACGCTGTCGGCCATGGTGGCCCCCTCCGCTGGTCCAGTACGTAGGAGGTCAGCATGACGGAGATCATCGGGGTCCGGCATGAGGCCATCCATGTGACCTGCGTCAAAGAAATGCGGGGCCCCGGGGCGTATGGGGCGGCGAAGTATCGCAGCCACATCGCCGAATTATGTGGTTTTGCGGGCGCGCGTTGCCCAAGCGATGCCGACCGATGTTGGTCATCGGGTCCTGCCATGCGGGATAATGGCCTGGAAGCAATGTGTTCGATGCCGGTGACACCTGGGTTGTCGGCTGCGATGAGCTGGTTTCAGGAAGGGGAACGAGCATGGCGGCCATGAAGCCGCGGACGGGCGACGGCCCGCTCGAGGTGACCAAGGAGGGGCGGGGCATCGTCATGCGCGTTCCGCTCGAAGGCGGCGGACGACTTGTCGTCGAACTGACTCCGGACGAGGCCGACGCGCTCGGCGACGCCCTGAAGAAGGTCGTCGGCTGACGCGGAAGCGCGCGCATACTTTTCCACTGCCCCGGCATCGTACGACGATGCCGGGGCAGTGCCGTTTTCCGGGTTTCCCGGGTCCGATGTCCCGAAGGGCCGGGCGCTAGCGCTTCACGGCGCAGAGCAGCCCGTCGCCCACGGGCAGCAGCGAGGGCACCAGATCCGGGCTCTCGCGCACGGTGCGCAGCAGATCGCGCAGGTGCAGGACCTCCAGCGGCTGGGGTCCCGAGTCGACGGTCCTGCCGTCCGCGAGGACGCCCTCGAAGCAGACGAGCCCGCCGGGCCGCAGCAGGCGCAACGATTCAGCGAGGTATTCGAGGGACTCCAGGCGGTCGCCGTCACAGAAGACGAGGTCGTACCCGCCGTCCGCGAGGCGCGGCAGGACGTCCAGGGCGCGGCCCGGGATGAACCGCGCGCGGTTGCCCGCGAAGCCCGCCTCCCGGAAGGCCTGACGGGCGAACTGCTGTCGGTCGGGTTCGGGGTCGACGGTGGTCAGCACGCCGTCGGGCCGCATGCCGTGCAGCAGGTGGATGCCCGACACTCCGGTGCCCGTACCGATTTCGGCCACCGCTTTCGCGTCAGCCGTCGCGGCGAGCATGCGCAGCGCGGCGCCGGTGCCGGGGGACACCGAGGGCAGGCCTGCCTCCCGGGCCCGGTCCCGGGCCCAGCGCAGCGCCTCGTCCTCGGCGACAAAGGCGTCGGCGAACGCCCATCCCGTCTGCCGGTTGCCGGTAATGGCCCTCTCCTGTCCCCGTGGTTGCCTGGCCGTGACTGTATCCGTTGGGGGCGGGAACCCGCAGATGGGACTGCGCGTTTATAGGGGGTGGGAGCACAGCGGGGGTAACGGATGGATCAAGACTTGAAGTGGGCGGCTCGCAGGGGCAGGACACCTGCAGCGAAGCCCGTACCAAATTCACGTAAAAACGCTTATCCGGAGCTAACGGGCGGGGTGGTTATGGTAGGGGCTCCACTGGACACCACCAGAGCCGACAGGGGAGGTGCGGCTGCGTCCGCGGATCGGGGAGGAGTGCTCCGGCGCTTTCTCGGATTGGCGGGTGAGCCGAAATCCGTGACCGACACCGCTGACCGCATCCGTGTCAACGACTCCGCTCAGACCGCGACCTTTGCCGCTGACGCGGAATCGCAGGCGTGGACTCCGCCCACCTGGGAGGAGATCGTCAGCACGCACAGCGGCCGCGTATACCGCCTGGCGTACCGCCTGACCGGCAACCAGCACGACGCCGAGGACCTCACGCAAGAGGTCTTCGTCCGTGTCTTCCGGTCCCTCTCGACCTACACCCCCGGCACGTTCGAGGGCTGGCTGCACCGCATCACCACGAACCTCTTCCTGGACATGGTGCGCCGCAAGCAGCGCATCCGCTTCGACGCGCTCGGGGACGACGCGGCGGAGCGGCTGCCGAGCCGTGAGCCGTCGCCCCAGCAGGTGTTCAACGACACGCACTTCGACGCGGACGTCCAGCAGGCGCTGGACACCCTCGCGCCCGAGTTCCGTGCGGCCGTCGTCCTCTGCGACATCGAAGGCCTTTCGTACGAGGAGATCGCCGCCACCCTCGGCGTCAAGCTCGGTACGGTCCGCAGCCGTATCCACCGGGGCCGCTCGCAGCTGCGCAAGGCCCTCCAGCACCGGTCTCCCGAGGCCCGAGCCGAGCGCCGTTCGCTCGCGGTCACGGGTGCCGTGGCGCTGGGAGGAGGGGGCGCGACCGCGTGAGTGGATCACGGTCGAATCCTGCCGAACGGCACGTAGCCGAGGCCGAGCAGCATCTGGGGGACCGGCTCGCCGCCCTTGTGGACGGCGAGTTGGGCCATGACGCGCGCGAGCGCGTCCTCGCACATCTGGCGACCTGTCCGATGTGCAAGACCGAGGCGGACGCGCAGCGTCGCCTGAAGAACGTCTTCGCGCAGGCGGCCCCGCCGCCGCCCACCGAGAGTTTCCTCGCCCGCCTCCAAGGTCTTCCAGGAGGCGGTTCCGGGCCGTCCGGCGGGCCCGGCGCCGAGGACGGGTTCGCCACGGGTGCGACCGACTCCGCCGGGCTCCCGCGGGGCGGGATCTTCGGCGTGAGCACGGAGCCCTTCGTGGAGTACGTGCCCGCGGGCGCCCATGCCGCGGTGCTGCCCAGCGAGCAGCGCGGCTTCCGCATCCACGAGGTCGCCCGGCGGTCCGAGGCGGAGCGTCCGTCCTGGCGCGGGCGCCGGTTCGCCTTCGCGGCGGCGGGTGCGGTGTCGATGGCCGCGATCGCCCTCGGCGGTGTCACGGTCGGCGTCCCCGTCGACTCCGGGGGCGACACCCGTGCGGGTGGCTCCGGAAGCAATGTGACCCCGCAGCGCAGTCAGGGTTCCGGCACCGCCGCGACCCCCGACTCCGTGCGCCGTCGCGGCGGCGGCAATCCGCTGTCGGTGCAGGGACAGCGTCCCGGTGCGCTGTCGGCGCCGGTCGCGCCGACGGAGGTCACGGGCCCGCTGCTGCCCGGGGCGCCCGCGCAGCCGCTCCGCTCCAGCGATCCCGTGTACGAGCTGGCGGCTCCCATGCTCGCCGGCGCCGCCGCCATCTCACCTCTCATACGCCCGGCGCCGCCCGGCCGTCACACCGCCGCCCTGCCCGGCATCAAGCTGCCGCGGGCGGCGGACGCGGTGCTGCCGGGGGACGCGGATCCGGTGACCGCCGGCGCGGTGGCTCCGGGCGCGGGACCGCTGAAGGGCACGTCGCAGGTCCGCTGACGCGGTGGCTGACGCGACGGCGCCCTGCGCTTCCGCGCGTGAACCTGGTTGAATCCTCGGTGGGCCGTGCCCGCCGGGGATTCGGCGGTCACGGGGTTGAGCATGCAAACGGCGTCCGCCGCGGGCCAGTTGTGGGGAGAACATGGACGAGGGGAAGCCCACGAAGGCGAACTGGTGGAGCCGCCCACGGCCGGGCGAGCGGGCTACGTCAGACGAGCCCTCGCCACAGCCCCCGCACCCCACCGACGCCTCGCCCCCCGCTTCGGAGGCCCCGGCCCAGCCGGACGCGACGAGGACCGAGCCGTCGCACCCGGCCAACGTTCCGCCGGGGCAGCCGCAGGGCGACTCCGCCGAGGTCCCGGGTCAGCCGGGCGGGGCGTGGGCCGAGCCGTCGCTCGCGGCCGACGTTGCGCCGGGCCGGGCGCCGGACGCTTCGGCGGTGCCCGGCCGTTCCGCGCAGGCCCCGGGCCAGTCGGACGCGACGTGGAGCGAGCCGTTGCCTCCCGCCGACGTACCGCAGGGCCAAACGCAGGCGCAGCCGGATGTGGCGTGGGCCGAGCCTGGCGCGCAGCCGCAGTCGCAGCCGCAGCCGCAGCCGCAGTCTCCGGGTGGTTCGGCGCTGTCCGGTGAGTACCCGGCCGCGCCCGGCGGGTCGGGCGCGCAGGAGCCCGTGCCCATGGAGCGGCCGCGGCCCCTGCACGACCCGGATCCGTACAGCACTCCGCCCTACGGTGAACCCGGGCCCTGGGCGCCCGCGCCGCCCGTGCAGCATCCCGCGGCGACTCCGGCGCACGGGACCCAGCTCCCACCGCCCCCGCACGGCGGCACGCCTCCGCACGGGACGCCCGGGCCCACGCCGCACCAGCCCCAACAGCAGCCCCAGGCCCCTTACAGCGGCACGCCCCCGCACGGCACGCCCGGGCCCGCCCCGCACGTGCCCCAGCAGCACCAGCACCAGCCCTCGGGAGCCCCCGTGCAGCCCGGGGCCGCTCAGGGCGCGCCCCGTCAGCCGTACGACCCCTGGAACGCTCCGCTTCAGCAGGTCGGGTCCCTGCCTCCCGAGACTCGGGAGAAGCGGGACAAGCGGGGGCGACGCGCGTTGTTCATCGGGGTGGCCGTCATCGCCCTGCTCTCGGGGCTCATCG
The DNA here is from genome assembly GCF_026810505.1 of Streptomyces sp. Je 1-369. NCBI lineage: Bacteria > Bacillati > Actinomycetota > Actinomycetes > Kitasatosporales > Streptomycetaceae > Streptomyces > Streptomyces sp. Je 1-369. The sequence goes on from NZ_CP101750.1 coordinate 5,719,101, forward strand.
GTGGCGCCACCGGTGCGTACCTGGAGCGGAACGGGACCGGTGACGTCGAGCTGCGGCAGGCCGACGCCGAGTCCGCCGACCGGCCCAAGGGCAGCGTCGCCGGCATCGCGTCCGCCACCCTGCCCGGCGTCGTGACGCTGCACGTCAGTGGCGACTCCGCGCAGGGCACCGGCACCGGCTTCGTCCTCGACGACAAGGGCCACATCCTCACCAACAACCACGTCGTGGAGCCCGCGGGCACCGGCGGCGAGGTCTCCGTGACCTTCAGCGGCGGCGAGACCGCCAAGGCGGAGGTCGTCGGCCGCGACTCCGGCTACGACCTCGCGGTCGTCAAGGTGAGCGGCGTCCGCGGCCTCAAGCCCCTGCCCCTCGGCAACTCCGAGAACGTACAGGTGGGCGACGCCGTCGTGGCCATCGGCGCCCCCTTCGACCTGGAGAACACCGTCACCTCCGGGATCATCAGCGCCAAGGAGCGCCCCATCACCGCGGGCGGCGAGAAGGGCGACGGCAGCGACATCTCGTACGTGGACGCACTCCAGACCGACGCGCCGATCAACCCGGGCAACTCCGGCGGCCCCCTCGTCGACTCCAAGGCCCGCGTCGTCGGCATCAACAGCGCCATACGCTCCGCCGACGAGGGCTCGGAGCCGGGCGGCGGCCAGGCAGGCTCCATCGGCCTCGGCTTCGCCATCCCGATCAACCAGGGCAAGCGCGTCGCCGAAGAGCTGATCAACTTCGGCAAGGCGACGCACCCCGTGATCGGCGTCACGCTCGACACGGAGTTCAACGGCGACGGAGCCCGCATAGCGGACAAGGGCAAGAACGGCGGCTCTTCGGTCAACAAGAACGGCCCCGGAGACAAGGCGGGCCTCAAGCCGGGCGACGTCATCACCGAGGTCGACGGCCGCGCCGTGCACTCCAGCGACGAACTGATCGTCAAGGTCCGCGCGCACCGTCCCAAGGACCGCCTGCGGCTGACCGTCGAGCGCGACGGCGACGACCGCGAGGTGACCCTGGTGCTCGGATCGGCCGGCAGCGGCTGAGTAAAGGACTGGCCACGTCTGATCCGGGTTGTCGTGCAGCGGCTACCGGACAGACATCAGCGACGGGTACCGTGGTCACGGTCCGACCCGGACGACGACCTGTTGCCGACGACCTGCTGCGGGCTGAGGACATCGCGGACATCGCGCAAGGAGCTCTAGGTGTTCAATGACATTGGCGCACTCGAGATAGTGACGCTGGTCGTCCTCGCCGTGCTCATCTTCGGTCCGGACAAGCTGCCGAAGGTCATCCAGGACATCTCCCGCACGATCCGCAAGATCCGCGAGTTCTCCGACAGTGCGAAAGCGGACATCCGCGATGAGCTGGGCCCCGAGTTCAAGGACTTCGAGTTCGAGGACCTGAACCCCAAGAAGTTCATCCGCAAGCAGCTCGACAACGACGAGCTCGGGCTCAAGGAAATCCGCAACGGATTCGACCTGAAGAAGGAGATGAACGAGGTCGCGGACGCCGTGCACGGCCGCGAGAGCGACTCCTCCGACACCGGCTCGGCGGCCTCCGCCGCCCCGTCCGGCGGAGGCCGCGTCGACATGCTGAAGAAGTCCGAGGAGCCCGGGAAGCCGGTCGCCGACGACCGCCCGCCCTTCGACGCGGACGCCACCTGAGGCCTCTCCTGGACTGCCCCCGCCAACAGGTGTGGCTATCCTGCCTTGTTGTCCGGCGTGAGGACGCCCGAGGGGGGCGGGCCGCTCCGGACAGACGAGAGCGAGGAGGCGGCCGGGTACATGGAGACGACAAGTCGGGTGGGCGCGCAGGCGCCGACCGCGGAAGGCACCGCACCAGCGGTGTCGACCGCCCGGCGCACGGTCGACGGCTACCTGCTGGCGCCCTTCCCCTGGTACGGCCTCGACGAGGCCTTCACGGGGCAGCGCTGGTTGATGCAGGTCGGCGCGACATCGGACGGTGCCGTGGAGCACGGTTCCATCGGACACGGTGACGAGCCGTCGGTCGTGGCCGAGGGCACCCTCGGCAACAGCGACAAGGAGCGCTTCGCGGTCGTGGTGACCGTCGCGGCCAACCCGGTGCGGCGCACCGCGGACGGCACGGGCGTCCTGGAGGCCACGTCGGTCTCCTCGGCGGCCTGGCTCGCCGGGGTCGGCCTGCTGAACTTCACCTGGCCCGGCCAGATGGACCACTCCCTGCGCGACGACTGGCTCGACCAGCAGACGGAGACCGCCTGGGTCCTCGCCGACGACCTCGACGGTTCCGACTGGTCGTCGCTGTCGCTGCCGGTCGACGGGGTGCCGACGCCGTTCCACTACCGCGAGTCCGAGTTCGGCTGGATCCTCGCGGGCTCCACGAAGGAGGGCGTGCACCTGGGCGCGTACGGGCGCGGCATGAGCGCGTACGGGCTCGGCTTCTCAGTGGTCCAGGACATCGGCGCGTACGCCTCGTAGGACCGCCGCACACGCCGACGGGGGCGTCGCTCACACGGAGCGGCGCCCCCGTCGACGTAACGGAAGAGCGGAACTCAGAACTTGTTGCGCGGCGTGATGCCAAGCGACATGCCCGACAGGCCGCGCTGGCGGCCGCCCAGCTTGCCCGCGATGGCGCGCAGCGCCGAGCCCGCGGGGGACTCCGGGTCGGTCAGGACGACGGGCTTGCCCTCGTCGCCGCCCTCCCGCAGCCGCACGTCGATCGGGATGGAGCCGAGGACCGGCACCGTCGCGCCCGTCGTCTTCGTGAGGCCCTCGGCGACCTTCTGGCCGCCGCCCGTGCCGAACACGTCGACCATCTCGCCGCAGTGCGGGCAGGGCAGGCCCGACATGTTCTCGACGACGCCGACGATCTTCTGGTGGGTCTGCACGGCGATGGAGCCGGCCCGCTCGGCGACCTCGGCGGCCGCCTGCTGAGGCGTCGTCACGACCAGGATCTCGGCGTTCGGGACGAGCTGCGCGACCGAGATCGCGATGTCGCCCGTGCCCGGCGGCAGGTCGAGGAGCAGCACGTCCAGGTCGCCCCAGAAGACGTCCGCGAGGAACTGCTGGAGCGCGCGGTGCAGCATCGGGCCGCGCCACACGACCGGCGCGTTGCCCGGCGTGAACATGCCGATGGAGATGACCTTCACGCCGTGCGCCGACGGCGGCATGATCATGTTCTCGACCTGGGTGGGCTTGCCGTCGGCGCCCAGCATGCGGGGCACCGAGTGGCCGTAGATGTCCGCGTCGACGACGCCGACCTTCAGGCCGTCGGCGGCCATCGAGGCGGCGAGGTTCACCGTCACCGAGGACTTGCCGACGCCGCCCTTGCCGGACGCGACCGCGTAGACCCGGGTCAGCGAGCCGGGCTTGGCGAAGGGGACCTCACGCTCGGCGGTGCCGCCGCGCAGCGCGGCCGCCAGTTCCTTGCGCTGTTCGTCGCCCATCACGTCCAGGGTCACGGTGACGTCCGTGACGCCTTCGACCGCCGCGACCGCGTCGGTCACGTTCTTGGTGATGGTCTCGCGCATGGGGCAGCCGGAGACCGTCAGGTACACGGTGACCGCTACTGCCCCCTCGGCGGAGATGTCCACCGATTTGACCATCCCCAGTTCGGTGATGGGTCGCTGGATCTCGGGGTCGTTCACCGTCGCCAGTGCTTCACGCACCGCGTCTTCCGTAGCCATGGGACCGATAGTACGGCGCGGTAACCCCGCCCCGGAAAGGTATGTCAGCGGTCGCCTACGTCACTTCTGCGCGAGCGCTCCGACGGGAACAGGGCGCGCTGCTCCTCCAGCTCCTTGACCAGGTCTTGGAGCTCGGAGCGGATCCAGTCGCGGGTGGCCACCTCGCCGAGGCCCATGCGCAGCGAGGCGATCTCGCGCGTGAGGTACTCGGTGTCCGCGATGGACCGCTCGTTCTGCTTGCGGTCCTGTTCGAGGTTGACGCGGTCGCGGTCGTCCTGGCGGTTCTGTGCGAGGAGGATCAGCGGGGCGGCGTACGACGCCTGCAAGGACAGCATCAGCGTCAGGAAGATGAACGGGTACTGGTCGAAGCGCAGGTGGTCGGGGGCGGCGATGTTCCACACCACCCACATGATGATGACGACCGTCATCCAGACGATGAACCTGCCGGTGCCCAGGAACCGCGCGATGCGCTCCGAGAGGCGCCCGAAGGCCTCCGGGTCGTAGTCGGGCAGGAGCCTGTTGCGCGGGGGCCTGGGCTGGTCCAGACGGAAGCGCGGGGTCCGCGCTTCGGGACGGTTCTCGCGGTCGCGGTCAGCCGCCATGGCCCGCCCCTTCCTCCTCCAGGTGGAACTCCGTCTCGCGCCAGTCGTCCGGCAGCATGTGGTCGAGCACGTCGTCGACCGTGATCGCGCCGAGCAGCGAGCCGCTCTCGTCGACGACCGGGGCCGCCACCATGTCATACGTCGCGAAGTACCCGGCGACGGCCGGCAGCGTCGTGCCGGGCGCGAGCGGCAGCAGATCGTCGTCCAGGATCGAGCCGACCAGCGTGTACGGGGGATCGCGCAGCAGCCGTTGGAAGTGCACGGTGCCCAGGTACTTGCCCGTCGGCGTCTCGTCCGGCGGGCGGCACACGTACACCTGCGCGGCGAGCGCCGGGGAGAGGTCCTGCTGCCGCACCCGGGCGAGCGCGTCGGCGACCGTCGCGTCGGGCCGCAGCACGATCGGCTCGGTGGTCATCATGCCGCCGGCGGTCCGCTCCTCGTACGCCATCAGGCGCCGCACGTCCGCCGCGTCGCCGGGCTGCATCAGGGTCAGCAGCCGTTCCTTGTCCTCCTCGGGCAGCTCGGCCAGGAGGTCGGCCGCGTCGTCCGGGTCCATGGCCTCCAGGACGTCGGCCGCGCGCTCCTCCTTGAGCTTCCCGAGGATCTCGATCTGGTCGTCCTCGGGGAGCTCCTCCAGGACGTCGGCGAGCCGGTCGTCGTCGAGGGCGGCGGCCACCTCGGTCCGCCGCTTGGGGGTGAGGTGGTGCAGGACGTTGGCGAGGTCGGCGGGGCGCAGCTGCTCGAAGGTGGCCAGGAGGCTCTCCGCGCCCTGCCCGTGCTCCTCCAGGGAGAAGCCGTCCACGGCGGACCAGTCGACGGTGAGCGTCTCGCCCTTGCGCCGGAACGTGCCGGCCTTGCCCTTCCGTGCGAAGACCCGGTCGATCTCCCAGTCGCGCCGGGCGGGCAGCTGCTGAATCGATACGTCGAGGACGGTGACCTCGTCACCCGTCTCGACGAGCCGCACCCGCCGGTCGAGCATCTCACCGAGGACGAGCCGCTCGGTGGGCCGCTGCTCGAAGCGCCGCACGTTCAGGACGCCGGTGGTGATGACCTGGCCCGACTCGATGCCGGTGACGCGGGTCATCGGCAGGAAGATGCGGCGCCGGGTCGCGAGCTCGACGACGAGCCCGAGGAGCCGGGGCGGCCGTCTGCCGACCCGCAGCATCGCCACCAGATCGCGCACCCGGCCCACCTGGTCGCCGTTCGGGTCGAAGACGGGGGTGCCGGAAAGGTGTGAGACGAAGACCCTGGGGGCACCTGCCGCCATACGCGCGCTCCTTCAGGCCGGGGGTTTCATGCCGGTTGGTCCGTCAATACGGGCTTCAGGCTAGCCCGTCCCGGTCGGGTACGCCCCAGTGGAGGGTCCGGAAGGACTGCTGCCGGTCGGCTCGGCCGACACGGGTACGCTGCCGTACTGCCAAAGCCGTAGAGGTCGTCCGTACGAGAGGCAGCGCCACCTGTGACCGCTCTTCCCCTGGCCAGCCGCGCCCGCAGGGCAGCGTTCGTGAGCGCGATGTGCGCGGGCCTGGTCGCGGCGGCGACGAGTCTGACGGGCTGCAGCAGCGGCGAGGACCCGGACGCGGGCACCAACGGCGTCGGGAAGCTCTCGGCGTCGAAGATCCAGGGCAAGGCGGACAAGGCGGCCGACGCGGCGTCGGCGGTCCGGCTCTCCGGCACGGTGGTCAGCAAGAGCCACTCGTACAGCCTCGACATGCGTCTCAAGGGCGAGGGCGGCACCGGCTCGGTCACCTCCAAGGGGAGGACGTTCCAGCTGCTTCGGATCGGCGAGCAGCTGTACCTGAAGGCCGACACGGAGTTCTGGACGGGCGGCGGCCAGGCCGACGGCAAGTCCGGGAAGGCCGACGCGACGGCCGCGGCCAAGCTGGACGGCAAGTACGTCAAGGTCCCGCAGGGCGACCCCGCCTACCAGCAGCTGAGCGGCTTCACGGACAAGGACAAGCTCCTGAGCGGCATGCTCACGCTGCACGGCAAGCTCACCGTGGGCGACCGCGGCAAGACGGGCGCACTGCGCAGCATCAAGATCACCGGCGACGAGGGCGCGGGCGGCACGCTCTCCGTCTCCCTGGACGGCAAGCCGTACCCGCTGCGCCTGGACCGCGGCGGCGACGCGGGCACCCTGAAGCTCACGGACTGGAACAAGGACTTCCCCTTGGAGGAGCCGGCCAAGGACGAGATGGTCGACTACGGGAAGCAGCTGCCGACGTCTTGAGGGGGCCGGGATCGCGGGCCGGATGAGGCGAGCCCCGCAGGGGCAGCCTCAGGGGCGCGGGGAACTGCGCGACCAGCCACAGCGCACCCGCGGAGCGAAGCAACCCCGCCCTCAACGCCGCTTGCGCTTGAAGAGCAGCCGAGGAAGCCCCCCGGGCAAGGGCTCACGCGTAGCCGCCCCGGTCGGCAGCGGCGCAGCCGCAAGGGACCCCGAGGGCAGCTCCGTCGTCACCTCGCGCGGCGTGAGCCGGAGCACTCGACACTGCTCGGCCCACCGCACGGTGACCCGCTCGGCGTCCGGCGCGTTCAACCGCTTCCCCTTGAGCTCCGCGGCCACCGCCTCCCACTCCTCCGACCCGGGCGCGAGTTCGTGGACCGCCGCCGTCCAGGCGACGACACGCCCGCCCTTGTCCTTGCTGCGCACGGTCACCTCGGCGGTGCCCCCGTCGACGAGCCCGGGCAGCGGCTGCTCGCCGGGCCCGTCGCCGACGAGATGCACGGCACCCTCGTACCAGACATGCCAGAGCGCCCGGGCGGGCGAACCCTCGCCCTGGACCCAGACGAGGCCGGACTTCTTGGTGGCCTCCTCGACGAGGGCACGGTCGAGCAGCGGGTCAGCAGTCATGGACGGCAGCCTACCGAGTGGGGGTCACAGCCAGCCGTTGCGCTTCAGGGTCCGGTGGATCGCGAAGCAGACGCCGCCGATGAGGGCGAGCACCATCGGGTAGCCGTACCGCCAGTGCAGCTCGGGCATGTGCTCGAAGTTCATGCCGTAGACGCCGCAGACGGCCGTCGGGACGGCGATGATCGCCGCCCACGAGGTGATCTTGCGCATGTCCTCGTTCTGCGCGACGGCGGCCTGCGCGAGGTTGGCCTGGAGGATCGAGTTGAGGAGCTCGTCGAAGCCGATGACCTGTTCCTGGACGCGCGTGAGGTGGTCGGCGACGTCACGGAAGTACTTCTGGATGTCGGGGTCGACGAGCCGCATCGGCCGCTCACTGAGCAGCAGCATGGGCCGCAGCAGCGGGGACACGGCCCGCTTGAACTCCAGGACCTCGCGCTTGAGCTGGTAGATCCGCCCGGCGTCGACGCCGCGCGAGGTCCCCTTGCCCTTGCTCGGCGCGGAGAACACCTCGCTCTCCACGTCGTCGATGTCGTCCTGCATGGCGTCGGCGACCGCGATGTACCCGTCGACGACGTGGTCGGCGATGGTGTGCAGGACGGCGGAGGGGCCCTTGCCGAGCAGCTCGGGGTCCTCCTGGAGACGGCGGCGCAGGGCGCGCAGGGAGCCGTGGCCGCCGTGCCGGACGGTGATGAAGAAGTCCCGGCCGGTGAAGCACATCACCTCGCCGGTCTCCACGACCTCGCTGGTGGCGGTGAGTTCGGTGTGCTCCACGTAGTGGATGGTCTTGAAGACGGTGAACAGCGTGTCGTCGTACCGCTCCAGCTTGGGCCGCTGATGGGCGTGGACGGCGTCCTCGACGGCGAGCGGGTGCAGCCCGAACTCGGCTGCGATACCGGCGAATTCGGCCTCGGTCGGCTCGTGCAGGCCGATCCAGGCGAAGCCGCCCCGGCGGCGCACCTCGAGCATCGCCTCGTGCGGGGTGAGGGCGTCGGTGCACTCCAGACGGCGCCCGTCGCGGTAGACGGCGCAGTCGACGACGGCGGACGCGGCGTCACGGGTGGCGTCGTAGGTGTCGTACGACGCGGGGGAGGAAGGGTAGGCGGTGCCGTCCTTGCGCAGCGAGGGGCGGACGGCGGCACGAAGGTCGCGGATCATCGACATGGGCAGGCTCCTTCGAAGGAGGCCGCCGGCGACGGTTGGAACTGCCCGGAATGGGGACGTCCTACGGCGGGGTGTTTGGCACGTCCGCAAAGCGGGAAGCACCGCACCGTCGCGGTGGCAGCTTCGCTACTGACACAGATCAGGAAACTCAGACAGATCAGGTGGGAACGAAGTGCTCTTCCGACGCACACGGCACGAACAGTGCTCGCGGTGCGTGCGTGTGCTCGCGCAGCAGCTACGGGGCTGCGGGAATCACCGGGCGGAAGAGCGGGTGGTACTGCACGGTCGACTTCGGTCCATTGCAGCCCCACCTCCTCCGGCCGGTCCCCCGTAAGGGAAGTCCCATGCGCCCTCTACGCCCGTGGCGCAAAGTCAGTGTCTGTCTGCAGAGCTTGAGAGCGACGCTTCTGAGTGCTGCCCTGAGCCAGCGGCCAACACTATCAGCCGACTGAAGTGTCAAGCCCCCGCTTTGCCCATACCTGACGAGTTCTATGCTCGCGTCATGGCTGATGTTCTTGCGCTGGTCGAGGCCCGTCTCCTCACCGGCCTGGGGGAACCCGACGCGCGTGCCGCGGTGACCTTCCTCGGGACCGACCGCGTCGAAGTGCTGCGGTTCACGGACGGCGACGTGGTGCGCTACGCCACGCTCGGGATGTCGGCCCAGCCGATGGCCGACCCGACCGCCGCGCTGGCCGACCCGGTCAAGGGGCCGCGCGCCGAGCTGGTGCTCTCGGTACGAGGGGGGCTCGCCGACACGGACAAGGTGCTGCGGCCGCTCGCCGTCCTCGCCGCCTCGCCGGTGGTCGAGGGGCTGATCGTGGCGCCCGGCGCATCGCTGGACGTGGGCGAACCGCTGTGGCCGGGCGCCCCGTTCACCTCGGTGCTCGTGGCGGAGTCCGGCGGTCTGGTCGAGGACCTCGCGCTGGACGAGCCCATGGATCCCGTACGGTTCCTGCCGCTGCTCCCCATGACGCCGAACGAGGCGGCATGGAAGCGGGTGCACGGCGCGGCCGCCCTCCAGGAGCGCTGGCTGAACAGCGGAACGGACCTGCGCGATCCACTGCGCAAGTCCGTGTCCCTGGACTGAAATCCGTGTCCCTGGACTGAAGTCCGTGTTTCTGGACTGAAGTCCAGCCGGTCGTAGGTCAGTTGGCGAAGACCGTGACGCTGTCCTCGGTGGCGTGCTTCGGTTCCAGTTCTTCGGCTTCGTGCGTGAGGGCGTTCCTGCGTACCCACACCACGACCGCGCCGAGCACCGCCGTGACGGCCGCGACCACGAACGGGATGTGGATGTTGCTCCACTCCTCGATCTTCGGCGCGAAGAACGGCGCGGCGGCGGCCGCGAACCAGCGGACGAAGTTGTAGCCGGCGCTGGCCACCGGGCGCGGCGCGTCGGAGACCCCGAGGGCGAGCTCCGTGTACACCGTGTTGTTCACGCCGATGAATGCGCCGGACAGGATGGTGCAGACGACAGCGACCGTGTGGTTGCCGTAGCCGAGCACCAGGACGTCGGCGGCGAGCAGCACCAGGGAGCCGCCGAGCACCTTCAGCGAGCCGAACCGCGCCTGCAGCCGCGGCGCCACAAGGACGGAGAACACCGCGAGGAGCACGCCCCAGGCGAAGAACACCGCGCCCGATTTGTACGGGGACATGTTCAGCACGAACGGCGTGAAGGCCAGCACGGTGAAGAACGTGTAGTTGTAGAAGAAGGCGGAGGCGGCCGCGGAGGCGAGCCCGCCGTGGCCGAGCGCCTTGACCGGGTCGAGCAGGGACGTCTTCCTCGCGGGCTTCGGCTGTTCCTTGAGGAACGCGGTGATGCAGAGGAAACCGACCGCCATCAGGGCCGCGGTGCCGAAGAACGGATAGCGCCAGCTGGCGTCGCCGAGCAGGGCGCCGACCAGCGGGCCGCAGGCCATGCCGAGGCCGAGCGCCGACTCGTAGAGCAGGATCGCGGCCGCGCTGCCGCCGGCCGCGGCGCCGACGATGACGGCGAGGGCGGTCGAGACGAAGAGCGCGTTGCCGAGCCCCCAGCCCGCCCGGAAGCCGACGAGCTCGCCGACCGATCCCGACGTGCCGGAGAGGGCCGCGAAGACCACGACGAGTGCGAGGCCGAGCAGCAGGGTCTTCTTGCCGCCGATGCGGCTGGAGACGAAGCCGGTGACCAGCATCGCGACGGCGGTGATCAGGAAGTACGAGGTGAAGAGGAGGGACACCTGGCTCGCGCTCGCGTCCAGGCCCTTGGCGATGGAGGGCAGGATCGGGTCGACGAGTCCGATGCCCATGAACGCCACGACGGACGCGCCGGCCGTCGCCCAGACGGCCTTCGGCTGCCGCAGCAGGCTGCCCGCCCCGGCGTCGAACGGGTCCCCTTCGGCGGGACCCCCTGTGCTGCTGTTCATACAGCCGCTCCTTCGCTGCTTCCGCTGCCTCCACGGAAGTCGTTGACGTATACATATATTAAGTTAGGGAGGCTAAATGATGCAAGTTACATCTAATTTCGCCTGGTGACAGCGCCACCGGACGGGTGATCGTCCTTGACGGGGCGGCAACCGGGGAGGACCGTTGGGCGCTATGAGGGGCGAACCCAGTTGCCCGAAGTGTGGTGGCCGGGTCAGGGCTCCCGGTCTCTTTGCCGACTCCTGGCAGTGCGACGTGCACGGCACGGTGCACCCGCTGCAACCCGTGATCCCGCCCAGCGTCGAGGCCGTCCAGGTCGTGGTGCACCGCACGCAGGTCCCGGTGTGGATGCCGTGGCCGCTGCCGGTCGGCTGGCTCTTCACGGGCGTGGCCTGCGCGGGCGACGACCGGAGCGGTGGCCGTGCGACGGCCGTTGCCTGCTCGGGTCCCGCGCCGCTCGGCGGCGTCGGTGAGCTGGTGCTCGTCGCCGAGGAGCTCGGTGTCGGGCTCGGCGCGCGGTACGCCGGTATCGACGGCCCCGACCCGGGCCCCCACATGAGCGTCGAGAAACCGCCGCAGACCAAGGTGCTCGCCGCCGGACGGCCGACACCGATGTGGCACGTCTCCGGGACACCGGACGACCGCGCCGTCTTCGCGGGGGAGGCGCGCGGCCTGTGGTTGTGGGCCATCGCGTGGCCGGAGCAGTCGGGCCTGCTCATGTACGACGAGCTGGTCCTCACGGATCTGCGGGACGCGGGCGCGGAGGTGGACCTGCTGCCGTGCGGGGCGCTGTCGCCGCGACTGCTCACGCCGTGAGGGGGTGGCGGCTGTTCGAACGGGCGGGGTGAGCGACGCCTCTCCCGGGGCGGCCCGTGCGGCGGCTGATCCCCGTTATCCTTGAGCGTCCTCTCTCATCTTGTCGTCCGCCCCGTCAGAGCCCTGGAGTCAGCGTCGTGCGCATCGATCTGCACACCCACTCCACCGCGTCCGACGGCACGGACACCCCGGCCGAGCTGGTCCGCAACGCCGCGGCCGCGGGTCTCGACGTCGTCGCGCTGACCGACCACGACACCACCCGGGGATACGCCGAGGCGAAGAAGGCCCTGAGCGAGCTGTCGACGGGTCTGACCCTGGTGACCGGCGCCGAACTCTCCTTCAAGCTCAACGGCATGGGCCTGCACATGCTGGCCTACCTCTTCGACCCCGAGGAGCCGGAGCTCGCCCGCGAATGCGAGCTGGTCCGCGACGACCGGGTGCCGCGCGCGAAGGCGATGATCGAGAAGTTGCAGGGCCTCGGCGTACCCGTGACCTGGGAGCAGGTCGCGCGCATCGCGGGCGACGGCTCCGTGGGACGCCCGCACATCGCCGAGGCGCTCGTCGACCTCGGCGTCGTGCCCACCGTCTCCGACGCCTTCACGGCCGAGTGGCTCGCCGACGGCGGCCGCGCGTTCGCCGACAAGCACGAACTCGACCCCTTCGACGCGATCCGCCTGGTCAAGGCGGCCGGCGGCGTCACCGTCCTCGCGCACCCCGGCGCCGTCAAGCGCGGCAAGATCGTGCCGGAGAGCGTGATGGCCGACCTCGCGGCGGCCGGCCTCGACGGCATCGAGGTCGACCACATGGACCACACGCCCGAGACCCGCACCCGGCTCCGTGCCCTCGCGGGCGACCTGGGCCTGCTGGTCACCGGCTCAAGCGACTACCACGGCAGCCGCAAGACCTGCGTACTCGGCGAGTTCACCACGGACCCCGAGATCTACGGCGAGATCACGCGCCGGGCCACGGGCGCGTTCCCGGTGCCCGGAGCCGGCGGACGCCCCGCCGCCTAGCGGCCCGCCTTCCCCACGCGGGATCGCCCTTCTTCACTTCACCGCTCACTTCACCGCACCCCGCCCCACTCCACGGTTCCGGGGCTGCGGCCGCCCGCCCCGCGCTCGGTGCCGCACGCCGCGGCACCTTCGTACGACTCTCTGCAAGGCCATCACTGTGTTCGACGTCGCCGTTTTCGGATCCCTCTTTCTCACGCTTTTCGTGATTATGGACCCCCCTGGAATCACCCCGATCTTCCTCGGGCTCACCGCGGGCCGCCCCGCCAAGGTGCAGCAGCGGATGGCCTTCCAGGCCGTGTGCGTCGCCTTCGGCGTCATCTCGGTCTTCGGCCTCGTGGGCCACCAGATCCTCGACTACCTGCATGTCTCCGTCCCCGCGCTGATGATCGCGGGCGGTCTGCTGCTGCTCCTCATCGCGCTCGACCTGCTCACCGGCAAGACCGACGAGCCGAAGCAGACCAAGGACGTCAACGTCGCGCTGGTCCCGCTCGGCATGCCGTTGCTCGCGGGCCCCGGCGCGATCGTCTCCGTCATCCTGGCCGTCCAGGACGCCGACAGCGTCGGCACGCAGATCTCCGTCTGGGCGGCGATCGTGGCCATGCACGTGGTGCTGTGGCTCGTGATGCGGTACTCGCTGCTGATCATCCGCGTCATCAAGGACGGCGGCGTGGTGCTCGTGACGCGCCTCGCGGGCATGATGCTGTCCGCCATCGCCGTGCAGCAGATCATCAACGGCGTGACGCAGGTGATCAACGGGGCTTGACGCAGGCTCTGAGCGCTCCGGTACATACGAAGGGCCCCCGGTACGGAATCCGTACCGGGGGCCCTTCGACGTCTGCGTTACGAGGCCGTGGTGTCGGCCGGGCGGATGTAGATGCGCTGGCCGATCGCTGCGGCCTGCTGCACGATCCGATTGACGGAGGCGGCGTCCACGACGGTGCTGTCCACGGCCGAGCCGTCGACATCGTCGAGTCGCATGATTTCGAAGCGCATAGGGCTTCTCCCTTCGTCTGGTCATCCTCCTGCAAGGAGAACTGCTGGTGTATCTGATGGTGTCAACGAGTTGCCCCCTGCAAACATTCCCTACGCTAAAGAAATTTTTCGGTAACCTAATTACCTGCGAGTAGCGAGAGCGGTTGTGTTCGCTGCGTGACCGGCGGGAGACTGGGACCGATATGAACGACGCCGACCCCAGTGCAGCCGACATCAGCGCCCAGCTGGAGCGCACCAACGGACTGCTCGAGCGCGTCCTCGCCGAGGTGGCGAGGACGCCCTCCACACACGCGATCTTCGTGGACGCCGGGTACCTGTACGCCGCGGCGGGCCGCCTCGCCACGGGGACCGAGGACCGGCGCGCCTTCGACCTCGACGCGGAGGGCCTCATCGAGGCACTCATCGACAAGGCGCGCACGATCTTCGCGGACAGCCGGCTGCTGCGCGTCTACTGGTACGACGGTGCCAGGCGCCGCATCCACACCACCGAGCAGCAGTCGATCGCCGAGCTCCCCGACGTCAAGGTCAGGCTCGGCAACCTCAACGCCAACAACCAGCAGAAGGGCGTCGACTCCCTGATCCGCAGCGACCTGGAGTCACTCGCCAGGCACCGCGCCATCAGCGACGCGGCGCTCATCGGCGGCGACGAGGACCTCGTCTCGGCCGTCGAGGCGGCACAGGGGTACGGCGCGCGAGTCCACCTGTGGGGCATCGAGGCCCCCGACGGACGCAACCAGGCGGAGGCGCTGCTCTGGGAGGTCGACAGCCAGCGCACGTTCGACCTGGACTTCTTCAAGCCGTACGTGGCGCGGCGCACCCTCGCGACGTACGAGACGGCCACGGCCGCGCACCGCCCCTCCCGCGACGACGTCCGCTTCGTCGGCGCGCAGATCGCCGCGAAGTGGCTCGGGGCGCGGGGCCGCGAGGCTCTGGTGGGCCTGCTGCCCGGGCACCCTTACCTGCCCGGCTCCGTGGACCAGGACCTGCTGGTCGAGGCGGAGCGGCTGCTCCAGTACTCGCTGCGCGGGCAGTCCGATCTGCGGAGGGCGCTGCGGGACGGGTTCTGGGAGCACTTGCAGGCGCAGTACTGAGCCCTTACGCCGTCGGGCGCCAGAAGCCGATCAGTGCCGCGGCCGTCTCCGCGGGGCGGTCGGTGTTGGGGGAGTGCTCGGCGCCGTGGATCACCGTGCGGTGGGCGTCCAGACGGCGGGCCATGTCGTCCAGGAGCGGCACGGGCCACGTGTCGTCGCGCTCGCCCGAGATCACGTGCTTGGGCAGCGGCAGCGCGGCGAGCTCGGCCACGCGGTCCGGTTCCGTGGAGAGCTGCCTGCCGGTGGCGATGAGCTGGGCCGGACTGTGCAGCAGCCAACGGGCACGCAACGCCTCGCTGCCGTCCGCGTCCCCCTCGACGTCCGCGCCCGTCTCCGCCTCCTGCGGGGGCGGCGGCTCCATGGCCCGCATCGCCTGCCACACCTCGGCCATGGACAGCGTCGCGAGGGCGTCCGCCAGCATCCTGGCACGGGTCTGCTGGACGGGGACGATCGCGGCGGGGCCCGACGACATCAGGGTGAGGCTGGCGAAGGGGCCGGGGTCGAGCAGGACGGCGGCGCGGGCGATCTGGCCGCCCAGGGAGTGGCCGAGGAGGTGGAGGGGGGCGGGCGCGTTCTTACCCGTGGCGGGGGAGTTCCCACCCGTGTTCTCGGACAGGGCGGCGGCCTGTGCCAGTACGTCGCGGGCCAGCTCCTCCTGGGCGTACGCCGACACGTCGTCCGGGCCGGGCGTCTCGTACTGTCCGCGCCCGTCCACGGTCACCGCGCGGTAGCCGGCGGCGGCGAGCGGCTCCAGGAGGGCGATGAAGTCCTCCTTGCTGCCGGTGAATCCGGGGAGGAGAAGTACGGTCCCCCGTCGCAGGACACCTGCCGCCGGAACGGCGTCGAGAACGGCGAAGTCACCCCGCGTGGTGCGGAGGGTCCGCGCACTCGCGCAGGGGGGCGGGACGAAGGTCGGCGGCCTGCTCATGGCCCGAGGCTAACGGGTGCCGTACACACGTGTGTTCCGGGTGCACGACGCGAGAAGGCCCGCCCCGGGTGGGGGCGGGCCTTCTGCGGGGCGGGTGGCCGGTGCAGGACCGGCCGGTGGGGACCGGAGGTCAGCCCTCCGGCGTCTCCACGGCTTCCGCCTTCTTGCGCGTGCGACGACGCGGCGCCGGGGTGGTCGCCTCGGCCTCGGCCGTCTCCGCCGGGGCGGCGGCGGCCTTACGCGTACGACGGCGGGGTTTGGGCTCCTCCGTCGCCTGAGCCGGGATCCCGGCCTCGGGGGCGGCTGCCTCCGTGGCTTCGGGGGCCTTGGCCGTGGTCTTGCGGGTCCGGCGCTTGGGCTTTTCGGCCTCGGCGGGGGCTTCCGGGGCGGTTGCCTCGACAGCCTTGTCCGCAGCCTTACGGGTCCGGCGCTTCGGCTTTTCCTCGACCGGGGTCTCGGTGGCGGGTGCCTCCGTGGCCTCGGGTGCCTTGTCCGCGGTCTTGCGGGTCCGGCGCTTCGGCTTTTCCTCGACCGGGGTCTCGGTGGCGGGTGCCTCCGTGGCCTCGGGTGCCTTGTCCGCGGCCTTGCGGGTGCGCCGCTTCGGCTTGTCCTCGGCCGCGGCTTCCGTGGTGGCCTCGGGGGCGGTTGCCTCGACGGCCTTGTCCGCAGCCTTACGGGTGCGGCGCTTCGGCTTTTCCTCAGCGGGGGCTTCCGCGACGGCGGCCTCGGGTGCCTTGTCCGCGGTCTTGCGGGTGCGGCGCTTCGGCTTGTCCTCGGCCGCGGCTTCCGTGGTGGCCTCGGGGGCGGTTGCCTCGACGGCCTTCTCCGCGGTCTTGCGGGTCCGGCGCTTCGGCTTGTCCTCGGCCGGGGTCTCGGTGGCGGGTGCCTCAGTGGCCTCGGGTGCCTTGTCCGCGGTCTTGCGGGTGCGGCGCTTCGGCTTCTCGGCGGCCGGAGCCTCCGTGGCGGCCTCGGCGGCGGGTGCCTCGGCAGCCGCCTCGGCGGGCTTCTCCGCGGCCTTGCGGGTACGGCGGCGCGGCTTCGTGGCCGGAGCCTCCGCCTCGACGGCGGGGGCGGCGACGACCTCGGCGGCCGACGCGGGTGCCTCCGTCTCGATGACGGTCGCGGTCGCGGTCCCGGCCGAGGCCAGAGCCGCCTCCGACGCCCCACCGGAACGCGTGCGCCGACGGCGACGCGGCGTACGCGGCTCGGACGCCTCGGCCACCGGTGCGCTCACCTCGGCGACCGGAGCGCTCGCCTCGGTCGTCGCGGCGGTCGGAGCCGACGCGGTGGCCTCCAGCGGGGTGCCGCCACGGGTACGGCGACGACGACGCGGCGTGCGCGCGGGGCGCTCGCCCTCGGCGGCCGCCGGGCCCGAACGGTCCCGGTCCCTGTCCCGGTCGCGATCCCTGTCCCGGTCGCGGCCGCGGTCCCGACCGCGGTCACGGTCGCGGTCCTGCGTACGACCACCGGAGCGGCCGCCGCGGCCGCGCCCACCGGTCTCGCCGAGGTCCTCGACCTCCTCCGCGCCCAGGCCCGCACGGGTCCGCTCGGCGCGGGGCAGGACACCCTTGGTGCCCGCCGGGATGTCCAGGTCCTCGTAGAGGTGCGGGGAGCTGGAGTACGTCTCGACCGGGTCGTTGAACCCGAGGTCGAGCGCCTTGTTGATCAGCTGCCAGCGCGGGATGTCGTCCCAGTCGACCAGCGTGATCGCGATGCCCTTGGCGCCCGCGCGGCCTGTACGGCCGATGCGGTGCAGGTACGTCTTCTCGTCCTCGGGGGACTGGTAGTTGATGACGTGCGTGACTCCACCGACGTCGATGCCGCGCGCGGCGACGTCCGTGCAGACGAGCACGTCCACCTTGCCGTTGCGGAACGCGCGCAGGGCCTGCTCGCGCGCGCCCTGCCCGAGGTCGCCGTGCACGGCGCCCGAGGCGAAACCGCGGCGCTCCAGCTGCTCGGCGATGTCGGCGGCGGTCCGCTTCGTACGGCAGAAGATCATCGCGAGTCCGCGGCCGTCGGCCTGGAGGATGCGCGAGACCATCTCGGGCTTGTCCATGTTGTGCGCGCGGTACACGTGCTGCTTCGTGTTCGCGACGGTCTGGCCCTCGTCGTCCGGCGCGGTGGCGCGGATGTGCGTGGGCTGCGACATGTACCGACGGGCGAGGCCGATGACGGCGCCCGGCATGGTCGCCGAGAACAGCATCGTCTGACGCTTCGCGGGCAGCATGTTGATGATCTTCTCGACGTCGGGCAGGAAGCCCAGGTCGAGCATCTCGTCGGCCTCGTCGAGGACCAGGCACTTGACGTGCTTGAGGTCGACCTTGCGCTGGCCGGCGAGGTCGAGCAGACGGCCCGGGGTGCCGACGATCACGTCGACGCCCTTCTTGAGGGCCTCGACCTGCGGTTCGTAGGCCCGGCCGCCGTATATGGCGAGGACGCGGACATTACGCGCCTTGCCTGCGGTCAGGAGGTCGTTCGTCACCTGCTGGCACAGCTCGCGCGTGGGAACCACCACGAGGGCCTGCGGGGCCTCGGTCAGCTGCTCGGGCTTGGCGCGACCGGCCTCGACGTCGGCGGGGACGGTCACGCGCTCCAGGATCGGGAGGCCGAAGCCGAGCGTCTTGCCGGTGCCGGTCTTGGCCTGGCCGATGACGTCCGTGCCCGAGAGGGCGACAGGGAGCGTCAGCTCCTGGATGGGAAAGGGATTGATGATGCCGACGGCTTCAAGGGCCTCGGCCGTCTCGGGAAGAATCCCGAGCTCTCGGAAAGTCGTAGTCAGGGCTATGCCTCTTCTGTGAGACGCGGCGTGAGGCGAACGCTGGGGGTCGTGACCGTGCCACTACCGCCGGCCGCTTGGGGGGCGGGCCGGGGGCGCGGGACCACTGCCGGCGCTCGAGCGCTCTTACCGCTGAGGTTCCCTCCTCGTGCCGCACGCACCTGTGCGTACCGCCCGGAGGGCTGTCGGGTCGGAGCCGATCGGGCCACCGACCGGGCATCCTCATTCGTACGGCCCGTCGAATATTCGGCAGGCGCATTACCACTGTACCGCGTAATCTCGCATGTGTGTCCGGCGAATTCGTCACATGGTCGTGGTCACAGTCACTGACCAGGGCCTTACGCCGTCCGGCAAGCGGGCTATTGTGCGCTTCATGGAGACCCCCGACACCCCTGCCGAATCCGCCCCCGAGCTCACCGGAATCGCCGCCCAGGACTGGGCGAAAGCCGCTACCGAGCCGCAGTACCGCGCCGCTGTCGTGGACCTCCTCGGCGCGCTCGCCTACGGGGAGCTCGCCGCGTTCGAGCGGCTCGCGGAGGACGCGAAGCTCGCGCCGACGCTCGGCGACAAGGCGGAGCTGGCGAAGATGGCGTCGGCCGAGTTTCACCACTTCGAGCAGCTCAGGAACCGGCTCTCGGCGATCGGCGTGGAGCCGACGGACGCGATGGAGCCGTTCGTCGCCGCGCTCGACGGCTTCCACCGGCAGACCGCGCCGTCCGACTGGCTCGAGGGCCTCGTCAAGGCGTACGTCGGCGACTCGATCGCCAGTGACTTCTACCGCGAGGTCGCGGCGCGCCTCGACGGCGACACGCGTGCGCTGGTGCTCGGTGTCCTCGACGACACGGGGCACGCGAGTTTCGCCGTGGAGAAGGTGCGCGCCGCGATCGAGGCGGACCCTCGGGTCGGCGGACGGCTCGCGCTGTGGGCGCGGCGGCTGATGGGCGAGGCGCTGTCGCAGTCCCAGCGAGTGGTGGCCGACCGGGACGCGCTGTCGACCATGCTAGTCGGGGGCGTAGCCGACGGGTTCGACCTCGCTGAGGTCGGGCGGATGTTCTCCCGGATCACCGAGGCCCACACCAAGCGGATGGCGGCGCTGGGCCTCGCGGCCTAGCTGAGCGGGCGGGGGCGGCGCGCCCCCGCCCGCTACGCCGTCGCCGAGCGGCGGAGTCTTGTGCGGGTGGGGCGGAGGAGGAGGGACAGCAGCGCTGCCGAGACCGCTGCCGCTCCTACGAGGGTTGCGGTGGCGTGGTCGGGGCCGAGCGTCATGTGGGTGATGAAGGCGCCGATGAGTGCGCCTGCGGGGCCCGTCGACAGGACCAGAGCGCGCGCGGGCAGCCGGTGCCCGAAGCGGTGCGCGGCGGCCCAGGCCAGGGCCAGGCCGAGCAGTGTGGAGCCGAGTGCTTCCAGAATCACGGTGTGTGCCCTCCCTTGCGGCCGGTGCAAATCGGTCGTAGCCGGTCTACCCCCGGCGGCCGGAATGCAACCCTCCAAGATCGGTTGACATCGGCGTGCCCTCGTACAACACACAGGAACGGCCCGGTGGTTGAGAACCACCGGGCCGTTCCGACAAGATCCACCAAGAGCGTCCTACAGGGCGCTGAAGCCCACCTTGCGCGCGGTGGGCTCGCCGAGCTCCACGTACGCGAGGCGGTCGGCCGGAACCAGGACCTTGCGGCCGTGGTCGTCCACGAGGCTCAGCAGCGGCGACTTGCCGGTCAGCGCCTCGGACACCGCGTGCTCGACTTCCTCGGCGCTCTGGCCGCTCTCCAGCACGATCTCGCGGGGCGCGTACTGCACGCCGATCTTGACCTCCACGGCTTTGTCCCTCCGACGGTCAGTCTGTGCGCGGCCGTCCGCGCCGTACCCAGCACACATTAGCCCGGTGCGGGGACGGGGACGGCCGCGGCCGTGCACGCCGGTAGCGAACACGGGACGGGAACAAATCGGCGAGGGGTCAGTGTCCCTCGGCGCCGTGCAGCGGGAAGCCCGCGATGCCGCGCCAGGCGAGGGACGTGATCAGCTGGACCGCCTTCTCGCGGGGGACCGTGCTGGAGCTGGCCAGCCAGTACCGGGCGACGACCTGCGAGTATCCGCCGAGTCCGACGGCGAGGAGCATCGCCTCGTCGCGCGGCAGACCGGTGTCCTCGGCGATGACCTCACAGATCGCCTCGGCGCACTGCAGGGTGACGCGGTCCACGCGCTCCCGCACGGCCGCCTCGTTGGTCAGGTCCGACTCGAAGACCAGGCGGAACGCGCCGCCCTCGTCCTCCACGTACGCGAAGTAGGCGTCCATCGTCGCGGCGACGCGCAGCTTGTTGTCCGTGGTGGACGCCAGCGCCGTGCGCACCGATTGCAGCAGCGACTCGCAGTGCTGGTCGAGCAGGGCGAGGTACAGGTCGAGCTTGCCCGGGAAGTGCTGGTAGAGCACGGGCTTGCTGACGCCGGCGCGCTCGGCGATGTCGTCCATCGCCGCCGCGTGGTACCCCTGCGCGACGAAAACTTCCTGGGCAGCCCCGAGGAGCTGGTTGCGTCGGGCACGGCGCGGCAGGCGTGTGCCCCGCGGGCGTGCCGCCTCTGTCTGCTCGATGGCTGTCACGCCGCCTCCCAAATCGTCCGATGTGCGGTGAGCGCCGCGCCGCCATCGTACTTTTCGGTAACAGCGATGTGCGCGGTACGAGCGCAGAATTTCATGGACCGGACCATCGTTGAAGGCCCGCCCAACAGTGCGTAGCAGGGCAAATGCGGGCAGGTCTCAACGAGGGCCCCGCCGGGTCTCAGCGGTAGTCGTCCTCGTCGAGGTCGACGACACGGGCCTGTTCCGCCAGATCGGCCTCGTTCGCGGCGGCCGGGTCGGCGTCCTGGAGGGAGTCGTCCCGGCTCGGCGTGAGATCCGTGTGCTGTTCCGCCGTGTCCGCCTCCGGGGCCTCGACATCGGCCTCGGCCGCGGTGCTCTCGGTCTCGAAGGTGTCGGGATCGGTCGGGTCGACACTCATGTGTGGCTCGCTTCCCTCGCGGTACTCGGTGGTCTGCAGATGCGAGTGCCCCGTATCCCCTCAATTCATCGCTCTTCGTGACTATCTACGCAAGTCTTCACAAACTGATTCGAGCGTAGAAGAGACACGCATGGGGCGCTACGCGATCCATGCACAATCTGTGACAGCGAACACGTGAACTACCGCGTGATCGTCTCGTAACATTGCCGCATGTCTTCGACCGAGCTGCCCGGCCTGCTGGCCTCCACCGTCGCTCCCAAGCCGGGTGTCGTGGCGGTCGCGGACGGCGAGCGGCTCGACTCCGTGGCCCTGCCAGGACTGTCGCTGACCGTGCGGTCACGGCCCTCGACCGGCCCCGGACTGCCGCCCGCGCTCTTCGTGCACGGGCTAGGCGGCTCCTCCCAGAACTGGTCGGCCCTGATGCCGCGCCTTGCGGACGTCGTCGACTGCGAGGCGCTCGACCTGCCGGGGTTCGGGGACTCCCCGCCACCGGACGACGGGGACTACTCCGTCACGGGGCACGCCCGCGCCGTCATCCGCTATCTCGACGCGACCGGTCGCGGTCCCGTCCATCTCTTCGGGAACTCGCTGGGCGGCGCCATCACGACGCGCGTCGCCGCGGTCCGTCCCGACCTGGTCCGGACGCTCACCCTGGTCTCGCCCGCCCTGCCCGAGCTGCGCGTGCAGCGCACGGCGGTGCCGACCGGGCTCCTCGCGGTGCCGGGCGTCGCCGCCCTCTTCACGCGGCTCACCAGGGAGTGGACGGCCGAGCAGCGGGTGCGCGGCGTCATGGGGCTCTGTTACGGCGACCCGGGCAAAGTGACGCCGGAGGGATTCTCCGCGGCGGTCCACGAGATGGAGCGCAGGCTCCAGCTCCCCTACTTTTGGGACGCGATGGCCCGCACGGCGCGCGGCATCGTCAACGCGTACACGCTGGGCGGCCAGCACGGACTGTGGCGGCAGGCCGAGCGGGTGCTCGCGCCGACCCTGCTCGTCTACGGCGGCCGCGACCTGCTCGTCTCCTTCCGCATGGCGCGCAGGGCGGCCGCCGCGTTCCGCGACTCGCGGCTGCTCACGCTGCCCGACGCGGGACACGTCGCGATGATGGAGTACCCCGAGACCGTGGCCACCGGCTTCCGTGAACTGCTCGTCGAAACGGGCGAGTTGACCGCCGTGGGCCAGGGTGGCGCGCGCGTGGGTTCGGGGAGCTGAGGCGGCGCGTGGGACGTCACAGCCGCCGGGCTCCGGCAGACACGACGGACAACACCAGCACCTCGGGCACACCGCTGTCGCAGCGCGTGGGCCCGCAGCCGGGACCCGGCCCGGGACGGCGCAGGCGGGGGCGCGCGGCGGACGGCACGCCGGAGGACGGCACCCCCGCACACGGAACCCCCGCCCACGGAACCCCCGCACACGGTGTCCCGCACGTCCGCGGCGGGCATCCCGAGCAGCGGGAGCCCGGCGGCGCGTGGGGCGACTCGACGGACGCCGGTACGGACACCGGTACGGACGCCGGTACGGGCCCCGGTCCCCGCGTCGTGACCGGCCCCGGCGCAGTCCCCGGCCCCCGCCAGGATTACGTCGCCGCCTTCCCCGAACGCCAGGGTCGGCGTCCGGACGCGCGAACACCGGCCCCTCGGGACCCCTACGCCTCCGTCACCCGATGGGAAACGGAGGCCGACGGAGGCGGTGACGGCAACGGAGACGGTGACCTCGCGGACGGCGAGGACGGCGGCGGCAGGAAACGCGGCCGCAGCCGCGCCCTGTCCGGCGTCGTGGCCGCTGCCGTGACCACCGTCATCGCCGTGGTCGTCGCGGGCCAGCTGGCCGGCGGGGCCGAGGACTCGGACCCGAAGACCCGCGCCGCCCCGGGCGGCGCGCGCGACACCGAGGACCCCGCCTCCCGCAGCGACCGCCGCCCCACCCCCGCCGAGGTGCGGAAGGAGGCCCCGGCGACGTACGACGACAAGATGAAGGAGACGTACCCGCTGGACGCGAAGCTCAAGGCGTCCGGTGACTTCGCCGCGATGGCAGGCTTCGACAAGGCCCCCGGCAAGGGGCAGAAGTTCCGCTACCGCGTCGACGTGGAGAAGGGCCTCGGTCTGGACGGGAAACTCTTCGCGCAGGCCGTACAGAAAACCCTGAACGACGACCGCAGTTGGGCCCACGCGGGTGCCCGCACCTTCGAGCGCATTTCGTCGGGCAGGCCCGACTTCGTCATTACGCTCGCGAGCCCGGGAACGACCGGCGTCTGGTGCGCGAAATCCGGCCTCGACACGACCCAGGACAACGTGTCCTGCGATTCCGCGGCGACGGACCGCGTGATGATCAACGCCTATCGGTGGGCACAGGGCGCGCCCACCTACGGCGACGAGGTCAAGAAGAAGTTCGGCAACGCCATCCATCCGTACCGGCAGATGCTGATCAACCACGAGGTCGGTCACCGGCTCGGCTTCAATCACACGGACTGCTCGAAGAGCGGGGACCTCGCGCCCGTCATGCAGCAGCAGACGAAGTTCCTCGAGCACGACGGAATCAAGTGCAAGGCCAACCCCTGGGCTTTCCCGAAGAGTTGAGCAGCCGCTTTGACTTCTGTCGGAAGTTCGTTCATATTTCTCCACATGTCGAATCGTCACGCCCCTTCGAGCGCCGCCATTGAGCTGGCACTCCTCGGCGTGACCGCGCTCTGCGTGGCCGACATCCACTGTTGCTGACGCCCGCCCCGGCGAGTGCGTCGCTTTTCTCCGGCTCCTGGCATTTCCGCGCCCGTGTGCCGATTTCTCCCGCGCCTTTCCCGGGGTGAGCTCTGTCGCTCCCTTTTCTCACTCATCCCCGAGAGGTCTCTTTCCGATGCGTCGAACGTCCGTCATAGCCCGCCGCGTGGCAGCGGCATCCGTCAGCCTGGTCCTGGCCTCGGGCGCCGTCGCCTGCGCGGGCCCGAAGGACGGCGGCGCCGGGAACGGCGACGGCAAGCCCGCCGAGGGCGGCACGCTCACCGTCCTCAACCGCGATCCACAGACCGACTTCGACCCCGCGCGGCTCTACACCTCCGGCGGCGGCAACGTGCCGAGCCTCGTCTTCCGCACGCTGACCACCCGCAACCGCGAGGACGGCGCCAAGGGCGCCGAGGTCGTCCCGGACCTCGCGACGGACCTCGGCAAGCCGAGCAAGAACGCCACTGTGTGGACGTACAAGCTGAAGAAGGGCGTCAAGTACGAGGACGGTTCGGCGATCACCTCGGCGGACGTGAAGTACGGCATCGAGCGGTCCTTCGCCGCCGAACTCAGCGGCGGCGCGCCCTACTTGAGGGACTGGCTCATCGGCGGCGACAAGTACCAGGGGCCGTACAAGGACAAGAGCGGCAAGGGGCTCGCGTCCATCGAGACGCCCGACGAGCGGACCATCGTCTTCCATCTGAACAAGCCCGAGGGCGAGTTCCCCTACCTGGCGACGCAGACGCAGTTCACGCCGGTGCCGAAGGCCAAGGACAAGGGCACCAAGTACGAGGAGCACCCGGTCTCGTCCGGTCCCTACAAGGTCGTCAAGAACGAGAACGACGGCGAGCGGCTGCGTCTCGAGCGCAATCCGCACTGGTCGGCGAAGACCGACCCGGAGCGCAAGGCCTACCCGGACGTCATCGACGTACGGTCCGGGCTCGACTCGTCCGTCATCAACCAGCGGCTCTCCGCGGGCCAGGGCGCCGACGCCGCCGCCGTCACCACCGACACCAACCTCGGCCCGGCCGAACTCGCCAAGGTCACCGGCGACAAGGAGCTCTCCTCGCACGTCGGCACCGGCCACTTCGGCTACACGAACTACCTCGCCTTCAACCCGAAGGTGAAACCGTTCGACGACCCGAAGGTGCGCCAGGCGATCTCGTACGCCGTGGACCGCTCCTCGGTCGTCAACGCGGCGGGCGGCTCCTCGCTCGCCGAGCCCGCCACCACGTACCTGCCGAACCAGAAGTCATTCGGATACACGAAGTACGACCACTTCCCGGCGGGCCCGTCCGGCAACCCGAAGAAGGCCAAGGAGCTCCTGGAGGAAGCCGGTCACAAGGACGGGCTCACCATCACGCTCACGCACTCCAACGCCAAGGACTTCGAGACCAGCCCCGAGATCGCCACCGCCGTCCAGGACGCGCTGAAGAAGGCCGGGATCACCGTCAAGCTCCAGGGCCTCGAGGACAACGACTACAAGGACAAGACCCACAGCGCCAAGGACGAGCCCGGCCTCTTCCTCGCCCACTGGGGTGCCGACTGGCCCTCCGGCGGCCCCTTCCTCGCCCCGATCTTCGACGGCCGGCAGATCGTGAAGGACGGCGCCAACTTCAACACCGGCTTCCTCGACGACAAGTCCGTCAACGACGAGATCGACGAGATCAACAAGCTGACCGACCTGAAGGCCGCCGCGGAGCGGTGGGGCGCCCTCGACAAGAAGATCGGCGAGGAGGCGCTGACCGTGCCGCTCTTCCACCCGGTCTACAAGCGCCTGTACGGCAAGGACGTCAAGAACGTCGTCATCAGCGACTGGACCGGCGTGCTCGACATCTCGCAGGTCGCGGTGGAGTCGTCGTGACCGTCCGCTCCGTCTTCTGGGGGCGGCTGCGCGCACAGCGCGCCGCCCTCGTGGCGGCGGGCGTCGTCGGACTGCTCGTCGTCGTGGCGCTCGCCGCGCCCCTGCTCACCGCTCTGACGGGGCAGGACCCCACCACGTACCACCCGGACCTCATCGACTCGGCGCGCGGTGGCGTGCCGGTCGGCCCGCTCGGCGGGATCAGCGGCGAGCACTGGCTCGGCGTCGAGCCGCAGACCGGACGCGACCTCTTCGCCCGCCTCGTGTACGGGGCGCGGGTCTCGCTCGGCGTCGCGCTCGCCGCGACCGTCGTGCAGGTCGTCGTCGGTGTCGCGGTCGGGATCGCCGCCGGGTTCGGCAACCGCTGGGTCGACCAGGTGCTCAGCAGGGCCACCGATGTCATCGTGGCCCTGCCGCTCATGGTCTTCGCGCTCGCGCTGATGGCGGTCGTGCCCAGCACCTTCCCGCGGCCCGTGCTCGTCGCCCTCGTCATCGGTCTCGTCGCCTGGGGCAACATGGCCAAGATCGTGCGCGCGCAGACCGTCACGCTCAAGGAGCTCGACCACGTGGCCGCCGCGCGGCTCAGCGGCTGGGGCTCCGTGCGGATCGCCCGCCGCGAACTGCTGCCCGCGCTCGCCGCGCCCGTCATCACCTACGCCGCGCTGCTCGTCCCCGTCAACATCACGGTCGAGGCCGCACTGTCCTTCCTCGGCGTGGGCGTGAAGCCGCCCACCGCGTCGTGGGGACAGATGCTCACGGCCGCGGACGTCTGGTACCAGGCGGCACCGCAGTACCTGCTGTACCCGGCGGGCGCGCTGTTCGTGACCGTGCTCGCCCTCACCGTCCTCGGTGACGGCGTGCGCAGGGCGCTCGACCCGCGCGCCACGTCGCGGCTGCGGATCGGCACCGGACGCAAGCAGGAGGCCCGCGCGTGACCGGCCTCCCCGGGTTCCTGCTGCGCCGCCTCATCGGCGCAGTGGTCACCCTCCTCGCCCTCTCCGTCATCATCTACGCGGTCTTCTACGCCGCTCCGGGTGACGTCGCCCAGATCACCTGCGGCCCGCGCTGCTCGCCCGCCCAGGTCCAGCAGGTCGCCGAACAACTGCGACTCGACGACCCGCTGTACGTCCGCTACTGGGACTTCCTACAAGGCATCGTCGTAGGGCATGACTACTCGACGGGCACCGGCACCGAACACTGCGACGCGCCCTGCCTCGGGATCTCCTACCAGAGCGACCAGCAGGTCACCGCGCTGATCACGGCGAAGCTGCCGGTCACCGGTTCGCTCGCGCTGGGCGCGATGGTGCTGTGGCTCGTCCTCGGGGTGGGCGCGGGCGTGCTCTCCGCCTGGCGGCGCGGCCGCATCAGCGAGCGCGTGCTGACCGCCGTCACGCTCGCGGGCACCGCCACACCCGTCTTCGTGATCGGCCTGCTCCTGATGATCGTGGTCTGCGGTCAGCTCCAGTGGCTGCCCTTCCCGCAGTACGTGAACTTCGCGGACGATCCGACGCAGTGGGCGTGGAACCTGCTGCTGCCCTGGCTCTCGCTGGCCCTCATCGAGGCCGCCAAGTACGCGCGCCTGACCCGCTCCTCGATGCTGGAGACCCTCGCCGACGACCACGTGCGGACCTTCCGCGCGTACGGCGTGGGGGAGCGGTCGATCGTCGGGAAGCACGCGCTGCGCGGCGCCGTCGCGCCCGTCATCGCGCTGACCGCCAACGACTTCGGGTCGATGTTCGGCGGCGCGGTGCTCAGCGAGACGCTGTTCGGACTGCCCGGACTCGGGCGCGAACTCGTGCACGCGGTCAAGGTCGTCGACCTGCCGGTGGTCGTCGGGATGGTCATGGTCACCGGCTTCTTCGTGGTGCTCGCCAATGCCGTCGCGGACGTGCTGTACGCGGTGGCCGACCGACGGGTGGTGCTGTCATGAGTCTCGTCCACGTCACCGATCTGTCCGTCGAGTTCGCGTCCGGCGTACGCGCCGTCGACGGGCTCTCCTTCACGCTGGAGAAGGGCGGCGCGCTCGCCCTCGTCGGCGAGTCGGGATCCGGCAAGTCCACCGTGGCGTCCGCGCTCCTCGGCCTCCACCGCGGCACGGGCGCGCACGTCGGCGGGACGGTACTGGTCGACGGCGTCGACGTACAGGCCGCGTCCGAGGCGGAACTGCGCGGGCTGCGCGGCGGGAAGGCCGCGATGGTCTTCCAGGACCCGCTCTCCTCGCTCGACCCGTACTACGCGGTCGGCGACCAGATCGCCGAGGTCTACCGCGTGCACACCGGGGCGTCCCGGCGGGCGGCACGCGCGCGTGCCGTGGAAGTGCTCGACCGGGTCGGCATCCCCGACGCGGCCCGCCGCTCCCGCTCACGGCCGCACGAGTTCAGCGGCGGCATGCGCCAGCGCACACTGATCGCCATGGCGCTGGCGTGCGAGCCCGCGCTGCTGGTCGCCGACGAGCCGACCACCGCGCTCGACGTCACCGTCCAGGCCCAGATCCTCGACCTGCTGCACACGCTGCGGACCGAGACCGGCATGGGACTGCTCCTCATCACCCACGACGTGGGCGTCGCGGCGGAGAGCGTCGACGAGGTCCTGGTCATGCGCGACGGGCGCGCGGTGGAGCGCGGCGAGGTACGCGACATCCTCGGCGCGCCCCGTGAGGCGTACACGCAGGAACTCCTCAAAGCAGTGCCCCGGGTGGACGCACCGCTCGCGCCGTCCGTCGGGGAGCCGGGCGAGGTCGTGCTCGAAGCGGTCGCGCTCCGGCGCGCGTTCGGGCGCGGGAAGCGCGCGGTCACCGCCGTCGACGACGTCTCCCTCACCGTCCGCCGCGGGGAGACCCTCGGAGTGGTCGGCGAGAGCGGCAGCGGCAAGACCACACTCGGGCGCATGCTGGTCGGCCTCCTCGCGCCGACCTCCGGGCAGCTCCTCCACGGGGGTGTGGAGAAGCCAGGGGGGCAGGTGGTGCCCGGCGTGCAGATGGTGTTCCAGGACCCCGTCTCCTCGCTCAACCCGCGGCGCTCCGTCGGCGAGTCGATCGCCGATCCGCTGCGCGCACGGGGCGAGAGCGACACCTTCGTACGGGGGCGTGCGCGGGAACTCCTGGAGCGCGTCGGCCTGGAACCGGCGCACTACGACCGCTACCCGCACGAGTTCAGCGGCGGACAGCGCCAGCGCGTGGGCATCGCGCGGGCGCTCGCGGCCGAGCCGCGCCTCATCGTGTGCGACGAACCGGTGTCGGCGCTCGACGTGACGACCCAGGCGCAGGTCATGGACCTGCTCGCCGAGCTGCAGCGCGAATTGGGCCTCGCCCTGGTCTTCGTCGCGCACGACCTCGCCGTGGTGCGCCAGGTCAGCGACCGGGTCGCCGTGATGCGACAGGGGCGGATCGTGGAGCAGGGCCCCGTGGCGGAGGTGTACGGAGCGCCCCGTGACCCGTACACGAGACAGCTGCTCGCGGCCGTGCCCGCGCTCGACCCGGAGGCCGCGGCGCGGCGGCGGGCGGTCCGCGAGGAGCTGGCCGCAGCCTGACGGACGGTGACGAAAAGTGGCTTCTGAACTGCTATAGCGCGACAGAACGCCACCGACGCGGGAAAGTTACTGCCGTTCACCCCTTCTGGTGGCGCGATGGACAACCGTCCGTCGCGCCACCCGCATGACCGCTTACGTTCGTCCCGCTGCGAGCCGCCGGCCAACGGCGGCTCACCGAACGGGAGATCGGGGGTGGGCTCGTGCGCGTCGGACTGCTTACGGAGGGTGGCTATCCGTATGTGAGCGGTGAGGCGGGGCTCTGGTGCGGCCGGCTCGTACGGGGGCTCGCGCGGCACGAGTTCGACCTCTACGCACTCAGCCGCAGCGAGCGGCAGGAGGCGCGGGGCCGGGTCGAGCTGCCGCCCCAGGTCGGCAGGGTGCGCACGGCGCCGCTGTGGACCGTCGACGACGAGGCGCTCTGCGCCGCCGGGCCCCGTGGAGGGCGCGGGCGGCGGGCGCGGCGGCGGTTCGAGGAGCACTTCGCCGAGCTCGCGGAGGCCGTCTGCCGGGGCGATCGCGACGCGGTGGCGGACCGTTTCGGCAACGCTCTGTACGGACTCGCCGAACTCGCACGCGACGAAGGCGGTCTGGTCGGCGCGCTGCGCTCGGAGTTCGCGGTCCGCGCCCTGGAACGCGCCTGCCACGCGCCCGGCGCGCTCCGGACCGCCCACTCCGCACGCGTCCCCGACCTGCTCGCCGCCGTCGGCCTGATGGAGCGGGCACTGCGGCCGCTCTCCCTCGACTGGTACGGGCCCGACGCGCTCGGCGCCGTCGACCTCTGCCACGCCACATCCGGCGGACCCGCGGCGCTCCCGGGGCTCCTCGCCAAGCACTTCGTGGGGGTGCCGCTGCTCGTCACCGAGTACGGCGTGCAGCTGCGCGCGCACTACCTGGCGGCGGGCGGCACGGGCCTGAGCGTGCCGACACGCGCCCTGCTCGCCTCCTTCCACGGCCTCCTCGCCGCGGAGGTCTACCGCGCGGCCACGATCGTCACCCCCGGCGACACCCACGCCCGGCGCTGGCAGGAACGCTGCGGCGCCGACCGCGCCAAGCTGCGCACGGTTCACCCCGGCATGGAGGCAGGCCGCTTCGCCGAGATCGGCGAGCAGGGTTACGACGACTTCGTCACCGACCCCGACACCATCCTGTGGGTCGGCCGCGTCGAGCCCGCCAAGGACCTGATCTCCCTGCTCCACGCCTTCGCGGAGATCCGCGCGCGGGTGCCGGGGGCGCGTCTGCGGATCGTGGGGGCCGCGGCAGGGCCCGAGGCGCAGGCCTACCTCGCGCACTGCCGCGCCCTCGCCGCACAGCTCTTCCCGGACGAGGCGCCGGGCGCGCACGCCGTCGGCGACAACCCCGTCTCCTTCGAGGAGATCGGCGGGCCCGACGTGCCCGGCCTCGCCGAGGCGTACGCCGCCGCGGGCGTCGTCGTCCTCTCCAGTGTCGTCGAGGGCTTCCCGGTCAGCCTGGTCGAGGCCATGTTCTGCGGACGCGCGACCGTCTCGACGGACGTCGGCGCGGTGGTCGAGGTCATCGGCGGCACGGGACTCGTCGTACCGCCGCGCAACCCGCGGGCGCTCGCGGAGGCGTGCGTGGCGCTCCTGCGCGACCCCGAGCGGTGCGCACGCCTCGGGGCGGCGGCGCGGGCGCGGGCTCTCGAACTCTTCACCGTCGAGCAGAACATCGCGGCATTTCGAAGCATCTACCTGGAGATCGTCTCGCACTGCCCCGTCCGCAGGGACGCGGTGGACGAGGCGGGCGACCCGGTGCCGTTCGCGCACCCGGCGGAGGCGTACGTACCGGGGCGCTGGGCGGTCGCGGTGGGGGACCGGTTGAAGGGGGCCGCCGTATGAAGGGACTTGAGGGGGCTGGTGCGGCTCTCCCCGGTGAGGGGGTGTCTGTTCCTGGCTCACCGTCCGTTCCCGCCTTCGGCGAAGGCGGACGGGGTGAGTGCGGCGAGCGAGGTGGGCGGGGTGAGCCTGCCGGGCTCGGGGACGGCGATGACGGTGACAGCGGCTGGGACGCGCGGGGCAAGGGGCGGCGCGGTGGCGCCGGAGCGCGGTCGCCGCTCGCCCGCGCCGCCGCCCGCGCCAAGCCGCCCCGACGCGGCGCCGCCGACCCCGTGAAGGCGCTCATGCACCGGCACCGCGAACTGTGCGAGCGAGCCGTCGACCCGCTGGAGATCGCGGCGGGCCTGGAGGCGCACGGAGTCACCGACCGGGCGGCCGCACGCTTCCGGCACCGGGACGTGTTCGCGCTGGCGGAAGAGATGTACGCGCGCGTGCCGACGCACCCGGACGGACCGACGCCCTCGACGGCGACGGTGCGTCCGGCGCCGCCCCCGCAGCGGAAAGTCCCCTGCGGCTGGGCCCTGTTCGCCCTCCTGCCCGGCGCCGTATGCGCGGCCGCAGTCGCGGGGGCCTCTTCCAGCGAGGGGTACGTCCGGCTCGTGACCGTCGTCGTCGGCGCACTCGCCGCAGCCCTCGCCCTGCACGTCGCCCTGCGGTACGGGCCCCTGCGCGCCGCCACCCCTCCGGTACGCGCCACGCGCGCGTGGGTGTGCTGGCTCCTTACGTACGCCCTGCTCGGCGACGGACTCCTGAACGGCGCCGTCACCGGCGGCCCCGACGGCCCCGGCGACCTCTGGGACCCGGCGGTCGCCGCGCTCCTCGGCCTCGCGCTCGCCGTCGCGCCCGCGATCTGGTGTGCCCGCCTCTTCGCCGTACGGGCCGGGGTACGGCTCGCCGCGAGCCGCGGGCTCGACGAGTTCGCCTCCTCCGTACGGCCGTTGCTCCTCGGCGTCCTCGCGCTGTTCCTGGGCGCGCTCGGCGCGCTGCTCGCGGGGGCGTACGCGCTGCTCGGCGACGCGGGCACCGGCCCCGGACACGGCACCCCCGCACTGGTCGGCGCGTTCGCACTCGGCGCGCTGCTCCTGCTCGCCCGGCTCCTCGGTGTCCACGGCTTCACCCGCGCCCCCGTCCTGCTCCTCGGCGCCGCGGGCTCCTGCGAAGCGGCCGCCCTGGCCCTGGTGTTCACCGGCCGACTGCCCGGGCTCGACGCCCTCGCCGCCCCCGTCACGGCCGCCGTGGACGCGTGGGGTCCCGGCGTCGTACCGGCCGCCGCATGCGGCACCGCCGCCCTCGTCCTCCTCGTCCACGCGGCCAGGACCCTGACCCTGGCCTCGGCCCACGCCGGCCCCGGCCCCGGTTTCGGCCCCGGTTTCGGTGGAGACCGCCCTTCCGACCACTCTCCCGCGGGGCCGACACCGCGGGCCCACCCCGTGCACCACGGCAACTTCCCGAAGGAGAAACACAGATGACCACCCGCAGCCGTCTCCGCCGCCGTGCGGCCACCCCGGGAGGCGCCCGATGAGGGTGCTGCTGATCGGAGCCAACGGATACCTCGGCCGGTTCGTCGCCGACCGGCTGCTCGCCGACCCGGCCGTGCAGCTCACCGCACTCGGCCGCGGCGACGACTCGGACGTACGGTTCGACCTCGCCAGCGGGAGCCCCGGCGCGCTCACCCGCTTCCTGGACGCCGTCCACCCGGGCGTCGTCATCAACTGCGCCGGTGCCACCCGGGGCGGCGCCCGCGACCTGACCCGGCACAACACCGTCGCCGTCGCCACCATCTGCGAAGCCCTGCGGCGCAGCGGCTGCGGGGCGCGCCTCGTGCAGCTCGGCTGCGGCGCGGAGTACGGACCGAGCCAGCCGGGCTCCTCCACGGCCGAGGACGCGGTGCCGCGGCCCGGCGGACCCTACGGCGTCAGCAAGCTGGCGGCCACGGAACTGGTGCTCGGCTCCGGGCTCGACGCCGTCGTCCTGCGCGTCTTCTCGCCCGCGGGGCCCGGCACGCCCGCCGGGTCGCCGCTCGGGCGGCTCGCGGAGGCCATGCGGCGTGCCATGCAGGCGGGGGACGGCGAGCTGAAGCTCGGGGGGCTCGGCGTGCAGCGCGACTTCGTCGACGTACGCGACGTGGCGCGCGCCGTGCACGCCGCCTCGCTCTCCGCGGCGCAGGGAGTCGTGAACATCGGCGCCGGGCGGGCCGTACGACTACGTGACGCGGCCGCCGTCCTGGCCCGCGTCGCGGGGTACGGCGGCGCGCTGCACGAACTCGACCAGGTGCCCGTACGGACATCCATCGGCCACCCTCGCGGCGAATCCGAGCACGGGGGGCCGGCCGCGGCCGCGTACCCCTACCCGGACGGCTGCGGGAGCTGGCAGCAGGCCGACGTCCGCACCGCGCGGGACCGGCTCGGCTGGCGGCCCCGCATCAACCTCGAAGAGTCACTCGCCGACATCTGGATGGAGGCCGCATGCCGCATCTGACCAGGACCACGAGGGGTACCGCGAGCACCGGGATACGCATCGGCTTCGGCATCCCGGGCTTCGCCCACCCCCTGGTCGCCCCCGTCGAATGGTCCGAACTCACCCGCCCGGGCACCCCTTTGAAATGGGTTGTCCTGAATGTCGCCAACGGTCCGGGGGAGCGGCCGGACCCGCACTGCCTGGAGGCGGCGGGCCGACTGCGGAACGCGGGCGTCCGCGTGCTCGGGCACCTGGACGTGACGTACGGCGCGCGCGCCTTCGGAGAGCTGATCTCCGACGCGCACCGCTACCTGGACTGGTACCAGGTCGACGGCTTCTCGCTGGACCGCTGTCCCACCGAGCGCGCCGCGCTCCCGGAGGTGCGCAGGACCGTGGCGACCCTCCGGGCTCTGGTCGGGGACGCGCACATCGTCCTCGGGCACGGGACGCATCCCTATCCCGGGTATGCCGAGACGGCCGATCAGATGGTCACCTTCGCGGGGCCTTGGAGCGATTACCGCTGGTCGCAGGTTGCCGAGTGGACCGCGGAGTACCCGCCCGAGCGCTTCTGCCACTTCGTGCACGGCATGCCGCGCGGGCATCTGGAGGAGGCGCTGCGCATCGCCCGCTGGCAGGGCGCCTCGACGATCTACTTCACGGACAGCGTGGACGGGGGTGGTCAGGGCGACGCCTGGCAGTCCATGCCCGGCTACTGGGACGAAATCGTCTCGCGCATCGGAACGGGTGTCTCGGAATGAAGAAGGGCGTGGCAGTGTTACTTGCAGAACAACCGTTCCGCATAACCGACCAACGGAGTCCCCGTGTCGCTGCCACCCCTGGTCGAGCCCGCATCCGAGCTCACCGTCGATGAGGTTCGCAGGTACTCCCGCCACCTGATCATCCCCGACGTCGGGATGGACGGGCAGAAGCGGCTGAAGAACGCCAAGGTGCTGTGTGTCGGCGCCGGCGGCCTCGGGTCGCCGGCGCTGATGTACCTGGCCGCGGCGGGTGTCGGCACGCTCGGCATCGTCGAGTTCGACGAGGTCGACGAGTCCAACCTGCAGCGGCAGATCATCCACAGCCAGGCGGACATCGGCCGTTCCAAGGCGGAGTCCGCGAAGGACTCGGTCCTCGGCATCAATCCGTACGTGAACGTGATCCTTCACAAGGAGCGGCTCGAGGCCGACAACGTGATGGACATCTTCAGCCAGTACGACCTGATCGTCGACGGCACCGACAACTTCGCGACCCGTTACCTGGTCAACGACGCGTGTGTGCTGCTCAACAAGCCGTACGTATGGGGTTCCATCTACCGCTTCGACGGCCAGGCGTCCGTCTTCTGGAGCGAGCACGGCCCCTGCTACCGCTGCCTCTACCCGGAGCCCCCGCCGCCCGGCATGGTCCCCTCCTGCGCCGAGGGCGGCGTGCTCGGCGTGCTGTGCGCGTCGATCGGCTCCATCCAGGTCACCGAGGCGATCAAGGTCCTCACCGGCACCGGCGACGCGCTGGTCGGCCGCCTGATGATCTACGACGCCCTGGAGATGCAGTACCGCCAGGTCAAGGTCCGCAAGGACCCCGACTGCGCCGTCTGCGGCGAGAACCCCACCGTCACCGAGCTCATCGACTACGAGGCCTTCTGCGGCGTCGTGTCCGAGGAGGCCCAGGAGGCGGCGGCCGGTTCGACGATCACTCCCAAGCAGCTCAAGGAGTGGATCGACGACGGCGAGAGCATCGAGATCATCGACGTCCGTGAGGTCAACGAGTACGAGATCGTCTCGATCCCCGGTGCCAAGCTGATCCCGAAGAACGAGTTCCTCATGGGCAATGCGCTCCAGGACCTCCCGCAGGACAAGAAGATCGTCTTGCACTGCAAGACGGGTGTCCGCAGTGCGGAAGTCCTCGCCGTGCTGAAGTCCGCGGGCTTCTCGGACGCGGTGCACGTGGGCGGCGGCGTGATCGGCTGGGTCCACCAGATCGAGCCCGACAAGCCGGTCTACTGACCTGCTGGAAAGCCCCGCTCACCGGAGGTGAGCGGGGCTTTCCTCATGAGCAGACCTTGTTGTTCTCCGGCGGGGTGCCGTCGAGGAGATACGTGTCGATCGCGTCGTCCACGCAGTCGCTGCCCTTGCCGTACGCCCCGTGGCCCTCGCCCTTCCAGGTCAGGTGGACGCCGACGTCCTTGCCGAGCTCGTCCGCCATTTTGCGGGCGCCCTCGTACGGGGTGGCCGGGTCGCCGGTGTTGCCGACGACGAGGATCGGGTCGGCGCCGGGCGCGCTGACCTCAGGGGAGTCGTGCTGACCGGCCACCGGCCACTCGTGGCACCAGCCCGCGGTGTCCCAGCCGAGGAACTCGCCGAACACCGGCGATATCCCGCGGAACCGGTCCAGGCGCTTCTTCGCCTCCGCCGGAGTGGTCCGCGCCTTTGTGTCCAGACAGGCGATCGCCCGCTGGGAGTGGCTCTGCGTGCTGTAGCGCCCCGAGGCGTCGCGTTCGTTGTAGGCGTCGGCGAGCTGGAGCAGCGCCGAACCGTCGCCCTTCTCGGCGTCCGCCAGGCCGCGGGTCAGCGCGGGCCAGGTCTGCTTGCTGTAGAGGGTGACCAGGACGCCGGTGCTCGCGAGGGACTCGGTCAGCTTCCGGTCGCCCGAGGTGCGCATCGGTTCGGCGTCCAGGCGCTCGAACAGCTTCTGTATCTTCGCGGAGCCCGCCTCGGGGTCCTGGCCGCGGGACTTGAAGTAGTTGTCCAGGGCGCGCTGGAAGCCCCGTGCCTGGTTCTCCGCGTGGCCGATCGAGTCGGCGCTCGGGTCGACGACCGCGTCGAAGACGAGGCGGCCGACGCGCCGGGGGAACAAGTGGGCGTACGTGCCGCCGAGTTCCGTGCCGTACGAGACGCCGAAGTAGTGCAGCTTGTCGTCGCCGAGGACCTGGCGCAGGACGTCCATGTCACGGGCCGCGTCGTCCGTCGAGACGTGCCCGATGACGTTCTTCGAGTTCTGCGCGCAGCCCGCGCCGAAGTCCTTGGCGTCCTTGAAGTACGCCTTCTCCTCGGCCGCGGTGTCCGGCGTGAGGTCGACCTTCTTCTCCGCTGCCTGGGTCGCCGCGTCGTCGCGGCAGCGCACTCCCTCGCTCGCCGCGACCCCGCGCGGGTCGAAGCTCACCAGGTCGTACCGCTCGCGCAGCGTGTCGTACGAGTCGGCGAAGGACGGGAGCCCGGAGACGCCCGAGCCGCCGGGACCGCCGAAGTTGAAGAGGAGGGAGCCGATGCGGTCGCCCTCGCCCGTGCTCTTGGCGCGTATCAGGGCGATGCCCATGGTCCCGCCGTCCGGCTTGCCGTAGTCCAGCGGGACCTTCAGCGTCGAGCACTGCCACGCGGCGCCGGGCGCGCTGCCGCCCTCGGGCGCCTTGCAGCGGCTCCAGTCCAGCTTCTGGGAGGTCAGCGAGGCGGGCAGGGTGGAGGAGGGGTCCGGCTTGGGCTTCGGCTCGGGGGCGGTCGCCGAGGGGTGCTTGCCGTCGTCCCCGTCCCCGTCGTCGGACGAGCCGCACCCGGCGGCCAGACCCGCCACGAGCACGCCTGCTGCGGCCAGGGCCGCGGACCGTACGAAACGCTGCATGAAGGCGCTTCCCCCCTCGGAAGACAGTTCAGGCCATCGTAGGCGGGACCACTGACAGGGCCGGGTGGGGGATGGGCGGGGACGGGCAGAGGGCGGGCCGGGAGGCGCGGCGTCAGGAACAGACCGTTCCCTCCTTCGGGACCTTCCCGCCCAGCAGATAGCCGTTCACGGCGTCCCGCACGCACTTGTTCTTGCTGTCGTACGCCCCGTGCCCCTGGCCCTTGTACGTCAGCTCGACCCCGACGCCCTCGCCGAGCGCCTGCGCCATCTTGCGGGCCCCTTCGTACGGCGTGGCCGGGTCGCCGGTGTTGCCGATGACGACGATGGGCGGCGCGCCCGCCGCGCTCACGTCGGGGTGGTCCACCTGGCCCTCGACGGCCCAGTCGGTGCAGCTGACCATGCCCCACGCGAGGTAGTCGCCGAACAGGGGTGATGCCTTACGGAACTCGGGGAGCTTCTTCTCGACGTACTCCGTGTCGTAACGCGCCTTGTCGTCCGCACAGTTGATCGAGACGTTGGCGGACTGGATGTTGCTGTACTCGCCGTCCTCGCTGCGCCCGTTCATCGAGTCGGAGAGCGCCATCAGGATCTTGCCGTCGCCCTCGTAGGCCTCTTCGAGGCCCTGGGTCAGATACGGCCAGAAGTCCTTGGAGTACAGGGACTGCGCGATGCCGTTGGTGGCGGCCGTCTGCGTCAGCTCGCGCGGTGCGATGCCCTTGATCGGCTTGCTGTCCAGGTCCTTGAGGAGCTTCGCGATCCGGTCCTTGACGTCCTGCTCCGTGTCGCCGACGGGACAGTCCGCCTCCTGTGACGTGCAGTCCTTCGCGAAGTTGTCGAGCGCGAGCTGGAAGCCCTCCGCCTGGCCGAGGGAGCCCTTCTCGGCGGTCTGGGTGGGGTCGACGACCGCGTCGAAGACGGCGCGGCCCACCTTCTTGGGGAACAAGTGTGCGTAGACCCCGCCGAGTTCGGTGCCGTACGAGATGCCGAAGTAGTGCAGCTTGTCGTCGCCGAGGACCTGGCGCATCAGGTCCATGTCGCGGGCGGCGTCGGTGGTGCGGACGTGCGGGAGGGTCTTTCCCGCGTTCTTCTCGCAGCCGTTGTTGAAGTCGCGGACGTTGGCGAGGTGCTTCTCGCGCTCGGCCTCGTCGTCGGGCGTGGAGTCCTGCTGGAAGTACGTGTCCAGTGCGGAGTCGTCCTCGCACCTGATGCCGGCGCTGCGGCCGACACCGCGCGGGTCGAAACTGACCAGGTCGTAGCGGGTGCGCAGCTTCGCGTAGTCCTCTCCGAAGGCGGGCAGCGTGGTGATGCCCGAGCCGCCGGGGCCGCCGAAGTTGAAGACGAGCGAGCCGATGCGGTCGCCCTTGTCGCCGCTGGTGGCCGCCTTGATCAACGCGATGTCTACCGTGTCGCCCTTGGGCTTCGACCAGTCGAGGGGAGCCTTCATGGTGGCGCACTGCCACTCGGCGCCGCCCGGCAGCGGGGACGGGGCCTCGCCGCCGCCCTCCGCGGCGTCGGGCGCGGGGCAGTCCTTCCAGCTCAGCTTCTGAGCCGACAGATCCTCGTCCTTGGAGTCGTCGCTGCCGCCGCACCCCGCGAGGGCGGCGGACAGGAGAAGGGTCGCGGCGGCCAGCGCGGTGACGCGCGGCGTGGACTGTGTGGGCATGTGCCCATCCTGCGGCGGGACCTGACGGGACGCTCGGGGCGCGGGCCGTGTGGGTGAGGAATCGGCCACTTCGTGCGGGTGGGGCAGGTCCGCGCGACTCCGTGTCAGTCCTCGGCGATCTGCCGGGCCGCGGCCGTCCCCGTCGCCACGCACGCGGCGACGCCCACCCCGTCGTACGCGGCGCCGCACAGGGCGAGCCCCGGCAGCTTGCCGACGGCCTCACGGACGCGGGCGACGCGCTCGGTGTGTCCGACGCCGTACTGCGGCAGACCGCGCTCCCAGCGGGTGACGCGGGCCGCGACGGGCTCGCCGATGGAGCCCAGGGCCTGGTGCAGCTCGATGACGGAGCTGCGGACCAGATGGCGGTCGGGGACGGCGAGCCGGTGCTCCTCGGCGACGCGGCCGATGGAGGTGCGCAGCAGGAAGACGTCGGGCGCCTCCTCGCGCTGCCACCGCCACTTGTTGGAGAGGAACGTGGCGGCCTTGAGGGTGCGCCCGTCGACAGCGGGCACCAGGAAGCCGTTTCCCTCGGGAAACACCTCTCCGGAGACGTGGCCCGGCCCGCTCCCGTGCGCCCGGGTGAGGGCCTCCGCGCGCGGAAACGCCAACGTCACCACGGCGGTGCTGGCGTGCTGGATCGCGCCGAGGTCGGCGTCGGCCAGCGGCGCGTGCGGCCGCAGCAGCTCCGCGGCCTCGTACGCGGGCACGGCGAGGATCACCGCGTCCGCCTCCAGGAGGAGGGGACCGTCGCCTGTGGAGGCCAGGACACGCCACCGTCCTGCCGGGGTGCGCTGCAGCTCACGCGCGCGCGTGCCGGTGAGCACCCGGGCGCCGCTCGCCGCGGCGACGGCGAGGGGCAGACGCCCGGTGCCGCCGTGCAGGCCCTGGACGGGGACGGCACGGGGGGCGCCCGCGCGCGGGAAGGACCCGCCGTCGGGCGTACGCGTCCGGCGCAGCGCCGCGAGCAGCGGCTCCCCGCGCTCGGCGACCGCCGCCACGCGCGGCAGCACGGTACGCAGCGAGAGCCGGTCGGGGCGGCCCGCGTAGACCCCGCCGAGCAGCGGCTCCACGAGCCGGTCCACGGTCTCCTGCCCGAGCCGGCCGCCGAGGTACTCGGCCACCGACGCGTCCTCGGTCATCGGCTCGGCCGGCAGCGCCTCCTCGTGGCGCAGCCTGGCCACGCCCTCGTCGGACAGCAGCCCCGTGCCCGCCAGCGCGTCCGGGTCGGTGGGGATGCCCATGACGTGGCCGGGCGGCAGCGGGCGCAGCGCACCGTTCGACCACAGGGTGGTGGGCGCGGGAGCGGGGTCGCACAGCGCGTCGCCGAGGCCGACCTCCTGGGCCAGGCGCACGGCCTCGGGGCGGAGCGCCATCAGGGACTCGGCGCCCTCGTCGACGGGGACGCCCGCGAGGGTGCCGGTGCGCAGCTTCCCGCCGATGCGAGGGGCACCCTCCAGGACGGTCACTTCCGCGTCGGCGCGCAGCCGCCAGGCGGCGGTAAGGCCGCTGATGCCGCCGCCGACGACGATCACTGAACGCGTCATGCCGTACGTCCTTCCCGGAGCAGCTCCCGCAGCTCGTCCTGGTAGGGGAAGCTCCCCGGTTCGTACGCGCACCAGGGGTCGGCGGCGAGCACCCGCCCCGTCGCCCCGTACGCGCGTGAACGGGAGCCCCCGCACACGGTGTTGAACTCGCAGCGTCCGCACGCGCCGCCGAGCAGCGTGGGTTCGCGCAACGTCGTGAACAGCGCGGAGCCGCGGTAGATGTCGACCAGCGGATGGTGCTTCACGTTGCCGGCCGACAGCGGCAGGAAGCCGCTGGGACGGACCTCTCCGGTGTGCGACACGAAGACGAAGCCGCGCCCCGAGCCGACGTCCATGGGCGGCCTGCGCACCGCGCGCCGCTCCCCGTCGTGCAGGCCGAGGGCACGCGCGCGTGCCGTCAGACGGGCGTACAGGGAGCCCAACGCGGGCTCCTCGCCGTGCCGTTCCAGCAGGGTGCGCTGGAGGGCCACGCGGCGGAAGTGATGGCCCTCCGTGGTCTTGGTGGCCATGACCGCGCCCGTGTCGTACAGGAAGTGCAGGACGTCCTCGACCTCGTCGGCGGTGAGCGAGGCCAGCTGTTCGCCGCGCCCTGTCGGCACCAGCACGAAGCCGCTCCACAGCATCGCGCCCTCCCTGCGCACCAGGGCCGCGATGTCCGCGAGGTCCTCCAGGCTGTCGCGGGTGACGGTGGTGTTGACCTGCACCTTCAGGCCTAGTTCGCGGGCCGTGCGCCAGCCGTCGAGGGTCCATTCGAAGACGCCGTCCACGCCGCGGAAGGCGTCGTGCCGCACGGCCGTGGACCCGTCGATGCTCAGGGACAGGGCGACGGCGCCCGCGTCGCGCACGGCGGCCAGGTTCGCCCGGTCCAGCGTCGGCGTCCCCGAGGGGGAGACGGCGACGCGCAGTCCGAGGGCTGTTCCGTAGGCGACGAGGTCGGTGAGGTCGGGCCGCTGGAACGGGTCGCCGCCGGTGATCACGAAGAGCGGGCCCGGCTTCCCGAAGGCGGCGATCTGGTCCATGAGGCGGCGGGCGTCCGCGCCGTCCAGCTCGCGCGGGTCGCGTGCGGGCTGCGCCTCGGCCCTGCAGTGCAGACAGGCCAGGGGGCACGCGCGCGTGGCCTCCCAGATGACGATGAAGGGGCGCTCGGCGACGTCGTGCCGCGGACGCCGTACGACGCGGCTTGCGGCGCGGCTCACGAGGCGCGCTCCCAGCCGCGCTTCGGACGCCGGTTCGCGAGCTCCTGGGGGTCCCGGCCGCGGTAGACGA
This sequence comes from Streptomyces sp. Je 1-369, assembly GCF_026810505.1. Lineage (NCBI taxonomy): Bacteria > Bacillati > Actinomycetota > Actinomycetes > Kitasatosporales > Streptomycetaceae > Streptomyces > Streptomyces sp. Je 1-369. The sequence goes on from NZ_CP101750.1 coordinate 5,760,881, forward strand.
CGTAGGGCCTGAACACGTACTTGAAGGGCGCGCTGACGACGTGGGCGAGCCGTGAGAACGGGATCAGTGCGAACAGCGCGAAGCCGAAGACGATGTGCAGCTTGAAGGCGAGGGGCGCGGCGCCCATCAGGTGGTAGTCGGGCTGGAGCGTGAACAGGCTGCGGAACCAGACGGAGATGCCCTCGCGGTAGTTGTAGTCGACCACTCCGGAGGAGTTGAGGACGGTCGCGAGGAGGCCGAGCAGCATCGCCCCGAGCAGCACCGTGTACATCAGGTGGTCACTACGGAGAGTGGCTTTGCGGACGGCCGGCACCGTGCAGCGCCGGTACACGAGGATGCCGATGCCGACGGCGGCCGCGACACCCGCGACCGCGCCGGTGGAGACCGCCATCAGGTGGTACGTGTGGTCGCTGACGCCCACCGCGTCGGTCCAGCTGTCCGGGATGACGAGGCCCACGACGTGGCCGAGCACCACGAACACCATGCCGAAGTGGAAGAGCGGTGAGCCGATGCGCAGCAGCCGTGACTCCTGCAGCTGCGAGGAGTGCGTGGTCAGGCCGAACCGGTCGTAGCGGGCCCGCCAGACCAGACCCGCGATCAGGAGGGTGACGGCGACGTAGGGCATGACGCCCCACAGGAGGAGGTCCATCACGCCGGGGTCCTTTCCTGGGCGGCGGTTTTCCGGACGGCGGATGTCCGGGCGGTGGGCCAGGGGAGGTCCACGCCGGGGCCGAAGGGTTCGAGTCCGACGGTCTCGCGGGGCGGCCCGCTGCGGGCCAGCGCCTTCGCCTCGGCGCGCGTCTTCGGGGAGGGACCGGGGAGCGTCCCGCAGACCGCTTCGAGCACGCGCGCGTAGGGCGTGTCCGCGTCGGTCACGGCGAGCCGCAGCAGTTCGAGTCCGGCCCGGTGCTCCTCCAGGAGGGCGGTGCCGGCCTCCTCCTCGCGGGCGGCGAACTCCAGCAGCACCGGGAGGAAGTCGGGCAGCTCCTTGGAGGCGAACTCCAGGCCGTGCTCGCGGTACACCTGCTTGACGCGCACCAGGGAGAGCCCCCGGTTGCGGGTGTCGCCGTCCGACCACCAGGTGAGGTAGAGGCAGCGGCGGTTACGGGTGTCGAAGACGTCCGTGTAGTGCGCGGCGAGGTCCAGGGGGCGTCGCACGCGCGCGTGGGCGATGAATTCCCGCAGCAGCGGGTGGTCGGTCGCTTCGTGGAGGCGGTCCAGCTCCGCGTACAGCCGCTCGTCCGGGTACTGCAGGAGCCGCCCGGCGACGAGCCGGACGACGGCGTCGGGGGTCATACGTTCCTCCGGGTGGGGCTGAGGTTGAGCATGACGCGCTCCTGGGGAGCACTGCCCGGGGCGTCGGCGACCGGGCAGCCGTCGGCCACGTCGTTCAGGGGGTGCGTCTCCGCGAGGGCGTCCGCGTCGGCGCGGGCGGCGGTCGGGACCACGTACCGGTCCTCGTACTTGGCGATCGCCAGGAGCCGGAACATGTCCTCCATCTCCTGGCCGGTGAGGCCGACCGCCGAGGCGATGGACTCGTCGCGCTCCTCACCGAGGTTGACGCGGCGCATGTAGGCGCGCATGGCGGCCATCCGGTGCAGCACCGCGTCCACGGCGTGGGTGTCGCCCGCGGTGAGCAGCGCGGCGAGGTACTCCACCGGGATGCGCAGTGCGTCGATCGCTCCGAAGAGGTTGCCCGCGTCCTCCCCGTCGCGGCCCGCGGCGGCCACCGCCTCGACCACCGGGGACAGCGGCGGCACGTACCAGACCATCGGCATGGTGCGGTACTCCGGATGCAGCGGCAGCGCGACCTGGTACGTCCTGATGAGGTCGTACACGGGGGAGCGGCGGGCCGCGTCGAGCCACTCGTCGGTGATGCCCGAGGCCCGGGCGGCGGCCACGACCGCCGGGTCGTTCGGATCGAGGAAGCACTCCAACTGGGCCGGATAGAGGTCCTGTTCGTCCTCCACGGCGGCGGCCTCGGCGACCTTGTCGGCGTCGTACAGCATGACGCCCAGGTAGCGCATGCGGCCGACGCAGGTCTCCGAGCAGATGGTCGGCATCCCGGCCTCCACGCGCGGGAAGCAGAAGGTGCACTTCTCCGCCTTGCCGGTGGCGTGGTTGAAGTAGACCTTCTTGTAGGGGCAGCCGGTCACGCACATCCGCCAGCCGCGGCACTGGTCCTGGTCGACGAGGACGATGCCGTCCTCCACGCGCTTGTACATCGCTCCGGAGGGGCACGACGAGACGCACGCGGGGTTGAGGCAGTGCTCGCAGATCCGCGGCAGGTAGAACATGAAGCTCTGCTCGAACTCGAAGCGGATCTTCTCGCCCACCTCGTCGCGGACCTTCTCGACCAGCGGGTCCTTGGGGCCGTGCTCCGGGGCGCCGCCGAGGTTGTCGTCCCAGTTGGGGCCCCATTCGATGGTGCCGATGGGCTCGCCCGTCACCTGCGAGACCGGCTTGGCGACGGGCATGTCGTCGCCCGCCGGGGCGTCGGTGAGGTTCTTGTACTCGTACGTCCACGGCTGGTAGTAGTCCGAAAGCTCAGGCAGCTCGGGGTTGGCGAAGATCTGCCCGAGCCGCTTGAGGCGCCCTCCGGCCCTCAGCCGCAGCCGGCCGGACCTGGTCCGCTCCCAGCCGCCCTTCCACCGCTCCTGGTCCTCCCAGCGGCGCGGATAGCCCTGTCCGGGGAGCGTCTCGACGTTGTTGAACCAGACGTACTCGGTGCCCTTGCGGTTTGTCCACGCCTGCTTGCAGGTGACGGAACACGTGTGGCAGCCGATGCACTTGTCGAGGTTCATGACCATGGCGACTTGGGTCATGACGCGTCCGATGGTGACTCCGTCACGGGGCATCAGTAGGTGACCTCCTGGTCGCGGCGGCGGATGACCGTCACCTCGTCACGCTGGTTGCCCGTCGGGCCCAGGTAGTTGAACGCCCACGTCAACTGGGCGTAGCCGCCCACCAGGTGGGTGGGCTTGAGCATGATCCGGGTGAGGGAGTTGTGGATGCCGCCGCGGCGGCCCGTCTTCTCCGTCTTCGGGACACCGACCGTCCGCTCCTGGGCGTGGTTCATGTAGACCGTCCCCGGCGGCATCTTGTGGGACACGATCGCGCGGGCCGTGACGACGCCGTTGCGGTTCACGGCCTCGATCCACTCGTTGTCGCGCACCCCGATGGCGTCCGCGTCCTGCGGGGACATCCACACCGTCTGGCCGCCCCTGCCGAGCGTCATCATGTAGAGGTTGTCCTGGTACTGGGAGTGGATCGCCCACTTGTTGTGCGGGGTCAGGAACCGCACGGCGACCTCGCGGCCGTCCTTTGCGCCGTCCGTCCGGGAACCCAACTCGGGCTCTCCGTAGAGGCGGTGCATGTTCAGCGGCGGCTTGTAGACGGGCAGCGCCTCGCCGACCTCGTGGATCCAGTCGTGGTCGAGGAAGAAGTGCTGGCGCCCGGTGAGGGTGTGCCACGGCTTCAGGTGCTCGGTGTTGACGGTGAACGCGGTGTAGCGGCGCCCTCCGGACTCGCTGCCCGACCACTCGGGCGACGTGATGACCGGCACCGGCCGTGCCTGGGTGTCCGCGAACGTGATCCGCTTCCCCTCGGCCTCGGCGGCCAGGTGCGCCATCTCCGTCCCGACGCGTTTCTCCAGCGTCTCGAAGCCCTGGGTGGCCAGGCGGCCGTTGGAGGTCCCGGAGAGCGACAGGATCGCCTCACAGGCCCGTTGGGCGGTGTCCAGGCGGGGTCGGCCGTCCGCGGTGCCGCCGCGCACGGTGCCGTTCTTCGCCTTCAGGTACGCGACTTCCTCGGCGACGTCGAACGTGACCGCCTTCGTGGTGACACCCAGCTCGTCGACGAGCGGGCCGAGCGCCGCGAACTTCTCGCCGACCGCTCCGTAGTCGCGTTCCACGACGGCCAGGTTGTACATCGTGCGTCCCGGGACGGGCTCGCACTCGCCCTTCGACCAGTCCAGCGCCACCCCGCCGGGCTGCGCCATCTCACCGCCCGGGGTGTCGTGCTGCAGCGCCGTGGCGACCAGGTCGCGGCGTACGCCCAGGTGCTCGCCCGCCAGCTCGCCGAACCGGCGCGCGACGGCGAGGAACGCGTCGTAGTCGGTGCGCGCCTGCCAGGGCGGGTCCACGGCGGGAGTGAAGGCGTGCAGGAAGGGGTGCATGTCCGTGGAGGACAGGTCGTGCTTCTCGTACCAGGTCGCGGCGGGCAGGACGACGTCGGAGAGCAGCGTCGTGGACGTCATCCGGAAGTCGAGGCAGAGCAGCAGGTCGAGCTTCCCCTCGACGTCCTCGGTGTGCCACTTCACGTCGCGCGGTGTGCAACGCGGGCCGTCTTCGGGGAGGTTGGAGTGCGTGCCGAGCAGATGCTTCAGGAAGTACTCGTTGCCCTTGGAGGACGAGCCGAGCAGGTTCGCCCGCCATACGTTGAGCACGCGCGGCCAGTTGCCGGGCGCGTCGGGGTCCTCGCCCGCGAAGCCCAGCGTGCCCTCCTTCAGCTCCCGCACGGTGTCGGCCACGGGGTCCTCGGCGGCGCCGAGGTCCAGCGGGTTGCGGTCGAAGGTCGGGTACGACGGCATCCAGCCCATGCGTGCGGACGCGGCGAGACAGTCGGCGCCCGTCATCCCCTCGAAACGGCCCTCTCCCAGCGGGGAGGCGAGGGACTCGGCGGGGAGGGTGTCGTAACGCCACTGGTCGGTGTGCAGGTAGAACCAGCCCGCGCCGATCATGTGCCGGGGCGGCCGCCCCCAGTCGGACGCGCTCGCGAGCGTCGCCCAGCCCGTCACCGGACGGCACTTCTCCTGCCCTACGTAGTGCCCCCATCCGCCGCCGTTGCGCCCCTGGCAGCCGGTGAGGGTGAGCAGCGCAAGGAACGCGCGGTAGGTGGTCTCCGCGTGGAACCAGTGGTTGGTTCCCGCGCCCATGAGGATCATGCAGCGCCCTTGTGACGCCTCGGCCGTGTCGGCGAATTCGCGCGCCACGCGCGTGGCCTGCGTGGCCGGCACGGACGTGAGGGTCTCCTGCCAGGCGGGCGTGCCGGGCTGGGAGGCGTCTTCGTAGGAGGCGGGCCACTCGCCGGGCAGCCCCGCGCGCGGGACCCCGTACTGGGCGAGCATCAGGTCGTGGACGGTGGTGACGAGCCGACCGCCGACACGGCGTACGGGCACGCCGCGGCGTACGACAGCGCCGTCGCCGGAGGCGCCCTCTTCGAAGCGGGGCAGCACGATCTCGGCCGCACCCTCGCCGTACAGGGTGAGCCGGGGAACGGTGTCGCCGAGGTCGAGGTTCCAGTCGGGGGTCCCTGAGGTGCCCCAGCGGTGGCCCAGGGTGCCGTTCGGGACGGTCGGCTCACCCGTCGCGTCGTCGATCAGGACGGTTTTCCACCGCGCGTTCTCGGTCTCCTCGCCGAGGTCGGCCGCGGTGAGGAACTTGTGCGGCACGAGGCCCTTTTCGGTCTCGTCGAGCGTGACCAGGAAAGGCAGATCCGTGTAACGGCGTACGTAATCCTGGAAGAACGGAGTCTGCCGGTCGACGAAGAATTCCTTCAGGATCACGTGCCCCATCGCGAGGGCGAGGGCGCCGTCCGTTCCGGGGTGCGGGTGCATCCATTCGTCGGCGAACTTCGTGTTGTCCGCGTAATCCGGCGACACGGTGACGACTTTCTGCCCGCGGTAGCGCGCCTCCGTCATCCAGTGCGCGTCCGGAGTCCGCGTCACCGGCACATTGGAGCCCCACATCATCAAATACGCGGCGTCCCACCAGTCACCCGACTCCGGTACGTCGGTCTGGTCGCCGAACACCTGCGGAGAGGCGACGGGAAGATCCGCGTACCAGTCGTAGAAGGAGAGCATCGGGGCGCCGATGAGGGAGTGGAAACGGGCACCCGCGGCGTGCGACGCCATCGACATCGCGGGAATGGGGGAGAACCCCGAGACGCGGTCCGGGCCGTGCTCCTTGATCGTGTGCACGTGCGCCGCCGCCACGATCTCGACGGCCTCGTCCCAACTGGCCCGCACCAGGCCGCCCTTGCCGCGTGCCCGCTGGTAGCGTCGGCGGCGCTCGGGGTCGCTCTGGATGTCGGCCCAGGCGAGCACGGGGTCCTTCAGCCGCGCCTTCGCCTCCCGGTACATTTCCAGGAGCGCTCCGCGCACGTGGGGATAACGTACGCGCGTCGGCGAATACGTGTACCAGGAGAACGAGGCTCCGCGCGGACATCCGCGGGGTTCGTATTCGGGGCGGTCGGGGCCGACGCTCGGATAGTCCGTGGCCTGCGTCTCCCACGTGATGATGCCGTCCTTGACGTACACCTTCCAGCGACACGATCCGGTGCAGTTCACGCCGTGCGTGGAATACACGACCTTGTCGTGGCTCCAGCGGTCACGGTAGAAGGCCTCTCCGTCCCGGCCGCCGGTGTGCTGCACCCGGTGCAGATCCTCGGACGTCTCCGCGGTCCGGGTGAAGAAACTCCCGGCCTTCACGAGCGACTCAGCGATGTCTTTCCTCTGCTGCAACGTCACATCTCCTGGCCGTCCCGAAGAAAAGGCCGCACGGCACGTGCCACCTGCAACGACCCTAAGCCTGGGGGAGGTTGGGATACCGGGGACCAAAGTCCCGTGCAGGGGTGACCTCTTTCCGGAATTATTCGGGCCCTGTGCTGAGATGCTGGGACACATGGGCAGGAAGAAGCGCGGCGCACTCCGTTCGTGGCTGCCGAACCAGCACGGCGCGTGGGCGATGCTCGCGGTGCCGTTCGCGGCGGGCGTGTTCCTCGGCGACGGGCCGGGCGACGGCCCCCGCTGGGCCCATCTGCCACTGTTCGCCGCCTGGTTGGCGGGGTACGTCACCGCCTTCCACGTCCAGCAGTGGCTCCGCCTCCGCCGCCTCTCCCGCAACCCGAGGGCCCCGCGCCGCCACGTGCGCCCCGCCCTCGCCGCGGCGGCGGTCTCCGCGGTGTTCGGGGTGCCGCTCCTGTTCGCGTACCCCTGGCTGCTGCTCGTGGCCGCCTGCGCCGCGCCCTTCGTGGCCGTCAACACCTGGTACGCGTGGCGGAACAGGGAACGGGCCCTCCTGAACGGCCTGGCCGCGGTGGTCCCCGCCTGCGGCATGCTCCTCGTCACGCTGCGGATGGGCGGCGGCGAGCTCTCCGAAGGCCGGCGCCCCGCACTCGCCTGCCTGCTGTTCTTCGCGGGCACGGTGCCGTACGTGAAGACGATGATCCGCGAACGCGACTCACGCGCGTACTACCGGGCGTCGGTGACGTACCACGCCCTCGCCGTGCCCGTGGCGTATGTGCTCAGCCCCTGGCTGGCGGTCCTCTTCGCGGCCTACCTGGTGCGCGCGGCGGTGCTGCCCGGGAAGGGCCTCAAGGTGCCGGTGGTCGGGGCGGTGGAGGTCATGGGCGCGGTGCTGCTGCTGGCCGGTCTCCTGGTGCTGTTCTGAGGGCGGTCACAGCACTGTCAGAGCAGCCCCTTCCTTGTGAGGTGATTGAAGAACAGCCACCCCGGGAGGACCGGCAGCCACAGCGTGAGCAGTCGATAGAGCAGTACCGCTGGCGCCGCCACGTCCTTGGGCACGCCCACCGCGATCAGCCCCAGGGTCAGCGTCGCCTCGACCGCGCCCACACCGCCCGGCGTCGGCGCCGCCGATCCCAGGGCGTTGCCCGCGAGGAAGACGACCGCGACGCTCGCGAGGCTCAGTGACGTCATCTCTTCGTTGCCGAAGGCTCGCACCGAAGCGTCCAGACAGAGCACGAACATCAGGGTGAGCAGCAGCATCCCGCCGATGCCGGTGAGCAGCTTCTGCGGCCGCTGGAGTACGTCCAGCATGCGCGGCACGACACCGGCGAAAAGCGACCGCACGCGCGTGACGACGAATTTGCGCAGGAACGGGATGGCGGTCACCACGAGGACCAGCACCGCGACCGACAGCAGACCGGCGATGACGGTCCGGGACGGCGTGAACGACGGCGTCTTCTCCGTCCCCGTCAGATAGCCGAAGATCAGCAGCAGCAGGATGTGCGAGCCGAGCCCGAAGAGCTGCGAGGCACCGACGCTCGCCACCGCGAGGCCCGAGCGCACCCCGGACCGCTGTAGGAACCGCGTGTTCAGCGCGACACCGCCGACCGCGGCAGGCGCCACGATCTTCACGAACGACCCGGCGACCTGCGCCGCCACCGCCCGCAGGAACGGCACCCGCTCCGGCACGAAGCCCAGCAGGCTCATCGCCGCCGCGAAGTAGCTCAGCGCGGAGAAGCCCACCGCGGCGGCCACCCAGCCCCACTCCGCCTCCTGGAAGAGCGTGCCGAATTCGACGTGCGTCAGCTGCGAGAGCAGGAAGTAGGCGCCGATGGCACCGGCGATGAAGCTGATCAGCGTGCGCGGCCTGATCCGCTCCAGCTGCGCGGGCTCGACCGGCGCCGTCGGGCGGATGAGCAGCACCTGGTGACGGATCTGGGTGAGCAGATCCTCCTCGCGTGCCTGATCCAAAGCGTCGTCTATGGCCTGCTTCTCGGCCTGCCGCTCCTGCTTGGCGGCCTGCTTCTCCTGCTTCGAGGACGGCCTGTCCTCCTTGGCGGACGGCTTGTCCGACCGGGCGTCCTCGGAGACGTCCGCGCGCACGCTCTGCCGGGACTTGCGGGAGGCCTCCAGGACGGCCTCACGCTCGCGCTGGGACCGTTCCCTGGCCAGCCTGCTCAGCGTGGAGCGGGTGGAGCGGGTGAGGGCGATGGGCTGCAGCAGCGGCAGACAGTCGGCCACGGCGTCGGGCCCGAGGACGTCGACGGCGGTGGCGACCGCGCGCTCGGCGCCCACCCGCAGGCCGAGGGCGGCCAGGAGCTGGGCGATGTCGATGCGCAGGACCAGATCGCCCGCGGCGATCTCGCCGCCCCGCAGGTCCGTGAGGATCACGGTGCCGGAACGATCCACCAGAATCGCGTCGCCCGCCAGCCTGCGGTGCGCGATCCGCCGGGACTGCAGGGCCTGCACCTGCCGCCAGGTGTCGCACAGCAGTTCGTCGGTGATGGCGTCGTCCGGCAGGGAGTCCAGGGAGTGGCCGCCCGTGTGCTCGTAGACGAGCATCACGGCGTCGGGGCCGAGCTCGGAGGTGGCGATCAGCTTGGGCGCGTTCGCGCCGGCCGCGATGGCCGCGTACGCGAGCAGGGCCTCCTGCTCCAGCGCCTGCCGCAGGGACTGCAGGCTGCGCCGCTGGGTGATGCCCCGCAGGGTGAGCCTGCGCCAGACGCGGTAGAAGAAGCCCTGCGCCTGCTGTTCGCGGTCGATGACCGTCACATCGAGTGGAGGGCCGTCCTCCAGGGTGACGAAATAGCGGCGGCCGCGGTCGCCGTGCTCGCTGTCGGGGGACTCCTCGCGGGCGGCGCTCACGGGGTGGAAGCCGACGTGCCGCAGGCCCGCGAGCAGTGTCTGCCCGGTGGGCCGCACGTTCGGCGAGCCGACCGCGTAGAGCGTTCCGTAGGCCACGGCCCAGCCGATGAGCACCGTCAGAATGATCGAGAACGGTGTGGTGTAGCCGGTGACCAGCATCGTGAACGCGTCGAGCAGCAGCACCACGAACAGCACCAGGCGCCAGCGCGGTCTGCGGGACATGCCGACGGCCGTCATGTACGCGATCACGGGCGCGAGATAGCCGTGCACCGGATCGGTGAACGCGTGGAGGTCGGCGGGGGACGGCTTGGTCAGCGCGTCCTGGATGGAGTCGGGGGCGGCCTTCGCGACCCAGAGGTCGGTGGCGAGCGTCACGCCGTGCGCCAGGACGGCGGCCAGGACGCCGTCGGCGATGCGCAGCCCGTCCCGCTTGATCAGCCGCTCGATCGCGAACGCGACGGGGACGAGCAGCACGCCGATGCTTGCGATGAGGCCCGCGACCTTGATCAGCAGGTCGGGCGCCTGGTCCGTGCCCTTGTCGATGTCCTGTTCGAGCCCGGACGTCGTGCCGTGCGCGAACGCGGCGATGGAGAGGAGCACGGCGATGGCGAGGACGCCGACGAGGAGCCGCATGAGGTCGGACGGGCGGTGCACACGGGCGGCGAGGAGCGGTTCGTCGCGCTCGACGCGCTCGGCGTGGGCGCCGTCGTCGGCGCAGCCGGGGCTGTCGTCGAGGCCGTTCCGGGGGCCGTCGTCGAGGTCGGCCCCGAGGCCGTCGCCGACGTCGTTCTTCCCGCTGCTGTTCTCGGTCTTCTCGCTCTTCAGGGCGCGCTCACCGGTGTCCAGGTGTGACTCGGACGCAGAGGTGCCCGCCTTCTCATCGGGATGCACGCCCTGCCGCTCCGTGGTCTCTTCTTGATCTCGTATCACCAGTCACCGCCCGCACGATGGTGGCATGGACCGCCCGCGCAGGGGGGCAGCAGGGGGCAACGCAAGGCTGCGAAGTGGTCACGAAACGACACTTCGCGCCCTGTCGGACGGGCCGCGGCACGCTGTGTGGCGGGCCTGTCACGGTGTCGGTGGGGTACGGCAGGATGGTCCGGATGAGCGAGTTGCCGGAGTACGCGGAACGGGTCCTGGAGGTTGCGGAACGGATCCCTCCGGGCCGGGTGATGACCTACGGGGACGTTGCCGAGTGGCTGGAGGAAGGCGGACCGCGACAGGTCGGACGCGTGATGGCCCTCTACGGAGGGGGCGTTCCGTGGTGGCGTGTCGTCCGCTCCGACGGCGTGCTCCTGCCCGGCCACGAACTGCGGGCCCTGGAGAGGTACCGGGAGGAGGGCACTCCGCTGCGGCAGGCCTCGCGCGCCGCCCAGGGGCACGTTCCGAAGCTGGACATGCGGCGGGCGCGGTGGGACGGCGCGGCTCCGGGGGACGCGACTTCGGAGGACGTGACTCCGGAGGGCCTGGCCGGGGGCCCGGCTGGCGGCCGGGATGGGGAGGGCCCGGCTCCGGTCGGCGCGGCTCCAAAGGATCACACCTGACAGCTTCAGGCATCCGGCGGCTCGACGGGGGACCGGTGGCCCGTACGGGGGAAGGCACGCGTCCTTCGCGTCCACTGGCGTAGCGTCGACAGCACGCATCCCCTTCACCCCGCTTCATCCCGCGGCCACCGCGCGGCCGCTCACAGACCAGCACACCCACCAGGACCGGCGACCCACGTGAGTTCCCCTTCTTCCACCCGGCACCTCCGGCACCCGTCGCACCAGCAGGTACGACAGGGGATCCGGGACGGCTACCGACTGGTGCGTACGCCGCCGACCCACGTGGATCCCCCTCGCATGGACGCAGGTCAGCGCCGTGTGGTTGACCACAAGGGCGGTCCGCTGCTGGTCCTCGCCGGGCCCGGCACGGGCAAGACCACCACGCTCGTCGAGAGTGTCGCCGCGCGTGTCGCCCAGGGCGTGGACCCCGCGCGGATCCTGGTGCTCACCTTCAGCCGCAAGGCGGCGGTGGAGCTGCGCGACCGCATGGCGCTGCGCGTGGGGGTGGCGCGCGCCCCGCAGGCCACGACGTTCCACTCCTTCTGCTACGCCCTGGTCCGCGCCCACCAGGACACCGAACTGTTCGTGGAGCCGCTGCGGCTCCTCTCCGGTCCCGAGCAGGACGTGGCGGTACGTGAACTGCTCGCGGGACAGATCGACCTCGCGCAGGAGGGGCACGGCCACATCCGCTGGCCGGACGAGCTCCGAGCCTGCCTCACCACCCGCGGCTTCGCCGACGAGGTCCGCGCGGTGCTCGCCCGCAGCCGCGAGCTCGGCCTCGGCCCGGACGCCCTGGACGCGTTCGCGCGCCGCAGCGGGCGGCCCGACTGGGGTGCGGCTGCGGCTTTCCTCGCCGAGTACCTGGACGTACTCGACCTCCAAGGAGTGCTCGACTACGCGGAACTCGTGCACCGCGCGGTGCTGCTCGCGCGCCGCCCCGAGGTGGCGCGGGCGCTCGGCGCGCAGTACGACGCGGTCTTCGTGGACGAGTACCAGGACACCGACCCGGCGCAGGTGCGGCTGCTGCACGCGCTCGCCGGGGGCGGCCGGACCCTCGTCGCGTTCGGCGACCCCGACCAGTCGATCTACACGTTCCGGGGCGCCGACGTGAACGGCATCCTGGAGTTCCCCGACGCCTTCACGCGCGTGGACGGGTCCCCGGCGCCGGTCGAGGTCCTCACGACCTCCCGCCGCTCCGGCGCGCAGCTCCTCGCGGCCACGCGACTCCTCACCCGACGCATGCCGCTGACCCGGCTCCCCGCCGAGAAGGTGCGGGTCCACCGGGAGCCGACGCCGGTCAGGGACGGCGGCGGCGTCGAGGTGTACACGTATCCGACGGCCGGCACGGAACTCGACAACATCGCGGACATCCTGCGCCGCGCCCACCTGGAGGACGGCGTCCCCTGGGGCGAGATGGCGGTCCTGGTCCGCGCGGGCGCCCGCACGATCCCCGCGGTCCGCCGCAGCCTCAGCGCGGCGGGCGTCCCCCTGGAGATCGACGGCGACGACATCGCCCTGCGCCACGAACCGGCGGTGACACCGCTGCTGACGGCGCTGCGGGTGGTGGCGACGGCGGTGGACGCGGAGGGTGCCCCCTCGGAGGGGGTCGCTTCGCAGGGGGCCTCTCCGGAGGAGGTCTCTCCGGAGGAGGCCCCTCTGGCGGCGGGACAGGAGGCGGGGCTTGGGGCGGGCGCTGAGGGTGAGCCCGGGCCTCGGCCTGAGGTAGCGGCTGGGGCTGGGGTTGAGGCCGGGGATGGGGCCGATGCGGCGTCCCAGGACGCGGCAGGCTCTGAGGTCGAGGTCGAGGTCGAGGTCGAGGTCGAAGTCGAGGCGGAGGCGGACGTCGAGGTCGAGGCGGAGGCTGAGGTCGGGGCTGAGGCCGAGCTCGGCGCGGAGAGTGGGTCACGGAGCGGCAGCGGCAGCGGCAGCCGTATCGTTCCCGATTGGCTCGACACCGAGACCGCCCTCACCCTCCTGACGTCCCCCCTCGCCGGTATGGACGCCGCCGACCTGCGCCGCCTGGGCCGCGCCCTGCGCGAGGAGGAGCGCGCGGCGGGCAACCACGTGCCGCCGCCCTCCGACGAACTGCTGGCCCGCGCCCTCGCCGAGCCGGAGCGGCTCGTCGCGCACGACCCGACGTACGCCCGCGGCGCCCAACGGCTCGGCGCACTGCTCCGCAAGGCCCGTGAACGCCTCGCGGGCGGTGGCACGGCCGAGGAGGCGCTGTGGGAGCTGTGGGACGGCACGCCCTGGCCCAGGCGCCTGGAACGCACCGCACGACGCGGCGGCGCGGCAGGCCGCAACGCCGACCGTGACCTCGACGCGGTGTGCGCCCTGTTCGCGGCCGCCGCCCGCGCGGAGGAGCGTACGGGCGGTCGCGGCGCCCTCAACTTCCTGGAGGAGACCGAGGCGCAGGACATCGCCGCGGACACCCTCACGCGCCGGACGGCCCGCCCCGACGCCGTACGCCTGATGACGGCACACCGTTCCAAGGGGCTGGAGTGGCGGCTCGTCGTGGTGGCGGGCGTCCAGGAGGGACTCTGGCCCGACCTGCGCCGCCGCGGTTCCCTCCTGGAGGCCGACCGCATCGGGCGCGACGGCCTCGCCGAACCCCTCACCCCCGGAGCGCTCCTCTCCGAAGAGCGCCGTTTGTTCTACGTAGCCGCCACGCGCGCGCGGGAACGCCTCGTCGTGACCGCGGTGAAGGCACCCGCGGAGGACGGCGACCAGCCGTCCCGCTTCCTGACCGAACTCGGCGTCGAGCCCAAGGACATAACGGGCCGTCCACGCCGCCCCCTGTCCGTCGCCGCGCTCGTCGCCGAGCTGCGGGCGACCACCGTCGACCCGCGCGTCTCGGAGTCCCTGCGCGAGGCCGCGGCCCAGCGCCTGGCCCGCCTCGCCGCGCTCGCCGACACCGACGGACGCCCCCTCGTACCGGCCGCGCACCCCTACCGCTGGTGGGGCATGTACGAGCCGACAGCGAGCGAGGTGCCCCTGCGGGACCGCGACAAGCCCGTCGTGCTCTCCGGAAGCGCACTCGACCAGCTCGCCAACACCTGTGCCCTGCAATGGTTCCTGGGCCGCGAGGTGAAGGCGGACGCGCCCGCGACGGCGGCCCAGGGCTTCGGAAACGTCGTGCACGTCCTGGCCGACGAGGTGGCCTCGGGGCGCACCCCCGCCGACCTCGCCGTCCTCATGGAGCGCCTCGACTCCGTATGGGACGCGCTCGCGTTCGACGCGCCGTGGAAGTCGGCGCAGGAGAAGGAGCACGCGCGCGTGGCACTGGAACGCTTCCTCCAGTGGCATGTGATGGACCGCGCGAGCCGTACCCCCGTCGCCAGCGAGCACGGCTTCGACGTGACCCTGGAAGCGGGTTCCTATGAGGTACGGGTACGCGGCTCCATGGACCGCGTCGAACAGGACGCCGAAGGCCGTGCCTACGTAGTCGACTTCAAGACCGGCAAGCAGTCCCCGAGCGCCGCCGAGGTCGCCCGCCACCCGCAGCTCGCGGTCTACCAGCTGGCGGTCCGCGAGGGCGCCGCCGACGACCTCTTCGCAGGCGTACGTCCCGAGCCGGGCGGCGCCGAACTGGTGCAGCTGCGCCAGGGCGCCGCCAAGAAGAACGGCGGAGAAGCACTCCCGAAGGTGCAGGCCCAGGAGGCCCTCTCCGGGGAGTGGATCGGCGACCTGCTCGCGACGGCCGCGGGCAAGGTCCTGGACGAACGCTTCACGCCGACCGCAGGACAGCACTGCACGCACTGCGCCTTCCGTGCCTCGTGCAGTGCGCGCCCCGAGGGCCGTCATGTGGTGGAGTGACGGGCGAACGACGAGTGAGGCCCCACGGGGACGCCTCACCCGTGGCGATTGTCACGTCGCGTCACCCGGGGGCATAGCAGCGCCTCAAGCAATCTAAAGTCTCCGTAAAGACACCCTGTGCACTGGCTGAAAGTGCACCTTTTCGAGGAGATGCGCGTATATGGCAGCCAACCGGAAGCTCCTGGCAGTGGCCGTCGCCTGTGCCGCCGCCGTCATCGGCGTGACGGGCTGCAGCAGCGACGGGGACAAGGACCCCTTCGACGGCATGAGCGCCGACAAGATCGCCGACAAGGCATCCAAGGCCTCCAAGGACGCCGGTTCCTTCACGATGAAGGGCAAGATGGAGCAGAAGGGCGAGGAGAGCAACATCGAGTTCTCCGTCGCCGAGTCCGGCGACTGCAAGGGCACGATGGGCTCGCCGAAGAAGGGGACCGCCGAGTTCCGCAACGTCGGAAAGACCTCGTACGTCAAGGGTGACGACAAGTTCTGGGAGGGTAGCGGCGGTGCCGCCGCAGCCGAGCTCGTCAAGGGCCGCTGGGTGAAATCCGGCAAGCAGAACGGCGTCTGCAACCAGGACGACATGTTCAAGTCCGACAAGCTCAAGAACCTGAAGCGTGAGGACGACGCCGAGGTCGACGGCAAGAAGGCCGCCGTCCTCACCAAGAAGAAGGGCTCCGAGACCACGACCTTCTACGTGGCGATGGAGGGCAAGCCCTACTTCCTGAAGGTCGTGAACAAGGACAGCGACGAGCCCGGCTCGGTGACCTTCAGCGACTACGGCAAGACCGTCGACGTCAAGGCCCCTTCGGCCGGCGAGGTCGTCGACCTGGAGAAGATCGCCGCCGGTTCCTGACCCCACGCGTCCCATGAGCGAGCGGTGGCCGCCGGTGTCCTGGTCCGCCCCGGATGTCAGTGGCCACCGCTAGCCTCTCTGGTGTGTCACCACGCATCACCGATCCCGAGCAGCTCAAGGAGCTCCTCGGGATCCCGTTCACCCCGGAGCAGACGGCCTGCATCACCGCGCCGCCCGCTCCGCAGGTGATCGTGGCCGGAGCAGGATCGGGCAAGACGACGGTGATGGCCGCACGCGTGGTGTGGCTGGTCGGCACCGGGCAGGTCGCCCCCGAGCAGGTCCTCGGCCTGACGTTCACGAACAAGGCGGCGGGTGAGCTCGCCGAGCGCGTGCGTCAGGCGCTGATCAAGGCGGGCGTCACCGACCCCGACGCGGTCGACCCCGACAACCCGCCGGGCGAGCCGGTCATCTCCACGTACCACGCCTTCGCGGGCCGCCTCCTGACCGACCACGGCCTGCGTATCGGCCTGGAGCCCACCTCCCGCCTCCTCGCCGACGCCACCCGCTTCCAGCTCGCCGCGCGCGTGCTCCGCGAGGCCCCCGGGCCCTACCCCGCGCTCACCCGCTCCTTCCCCGACCTCGTCAGCGACCTCCTCGCCCTCGACAGCGAGCTCGCCGAGCACCTGGTGCGGCCCGAGAGGCTCCGGGCGTACGACACCGAACTCCTGCACGCCCTCGACGGCGCGAAGCTCTCCAACGCCGACCTGCGCAAGGTCCCCGAAGCGGCGGCGGCCAGGCTCGAACTGGCCGAGCTCGTCGGGCGCTACCGCGCGACGAAGCGCTCCCGCGACCTCCTCGACTTCGGCGACCAGATCGCCCTCTCCGCGACGCTGGCCGACACCCGCGCGGAGGTCGGCGAGATCCTCCGCGAGGAGTTCCGCGTCGTCCTGCTCGACGAGTACCAGGACACGTCCGTCGCCCAGCGCATCCTCCTCTCCGGACTCTTCGGCGGCGGCACGGGACACCCGGTGACCGCCGTCGGCGACCCCTGCCAGGCCATCTACGGCTGGCGCGGCGCCTCCGTCGCCAACCTGGACGACTTCCCCGACCACTTCGCGCACGCCGACGGCCGCCCCGCCACCCGCCACGCGCTCAGCGAGAACCGCCGCAGCGGCGGCCGCCTCCTGGACCTCGCCAACGGCCTCGCGGAGCCCCTGCGCGCCATGCACGCGGGCGTGGAGGCGCTCCGGCCCGCCCCGGGCGCCGAACGCGACGGCATCGTGCGCTGCGCCCTGCTGCGCACGCACGCCGAGGAGATCGACTGGCTCGGCGACTCGATCGCCCACCTCGTCCGCACCGGCAAGGCGCCCGGCGAGATCGCGGTCCTGTGCCGCACGGCCACGGACTTCGCCGAGATCCAGGCCGCCCTCGTCGCCCGCGACATCCCCGTGGAGGTCGTCGGCCTCTCCGGGCTGCTGCACCTCCCGGAGGTCGCCGACCTCGTCGCCGTCTGCGAGGTCCTCCAGGACCCTGGAGCCAACGCCTCCCTGGTGCGGCTCCTCACCGGCCCCCGCTGGCGCATCGGCCCCCGCGACCTCGCCCTCCTGGGCCGCCGCGCCCGCCTCCTCGTACGCCCAGGGCACGCCGCACCGGACGACCCGGACCGCCGCCTCGCCGAAGCCGTCGAGGGGGTCGACCCGGCCGAGGTGATATCGCTCGCGGACGCCCTGGACACCTTCCTGGAGTCACCGCTCGACCCGGACGACGCCTCCGGAGCGGACGACGGACTGCCCTTCTCGGCGGACGCCAGGGTGCGCTTCGCCCGGCTCGCCGCCGAACTGCGCGAGCTGCGCAGGTCGCTGGCCGACCCGCTGATGGACGTGCTGCACCGCGTGCTCGCGGTGACCGGCCTCGAGGTGGAGCTCTCCGCGTCCCCGGGCGCCCTCGCGGCCCGCCGCCGCGAGACGCTCTCCAACTTCCTGGACGTGGCCGCCTCCTTCGCCGCGAACGACAGCGGCGCGACACTCCTGGCCTTCCTCGGCTTCCTGCGCACCGCCGCCCAGTACGAGAAGGGCCTGGACAACGCCCTGCCGGGCGGCGAGAACACCGTCAAGGTGCTCACCGCCCACCGGTCCAAGGGCCTGGAGTGGGACGTCGTCGTCGTCCCCGGCCTGGTCAACGGAACGTTCCCGAGCGCGCAGGGTCGCGAGAAGTGGACCGCCCAGGCCAAGGTCGTCCCGCACGAGCTGCGCGGCGACAGGGCCACGCTGCCCGACGTCGACGCGTGGGACGCCAAGGGCATGAAGGCCTTCCACGAAGCGATGAAGGACCACCAGCGCACCGAGGAGCTCCGCCTCGGGTACGTGACCTTCACCCGCCCCCGCTCCCTCCTCCTCGGCTCCGGCCACTGGTGGGGCCCCTCCCAGAAGAAGCCGCGCGGCCCCTCGGACTTCCTCCAGGCCCTGTACGACCACTGCGCGGCAGGCCACGGCGAGATCGAGGCCTGGGCCGACGCACCGGCCGAGGAGGAGGAGAACCCCGCCCTTCAGGAGGCGGCCGCCGACCAGGCGTGGCCGCTCCCGCTGGACGACGCTTCCCTGGCCCGCCGCAGGGCCGCCGCACAGACGGTCCTCGCCCACCTGGACCGACTGACCGGGGAGGGCACACCGGAGCCCGCCCGCTCCCACGTCGAGGCCCACCCGTCGGTCCACGACGACGTGCCCCCGGCCGACGACCCCGAATGGCCACCCCCTCCCGAGGACGAAGAGGGCCTCTCCGTAGAGGACTGGGACTCCTTGGTGACGGAGCGCCCCGCGGTCCCGCACCCCGCGGACGCCCCGGACCCCGCACCCACGCACGCGAAGCCCTCCACCTCCACGCACGCAAAGCCCTCCACCCCCACACACGCAAAGCTCCCCGCACCCCGCCCGGACGCCCGCCCTCACCCCACTCCGGAGGGATCCCCGGAGGACCCGGAGGAGCCCCCACAGGAGCCCCCCGCCACCCCCCTCACCCCCGAGGAGACCCGCACCCTCGCCTCCTGGGACCGCGACCTCGACGCCCTGACCGGCGAGCTCCTGCGTGCCCGCGAAGCCGTCAGGGACGTCCCCGTGCCCGCCTCGCTCACCGCGTCCGAGCTGATGCGCCTGGCCGCCGACCCCGACGGCTTCGCACGTGACCTCGCCCGGCCCATGCCGCGCCCGCCGCAGCCCGCGGCCCGCCGCGGCACCCGCTTCCACGCCTGGATCGAGTCCCGCTTCGAAGAGCTCCCCCTGCCGATGCTCTCCCCGGAGGACCTGCCGGGCGGCGCCCCCGACAAGGCCGAGATCGCCGACGAGCGCGACCTCGAAGGCCTCAAGGAAGCCTTCGAACGCACCGAGTACGCCCACCGCGCACCCCACCGCGTCGAAGTCCCCTTCCAGTTCGTGATCGCGGGCCGTGTCATCAGGGGCCGTATCGACGCCGTCTACAAGGACGGTGACGGCGCCGACGCGACGTACGAGATCGTCGACTGGAAGACCAGCCGCACCCGTACCGCCGACCCCCTCCAGCTCGCCGTCTACCGGCTCGCCTGGGCCGAGCAGCAGGGCGTCCCCCTGGAGTCGGTCAGGGCCGCCTTCCTCTACGTACGCAGCGGGGAGACCGCACGCCCCAGGAACCTGCCGGGCCGCGCCGAGCTCGAACGCCTCCTCATGGAGGAACCGGCCGAGGTCCCGGAGGACGAGCCGCAGGACGAGCCGACCCCGGATGGCGGATAGGCTCGTGACCATGAGCGAGACACCGGACAGCGCCGTCCGCACGTACATCGAGAACCACCGCGCCGCCTTCCTCGACACCCTCTCCGAGTGGCTGCGCATCCCGTCCGTGTCGGCGCAGCCCGACCACGCCGGGGACGTGCGCCGCAGCGCGGAGTGGCTCGCCGCGTCCCTCAAGGAGACCGGCTTCCCGACCACGGAGGTCTGGGAGACGCCCGGGGCGCCCGCCGTCTTCGCCGAGTGGCCCTCCGACGACCCGGACGCACCCACCGTCCTCGTCTACGGCCACCACGACGTCCAGCCCGCCGCCCGCGAGGACGGCTGGGACACCGACCCCTTCGAGCCCGTCGTCCGGGGAAACCGCCTCCACGCGCGCGGGGCGGCCGACGACAAGGGACAGGTGTTCTTCCACACCCTCGGCGTACGCGCCCACCTCGCCGCCACCGGCCGCACGGCGCCCGCCGTCCACCTCAAGGTGCTCGTCGAGGGCGAGGAGGAGTCCGGCTCCCCGAACTTCCGGGCGCTCATCGAAGCCCACAAGGACCGCATCGCCGCCGACGCGGTGATCGTCTCCGACACCGGCATGTGGTCGGAGGACACCCCGACCGTCTGCACGGGCATGCGCGGCCTCGCCGAGTGCGAGATCGCCCTGCACGGCCCCGACCAGGACATCCACTCCGGCTCCTTCGGCGGCGCCGTGCCGAACCCCGCCACCGAGGTCGCCCGCCTCGTCGCCGCCCTCCACGACGAGCACGGACGCGTGGCGGTACCCGGCTTCTACGAAGGCATCACGGAACTCACCGACCGCGAGCGCGGACTCTTCGCCGAGCTGCCCTTCGACGAGGGCCGCTGGCTGCACACGGCCAAGTCACACGCCACCCACGGTGAGGCGGGACACACCACCCTGGAGCGGATATGGGCCCGCCCCACCGCCGAGGTCAACGGCATCGGCGGGGGCTACCAGGGCGTGGGCAGCAAGACGATCATTCCGTCGTCCGCCCTGGTGAAGCTCTCCTTCCGACTGGTCGCCGGACAGGACCCGGCCCACGTCGAGCAGGCCGTCCGCGCCTGGGCCGCCGACCGCATCCCCGCCGGAATCCGCCACACGGTCACCTTCGGCTCCGCCACGCGCCCGTGCCTGACCCCGCTCGACCACCCCGCCCTGCAGTCCGTCGTACGCGCGATGGGCCGCGCCTTCGAGCAGAAGATCCGCTTCACGCGCGAGGGCGGCTCGGGACCCGCGGCCGACCTCCAGGACGTCCTCGGGGCACCCGTGCTCTTCCTGGGCATCTCGGTGCCCTCCGACGGCTGGCACGCGCCGAACGAGAAGGTCGAGATCGACCTGCTGCTCAAGGGCGTCGAGACGACCGCGCACCTCTGGGGCGACCTCGCCGAGAACTGGCGCGATGCACGCTGAGACCCGCCCGGCCGCCGAGCACACCCCGCCCCACGACCCACCCCGCACACCGCCGCACGTCCTGCCGCACGCCTTGCTGAACCACCCATTCCATCGGGGGAGTTGGAAGCACCTGTGACCACCTGGACCGACCACACCGCAGACCGACCCGTCTCGCTGACCGCGCCGAGCGGCATCGACCGCGCCGCGCACCACCGCATGGACGAGGCGTGGCTCGCCGCCGCCTGGAGCCACCCCACCACCCGGGTCTTCGTGGTCTCCGGCGGCCAGGTGCTCATCGACGAGACGCCCGAGGGACACACCGAACTGGTGAAGACGCCCTCCTTTGAAGCGCCGCTCACCGAGGAGCACCGCTACTTCCTCGGCACGGACGACGACGGCGTCAGCTACTTCGCGCTCCAGAAGGACACCCTGCCGGGCCGCATGGACCAGTCGGCGCGCCCCGCCGGACTGCGCGAAGCGGGCCTGCTCCTGTCACCCCGCGACGCGGGCCTGATGGTGCATGCCGTGGCCCTGGAGAACTGGCAGCGCCTGCACCGATTCTGCTCGCGCTGCGGCGAGCGCACCGTCATCGCGGCCGCCGGCCACATCCGCCGCTGCCAGGCCTGCGGTGCCGAGCACTACCCCCGCACGGACCCCGCCGTGATCATGGCGGTCAGGGACAGCGAGGACCGCATCCTCCTCGGCCGCCAGGTGCACTGGCCCGAGGGCCGCTTCTCCACCCTCGCGGGCTTCGTCGAGCCGGGGGAGTCCATCGAGCAGTCGGTGCGGCGCGAGGTCTTCGAGGAGGCGGGCGTCACGGTCGGCGACGTCGAGTACGTCGCCAGCCAGCCCTGGCCGTTCCCCTCCAGCCTCATGCTGGGCTTCATGGCCGACGCGA
Organism: Streptomyces sp. Je 1-369; assembly: GCF_026810505.1. Classification (NCBI taxonomy): domain Bacteria; kingdom Bacillati; phylum Actinomycetota; class Actinomycetes; order Kitasatosporales; family Streptomycetaceae; genus Streptomyces; species Streptomyces sp. Je 1-369. The sequence continues at coordinate 5,782,477 of NZ_CP101750.1, forward strand.
CCTCCTCGGAGATCAACGTGGACGGCGAGGAGATCCAGGAGGCCCGCTGGTTCTCCCGGGAAGACCTGCGGGCCGCATTCGAGTCCGGGGAGGTCCTGCCTCCCTACGGCATCTCGATTGCGGCCCGGCTGATCGAGCTCTGGTACGGAAAGCCCCTGCCGAAGCCGGGGACCGTGGGCTGAGCCCCGCCCGCACCGTGTGCGGCGCGTCTCAGACCAGCTTCTGCTTGACCTGCGCCAGCGAGGGGTTCGTAAGGGTCGAGCCGTCCGGGAAGAGAACGGTGGGGACCGTCTGGTTTCCGCCGTTCGCCTTCTCGACGAAGGCCGCCGAGTCCGGGTCCTGCTCGATGTTGATCTCGGTGTAGGCGATGCCCTCACGGTCCATCTGACCCTTGAGGCGGCGGCAGTAGCCGCACCACGTGGTGCTGTACATCGTCACAGTGCCCGGCATGTCTCTTGTGCTCCTTCGTTGCTCGGGGTGCGTCATCGCAATGGGTCGAACGTACGCGACCCGGCCACCATTCCCGTATTAGTACGACCGGCTCCGCCTCCCTGTGGACAACGGGCTCACCCGCCCCCGCAGACCTGGCAAGCTGGCTGGGTGACATCAGCAACGCACTCCACCCTCTTCCCGCAGGTCCCGGACTCTCCCGACGCGGTGCTCGACGGGCTCGACCCGGAGCAGCGCGAGGTCGCCACCGCCCTGCACGGGCCGGTGTGCGTCCTTGCCGGTGCCGGTACCGGCAAGACCCGGGCGATCACCCACCGGATCGCCTTTGGGGTGCGGGCCGGCATGCTCCAGCCCGCCAGTGTGCTCGCCGTCACCTTCACCAACCGCGCCGCCGGAGAGATGCGCGGCCGCCTCCGCCAGCTCGGCGCCTCCGGCGTCCAGGCCCGCACCTTCCACTCCGCGGCCCTGCGCCAGCTCCAGTTCTTCTGGCCGAAAGCAGTCGGTGGCCCGCTGCCCCGGATCGTCGACCGCAAGATCAAACTCGTCGCGGACGCCGCCGCGGCCTGCCGCATCCGCCTGGACCGGAACGAGCTGCGCGACCTCACCAGCGAGATCGAGTGGTCCAAGGTCACCCAGACCGTCCCCGCCGACTATGCGGCCGCCGCCGCGAAATCGGGCCGTGACGTCCCCCGCGACCCCGCGGAGATCGCCCAGCTCTACGGGGCGTACGAAGACCTGAAGCGCGACCGCGCCGTCATCGACTTCGAGGACGTGCTGCTGCTCGCCGTCGGCATCCTCCAGGACCGGCACGACATCGCCGAACAGATCCGCGCCCAGTACCAGCACTTCGTGGTGGACGAGTACCAGGACGTGAGCCCCCTGCAGCAGCGCCTTCTGGAGCTGTGGCTCGGCGACCGGGACAGCCTCTGCGTCGTCGGCGACGCCAGCCAGACGATCTACTCGTTCACCGGCGCGACCCCCGACCACCTCCTGAACTTCCGCACCCGCCACCCGGGGGCCACGGTCGTCAAGCTGGTCCGTGACTACCGCTCCACTCCCCAGGTCGTCCACCTCGCCAACGGCCTGCTCTCCCAGGCCCGCGGCCGCGCAGCCGACCATCGCCTGGAGCTCGTCTCACAGCGCGACGCCGGACCGGAACCGGTCTATACGGAGTATGTGGACGAGCCCGCCGAGGCCGAAGGCGCCGCCCGCCGCATCCGCGCCCTCCTCGCCGACGGCGTCCCGGCCAGCGAGATCGCGGTCCTCTTCCGTACGAACTCGCAGTCGGAGATCTACGAACAGGCGCTCGCCGACGCCAACGTCCCCTACCAGCTGCGGGGCGCCGAGCGGTTCTTCGAGCGCACGGAGGTGCGCGAGGCGGGGGCTGCCCTGCGAGGCGCCGCCCGCTTCGGGGGCAACGACGCGCTCCTGGACGACGTGGTCGACCTTCCCTCCCAGGTCCGCGCCGTGCTCTCCACCAAGGGGTGGACGACCGAGCCCCCCGCGGGGTCCGGGGCGGTGCGCGACCGCTGGGAGTCCCTGGCGGCGCTGGTACGGCTCGCCGAGGACTTCGCGCGGGCCAAGCCGGAGGCGACCCTCGCCGATCTCGTGGCCGAGCTCGACGAGCGGGCGAACGCCCAGCACGCCCCCACCGTCGAGGGCCTCACGCTGGCCTCGCTGCACGCCGCCAAGGGCCTGGAGTGGGACGCCGTGTTCCTCGTGGGCCTCGCCGAAGGCATGATGCCGATCACCTACGCCAAGACGGACGAGCAGATCGAGGAGGAGCGCCGCCTCCTCTACGTGGGAGTGACCCGCGCCCGCGTCCACCTCTCCCTGTCCTGGGCCCTCTCTCGCTCTCCGGGCGGCCGTCCCAGCCGTCGCCCCAGCCGCTTCCTCGACGGGTTGCGGCCGGGCTCCGGAGCGGGCGCGGCGGCCCGGACCGCGGCCGGCGGCCCCGGTGGCGTCGAGCGCGGCAGCGGCGGGACCGCCGGCCCCGCGGCGGGACGACGGCAGCGCAAGAGCCGTACGCCCGCCCGCTGCCGGGTCTGCGGCCGGACCCTGACCGAGGCGGGCGAGATGAAGCTCATGCGGTGCGAGGACTGCCCGTCCGACATGGACGAAGGGCTCTACGAGCGGTTGCGGGAGTGGCGATCCGGCCAGGCGAGGGAGCTGGGACAGCCCGCCTACTGCGTCTTCACGGACAAAACCTTGATCGCGATTGCGGAGGCAGTGCCCGACGACGAGGGCGAGCTGGCCCGGATCCCCGGCGTCGGCGTCCGCAAGTACAACCGGTTCGGCGCCGACGTGCTCGCCATCTGTGCAGGTCAGGACCGTGTAAGGGGCGCCGATGACGAGTGATTCAAACTCGTCGAAAAAATAGTTTGCGCATGCGCAAGGAAGACCCATAGGTTCTTAACACGGAAACAGCGGCTTCTCCGAAGCCGGGGTTCCGTGCTGTACTTGACAGTCCGCAGGACCGGTTCCGGCCGATCCCCTAGACGCCGAGAGGAGGCGAATTCCAGTGATCAGCAACAACGAGAGCTTCATCAGCACCGCGAAAATGACCGATCGCTCGGTCGTCGCTTCCTGCCTGCTCGGCTTCTCGAACCAGGGCACCGGTCTGTCCGGCGGCATCCCCGCCGTCCGTCCGATGTCTCCCTCCCTGCCTCTCGCCGGTCTTCCCGTCCGCGAGGCCAATGAGGGCAATGAGCGACCGACCAAGGCACCGGAAGCAGCAGTAGCGGAGGCGCAGGCCCAGGCCTATGCCTTTGCGGCAGCCGGTGCCGGATTCCGGAAGCAGACGACGCAGCACCACACGATGTGGGCCTTCCGTGGGCTCGAACCCTGGAGTGATCCAGTCTGATCGACGATCAGACCGGCGCCTTCAGGGCCGCGGAACCCCACCCGGGATCCGCGGCCCTTCTGTTTTCCCCAGAACAGGGAGAACGGAGCGAAGGGGCCGACAGCAAGACCCGGTACCAGCCGCCAACCGGCCGACCCAGGCCGGCACGACCAGACGAGGAAAACCCACCGTGCAACTCGAAGCGCACGCCCCGTCCGTACCGCCTTCACAGACGCTCCCCCCGCCCGCACCCACGGAGGACCCGACCTTGACTCCCCTCACCGCGCTCACCGCGCTCGACGACGCCATCGAGAACCTCGGCGTACCCGTCCCCTGCCGTGCCTACGACCCGGAGGTCTTCTTCGCGGAGTCGCCGACCGACGTCGAGTACGCCAAGTCCCTCTGCCGCACCTGCCCGCTGATGGAGGCCTGCCTCGCGGGCGCCAAGGAGCGGCGTGAGCCGTGGGGCGTCTGGGGCGGCGAGCTGTTCGTCCAGGGTGTCGTCGTTGCCCGCAAGCGGCCGCGTGGTCGCCCGCGCAAGAACCCGGTCGTCGCATGAACACCGCCGGAACCATCGACCGCCCCCTCACGCACGACCCCAAGAAGCAGGCCCCGATGAAGGCAGCCACCAGCGACTCGGCAGGCACCGCCACCCCAGACTTCACCACCACCGGCGCGTACGTTCCGCGCCAGAACAGGATCCGCAAGATGCAACTCAGCCCCGAAGCCATGGCTCGTGCGCATATGCACGAGCGCCTGCGCGAAGCCGAGGCTCAACGCCCGGTCGAGCGCCTGATGGCTGCCCGCCGCATGCAGCGCCGCGCGGAGCGCGCCTCGCTGCGTGCCCGGCGCGCGCTCGCCATAGCGGTCATGCAGTAACAGCCGCGAAGGCGCATCGGCACGACGACAGATGTACGCGGGGGACGGTCCGAACGGACCGTCCCCCGCAGTGCGTTGTGCCCACGATCTTTCCCGCGCGGCGATATGGTCGCCCGGTGGAACAGCAGAACCGCCAGCCCCCGGAGACGGAGACGGAGCCGATGCCGGTGCCGGTGCCGGAGCAGCTCGTGTGCTCACGCTGCGGCACGGTCGCCGAGGGCACGCCGCCGACCTGGACCTGCTCCGTGGAGAACGGCGTCCGCCACTACTTCTGCGACGCCTGTGCCCGCGCCAATCTCAGAGCCATCGAAGGGCGCCTCGACTCCGACTGGTGGTGAGCCGCCCCACGGCTCAGGCCTCCACCTCGACCGCGTCGGTCCCCTCGGCCTCCTCGGTCTCCTCCAACTCCTCCGGCTCCTCGACGAAGCCGGGCAGCCACTCCTCCAGCTCGTCCCGCATCCGCACCGTCGCATTCAGCTGGCACAGCACTCCGATCGTGCTCACCGTCACGCGGTGTATCAGCAGGTAGGCGGGCGGCAGGTTCAGATACCGGCCCAACTGGTAGGCGGGAGAGCGGACATCGGCCAGCCGGGCCGCGTGCTTGCGCATCCAGGCGCGGGTGAAGGTGAACTCCTCGACCGCCATGGGTTCGATGATCGGCAGCAGGTAGTCGAGCACCGCCTGCGGTTCCAGATCGACGGACTCCTTGACGAAGCCCTCCTCGCACAACATCTCGTAGACCGCGTCGGCCTCGCCCTCGAGCGTCATCCGCAGGGACGTCCCGATGGTCGGGGGCAGCCCGTCGGGCAGCCGGTCGACCGTGCCGAAGTCCAGGACCCCGAGGCGATACCCCGCCTTCTCGTCGAAGAGCAGCCGGAAGTTCCCGGGGTGCGGATCGGCGTGCAGCAGACCCGTGCGCGCGGGACCGGAGAAGAGGAAGCGGGCCAGGAGCTGACCCGCCCGGTCGCGCTGCTCCTCCGTGCCGTCCGCGATCACCTCGGAGAGCGGCGTCCCGTCCATCCACTCGGTCACCAGGACCTGGTCGCTCTGGTGCACCACCTGCGGCACCACCACGTCCGGGTCGTCCGCGAACTCATCGGCGTGCGCCTGCTGGGCCTGGGCCTCCAAGCCATAGTCCAGCTCTTCCGACACACGGTCGCGCAGCTCCGCGATGAGCGGCTTGATGTCCATCCCAGGGATGAGCGGCCCCAGCAGCCGGGCGAACCGGCTGAGCTGATTGAGATCGGACAGCAGCGCCTCACCCGCTCCCGGGTACTGCACCTTGACCGCGACCTCACGGCCGTCCGCCCACACGGCCCGGTGCACCTGCCCGATCGACGCGGCGGCCGCGGGCTTCTCCTCGAACTCCAGGAACAGCTCGCGCCAGTCCTTGCCTAGCCGTTCCTCCAGGACGGCGTGCACCGTCCTGGTGGGCATCGGCGGCGCCGCTTCCTGCAGCTTCGTCAGCGCCGCGCGGTACGGTCCCGCGACCTCCTCGGGCAGCGCGGACTCGAAGACGGACAGGGCCTGCCCGAACTTCATGGCGCCGCCCTTCAGCTCGCCGAGGACCTTGAAGAGCTGCTCGGCCGTGCGCTGCTGCAGCTCGCGCCCCACGATCTCCGCGGACTTGCCCCCGATCCGCTTGCCCAGCCCCCAGGTCGCGCGTCCCGCGAAGCCGAGTGGCAGCGCGGCCAGTTTGGCGGTACGGGTGACCGCCTTCCGGGGAAGATCAGACATGCGCCCCTCCAAGTCCCAGACAGCCGCGCCTTGTCAGGCGGTTACCCGGCCATTGTTGCGTGCGGCGTATCAGCAGCGGTGGGCCGATCCCCCTTAACGGACACGCCCGCCCCACAAGAGCATGATGGATGCGGCCAAATCGGGCTCGAGAGCCACTCGAATCCGGGAACGGAGGCCGTGTGACGGACCCCCGCACAGGCCGAAGGACCGCCGTCCAGGAAGGTCAGGGCGTGCCCCGCCGCCAGGCCCGCGACCGAGGTCGACAGCGCCAGGTCGCACGCGGGTACGTGGCGCGAGTGGCCCGAGCGCCACTGGGCCAGCATGCGCGGCCAGGTGGGATCGCGCTCCGCGCGCTGCCGGAACAGACACTCGGCGCACGCGGTCGTGCCCGGCAGGACCAGGGGGCCGACCACGCCCGTCCCCTCGAGCACGCCGGCGTAGAGATGAGGGGTGCCCGAGGCGAGCAGTTCCTCGGTCGCCGCCGGGGACGGCGCATACGCGTCCAGGCCGTCCCTCGGGGCGATGATCACGAGGGACAGGTCCGCTCCTTCCCTTTCGGCGGCCTGTCGGGACGGCCGGGACTGTCGGGGTGGACGACCGGGGGCCGCCTGTCGCACCATCCGTCGCGCGGCCGTGTCCCTGCGCTCGCCGACGGACTCGGCGGGCAGCCCGCCCGGCGCGACATCCCACGGACGCACCTGCCCGCCGTCCCGCACCTCGACACGCCCGACCCCCGCCCCCGCCAGCAACGAGGCCACCACGGCGCCCACCCGACCGGCACCCTGGACCCGCACCCGCACGGTCCGGCGCGCCGCCACCTTCGCGATCGCATCGCCCGGCTCCGGCGACAGGAGCGAGAGCGAGGCCACATCACCCCGCAGCCGGTCCAGGCTCTCGCCGCGCTCACGCAGCGCATCGGCCGCCGGGCCGCCCCCGGTCGAGTCGTCGAGGAGACCGGCCCGCGACAGCTCTCCCAGCAGCCGGTCCACGTGCCCGTCGGGCAGCCCCATCCGCCGACCCTCCTCGCGCAGCAGAGGAACTCCCCGGGTGCCGTCCAGCAAGGTCAGGAAGCTGCTCGTCGCCGTGTCCATCGGGCCGAGCACCAAGGCGTGCGCGGGCGCCACCCCGAACTGCACGGTGCTCAGGTCCCGCCAGCCGCGCCGCAGCGCGGGCTTCAAGATCGGATGCATGGTCGTCCCCCGTCGGCCGGTCGGCGCGGATCCGTCCACCGCGCTCGATCGAATGCCAGAATGCCCGCCTCACCGGACCCCTGCGTCGCGTTGTCCACAGGCGGTGGGTATTCGTCGTACTAATCAAACGGACGGGGAGCGGAACAGCGCCGAACCGTCCCGGAGGCGGGACTTCCCCTATGCCCAGCGGGTAACGTCGGGGCGTGCCCGCCGACCCGTCTCCTCGCGTCGCTGGGGAGACCTCAGCGCGTCGCGCCGGAGCTCCGCAGCGCAGCACGACCAGCCCGTCGCCGTCCGGCACGGGGACCAGCGCGGTCGAGGTGAGGCGGAGCGCCCGCCGCCGCAGAACGGTCTCCGCGTACCGGGAGGGCGACCGCACCGTCGTCCTCATCCCCGCACGCATGTCCGAGGCGGAGGAGCAGCGCTGGGTCAACGTGATGCTCGACAAGCTCGCGGCCCAGGAGAGCAAGCGGCTCCTCGGCGACGCGGAGCTCGCCGAGCGCGCGGGGCAGCTCTCCGACCAGTACTTCGCAGGCCGCGCCAGGCCCGAGTCGGTCCGCTGGGTCACGAATCAGAACACCCGCTGGGGCTCCTGCACCCCGGCCGAGGGCAGCATCCGCCTCTCGCACCGGCTGCAGGGCATGCCCGAGTACGTCGTGGACTACGTCCTCGTCCATGAACTCGCCCACCTCCTCGTCCCCGGCCACGGCCCCAGCTTCTGGCGTCTCCTGGAGGCCTACCCCCGCACCGAGCGCGCCAGGGGGTACCTCGAAGGCGTGGTGGCGGCCGGTCGCCTGCCGCACCTGCCCGCCGCCCGCGAGGAGTGAACGTCCGCCGGGTCCCGCAGTTGTGTAGCGGGTCTGTACCGGCTTGGTCCGCCGTCGGACTTTGCGGTTAGCCTGACGCGACGTATTCACATTCGGGATGGGGGACGGTCGTTACGTATGGCCAGGGAATTCCAACGCGGCCACAAGGCCAAGGTCAGTGACCTCACCGCCGGAACCGATCTGTACGTCGGCGTACAGATCTCGGCGCCGGGACTGACGTTCGACATCAGCTGCTTCGGCCTGGACGCGAGCGAGCGGCTCTCGGACGACCGTTACTTCATCTTCTTCAACCAGCCGAAGTCGCCCGAGGAGTCGATCCAGCTCCTGGGCGCCCAGGCGGGCGACTCCGAATCCTTCCGGGTCACGCTCGACCGCATCCCGCAGCAGATCCAGCGCCTCTCGTTCACGGCGACGATCGACGGCGCCGGGCAGATGTCGCAGGTCGCCTCCGGGTACATCCGCATCGTCGCGGGCGGCGAGGAAGTGGTGCGCTACGCCTTCACCGGAGCGGAGTTCTCCACCGAGCGCGCCGTCATGCTGGGTGACTTCTACCTGAAGGACGTCTGGCGCTTCGCCGCCATCGGACAGGGCTTCGACGGCGGGCTCGACGCGCTCCTGCGGAACTTCGGCGGCGAGGTCGCCGAGGAGGAGCCCGCCGCCCCGCAGCAGCAGGCCGGCGCGCCCTCCTTCGCGCCGCCCGCCCAGGCCACCGCGCCGCCCGCGTTCGGCGCCCCGGCAGCCGCAGCACCGCAGCAGGCGCCTGTCCCGGCCCCCGCACCCGCCCCGGCCCCCGCGCAGCACTTCGCACCGCCGCAGGGCGCCACACCGCCTCCGCCGCCCGCCCCCATGGAACCGTCGGTGCACGCGGCGCAGACCGTCGTGGCCCCGCTGAACCAGCCGCCGGGAGGGACCGTGCCGCCCCCGCCGGCCCCCTCGCCGTACGGCCAGCCGGGCCAGCAGCCCCCGCAGCAACCACAGTTCGGCCAGATCCCCGGCCAGCAGCCGACCGCCCCGCCGCCCCCGGGATACGGCCAGCAGCCCACCGCCCCGCCGCCGCCCGGCTACGGCCAGCAGCCCCCTGGTGGTCAGTTTCCCGGTCAGCCCGCCGCCCCGCAGGGCGCGGTACCCCAGGGCGCCGGTGTGGCAGCGGCCCTCCAGAAGTACCGCGAGGCCCCCACCGGCCAGCGCTGGACGCAGCAGAACGAGAAGCTGGTCCGCGTCGACCTGGGCGTCGCCGAGCAGCCCATCCTGGCCCGCCAGGGCAGCATGGTGCTCTACCAGGGCAAGGTCGAGTTCAGCTACAAGGGCGCGGGCTTCGCCGGCCGCATCGTGGGCAACGCCACCGGCCAGGAGATGCAGCTGATGCGCTGCTCCGGCCGCGGTCAGGTCTTCCTCGCGGAAGAGGCCACCCACCTGCACCCCATCGAACTCCAGGGTGACGCGATCTGCGTCTCCGCGGAGAACGTCCTCGCCTTCGACGAGACCCTCCAGCACGAGGTGCGCAGGATCGAGGGCCACGGCATCCCCGGCGGCGCACTGTTCGTCATGCAGTTCCAGGGCACCGGCACGGTCGTCGTGAAGACGCACGGCGTGCCCGTCGTGCTGCCCGTCACGCCGACGACGTTCGCGGACTGCCACGCCGTCGTCGCCTGGTCGGCCGCCGCTCAGGCGATCGTCTCCAGCCAGGTCAGGCTGCGCAGCAACGCGTACGCGGGCTCCACGGGGGAGAGCGTGAACCTCCAGTTCCGCGGCGCGCCCGGCAATTTCATCGTCGTCCAGCCGTACGAGGTCTGAGGGAGCCCGTCATGAACCAGCAACTCGCGGGCTTCGCTCCCGCACCCGTAGCCGCCCGCATGGAGAACCACGGCCACCACATGGTCAAGGTGGCCATGCAGACCGGCAACGACCTCTTCGCGCGCGTGGGCTCGATGGTCGCCTACGAAGGGTTCGTGCAGTACGAGCCGAATCCGCCCGCCGTCCGTCAGGTCGCGCGCGAGTGGATGACCGGCGAGGGCGCACCCCTGATGAAGTGCTCAGGAGACGGCCTGCTCTACCTCGCCGACTACGGAGCGGACGTCGTCCTCATCAACCTGGCGGGCGACTCCCTCTCGGTGAACGGCACCAACCTGCTCGCCTTCGACGCGTCCCTCCAGTGGGGCGTCGAGCGAGTCAAGGGCATGGCCAAGTTCGCCGGACAGGGCCTCTGGAACATCAAGATCTCCGGCCAGGGCTGGGTCGCGCTGACCTCCCGCGGCACGCCGATCGTCGTCGACTGCGGCCGCGGCGACGACGAGACGTACGTCGACCCGGACGCCCTGATCGCCTGGTCCCCGAACCTCAAGGTGAAGGGCAAGCGCAGCTTCAAGGCCGGCTCCCTCATCGGGCGCGGCAGCGGCGAGGCCTACCAGATGGGCTTCTCCGGAGAGGGCATCGTCGTCGTACAGCCCAGCGAGGACAGCACCGACCGCCTCCGAGCACGGGGCTGAGGGGGAGCAGGACACCATGCAGAGCCCACTTTTCGCGCACGCCGAACAGCAGACCCAGGAGCGCTACTCCGTCCAGAACCCGCAGCTGCTGCGGGTCGCCCTGGAGGGGCACGACGACGTCCTGGCCCGCAAGGGCGCGATGGTCGCCTATCAGGGGCTGCTCGAGTTCGACGCCGAGTACCAGAGCCAGGGCAACCAGCGGGCCCGCGCGCACACCGGCGAGGGCCTGGACCTGATGCGCTGCCACGGCCAGGGCACGGTCTACTTCGCCAACCTCGCCCAGTACATCCACGTAGTGGATGTCGACCAGGACGGGCTGACCGTGGACAGCAGCTACGTCCTCGCGATGGACTCGTCGCTGACCCACCAGGTCATCGCCGTCGACAGCCAGTACGGCATCTCCGGCTCCGGCAAGTACCAGCTCAACATCAGCGGCCGCGGCAAGGTCGCCCTGATGACGTCGGGTCAGCCGCTGATGCTGCAGGTCACGCCGGAGCGGTACGTCAACGCGGACGCCGACGCGATCGTCGCCTGGTCCAACGGCCTGCGCGTCCAGATGCAGGCCCAGACGCATTCCTCGGGCGTCTGGCGGCGCCGCGGCAACACCGGCGAGGGCTGGGAGCTCAGCTTCATGGGCCAGGGCTACGCGCTGGTCCAGCCGAGCGAGATGCTGCCGCCGCAGAACGTGGAAGTCGGACGGGGCGCCCAGGCGCAGTTCGGGATGGGCCAGCAAGGGGCCCGGGGGCAGAACCAGGGCAACGTCTGGAGTTAGTCCGGACGAGCCATCTCTCATGCGTAAGGGGCGACCGCCATGGCGGTCGCCCCTTACGCATGAGATCAGAGCCTGGCGCGCGTCGCCGCCACGAGGCGCACGACCGATTCGTCCGCCACGCCCGCCACCTCGTCGTACGCGAACCAGCGCAGGTCCAGTGACTCGTCGCTGATCGCCTCGACCGCGTCGGCCGGGGCGAGCGCCGCGTACTGCACGTCCAGGTGCTGCGTGCACGGCCCCGGGATCGGGTGCCGGTCCAGGCGGACGGGGCCGCCCGCGAGCAGCGTCAGGCCGGGCACGCCGGACTCCTCCGTGGCCTCGCGCAGCGCCGCCGCGGCGAGCGTCGCATCGCCCGGCTCGCAGTGACCGCCCATCTGAAGCCACATCCGCAGCTTCTTGTGCAGGGTCAGCAGGACGCGCCCGCGGGACGGGTCGACCACCAGGGCGCTCGCCGTCACATGGCCGTCGGTGCAGGACTTCCACATCCCGTCGTCGCCGTGCGCGGCCAGGTGGTCCAGGTAGGCCTGGCGCAGCTCGGGCTGGTCCTCGTACCCCTTGAGCACGAGGACCGTGTCGTCGTACAGACTCACTTGTCGCCGTCGTCCTTGCCGTCGCCCTCGGTGTCGTCCCCGGCGTCCTTCTTGAGGTCGGGCTTGGCAGCGCCACCGCCCGCCGCTTCGCCGAGCATCTTGTCCAGCTCGGAGAAGTCCAGCTGCTCGCGGTGCACGAAACCGTCCGGATCGTCCAGGTCGGAGGCGGTCGGCAGCATGTCCGGGTGCTCCCACAGGCCGTCGCGGCCGTCGACGCCGCGCGCGTCCGTGAGCGAGGCCCACAGGCGCGAGGCGTCCCGCAGGCGGCGCGGGCGCAGCTCCAGGCCGATCAGCGTGGCGAACGTCTGCTCCGCGGGGCCGCCCGTCGCACGGCGACGGCGCAGCGTCTCGCGAAGGGCGTCGGCGGACGCCAGACGCGGCTTCGCGGCGGCGTGGACCACCGCGTCCACCCAGCCCTCCACGAGCGCCAGAGCGGTCTCCAGGCGGGCCAGAGCGGCCTTCTGGGCCGGGGTGTCCTCCGGCTGGAACATGCCCTGCTGGAGCGCCTCCTGCAGCTGCTCCGGGTTCTGCGGGTCGAGCTGGCCGACGACGTCCTCCAGCTTGGCCGTGTCGACCTTGATCCCGCGCGCGTACCCCTCGACCGCGCCGAACAGGTGCGAGCGCAGCCACGGGACGTGGGCGAAGAGCCGCTGGTGGGCGGCCTCGCGCAGCGCCAGGTACAGCCGGACCTCGTTCTTGTCGACGCCGAGGTCCTTGCCGAACGTCTCGATGTTCACCGGCAGCAGTGCTGCCTTGCCCGAGGGGCCGAGCGGCAGACCGATGTCGGTGGAGCCCACGACCTCGCCCGCGAGCACGCCCACGGCCTGGCCGATCTGCTGGCCGAACATGGCGCCGCCCATGGAGCGCATCATGCCGATCAGCGGGCCCGCCATGGCCTGCATCTCCTCGGGCAGCACATCGCCCATGGCCAGGCCGACGCGCTCGGCGACCGGGTCGACGAGCTCCTTCCAGACCGGCAGGGTCGCCTCGACCCACTCGGCCCTGCTCCAGGCCACGGCCGTGCCGGACCCGGACGGCAGCGACGTCGCGTCGTCCAGCCACAGGTCGGCCAGGCGCACGGCCTCCTCGACGGCGGAGCGCTCGGCCGGACCGACGCTGGCGTCCTTGGTGCCGTCAGCCGTGCCCTGCGACACGGTCTGGCGGGCGATGTCCTTGGCCATGTCCCAGTTCACCGGGCCGCCCTCGTACGAGAGCATCTGGCCCAGCTGCTGGAACGCGGCACCCAGGTCGTTCGGGTTCATGGAACCGAACATCGCGGCGAACGGATTGTCACCGCCTCCGGGGCCGCCGGCTCCGGCTCCGGGGAAGCCCCCGAAACCGAACGGGTTCGCGGGTCCACCTGCGCCCTGTCCCCCGCGCTGTCCCTCTCCAGGGGATTCCTTCTTCTTGCCCTCGTCGCCGTCTTCCGGCTCCTCCGGCGGAAGGCCGAATCCGAATGGGGTGTCACTCACGGGATTCCTCGGCTCGTCAGGCCGCCGGTTTCGTTCCGGCGGCGGCTGCCCTACAACACCACCCAGCGTAGACACCGTGACGGGATCGGGCCTCGGTGCTTCGCCGACTCATGGCCTGCGGCAGGATGGATGCCACCTGGTACGTACGCGTCATTCGTGTACGTACTGAAGACAACCGCTGGAGACGCCCGGTGAGTTCCCCAGATCCACAGGTTCGCGCAGCGCGAAACCCGTCAACCCCGGCGCCCGTCCGGGGGCCCGTAGTCGCCGTCACCGGCGCCGCCTCCGGTGTGGGCGCGCTGCTGACCGAGCGCCTTGCCACGTCGGAGGCGATCAAGCAGGTCATTGCGATCGACGAGCGCAGGGGCGACTGCACTCAGGCCCAGTGGCACATCCTGGACGTGCGTGATCCGGCCATCGCGGAGAAGCTGCGCGGCGCGGACGTCGTCGTGCACCTGGCGCTCGATCTCGACCTGGAGACCGACGGCGCGGCCCGCACCGCGTACAACGTGCGCGGCACCCAGACCGTCCTGACCGCCGCGGCCGCCGCGGGCGTCCACCGCGTCGTCCTGTGCACCTCGGCGATGGTCTACGGAGCACTGCCCGACAACGAACTGCCCCTCTCCGAAGACGCCGAACTGCGCGCCACGGCCGAGGCCACCGGTGTCGGCGACCTCCTGGAGGTGGAGCGCCTCGCCCGCCGGGCGCCCCGCGCGCACCCCGGCCTCAATGTCACCGTCGTACGTCCCGCGACGCTGGTCGGCGGCACGGACACGGCCCTCACGCGCTACTTCGAGTCGCCCCGGCTCCTGGTCGTCGCCGGTTCGCGGCCTGCCTGGCAGTTCTGCCACGTCGAGGACTTGTGCAGCGCTCTGGAGTACGCCGTCCTGGAGAAGGTCGACGGCGAGCTGGCCGTCGGCTGCGAGGGCTGGCTGGAGCAGGACGAGGTCGAGGAGCTCAGCGGGATCCGGCGCATGGAGCTGCCCTCCGCGGTCGCGCTCGGTGCCGCCGCCCGGCTGCATCGCATCGGCCTCACCCCGTCCCCTGCCGGAGACCTGGCGTACACGATGTACCCCTGGGTGGTCAGCGTCAGCAGGCTGCACGACGCCGGGTGGCGTCCCCAGTGGACCAACGAGGAAGTCCTCACGGAACTCCTCGACGAGGTCTCCGGGCGGCGCACGGTGGCCGGCCGACGGCTCGGCCGCAAGGACGCCACGGCCGCGGGCGCGGCGGGCGCGACGGTCGCCCTGCTGGGCGCGGCCGCGGTGGTGCGCAGGGCACGGAAGGCCCGCAGGAGGATCTGAGGGGCACTGGGACCGCTCACCGCCGAGGGAGGGACTGCGCGGCGTAAGCGGCCCCTGTAGGGAGCTCCAAGGCACGACACGCGCGCGCCGGGCGAAAGGTCTATTCCGTGATGCGCGTGCCGTGCGGCACCATGGCCGCATGGCACGCACCACGATGGACCACCCCGGCGAGCAGGCCGCGCAGGACCCGATCCGCCTGCTCGCGATCCGTGACACCCCGCTCTCCCTGGACGAGGTCTTCCGGGCCGTCGGCGACGACGCGGCGGGCGGCACGGCACTCTTCGTGGGGACCGTGCGCAATCACGACGGCGGCGCCGACGTCGACGAGCTGGGGTACTCGACGCACCCGTCCGCCGAGGCCGAGATGCGCCGGGTGGCCGAGAAGGTCGTCGCCGAGTACCCGGTGCGCGCCCTGGCCGCCGTGCACCGCGTCGGGGACCTCGCCGTCGGGGACCTCGCGGTGGTCGTGGCCGTCTCCTGCCCGCACCGCGCGGAGGCCTTCGACGCCTGCCGGAAGCTGATCGACGACCTCAAGCACGAGGTGCCGATCTGGAAGCACCAGCGCTTCTCCGACGGCAAGGAGGAGTGGGTCGGGGCCTGTTGATTCGGGGCCGGCTCCCTGAGGTGCGACGGGACCGTGCGGCTCCGGTTGCGTAACCGGACCCCTGCCGTGAGCGTTGACCATGCGGATGGTTAATCTGCTGATCAGTCAGTTGAGATGGCTCATGGGGTCGGGAGGTCGACATGGCATCACTCGCGTGGTTGCTGATTCCGCTCCTGGCAGCCGTCGGAGCGGGTCTGTGGGCGAGCTGGGCAGCACGCAACCGCAAGTCCGGACGGACGGGCGACGTCACCGAACTCAACGGCTACGCCGCGTTCCGCGAGGCGATGGAGAAGTCCCACACGGGGACGTGACCGCGTCCGCACCCTGACGCGACCTCCCCGTACGGCCCGGCCCCGGGAGTGCTCCCACAGGCAGGTCCCGTACTGTCGTTCCATGCCACGCCGCACCGCGACGATGCTCGCCTCCACCTTGATGCTGATCGCGCTGCTCTGCGCCGGAGTGCTCATCAAAGTGCCGTACTCGGAGATGTCCCCCGGCCCCACGGTGAACACCCTCGGCGACCACGACGGTGAGCCGGTGCTGCAGATCTCCGGACGCAAGACCTATCCGACGACCGGTCACCTCAACATGACGACGGTCAGGGTCACCAGCGCCGACTACAACATGAACCTCGCGGAGGCCGTCTACGGCTGGCTGGCCCACGACAACATCGTGGTGCCGCACGACACGCTCTACCCGAACGGCAAGACCGAACAGCAGTCCTCCCAGGAGAACGCCGAGGAATTCAGCGAGTCCCAGGAGAGCGCCAAGGTCGCGGCCCTCAGGGAGCTGGACATCCCGGTGAAGTCCCAGGTCATCGTCTCCACCGTCTTCAAGGGAGACCCGGCGGAGGGCAAGCTGCACGCGGGCGACGTCATCAAGAAGGTGGACGGCAAGCCCGTCAAGGAGATGACGGACGTCGCGAAGCTCGTCACCGAGCACAAGCCCGGCGAGCCCGTCACGTTCACGGTCGTGCCGGTCAAGGTCGCGGCGGCCGCCGAGAAGGCGGGCAAGGAGCCGACCGAGACCGACGAAATCAAGATCACGACGAAGGCCGCGGAGGACGACCCCGACCACGCCGTCGTCGGCATCAAGGCGGGCACCGACCACACGTACCCGTTCACGATCGACATCAAGCTGGCCGACGTGGGCGGTCCGAGCGCCGGTCTGATGTTCGCCCTCGGCATCGTCGACAAACTGACCCCGGACGACCTCACCGGCGGCAACTTCGTGGCCGGCACCGGCACCATCGAGGTCAACGGCAAAGTCGGCCCGATCGGCGGCATCGAGATGAAGACCGTCGGCGCGCGCGAGAAGGGCGCCGAGTACTTCCTCACGCCCAAGGACAACTGCGCGGCCGCCGCCGGCGACGTCCCCGACGGCCTGACGCTCGTCAAGGTGGACACCATCGCCGACGCCGTGAAGTCCCTGGAGAAGATCCGCAAGGGCGACACCGGCAGCCTGCCGCAGTGCTCCTGAAACGTCGCCTGAACATCTCCTGAAACAGCGGTACGCGGGTGGGGAGCCCCACCCGCGTACTGAACGGAATCCGCGTACAGCGGAAGAAGACGTACCGCTACGCGAACGTCGCCGCGAGCGCCTCGGCCAGGCCGGGCACCAGGGCCGAACCGGTGAGGACCTCGGTCGGCGAGTCCTTCTCGCGCAGCCGCAGCGCGGACTCGCGCGCACCGTCACGGAGCACCGCGACCGTCATGCGGACCTCCTGGCGGTCCGGGTGCTCGGCCACCCACTTCGCGAGCTGCGCCTCACCGAGACCGTCAGGGACGGACGCCTCGGCGGACGGCGGCAGCATCAGGCGCTCCACCGTGAGGGCGCAGCCCGCCACCGCGTCCGGCCAGGCGATGGTGCCGAGGAATTCGTCCAGCGGCTTGTCCGCGGGAATCTCCTCCTGCTCGATGGGGGTGTAGCCGGCGTGTTCCACGCCGTCGTCGAGGCCGAGCTGGGAGGCGAGGCCGGGTTCCTGTGTGCGCAGTCGCGCCGTGTCTACCAGCGCGAAGAGGCGGGCGGGCCGGTCCCAGCCGAGGCCGGATACGTACTCGTCGATCTCGAGGACCGCCCGAGTGAGGGGGCTCGCTGCCATGGGAGTGTTGGACATGGTCACAATCCTGCCTCGTTAGTCCCGAGAAACGGGAACCGAGTAAAGCGTAGGTAAGTTGCATAGGTGTGGGTCCGCGATCTCGGGGGCCTGACGGACCAACAGAGAATCAACAGCGAACTTCGAGGTGCGCACCTTGGCTTTCCAGATGCCGGACCGCGGCGGAGGCCCGACGGGGCCACGGATCAGAGTGGGCCGACCCTCCCGGCGCGTCCGGACCCTGCTCATGACACTGGGGGTCCTTGCCGTACTGGCCATGGCCTTCGTCATGTTCTCCGGGTTCTGGACGGACTGGCTGTGGTACCGCTCGGTCAACTATTCGTCGGTCTTCACGACGACCCTGTGGACCAAGATCGGCCTGTTCTTCGTCTTCGGCCTGCTCATGGCGGCCGCAGTCGGCGTGAACATCTGGCTGGCGCACCGGCTGCGCCCGCCGCTGAGCGCCATGTCGATGGAGCAGCAGAGCCTCGACCGGTACCGCATGGGAATCGCCCCCTACAAGAAGTGGCTCCTCATCGGAGTGACCGCTCTGGTGGGGCTGATCGCGGGCGCGTCCGCGGCGGGACAGTGGCGCACCTGGCTCCTGTGGGTCAACGGTGTGTCCTTCGGCCAGAAGGACCCGCAGTTCCACATGGACGTGTCGTTCTTCGCGTTCGACCTGCCCTGGTACCGCTTCCTGCTCGGCTTCGGCTTCGCGGCGACGGTGCTCTCCCTGGTCGCCGCCGCCCTGACGCACTACCTGTACGGCGGGCTGCGGATCACCAGCCCCGGCGCGCGCGCGACCGCCGCGGCCACCGGTCACCTCTCGGTGCTGCTCGGTGTCTTCGTGTCGCTGAAGGCCATCGCGTACTGGCTCGACCGGTACGGCCTCGCGGTGAAGTCCAGCGACTTCAAGGCGACCGGTAACTGGACGGGCCTGCGGTACGTCGACGCGAACGCGTACCTGCCGGCGAAGACGATCCTGTTCTGCATCGCCGTCATCTGCGCGATCCTCTTCTTCGCGACGCTCTGGCGGCGCACCTGGCAGCTGCCCGTGATCGGCTTCGGTCTCATGGTGCTCTCGGCGATCCTCATCGGCGGGCTCTACCCCGCGATCGTCCAGAAGTTCCAGGTCCAGCCGAACGAGCAGGCCAAGGAAGCGCCGTACATCGAGAAGAACATCGAGGCCACCCGCAATGCCTACGGCATCAATGGTGTGAAGCCCGAGGAGTACAAGGGCGGGGGGAAGGTCGACGAGGATCCGAAGAAGAAGCGCGAGAACGCGGACACGGCGGCCAACTACCGCCTGAACGACCCGAACATCGTCTCGCCGACCTTCCAGCAGCTGGAGCAGGAGCGCAGCTACTACCAGTTCCCGAAGACGCTGGACGTGGACCGGTACAACGGCCAGGACACCATCGTCGGCCTGCGCGAGATCGACGTGAACAAGCTCGACAAGCGCAACTGGATCAACGACCACTTCGCCTACACGCACGGGTACGGCATGGTCGCCGCCAAGGGCACGGAGACGAAGAAGGGCTCCAAGGGCGCTCCGGCGTTCACCGAGTCCGGTCTGCCGACCAACGGCGATCTCGGTGAGTACGAACAGCGGATCTACTACGGCGAGAAGACCAGCCAGTACTCGATCGTGGGCGGGCCCCAGAAGGAGCTCGACTACGAAGAGAACGGCGGCGGTCAGAAGACGTACAGCTACAAGGGCGACAGCGGCGTCAACCTCTCCAACCCGATCAACCGCGCGGCGTACGCGGTGTCGTTCGGAGAGCCGCAGATCCTCTACTCCGGAGCCATCGGCGACGGTTCGCGGATCCTGTACAACCGCACGCCCAAGGAGCGCGTCGAGGCGGTCGCCCCGTGGCTGACCATCGACGGCGACGTCTACCCGACCGTGGTCGACGGCCGCATCCAGTGGATCGTCGACGCCTACACCACGAGCAACGGCTACCCGTACGCCTCGCGGACGACGCTCGGCGACACCACGGCGGACTCCCTGTCGCAGGCCGACAGCCAGCGCACGGTGATCGCCCAGCAGAACCAGGTCAACTACATCCGGAACTCGGTGAAGGCGACCGTCGACGCGTACACCGGTGACGTCAAACTCTATACCTGGGACGAGCAGGACCCGGTCCTGAAGACCTGGAAGAAGGCGTTCCCGGGGACCGTCAAGGACAAGAGCGACATCCCGCCGAAGCTCATGGACCACCTGCGCTACCCGCAGGACATGTTCAAGGTGCAGCGCGAACTGCTCACGAAGTACCACGTCACGGACCCCGGCCAGTTCTACAACGCGAGTGACGCCTGGCAGGTGCCGAACGACCCGACGAAGAAGGACGACAGCGCGGTCCCGCCGTACTACCTGTCCATGAAGTCGCCGGGCCAGACGCAGCAGCAGTTCTCCCTGACGACGACGTTCACCCCGAGCGAGCGGCCCAACCTACGGGCGTTCATGACGGTCGACGCCGACGCCAGAAGCAAGAACTACGGCAAGATGCAGCTGCTCAGAGTCCAGGGCGACGTCGACGGCCCTGAACAAGTGCAGAACAAGCTGAACTCCATGACAGAAGTCGGCAACTTCGTCCGGGACATGAAGGGCGCCGACTCCGACGTCCTCTACGGCAATCTGCTGACCGTGCCACTGGACGACGGCTTCCTGTACGTCGAACCCGTCTACGTACAGGGACGCAAGTCGGCGTATCCCCTTCTGAAGAAGGTCGCGGTGTCGTACGGCACGGAGACCGCCTTCGCGGACACCCTCGGGGAGGGCCTGAACCAGGTCTTCAGTACGGAGGGGACCACCAAGCCACCGGCCGACCAGGACGGCGACGAGCCGACCAAGCCACCGAAGACGAACGATCCGACGGTGCAGGCGGCCCTCGACGACGCCCAGACGGCGTTCGAGGACGGTGAGAAGGCCATGAAGGACGGCGACTGGAAGAAGTACGGCGAGGCGCAGGACCGCCTTCAGGAGGCCCTTGAGCGGGCCGAGGAGGCCTCGCAGAAGGCCGCCGAGAAGAGCGACAAGAGCGCGGACAAGGACGCCGACAAGAGCGCCGACAAGAAGGACGCGGACAAGGACGCTGGTCAGGATGGGGACCAGTCCGGTTAGCGGGCGGTAAAGCACCCACCTCGCGCCGTGGTACGGTTTGAACACAACGGCGCGGGGTGGAGCAGCTCGGTAGCTCGCTGGGCTCATAACCCAGAGGTCGCAGGTTCAAATCCTGTCCCCGCTACTGCAAGGTGAAGGCCCGGATCCTTACGGATCCGGGCCTTCGTCGTGTGCAGCGGTGCCTGTCGTGTGCGGGTGGCCTATGCCAAGAAATGTGAACCGTGCTCGGTCGGGGGAGAGTTGGGGGATCTGTGTTTGACTTATCTCTCTGTGGGCATGTCGACAAAACGCTGAAGTGACCTCACTGGCTGCGGTATACCAGATGTACCCAGGTTGCAGGTGGTGCGACGATGGACGTTATGGGGGACAAGGCAACTCTGTTGGAGACAGGGCGGTTTGTGCAGCCGGCCGACCGGGAGGATCCCGGGGCGGCCGCCGAGGAGATGCGCCACCGGCTGGCCGCCGAGGCCGGCGACGTGGACGCGATGAGCGTTCTCGGAAGCCTTCTGCTGCGCCGCGGTGATCTCGACGGTGCCGAATCTCTGCTGCGCGCGGCGACCGCCGAGGGCGACCGCGCCGCCGCCAACAACCTCGGAGTCCTCCTGCACCAGCGCGGGTACGCCGACGAGGCCGCCGGCTGGTGGCGGGTCGCCGCCGTCGCCGGGTCCGCCGCCGCTGCGCACGCGCTCGGCAGGCACCACCGCGAGCGCGGCGACGAACCCGCCGCCGAGTACTGGCTGCGCCAGTCCGCCGAGCAGGGCCACACCCTCGGGGCGTACGCGCTGGCCGACCTCCTGGAGCACCGCGGCGACGTCGGGGCCGAGCGCTGGCTGCGCGCCGCCGCCGAGCGCGGCCACCGCGAGGCCGCCTACCGCCTGGCCCGCGCGCTCGACCGGCGTGCCACCACGGAGCGCCCGGAGCGTGCCGAGCGCCCCACAGCGGCCCCGCGACGCCGCACGGACCGCACGGACCGCACGGACCGTGCTGGTGATGCGACGCGCACGCCCGCCGACGAGGCCGAGCAGTGGTACCGCCAAGCGGCCGCCCGCGGCCACCGCAGGGCCGCGCTGCACCTCGGCGCGATCCTGGAGCGGCGCGGCGAGCTGAAGGAGGCCGGACGCTGGTACCTCAACTCCGCCAAGGACGGCGAGTCCCGGGCGGCCTGCGCCCTCGGGTTCCTGCTCCGGGACGCGGGCGACGAGGAGAGCGCCGCCGTGTGGTGGCTCAAGGCTGCCCAGGACGGTGACGGCAACGCCGCGAACGCGCTGGGCGCCCTGCACGCCGAGCGGGGCGAGACGCAGACCGCCGAGCGCTGGTACCGCGCCGCCATGGACGCGGGCGACGTGAACGGCGCGTACAACCTCGGGTTGCTCTGCGCCGAGCAGGGCCGCACCGCGCACGCCGACCAGTGGTACCGCCGCGCCGCGTACGCGGGACACCGCGAGGCGGCCAACGCGCTCGCCGTGCTGCTGCTCCAGGGCGGCGACGCGGCAGGCGCCGAGCCGTGGTTCTCCAAGGCCGCGGAGGCGGGCAGCGTCGACGCCGCGTTCAACCTCGGGATCCTCTACGCGAGCCGCGACGACGAGGCAGCCGCCCTGCGGTGGTACGAGCGGGCGGCGGCCGCAGGGCACACCGACGCCGCCCTCCAAGTCGGCACCGCGCGGCTGCGCGAGGGTGACGAGCAGGAGGCCGAGCGGCACCTGCGGTGCGCGGCGGGCGGCGGCAGCGCCGAAGCGGCGTACCGCCTCGGAACGCTGCTCGACGCCCGGCGCCCCCCGGCCGAGGCGCCGGTCCTCGGCGAGCCCGCGGCGGAGAAGACCGAGTGCGAGGAGTGGTACGAACGGGCGGCCGAAATGGGCCACCGCCGTGCCCAGGTCCGGGTCGGCATGCTCGCCTCGGCCCGCGGAGACGTCGTCGAGGCCGCGCGGTGGTACCGCACGGCGGCGGAGGCGGGCAGCAGCAACGGCGCGTTCAACCTGGGGCTGCTCCTGGCCCGGGAGGGCAGCGAGCCGGAGGCCGCGCTGTGGTGGACCCGGGCCGCCGACGCGGGGCACGGGCGGGCGGCGCTCCGGCTCGCCCTGCTGTACGCCCGGCGCGGGCAGCTGGCGCAGGGGCAGCGGTGGGCCTCGCGCGCCGTCGACCTCGGTCCCGCGGAGGTCGCCGAGCGTGCGGGGCGCCTGCGCGAGGCGCTGCGGCAGGAGCTGACGGCGTAGGCCCCGGATGCCGGTGCCGCACGCCAGGGGAACGGATTTGCGCTGGTCGTAGCGCTGACGTAGAGTTGTATTCACCGACGCGGGGTGGAGCAGCTCGGTAGCTCGCTGGGCTCATAACCCAGAGGTCGCAGGTTCAAATCCTGTCCCCGCTACTGACGGTCGAGGGCCGGAAGCCAATTGGTTTCCGGCCCTCGACTCATTTGTGCCCCCGGCTGGGCCGCGTCGGCGCACCGCTTACTTGTGGCCCACCGCCTCTTCGTACAGCTCGCGGTCCACCGCCCTCTTCTCCGGCACCTTGGCGCCCTTCGAGACGCCCGCCGCGCGGTACGCGTCCTGCAGACGGTCCGTCGTCCCCGCCCGGATCTCCCAGTCCATGCGCAGCGACGGCGTGGCCAGCAGGACCTCCTTGTCCGTGCTGAGCAGCTTGGCGAGCTCCGTCGCGAAGGTCTTGTCGGCCTTGTAGTCACCCGCGAAGTACGTGTTCACCGTCCGGATGTATGCGCGCAGCAGCGCGACACCCGCGTCCGGGTCCTTCTTCAGGAGGTTCGGTCCGAAGACGAGGCCGCCGAGCGGTTCGGCCTGTGGCTGGCCGCCGAGGAACGCGAACCGCTTGTCGCCGTCGATCTTGCGCCACACCGGATCCAGCAGCCAGGCCGCGTCGGTGCCGCCGTTCTGGAGCGCGGTGAGGACGTCCGCCGAGCCGAGCTGCTGGAACCGGATCTTGTCGAGCCCGCCGCCGTGCTTGCCGAGCGCCTTGCCCATGGGGTACGCGATGACGGACCCCTTGCCGATCATCGTGCCGAGCGTGCGGCCCGCCATGGGGACGTGGTCCGCTGTCTCGTCATCCTTCAGGCGTACCCACAGGCCGCTCTTGGAGCGGGGGTCCGGGGAGAAGTTGCCGGCCGTCCACTTGATGTCGAAGCCGCTGGTGATGCCGTTCATCACCGCGGCCTCCGGAGCGGCCCACTGGGCGTCGATGTCGCCCTTCGCGAGGAGGGGGAGCGCGTCGGGGGTGGGCAGGACCTTCAGGTCGACGTTAAGGCCCTCCTTTTTGAACTCGCCCTTCTCGACGGCCATCTGGAGGGGTGCCACGTACTCGGCGCTCAGGGTGCCGGTGGCGATCGTGAGGTCCCGCTTCTCGGCGAGCGGTTCGGGAGCGGGGGCGCCAGGGGTGCAGCGGGCCGGTTTACGGTCGGGGGTCAGATCGGCGGGGTCGGTCCAACCGGCCTTGCCGCAGCCCGCCACCGGGCTGACGGCGCGGGGCTTCGCGGGCCCGGCGGGCGGTGGTGCGTCGTCCTCCTTCGCGCAGCCCGCCGCCGCGAGCAGCGAGCCCGCCATGAGAAGTGCGAGAGCGGTGGTACGGGTACGCATGGAGCCTCCCGGGGGCAGGTTGGTCACGACTGGCTCCGGCCCCGGTCCCGGGGAGCCCACGGAGTGAGCAGCCGGCCCGCGATCCGCACCAGCTCGGAGAAGACGACGCCGAGGACGGCCACACAGACGATGCCGACGAACATCACGTCGTTCTGGAAGAGGGCCCGCGAGTCGAAGATGAGGTGCCCGAGCCCGTCGGCCGCCGCGATCTGCTCCGAGGCCACGATCACGAGGACCGCGACCCCCGCGGCGATCCGCGCGCCGACAAGGACGGCCGGCAGGGACGCGGGCAGCAGGACATGGCGGAACATCTGCCAGGGCGAGGCGCCGAAGACCTGCCCGGCGTCACGGTGCCCGGACGGGACGGCGAGGACCGCGGCCATCGTCGAGATCCAGACGAAGAAGAAGACCGTGGCGGCGACGAGCGCGATCTGCGGGCCCTCGCCGAGGCCGAACATGTTGAGGAAGACGGGCAGCAGCGCCAGCTTGGGCACGACGTACAGGGCGTCGAGCGTGGGCTCCAGAGCGGCCCGTACGACGGACAGGGAGCCCATCAGAAGGCCCAGCGCGTACCCGGCGACCGTCCCGATCGCGTACCCGGCGAGCACGCGCTTCAGCGTGGCCCACACGTCCGGCCACAGCTCACCGTCGGCGGCCCGGTGCCAGCCGTCCTCCAGGATCGTCTGCGGCGCGGGGTAGACGCGGTCGTCGATCCAGCCGCTCACCGCCGCGAGCTGCCAGAGCAGGATCAGCGCCAGGGGGACACCCATGGCGAGCGACAGTTCCAGGGCGCGGCGCCTGCGATGGGTCCGGGCGGGATGCAGCTCCTGGGGGCCGGGGCGCCGCACCAAGAGGCCCTCGTCCCCGCGCGCCTTGTCCGTGACGGTGCTCATGCGACCGCCCTGACGCCGACCTCGCCCCGCAGCAGCTCCCACAGCTCGCTCTTGAGCGCGGTGAACTCCGGTGCCGCCCGCACCTCTCCGCTGCGGGGGCGGGGGAACGGCGGGCGGCGTTCGGCGATGAAGCGTCCCGGTCCGGCCGACATCACCAGGACGCGGTCGCCGAGAACGATGGCCTCTTCGAGGCTGTGCGTGATGAAAAGGGTGGTGGTTTCCGTGGTCTGCGTGAGGGCCAGCAGCTCATCCTGAAGGATGGTGCGGAGTTGGGCGTCGAGGGCCGCGAAGGGCTCATCCATCAGGAGGATCTCGGGCTCCACCGCCAGGGCGCGGGCGATGGCGACGCGCTGGCGCATGCCGCCGGAGAGGGTGGCGGGGTAGGCGTCGGCGACGTCGGCGAGGCCCATGCGGGTCAGCCACCGTGTGGCGCGGGCGTTCGCCTCGCGGCGCGGGACCTTCTGGATGTCGAGGCCGAAACGGACGTTGGCCTGCACCGTCTTCCAGTCGTAGATGCCGTAGTCCTGGAAGATCATGGCGACGGGGCGCCGCGCGGCCGTGCGGATGCTCAGCTCGCCGGAGGTGGGTCGCAGCAGGCCGGCTGCGATGCGCAGGAGCGTCGACTTCCCGCAGCCGGAGGGGCCCACCACGCAGGTGAAGTCGCCGGGTGCGATGGTCAGGTCCAGGGGGCCGAGTGCGTGCACCGCCCCGGCGGCGCGGCCGAACGTTCGGGTGAGTTCGTGGGCTTCTAGTTTCGGGTGCGGGTCTCCCACGGGGATCTCCTCGCGGAGGGCGTACGGACATGGGCCCGCCGACGATATGACGGCCCGTCAGTTTCTGGAAGCCCCGAGAGCGCACGGAAGTCCCCGGAGTGCGAGGAAGCCCCGAGAGCGCGCGATATTCCCCGGAGTACGCGGAAGCCCCCGGCGCCACAGAGGGCGCCGGGGGCTTCGCGTGTGCAGGGGGGAGGGTGGCTACGCGCCCGCGCAGTTGGGGCAGACCCCTCGGTACGTGACCTCGACGTCCTCGACCGTGAAGCCGAAGCGCTCCGAGTCGGGGAGGCTCGCCAGGGGGTTGCCCGTGGGGTGCACGTCACGGATCGCGCCGCAGCGGGCGCAGACCAGGTGCTGGTGGGGGCGGTGGGCGTTCGGGTCGTACCGCTTCGCGCGGCGGTCGGTCGAGACCTCGAGGATCTCGCCGAGGGTCACCAGCTCGCCCAGCGTGTTGTAGACGGTGGCGCGGGAGATCTCGGGCAGCTTGTCCGCGGCGCGGGCGTGCACTTCGTCCGCCGTGAGGTGGACGTGGTCCCCGTCGAGGACCTCGGCCACGACGCGTCGCTGCGCTGTCATGCGCCAACCGCGTCCGCGCAGTCGTTCCAACAGGTCACTCATGGAAACCAGCCTAACAGGCAGGGGACCTAAATCCCGAACGGGTGTGACTTTGGATTCTCGCTTGACTTAGACAAAGTCTATCGTAGGATCTAGTACGGCGAAGGCGGGAACCGCACGCCATGGGCAGCACGCCAAGGACAGGACTTGCAGGTATGACGCAGGAGGCGCACGTGACGCAGGGACCGCTCACCACGGAGGCCGGAGCGCCGGTCGCCGACAATCAGCAAAGCGAGACCGCGGGCCTCGGCGGTCCGGTGCTCGTGCAGGACCAGCTCCTGCTGGAGAAGCTCGCCCACTTCAACCGTGAGCGGATCCCGGAGCGCGTGGTGCACGCCCGTGGCGCGGGTGCCTACGGCACGTTCACGCTCACCCGTGACGTCTCCCAGTGGACGCGCGCCAAGTTCCTCTCCGAGGTCGGCAAGCAGACCGAGACGTTCCTGCGCTTCTCCACCGTCGCCGGCAACCTCGGCGCGGCCGACGCGGTGCGCGACCCGCGCGGCTGGGCGCTGAAGTTCTACACCGAAGAGGGCAACTACGACCTCGTCGGCAACAACACCCCGGTCTTCTTCATCCGGGACGCCATCAAGTTCCCCGACTTCATCCACACCCAGAAGCGGGACCCCTACACGGGCTCGCAGGAGGCGGACAACGTCTGGGACTTCTGGGGCCTCAGCCCGGAGAGCACCCACCAGGTGACCTGGCTCTTCGGCGACCGCGGCATCCCCGCCTCGTACCGCCACATGGACGGCTTCGGCTCGCACACCTTCCAGTGGAACAACGAGGCCGGCGAGGTCTTCTGGGTCAAGTACCACTTCAAGACCGACCAGGGCATCAAGAACCTCACGCAGGACGAGGCCAACAAGCTCGCCGGTGAGGACCCCGACTCCCACCAGCGCGACCTGCGCGAGTCGATCGAGCGCGGCGACTTCCCGTCCTGGTCCGTGCAGGTGCAGATCATGCCGGCGGCGGACGCGGCGACCTACCGCTTCAACCCGTTCGACCTCACCAAGGTGTGGCCGCACGCGGACTACCCGCCGATCGAGATCGGCAAGCTGGAGCTCAACCGCAACCCGGAGAACGTCTTCGCCGAGGTCGAGCAGTCCATCTTCAGCCCCGCCCACTTCGTGCCCGGCATCGGCCCGTCCCCCGACAAGATGCTCCAGGGACGCCTCTTCGCCTACGGCGACGCCCACCGCTACCGCGTCGGCATCAACGCCGACCACCTGCCGGTGAACCGCCCGCACGCCACCGAGGCGCGCACCAACTCCCGTGACGGCTTCCTGTACGACGGCCGCCACAAGGGCGCGAAGAACTACGAGCCGAACAGCTTCGGCGGCCCCTTCCAGACGGACCGCGCGCTGTGGCAGCCCGTTCCCGTCACCGGCGCCACGGGCAACCACGAGACGCCCCGGCACGCCGAGGACAACGACTTCGTGCAGGCGGGCAACCTCTACCGCCTGATGTCCGAGGACGAGAAGAACCGCCTGGTCGACAACCTGGCGGGCTTCCTCGCCAAGGTCTCGCGCGAGGACATCGTGGACCGCGGCATCAACAACTTCCGTCAGGCCGACGGAGACTTCGGCAAGCGGCTGGAGGCCGCGGTCCAGGCCCTGCGCGGCTGACCAGCACCACTTGTCGTAGAGAGACGGCGGGCCGGTTTCCCCTCGGGGGACCGGCCCGCCGCCGTGCTCTCACCCCGTCAACTGGGCCGCCGCGCGCCGGTCGGGCGCCCAGCAGCGGATGATGTCGCGCACCGAGACGATGCCCGTGGGCTCGTTCCCGTCCATGACGATCAGATGCCGGAAGCCGCCGTGGGCCATGGCGTCCGCCGCTTCCTCCAGGGTCCATGCCGGGGTGGCGAAGACGACTTCGGTCGTGGTGTGGGTGCCGGCGATCTCGGTGTCCGGGCTCTGGCCGAGGGCGAGGGAGTTGAGGACGTCGCGCTCGGTCAGGATGCCGAGCCCGTAGGTGTCGGGGTCGAGGACGACAGCTGCTCCGACGTGGCGCGCTGACATCAGCCTGGCCGCCTGGCGCAGGGTGTGGGTGGGGCCGATGGTCAGGACCACCGTGCTCATGGCGTCGCGGACGAGCATGGGCGTGAGCCACCTCCTTGGTGAAACCGCGGCCTCCCGGTGGGCGAAGGATTGCCTCCGCTACCTGCTGGAGAACGGATTCACAAGTTCACAAGTGGGGGGACTCATAGAGTCGCAGCCCCGCAGGGGGCCAGCAAGGGGCCGGGCGGGGTCAGTTGCTGCCTCCGGTCGGGGGCCGGTCAGTACCGCTGGTTGAGGTAGCCGAGCAGTTCGTCGTGGAGCAGGCCGTTCGACGCCGCCGCGTTGCCGCTGTGGGGGCCGGGCCTGCCGTCGAGGCCGGTGAAGGTGCCGCCCGCCTCCGTCACCACGATCGCGGTCGCCGCCATGTCCCAGAGCGAGAGCTCCGGTTCGGCGCAGATGTCGACCGAGCCCTCGGCGACCATCATGTACGGCCAGAAGTCGCCGTATCCGCGCGTGCGCCAGACCGACCGCGTGAGGTCGAGGAACCCGTCGAGGCGGCCCTGCTCCTCCCAGCCGGAGAGCGAGGAGTACGCCAGCGAGGCGTCCGCGAGCCGCGAGACCTTGGAGACCCGCAGCGGCGTCGCCGAGGTGAGGGAGCGGCCCGTGTAGGCGCCGCCGCCCTTCGCGGCCCACCAGCGGCGGCCGAGCGCGGGCGCCGAGACGACCCCGACCACCGGCTGGTAGCCGCCCTCGCCCGCTTCCGTCAGGGCGATGAGGGTGGCCCACACCGGGACGCCGCGTACGTAGTTCTTGGTGCCGTCGATCGGGTCGACCACCCAGCGGCGCGGTCCCGTGCCCTCGACGCCGTACTCCTCGCCGAGGATCGCGTCGCGCGGCCTGGCCCGCTGGAGGTGGCCACGGATCAGCTCCTCGGCGGCCTTGTCGGCCTCGCTCACCGGCGTCATGTCCGGCTTGGTCTCCACCTTCAGGTCGAGGGCCTTGAACCGGTCCATGGTCACGGCGTCGGCGGCGTCCGCGAGGACGTGGGCGAGACGCAGATCATCGTGGTAGTCGGGCATGGGTGAACAGTATCGATCTCGATCGACACGATCCACAGGGCCGTGCCGCGCGCACCGGGCACATGCTGCCGGAGCTATTGACAGTGCCGCCGAGCGCGTCAACTCTGGCACGGGAGCCGCTCTGACCCGGAGGCGACGATGCCTGCAGCACGGGAATCCTTACTGGACGCGGCGTACACAGCGCTCGCGCGACGGCCGTGGCCCGGTGTCCGCATGGTCGATGTGGCGGCGACCGCCGGGGTCTCCCGGCAGACCCTCTACAACGAGTTCGGCAGCAAGGACGGCCTCGCCCGCGCCCTGCTGCGGCGCGAGACGGACGGCTATCTGCACGGCGTCGAACGCGCACTCGCCGAGGAGCGCGAACCCGCCGACCGGCTCGCCGCCGTCGCCGCGTGGACGGTGGGCGCCGCCCGCACCAACGTCCTCGTGCGCGCCGCCCTCACCGGCTGCTGGAGCGAGCGCCTTCCCGCGCCGAGCCGCGCCGCCGGATCGACGTCCTCCGTGCCCGCGCAGCGCCGCGCGGACGCGGGAGTGCCCTCCGCAGGGGAGCTGCTCGCCCTCGTGCGGGACCGCGCGGTCCTCGCGCTCGGCGGCCGCGGCCGCGTCAGGGACCCCGACCTCGCCCGCGCCTGTGAGAGCGCCGTCCGCCTCGCCCTGTCCTACGTCATCGCGCCCGCCGGGAACGACGACGACCCCGCGGAAGTGGTCCGCGGGGCCATCGGGCGCTGGGTGGGGGCCAAGTAGGCGTACACGCACGGGATTCAGTGCGCCCCGGTTCACCTCAGTGCGCCGAGCCCGACAGCTGCAGGCCGATCACGCCGATGATGACGAAGGAGATCGAGACGATCTTCAGCGTGGAGACCAGGTCACCGAGGAAGATCATCCCGTAGATGGCCGTGCCCGCGGCGCCGATGCCCGTCCAGACCGCGTACGCGGGACCCACGTCCAGCTTCCGCAGCGCGAGCGTCAGCAGACCGAAGCTGCCCAGGGCGAAGCAGGCGAACGCGATCGTGGGCCAGAGCCGGGTGAAACCGTGGGACAGCTTGAGACAGACCGCGAAGCCGGTCTCGAGGATCCCCGCGACGATGACCAGCAGCCACGCCATGTCCTTGCCTCCCGTACTCGCCCGCGTCCCGAGGCCGCTTCGTCTGGCTTGAATCCGGCTTGGTGCGATTATGCATTTACCTTTGCCGTCCGGGCGCGAACAACGCAGAGATCAGTCGTCTTCGCGCCGCTCCCGTGTGGCGAGCAGCCTGCGCAGGGAGTAGAGGCGGGACGGATCCGCGTGCCCGGCGGCCACCCACGCGTCCAGGGCGCAGTCCTTCTCGTCGTGGCTGCAGCCGCGCGGGCACTCCACCGTCCCCGGCTCCAGATCGGGGAAGGCGAGGATGACGCGCGACGGGTCGACGTGGTTGAGGCCGAACGACCGCACGCCCGGCGTGTCGATCACCCAGCCGTCGGAGCCCTCCAGGGGGAGCGCGAGGGCGGAGGTCGTCGTGTGCCTGCCGCGGCCCGTGACCGCGTTGACGTGCCCCGTCGTCCGCCGCCGCTCCTCCGGTACGAGTGCGTTGACGAGCGTCGTCTTGCCGACCCCGGAGTGCCCGACGAAAGCGGTGACCTTGCCGTCGAGCAGCTCGTGGACGCGCGCGAGCTCCGCGCCGTCGGTGAACTCCTCGCGGCTGGTGACGACATAGGGGATGTCGAGGGCGGCGTACGTCTCCAGGAGCTTGTCGGCGGAGGCCAGGTCCGACTTGGTGAGCACGAGGATCGGCTCCAGGCCGCCGTCGTACGCCGCCACGACGCACCGGTCGATCAGCCGCGGCCGCGGTTCGGGGTCGGCGAGGGCCGTGACGATGGCCAGCTGGTCGGCGTTGGCGACGACCACCCGCTCGTACGGGTCGTCGTCGTCCGCGGTGCGCCGCAGGACGGAGCTGCGCTCCGAGATCCGCACGATCCGCGCGAGTGTGTCCTTCTTGCCGGAGAGATCCCCGACGACCGCGACCCTGTCACCCACCACGGCGGCCTTGCGGCCCAGTTCGCGGGCCTTCATCGCCATCACGACGCGGTCGTCGACCAGGACGGTGAGCCTTCCGCGGTCGACGGTGAGGACCATGCCCTCGGCGGCGTCCTCGTGCTTGGGCCTGATGTGGGTGCGGGGGCGGTTGCCCTTGCGGTTGGGGCGGACGCGGATGTCGTCCTCGTCGGGGTTCTTGCCGTAGCGGCGCATGGTTCTCGATCCGCCCGTCAGTTCCCCAGCATCCCGGTCCAGAGGTCGGGGAAGTCAGGGAGCGTCTTCGCCGTCGTCGCGACGTTCTCGATCTGTACGCCGTCCACCGCGAGGCCGATGATCGCGCCCGCCGTCGCCATGCGGTGGTCGTCGTACGTGTGGAAGATGCCGCCGTGCAGTCGGCGCGGCTTGATGTGCAGGCCGTCGGCGGTCTCCGTGACGTCGCCGCCGAGCTCGTTGATCTCCTTGGTGAGCGCGGCCAGGCGGTCCGTCTCGTGCAGGCGCAGGTGGGCGACGCCGCGCAGCGTCGAGGGGGAGTCCGCGAGGGCCGCGACCGCCGCGATGCCGGGGGTCAGCTCGCCGACCTCGCTGAGGTCCACGTCGATGCCGTGGACCGACCCGGAGCCGGTGAGGACCAGACCCTGCTCGGTCAGCTCGCAGGAACCGCCCATCTCGGTGAAGATCTCGCGCAGCGCGTCGCCGGGCTGCGTGGTGTGCGCGGGCCAGTCGGGGATCGTGACCGTGCCGCCGGTGATCAGGGCGGCGGCGAGGAACGGCTGGGCGTTCGACAGGTCGGGCTCGACGGTCAGGTCGCGGCCGAGCAGGGCGCCCGGGGTGACCCGCCACACGTTCGGCTCGCCGCCCGCCTCGGGGGTGTCGACCTGCGCGCCGACCGAGCGCAGCATGTCGACGGTCATCCGGATGTGCGGCATCGACGGCAGCGCACCGCCCACGTGCCGGACCTCCACGCCCTGGTTGAAGCCCGGGCCCGAGAGCAGCAGGGCGCTCACGAACTGCGAGGACGACGACGCGTCGATCTCGACCCGGCCGCCCTCCAGGGCGCCGCAGCCGTGCACGGTCAGCGGCAGCGCGCCGGGCGTTCCCCGCGTGTCGTCGATGCGGGCGCCGAGCACGCGCAGCGCGTCGATGACGCCGTGCAGCGGGCGCTCGTACGAACGGGGGTCGCCGTCGAAGTGGATGGGGCCGTCGGCGAGGGCGGCGACCGGCGGCAGGAAGCGCATGACCGTGCCGGCGTTGCCGACGTCGACCGTGGCCGGGCCGCGCAGGCCCGAGGGGATCACGCGCCACGCCTCGCCGGTGCCGCCCTGGCCGCCCGCGACGGAGGAGCTCGACGACACGGTCTCCTCGATGCCGACGCCCATCGCGCGCAGCGCGCCCGCCATCAGCAGCGTGTCCCGGGAGCGCAGCGGGCGGCGCAGCCAGCCCGGCTCGGCGGCCAGCGCGGCCAGGACCAACGCACGGTTGGTGACCGATTTCGAACCGGGGACGTGGACCGTCGCGGTGACGGCTCCGCTTGCGTGCGGGGCGGGCCAGAGGGCGGTGTGCTGCGCCGGGGTTTCGGTCATGCCCTCACTTTAGTGGCTGGCAGGGACGCCGCTCAGACGTCCAGGAGCCAGCGGGCGCCGCCCATCAGGGAGCAGAGCGAGACGGCGTGGAAGAGGAAGAGCCACAGGCCCGCCGGGACGTGCGTGAGCCGGGAGAGCTGATCCGCGTCCGAGTCGCCCGCGCCCCCGCGTCTGCGCTTGGACTGCAGCTCGAAGGCGGGACGTACGCCTCCCAGGAGCAGGAACCACACCACCGCGTACGCGAACGCCGCCTGCACGTCCGTGTTCGCCAGCCAGGAGACGACCAGGAACGTGCCGCCGGTGAGGATCACCGTCAGGGCGCCGTACGCGTTGCGGATCATCACCAGCATCACGACGAGCAGGGCCGTCGCGATCCACAGGAACGCCGTGATGCGTCCCGAGTCGAGCAGCGCGGCGCCGCCGAGGCCGAGCAGCGGGGGAGCGGTGTAGCCGGCGGCCGCGGTGAGGATCATGCCGAGGCCCGTCGGCTTGCCGCGCGAGACGGTGAGGCCCGAGGTGTCCGAGTGCAGCCGGATGCCGTCGAGGCGGCGCCCGGTGAGCAGCGCGACCAGGCCGTGGCCGCCCTCGTGCGCGATGGTGATCGCGTTGCGGGCGACGCGCCACACGTTGTGCGGGACGACGACCGCGAGGGCGACGACGCCCGCCGCGATCACCAGCCACTGCTCGGGCGCGGCCTGTGTGCCGAAGACGCGGTCCCAGAGGTCGGTCAGACTGGCGTTGGCGGTGCTTTCCATTACTGGGACGGCTCCCTCAGGTCGTGCGCGGTCTGGCAGTCTGGCACGTATGTGCGGACGGTTTGCATCCAGTCGTAGGCCCGAGGATCTCGCGGCGACCTTCGAGGTGGAGAAGTGGGAGGAGCCCCAGGAGGAGTTCGCCCCCGACTTCAACGTGGCGCCCACGAAGGAGGTCTACGCGGTCCTCGACCGCCCCCTGAAAGACGCCGACGACCCGCGTCCGGTTCGCCAGCTCCGCACATTGAAGTGGGGCCTCGTCCCCTCCTGGTCCAAGGCGCCCGAGGGCGGCGCCCGGATGATCAACGCCCGCGCGGAGACCGTCCACGAAAAGCCCTCCTACAGGCGTGCCTTCACCTCCCGCCGCTGCGTCATCCCCGCCGACGGCTATTACGAGTGGGTGACCGCCCCCGAGGAGCGGCAGCTGGAGGTCGAGGGCAAGAAGAAGCGGCCGCGCAAGCAGCCCTACTTCGTGACGCCCGCCGACGGCTCGGTCTTCGCCATGGCGGGGCTCTACGAGTTCTGGCGGGACAGGACCCTCCCCGACGAGCACCCCCTCGCCTGGTGGGTGACGTGCACGGTGATCACCACGGAGGCGGAGACCGCGCCCCTCGCCGACGGCCCCGACGAGGGCCCGCGCTCGCTCGCGGACATCCACCCGCGCATGCCGCTCATGCTGACGCCGGATCGCTGGGACGGCTGGCTCGACCCGTCCCGCACGGACGTCGAGGACCTGCGCACCCTCCTGGAGCCGCCGCCGCACGGACTGATGCGGGCCTTCCCGGTGTCCACCGCCGTCAGCAACGTGCGCAACAACGGTCCGGAGCTCCTGAAGGAGCTGGACGGCCCCGAAG
The DNA here is from genome assembly GCF_026810505.1 of Streptomyces sp. Je 1-369. Classification (NCBI taxonomy): domain Bacteria; kingdom Bacillati; phylum Actinomycetota; class Actinomycetes; order Kitasatosporales; family Streptomycetaceae; genus Streptomyces; species Streptomyces sp. Je 1-369. The sequence continues at coordinate 5,816,990 of NZ_CP101750.1, forward strand.
AGGGCACACTCTTCTGACGTGACCAAGGACGCACCGAAGAGCGAGCTCATCCCGACCGACGCCGGTGAGGCGCGCATCACCTGGCACCCGGCCCCCGCCGGGACCGCCCGCCTGCTGCTCGCCGTCAGCCACGGCGCGGGCGGCGGCATCGAGGCCCGCGACCTCCAGGCACTCGCCGCCGCCCTGCCCGCGCACGGCGTGAGCGTCGCCCTCGTCGAGCAGCCCTGGCGCGTCGCGGGCAAGAAGCTCGCACCCGCGCCGAAGACCCTCGACACGGGGTGGCGCGGCATCTGGCCCGCACTGGAGAAGAAGGGGCTGCCGGTGATCTCGGGCGGCCGCAGCGCCGGTGCCCGCGTCGCCTGCCGCACCGCCACCGAACTCGGCGCCGCCGCCGTGCTCGCCCTCAGCTTCCCGCTGCACCCCCCGGGCAAGCCCGAGAAGTCCCGCGCCGACGAACTGCTCGGCGCCGGCGTGCCCACCCTCGTCGTGCAGGGCGGCAACGACCCCTTCGGGAAGCCCGCCGAGTTCCCCGAGGGCACGTACGAACTGGTGGAGATCCCGTTCGGCGACCACGGATTCGCCGTGCCCAAGCGCGCCGACATCGGACAGGACGAGGCAGTGAAGCGCATCACGGACGGAGTCACCCGCTGGGCGGGAATGCTGGACGCGTGACCTCTGTTGTGGCGGACAGACGGTAAACGCCGTCGACAGCTGTTCGTACGAGAGGGAGTCCGCCGCATGGGTTCGACCATCTGCCCGAACCGCTCCAGCGCCTCTGACCTGGAGTGGACGGTGCTGAGCGCACCCAAAACCGCATCTATTCGGGCGGCGCGGGGTGCGGGTCGTCGTCTATCCTCCGATTCGAGTGGGGCTGCTTTCGGCCTCACCACGTCGTTGGAGGAGGTGGGTCCGGTCACTGGGACCGACGCAGGGACCGAGCACGGCCAGGCGGAGCAGCCCCGAGAGAGTTCGGAGAAGTCCGAGACGGCCGCGGAGCGCACGGCCCGCTTCGAGCGGGACGCGCTGACGTTCCTCGACCAGATGTACTCGGCGGCGCTGCGCATGACGCGCAACCCGGCGGACGCGGAGGACCTGGTGCAGGAGACCTACGCGAAGGCGTACGCGTCGTTCCACCAGTTCCGTGAGGGCACGAACCTCAAGGCGTGGCTGTACCGCATCCTCACCAACACGTTCATCAACTCGTACCGCAAGAAGCAGCGCGAGCCCCAGCGCAGTGCCGCCGAGGAGATCGAGGACTGGCAGCTTGCGCGCGCCGAGTCGCACATGTCCACCGGTCTGCGCTCGGCCGAGTCGCAGGCGCTGGACCACCTGCCCGACACGGACGTGAAGCGGGCGCTGCAGGCGATCCCCGAGGAATTCCGCATCGCCGTCTATCTGGCCGACGTAGAGGGCTTTGCGTACAAGGAGATCGCGGACATTATGGGGACACCCATCGGTACGGTGATGTCCCGACTGCACCGGGGCCGCCGCCAGCTGCGCGGCATGCTGGAGGACTACGCCCGTGAGCGCGGGCTCGTCCCGGCGGGTGCCGGGGAGTCGAACGGAACGAAAGGCTCGGGCTCATGAGCTGCGGAGAGCCGCACGAGACTGACTGCAGTGAAGTCCTGGACCATCTCTATGAGTTCCTCGACCACGAGATGCCGGACAGCGACTGCACCAAGTTCGAGACGCACTTCGAGGAGTGCTCTCCGTGCCTGGAGAAGTACGGCCTCGAGCAGGCGGTCAAGAAGCTGGTGAAGCGCTGCTGCGGTCAGGACGACGTCCCCGTCGACCTGCGGGCCAAGGTCATGGGCCGCATCGACCTCATCCGCTCCGGGCAGGCCGTGCCCGAGCAGGACATCACGCAGGACACCACGGCCGCCTCCGAGGCCTGAGCGCCTCACTCGGGCTCCGCGCGGCCCGCTCTCCCCTCCCGTCACTCGAACGTGCTAATTAACGGCGGCCGGGTGCTGGCAGGGAGAGCGCCGTTCTAGTCTCCGGACCGGAACGGGGAGGAGAACTCCATGCGGTCGGTGCCGGTGCGGGCCCGCGTCTACATCCTGTGCGTCGCCCTGGCCGGCGTGGCCTGCGCCGCGCCCGCCCCCGGCGCGCGCCCCTCCTGGCCCGCCGTCGCGCTGCTCGCCGTCCTCTACGCCGGATGCGAGCAGATCACCAGGTGCCGCGTCGTCGGCGGCCGCGTCCCGCGCGGGCTCGGCACCTTCTTCCCCGTACTGCTCGCCGGGGTGTTCCTGCTGCCGCCGTCCGCCGCCGCGCTCGTCGCGGTGCCCGGCGCGCTGTTCGCCCGGGTCGACCGGGAGCCGCGGTGGGTGCGTCGTCTGTGGCGCGCCTCCCAACTCGCCCTGGCCGCCTGGGTGTCGGCGCGTGTGTACGCGGCGCTCGGCGGGCCCGCGGCCACCGCGGCCCCCGACTTCCCGTACGTCCTCGGACCCGCGGGGGCGGCCGTGCTCGCCTTCTCCGCCGTGCTCACCGTGCTGGACGGCGGCGTCCTCGTGACCGCCGAACGCGTCCCCGCGCGGACCGCCTGGCGGGGACTCTTCCTGCGCTCGCTCGCGCCCGTCACCGTGCACGGACTCGCGGGACTGATGATGGCGGTGCTCTGGACCAGTCCGTACGGCCCGGCGGCCGCGCTCCTCGTACTCCTGCCGATGGGCGTCTCCTGCTGGGCCTTCGCGCAGTACCACCGCGAGCGGGCCGCCCACCAGGCCACCATCCGGGCGCTCGTGCAGGCCGTCGACCTCAAGGACAAGTACACCCGCGGGCACAGCGAGCGCGTCGGCCGCGCCTCCGTGCTGATCGCACGCGAACTGGGCATGGACGACGACCGCGTCGAGGTGCTCCGGTTCGCCGGGATCCTGCACGACGTCGGCAAACTCGGCGTCCCCACCCGGCTGTTGCGCAAGGACGGACCGCTGACGCCCGAGGAGCGGCGCATCATCGAGCTCCACCCCGAGTACGGCCACGAGATGGTGCGCGGCATCGGGTTCCTCGGCGAGGCGCGCGCCGCGATCCTCCACCACCACGAGCGCATGGACGGCGGCGGCTACCCCTACGGGCTCACCGGGCCGCAGATCCCCGAGTGCGCGCGGGTGGTCGCGGTCGCCGACGCCTTCGACGCCATGACGTCCACCCGCTCCTACCGACGCGCCAGACCCGTCGAGGCCGCGGTGGCCGAGCTCACCCGGTGCGCGGGTGCCCACTTCGACCCCGTGATGGTCGGGGCGCTCACCCGCGCCCTCGACCGGTACGGATGGCACCCCGAGGTCACGGCGGACGTACCGGAACAAGGCGGACCGGAGCAGGACGCACCCGTGCCGCCCGCAGCCCTGCCCGCACCGGCGCCCGCGCCCGCCCCCGCCCCCGCCGCCGTGCGACCGGCGGCCCGGTGAGGCCGCCCTCGCGGCTGCCCGGTGCGGTCGTCTGCCTGGCCGGGCTGCTCGCCTGCGCCTCCCTCGTCTGGACCCTCTGGCACGGCATCGCCGAGGGCCGGGCCGCCCTCGCCTTCGGCGTCCTGATCGCCCTCGGCGAGCTGGCCCGGTGGGGGAGCGGCGGGGACAGGGAGCCCGCACCGCTCGGCGCCGCGGGGGCCCTCGCGTACGCCCTGCTCGGCGAGGACGCCGGGCACGCCACGCACCACGGAGTGCTGCAGGTGCTCGCCGTGGTCGTCGCCGCCGCCCTCGTCGGCGCGGTGCCGAACGTCGCGCTCGGCCGAGGCCCCACGCTCGACCAGATGGCCCGGCGCGTGCTGACCGTCGGGTTCGCCGCCGCGTGCTTCCAACCCCTGTACAACGCGGGCAAGTTCGGGGAGTGGGTGGGACACGGGCCGTACTTCGCGTTCGTCATCGTCGCCCTGCTCGTCCTCACCGCGCTCTGCGACGCCGTCCTGGCCGCCGTGACGGCGCACGCCCGCACCCGGTGGCCGTTCGGGCCGCTGCTGCGGGAGGAGCTGCGGGCGATGCTCGGCATCGGCTCCGCCGTCTGCGCGAGCGGCGCCGTGATGGCGCTCGCGGTGGCCGTGGCGGGGCTGTGGGCACTGCCCGTGTTCAGCCTCCCGCTGCTGCTCACCCAGCTCTCCTTCCGGCGGTACGCGGCCGTGCGGGCCACCTACCGGCAGACCATCGCCTCCCTGGCCAGGGCCACCGAGATCGCCGGATACACCCCGCAGGGCCACGCGCACCGCGTGGCCGGTCTGAGCCGGGCCGTCGGGCGTGACCTCGGTCTCTGCGAGTCGGACCTCACCGTCCTCGAGCACGCGGCGCTCATGCACGACATCGGCCAGCTCTCCCTGGTCGACCCCGTCCCCGCGGGCGCCACCGCCGCGCTCTCCGAGGCGGAACAGCGCCGAATAGCCCTGCTCGGCGGCGCCGTCGTCCGCCAGACCGGGGTGGACGCCGCCGTCGCCGTCGTCGTGGAGCGGCAGGCCGACCCGTACCGCGAACAGCCCCTCACCGCACGTATTGTGCGGACGGCGAACGCGTACGACGAGATGGCGCGGGGAGAAGGACCATCAGGGGCGCTGGACGGCCCGCTCAAGGCCTTGGAGCGGCTCCGCCTGGCCACCGGCCACGACTACCAGGCGGAGGTCGTGGAGTCCTTGGCGCGCGTCCTGTCGAGGGACGGCCTCACCCGTGGCCTTACCTCGCGCCGGGCTGGGTAACCCATGGGTAATGAGCGGCTGTCCGACCGTCCGTGGTTGGATGCGAAGAAGACAGGAAATGGGGCGCGCGGGGGTACGGCCCCCGACGCCGCGCCCCGACGACAAGCGACCTACGGAAAACGTGGCAGGCGGGAATCAGGCGGGAATCGTGAGGATCTTCGGCAAGGGACGGCACCGGCCCTCCGCCTCATGGCGGCAGGCGACCGACCGCGCGTTCACGCTGATCGGCGACGGCCGGTACGAGGACGCGGGAGCGCTGCTCACGCGTGCGGCGGATCTCGAACCCTGGCTGTCCGAGTCCTGGTTCAACCTGGCGCTGCTGCACAAGTTCCGGCACGACTGGGAGCAGGCTCGGGCCGCGGGGCTGCGCGCCGTCGCGCTCCTGGACCGTTCCGCGGGCGCCCCCGACTGGTGGAACGTCGGCATCGCGGCGACCGCGCTCCAGGACTGGCCCCTGGCCCGCCGCGCCTGGCAGGCGTACGGCCTGCGGGTGCCCGGCGGTGTGGCCGCCTCCGGCGAGCCGACGGGCATGGAGCTGGGCAGCGCGGCCGTGCGGCTCTCCCCGGAGGGTGAGGCCGAGGTCGTGTGGGGCCGCCGGCTCGACCCGGCCCGTATGGAGGTCCTGTCCATTCCGCTGCCGTCCTCCGGGCGCCGCTGGGGCGAGGTCGTGCTGCACGACGGCGTCCCGCACGGCGAGCGGACGACGGGCGACGGGCACTCGTACCCCGTCTTCGACGAGATCGAGCTGTGGGCGCCCTCACCCGTGCCGACCTGGGTGGTCCTCCTGGAGGCCGCCACCGAGGACGACAGGGACGCCCTGGAGCGGCTCGCGGCCGACGCGGGCTTCGCCGCCGAGGACTGGTCGTCGTCCGTGCGGCTGCTCTGCCGGATGTGCTCCGAGTCCCGGATGCCGAGCGACGAGGGCGACGGCGAGCACCTGGACCCGCACGACCACAGCGAGCCGGGCCACCCGGGCCCGCTGGGCCACCGCAGCCCCGGCGCGCTCTGGGTGCCGGAGCGCGAGTGCGGCCTCGCGGCGCCCGCCGCGCTGGTACGCGGTCTGCTGGACGGCTGGGTGGCGGACAGTCCGGATTCCCGTGACTGGCGGGATCTCGAAGAGGTCTGCTGACACTTCGCCGTAGGCTGTACCGGCACAAACTCTTGAGGGTTTCAAGGAAGGCGTACGGCGGACATGGCGCAGGACACTGAGCAGCAGGCCATCGACGGGGACGGGGTGCTCCCCGTCGACGACGAGGGCTTCGTCATCGACACCGAGGACTGCGAGGAGCGGGAGACGGCCTACCGCGAGCGCGGCACGTCCCGGCCGATCACGGTCGTCGGCAACCCGGTGCTGCACAAGGAGTGCAAGGACGTCACGGCCTTCGACGACGAGCTCGCCAAGCTGGTCGACGACATGTTCGCGACCCAGCGCGTCGCGCAGGGCGTGGGCGTGGCCGCCAACCAGGTCGGCGTCGACCTGAAGGTCTTCGTCTACGACTGCATGGATGACGACGGCGTGCGCCACGTCGGTGTCATCTGCAACCCGGTGCTCCAGGACCTGCCCGCCGAGAGGCGCAGCCTGGACGACTCGGGAGAGGGCTGCCTCTCGGTCCCGACGGCGTACGCCCCGCTGGCCCGCCCGGACTACGCCGAGGTGACCGGGCAGGACGCGAAGGGCAACCCCGTCAAGGTGCGCGGCACCGGTTACTTCGCGCGCTGCCTGCAGCACGAGACAGACCACCTGTACGGGTACCTGTACATCGACCGCCTCTCCAAGCGGGAGCGCAAGGACGCGCTTCGCCAGATGGAGGAAGGCACCCCGCGCTACCCCGTGGTGGACAACGGCTGACTCCCGAGGCGCCCGTGAGGCGCGGGAACCGTGTGACGCGTGCGGCCCCTGGTACAGGAACTCAACCCTGACCAGGGGCCGTTGGCGTAGCCGCTCGCGTGTGCGAGCAAATCAAGCTGCCGGTGATCCATATTCAGTCACGTAAGGGGAGGTTCTCGGCACCCGGGGGTAGTGAATGGCGCAAATCTGTTCCCTGAACGGTCAGTTGTGGTGCTGAATGGAAAGCGCGGGGATACGCAACGGCGCGCGCCCGGTACGGCGGGAGGGGCGCGTGTCCTCAGGCGGCTGAAAGGGGATTGTTCGTGCGCGCATATTCCGGGAGCACTTCACAGACACATCCGTACGCACGGCCACGTTCACCCGTGGTGTCGGTACCGCGGGCACTGGCCGTTCCGATGATCGAAGCAGCGTTCCCTCGCCGTCTGCATCCGTATTGGCCAAAGCTTCAGGAGAAGTCCAGGACCTGGCTGCGCGAAATGCGGCTCATGCCCCCGGACAAGGTCGAGCGGTACGCGGACAGTCTCTGCTACACGGATCTGGTGGCGGGGTACTACATTGGCGCGCCCGACGCGTTGCTGACCGCGATAGCGGACCTCAGCAGTTGGTTCTTCGCCTGGGACGACCGGCACGACAGGGACTCCGTGCACGGCAGGACGGCCCAGTGGCGGCGGCTCTGCCGTGGCCTGCACGGCACGCTCAACGAGCCCCGGCAGTACCGGCACCACGAGGACCCGCTGGTCGCCGGGTTCGCGGACTGTGTGCTGCGGCTGTACTCGTTCCTCGGGCCCAGCTGGAACGCCAGATTCGCCCGGCACTTCCACCCCGTGATCGACGCGTACGACCAGGAGTTCAGGAACCGGCGCTGCGGCACCGTCCCGACCGTCGAGGCGTACGTGGAGCTGCGCCGGCTCACGTTCGCGCACTGGGCGTGGATCGACCTCCTGGAATCCACCGCGCGGTACGAGCTGCCGGACCCGGTGCGCAAGCACCCCGCCTACCGGCGTGCGGCACGAGCGACCCAGGATTTCTCGGCCTGGTACAACGACTTGTGCTCCCTCCCGAAAGAACTTGCGGGAGACGAACTGCACAATCTCGGGATCAGCCTCATCCAGCACGAAGGAATGACGCTGGAAGAAGCGGTGCGGGAAGTGCACAGGCGCGTCACCGAATGCGTCAAGGAATTCCTGCAAGCAGAGCGGGAAGTGCTGTTGTTCGCCGATGAATTGGCGGACGGTGGTGAAGGCGGCAAGGAACTCGCGGACGCGGTGAAATCCTGCGTCTTCAACATGCGGAACTGGTTCTCTTCCGTCTACTGGTTCCATCACGAATCCGGCCGCTATCGGGTGGACAGCTGGGACGACAGGTCCATGCCCCCGTACGTGACGGAAGAAGCCCTGGCGGAAAACGAACTGGTAGGTGAGGAATGAGCGTCGAATCCGCAATACCCGCTCCCCCCACGTCGGGCCCCGACCCGCTCCGCACCCCGCCCCTCGTCCGCGGCGGCGCCCCGCTCCTCGGCCACGCATGGAACCTGGTGCGCGACCCACTCGGTTTCCTCTCCGCGCTCCGTGACCACGGCGATCTCGTCCGGATCAGGCTGGGGCCGAGGACGGCGTACGTGGTGTGCGACCCGGAACTGGTCGGCGCCATGCTCAAGAGCCCCGAGTACGTCGTCGGCGGACCGCTCTGGGACACCCTGGAAGTGCTCCTCGGCAAGGGCGTGGCGACCAGCAACGGCAAGCTGCACCGCCGCCAGCGCCGCATGATGCAGCCCGCGTTCCGGCCCGAGCGGATCGCCGACTACGCCAAGGTGATGGAGGAGGAGGCCCGCGCCACGGCGGCCCGCTGGCAGCCGGACACCACCGTCGACGTGAGCGCCGAGATGTTCCGCACGGCCGTGCGCATCGTCTCGCGCTCGCTCCTGGAGGTCGACTCGATCCGCGACAAGGCGGACCGGATCGCCGACTCGCTGCACACCGTCTTCGACGGGCTCTACCGCAGGATGGTGCTCTCGGTCGGCCCGCTGCACCGCGTGCCGACCCCCGCCAACCGGCGCTTCGAGAGCGCGCTCGCCGACCTGCACGCCCTCGTCGACGAGATCATCGCCGAGCGCCGCGCGGCAGGAGCAGGCGCGCCGGACGACCTGCTCGCCGCACTGCTGCGGGCCAGGGACGAAGCCGGGGAGCCCATCACCGACCAGGAGATCCACGACAACGTGGTCTCGCTCGTGGTGGCGGGTGCGGAGAATGTGGCGTCGACGCTCGCGTGGGCGTTCCATCTGCTGACCGAACACCCGGAGCACGAAAGGCGGTTGGTTGAAGAAGTAAATGCCGTGGCCCCGGACCGCGCGATCACATTCGCCGATCTCAAGGCCCTGCCGCACCTCCGCAATGTCGTCACCGAGGCGATGCGCATACGGCCGGCCGCCTGGATATTCACGCGCCGGTCGGTGGCCGAAACCGATCTGGGCGGCTTTTCGATTCCGGCGGACGCCGACATCGTCTACAGCGTGTACGCGATGCAGCGCGACCCGCGTTCCTTTGAGCGGAACCTGGAGTTCGACCCCGACCGGTGGAATCCGGAACGGGCCGGTGACGTGCCGGAGTTCGCGATGATGCCGTTCAGCGTCGGCAACAGGAAGTGCCCCGGCGACCACTTCAGCCTGGCGGAACTCGCCCTCATCCTCGGGACGGTGGCCCCGAAGTGGCGTCTGCGGCCCGTCAAGGAGACCGACACCCGCACCCAGGTCGGCATCACCCTGCACCCCAAGCGGCTCGTCCTGCGGGCCACACCGCGTTGACACACCAAGGTGCCCGCCCCCGTCCGGCAGGACGGGGGCGGGCACAACCGTGCGCGTCTAGAACTCGTCGTCGAACGAGACCGAGCCCTCCACCGCGACCTGATAGGCCGAGGGCCGCCGCTCGAAGAAGTTGGTCAGCTCCTGGACGCCCTGCAGCTCCATGAAGGAGAAGGGGTTCTCGGAGCCGTAGACCGGCGCGAAGCCGAGGCGCTGCAGACGCTGGTCGGCGACGCACTGCAGGTACTCGCGCATCGAGTCCGTGTTCATGCCGGGCAGGCCCTCGCCGCACAGGTCGCGGGCGAACTGCAGCTCGGCCTCGACGGCCTCCTTCAGCATGTCCGTGACCTGCTGCTTGAGCGCGTCGTCGAAGAGCTCCGGCTCCTCCTTGCGGACCGTGTCGACCACGTCGAAGGCGAAGCTCATGTGCATCGTCTCGTCGCGGAACACCCAGTTGGTGCCGGTGGCGAGGCCGTGCAGCAGGCCCCGGCTGCGGAACCAGTAGACGTACGCGAAGGCACCGTAGAAGAAGAGGCCCTCGATGCACGCGGCGAAGCAGATCAGGTTGAGCAGGAAGCGGCGGCGGTCGGCCTGCGTCTCCAGCCGGTCCAGCTTCTCGACCGAGTCCATCCACCGGAAGCAGAACTCGGCCTTCTCACGGATCGAGGGGATCTCCTCGACCGCGTCGAAGGCCGCCGCGCGGTCCTCCGGGGCGGGCAGATAGGTGTCGAGCAGCGTCAGATAGAACTGGACGTGCACGGCCTCCTCGAAGAGCTGACGGCTCAGGTAGAGCCGCGCCTCGGGGGAGTTGATGTGCTTGTAGAGCGTCAGCACCAGGTTGTTCGAGACGATCGAGTCGCCGGTCGCGAAGAAGGCGACGAGGCGGCCGATCATGTGCTGCTCGCCGGGGCTGAGCTTGGCGAGGTCGGCGACGTCCGAGTGGAGGTCGACCTCCTCGACGGTCCAGGTGTTCTTGATCGCGTCCCGGTAGCGCTCGTAGAAGTCGGGATAGCGCATGGGGCGCAGGGTCAGCTCGAAGCCCGGGTCGAGGAGGTTCTTCTCGCTGTTCGTGGTGGAGCTCATTACTGGCAGGCCTCGCAGGACTCGGGGTTTTCCAGGGAGCAGGCGACGGCGTCGGGGTCGGTCACCTGCTGGGGGACGGGGACGGGGGCGGGGGCGGTGGGCGCGGCGTTCGAACCGCCGGCGGCGCGGGCGATGCGCGTCGCGGGGCGTGAGCGCAGGTAGTACGTGGTCTTCAGGCCGCGCTGCCAGGCGTACGCGTACATCGAGGAGAGCTTGCCGATGGTCGGCGTCTCCAGGAAGAGGTTCAGCGACTGCGCTTGGTCGAGGAACGGGGTGCGGTCGGCGGCCATGTCGATCAGGCCGCGCTGCGGGATCTCCCACGCCGTGCGGTACAGGGCGCGGACGTCCGCGGGCACCCAGTCGAAGCCCTGCACCGAGCCGTTGGACTCGCGCAGCGCCTCACGGGTCTTCGCGTCCCACAGGCCGTGCCGCTTCAGCTCCTCCACCAGGTAGCCGTTGACCTGGAGGAACTCGCCTGACAGCGTCTCGCGCTTGAAGAGGTTGGAGACCTGCGGCTCGATGCACTCGTAGACACCGGCGATGGACGCGATGGTCGCGGTCGGTGCGATGGCGAGGAGCAGCGAGTTGCGCATGCCGGTCGCGGCGATGCGCTCCCGCAGCGCCGCCCAGCGCTCCGGCCATGTCAGGTCGACGCCGTAGTGGTCGGGGTGCAGGACGCCACGCGCGGTGCGGGTCTTCTCCCAGGCGGGGAGCGGGCCGTGGCGCTGGGCGAGGTCGGCGGAGGCCTCGTACGACGCGAGCATGATGCGCTCGGCGATGCGGGTGGACAGGGCGCGCGCCTCGGGGGAGTCGAAAGCCAGCTTCAGCTGGAAGAAGACGTCCTGGAGGCCCATCGCGCCGAGGCCCACGGGGCGCCACTTGGCGTTGGAGCGCCCGGCCTGCTCGGTCGGGTAGAAGTTGATGTCGACGACGCGGTCGAGGAAGGTCACCGCGGTGCGGACGGTGGCGTCGAGCCGCTCCCAGTCGATGTCCTGCGCGGCCGGGTCGACGAACGCGCCGAGGTTGACCGAGCCGAGGTTGCAGACGGCCGTCTCCCCGTCGTCCGTCACCTCCAGGATCTCCGTGCACAGGTTGGAGGAGTGGACGGTGTGGCCGGGCTCCGCCGTCTGGTTGGCGGTGCGGTTGGCGGCGTCCTTGAAGGTCATCCAGCCGTTGCCGGTCTGCGCGAGGGTGCGCATCATGCGGCCGTACAGGTCCCGGGCCGACATGCTCTTCTTGGCGAGCCCGGCGGCCTCCGCCTTGCGGTAGGCGGCGTCGAACGCGTCGCCCCACAGGTCGACGAGCTCCGGCACGTCGGAGGGCGAGAACAGCGACCACGGCTGGTCGGCGGCGACCCGGCGCATGAACTCGTCGGGGATCCAGTGCGCGAGGTTGAGGTTGTGCGTGCGGCGCGCGTCCTCACCGGTGTTGTCGCGCAGCTCCAGGAACTCCTCGATGTCGGAGTGCCAGGTCTCCAGGTAGACCGCGGCCGCGCCCTTGCGCCGCCCGCCCTGGTTCACCGCGGCGACGGAGGCGTCCAGCGTCTTCAGGAACGGCACGATGCCGTTGGAGTGCCCGTTCGTGCCGCGGATCAGCGAACCGCGGGAGCGGATGCGGGAGTACGAGAGTCCGATGCCGCCCGCGTGCTTCGAGAGCCGTGCGACCTGGTGGTAGCGGTCGTAGATCGAGTCGAGCTCGTCCTGCGGGGAGTCGAGGAGGTAGCAGGACGACATCTGCGGGTGGCGGGTGCCGGAGTTGAAGAGCGTCGGCGAGGACGGCAGGTAGTCGAGGCGGCTCATCAGGCCGTACAGCGCGGCGACCTCGTCGACGGCGCGGGCACTCTCGTCCTCGGCGAGACCGCCGGCCACGCGCAGCATGAAGTGCTGCGGGGTCTCGATGACCTGGCGGGTGATCGGGTGGCGCAGCAGGTAGCGGCTGTGCAGGGTGCGCAGCCCGAAGTAGCCGAAGCGGAAGTCGGCGCCGTCGGCGAGCGCGGTGTCCACGAGCGCGTCGAGGCGGGCCGCGTGGGCGCCCACGAAGTCGGCGGTGCGGTCGGCGATCAGGCCCTCGCGGTGGCCGACGGCGATCGACTCGGTGAAGGAGCGCACGCCCTGCGAGGCGGCCTCGGCGGCGATGGAGAGCGAGAGCAGCCTGGCGGCGAGCTTCGAGTACGCGGGGTCCTCGGAGATGAGCCCCGCGGCCGCCTCGGTGGCGAGGGTCCGCAGCTCCGCCTCGTCGGCCCGGGCCGAACGGCCGCGCAGCGCGGCGGCGGCCACCCGGCCGGGGTCGGCGTCGGGGAGGTCGGCGGTGAGGTCGGTCAGGGTGCGCAGCAGCGCGGTCCCCGGCGCGTCGGTACCCTCAGCGCTTTCGGTGGGCTGCGGTGCCAGCGCTGTCGCAGGTTCGGCAGGCGCGATGGTCACGTGGGGCTCTCCCTCGCTCGGCTCTGGGCCTGGAGGAGGGGATGGCACACACGGGCGCACCCGGGCAGGGCGGCGTACCGCGTCCACCGGCCCATTCCACGAGGCCCGGACGGTCGGCACCCGGGCCGGACGGCACGGGTGCACTGCCGGCAGGTCTTCGGACTCCGCGTACGACAAATGCGTACACGTCTACCGTTGCGGGACAGTTCCGGACTTGCACCGGATTCCCCTGCGGCGACAGCGAGCACGAGCATACATCTTGTGCTGGCTCTGGGTGGCAGCCCCATATCTTGTGTCGGAGAGCACGAGAACGGGCCGCCGGATTCCTCCGGCGGCCCGTAGGTCGTACGCAGGGAAGGGTCAGTGCCCGCCCGGCGCCCCCACGGTGGCCGGGGGCAGTTCCTCGATGACGCCGGGGTCGCCCGCGTCCGCCGTGTAGTCCCCGGGCGACGTCTCGTCGATGCCCTCGGGGGCCTTCAGGGCCTTCAGGACGAAGGTCATGACCACGGTCACGACGACGTTCAGGACGAACGCGGTGAGGCCGATGTAGCCGATCTCGCCGATGCCGGGGATCTCGTCGGACGAGCCGCCGAAGTGCTTCTGCGTCGGCGAGGCGACGCCGTACGCGGCGACCGTTCCGTAGACCATGCCGACCGCCCAGCCCGCGAGCAGCGCCCAGCGGTGGAACCACCGCGTGAACAGGCCGCCGACCAGCGCGGGCATCGTCTGCAGGATCCAGATGCCGCCGAGCAGCTGGAAGTTGATCGCGACCGTTTTGTCCATGGTCAGGACGAAGGCGAGCGCGCCCACCTTCACCAGGAGCGAGACCAGCTTGGAGACCCTGGTCTCCTGCGCGGGTGTCGCGTCCGGCTTGATGAAGTCCTTGTAGATGTTCCTCGTGAAGAGATTCGCGGCCGCGATCGACATGATCGCCGCGGGCACGAGCGCGCCGATGCCGATGGCGGCGAAGGCGACGCCGGTGAACCAGTCGGGGAACATGTTCTCGAACAGCTGGGGGATGGCCAGCTGGCCGTTCTCGACCTTGACCCCGGCCGCGATCGCCATGAAGCCGAGCAGTGCGAGCAGGCCCAGCATCAGCGAGTAGAGCGGCAGGATCGTGGTGTTCTTGCGGATCACGTTGCGGCTCTTGGAGGAGAGCGTCGCCGTGATCGAGTGCGGGTACATGAACAGCGCGAGCGCGGAGCCGAGCGCGAGCGTGGCGTACGTCCACTGCCCGGCCTCACCGGGTGCGAGCCCCGCGACGGGCTTGCCCGCGGCGTCGTTCGCCGCCGAGAACTTATCGTTCGCCGCCTGGAAGATCTCGTCGAAGCCACCGAGCTTGATCGGGATGTAGATGATCGCGACGGCGATGACGAGATAGATCAGACCGTCCTTCACGAACGCGATCAGCGCGGGCGCGCGCAGACCCGACGAGTAGGTGTACGCGGCGAGCACCGCGAACGCGATCAGCAGCGGCAGGTCCTTGATGAACCAGTTGGTGTCGGGACCGCCGCCGACCCCCATGACGTCGAGGACGGCCTGGATGCCCACCAGCTGGAGCGCGATGTACGGCATCGTGGCGAGGATGCCGGTGACGGCGACCGCCAGCGAGAGCCCCTTGGAGCCGAAGCGCCCGCGCACGAAGTCGGAGGTGGTCACGTAGCCGTGCTTGTGCGAGACCGACCACAGGCGCGGCAGGAAGGTGAAGATCAGCGGGTAGACGAGGATCGTGTACGGCACGGCGAAGAAGCCGGCCGCGCCCGCCGCGTAGATCGCCGCCGGGACGGCCACGAACGTGTAGGCGGTGTACAGGTCGCCGCCGAGCAGGAACCAGGTGACCCAGGTGCCGAACGAGCGGCCGCCGAGGCCCCATTCGTCGAGGCTCTGCTCGTTCTCCGCCTTGCGCCAGTTGGCGGCGAGGAAGCCCATGACGGTGACGGCGAGGAAGAAGAAGATGAAGACGCCGAGTGCGACGCCGTTGACGCCGCCCGATGCGAGTGTGGTCACTTTCCGGCACCCCCATGGGCCTGCTCGGCCTTGCGGGCGCGCTGGTCACGCTGCCACAGCTGGTACGCGATCATCGTGAGCGCCGTCGAGATGAGCACCCAGAGCATCTGGTACCAGTAGAAGAACGGGATGCCGATGAAGGTCGGGTCGATCTTCGCGTACGACCCCACCCAGAGCATTGCCACGAAGGGCGCGACGAGGCAGGCTGCGATGACCACACGGACCGGCGTCACCACCGGTCTGTTCACTTCAGGCGCATCTGACATATCGCGGCTCCGTTCCCTCACTTATCCCATGCTTAACGTGCGGGAAATCTAAGCCACAGTCTCGCTGTATGGAACCCCCGTCCGGATAACGGACGTGACAAGTTGCCTGTTCAGCAGCAGCGGAACCCTTGGCGGGGGTCTGACTCCGCCCGGTCTGTCCGCATGCGTTCAAATGCGCGGCGGCTGGGAACAGTTGCCGCCGGATGCTCCTTGCGCACGTGCGCCACATACCGGTCGTACGCCGACTCGTCGGTCAGCTCATGGACGTACCACCGCATCCACCGCATCCCGCGCAGCACCCAGGTCACGGCGCCACCTCCCGTCGCTCCGTCCGCCTCTCCTCCTGCTTCTCCTCCCGGGTCGCGAAGAGCCCGGCCGGAGCGGTCAACTTCGACTCCACGTACGGCGCTTCGCTCAGCCGCGAGGCCACGGGGTTGCGGACGTGCTTGATGCAGATCCGTGCCGCGTCCAGGATGACGACGACGATGAGCAGCGCGAGCGCCGCCGAAAGGACACCGTCCACCGTGGAGTTGGTGACGACGGTGTGCATGTCGTCCATGGTCTTGGCGGGCGGCAGGATCTTGCCCTCGTCGATGGCGTCCTGGTAGTTGGCGCGCTGCTGGAAGAAGCCGACGCGCGGATCGCTGGAGAACACCTTCTGCCAGCTCGCGGTGAGCGTCACCGTCGCGTCCCAGGCGAGCGGAATCCCCGTGATCCAGGCCCACTTGAGGCGCCCGGACTTCACGAGCAGCGTGGTGCAGACGGCGAGGGCGACGGCGGCGAGGAGCTGGTTGGCGATGCCGAAGATCGGGAAGAGCTGGTTGATCCCGCCGAGCGGCTCGTGCACGCCGACCCACAGGAAGTAACCCCAGAGGCCGGTGACGACGGCGCTGGTGAACACGAGCCCCGGCTTCCAGCTCATCCGACGGAACGGTTTGTAGATGTTCCCGAGCATGTCCTGCAGCATGAACCGGCCCACGCGCGTGCCCGCGTCGAGCGCGGTCAGGATGAACAGCGCCTCGAACATGATCGCGAAGTGGTACCAGAAGGCCCGCATCGAGCCGCCCGTGACCTTCGAGAAGATCTCGGACACGCCGACCGCGAGCGTGGGCGCGCCGCCGGTGCGCGAGAGCAGCGAGGACTCCTCGACGTTCTTCGCGGCCTGCGCCAGATCGGCCGGTGAGATGGAGTACCCGAAGCCGGCGACGGCCTTCGACGCCTCCTGCACGGTGTCGCCGACGACTCCCGCCGGCGCGTTCATCGCGAAGTACAGGCCGGGGTCGATGATCGACGCCGCGACCAGCGCCATCACCGCGACCGACGACTCCATCAGCATGGAGCCGTAGCCGATCATCCGGACCTGCGTCTCCTTCTGGATCATCTTCGGCGTCGTGCCCGAGGAGATCAGCGCGTGGAAGCCGGACAGGGCGCCGCAGGCGATGGTGATGAAGACGAACGGGAAGAGCGAGCCCGCGAAGACGGGTCCGTCGCCGCGCGAGGCGAAGTCGGTCACCGGGTCCATCTTCAGCGTCGGCAGGGTGACGACGACGCCGACGGCGAGCAGCACGATGGTGCCGATCTTCATGAAGGTGGAGAGGTAGTCGCGGGGCGCGAGCAGCATCCACACCGGCAGGATCGAGGCGATGAACCCGTACGCCACCAGCCAGATGACCAGCGTCGACGGCGCCAGCGTGAACGTGTCCGCGAGGGACGACTCGGCGACCCAGCGCCCGCCGACGAGCGCGAGCAGCAGCAGCGCGATGCCGATCAGCGAGACCTCACTGACCCGTCCAGGCCGCAGCACCCGCAGGTAGAAGCCCATCAGCAGCGCGATCGGGATGGTCATCGCGATGGAGAAGGTGCCCCACGGCGACTCGGCGAGCGCGTTGACGATGACCAGCGCGAGCACCCCGAGCAGGATGATCATGATGGCGAAGGTGGCGAGCAGCGCGGCGGCGCCGCCGACCGGGCCGATCTCCTCGCGCGCCATCTGCCCGAGCGACTTGCCGTCGCGCCGCGTCGAGAAGAACAGCACGACCATGTCCTGCACGGCGCCCGCGAAGATCACGCCGACGATGATCCAGATGGTGCCGGGCAGGTACCCCATCTGCGCCGCGAGCACCGGTCCGACCAGCGGTCCCGCGCCCGCGATCGCCGCGAAGTGGTGACCCAGCAGCACCCGGCGGTCGGTCGGGTGGAAGTCGATGCCGTTGTCGAGCCGCTCGGCCGGGGTGGCCCGCTTCTTGTCGACCTTCAGGACGTTGTACGCGATGAACTTCGAGTAGAAGCGGTACGCGACGGCGTACGAGCCGAGTGCCGCCGCCACCATCCAGGCGGCCGACACCTCCTCGTCGCGCGCGAGGGCCAGGACGGTCCAGCCCGCGGCGCCGACCAGCGCGACGAGGGACCAGATGACGATGGATCGGCGGTTCGCT
This sequence comes from Streptomyces sp. Je 1-369, assembly GCF_026810505.1. Taxonomy (NCBI): domain Bacteria; kingdom Bacillati; phylum Actinomycetota; class Actinomycetes; order Kitasatosporales; family Streptomycetaceae; genus Streptomyces; species Streptomyces sp. Je 1-369. The sequence continues at coordinate 5,834,522 of NZ_CP101750.1, forward strand.
CTGCGCACCGGGTCGTCCTCCCGTTCACCATGCGATGAGATTCATCGTGCGATGAGCTGCGTCGTGCGGTGACGGGAGGAACCTAGAGCAGCGCGGTGCCCCGCGCCAGACCTCGGACGGGTGTCAGTCCGTGGGCCGCTTGAGGCGGGCCACGAACTTGTAGCGGTCGCCGCGGTAGACGGAGCGCACCCACTCCACCGGCTGGCCGTTGCCGTCCAGCGAGTGGCGGGACAGGAGCAGCATCGGCAGGCCCACGTCGGTGCCGAGCAGGCCCGCCTCGCGCGGGGTCGCCAGGGAGGTCTCGATGGTCTCCTCGGCCTCCGCGAGATGCACGTCGTACACCTCGGCGAGCGCCGTGTAGAGCGAGGTGTACTTGACCAGGGAGCGGCGCAGGGCGGGGAAGCGCTTCGCCGACAGGTGCGTGGTCTCTATGGCCATCGCCTCGCCGTTGGCGAGCCGGAGCCGCTCGATGCGGAGCACCCGGCCGCCCGCGGTGATGTCGAGCAGGCCGGCGAGGCGGTCGTCGGCGGTGATGTACCCGATGTCCAGGAGCTGCGAGGTGGGCTCGAGGCCCTGGGCCCGCATGTCCTCCGTGTACGAGGTGAGTTGCAGCGCCTGCGACACCTTCGGCTTCGCGACGAACGTGCCCTTGCCCTGGATGCGCTCCAGACGGCCCTCGACGACCAGCTCCTGGAGGGCCTGGCGCACCGTCGTGCGGGAGGTGTCGAACTCGGCGGCGAGGGTGCGCTCCGGGGGGACCGGGGTGCCCGGCGGCAGCGTCTCGGTGATGTCCAGCAAGTGCCGCTTCAGGCGGTAGTACTTGGGCACGCGCGCGGTGCGGCCGATGCTCGGGCCCTCGGGGGACACGTCGATCTCGCCCGCGGTGCTGCCCGCCTCGCTGCCCATGATCGACCTTCCCGGCTCCTGTGCTGCTGCCGTCACCGGCTCCTCCGTCTGTCGCGGCTCACATCGTGGCACGTACCGGGCCATGGGGGCGCCCCCTGGGCGAGCGAAGTCGAGAGCTTTGGAGAAGACTCCGCCCGCTCAGGTGTCGGTCCGATAACGGACGCGACAGCCCTTCTTATACACCCTTGACACCCCTAAAGGTCTAGGCCAAGCTCCCCGTACTGGTCTACACCATTAAAGACCAGGTTCCAGTCCCACGGGCAGATCTCGGTCCATTCGGTCGCTGCGGGTGGGGGGTTGACTGGCATCCCTTGAGGAGGGTGACGTGAAGCGCAAGCTCATTGCGGCCATCGGTGTCGCGGGCATGTTGGTCTCTGTCGCGGCGTGTGGCAGTGACGACGACGACAAGAAGGCCGGGGGAGCCGACAGCTTCAAGGGCGAGACCCTGACGCTCTGGGCGATGGACGGTTCGACGCCCGACAAGTGGCAGAAGGACGTCACGGCCGCCTTCGAGAAGAAGACCGGCGCGAAACTGAAGTTCGAAGTCCAGCAGTGGAACGGTATCCAGCAGAAGCTGACCACCGCCCTCTCCGAGGAGAACCCGCCGGACGTCTTCGAGATCGGCAACACCCAGACCGCCGCGTACGCCAAGACCGGCGGCCTCGCCGAGCTCGGCGACCTCAAGGAGTCCATCGGCGCGGACTGGACCGAGTCGATGAACAAGGCCTCGGTCATCGACGGCAAGCAGTACGCCGCCCCGTGGTTCGTCCTCAACCGCGTCGTGATCTACAACAAGAAGATCTGGGCCGACGCCGGGATCAAGGACACCCCGAAGACCCGTGACGAGTTCCTCAAGGACCTCAAGCAGATCGGCGCGAAGACCGACGCCGAGCCGCTCTACATGCCGGGCCAGTTCTGGTACCACTTCGTCGGCCTGACCATCGGCGAGGGCGCCGAGCTGGTCAAGAAGGACGGCGACAAGTACGTCTCCAACCTTGGTGACCCGAAGGTCACCAAGGCCATGAAGACGTACAAGGAGTTCGCGGACCTCTCCAAGGCCCCCAAGAACAAGGACGAGGCCACGCCGCAGCAGGGCGAGGTCTTCGGCAAGGGCAAGACGGCCGCGATGATCGCCATGCCGTGGGAGGCCGCCCTGGCCATCAAGACGGACAAGAAGATCGAGAAGGACATCGGCTACTTCACGATCCCGGGCGCCACGGCGGAGAAGCCCGAGGGCGTCTTCCTCGGCGGCTCCAACCTCGCCATCGCCGCGACCAGCAAGAAGCAGGAGCTCGCCAAGGAGTTCCTGAAGATCGCGCTGTCCGACAAGTTCGAGGGTCAGTTCGCCAAGGAAGGCGGCGTCATCCCGAACAAGGAGTCGCTGGAGTCCTCCCTCGCGGGCAACCCGGCCGCCAAGGCCATGACGCCCGCCACCCCCGGCGGCGGCATCACCCCGCTGATCCCGGAGTGGGGCGCGGTGGAGAACCCGCCGAACCCGATCAAGAACTACATGACCGCGGTGCTCAACGGTAAGGCGCCTGCCGACGCCGCCAAGCAGGTCGAGGGCGAGCTCAACAAGCGCCTGTCGCAGAAGCAGTAAGAACGCCCCCTCTTGCCGGGGGCGGCGGGTGAACCGTCCTCGCCGCCCCCGGCATACCTCTGCGTACCGCGATGCCCACGAAAGAGATGGCGAGCATGACCGTGCAGAAGACCGAACGGCCGCCCTCCGGCCCGACGGAGGTGCAGACACCGGAAGGCGGGCCACGGCCGAACGCCCCGCGCAAGGAGTCCGGGCGTCTCGCCGGGGTGACGCCCTATCTGCTTCTTGCCCCCGCGATCATCGTCACCCTGCTGCTGCTCGGCTGGCCACTGGTCAAAAACGGGGTCCTGTCGTTCCAGAACCTCAACATGCGGCAGTTCATTCTGCACTTGACCGAGTGGACCGGATTCGACAACTACAAGGAAGTCCTCACCGGCGAGGACTTCTGGCGGGTCACCGGCCGCTCGGTCGCCTTCACCGCCGTCAACGTCGTGCTGATCATGATCCTCGGCACGCTGGTCGGACTGCTCCTCGCGCGCCTCGGCCGGAAGATGCGCACGTTCCTCCTGCTCGGCCTCGTGCTCGCCTGGGCGATGCCCGTCGTCGCGGCGAGCACGGTCTACCAGTGGCTGTTCGCGCAGCGCTTCGGCGTCATCAACTGGGTGCTCGCGAAGGTCGGCTTCGAGTCGATGGCCGACCACGACTGGCTGGCCACGCAGTACTCGACCTTCTTCGTCGTGCTGCTGCTCATCGTCTGGATGTCGATCCCCTTCGTGGCGATCAACCTGTACGCCGCCACGACCACCATCCCCAAGGAGCTGTACGAGGCCGCGGCGCTGGACGGCGCGGGGGCCTGGAAGCAGTTCACCCAGGTGACGCTGCCGTATCTGAAGCCTTTCCTCTACGCCACGACGTTCCTGGAGATCATCTGGGTCTTCAAGGCGTTCGTGCAGGTCTTCACCATCAACGAGGGCGGCCCCGACCGGCTCACCGAGATCCTGCCCGTCTACGCCTACATCGAGGGCATGGGCAACCAGCACTTCGGCATGGGCGCCGCGATCGCGCTGCTCACCATCATCATCCTGCTGGCCATCACCTCGTTCTACCTGCGGATCGTGCTCAAGCAAGAGGAGGACGAGCTGTGAAGCGCTCGCTGATGGGCCGCATGTGGCCCAACCTGGTCGCGGTCGTCATCTTCGTCTTCTGCGTCTTCCCCGTGTACTGGATGTTCGCGACGGCCTTCAAGCCGTCCGGCGACATCATCGCCGAGGACCCGGTCTGGTTCCCGACCGACGCCACCCTCGAGCACTTCAAGAAGGCGATCGACGCCGACCACTTCTGGACCATGGTCGGCAACTCGGTCATCGTGACGGTCCTCGCGGTCGTCTTCTCCCTCATCATCGGGGTGACCGCGGCATTCGCCCTTGCCCGCATGCGCTTCAAGGGCCGGCGCGGCTTCATCATCGGCTTCATGCTGGCGCAGATGGCGCCGTGGGAAGTCATGGTCATCTCGATCTACATCATCGTGCGCGACGCGGACATGCTGAACAGCCTGATCCCGCTGACCCTCTTCTACATGGTGATGATCCTGCCCTTCACGCTCCTCACGCTCCGCGGCTTCGTCGCCGCCGTGCCCAAGGAGCTGGAGGAGTCCGCCATGGTCGACGGCTGCACCCGTATGCAGGCGTTCCGCCGGGTGATCCTGCCGCTGCTCGCGCCGGGCCTGATGTCGACCTCGCTCTTCGGCTTCATCACCGCCTGGAACGAGTTCCCGCTGGCCCTCGTGCTCAACAAGGAAGCGGACGCCAAGACCCTGCCGATCTGGCTGTCCAGCTTCCAGACCGCCTTCGGCGACGACTGGGGTGCCACCATGGCGGCCGCCTCGCTCTTCGCCATCCCGATCCTGATCCTCTTCGTCTTCCTGCAGCGCAGGGCCGTCAGCGGCCTGACCGACGGCGCAGTGAAGGGATAACTCCGCACATGACGACACTCACGCACGCCGGTGACACCCTCACCCGCAACGCCCTCGCCGTCCTCCAGCCCGGCTTCGACGGCACCACCACCGTGCCGGACTGGGTACGCCACCGCATCGACGAGGGCCTCGCCTCCGTCAGTCTCTTCGGCCGCAACGTGCAGACCGCGGAGCAGGTCGCCGCGCTCACCGCACAGCTGCGCGCCGAACGCGGCGACCTGCTGATCGCCATCGACGAGGAGAGCGGCGACGTCACCCGCCTCGAGGTGCGCACCGGCTCCTCCTACCCGGGCAACCACGCCCTCGGCGCCGTCGACGACACCACGCTGACCCGCGAGGTCGCCGCCGACCTCGGCCGCCGCCTCGCCGCCTGCGGCATCAACTTCAACTGGGCGCCGTCGGCCGACGTCAACGCCAACCCCGACAACCCCGTCATCGGCGTACGCTCCTTCGGCTCGGGCCCCGACCTGGTGGCCCGGCACACCGCCGCCTACGTCGAGGGCATGCAGTCGTCGGGCGTCGCCACCTCCGCCAAGCACTTCCCGGGGCACGGCGACACGGCGATCGACTCGCACCACTCCGTGCCGGTCATCGACGTCGACCGGGACGTCCTGAACTCCCGTGACCTCGCGCCGTTCCGCGCCGCCCTCGCCGCCGGCACGCGCGCCGTGATGAGCGCCCACGTCCTGGCCCCGGCCCTGGACCCGGACAACCCCGGCACGCTCTCCCGCCGCATCCTGACCGGGCTGCTCCGCGAGGAGTTCGGCTACGAGGGCCTCATCGTCACCGACGGCATGGACATGCAGGCCATCGCCGGTACGTACGGCTTTGAGCGGGGCTGTGTCCTCGCCATCGCCGCCGGCGCCGACGCGATCTGCACGGGCGGCGGCCCCTCGGACGAGGGGACCGTGCTGCGACTGCGGGACGCCTTCGTCGCGGCCGTACGCTCGGGCGAGCTGCCCGAGGAGCGGCTCGCCGACGCGGCGGACCGCGTGCGGGCGCTGGCCGACTGGGCTTCGGTGTCGGGCGCGGCCGAGCGTTCGGGGGGCGCGCCCGACACCGGAATCGGCCTGATCGGGGCCCGCCGCGCGCTGACGGTCACCCGCGGCGAGACGTACACGGCCCCGGTCACCGAGGCCCCCTTCGTCGCCACGTTCTCCCCGCTCCCCAACATCGCCGTCGGCGACGAGACCCCCTGGGGCGTCACCGCCGAGCTGGAGCGCCGCCTCCCCGGCACCGGGTCCGCCACGTACTCCGGCGATGGCGCGGGCAGCCAGGCCCTCGCGGCGGCGGGCACGCGCCGCATCGTGGCCGTCGTCCGCGACGCCCACCGCCACGCCTGGATGGCCGACGCCCTCCGGACCCTCGTCGCGGCCCGGCCCGACACGGTCGTCGTCGAGATGGGCGTCCCCCAGTCCGCCCCCATCGGCGCCCTCCACATCGCGACGCGCGGCGCGGCCCGCGTGTGCGGCGAGGCGGCGGCAGAGGTCATCGTCGCGGGCTGACCCGCGCCGGGCGGACCTCACCCCGCCCACCGCGCGCAGAAGGGGCGCCCCGACCGGGGCGCCCCTTCTGCTGTGCCTGCTGTTGTCGCTGTGCCTACGGCGACCGGCCGTCGCTCCTACAGCCCCTGCCACTCCGGCTTGTTCGCGTACGTGTGCCGGAAGTAGTCCGCCAGCTTCAGCTTCGACGCGGCAGCCTCGTCCACGACGACCGTGGCGTGCGGGTGCAGCTGCAGCGCGGAGGCGGGCACGACCGAGGCGACAGGGCCCTCCACCGTCGCGGCCACCGCGTCCGCCTTGCCCTCACCCGTGGCGAGCAGCACCAGGTGCCGCGCCTCCAGGATCGTCCCGATCCCCTGAGTGATGACGTGGTGCGGGACCTGCTCGATGTCCCCGTCGAAGAAGCGCGCGTTGTCCACCCGCGTCTGCTCCGTCAGCGTCTTGATCCGCGTACGGGACGCGATCGACGAGCACGGCTCGTTGAAGCCGATGTGCCCGTCCGTGCCGATGCCGAGCAGCTGGAGGTCGACACCTCCGGCCTCGGCGAGCGCCTTGTCGTACGCCACGCACGCCGCCTGCACGTCCTCGGCGCTGCCGTCGGGCCCCATGAAGGAGCTCTCGCTCAGCCCGAGCGGCTCGACGACCTCACGCAGGACCACGGAACGGTACGACTCCGGGTGCCCGGCGGGCAGCCCCACGTACTCGTCGAGCTGGCAGATGCGGGCCCGCGAGGCATCCACGGAACCGGCCGCGACCTTGGCCGCCAGGGCTTCGTAGATGGGCAGGGGAGTGGAGCCGGTGGCGACACCGAGCAGGGCGTCAGGCTTACGACGCACCAGGGCGGCCATGGCCTCCGCGATGAGCTCGCCGCCTGCCGTGGCGTCCGGGACGATGACAACTTCCACGCTGGGCCTGCCGATCTGGAGAGGGGCTCGAAAGTGCTGGTGGTATAGACCAATCTAGCAGAGCTGCGCCGCTGGAACAGCAGTGCTGCACCGCCAGAACAGCCGATTCCGCCGCTCTTCGGTCCATGCTCGACTCTCCACCCCGCCTCCGCCCGTCGAACCGTGCACGGGGCCGGTGCGCAGGAGCCGTGCGCAGGAGCCGTGCACGGGGGCCGGTAGGCGTAAGCGCCCGGTCATACGCCCAGCACGGAACCTCCCGTCGCGTCGATGTACTGGCCGGTGATCCAGCGTGCGTCCTCCGAGGCCACGAAGGAGACGATGTCCGCCACGTCCGCGGGCTGGCCTATCCGGTCGAAGGTCGAGTACTTCGCCAGGTCCGTGCGCTGGGCCTCGGGCATCGCGTCCATCATTTCGGTCTGGATGATGCCGGGCGCGACCGCGTTCACCGTGATCCCGCGGGGGCCGAGCTCCTGCGCGAGCGTGTGCGTCAGCACGTTCACCGCGCCCTTCGTCATCGAATACGCCACGGTGACCGGGAACGCGATGCGCGTGACGCCCGACGAGATGTTGATGATCCGGCCGCCGTCGCGCAGCCGGTCCAGGCCTTTCTGGACCACGAAGAACAGCGCCTTCGTATTGACCGCGAACACGCGGTCGAAATCCTCTTCCTGGACTTCTCCCACATGGCTGTACAGCCCGATGCCGGCGTTGTTCACCAGGATGTCCAAGCCGTCCGCGTGCCGGTCGAACTCCGCCCAGAGCGCCTCGGCGTCCCCGGGCACCCCCAGCTCGGCGCCGAACGCGAAGGCGGAGCCGCCCGCCGCCTCGATCGCCGCCACCGTCTCCTTCGCGGCCACCTCATTGCTGCCGTAGTGCACCGCGACCCGCGCCCCGTCCCGGCCCAGGCGCTCGGCGATCCCCCGCCCGATGCCCCGGCTGCCGCCCGTGACCAGCGCGGTCTTCCCCGCAAGCCTGCTCGTGCCCGTGTGTGCACCCATGACGGACGCCCCCTCTTTCTCTAGTGGTCACTACAGAAAGAACGCTACCCCACGCCCGTCCTCTTTTTCTAGTGCCCGCTATACAATTCACTCCATGGCGACGAAACAGCGCGGCCGCCCCCGCTCCTTCGACCGCGAGACGGCCCTGGAACACGCGATCCGCACGTTCTGGGAGAACGGGTACGAGGGGACCTCCGTCTCCGACCTCACCCGGGTCATGGGCATCGGCGCCCCGAGTCTCTACGCGGCCTTCGGCGACAAGCGCACCCTTTTCGACGAGGTCGTGGTGCGGTACGGGGCGACGCACGGCGCCTTCGGCGGACGCGCCTTCGAGGAGGAGCCGACCGTGCGCGACGCGGTGTCGCGGATGCTGCGCGAGGCTGCGGCGGAGTTCACCGACCCCGGCCACCCCCGCGGCTGCCTCGTCGTCACCGCGGCCACCAACTGCACGACGCCGGAGGTGGAGGGGGCCCTGCGGGAGCGCAGGAACGCGAATGTGGCGGACATCGAGTCCCGCATCCGCGCATCCGTCGCGGCCGGGGAGCTGCCCGACCGCACCGACCCCGCAGGCCTCGCCCGTTACACGGCGGCGGTCTTCCAGGGGATGTCGCAACAGGCCAGGGACGGCGCCACCAGGGAGGATCTGGAGGCGGTGGCCGATCTCGCCATGGCGGCGTGGCCGCGGTCCCGGGCGGTCGTCGGCGAAGACCGCGCGTCGGCACCGACAATGTGAGAAAGTCGGCTCCGATTGTCGGAGAAAGAGACAACAACAAACATCTGCCGACGCATAGACATAGGAGAATGGTCTAGTCCACAATGCGTGGGTAAAGCCTCCGCCCTCCCCGCACAGGAGAGCGGACCGAGGAACCGGCGCTCTCTGCCCTGACCGCGTCGGATCCTCAAGATCGGCCGTTCAGTACCGCACATTCTGACGGCCGATGCACCTGAAGGGCTGCGGTGCCGTGGGCGGGCTGAGGGTCCCGCCCTGGCGCCGCGGCTCGACGGGGGTCGCCGGACGCGAAAGGTACGCTCCACACGTGCCCTCCATGAACGACCTCGTACGCCAGCACACCGCTCTCGGTGACTCCGATCTCGAGTGGCTGCATCTGCTGGTCTCGGAGTGGCAGCTGCTCTCCGACCTCTCCTTCGCCGATCTGGTCCTCTGGGTCCCCACCCTCGACGGCACCCGCTATGTCTCCGTGGCACAGATGCGGCCCAACACCGGGCCCACCTCCTACCAGGACGACATGGTCGGCCACCTCGTCCCGCGCGGCCGTCGGCCCCTCCTGGACGCCGCCCTGGACGAGGGGCGCATCGTGCGCGAGGGCGACCCGGAGTGGCGCGAGGAGGTGCCGGTGCGCGTCGAGTCCATCCCCGTACGCAGGGAGGGACGCGTCCTCGGCGTCATCGCCCGCAACACCAACCTCCTGACGGTCCGCACGCCGTCCCGCCTGGAGCTGACCTACCTCCAGTCGGCGTCCGACCTCGCACAGATGATCGCGGCCGGGTCGTTCCCGTTCCCGGGACAGCAGGTGGACATGGACGCCTCCCCGCGCGTGGGGGACGGTCTGCTGCGGCTCGACGCGGACGGCGTGGTGCAGTACGCGTCGCCGAACGCCCTCTCCGCGTACCACCGTCTGGGTCTCGCATCCGACCTCGTCGGCCACCACCTGGGGACGGCGACGGCCGAACTCGCCCCGTCCCGCGGCCCGGTGGACGAAGCGCTCGCCAAGGTCGCGAGCGGCTGGGCGCCGCGCGAGTTCGAGATCGAGGGCGGCGACGGCGTGATCCAGCTCCGCGCGATCCCGCTCAAACCCAAGGGACCGCGCATCGGTTCACTGGTCCTCCTGCGCGACGTGACCGAACTGCGTCGCCGCGAGCGGGAGTTGATCACCAAGGACGCGACCATCCGGGAAATCCACCACCGGGTGAAGAACAACCTGCAGACGGTCGCCGCGCTGCTGCGGCTGCAGGCCCGCCGCATCGACTCCGCCAAGGGCCGCGAGGCGCTCGAAGAAGCCGTGCGACGCGTGGGTTCCATCGCCATCGTCCACGAGACGCTCTCCCAGAACCTCGACGAGCGCGTGGAGTTCGACGAGATCGCCGACCGGGTGCTCGCGATGGTCGCCGAGATCTCACCCGGCAAGGTCACGGGCCGACGCACCGGCCGCTTCGGGATTCTCGACGCGGAGGTCGCGACGCCGCTGTCGATGGTGCTCACGGAGATCCTGCAGAACGCGCTGGAGCACGGTTTCCGCGAGGGGGACACCGGCATGGTCGAGGTGTCGGCGGTGCGCGGCGGCACCACCAAGGACGCGCGGCTGCTCATCACCGTCCACGACGACGGCATCGGTCTGCCCGAGGGCTTCGACCCCCACCGCTCGGGCAATCTCGGTCTGCAGATCGTCCGCACCCTGGTCGAGGGGGAGCTCGGCGGCACCTTCGACATGGTCCCGGCGCCGGAGCGCGGCACGCAGGTGCTCCTGGACATCCCGGTCCGCGGCGACAAGTAGCGGACGCAAGACGCGAGGCGCATACAAGTAGCGGACGGAAAGCACGTACGAGCAGCGCACGAAAGCAGTGAGCCCCGGACCGAAGGGTCCGGGGCTCACTGCTCACGTTGCGTTGCGCATCGGGGGTACTGCGCGGCTGCGGCTCGGGGGCGGGAGTTGCGTACACGCTGTACGCGCCGCCAAGCTCAGGCTCGTGTGGGGTGTGGGCGTCAGGCGCTGGCCTGGCGTGCACGGTTGCGAGCGGCGCGGCGCTTCATTGCGCGGCGCTCGTCCTCGCTGAGGCCACCCCAGACGCCGGAGTCCTGGCCGGACTCGAGCGCCCACTGCAGGCACTGCTCCATGACGGGGCAGCGGCGGCAGACGGCCTTGGCTTCCTCGATCTGCAGCAGCGCAGGACCGGTGTTGCCGATGGGGAAGAAGAGCTCGGGGTCTTCCTCGCGGCAAACGGCGTTGTGACGCCAGTCCATGGCTGCTACCTCTCCTTGGTATTACATGCAGGTTGCTTGTGAATGTGAACGCTTTCACGAATCCCCCCGCACGGGAAGGGCCGACGCCCAGTTGCCTGGTGTGGACCTGTGGTGGAGGAGGGGTTCTGGCTCTCTGTGGGGCCGATGTTGCGGGCCGTCCCGATCGCCATGTAGAGATTCGCAAACCTCGGCGGCGGATACAACCCCTTCAGGAAAGTTTTTTTTGATTCCTCAGTGTCGGCTGGGTCACAGCCGTACTTCCATGGGGTGGACCCTGGTTTAAACGTTCGAGTGAAAGGACTTTAGGCCCTTCTACTCACACAATCACACGCAGTGCACGGCGTACGCCTGTGAACGTCACGCTCGTCCGTAGCCCCAAGTGGTCACCGTCCATCTGGAGGGGCAGAGGAACCTTTGAATGCAAGGTGAAGTCCGTGAGGTCGTGGAGCGTAACTGCGTGCTTACCGTGCGGTCCCCGCTCCGGCGTCGACGTCAGGAGCTGGGTGCCGTATCGGGCCACCGCGGCCGTGGAGAGCTTCTTCAGACCCAGCACGTCGAGGGCCGTGTCGAAGGAAGCCCGCGGTGACGCGTACAGAGGGCGATTGCCCAGGTAGGAGTACGGAGAGGTGTTGCAGACTATCGACATCACCAGGTCCGTCACCGGGTCCTCGCCGGGCCGCTCCAGGGTGATCATTCCGCGCCTGCGGTGGGGCTCGTCGATGAACTGGCGCAGCACCTGACGCACGTAGAGCGCATGAGTCGACCGGCGGCCGAGCTCGCGCTGCTGTTCGACCCTGCCCACCACGCCGCCGTCGAAGCCGAGGCCCGCGCAGAACGTGAACCAGCGCGAGGGCACCGCCTCGTCCTCAGTGCCCGGTGTGCCGCCCGCGATGCCCAGACCCACCGTGCGCTCACTCCCCTCGCGCAAGGCGTCCAGGAGGGCGCCGGTGGCCTCCACGGCGTCATTGGGCAGCCCGAGGGCGCGCGCGAAGACGTTGGTGGAGCCGCCGGGCACGACGGCGAGGCGGGGGAGGCGGTCCGGATCGGGGCCGTGGTGCAGCAGACCGTTGACGACCTCGTTGACGGTGCCGTCGCCGCCGAGGGCGACGACCAGCTCGATGTCCTTGCTCTCCGCGGCCTGCCGGCCGAGGTCCCTGGCGTGCCCGCGGTACTCGGTGGTGACCGCGTCGAGCTTCATCTCGCTCGCCAGCGCGTGGACCAGCACATCACGCGTACGCGCGCTGGTGGTGGTTGCCGCCGGGTTGACCACGAGAAGTGCACGCATGCGAAGCAGACTACCTAGCGCTCTTTACCCGGCCTAGACCGAGGTGCCGGGGCGGACGCCCCCAGGGCTACCCTGCAGGGGTGAGTAATCAGCGGAAAACCACCCCCGAAGCCCCGGAGTCGCCCGAGCCGGGGCAGCGGCCCGCGCGGGTGACCGCCGCCGCGGCCCTGGTCGCACTGGAGGGCCTCGCCCTCGTCGCCGGGGGCGTCTACATGCTCGCGCTGGGCGTCACCGGATCGTCCGACGACTCCCGGCAGGCCTGGACGGGTGGCATCACGCTGATCGTCCTCGCGCTGCTTCCGCTGCTCGCCGCGCGAGGGCTCCTGAAGCTGCGCCGGTGGGCCAGGGGGCCCGCGATCATCACGCAGATCATGGCGCTGCCGGTGGCCTGGCAGATGCTGCAGGCCGACAGCCTGGCGATCCCGGCCGGCATCGTGCTCGGGCTCTGCGCCGTCGCCTCGCTGGTCTTCCTGATCAACCCGGCGACGACCGAGGCCCTCGGAATCCAGGGCCCCGGCAACGTCCAGGATCAGAAGTAGCGACTCAGGGCGGCCGGAAGCGTCAGCTACGGAGAGTGACTACTCCTCGACGAGGAGCTTCTCCCGCAGCTGCGCCAGCGTGCGCGCCAGCAGGCGGGATACGTGCATCTGCGAGATGCCGACCTCCTGCGCGATCTGCGACTGGGTCATGTTGCCGAAGAAACGCAGCAGCAGGATGCGCTTCTCGCGCGGGGGCAGGTCCTCCAGAAGCGGCTTGAGGGACTCGCGGTACTCGACGCCCTCCAGCGCCTCGTCCTCGGCGCCGAGGGTGTCCGCGACGGCCGGGGACTCGTCGTCCGTGTCGGGGACGTCCAGGGACAGCGTCGAGTACGCGTTCGCGGACTCCAGGCCCTCCAGGACCTCCTCTTCGGAGATGGCCAGCTTCTCGGCCAGCTCGTGCACCGTGGGGGAGCGGCCGTGCAGCTGGGACAGCTCCGCCGTCGCCGTCGTCAGCGCGAGACGCAGCTCCTGGAGACGCCGCGGGACGCGGACCGCCCACCCCTTGTCGCGGAAGTGCCGCTTGATCTCACCGACGACCGTCGGCGTCGCGTACGTGGAGAACTCCACGCCGCGCTCCGGGTCGAAGCGGTCCACGGACTTGATCAGGCCGATCGTGGCGACCTGGGTGAGGTCGTCCAGGGGCTCGCCGCGGTTGCGGAAGCGGCGGGCCAGGTGCTCGACGAGCGGCAGGTGCATGCGGACCAGCTGGTTGCGCAGCTCCGCGTACTCCCGACTGCCACCGTCCAGGGTGCGCAGCTCGATGAACATCGCGCGTGCGCCGCTGCGGTCCTGCGGATCGTGCCGAACGTGCTCGCTCATGTTTCCCGCCCGTCGCCCGCCGCCCCGGCCGGAGAGCTGCTTGAGCTCGTCCCTGGCGGTCGGCTCTGCCTGCTCCGACACATCGGCCACCCTCGGCGGACCCGACTGGTCCGACTCCTCCGGGTGCGGTTTGGCCTGCTGTTCGGGGATTCCGGTGGTCATACGGCGCAACCCCTCCCTGCCGCCGGCGGGCATACCTCGTGTGCCGCGCTCTTCGTCCCGCACCGGCCCGTCCCCGTCCCTCACGCCGGCCCGGGTCCCGCGCCGCGCTTCTTGTAGAGGCTGATCGAGACGGTGTTGTCCTCGGCGACGGTCGAGTCCACCTGGCCCGCGAGGGCCGACAGCACCGTCCAGGCGAAGGTGTCCCGCTCCGGGGCCCGGCCGTCGGTCGTGGGCGCCGAAACCGTCACCTCCAATGAGTCGTCGACGAGCCGGAAGACGCAGCTGAGCACCGAGCCGGGCACGGCCTGCTGGAGCAGGATCGCGCAGGCCTCGTCGACCGCGATGCGGAGGTCCTCGATCTCGTCGAGTGTGAAGTCCAAGCGCGCTGCCAGACCGGCCGTGGCCGTCCGCAGCACGGACAGGTAGGCACCCGCAGCCGGAAGGCGGACCTCCACGAAGTCCTGATTCCCGGGCTCGCCTGCGATCTGGGACACCCTCACCTCCAAGGTGGTACAAGCACTTTCGGGGTTCCGGGACCGCCGTCGAGCGGTGGTCCGGACTGCGTCACACGGGTAACGCCCCACGTCGTTCTGCGGTGACGCTACCGCGCTCCCCAGCTCCGTGTCCCGGGGACCCCGGCCTGATGCTGTCACTCATAGTAAGCCTATGAGTACGGACAGTGGCTAGGGGTCGCGCAGGCCCAATTGGAAAGAACGGGCGCCGGGTTGACGTACCCAAACGTCAGACGATCGAACCGTCCACGAAGCACCAGCGCCAGCTCTCGCCCGGCTCGAAGGTCCTCATCACAGGGTGTGAGGTCTCCTTGAAGTGCGCCGTCGCGTGCTGGAAGGGCGACGAGTCGCAACAGCCCACGTGCCCGCACTCCAGGCACAGCCGCAACTGGACGGGGTGGCTGCCGGCCGCCCGGCACTCGAGACACGTTTCGCTCAGCGGGGCAGGCTCGGGGTGCGGCAGCGCTGCGACGTGCGGGCACTCGTTCATGATTGCCAGGTTACGACGGGAACACGGAGGGCGGAGGGGTCTGCCGATGGACGCATTGCCACTGGTGGCGCTGATCGCGGCGAGCGCCGTGGTGGCGGGGGCGGCGCGCAGGACACCGGTGCCCGCGCCGCTGCTCCTGGTCGCCGTGGGGCTCGCCGCCTCGTACCTGCCGGGCGTGCCCGACTACCACCTCGACCCGCACATCGTGCTGCCGCTGATCCTGCCCCCACTGCTGCACACCGCCGCCCTGGAGAGCTCCTACCTGGACCTGCGGGCCAACATCAGGCCCGTCGCGCTCCTGTCGGTCGGTTACGTCCTGTTCGCCACGGTCGCCGTCGGATGGCTCGCGTATCTGCTCATCCCCGACCTGCCGCTGACCGCCGCACTCGTCCTCGGTGCCGTGATCGCGCCGCCCGACGCGGTCGCCGCCACCGCCATCGCACGCAGGGTGGGTCTCCCTTCGCGGATCACCACGATCCTCCAGGGCGAGTCCCTGGTGAACGACGCGACCGCGATCACCGCCTTCAAGGTGGCCATCGCGGCAGCCGTCGGCGAGGGCGCGAGCTGGTCGGGCGGCGTCCGGGAGTTCCTGGTGGCCGCGGTCGGCGGCGTCGGCGTCGGGCTGCTCCTCATGGTGCCGATCCACTGGCTGCGCACCCACCTGAAGGAGACGATGCTGCAGAACACGCTGTCGCTGCTCATCCCCTTCGTGGCGTACGCCGCCGCGGAGCAGGTCGGCGCCTCCGGGGTGCTCGCCGTGGTCGTCGTCGCGCTCTACCTGGGGCACCGGTCATGGCAGGTCGACTTCGAGACGCGGCTCCAGGAGGCCGCGGTGTGGAAAGTCGTCGCGTTCATCCTGGAGTCGGCGGTCTTCGCACTGATCGGGCTGCAGCTGCCCGTCGTGCTGAAGGGGCTCGGCGAGTACAGCGTGGGGCAGGCCGTCTGGTACGCGATCGGGGTCTTCGTCTTCGTCGTGGTGGCCCGCTTCGTGTGGTCGTATCCGGCGACGTACCTGCCGCGCGGTCTGTCGTCGCGGATCAAGGAGCGCGAGGACGACATGGACTGGCGCAGACCGCTGATCGTCAGCTGGGCCGGCATGCGAGGTGTGGTGTCGCTCGCCATCGCGTTCTCGATCCCGCTCGTCACGGACGAGGGCGAGCCGTTCCCCGCGCGCAATCTTGTCCTGTTTCTGACGTTCACCACGGTGATCGGAACGCTCGTCGTGCAGGGCCTCTCGCTGCCGTGGCTGATCCGCGTCCTGAAACTGCCGGGCCGTGACGCGCAGGCGCAGACACTCGCGGAGGCGCAGGCGCAGAACGCCGCCTCGCAGGCCGCGGAGGCCCGGCTCGAGGAACTCATGCAGGATGAGCGCAACAGCCTTCCACAGCCCCTCCAGGACCGCCTGCGCACCGTTCTGGAGCGCCGCCGCAACTCCGTGTGGGAGCGGCTCGGTCAGGCGAACCCGGTGACGGGGGAGTCGGCGGACGGCACCTACCGGCGCCTGGCGCGTGAGGCGATCGCCGCGGAGCGCGAGGTGTTCGTGAAGATGCGGGACGAGCGGCGCATCGACGACGAGATGATGCGGACGCTGCTGCGCAAGCTCGACCTGGAGGAGGCGGCCGCCCACCGCGAGATCGAGGACTGAGGCGCCGACGCGCCTATCCGGGGGTCTCGCGCGTGCCGGTGATGACCGCGGTGAGCCGGGTACCGGGCGGGAAAGCGCCCTCTTCGGAGAGGACGGTCAGGGCGTACAGCAGCTTGGCGACGTAGAGGTGCTCCACGGAGAGGCCGGTCGGGCCCCCGTGCCGGCGCTCGAAGTCCTCGGCGAAGGCGATGAGTTCCGGCGGGGTGCGGGCGTAGCCGCCCCAGTGGAAGCGCTCGTCCAGGTGCCAGTTGGCGGTCGGTTCGCCGAACGTCCGCCGTTGCAGGGCGGCTATGCCGTCGCCCAGGAAGCCGCCTTTGAGGACCGGTATGCCGAGGGCACGCCGGTCGGGTCCGAGGCCCGCGGCGAGACCCGCCAGGGTGCCGCCGGTGCCGCACGCCACGGCCGCCACGTCGGTGTGCTCGCGCAGCTCCTCCCCGAGGGCCGTGCAGCCCCGCACGGCGAGGGGGTTGCTGCCGCCCTCCGGGATCACGTACGCGTCCTGGCAGCCCGTCTCGCGCAGCAGCACGTCCAGCGTCCCGGGCTCCGCCTTCTTCCGGTACGTCGACCGGTCCACGAAGTGCAGCCGCATGCCGTCGGCCGCGCAGCGGGCCAGGGAGGGGTTCAGCGGGCGCCCGGCGAGCTCGTCGCCGCGGACGACGCCGACCGTGGCGAGGCCGAGGAGGCGGCCCGCCGCGGCGGTGGCCCGCAGGTGGTTGGAGTAGGCGCCGCCGAACGTGAGCAGGGTGCCGTGGCCCGCGTCGGCGGCCGATCGCAGGTTCAGGACGAGCTTGCGGTACTTGTTGCCCGGCAGGTCCGGGTGGATCAGGTCGTCCCGCTTGAGCGAAAGCTCCACGCCACGGCGGCCGAAGCGGTCGTCCACGATGCGTTGCAGCGGCGACGGCAGCCGCGGGGACGGGCCGAGCGGGTCGGGCGGGGTGTGGTGCACCCCGCCATTGTCACTTGAGGCGTTCCTCGATGCGCTCCCGCATCCAGTCCATCGTGAAGCCGCGCGGGTCGACCTTGCCCGGCTGCCACTCCAGGTGGCCGATGACCGAACGCTCCGTCCAGCCGTGGTGGCGGCAGATCGCCGCCGACACCTTCTCGATGGCCTCCAGCTGCTCGTCGGGCCACGGGTCCTCGCCGTCGCCCATGTTCTCGCACTCGAAGCCGTAGAAGTGGCGGTTGCCGTCGGTGTTCCGCTCGTTGTCCGGGGGGAGGCGCTTCTCGGCGATGACCGCGCGGAGCACGTCGTCGTCGCCGAGGCCCGCGTGGTTGGCGCGGCCGTACCCGACGAGGTGGACGCGGCCGTCCTTGGTGATGACGCCGTGGCAGAGCGGCCCGGGGAGGGAGGCGGAACCGTCGCGGCAGATCTCCACCGTGTGCTCGCTGCCCCGCGTCACGGTGTGGTGGATCACCACACCGTGAACGGGCCCCCAGGGGCCTTTGTGGTTGCGGTTGTGGTGCTCCCAGTCGCCGACTTCGACGACGGTCACGCCTTCGTCTCGCAGGATGTCGAGGAACCGGCCTGCGGACATGGGTGGGGCCATGACCGTCTCCTTTGCAAGGCGCGACGGCCGCCTGTCGCGGGCCGCCTCGTACGCCCTGCTTGTACCGGAAGTACGGTGCCCGGACCAGCTGTTCGGAAGCGATCCGGGGCCTGTTCGGGCACCGTGCGAGCCGATCCGGTCAATTGGCGTGCAGGAAACCGTCTCCGTGCGTCGCGATGTGGGACTCCAGGGCCTGCAGCGCCTGCTGGGTGTCCTGCGAGGAGCCGGTGCCCCGGCGCTCCGCGTAGTACGCCGCGCCGAGCTTCTTCAGGAGTGCGTCGCCCGCACGCTTCTCCTGGACCTCGTCGATCTTCTGCTTGCCCTGGGTGAGGCCCCGCTGGGCCTGCTCTTTGGCGCGATCCAGGAAGCCTGCCATTGCTTTCTCCTGCCGGTCGGTACGGGTGGTGTGGTATGGGATTCAACGGTTGTACGGATCTTGGGGTTCCCCCGGGCGTCCGGTCAGCCCGACACCTCCCGATTTGGGCCAATCGGGTGGGAAAGTCCCTCCTGCCCCGTCGCAGGGTGATCCATTCCCGCTCGTTTGTGTAATGGCGCGAGCACGTTCCGTGCTGGAAGGGTGGGGCGCGCAGATGACCGCAGACAGCAGATGACCGCAGGTATCCGGGAGGGCATAGCCAATGTCGGTAGGCGAAGAGATCCGTTCCGAGTCGGAGCAGCCGCAGCAGAGTCTCGGCACATCCGCCGCACGGAATCTGGCCACCACCACCAAGTCCGCGCCACAGATGCAGGAGATCAGCTCGCGCTGGCTGCTGCGGATGCTGCCCTGGGTCCAGGTGCAGGGTGGTACGTACCGGGTGAACCGAAGGCTGAGCTACTCGGTCGGTGACGGTCGGGTGACCTTCGTGAAGACGGGCGACCGCGTGCAGGTCATCCCCGCGGAGCTCGGTGAGCTGTCCGTGCTGCGGGACTTCGAGGACCAGGACGTCCTCGGCGAGCTCGCGCAGCGCTGCCAGCAGCGGGAGTTCGCCCCGGGGGAGGTCCTGACCTCCTTCGGCAGTCCGGCGAACGAGGTGTTCCTGCTCGCGCACGGCCGCGTCGAGAAGATCGGCACGGGGCCGTACGGGGACGACACCGTCCTCGAAACCCTCGCCGACGGCGCCCACTTCGGCGACCAGGCACTCGTCGACTCCGAGACGATCTGGGAGTACACCGCGCGCGCGGTGACGGCGTGCACGGTCCTCGCCCTGCCCCGCCAGGACGTCGAGCAGGTCGCCGAGCGCAGCGAATCCCTCCGCGGCCACCTGGAGCGCCTGCGCGCACTGCCGGCGCAGCGCACCAACTCGTTCGGCGAGTCGCCCATCGACCTGTCGGCGGGCCACGTCGGCGAAGCCGTGCTGCCCGGCACCTTCGTGGACTACGAATCGTCGCCGCGCGAGTACGAACTGAGCGTCGCCCAGACCGTCCTGCGCGTCCACACGCGCGTGGCCGACCTCTACAACCAGCCGATGAACCAGACCGAGCAGCAGCTGCGGCTGACGGTCGAGGCGCTCAAGGAGCGCCAGGAGCACGAGCTCATCAACAACCGCGAGTTCGGCCTCCTCAACAACTGCGAGTACGACCAGCGGATGCAGCCGCACGCGGGCGTGCCCAGCCCGGACGACCTGGACGAACTGCTCAGCCGCAGGCGCGGATCCAAGCTCTTCCTCGCCCACCCGCGCGCGATCGCCGCGTTCGGCCGTGAGCTCAACAAGCGCGGACTCGTCCCCGAGACCATCGACATGAGCGGCACCAGGATTCCCACCTGGCGCGGTGTGCCGATCTTCCCGTGCAACAAGATCCCGGTCACCGACGCCAGCACGACATCCATCATCTGCATGCGTACGGGTGAGGAGGAACAAGGCGTCGTCGGCCTGCACCAGACCGGCATCCC
The DNA here is from genome assembly GCF_026810505.1 of Streptomyces sp. Je 1-369. Lineage (NCBI taxonomy): Bacteria > Bacillati > Actinomycetota > Actinomycetes > Kitasatosporales > Streptomycetaceae > Streptomyces > Streptomyces sp. Je 1-369. The sequence goes on from NZ_CP101750.1 coordinate 5,854,215, forward strand.
GGACGAGATCGAGCCCAGCCTGTCCGTCCGGTTCATGGGCATCAGCGAGCAGGCGATCATCTCGTACCTGGTGTCGACCTACTACTCCGCCGCGGTGCTCGTGCCCGACGCGCTCGGCGTCCTGGAGAACGTGGAGATCGGCCGCTGGAGTTGACCCCGGGGCCGTGTCCCCGGCCGCGGCACGGGGTACACCCCCTCCGTACGCGCCCACACGCCGAGGAACAGCCACCGTCCGCATCCTTCCCGGGGTGAGTCCATGACGGACATGACGACGGACACGGCAGGCACGGTGCACGTGGAGGGGCACACCGCGGAACCCGGTCGGCCGGGAGAGCCCGGTGAGGGGCTGGAGGCCGCGGACATCCTGGCGTCGGCCCGGACGCTCGTCGACCCGGAGCTGCGCAGGGCGATCGAGACGCTGCCCGGATCCCTGCGCAGGGTCGCGCTCTACCACTTCGGGTGGGAGCACGCGGACGGCACACCGGCCGCGGGGAGCGCGGGCAAGGCCATCAGGCCCGCGCTCGTGCTCACCGCGGCGCGGGCCCTCGGCGGGGACCCCGCGGCGGCGGTGCGGGCGGCCGCCGCCGTGGAGCTGGTGCACAACTTCACGCTCCTGCACGACGACGTGATGGACCGCGACACGACGCGCAGGCACCGGCCCACCGCCTGGACCGTGTTCGGCGACGCCGACGCGATCCTCACCGGCGACGCCCTGCAAGCGCTGGCGCAGCGGATGCTCGCCGAGGACCCCCACCCGGGGGCCCCGGCGGCAGCCGCCCGCCTCGCCACCTGCGTCATGGAGCTCTGCGCGGGCCAGCACGCGGACTGCGCGCTGGAGCGCCGCGGCCCGGACGAGGTCACGCTCGACGAGTGCCTCGCCACGGCCGAGGCCAAGACGGGGGCGCTGCTCGGCTGTGCCTGTGCGCTCGGCGCGGTGTACGCGGGCGCGGACCTCGACGAGGTCGACTCGCTCGACGGCTTCGGCCGGGAGGCGGGCCTCGCCTTCCAGCTCATCGACGACGTCATCGGCATCTGGGGCGACCCGCGCCGCACCGGCAAACCGGCGGGTGCCGACCTCGCCGCCCGCAAGAAGTCCCTCCCTGTCGTCGCAGCCCTGGCGTCGGGCACACCGGCCGCGGCCGAACTCGCCGAGCTGTACGACAGGCCGCCCACCGGCACGGAGAGCGCGCCCGAGCGCGCGGAGCACGCGGCGCGCGCGGCCGGTGCCGTGGAGCGGGCGGGCGGCCGCGACTGGGCGCAGGTGCACGCCGCCGACCGGATGTCGCGCGCGATCGGCCAGCTCGCCGGGGCGGTGCCGGACCCGGAGGCGGCGGGCGGCCTGCTGGCGCTCGCGGAGTTCGTGACGCGACGTACGTACTGACTGAAGGGGGATCACACCGCGTACGCTGCGACCGGCGCGTAGGCGCGTAGGCGCGTACGCACGGCGCGGAGCTGGCGGGCGCGTGCGGTCGTGGGCGGACGAACGGACAGGGGCGGGCTGTGGGAGTGGCGATCCGGAGAGCCGGGGCGGACGACCGGGAGGACGTGATCCGGCTGCTCGACGCGGCGTTGGTGCACGACCCGGTGAGCAGTTGGGTCTTCCCCGACGAGGGGCACCGCCTGCGCACGCACCGGGCTCTGATGGGCGCCTTCCTCGACATCGCGCTCGACGAGGGGTACGTCGACGTCACCGAGGACGGTGCGGCTGTGGCGCTGTGGTGGTCCGTGCCGGTCGGCCCGCATGACGGCGACGGCGACGGTGACGGTGACGGCGGCGGTGACGGTGACGGCGCGAATGGGGCCGGTGTCGGGGGCGCGGCGGGTGCGGAGGACGGGCCCGCCTTGCTGCGCCGGGCCGTCGACCCGGACAACGAGCGGGTCGAGGTAATCGGCCGACTGACCGAGGCGATCCATCCGACGGACCGCGCGCACGAATACCTGCACCTCATAGCCGTGCACCCCGACCGCCAGGGCGAAGGGCTCGGCACGGCACTCGTCACCGCCGTGCTCGACCGGTGCGACCGCGACGGCCTGCACGCGTATCTGGAGGCCAGCAACGCGCGCAGCCGCGACCTGTACGCGCGCCTCGGCTTCGCCTTCATGGGGACGACGCTCGACCTGCCGGACGGGCCGCCCATGTGGCCGATGTGGCGGGAACCGCGGAGCTGAAGGAGCGGTGGTCGTAGGGCTGCCCAGGCCGCCAGGACCGGAATAACCTGGAGCCATGGGCAGCGAAGGGCTACGGCCCGGCCCGGCCCCGCAGGACGAGCCGGTCTGCGTCGCCTGCGGAGGGCCGGTGGGTACGGCGATCCGGCGGCGCAAGGTGCTCGGGGTGTTCGTCCCCGTGTGGGGCCCCGGGCCGTGCCGCAACGCGGAGTGCGAGGCGTGCGTCGTCGAGGCGGACGAGGAGTCGGGGGCGGGCGGGCGCGGGAGTGCCAAGCGGTCGCGCTCACGGTCGCGCTCGCGTTCACGGCACGGCAGGAGGCATGCGCCGCCCGGTGGTGGGGGCGAATCCGGTGGCGACAGCGGGAGCGGGGGCGAGTCCGGTAGCCGGAGTTAGTGGCGCGACGCAGTCCGGTGTCCGGGGCGAGTGACGGGTGCGAGTAGGGTCCCTCGGTGCGGTGATGCGGCCGTCCGGGAGGGGACCCGATGAAGGTGCGGTGGGGCGTACTCGCCCTGGTGGGTGCGGTGTTGGCGGGGTGCGGAGGCGGATCCGGCACGGAGGCGGACGACCCCTCGCCGCCCGGTTACGCGAGGGAGCCCGGCGTACCGCGTGTGAAGAGTGAAGCCGACATCCCCGAACTCCCCTTCGCGCGCTACGAGTTCAGCGTCGACGACAGCAAGCGGTTGAGTGAGGCGCAAAATCGGCTGCAGCGGCAGTGCATGCGGTCGTTCGGGTTCAAGGACTTCCCGCTCGACCCCGACACGTGGGGCGGGATCCGGATGGCGTCCCACTACGAGTCGACGCTGGTGGCCGTTTCCCCGTACGGGACGCTCGACCTCGAGCACGCCCGCCGCTGGGGCTACGGCTTCGACCCCGACCCCGCCCGTGCCGAGCGTCAGAAAGCGGAGTTCTTGCCGAAGGGGCGGAAGGTGACCCGGCGGGAGGAACCGGTGCTGAACGGGCCCGAGGCGGGGGAGGGCGGCCGTCCGGTCGTGAACGGCCGGAAGATCCCGAAAGGCGGATGCTCCGCGGAGGCGGAGCGGCGCACGGAGGTGGCCGTGGCCGACCCGACGCGCATGCGGGACTACGTCCCTCAGCGGACCGAGGAGATCGGAAAGGCCGTCGCCAGGGACGAGCGGGTCCGCAGGGCGTTCCGTGACTGGTCGCGCTGCGTCGCGGACCGAGGATTCAAGCGGTACGGGAGTCCTGCGCGGGCCTTCACCGACAAGGCGTGGCGGAAGGGACTGGAGGACGGCAACACCCGGCGTACGGAGCGGGAGTTGGCCACGGCCGTCGCCGACGTCGAGTGCAACCGCGGGCTGAACGTCACCGGGGTGTGGTGGGCGGTCACCGCCGAGAAGCAGCGTGACGACCTGCGCCGCAACAAGTCCCGCTACGAAGCGGTGCGCAAGGACCAGGACCGGTTGCGGGCAGCGGTCCGCGAGGTGCTCGGCGAGGCGGGATGATGGGCGCATGAGTGAACCCGAGGGGTCCCTGGAGTGTGCCGGTGCTAGTGCTGGCGCCGTTTCTGGTGCTGGTGCTGGTGCTGGTGCTGGTGCTGGTGCTGGTGCTGGTGCTGGTGCTGGCGCCGTTTCCGTTCCTGGTGCCGTCGACGTCCGTGCTCTGACCGCTCTCGCCGAGACGCACCATGACCGGGCCGTGCGGGCGTTGGGCACGCGCGAGATCGCCGGGCACCTCGTGAAGGTGTACGCGGTCGAGGCGCCGGGACGGGTCGTCACGGAACGTGAGGAGGCGTCGGCGCTCCGCGTCGCGGGCCCCCACCTGGAGCTCGGCCGGGCCCGGGGCTCGCTCGGGCTCGGTGTGTTGATCGTCCACGCGGGCGGTGACGGGGACTACGTCGTCGTACAGAGCTGGATCGAGGCGTCCATGTCGGACCTCGCCGTGTTCATCGGGCCCGCGGGCAGGCCGGACGAGCTGCGCCCCGGGAGGGTCGGGCTTGCGCCGTGCGTCTGGGAGGCGGCGGTGCTCGCGCACGAGCGGCACGCCTACGTGCGGAACGTGCTGGACGGGACGGGGCCGCTGGCTGAGCGGCTGGTGGCGTGGGGCGCGGATGTCGGGGGAGGGCACGTGCGGTAAGGGGGCATGTGCGGTCAAGGGGCACGTGCGGTAAGGGGGGGCGTGGCTGCGTGATAGACACGGGGGATGATGAGCCGCGGCCGGACGTTCGACGCCGTACTGACTGACCTCGACGGCGTGATCCGCTTCTACGAGATGGCGGAACTGGAGCAGTTGGAGCGGTCGGTCGGCCTGCCGTCGGGCAGTACCGCGGAGATCGCCTTCCGGCCCGAGACCGACATGCCGCTGATGCGCGGTGAGATCACCAAGGAGCGGTGGATCGCGTCGATCGCCGACGGGCTCGCCGACCGGGTGCCGTGGGCGCGCGGACGCGAGCTCGGGACGACGCTCGCCGAGACCAAGTTCCGGGCCGACGATGTCGTGGTGGGGCTGCTGCGGCAGGTGCGTGTGGCCGGTCTGCCCGTTCTGCTCGTCACGAACGCGACGCCCTGGCTCGCCGACGATCTCGCCCTGCTCGGTCTCACCGGGCCGGACGGCTGTCTCGACGACGTGATCAGCAGCGCCGACCTCGGCATCACCAAGCCGGACCGGCGCATCTACGAAACGGCCGCCGAGCGTGCCGGTGTCGCCCCCGCCCGCTGCCTCTTCGTGGACGACCGGCAGGAGAACGTGGACGCCGCCGTCGCGCTCGGCATGTCCGGCCTGCTCTACCGTGAACCGGCCGACCTGCGTGCGGCGTTGGCCCCGCTGGTCTGACCGCGGCGGCCACTGCGGCCCGGGCTCAGCAGGAGTCCTCCAGATAGGTGCGGGCCAGGGCCGCCGCGCCGGTGAGCCAGTCGGTGATCACCGCAAGCTCGTCCGCCGAGTACCGCGCGCAGAGCTCGGTGAGCAGCTCGGCGTACGGGCCGTAGACAGCCTGTACGCGCTCGGCGGCGGCCGGGACCGGGGTGACGTGCACCCGGCGCCGGTCGGTGGGGTCGGGCCTGCGCTCCACGAAGCCGCCGCGCTCGAGGCGGTTCAGGATGCCGGTGACGGCGCCTGTCGTGACGTGGGCGCGGCCGGCCAGGTCTCCCGCGGTGACCGGCGCGTCCGCCTCCAGGACGTGCGCGAAGCAGACCAGGTCCTTGACGCTCAGGTCCAGGTTCCTCGCGAGTTCCTGACGGCCGATGAGGTTCGTGGCGACGAGGTCGTCCAACGCGCCGATGGCGTCCGCCGCGGAGGCGGAGGCGGGCCGGGGCTCCCCCTGCTTCCCCTGGGTTCCGTGCACTTCCTGCGCTCCGTGCACTTCCTGCACTTCCCGCATTGAACTCCCTTACTGTCTAAGATAAATTCCTTACCTGCTAAGACATCCTACGGCGTGCGTGTGTGCGTGTGTGCGTGTGTGCTGTACGAGAAGGAGGCAGGAACGTGAGTGGACTCCACGACGAGGGTCACACTGTCGCGGGGTGGACGGGCTCCCTCATCGCGATGCTAGGGACCGTGTCCATGGGTGTGGGTGTCGTCGGCTGGCGCCCCGGGATCTGGCTGGGGGGAGCCCTCCTGGTGGTGGCGGTGCTCGCCACCTGGTTCCTGCACCTGGCGGGCTGGGGCAAGCCGCCGATACCGCGCGGCCTCGACCAGCGGGGATTCTCGGCACGGGACCTCACCGCGCGCGCCGGACACGCGAACTGCGTCGGTTGTCGGCTGGCCGGGCGGTCGGTCCGGGGCGCCGAGGCGTCCTGACGAGGCCGGGGCGCCGAGGCGTCCTGACGGCGCCGGGGCGATGCCCGTTTCGGGCGCGTCTCATCTTCTGCGCACCGCGTCCAGCGCCGGTGCGATGACGGCGAAGACCCGGTCCGTCAGTGCGGCCGGGTCCTCCGCCCCGTCCCCCGCGCTCCACCTCTGCAGTACGGCCCCGAAGGCGGACAGGGCGATACGGGCCGCCAGTTGCGGATAGAGGTCCGTGCGGGGGTCGAGGCCGAGGCGGTGGGCGAGTTCCTCGGCGAGTTCGCCGCCCCACTGTGCCTGGCGCTCCAGGAAGCGGGCGTGCAGGGCGGGGCTTTCGAGTATCAACTGGGTGACGCGCAGCGCCTGTTGACCCGGGCCCGCGCAGGCGTTCACGGAGACCCAGACGGTGTGGCGCAGCGCCACCGACGGCGGTTCGTCGGCCGGGCGGGACGCCAGCTCCGCGCGCATGTCGGTGCCCACGTCGGCCAGCAGGTGGATGACCACGTCCTCCTTGGACGCGAAATACCGGAAAAAGGTCCGCTTGGACACCCCTGCGACGGCCGCGATCTCGTCGGCCGTGACCGCGTCGAACCCCCTCCGGGCCAGCAGCCGCAGCGCGGCCGACGTCAGCTCGTCCGAGACGAGTTGGCGTTTGCGTTGGGCCAGGCTCACTTCCGGGTGGGTACTCACTGCCTCAGTGTACATTTCGTGCCCTGCGCGGCATCAAGAGTTCAGTAAGGCATTGAGGGAACATCTTGACACCGAGTGTCACGTAGGGCAGCTTGTGTCGTATGAGTAATCAGCGTGGCTGGACCGCCGAGCAGATCCCTGACCAGAGCAACCGCGTCGTCGTCGTCACCGGGGCCAACAGCGGCCTGGGCTTCGCGACCACCCGTGCCTTGGCGCGCAAGGGCGCGCACGTGATCCTCGCCGTGCGCGACGAGGCGAAGGGCCGCGCCGCGGCCGACCGGCTCTCCGCCGAGATCCCGGGCGCCGCCCTTGAGGTGCGGCGGGTCGACCTGGCGGACCTGGACTCCGTGCGCGCCTTCTCCGACAAGCTGCACGCGGATCATGCCCGCCTGGACGTGCTCATCAACAACGCGGGCCTCATGGCGCCGCCGAAGCGACTCCTCAGCCCCCAGGGTCACGAGGTGCAGTTCGCCGCGAACCACCTCGGCCACTTCGCGCTCACCGGGCTGCTGCTCGACCTCCTGGAGGCCGGGGAGGACCCCCGCGTGGTGACCGTGAGCTCGCCCAACCACCGCCAGGCGGACCTGTTCTTCGACGACATCAACGGCGAGCGCAAGTATTCGCCGATGGGCTACTACAACCAGTCGAAGCTCGCGAACGCCGTCTTCGGCTGGCAGCTCCACCAGAAGCTGACCGCGGCCGGGAGCCGGGTGCGCAGCCTGCTCGCCCACCCCGGCTACACCTCGACCAACCTGCAGACGAGCTCACCCGCGGGCATGGTGAAGTTCCTGTTCGGGCGGCTGCTGCTGCCGCTCGCCCAGACTCCGGACCAGGGCGCGCTGCCGACGCTGTTCGCGGCGGCCGACCCGAGCGTGACGGGTGGCCAGTTCATCGGCCCCGACGGGATGGCCGAGCTGCGCGGTGCGCCGAAGACGGTGGAGCTGGCGCCCCGTGCCTCGGACGCGGAGAGCGGTCGCAAGCTGTGGGCCTTGTCGGAGGAACTCACCGCCGTACGCTTCGCGTTCCGCGCGGCCGCCTGATCGGTGGTCGGCGTAGGAGGGCGGCCGGGGTGGCTGTGAAGGGTGGGCGAAGATGACTGTGAAGGGCGAGCGAGGATGACTGCGAAGACCGCTGGGGTCAGTGCCTGGATCCGCCGGTACCGGCCGGCCGACGAGGCGCGCGCGAGGCTGCTGTGTCTGCCGCACGCCGGCGGCTCCGCGTCGTTCTACCTTCCGTTCGCCCGCGCGTTCGGGCCCGACATCGACGTACTGACCGTGCAGTACCCGGGGCGGCAGGACCGTTGGGACGAGCCGTGCGTGGACTCCGTCACCGGTCTCGCCGACGCGTTGCTCGACGAGGTGCTGCCGTGGGCCGATCGCCCGCTCGCGCTGTTCGGGCACAGCATGGGCGCGATGGTCGGCTACGAACTGGCCGTACGCCTGGAGCGCGCGGGCTCGCCGCCGCTGGCCGTGTTCGCCTCCGGCAGGCGTGCGCCCTCCCGGCTGCGCGACAACCCCTCGCCCATCCATCTGCGCGACGACCGCGGCCTGATCGACGAACTGCGGGCGCTCAGCGGCACCGACGCCCGCGTCTTCGAGGACGAGGAGCTGCTGCGCAGGGCGCTGCCCGCGATCCGCAGCGACTACAAGGCGGCCGAAACCTACCGCTACGTCCCCCGTCCCCGGCTTACGGCGCCCATCCACGTCATCGTCGGCGCCGACGACGGCCGGGTCACGCCGGACGAGGCGCGCGCCTGGGCCGACCACACGGAGGGCGGTTTCGGAATGGAGACCCGACCCGGCGGGCATTTCTATCTCACGGAACAGATGTCAAGTGTCGCCGAAACGGTATCGAGCCGGATTCTAGCGGAACTATTGCCGTAATCCAGCGTCACTATTGCGGAATTGCATTTACGGTGTGACCCTGATCACGGCAGAATGTGTTCCGGTAAACCACCTTGTTTGAGCCAACCACCTTGTTAGGCTGAATTCCTCTTTCGGATGCGAGTCGTGCGAGGTGTTGGAAAAACATGGGGGACGTGGACGTGGCCGAGATAGACATTGCCGGTCTGCCGGCATACCCGTTCATCGGGCCGGACGACAATCCGTTCATCCCGGTCACGGGATCGGACCTGGAACGGCTCGAAGGGCCCGTGGGGAAGGTGAGGCTTCCGTTCGGGGGATGGGCGTGGCTCGTCACCCGCCACGAGGACGTACGACAACTGCTGCGGCACCCGGGCTTCAGCTCCGATCAGTACAAGCCCGGGTTCCCGGTGCTGAACCCGATCCCGCCGAAGCAGGACGACGCGTCGGGCCTGTTCATCTTCATGGACGGCGACGCGCACAGCCGGTTCCGCAAGATGCTGACCGCCGAGTTCATGATCAAGAACATCCGGCGGATCGAGCCGCTCATCGAGGAGACGGTCACCGAGGCGCTGGACCGCATGCGGGACCTCGGCGCGCCCGCCGACCTGATGGCGGAGTTCGCGCTCCCCGTACCGTCGATGACGATCTGCCACCTGCTGGGTGTGCCGTACGCCGACCACGACTTCTTCCAGGACCACAGCCGCGTGATCATGGACAGGAACTCGGGCCCCGCGGAGGTCGAGGCGGCGCTCGGCGCCCTGGCCGGGCTCCTCGGCGACCTCGTCGACGCCAAGCGGAAGGACCCCGGCGAGGACCTCCTCAGCCGCCTCACGCTGGAGCGCGTGGACACCGGCGAGCTGCGCAAGGACGAACTCGTCAGCCTGGCCATGCTCCTGCTCGTGGCCGGCCACGAGACCACCGCGAACATGATCGGCCTCTCGGCGCTCGTGCTCCTGCAGCACCCCGAGCACCTAGAGGCCCTGCGCGAGGACCCGGCCCTGGCGCCGGGCATGGTCGAGGAGCTGCTGCGCTACCTCACCGTCGTACGCACCGGGCTGCCGCGCCTGGCCATGGAGGACGCGGAGATCGGGGGCCGGCGGATCCGTGCCGGTGAGGGCGTCGTCGCCATGCTCGCGATGTCCAACCGCGACCAGTCGGTGTTCTCCGACCCGGACCTGTTCGACCCGCAGCGGCGCGAGGCGCACCGTCACATGGCGTTCGGCTTCGGCCTCCACCAGTGCATCGGCCAGCCGCTGGCCCGCGCCGAGCTGCGCGTGGCACTCGTCGAGCTGGCCCGCCGCTTCCCGAAGCTGCGCTCCGAACTCTCCCTCTCCGACGTCCCGCAGCGCCCCATGGCGGTGACGTTCGGTGTGGCCGAGCTGCCCGTGACGTGGTGACGTGATGACGATGCGGATCACGGTGGACAGGGAGCTGTGCGCGGGCGCGGGCAACTGCGTGGCGACGGTCTCGGAGGTGTTCGACCAGGACGAGAAGGAGGGGCTCGTGCTGCTGCAGCTCGCGGAGCCGCCCCAGGACCTGTACGAACTGGTCGAGACGGCCGCGCAGATGTGCCCGGTGGGCGCGATCGAGATCGAGGAGCGTGTGCCTGCGTCGTCGTGACGGGTGACGGGTGACGGGTGACGGGTGACGGGTGACGGGTGACGGGTGACGGGTGGCGGGGTGGCGGGGTGACGTTCGCGTCGTGTTCGGCAGGAGGGTCAGGACGGTGAGGACCGTCGTGTTCGGCAGGGCGGTCAGGACTTAAGACCAGTACCGCCGGTGCGACGCGGACGCCGCCACACGCTCGGAAAATCTAAATAGGCCGGTGCGTTCTTTTTCGGTGTGTGAAATATGCGCAGCGGAAAGACGGGCCGATCAACGGGGGGTCTTTCAGTTGGACCAGATGGACCAGTTGGACCGGGGAATCAAGGCGCGAGTCATTATTTGTGATCCGCATCCTTATGCGCGTCTCGGGATTCGAAGATCACTGGAAAAGGATCCCGGACTGTCCGTCGTCGCCGAGGTGGCCGAGCTCTCGGAGCTCCTTTCCGCGGCGGAATTGTACGATCCGGATGCCGTGGTGCTCGACGGACAACTGCACCTCGACCACGCCCGGGAACTCGCCGGTGTCGACGCCGCACTGGTCGTCGTCGGGGACACGGATTCGGCCACGCGCTGGATCAGCCTCACGCAGGTGAACGTGGGTGCGCTGGTGCACTGCTACGACCCCGTGGAGGACCTCGTCGTGGCGGTACGCAAGGCGGTCGACGGGACGGGTTACGTGTCGCCCGGCCTCAGCGGGGCGCTGCTCAAGCTCACCCGGGCCATGGTTCCGCGCCACCTCTCGGCGGTGCCCACGCACGCGCCGCTCACCTCCCGCGAGTCCGAGGTGCTGCAACTGGTGCGCAGGGGGCTCGCGAACAAAGAGATCGCCCGGCGACTCGGCCTGAGTGAGAAGACGATCAAATTCCATGTCTCGAATGTGCTCGCCAAGGCCCATGTGGCTTCCCGGGCACAGCTGATCGCCTTGGCGCCCGCGATGTGACGACGGTCGTAGAAGAGTCGTAGAAGAGAAGTACGTGAAGACGGGGGTGCCCGCACGGTTCGAACGTGCGGGCACCCCCGTCGTCGTACGGGGTGGGAACCTGGCCGAAAGTCCAGGTTCCGGCGCCCGTACCTGCACCTAAGCCCGGCCGACGAGCACCGTCCTCTGGCCGAAGTCCATACCCGGGTCCGAACCAGATACTCGCCGTATGAAGGCATCCAGGTCAGACGAGCAGAGGACGGGCGACGCCCGCGACACCGCCATCGCAGTGATCGGGGCCTCCTGCCGAGTGCCCTCGGCGTCGACTCCGGCGGAGTTGTGGAGCCTCCTCATGGAGGGCACCGACGCCGTCTCGGCCTGGCCGCGGGAGCGCGGTGACGGCAGCCCGTCCTGGCGCGGCGGCTTCCTCGACGACGTCGCCTCCTTCGACGCCGCCTTCTTCGGCATCACCCCCGACGAGGCGGCCGCGATGGACCCCCAGCAGCGCCTCGCGCTGGAACTGGTGTGGGAGGCCATGGAGGACGCCGGTGTCCGCGACGACCGGCTGCGCGGTTCCCGTACCGGCGTCTTCGTCGGCGTCTCCTCCGACGACTACGCGGGCCTCGCCGCCCGCGGCGAGACGCAGACTCCTGGCCCCGGCGGGCCGCACGACTTCACGGGCCGTCACCGTGCCGTCATCGCCAACCGCGTCTCCTGGCACCTGGGCCTGCGCGGCCCCAGCCTCGCCGTCGACGCCGCACAGGCCTCGTCGCTGGTCGCCGTCCACCTGGCCTGCGAGAGCATCCGCAGCGGCGACGCCGACCTCGCCTTCGCGGCCGGCGTGAACCTGATCCTCTCGCCGGAGAGCATGCGCTCCACCGCGAGCCTCGGCGCGCTGTCCGCGAAGGGGCGCTGCGCCACGTTCGACGAGAACGCCGACGGGTTCGTGCGCGGGGAGGGCGGGGGAGTCGTCCTCCTCAAGCCGCTGGACCGCGCGCTGGCGGACGGTGACCGCGTCTACTGCGTCATCGAGGGCAGTGCCGTCAACAACGACGGCGGCGGCGAGCGCCTCACCGACCCCGACGCCGACGGCCAGCGCGACGTGCTGCGCCGGGCCTACGCCGACGCCGGGATCAGCCCCGACGCCGTCCAGTACGTCGAACTCCACGGCACCGGTACGCCGGTCGGCGACCCGGTCGAGGCGGCGGCCGTCGCCGATGTCATCGCGGGGGGCGGTGCGGGTGACGGCGGTGGCCGTGGCCGTGGCGGTGAGATTGCGGGCCGAGGTACGAGCCGGGAGCCGTTGCGGGTCGGATCCGTCAAGACGAACCTCGGGCACCTGGAGGCCGCCGCGGGCATCGTCGGCCTCCTGAAGGCCGCGCTGTCCCTGCGCCACCGGCAGCTGCCGCCCAGCCTGCACTTCAACGCTCCCAACCCGGCGATCCCCCTGGACGACCTGAATCTCCGGATGCAGACCGAGCCGGGCGTCTGGCCCGCGCCCGACGAACAACTCGTCGCGGGCGTCAGCTCGTTCGGGATCGGCGGCACGAACTGCCATGTCGTTCTGGCGGAGGCGCCCGAGACCGCCGAGACCGGTGAGACCGGTGAGGCCTACGACGACAATCCTCGTCCCGCGGCCGGTCGTACCCTGCCCTGGGTCCTGTCGGCCCGCACCGGCGGGGCGCTCGATGCGCAGGCCGCGCGGCTGCTCGCCCACATCGAGCAGCACCCGTACGCCGACGCCGTCGCCGACACTCCCGCCGAGGTTGCCGAGGTTGCCGAGGTCGCTGACGTCGCCTATTCGCTTGCCGCCGGGCGTTCGACGTGGGAGCACCGCGCCGTCATCGTCGGCAAGGACCGGGACGACCTCAAGGCAGGCCTCGCGCACCTCCACGAACAGGCCGTCAGCGGCATCGCCGAGCCGGGCGGGACCGCGTTCCTGTTCTCCGGCGTCGGCTCGCACCGCGTCGGCATGGGGCGTGAACTGTACGAGACGTACCCCGTGTTCGCGGCCGCCCTCGACGAGGTGCTCGACCACTTCGTCCCCGGCCTCGACCTGCGCGCGGTACTGCTCGGCGACGATGACGACGCGGCCGCCGAGGCGCTCGACGGCATGCGGTACATGCAGCCCGCGCTGTTCGCCTTCCAGGTCGCCCTGTACCGACTGGTCACGTCGTGGGGCGTCACCCCGGACCTGCTGGTCGGCCACTCCTTCGGCGAGATCGTCGCCGCCCACGTCTCCGGCGCCCTGCCGCTCGCCCACGCCGCCGCGCTCGTCGCCGCCCGCGGTGAACTCATGGAGCAGCTGCCGCCCGGCGGCGCGATGATCGCGGTCGAGGCGACCGAGGAGGAGCTGCTGGCCGCGCTCGACGGCGTCGACGACGTCTCGGTCGGCGTCATCAACGGCCCCCGCGCCGTCGTGCTCTCCGGCGCCGACGAGTCGGTCACCCGGATCGCCGAGGCGCTCGCCGCCGACGGCCACCGCACGAGCCGCCTCCGGGTCAAGAACGCCGCGCACTCGCCGCTGATGGCCCCCATGCTGGACGAGTTCGCCCGCCGCATCCACGGACTCGACGTCTCCGAGCCCGCCGTTCCCATCGTCTCCACCGTCACCGGCCGGGTCGGTTCCGCGCTCACGGAGGAGTACTGGGTCGGGCACCTCAGTGCCACCGTCCGCTTCCACGACGCGCTCGCCGAATGCCGCGCGCAGGGCGTGACCCGGTTCGTCGAGCTCGGCCCGGGCAGCGTGCTCACCCCGCTCGTCGCGCCGACCGAGACGGAGACCGCGGTCGCCCTCCAGCACCGCGACCACGCCGAACCGCAGGCCCTCCTGACCGGCCTCGCCACGGCCTGGACCGCGGGCACGCCCGTCGACTGGGCGGCGGCCGTCGGCACGGCACGGACCGTGGACCTTCCCACGTACGCCTTCCAGCGCCGCCGCCACTGGCTCGACGAGCGTCCCGCCGCAGAGGGGACGGAGGGGTCACAGGGAGCACAGGGAGTTCAGGGAGCTCAGGGAGCACGAGGGGCGCTGGGGGCCGAGGAGCACCTCAGCTCCGCGACGCTCGCCCTGCGCGACAGCATCCGGAGCGAGCCCGACGGTTACCTGGTCCGCTGGCTCTCCGACCACATGGCGCACCTCACCGGCACCGCGGCCGTCGACCCCGACGCGACCTTCCGCGACCTCGGCCTGGACTCCGTCCTCTCCGTCGAGCTGCGCAACCGCCTCGTCTCGGCGACGGGGCTGCGGATGCCCGCGAGCATCCTCTTCGACTACCCGACACTCCGCGATCTCGCCGACCACCTGCACGAACGCATCGTCGGCACGCTCGACGCGGCCGTGGGCACGTCGATTGCGGGGACGGGAGCGGTGGCGGTGGCTGCCGATGGCGATGGCGATCCTGTCGTGATCGTCGGTATGGCCTGCCGACTGCCCGGTGGCATCGACTCGCCGCAGCAGCTGTGGGAGGCGCTCGCCGCCGGTGTGGACGCCACGTCCGACTTCCCCGAGGACCGCGGCTGGGACCTGGCCAGCCTGTACGACCCGGACCCGGCCAACCCCGGCACGACGTACACGCGCAGGGGCGGCTTCCTGACGGGTGCTGGTGCGGGTGGCGGTGCTGGTGTCGGGGACTTCGACGCGGAGTTCTTCGGGATCAGTCCGCGTGAGGCCGCGGCGATGGATCCGCAGCAGCGGCTGCTCCTGGAGACGGCGTGGGAGGCGCTGGAGCGGGCCGGTATCGACCCGGACTCGCTGCGCCGCAGCAGGACGGGTGTCTTCGTCGGCGCCACGAACATGGAGTACGGACCGCATCTCGACGCCCCGACCGACGGCACCGAAGGCTTCCGGCTCACCGGCAACACGAGCAGTGTGGCGTCGGGACGTATCTCGTACCAGTTGGGTCTTGAGGGTCCGGCGCTGACGGTGGACACGGCGTGCTCGTCGTCGTTGGTGGCGCTGCATCTGGCGGTGCAGGCGATCAGGAACGGTGAGTGCTCGCTGGCTCTGGCGGGCGGTGTGACGGTGCTGTCTACGCCGGGCATGTTCGTCGAGTTCTCCCGCCAGCGCGGCCTCGCAGCCGACGGCCGCTGCAAGCCGTTCTCCGACGACGCGGACGGCACCGGCTGGGCTGAGGGTGTGGGTCTGCTGGTCGTCGAGCGTCTTTCGGAGGCGCGTCGGCTCGGGCATCAGGTGTTGGCGGTGGTGCGGGGCAGTGCGGTGAACCAGGACGGCGGCAGCAATGGGCTGACGGCGCCGAACGGTCCGTCGCAGCAGCGCGTCATCCGTGACGCGCTGGCCAGTGCGCGGCTGTCGTCGGCGGATGTGGACGTGGTGGAGGCGCACGGTACGGGTACGTCGTTGGGTGACCCGATCGAGGCGCAGGCGTTGCTGGCCACGTATGGCCAGGGGCGTGATGCTGAACGTCCGTTGTGGCTTGGCTCGGTCAAGTCCAACATCGGGCACACGCAGGCGGCCGCCGGTGTCGCGGGCGTCATCAAGATGGTGCAGGCGATGCGCAACGGCGTCATGCCGCGCTCCCTGAACGTCTCCGTTCCGTCCCGTCACGTGGACTGGGAGTCCGGTGCGGTGAGCGTGCTGGCGTCCCAGCAGGAGTGGCCGGAGCTCGACCGCCCGCGTCGCTCTGCCGTGTCTTCGTTCGGGATCAGTGGGACGAACGCGCACGTGATTTTGGAGGCGGCGCCGGTTGAGGAGGGTGCGGACGGCGGGGCGTTGGTCCCGGCGGGTGAGGCGCCCGTCTCGGTGGTGCCGTTGGTGTTGTCTGCGCGGAGTGCGGCGGCGCTTGCTGAGCAGGCGGGGCGGTTGGCGGCCCGGCTTGGTGAGGGTGTGGGTGAGGGTGGCCCGTTGGGGTTGCGGGATGTGGCGCACACGTTGGTGCGTGGGCGTGCGGGGCTTGAGCACCGGGCCGTGGTGCTTGGTGGTGATGCGGGTGAACTGACCACTGCTTTGGGTGAGTTGGCGGCGGGGCGTGAGGCTTCGGGTGTCGTCTCGGGGCGTGTGGGGGCGGGTGCCGCTGACGGTGGCGCGGTGTTCGTGTTCCCGGGGCAGGGTTCGCAGTGGGTCGGGATGGCTCGGGAGTTGTTGGAGTTCTCGCCGGTGTTCGCGGCGCGGATGGCCGAGTGTGGTGCGGCGCTTGAGCCGTTCGTGGACGGCTGGTCCTTGCTGGATGTGGTCCGGGAAGGCGATGAGGAGGTGCTGCGCCGCGTTGATGTGGTGCAGCCGGTGTTGTTCGCGGTGATGGTGTCGCTGGCGGAGTTGTGGCGTTCGCTGGGGGTGCGGCCTGCTGCTGTGGTGGGGCATTCGCAAGGCGAGATTGCTGCGGCTTGTGTGGCTGGGGCGTTGTCGCTTTCGGACGCGGCGCGTGTGGTTGCGGTGCGGTCGCGGGCGATTGTGCGGCTTGCGGGCAAGGGCGGGATGGTGTCTGTTCTGGCGCCTGAGCTGCAGGTTGTGGGGCGGTTGACTGCGGGCTTGCAGGTGGCTGTGGTCAATGGTCCTGAGCAGGTGGTGGTGTCGGGTTCGCCCGGTGAGCTGGATGCGTTCATGGCCGCGTGTGAGGCTGATGGTGTGCAGGTGCGGCGGATCGCCGTGGATTACGCCTCGCACTCGCCGCAGGTCGAGGAACTGCGGGCTGAACTCCTCGACGTACTCGGGGAGATCGAGCCTCGCAGTGGTCAGGTTCCGCTGTTCTCGACCGTCACGGGTGATGTGATCGACACAGCCGTGATGGATGCGGAGTACTGGTTCACCAACCTGCGGCAGACCGTTCGCTTTGACGCTGCGCTGAAGAGCTTGCTGGAAGCCGGGCACCGCGTCTTCGTCGAGTCCAGCCCGCACCCCGTGCTCGTGGGGGCCGTGTCTCAGGCCGCCGAGGGTGATGGCGTTGCGGGTGTGACGGCTGTGGGGACGCTGCGGCGCAACGAGGGTGGTTCGGCTCGGCTGTTGCAGAGTCTGGCTGAGGTGTTCGTCGCGGGCGTTGACGTGGACTGGTCGCCGTGGGTTGTGGGTGGTCGGCTGGTGGAGTTGCCTACGTATGCCTTCCAGCGTCGTCGTCACTGGCTGCCCGCAGGGCGGGCTGTGGTGGATGCCGCCGGGCTCGGGCTGCGGCCCGCCGGGCACCCCCTGCTCGGCGCCGCCGTTGCCCTCGCGCCGCAAGAAGGCCTCGTCCTCACGGGGCAGCTGTCGCTGAACACGTACCCGTGGCTGGAGGACCACGCCGTCTACGGGACCGTCATCCTGCCCGGTACCGCCTTCGTCGAGCTGGCGCTGCACGCTGGAAGCGAGGTCGGCTGCGGTGTCGTCGATGAGCTGACGCTGGAGCGGCCGCTCGTGCTGACGCGGGGCGTGTCGACGTCCGTGCAGGTGTCGGTGGGGGCTCCGGACGAGGCGGGACGCCGGTCCATATCCGTGCACTCGCGCGTCCAGGACGCCGGGGCCTCCGCCGGTCGGGACGCGGGGCCGGAGTCGGGGGCCGAGTGGGTACGGCATGCCGTGGGCGTGCTCGCGGATGTTGGTTCCGTCGCGTCGTCGGAGGAGCGGCTGGAGGGGCAGTGGCCGCCCGCCGGTGCCGAGCGCGTGGACGTCGCGGGTGCCTATGAGACGCTCGCCGATCTTGGTTACGGCTACGGACCCGTGTTCCAGGGGTTGCGTGGGGTGTGGCGCGACGGCGACGAGCTCTTCGCCGACGTGCAGCTTCCGGTGGAGGCCGATGAGTTCGGTGTGCATCCGGCGCTGCTGGATGCCGCGCTGCATCCGCTGCTCGCCGGGGAGATCGTGGTCCCCTTCTCGTGGAGCGGGGTGCGGCTGCACTCGGTGGGGGCGTCCGCGCTGCGGGTGCGGTTGTCGCGGGATGCCGGTAGCGGTGACGGTGCTGTGCGGTTGGCGGCGTTCGATGGTGCGGGTCTGCCGGTCGTCTCGGTGGACGAGCTGCGGTTGCAGAAGATGTCGCGGGAGCAGCTGGGTGCGGCGGTGGCGGGCGGTGCCGGTGACCCGTTGTTCGAGGTGCGGTGGGTCGACGTGCCGGTACCGGCGGCGCTGCAGGGTGCTTCGGGTGCTTCGGGCGTTTCCGACGGTTCCGATGGTGGGCTTCCGGCCGACGTCGTCGTCGCGCACGTCGAGCCCGGCGGGGACGCGGGTGCGCGGGTCGCGGAAGTGCTGGAGACCGTGCAGCGCTTCTTCGCCGAGTCGGCGGAGGAGGCCCGGCTGGTCGTGGTCACGCGCGGCGGGATGACGGACACGCCGGACCCGGCGACGGCCGCGGTGTGGGGACTGCTGCGTTCGGCGCAGGCCGAGCAGCCCGGGCGGATCGTGGTCGTCGACGTACCTGGGGGTGCGGACACAGCCACGGACACGGAGACAGTTGTCGTGTCGGCACTGGCCAGTGGCGAGCCTCAACTGGGCTTCGCTGCAGGCAGGGTGGCGGCGCCTCGGGTGGTGACCGTCTCCGCGGAGGCTCGTGTCACGGAGGATCGTGTCACGGAGGTGGGTGTCACGGAGGTGGGTTCCGCGCCGACGTGGGACCCGGACGGCACGGTCCTGATCACGGGGGCCAGTGGCGCGCTGGGGCAGCTCTTCGCACGGCACCTCGTGGCCGAGTACGGCGTACGTCATCTGCTGCTCGTCAGCCGTCGTGGCGCCGAGGGTTCCGAGGAGCTCGCGGCCGAGCTGACCGAGGCCGGAGCGACGGTGGCCTTCGCGGCCTGTGACGTCGCCGACCGGGAGGGGCTCGCGGCGGTACTGGCGGGGGTCCCGGAGGACCGTCCGCTGACGGCCGTGATCCATGCGGCGGGCGTACTGGACGACGGCATCGTCACCGCGCTGACCGCCGAGCGGATCGACACCGTGTGGCGTCCGAAGGCCGAGGGCGCCAGGCTCCTCGACGAGCTGACGCGGGATGCCGACCTCGCCGCGTTCGTACTGTTCTCGTCCGCCGCCGGTGTGATGGGCACGGCGGGTCAGGGCAACTACGCCGCCGCCAATGCCTACTTGGACGCGCTCGCCCTCGCCCGCCGTGCCGACGGGCTTGCGGCGACGTCGTTGGCGTGGGGTCTGTGGGCGGGCGACAGTGCGATGACCGCGCACCTCGACGAGGCCGACATCGCCCGGCTCTCCCGCAGTGGCCTCGGGTCCATGTCGACGTCCCAGGGCCTCGCCCTGTTCGACGCCGCCATGGCGGCCGACCGCGCCACCATCGTCCCGGCCCGCTTCGACATGCCCGCGCTGCGCAATCAGGCGGCGCAGGGGCGGCTGCCCGCCGTGTTCAAGTCGGTGGTGCGTGCGCCCGTACGCCGGGCTGTGGCGCCCACCGCGGAGGAGGCCTCGTCGTGGGCCGCCGGAATGGCGGCGCTGGACGAAGGGGAGCGGCGCGACGCGCTGCTCGAACTCGTGCGTGCGCAGGTGTCGTTGGTGCTCGGACTGGGTGCGGGTGCGGGTTCGAGTCCCGGTTCGGGTTCGGGTGCGTCGGTGGAGGCGGACCGGGCCTTCCGCGACCTGGGCTTCGACTCGCTGACGGGGTTGGAGCTGCGGCAGCGGCTGCAGACGGTGACGGGACTGCGGCTGCCGTCGACGCTCGTCTTCGACTACCCGACGCCGGCCGCGCTGGTCGGCTTCCTCCAGGAGGAGGTCGGGGGCACGGAGACGGGTGCGGCTTCGGTGGAGCCGGTCCTGGTGGCGGGTGGCGGAGCCGCCGGTGGTGACGACCCGATCGTGATCGTGGGGATGGCGTGCCGTTTCCCGGGCGGGATCCGGTCGCCCCAGGAGCTGTGGCAGGCCACCCTCGAAGGGGTCGACGCGATCACCGACTTCCCCGAGGACCGCGACTGGGACCTGGCGAACCTCTTCGACCCGGACCCGAGCCACATCGGTACGAGCTACTCCCGCCGTGGCGGATTCCTGTCCGGTGCCGGGGACTTCGACGCGGAGTTCTTCGGGATCAGTCCGCGTGAGGCCGCGGCGATGGATCCGCAGCAGCGGCTGCTCCTGGAGACCGCGTGGGAGGCCTTGGAGCGGACCGGTATCGACCCGGACTCGCTGCGCGGCAGCAGGACCGGTGTCTTCACAGGGCTCATGTACCACGACTACGGGACGTGGCTCGGCGAGGCGACCGAGGACGTCGAAGGCCTGATGATCACCGGCAACAGCGGTGGTGTGGCGTCGGGGCGCATCTCGTACCAGTTGGGTCTTGAGGGTCCGGCGCTGACGGTGGACACGGCGTGCTCGTCGTCGTTGGTGGCGCTGCATCTGGCGGTGCAGGCGATCAGGAACGGTGAGTGCTCGCTGGCCCTGGCGGGTGGCGTGACGGTGATGTCGACGCCGACGACGTTCGTGGAGTTCTCGCGGCAACGGGCGATGTCCGTGGACGGCCGGTGCAAGGCGTTCTCGGACGACGCGGACGGGGCGGGCTGGGCTGAGGGTGTGGGTCTGCTGGTCGTCGAGCGTCTTTCGGAGGCGCGTCGGCTCGGGCATCAGGTGTTGGCGGTGGTGCGGGGCAGTGCGGTGAACCAGGACGGCGGCAGCAATGGGCTGACGGCGCCGAACGGTCCCTCGCAGCAGCGCGTCATCCGTGACGCGCTGGCCGGCGCACGGCTGACCACGGCCGACGTCGACGCCGTCGAGGCGCACGGCACCGGTACCGCACTCGGCGATCCCATCGAGGCGCAGGCGCTGCTGGCCACGTATGGCCAGGGGCGTGATGCGGAACGTCCGTTGTGGCTCGGTTCGGTCAAGTCCAACATCGGGCACACGCAGGCGGCCGCCGGTGTCGCGGGCATCATCAAGATGGTGCAGGCCATGCGGCACGGCATCATGCCGCGCACACTCCACGCCGACACGCCCTCCCACCACGTCGACTGGGAGTCCGGGCAGGTCAGGCTGCTCACCGAGAACCAGGAGTGGCCGGAGCTCGACCGTCCGCGTCGTACCGGTGTGTCCTCCTTCGGTATCGGCGGGACGAACGCGCACGTGATTTTGGAGGCGGCGCCGGTTGAGGAGGGTGCGGACGGCGGGGCGTTGGTCCCGGCGGGTGATGTGCCTGTCTCGGTGGTGCCGTTGGTGTTGTCCGCGCGCAGTGGGGCGGCGCTTGCTGAGCAGGCGGGGCGGTTGGCGGCCCGGCTCGGTGAGGGTGAGGGCGGGCTGCTGGGGTTGCGGGATGTGGCGCACACGTTGGTGCGTGGGCGTGCGGGGCTTGAGCACCGGGCCGTGGTGCTCGGTGATGATGCGCATGAACTGACCACTGCTTTGGGTGAGTTGGCGGCGGGGCGTGAGGCTTCGGGTGTCGTCTCGGGGCGTGTGGGGGCGGGTGCCGCTGACGGTGGCGCGGTGTTCGTGTTCCCGGGGCAGGGTTCGCAGTGGGTCGGGATGGCTCGGGAGTTGTTGGAGTTCTCGCCGGTGTTCGCGGCGCGGATGGCCGAGTGTGGTGCGGCGCTTGAGCCGTTCGTGGGCGGCTGGTCCTTGCTGGATGTGGTCCGGGAGGGCGATGAGGAGGTGCTGCGCCGGGTTGATGTGGTGCAGCCGGTGTTGTTCGCGGTGATGGTGTCGCTGGCGGAGTTGTGGCGTTCGCTGGGGGTGCGGCCTGCTGCTGTGGTGGGGCATTCGCAAGGCGAGATTGCTGCGGCTTGTGTGGCTGGGGCATTGTCGTTGGGTGATGCGGCGCGTGTGGTTGCGTTGCGGTCGCGGGCGATTGTGCGGCTTGCGGGCAAGGGCGGGATGGTGTCTGTTCTGGCGCCTGAGGCTCAGGTTGTGGGTCGGTTGACTGCGGGCTTGCAGGTGGCTGTGGTCAATGGGCCCGAGCAGGTCGTGGTGTCGGGGGCTCCCGGTGAGCTGGATGCGTTCATGGCTGCGTGTGAGGCCGATGGTGTGCAGGTGCGGCGGATCGCTGTGGATTACGCCTCGCACTCGCCGCAGGTCGAGGAACTGCGGGATGAGCTGCTGGATGTGCTGGGGGCTATTGAGCCTCGCAGTGGTCAGGTTCCGCTGTTCTCGACCGTCACGGGTGATGTGATCGACACAGCCGTGATGGGTGCGGAGTACTGGTTCACCAACCTGCGTCAGACCGTTCGCTTCGATGCCGCCCTGCGGAATCTGCTGGAAGCCGGGCACCGCGTCTTCGTCGAGTCCAGCCCGCATCCGGTGCTGGTGGGGGCCGTGTCTCAGGCCGCCGAGGGTGATGGCGTTGCGGGTGTGACGGCTGTGGGGACGCTGCGGCGGAACGAGGGTGGTTCGGCTCGGCTGTTGCAGAGTCTGGCCGAGGTGTTCGTTGCGGGTGTTGACGTGGACTGGTCGCCGTGGGTTGTGGGTGGTCGGCTGGTGGAGTTGCCTACGTATGCCTTCCAGCGTCGTCGTCACTGGCTGCCCGCAGGGCGGGCTGTGGTGGATGCCGCCGGGCTCGGGCTGCGGCCCGCCGGGCACCCCCTGCTCGGCGCCGCCGTCCGGATCGCCGGTGGTGACGAGGTCGTCCTCACTGGGCGGCTGTCCCGTTCTACTCATCCGTGGCTCGACGATCACGGCGTCTTCGGCACCGTCCTGTTGCCGGGTACGGCGTTCATCGAGATGACGCTCCGCGCCGCCGACGAGGTGGGCTGCGGTGTCATCGAGGAGCTGACGCTGGAGCGGCCGCTCGTACTGGCTGAGGACGCCCAGGTGTCGGTGCAGGTGTCGGTGGGGGCTCCGGACGGTGCCGGGCGCCGGACCGTGAGCGTGCACTCCCAGGTGCAGGGTGCTGACACCGGTGCCGATATGGCCGGGGGAGCGGACTGGGTGCGGCATGCCGTGGGCGTGCTTGTTGACGCCGGTTCCGCTGCGTCGGAGGAGCGGCTGGAGGGGCAGTGGCCGCCCGCCGGTGCCGAGCGCGTGGACGTCGCGGACGCCTACGAGACGCTCGCCGGTCTTGGTTACGGCTACGGGCCCGTCTTCCAGGGGCTGCGCGCACTGTGGCGCGACGGCGACGAGCTCTTCGCCGACGTCCAATTGCCCGTGGACGCCGATGAGTTCGGCATTCACCCGGCGCTACTCGACGCGGCCCTGCATCCGCTGCCCTCGGGCGACCTGTGGGTGCCGTTCTCGTGGAGCGGGGTGCGGCTGCACTCGGTGGGGGCGTCCTCGTTGCGGGTGCGGTTGTCGCGGGATGCCGGTAGCGGTGACGGTGCTGTGCGGTTGGCGGCGTTCGATGGTGCGGGTCTGCCGGTGGTTTCGGTGGACGAGCTCCGGTTGCAGAAGATGTCGCGGGAGCAGCTGGGTGCGGCGGTGACGGGCGGTGCCGGTGACCCGTTGTTCGAGGTGCGGTGGGTCGACGTACCGGTACCGGCGGCGCTGCCGGGGGCTTCGGGGGCTTCGGGTGCTTCCGACGGTTCCGGTGGTGGGCTTCCGGCCGACGTCGTCGTCGCGCACGTCGAGCCCGGCGGGGACGTCCGGACGAGCGTGGCCGACGTACTGGCAACGGTTCAGGACTTCCTCGCCGCGTCGGCCGACGACGAGAGCTCCCGGCTCGCCGTCGTCACCCGTGGCGGCATCGCGGGCGCGCTGCCCGACCCCGCCACCGCGGCCGTGTGGGGCCTGCTGCGCTCGGCGCAGACCGAGCATCCCGGGCGCATCGTGGTCGTCGACGTACCCATGGTCGACGTACCCGCAGTCGACGTACCCGAGCAGGATGCCAGCGCCAACAATGACGCGCAGTCAGCGGTGCTCGCCGCTCTCGCGTCCACTGAGCCTCAACTCTCGCTGCGTGACGGCGTGTTGTCCGCACCCCGACTGGTAAGCGTCAACGTCGACGCCGCCCCCGCCGCCTCCCCCTCCGCCCCCGAGTGGACCCCCGACGGCACGGTCCTCATCACCGGCGCCGGCGGTTCCCTCGGACGGCTCGTCGCACGACATGTCGTGGCCGAGTACGGCGTACGACACCTGCTCCTCGTCAGCCGTCGCGGCGCCGAGGGCGCCGAGGAGCTGGCCGCCGAACTGTCCGGGGCCGGCGCGACTGTGACGTTCGCGGCCTGCGACGTCGCCGACCGGGAGGGGCTCGCGGCCGCCCTGGCGGGGATCCCGGACGACCACCCGCTGACCGCCGTGATCCACGCCGCGGGCGTACTCGACGACGGCATCGTCACCGCGCTGACCCCCGACCGCATCGACACCGTCATGCGCCCGAAGGTCGACGGCGCCCGGCACCTGGACGAGCTGACGCGGGACGCCGACCTCGCCGCGTTCGTACTGTTCTCGTCCGCCGCCGGTGTGATGGGCACCGCGGGACAGGGCAACTACGCCGCCGCCAACACCTACTTGGACGCCCTCGCCCTCGCCCGCCGAGCCGACGGGCTCCCCGCGACCTCGCTGGCCTGGGGCCTGTGGGCCGGTGGCGACAGCGCCATGACCGCACACCTCGACGAGACGGACATCGCCCGGCTCACCCGGGGCGGGCTCGCCCTGATGTCCCCCGCGCAGGGCCTCGACCTGTTCGACGCCGCCCTCGCCGCCGACCGCGCCACCCTCTTCCCGGCCCGTCTGGACCTGCTCGCGCTGCGCAACCAGGCGGCGCAGGACCGGCTGCCCGCCGTGTTCAAGTCGCTCGTCCGTGCGCCTGCGCGTCGTGCGGCGGCCGCCGTAGGGGCCGGGCAGGCCTCGTCGTGGGTCGCCGAGATGGCGGCGCTGGACGGAGACGGACGGCAGGCCGCCCTGCTCGAACTCGTCCGTGGGCAGGTGTCGTTGGTGCTCGGACTCGGTTCGGGTGCCTCCGTCGAGGCGGACCGGGCCTTCCGTGAACTGGGCCTCGACTCCCTCACCGGCCTGGAGCTGCGACAGCGGCTCCAGACGGTGACGGGACTGCGGCTGCCGTCGACGCTCGTCTTCGACTACCCGACGCCGACCGCCCTGGCCGACTTCCTCCAGGAGGAGGTCGGCGGGACGGACGCCGCTCCGGAGGCCGCGTCGGCCCTGACGCCCGTCGGCGGGGCTGCCGCCGACGCCGACGACGACCCGATCGTCATCGTCGGCATGGCGTGCCGTTTCCCGGGCGGGATCCGGTCGCCGCAGGAGCTGTGGCAGGCGGCCCTCGACGGGATCGACGCGATCACCGACTTCCCGGACGACCGCGGCTGGGACATCGCCGACCTCTACGACCCCGACCCCGACCGGGCCGGCAAGACGTACACCCGACGCGGCGGCTTCCTGCACGACGCCGCGGTGTTCGAGCCCGAGTTCTTCGGGATCAGCCCGCGTGAGGCCGCGGCGATGGATCCGCAGCAGCGGCTGCTCCTGGAGACCGCGTGGGAGGCCCTGGAGCGAACCGGTATCGCCCCGGACTCGCTGCGCGGCAGCAGGACCGGTGTCTTCACCGGACTGATGCCGATGGAGTACGGTCCGCCGCTGCACGAGCCCGTCGAGGGCATGGACGGCTTCCGTATGCTGGGCAGCGCGTCCAGCGTGGCGTCGGGGCGCATCTCGTACCAGCTCGGGCTCGAAGGCCCGGCGATGACGATCGACACGGCCTGCTCTTCCTCCTTGGTGGCGCTGCATCTGGCGGTGCAGGCGATCAGGAACGGTGAGTGCTCGCTCGCTCTGGCGGGTGGCGTGACGGTCATGTCGACGCCGACGACGTTCGTGGAGTTCTCGCGGCAACGGGCGATGTCCGTGGACGGCCGCTGCAAGGCGTTCTCGGACGACGCGGACGGGGCGGGCTGGGCCGAGGGTGTCGGACTGCTGGTCGTCGAGCGGCTCTCCGAGGCGCGTCGGCACGGGCACCGGGTCCACGCGGTCGTACGGGGTTCCGCGGTGAACCAGGACGGCGGCAGCAACGGCATGACGGCGCCGAACGGTCCGTCGCAGCAGCGCGTCATCCGTGACGCGCTGGCCAGTGCGCGGCTGTCGTCTGCGGATGTGGACGTGGTGGAGGCGCACGGTACGGGTACGTCGTTGGGTGACCCGATCGAGGCGCAGGCGCTGCTGGCCACGTACGGACAAGGGCGTGATGCGGAACGGCCGTTGTGGCTCGGTTCCGTCAAGTCCAACATCGGGCACACGCAGGCGGCGGCCGGTGTCGCGGGCATCATCAAGATGGTGCAGGCGATGCGGCACGGCGTCATGCCGCGCACACTCCACGCCGACACGCCCTCCCGTCATGTGGACTGGGAGTCCGGTGCGGTCAGCGTGCTGGCGGCCCAGCAGGAGTGGCCCGAGCTCGACCGCCCGCGCCGCTCCGGTGTGTCGTCCTTCGGCATCAGCGGGACGAACGCGCACGTGATTCTTGAGGCGGCGCCCGAGGGCGAGAACGAGGCCGAGCGCGAGTCGGCGGGCGTGCCCGCGTCGGCGCCCGGCGACACCGCGGTTCCGGTTCCGACGGACGCCTCGACCCGGAACGCCTCGATCCAGGACGCCCCGACCCGGGACGCCGCTCTCGCCTCCGACTCCGCTCTCGCCCCCGACTCCGACTCCGCTCCTGACTCCGCCCCCGCCGCTCCCATGA
This sequence comes from Streptomyces sp. Je 1-369, assembly GCF_026810505.1. NCBI lineage: Bacteria > Bacillati > Actinomycetota > Actinomycetes > Kitasatosporales > Streptomycetaceae > Streptomyces > Streptomyces sp. Je 1-369. The sequence goes on from NZ_CP101750.1 coordinate 5,880,666, forward strand.
CCCCCTGGCCCCTGTCCGCCAGGACGGCCGACGGGCTGCGGCGGCAGGCGGCGCGTCTCCTCGACCACCTCGCCGAGGACACCGCCCTCGACCCGCGCGACGTGTCCCACACCCTGGCCACCGGCCGGGCGTTGATGGACCACCGGGCCGTCGTCCTCGGCACCGGACGCGATGCCCTCACCGAGGCCCTCGCCGCCGTCGCCCGCGGCGAGGACGACCCCGCCGCCGTCATCGGCGCCGTCCCGGCCGTCGGGGCGGGCGGGCTCGCCCTCGTCTTCTCCGGGCAGGGCTCCCAGCGCGCCGGTATGGGACAGGAGCTGTACGGGCGGTACCCCGTCTTCGCCGAGGCCTTCGACGCCGTGTGCGCCGCGGTCGACGCGCACCTCGACGGGTACGCCGAACATCCGCTGCGCGACGTCGTGTTCGCGCCCGAGGACTCCCCGCTCGCGCCGCTGCTGCAGCAGAGCATGTACACCCAGACCGGCCTGTTCGCCCTCGAAGTCGGCCTCCTGGAACTGCTCAGGGACTGGGGAGTGACCCCCGGGCACGTCATGGGCCACTCCCTCGGCGAGATCACCGCGGCCTACGCCGCGGACGTCCTCTCGCTGCCCGACGCCTGCGCCCTCGTCGCCGCGCGCGGACGCCTCATGCAGGCCCTGCCGGAGGGCGGGGCGATGGTGGCCGTCGCGGCGGGCGAGGAGGAGACCCGCGCGTACATCGCGGAGGCGGGGCTCGCCGACGCCGTCGGGATCGCCGCCGTCAACGGCCCGCAGGCCGTCGTCGTCTCCGGCGACGAGCCCGCCGCGCTCGCCGTCGCGGACCACTTCCGGGCCGCGGGCCACCGCGTGCACCGCCTCGCGGTCTCGCACGCGTTCCACTCGCACCGCATGGAAGCCATGCTGGACGAGTTCGCCGACGCGCTCTCGGGGCTGTCCTTCAACGCGCCGCGCATACCCGTCATCTCGAACGTCACCGGCGGACCGGTCGACGCCGAGCGCCTGTGCACCGTCCAGTACTGGGTGGACCACGTCCGCAGTGCCGTCCGCTTCGCCGACGGCGTGCGCGCCCTCGCCGAGCACGGCGTCCGCGCCTTCCTGGAGGTCGGCGCCGACGCCGCCGTGACCCCGATGGCGCACGCCACGCTCGACGAGTACCTCGGGGACGCCGGATACGTCGCCGTCGCCACCCTCAAGTCAGGGCAGGACGAGGCCCTCGCCCTGACGCGGGCCCTCGCCGAGACGTACGTGACCGGCACGCCCGTGCAGTGGCACCGGCTGTTGCGGCCGGGCGGCCGCCCCACCGAACTGCCCGGCTACCCCTTCGCCGGTCAGCGCTACTGGCAGGACGCCGCCAGCTCCACGGTCGGCATCCGCGCCGCAGGCCTCACCGGCACCCGGCACCCGCTGCTCGGCGCCGCCGTCCACCTGCCCGACGGACAGACGGTGCTGACCGGGCGCATCCTGCCCGGCGCCCACCCCTGGCTCGCCGACCACGCGATCGGCGGCACGGTGCTGCTGCCCGGCACCGCCTTCCTCGACCTGGCCCTGCACGCGGGCGCCGAGACGGGCTGCCCCGTCGTCGAGGAACTGACGCTGCAGGCCCCGCTGTTGCTGCCCACCGACACCGCCGTCTACCTCCAGGTGGTCGTCGGCGCCCCGGACGCGTCAGGCCGCCGTACGGTCGCCGTCCACTCCTCGTCCGCCCCGGCCTCCGGCACCGAGCCGCAGGTCCAGCACGCGACGGGCACCCTGACCGACACACCCGCCCAGCCCGGCGACACGGCGGACCTGGAGCCCGCCGGTACCGACGCCGAGCGCATACCGGACGCCGAGCGCATACCGGTCGACGGCCTCTACGCCGACCTCGCCGCCCGCGGCTACGGCTACGGCCCCATCTTCCAGGGCCTGCGCACCGCATGGCGTACGGCCGACGCCCTCTACGCCGAGGCGGAACTGCCCGCGCAGCCCGGCGCGTTCGGCATCCACCCGGCGCTCCTCGACGCCGCCCTGCACGCCGTCACACTCGGCGTGCCGTCGCTGCCCGGCACCGACGGGCCGCGACCGCTGCTCCCGTTCTCCTGGACGGGCGTCACCCTGCACGCGTCCGGGGCCGGTGCGGTACGGGTCCGGCTCACCGCCACCGCCGACGGCGCGGTCTCCCTGACGGCTGTCGACTCCGCGGGTCAGCCCGTCGTCACCGTGGACGCGCTGCTGCTGCGGCCGATGTCCGCGGCGACGGCGCCCGGCGGGGACAGCGGACTGCACCTGCGCTGGCGTCCGGTACCCGTACCGGAGAGCATCGGGGCGCCCGTTCCCGGCGTCACGGTCACAGAGGTCGCGCCCGGGGGCGAGGGCTATGGCGAGGGCTATGGCGAGAGCGATGGCGAGGGCTATGGCGACGGCCGTGGCGACGGCTACGTACATGCACGGCTTTCCGAGGTGCTTGGGCGCGTGCAGCGCTTCCTCGCCGAGACTGCCGAGACTGCCGAGACTGCCGAGACTGCCGAGACCGCCGAGACGGCCGATATGACCGGTACGGCCGGTACGGCTGAAACAGCTGAGGCCGCCGCAACGTCCGACACTGCCCCAGGAGGCGGTGACGAACGGCTCGTCATCGTCACCCGCGGCGACATGATGGGCCGCCCCGACCCGACGACCGCCGCCGTATGGGGTCTCATCCGGGCCGCCAGGGCTGAGCACCCCGGACGCCTGCTGCTCGTCGACGTCGACGCCCGCACCGCCCGTTCCGCCGACGCCGTCGCGGCGGCCGTCGCCACGGGCGAACCCGAGCTCGCCTGGCGCGACGGGCAGGCGTACGTGCCGCGGCTCAGCCGCACGGCTCCTGACCTGCTCGTACTGCCGGACGGCGCGTCCGAGTGGCGCCTGGGGACGACGACCGGCGAGGGCACCGACTCCGCAGCTTCCGCAGCTTCGGGCGCTTCCGCAGCTTCCGCAGGTACCGCGGACGGCCACAACCTCGCCCTCGTACCCGTCGTATCCACGACCCCCCTCGCCCCGCAGGAGATCCGGGTCGCCATCCGCGCCGCGGGCATCGCGCCCGCCGACCTGACCGACGCGGCCACCGGAACCCTCAGCAGCCGAACCCCCGGCATCGAAGGGGCCGGAATCGTGACCGAGGTCGGCGCGGAGGTCACGGCACCCGCCGTGGGCGACCGTGTCTGGGGCGTCTTCCCCGAGGGCGGCGCGGCCGCTCGCACCGCCGTCACCGACCACCGCTCCGTCGCCCCCCTGCCGAAGGCCCTGACCTTCGCGGCGGCAGCGGCGGCAGCGACCCCGTACCTCGCCGCCTGGCACGCCCTGGTGGACGAGGGCGGGCTACGGGCGGGGCAGCGGGTGCTGATCCACGCGGCCGCGGACCCCGTCGGCCTCGCCGCGGTCCGGATCGCCCGGCACCTGGGTGCCGAGGTCTACGCGGCCGCGCCGCCCGCCGCCCACGACGCCCTGCGCGACGCCGGCCTCGACGGCACCCACCTCACCGGTCCCGAGCCCGGCGACATCGCCCAGCGCGTACCGGCCGGACTCGACCTCGTCCTCGACCCGCACCGCACCACCGGCGCCGAGGTGTCGGCGGCCCTGCTGCTCACCGCCGACGGTCGATACGTGACCGCCGACGCGCGCGCAGCGGTCACCGCCACCGATGCCGCCACCGACGCCGCCACCGCCGCGGCCACCGCCACCGCCCCCGACGCCGGGCGACGGCAGGCGATCCTCGCCGAACTCTCCGGACTGCTCGACTCCGGCGCACTGCGCGCGCTGCCGTTCACGGCCTACGACATACGGTCGGCCACGGCGGCATTCCGCGACGCCGCCACCGCCACCGCCACTGCCACCGCGACCCCGGCTCTTGGCCGTACCGTCCTGACCGTCCCCCGCCCCATCGACCCCAACGGCACAGTCGTCCTCACCGGCGCGAGCGGCACCCTCGGGCGGCTCGTCCTGCGCCGCCTGGTCGCCGAACACGGCGTACGCCACGTCCTGTTGCTCAGCCGCAGCGGCACCGAAGCCCCCGGCGACCTCCTCGACGTCCTCGACACTCTGGACGTACGCGACGACGGCCTCCGGATCCGCTCCGTGGCCTGCGACGTGGCCGACCGCGAGCAACTCGCCACGGCGCTCTCCGGCATCCCCGCGGAGCATCCGCCGACCGCGGTGGTGCACACGGCGGGCGTCCTGGACGACGGGATCCTCGCGTCCCTCACCCCGGAGCGCCTCGCCACCGTGCTGCGCCCGAAGGCGGACGCCGTACGCGCCCTGCACGACGCGACCGCCGACGCGGACCTCGCCGCCTTCGTCGTGTTCTCCTCGGTCGCCGGAGTCCTCGGCTCGGCGGGGCAGGCCAACTACGCCGCCGCCAACGCCTACCTGGACGCGTACGCCGCCCGTCGGCGCGCGGCGGGCGCCCCTGCGGTCTCCGTGGCCTGGGGCCTGTGGCAGGAGACCAGCTCGATGACGGCCGGTCTCGGCGCCGCCGACCTCGGCCGGATCGCCCGCACCGGACTGCTCCCCACGACCACCGAGGAGGGCCTCGCCGCCTTCGATCTGGCGCTCACCGCGGCCACGCCGCACCTCGTCCCGGTACGCGTCGACACCGCAGCCCTGCGGACGGCTGACACTGTGCCGCCGCTGCTCCGGGATCTGGCGCCCGCACAGCAGCGCCGGACCGCGGCGGGCGCGTCGGATGCGTCGAACGCGTCGGGTACGTCGACGACACCCGCCGCCTCCGCCTCCCTGGAGAGCAAGCTGCGCGGCCTCCCCGCCGAGCAGCGCACCGCGCTCCTGCTCGATCTCGTCCTGGCGGACGTCGCCCAGGTGCTCGGGCACGGCGATCCGCGCGGCATCTCCGCCGACGGGGCGTTCCGCGACCTCGGGTTCGACTCGCTGACCGCGGTGGAACTCCGTAACAAGATTGCCAACCGGGTCGGTGTGAAGCTCAGCGCGACGGCGGTGTTCGACCACCCGAGCCCGCGCGCCCTGGTCGACCACCTCGCCACGAAGCTCACCCCGGCGGCGCCGGTACCGCCATCGCCATCGGCACCGGCACCGGCACCGGCATCGCCATTGGCATCGGACGGCGAGCAGCAGCCCGGCTACGAAGGAGTCATGGCCGACCTCGCCCGGATCGGCGCCCGGCTGAACGGGCTGCGGCTCACCGGCGTCCAGCGCGCCGCCCTCGCCGAGACCGTCCGCTGCCTGACCGAACCGCCGGCGCACGGGCACCCCGTCCCGGCCGACGACGAACCGGCGCCCGCGGAGCCGCCCGCGGACCTGGAGGCCGCCACGGCGGCGGAGGTCCTCGCCTTTGTGACCAACAACCTCGGCATCTCCATCACTGGGGATATCACCGCCGACACCACGCCCGATACATACGCCACGCCCGATACATACGCCACGCCCGCCACCGACCAGAGTTGAGAGTGAGTTCATGCCCACCGAGAACGAACTGCTCCAATACCTCAAGGCGGTCTCGCAGGAACTGCACGCCACACGGGGGCGGTTGCAGAGCCTCGAGGACCGTCGCAGCGAGCCCGTGGCGATCGTCGGGATGAGCTGCCGGCTGCCCGGCGGAGTGTCCTCGCCGGACCACCTGTGGGACGTCGTCCTCAAGGGCGAGGACATGATCGGCAACTTCCCCGCCGACCGCGGCTGGGACATCGACGCCCTCTACGACCCGGAGCCCGGTAACCCCGGCAAGACCTACACCCGTTCCGGCGGCTTCCTGCACGACGCGGCGGACTTCGACCCGGCCTTCTTCGGCATCACGCCCCGCGAGGCCCACGGCATGGACCCGCAGCACCGCCTCATGCTGGAGGCGTCGTGGCAGGCCCTGGAGAGCGCGGGCATCAACCCGCAGACCCTCAAGGACACCGCCACCGGCGTCTTCGCCGGGTCCTTCCACCACGACTACGACCCCGGCGGCGGCAGCGTCGGCAGCCTCGTGTCCGGACGCGTCTCCTACGCGCTCGGGCTCCAGGGACCCGCCGTCACCGTCGACACCGCCTGCTCCTCGTCGCTGGTGGCCCTGCACCAGGCCGTGCAGTCGCTGCGCGACGGCGAGTGCACCCTCGCCCTCGCGGGCGGCGTGACCGTGCTGTCCACGCCCGGCGTCTTCATCGAGTTCTCCCGCCAGCGCGGCCTCGCCGCCGACGGCCGCTGCAAGTCCTACGCCACCGCCGCCGACGGCACCGGCTGGGGCGAGGGCGTGGCCGTACTGGCCCTGGAGCGCCTGTCCGACGCGGAACGCAACGGCCACCGGGTCCTCGCCGTCGTACGGGGCAGCGCGGTGAACCAGGACGGTGCGTCCAACGGCCAGACCGCACCCAACGGTCCCGCCCAGCAGCGCGTCATCGAGGACGCCCTCGCCTCCGCCCGGCTGACGACCGCGGACGTCGACGTCGTCGAGGGCCACGGCACGGGCACGACCCTCGGCGACCCGATCGAGGCGCAGGCGCTCCTGGCGACGTACGGCCAAGGGCGGCCCCTGGAACGGCCGTTGTGGCTCGGCTCGGTCAAGTCCAACATCGGGCACACGCAGGCCGCGGCGGGTGTCGCGGGCATCATCAAGATGGTGCAGGCGATGCGGCACGGCGTCATGCCGAGCACGCTGCACGTGGACGAGCCCTCCAGCCACGTCGACTGGACCGAGGGGCAGGTCAGGCTCCTCACGGAGAACCGCCCGTGGCCCGATGGCGACCGCCCGCGCCGGGCCGGGGTGTCGTCCTTCGGCTACAGCGGCACGAACGCACACGTCATCCTGGAAGCCGCCCCAGCGCTACAAGCATCGCCGCGCGTCGCCGAGTTGGACCCGTCCGGCGACGGGGCCCCGGTCCTGCCGTGGGTGCTGTCGGCGCGGAGCGAGGCGGCGCTCGCGGAGCAGGCGGAGAGGCTGCTGGCCCGGCTCGACGAGGGCGGGCTGCCGGGGCTGCGGGATGTGGGCCACACGCTGGCGGCGGGGCGCGCGGTGCTGGAGCACCGTGCGGTCGTGCTCGGCAGCGACATCGATGAACTCACGGCTGCACTCACCGAGTTGGCGGCGGGGCGTGAGGCTTCGGGTGTCGTCTCGGGGCGCGCCCGGACGAACAACGCCTCCGGTGGCGCGGTGTTTGTGTTCCCGGGGCAGGGTTCGCAGTGGGTCGGGATGGCTCGGGAGTTGTTGGAGTTCTCGCCGGTGTTCGCGGCGCGGATGGCCGAGTGTGGTGCGGCGCTTGAGCCGTTCGTGGATGGCTGGTCTTTGCTGGATGTGGTCCGGGAGGGCGATGAGGAGGTGCTGCGCCGGGTTGATGTGGTGCAGCCGGTGTTGTTTGCGGTGATGGTGTCGCTGGCGGAGTTGTGGCGTTCGCTGGGTGTGCGGCCTGCTGCTGTGGTGGGGCATTCGCAGGGCGAGATTGCTGCTGCGTGTGTCGCGGGGGCGTTGTCGTTGGGTGATGCGGCGCGTGTGGTTGCGTTGCGGTCGCGGGCGATTGTGCGGCTTGCGGGCAGGGGCGGGATGGTGTCTGTTCTGGCGCCTGAGTCGCAGGTTGTGGGGCGGTTGACTGCGGGCTTGCAGGTGGCTGTGGTCAATGGCCCGGAGCAGGTGGTGGTGTCGGGTTCGCCCGGTGAGCTGGATGCGTTCATGGCTGCGTGTGAGGCCGACGGTGTGCAGGTGCGGCGGATCGCCGTGGATTACGCCTCGCACTCGCCGCAGGTCGAGGATTTGCGGGATGAGCTGCTGGATGTGCTGGGGGCTATTGAGCCTCGCAGTGGTCAGGTTCCGCTGTTCTCGACCGTCACGGGTGATGTGATCGACACGGCGGTGATGGGTGCGGAGTACTGGTTCACGAATCTGCGGCAGACCGTTCGCTTCGATGCCGCCCTGCGGAATCTGCTGGAAGCCGGGCATCGCGTCTTCGTCGAGTCCAGCCCGCACCCCGTGGTCCTCGGCGCTGTCGTGCAGAACGCCGATCACCTCCGTACGAAGGGCGTGACCGCCGTCGGCACGCTCCGGCGCAACGAGGACGAGAAGGCCCAGCTGCTCCGCGGTCTGGCCGAGGTGTTCGTCGCGGGCGTCGACGTGGACTGGTCGCCGTGGCTGGTGGGCGGGGAACTCGTCGAGCTGCCGACGTACGCCTTCCAGCGCCGCCGGTACTGGCAGCCCGCCGCGGCCGCCTCCGCCGACGTCGGCTCCGCGGGCCTGGAAGCCGTACGGCACCCGCTGCTCGGCGCGTCCGTCCGGCTCGCCGACAGCGACGACGTCGTCCTCACCGGGCGCCTGTCCCGCGCCGCGCAGCCCTGGCTCGCGGACCACGCGGTCTTCGGCACGGTCATCCTGCCCGGCACCGCCTTCGTCGAGCTGGCCCTGCGCGCCGCCGACGAGGTGGGCTGCGACACGGTGCGGGACCTGACGCTGACCGCGCCGCTGCGGCTGCCCGAGCAGGGCGAGGTCGACGTCCAGGTGCAGATCGGCGGCGCGGAGGGCGCGGACGGCGCCGGGCGGCCCCTCGACATCTACGCCAGGCCCCGCAGGTCCGACGGCTCCGAGCCGTGGACCCGGCACGCGTCCGCCGTCCTGACAACCACCACTGCCTCGACGACCGGCGTTCCGGCCACCGGCGGTACAGCGCCCGGCACCGCCGACAACCCGCTGTACGGTGCCGCCTGGCCACCCGCGGGCGCCGAACGCCTGGACGCCGCCGCGCACTACGACACGATGGCGGACGCGGGCCTGGAGTACGGGCCCGCGTTCCAGGGCCTGTCCGACGTATGGCGGCTCGACGGCGAGATCCTCGCGCAGGTCGCCCTGCCGGGGCGGCAGGCGGAGGAGGCGCGGCGCTTCGGCGCGCACCCCGCCCTCCTCGACGCCGCACTGCAGGCCGCGGCCGTGGACGGCCTCGACGGCGCCACGCCGCTGCCGTTCTCCTTCGGGTCGGTCACCCTGCACGGCCGGGGCGCGGACGAGGTGCGCGTACGCATCGTGCCCACCGGCGACGACACGTTCACGGTGGAGGCGGCCGACCCGTCCGGTACGCCGGTCGCGCGCATCGACTCCCTCCTCGTACGCCCGGTGGCCGCAGGCGATCTCGCCGCCTCGGACGGCAGTACGCAGTCACTGCTGTCCCTCACGTGGGCGCCGTACGCGGTGGATGAGGCGGGGGTGACCTCGGCGGCGAAGACCTCGGCGGCGGACACCTCGGACGTCACGGTCCTCGACGTCACCGCCGCCGTCACCTCTCTCACCGCCGCCCCCGCCGCCGGTGAGACCGACGCCGCCCGCGCCCGGGCCGTCCTCCAGGACACCCTGGTCCGGATGCAGGAGTGGCTGGCGCGGGACCGGCCCGCGTCGGCCCGTCTGGTCGTCCTGACCCGGCACGCCGTACTCACCGGAGCCGAGGCGCCCGACGCCGCGCTCGACCTCGCCCAGGCCTCCGTCTGGGGCCTCGCCAGGGCCGCACGCGCGGAGAACCCGGGCCGCGTGATCCTGGTGGACACCGACACCGACACCGACACCGACACCGAGCCCAGCACCGACGGGCTCGGCCAGGACACTGTCACCGACGTACTGCGTTCCGGCGCCCCCGAAATAGCCCTCAGAAACGGCGAGTTGTACGTCCCGTCCCTCCGCGTCGAGGACGCCCGAACCACCCCCGGCACCACCCCCGCCACCGCCCTCGGCACGGGCACCGTCCTCATCACCGGCGGCACGAGCGGCCTCGGCGCGCAGGTCGCCCGGCACGCAGCGCGGCTCGGCGCCCGGCACCTCCTCCTGCTGTCCCGGCGCGGACCCGCGGGCGAAGGCGTGGCGGCCCTGAGCGACGAACTCACCGCCGCGGGAGCCCGGGTCACTGTCGTCGCCTGCGACGCCGCCGACCGCGAGCAGCTGGCCCGCGTCCTGCGCCACCTGCCGCAGGAGTACCCGCTGACCGCCGTCATCCACGCCGCGGGCATACTCCGTGACGCCGTCGTCGAGTCCATCGACACGGACGGCCTGCACGCGGTACTGCGGCCGAAGTCCGACGCCGTCTGGAACCTGCACACGCTGACCGAGGGCACGGAGCTCTCCGCCTTCGTCGTGTTCTCCTCGCTCGCCGGTGTCCTCGGCGGCGCGGGGCAGGGCGGTTACGCCGCAGCCAACGCGTTCCTCGACGCGCTGATGCAGCAGCGCCGACGCGCCGGACTGCCCGGACTCTCCCTGGCCTGGGGCCTGTGGGCCGAGGCCACCGGCATGACCGGACACCTCGGCGACGCCGACCTGGAGCGGATCAACCGGGGCGGCATCGCCGCGCTCACCACCGAACAGGGGCTCGCGCTCCTGGACGCGGCGCTCACCCGCGACGCGGACGACGCGCTGCTCCTGGCGGCCGCCCTCAACGAGCCCGTCCTGCGCACCACCGAACCCGCGCTGCTGCCCCCGCTCCTCGCGGGCCTCCACCCGCCGCGCCGCCGCCTCGCTGCGTCCCGCAAGGGACGCCCGGCGGACGCCGGAGGACGGCTCTCCCTCGACTCGCGGGACGCGGTCGTGGACCGGCTGCGGTACCGGTTCGCCGCGACGATGGGCTTCGGCACCGACGAACTCGACGCCGGCGCGGCCCTCGTCGGCCAGGGCCTCGACTCCGTGATGGCCATGCAGATCCGCAGCCTGATCGAGGCGGACTTCGGCCAGTCCCTGCCGATCGCCTCACTGTTCAACGGCGCCAGCGTGGACTCCATCGCCGACCAGCTGATGGAAGGGGCCGGGGGAGGGGCATCGTCGGACGGTGCCGACGCCGACGCGGACGCCGACGCCGAGGAAGAGGCCGAGATCGTCCACGACGTCGTACGCCACCCCGCCACCCGCGACGTCGTACGACTCCTCCGCGCCGAACAGCACGGCACGCCCGGCGTCACCCACCACATCGGACTCGCCGTGCGCCTCACCACGCCGACGACACCGGAGCGGCTCGCCGAGGTCGTCGCCTCGCTCGCCGCCCGGCACGCCGCGCTGCGCACCGCGATCGTCCAGGACGCGGACGGCGCCCAGCAGTTGGAGGTACGCCGCTCACTCGACGGCGACCTGGTGCGGTGGTCGGACGTCGCCGAGGACACCGACGTGGACGAGCGGCTGTGCGCGCTGATGGAGCCGCCGTTCGACCTGGCCACGGCACCGCTGTGGCGGTTCGAGCTGCTCGCGCGCCCGTCCGGCGAGCAGGTCCTCGTGTTCGGCGCGCACCACGCCGTGTCCGACCTGGCGTCGCTGATGCTCGTGGCGCACGGCCTGGGCGCCGGGCTCGCGGGGTCGGAGCCGCCCGCGGCGGTCACCAACCGCGACATCGACCTGCTGCTGAAGGCCCAGAGCGGGTCCGCCGCGCGGTCCGGGGCGCCGTCGGGGGCTGACGACTGGCGCGCGGACTTCGCGGGCGCCGGGCGCCTCGACCTCGAACTGGCCGCGCCGCGCCCCGCGCAGCGGTCGTACCGCTCGGCCATGCACCTCACGGACCTGCCGCGGGAGCTCCAGGAGCGGGTGGAGAGCCGGGCCAGGGGGCTCGGCATCACGCCCGCCGCGTTCTGGCTCGGCGCGCTGACCGCGCACCTCGCGCGGGTACGCGACCGGGACCGGTTCGTCCTGGCCGTCCCCGTGGACACCCGTATGCATGTGTCGGCGCTCGACGCCGTCGGCTACTTCGGGCTGCCCATCCCGTACGCCGCGCAGGTCGACGCCGAGGACACCGCCGAGGACGTCCTGCGGCGCACCGACAGTCGGCTCAGCCGGGTCCTTGAGCGTGGCGTCACGTTCTTCGACGCGATGTCCGCGCTGGTCCAGGAGGGCCTGTACCGCAAGGACGCGCCGCTCGTCGAGGTCTACTTCAACTACATGCCGCCGCAGGCCGGAGCGGCGGAGGGCCTGCACATCGTCCCGGCGGGCACCGGCTACTCCGACCTCGACCTGATGGTCACGGTGATGCCGGGCCTCGGGAAGGTCGGCCTGGAGTACAACGCGGACGTATTGGACGACGCGTCCTGCGCGTCGCTCGCCGAGGACTTCCTGCGCCTCGCCGAACAGTTCGCGACGGACGCGACGACACCGGCGAGGCGGGCCCCGGCCGCGACGCAGGCCCGGGCCACATCCACGCCGGAAGCCCCCCTCGCCCCCGCCCCCGAACTCGCGCCCGCCCCCGAACCCGCTCCCGCCCTCGAATCCGTGCCCACCCCCGAAGCAACTCCCGCACCCGCGCCCGCCCCCGAACCCGCTCCCGCCCCCACCCCCCAACTCGCCCTCGCCGCGACCTTCGCCCTCGGCAATCTCCCGGCCATGCTGTCGTTCGCCGTGCGGGACGCCGGGGTCGAGGGCGGACCGTTCGACGTGGTGGAGGCGCCGTACCACCAGGTCCTCGCGAGTCTGCACGACCCGGGCAGCGTGTTCGTCCAGGGTGCGACGGCCGTCGGGCTCGTCCTGCTGAGGGCGGGCGACCTCACCCGCTTCACGGACGACGCGAGCGGGCCGGAGCACGCGCTGCTCGACCAGCTCGCCGACGAGTACCCGGCCGCGCTGCGCTCCCTCGCCGAGCGCACCCGTAAGCCCCTCGTCGTCGCCTTCCTCCCCGAGAGCGCCGACGACGCACGCCTCCGCGACTGGGAGCAGCAGGTGACGCGGCGCCTCGCGGACGTCCCCGGCATCGCCGTCCTGTCCTCGGACACGTGGGCCGGTGACGACTACCCGGTGGCGGACGTGTTCGACGCCCACACCGACGCGATGGCCCACCTGCCGTTCCAGGACGAGTTCCAGGCACTGGTGGCGCTGCGCCTGGCCGACGTACTCCAGCAGGTACGCCGGCGGGCGCCCAAGGTGATCGTCGTCGACGGCGACGAGACGCTGTGGAGCGGCATCGCGGGCGAAGTCGGCCCGGAGAACGTCGACTTCAGCGGGGCCCGTGCGCTGCTCGCCGCTCGGCTGTTGCGGTGGCGGGAGGCGGGCGTGCTGCTCGCCATGGTCTCCAACAACGACGAGGAGACCGTGCACCGCATCCTCGACCGGCCCGACAGCCCGCTGCGCCGCGAACACTTCGCCGCGATCAGTGCCGCCTGGGAACCCAAGTGGACCCGGATCGTCAAGATCGCCGACGAGCTGCGGCTCGGCCTCGACAGTTTCCTCTTCCTCGACGACAACCCCGTCGAAATCGCCGGAGTCCGTGCCCAGTTGCCGGAAGTGCTCTGCCTGACCTGCCCGAGCGCCGACGAACTCGCCGAGTTCATCACCCGGCTGTGGCCGATGGTGCCGCGGGCCGCGACGGCGGAGGACTCCGCACGGGCCGACTTCTACCGGCAGGAGCAGGTGCGCGACGAGGCCAGGGCACAGCTCGGCTTCGCCGAGTTCCTGGAGAACCTCCGGCTCGAACTCGACATCGAGCCGGTGAACGAGGAGACCGCCGAGCGCACGGTCCAGCTCAGCAGGCGCACCAACCAGTTCAACCTGCGGCCCCGCCCCCTCGACGACGCCGAACTGGCGCGGCTGCGGGAGAGCGGGGAGGTGTGGACGGCGACCGCGCGGGACCGCTTCGGCGCGTACGGGCAGATCGGCGTCCTGGCCGTCACCGTCGACGGCGACGCGCTCGAAGTCGTCGCCTGGATGATGAGCTGCCGCGTGCTCGGCAGGGGCGTCGAGGACCGGCTGCTGCAGTGGCTCGCCGACCGGGCCGAAGCCCACGGCTGCACGACGGTGCGTCTGATCGCCGAGAACACGCCCCGCAACATTCCCGCCCGACGCCTCGTGTCCCGCCTCGGCGGCGGCGACGTCGACGCGCCCCGCCTGGAGGCGGCGGTGGGCCTCGCACACCTTCGGGAGTTCCGTTCCTGGGACCCCGCATCCGATCATGCAGCGGAGGACAGCAATGCCTGAGGCGGCCAGCGGCACGAGTCGCAACCGCAGTGTCAACCGGCGACCCGAGGAGGAGGCGATCGAGCGGCGGGGCCCCGGACGGAGCGCGGCGGCGGATCTCCTCGCGCACTTCCGGAAGCCGCCGACCGGACCTGCCGCGGGGCAGGGGCCCGCCGACGCCCGGCCCGCGAGTCCTGCGGAGCCCGCGCAGACGGCACCGACCGCACCGGCCCCCGAGCCCGCCGCCGGCCACCCCGCGCGGACCGTCGCCGAGGTCGCCGCCGACATCGCGGCCCGCGCCGCCCGCTTCCTGCCCGGCGGCGCGCCCGACTCCGAGACGGACCTGTTCGACGCCGGTCTGTCCTCCGTCGACGCTGTCGAGCTCGTCGCCCTGATGGCGCGGGAGCTCGACGTACAGCTGACGCTGGACGACGTCTTCGCCGACGCCCGCCCGCGCCGCCTGGCCCAACGCTGGGCCAAGTCCCTGGGCCTGCCCACGACGACATCCCCGGCGCCCGGGACCCCCACGCCCGGGACCCCAGCGCCCGAGTTCCCCACGACCGGGCTTCCCGCGCCTGCGGCCTCAGCGCCCGGGACCCCCACGCCCGGGACCCCAGCGCCCGAGTTCTCCACGGCCGGGCTTCCCGCGCCTGCGGCCCCAACGCCCGGGACCCCAGTGGCCGGGACCCCCGCGCCTGCGGCCTCAGCACCTGTGATGCCAGCGCCCGAGTTCCCCACGGCCGGGCTCCCCGCGTCTGCGGCCGCAGCGCCCGGGACCCCCGCGCCCGGGACCCCCGCACCCGCGGCCCCCACGCCCCCCAGGGCCACCGTCCCCACCCCCACGCCCCCCAGGGCCACCGTCCCCACCCCCACCCCCCACACCCCCACGGCCACCATCCCGACCGCCACTCCCACCCCCACCCCCTCCATAACCCCCGTAATAATCCGCACCCCCACCCACCCCACCCACCCCGACGCCCACGAAGACCTGGAGGTGATCCTTGAGGACCTTGCCCTCGCCGACCGGCTGCCGTTCAGTCGGCAGGCCGAGGCCGTCGCGCCGCGTCGCATTCTGTTGACCGGGGCCACCGGCTACCTCGGCAGTCACCTGCTCCTCGATCTGCTGCGGCAGGGCGACGCCCACGTCGTGTGTCTCGTACGCGCCACCGACGACGCCGCCGCGGAACGCCGTCTCGCCGACGCGCTCGCCGGGTTCGACCAGCCGTGGACCGCCGAGGTGCGGCGCCGGGTCACCGTTCTCGCGGCCGACCTCAGGCAGCCGTTGCTCGGGCTCGCGCGGGACGTGTGGGAGGGGCTCGCCCAGGACCTCGACTCGATCGTCAACGTCGCCGCCGCCGTCGACTTCCTGCGCGGCTACCCCTCCCTGCGCCAGACCAACGTGCTGGGCCCGCTGGCCCTCGCCGAGCTGGCGATGACGGGGCGGGCCAAGCCGCTGCACCACATTTCCTCGGTCGCCGTCTTCAACGAGGTCGGCATCGAGAAGATGGGCGAGGACGACCCGGTCGCCCACATCGACCGGCTCTTCGCCGGTTACGACAAGTCGAAGTGGGCCGCGGAGGCGGTCCTGCGGCGCGCCCGTGAGCACGGTCTGACCGTCACGTTCCTGCGGCCCGGCGCGATCGGCGGGCACACCCGTACCGGCGTGTACAACCCGCATGACCTCAGCACCGGGCTGATCGGCGCGTTCTCCCGGTACCGGACCGTACCGGCCTTCAAGTTCATGAACCTCGCGCCGGTCGACTGGATCAGCAGGGTGACGGCCGCCGTGGTCTTCGACCCCGCCGCGTGGGGCCAGAACTACAACGTCACCGGCCGCGCCGAGACCCTGCCGCAGCTGGTGAAGGACATGAAGCTGGCCGGGATGAACGTCCGCGTGGCCAACTGGCGGGAGTGGCGGGACGACCTGATCGAGCGGCACGCCGCCGACCCCGTGCCCGAGCTGGACTTCCTGATCCGCATCCTGCGCAGCCCCACCGCCATGAAGCTCTTCGAGGCGCTGATGTTCGGCCCGGAGGCGGGCTCGGAGCGCACCGACCGCTTCGTCGCGCGGCACAAGCTGCCGGAGGCCGAACGGTATGGATCTCAGGCGCAGTTGAAGGCGTTCGAGCGGATGGCGAAGGACGGCGTCGCCCGGCTTCCCAGCCGCGAGGACCCGCCCTACCTGCAGTTCCGTGAGCGGACCAAGGGCCGGATCGGTCCCGTCGGCGGGGAGCGGGACTCCAGGTGCAGGATGGCGCTGACCCTTTCGATCGCCAGCATGTACCAGGTCGTACGCCACCGGAAGATCGACGTCCGCGGTGAGGTGTTCTGCGAGCGGCTGCACGCGGAGCCGCTGACCGTGGAGGCGGGCGAGATCTGGGTCCGCCCGGACGAGGGCGTGCCGTTGCAGCACGGCAGCGACCACCCGCTGCTGCGCTACCGGCTCGTCCTGGTGGACCGCGACGGCGGACGCTGGTGGCTCGAGGGCTGGAAGACGGCCCGCGCGAGCCGCGACTTCTGGAAGCAGACCCGCACCATCGACGTCACCATCGGCCGCGAGAACGAACCGGCGAGCCTCGCCGGTGTCGTCAAGGTCCCGGCCAAGAGCTACGTGCCCGACCAGATCGACGGCATCGAGGTCGACCCGCGCCTCACCTCGCAGGAGCGGCGCCTCGCCAAACTCGCCTGGCTCTCCTGGTTCTTCGTGCAGGTCGGCATGGGCCTCGCCGAGCCGTCCCTGCGTGCCGTCGCCGAACTCCTGGACCTGCGCAAGGACGCCATCGACCGGGACCAGGACAAGCTGCAACGCAAGATCAGGAAGCTGATGATCAAAAGGGAGCAGACCCGATGACGCCGCTGAGGCCCCTCCACCACGCATTCGGCGCCCGCGTCGAGGACATCCCCTTCACCGCCTCCGACGGCACCCGGCTCGGCCTCACCCGCGTCGCCCCCGAGGACGGCTCCACCGACCGCCCGGTCGTCCTGATCCTGCACGGACTGACCGCGTCGGCCGACATGTTCACGCTGCCCGAGACCCGCAACCTCGTCGACGTCCTGCTCGACGCGGGCTACGAACCGTGGCTGCTCGACTGGCGGGGCAGCTGCCGCCTGCCGTACAACGAGGGCCGGGTCCGCTACACCTTCGACGACGTCGCGCTGTACGACATTCCCGAGGCCGTTTCGCTGATCAAGGAACGTATCGGCGGGCGTGAACTCCTCGTCGTGGCGCACTGCATCGGCGCGATGTGCCTGTCCCTGAGCATGGCCGCGGGACTCGTGCCCGGTCTGTCCGGCGTCGTCGCCCAGGGCGTGTTCCTCACCCCGAAGATGTCCTGGAAGACGCGGGCCCGTCTGCACTTCGGCGGGGAGCTGCTGCGCTCCCGCTTCGTCAACATCCCCACCGACTTCAAGAAGGTCGGCATGTGGTCCAAGCACTCGCTGATCTTCGCCGAGGTGTCGCTGGGAGCCGAGTGCAAGGACCCCAACTGCCAGATCCTGCACAACGACTCGTGGGGGGTCGGCGGATCGCTCTTCGAGCACGACAACCTTCACGAGGTCACCCACGACCGCCTCGCCGACCTGTACGGCACGGTGCCGATGTGGATACTGCCGCACCTGCGCAGCATCGAACTGGCGCACACGATGATGCGGTACAACGACGGCGACGGCCGCTACGACGCACTGCCGAAGAACGCCCTCGACGAGGCGGGCTCCTTCGACACCCCGCTCATGCTGCTCTCCGGCAGCGACAACCGCTTCTGGTACGACTCGAACGAGATCTGCCACGACGTGTTGAAGCGCCGCCATCCCGAGCTGGACGTCCGGTACGTGGAGGTGCCCGGCTACGGTCACCTCGACGCGTTCATCGGCCGCAACGCCGCGCTCGACGTGTTCGGCCACATCGTCGACTTCCTCGACGAGTGCCGGGTCTCCGATGACGTCCGCGCCTGACCGGCCGGGCGCTCCGGCGCCCGGCACGCGCCTGCTCATGCCCGTCATCCTGCTCGCCATCTTCACGGTCCCGCTGTCGGTGTCCGGCACCGCCGTGTCCCTCGGCGACATCTCCGACGACCTGGGCAGCTCGTCGGTGGGCGAGCAGTGGGTCCTCAACGGCTACAACCTGACGTTCGCCTGCTCGACCCTCGTCTGGGGCTCGGTGGCCGACATCATCGGGCGCTGGCAGGCGCTGCTCTTCGGGCTGCTCACGTTCGGCGCGGGCTCCGCGCTCAGCCTCTTCGCGGGCAACTACTGGGTCCTGGACGGGGCCCGGCTGGTGGCGGGGGCGGGGGCCGGGGCGGTCTTCTCGGTGGGGTCGGCCGTCGTGTCGTCGAACTTCGAGGGCGAACGGCGCACCCGCGCCTTCGCCCTCCTCGGGTCGGTCGCGGGCCTCTCGCTCGCGTTCGGCCCGTCCCTGTGCGGGCTGCTCACCCAGCTCTCCGGCTGGCGCCTCGTCTACGGCTTCCAGCTCGCCTGTCTGGTCGTCGCCTGCGCGGGCATGCCGCTGATCCGCCGTGCCGCCGCCCACGAGAAGCGGCGCGCGGCCCGCATCGACTGGCCGGGCGCCGCGCTCTTCTGCACGGCGACCACCGTCACGCTCGGCGGCCTCGCCCTCGGCTCGGCGACGGGCTGGGCGTCGCCGCCCTTCCTGCTCTGCACGGCCGTCGGCATCGGCTGCTACGGCCTGTTCGCGTGGCGCGAGTCCACCGCACCCAACCCGCTCCTGAGCCTGCGCACCCTGCGCAGCAGGCGCTTCTCCGGCATCACGCTGGTGGTCGCGGTGGCGTCGTTCACCTTCACCAACGCGGTCGCCTATCTGCCGGTGTTCTTCCAGGGCGCGTACGACGCTTCGGCGGGCGCCAGCGGCGCGTACCTGATGTTCCTGACGCTGCCCGTCCTGGTCGCCCCGCTGATCGCCGCCCGCCTGACCGCCCGCGGCACACCCGCCCACACCATCTTCACGTGGAGCATCGGTCTGCTGGTCGCAGGACTCGTGCTCGCGGGCGCGACCGCCGCTCCCGGGCTCGTCTGGATGGCGCTGCCGATGGTCGTCGTCGGCATCGGGTTCGGGCTGCAGGCGGGGCTCGTCGACGGCGAGGCGCTCGCGCACGTACCGGCCGACGAGGCGGGCATGGGGGCGGGCTGGATCAACACGGTCCGGCTCGGCAGCGAGGCCATCGCGGTGTCGCTCTTCGGCTCGCTGTTCGCCAGCTTCGCGGGCGACGCCGACGACGCGTCGCGCAGCGGCTTCGCCGCCATCACGATCGGCTCCACGCTCTGCGCGGCGGTGCTCGGCGTCGTCTCGGTCCTCCTCATGCGACGCCCGGGACCGACGGCCCCCGCCGACGAGCCCAGGGCGGCGGACCGCGTCGCCTGACCCTCCTGTTCAATTGAAGGATGAACGAGAACGGATCGGCTCAAGTCGCCCTCGCCGCGCGGTTCGAGGAGCACAGGCCCCGCCTGAACGCGGTGGCGTACCGCATGCTCGGCTCGCTGAGCGAGTCCGAGGACGCGGTGCAGGAGGCGTGGTTCCGGCTGAGCCGCACCGAAGCGGGGCCGGACGCGGGGGAGGTGCGCAACCTCGGCGGCTGGCTGACCACCGTCGTCGGCCGCATCTGCCTCGACCTGCTGCGCACCCGGCAGTCCCGGCGCGAGGACTCCCTCGACGCGTCCGTGCAGGGCCACGGCGAGACGCACGTCCCGGACCCGGTCGTGACCCGCGCCGACCTCGCCGACCCCGAACAGGAAGTGCTGCTCGCCGACTCGGTGGGCCTCGCGCTCCTCGTCGTACTGGAGACGCTGGCGCCCGCCGAGCGCCTCGCGTTCGTGCTGCACGACATGTTCGCCGTGCCCTTCGACGACATCGCGCCCATCGTGGAGCGTTCGGCGGCCACGACCCGGCAGCTGGCCAGCCGGGCCCGCCGCCGCGTGCAGGGTTCGACGCCCGCGGCGGAGACCGACGTCGCCAAGCAGCGCGAGGTCGTCGAGGCGTGGATGGCCGCCACGCGCGCAGGCGACTTCGACGCGCTCCTCGAACTCCTCGACCCGGACGTCGTGTTGCGCGCCGACACCGGCGAACTGTCCTCCGGCCTCTCCAAGGTGGTGCGGGGTGCCGCGGCGGTGGCCGGGCAGGCCGCGATGTTCGCGCGGGTCGCCGCGGACCAGCAACTGGTGTTCATCAACGGCATGCCGGGCCTGGTCGCCCTCCCGGGCGGCGTGCCGGTCTCGCTCGGCGCGCTCACGGTCGTGGACGGCCGCATCGTGGAGATCGACATCATCGCGGACCGCGAGCGGCTGGAGTTCCTGACGCGCCCGCTGCGGGAGGCCTGAGCCTCCGCGGGGTCACCGGGCGGCGGGGGCGGTGGCGGCGCCCTCCCGTCCGCTGCCCCCGGTCCGGCGCACCACGCGCAGCAGATAGTCCTTGCGGTGGAGCGGATCATGATCGGTCCGCTCACGCGTCGGGACCGTGCCGCCGCGCACGGCCCGGTAGTGGTCGAAGGCGGACTCCAACTCGCCCTCGCCACGCGTGAGTCCGGGCAGCAGCTGCTCCAGCGCGTGCACCCGCTGCGCGGGGATGTCCCCCTCCAGCCGGTACGGCGCCCCGGCCCCGCCCGTCGTCTGCGTGTGCGGGACGGCGCGCAGCCGGGCGAGGACGGGCAGGACCGCGCCGACCGTGTCGGCCGGCACGTCGAGCCGGAAGCGGTGCATCGGCTCGTGCACCGCCGTGCCCGCCGCCCGCAGCGCGTCCATCAGGACCAGCGGTGTCAGGTTCCGGAAGTCCCCCGCGGTGCTCGACATGCTCTTGTCGAACGTGCCGTGGGCGTGGCTCTGCCGGGGCCAGTAGCCGGAGTGCGTCATCGTCACCGTGCAGTCGGGGACGCGCCAGCCGTGAATGCCCTGCTGAAGCGTCTCCCTGACCGTCTCCTCGACGGCACGGAAGAACGCGTACGGCATGGACCCGAGCTCGACCCCCAGCCGGAACTCCACCCCCGCCCCGACCGGCGCGGGCGCCACCCGCAGCCCGACCGTGGCAAGGAACGGATTGGGGTCCGTGTCGATGATCTCGTACGCCGCACCGGTGCCGACGACCCGCTCCACACAGATCGTCGTGGTCTCACGGAACGCCACGTCGAGCCCGTACTCCTCGGCGAGCGTCGCCTGGATGACCTCCTTCTGCACCTCTCCGTAGAGCGAGACGGAGACCTCCTGACGGACGTCGTCCTGCCGCAGGTCGATCAGCGGGTCCTGCTCGGCGAGCTGGCCGAGCGCGAGGTGCAGGGCGCCGCGGTCGGTGTCCCGCAGCGGGGTGACGACGGTCTCCAGGGTGGGCGGCGCGAAATGCCGCGCACCGGCTCGGGCCCCTTCTCGCGGTACGCCGATGACATCCCCGATCCGTACGTCCCCGAGCCCCCGCACCTTGCCGATCTGCCCCGCGCGGACCTCGGCGCGCTGAACGTCGGCGCCCTGCTCGAAGACGCTGACGCCGGTGACCTTGCCTTCCCGGAGGCGGTCGCGGACGCGGACGGTGCCCGAGAACACGCGTACGTAGGCGATCTTCTCCCCGGCGGCACCGCGCTCGACCTTGAACACGCTGCCGGAGACGGGGCCGTCGGCGTCCCCGCGCGGAGCGGGCAGCAACTCCGCGATGCCACGCATCAGTTCGGGCACCCCCACGCCGGTGGCCGCGGAGCCGAAGAACACCGGGTGCACGAGGGCGCGCCGGGTCTGCCGGGCGAGCTCGGCGCGGAGCCGGTCGTACGGGAGGGACGCCGGGGCGTCGACGTATGTGGCGAGGACCGCGTCGTCGTGCTCGGCGAGCAGCTCGGTGAGCCGTGCGGTGAAGGCCCCGTCCTCGCCGGTGAACGGGGCGAAGCGCGCGTCGCGCGTGCCGACGCCGGGAACGGACCCCATCGCGACGACATCGGGGGTCAGACGCTCGGCGATGTGCCGCAGCACCCCGTCGTACCGGGCGCCGCCGCGGTCGGTCTTGTTGACGAAGACCAGCGTGGGGATGCGGAGCCGCCGCAGCGTCCGCAGCAGGACGCGGGTCTGCGCCTGGACGCCCTCCACGGCGGAGACCACGAGCACGGCCCCGTCGAGCACGCTGAGCACGCGCTCCACCTCGGCGATGAAGTCCGGGTGGCCGGGGGTGTCGATCAGGTTGACGGCCGTACCGTCGATGGCGAAGGAGACGACGGCGGACTTGATGGTGATGCCGCGCTTCCGCTCCAGGGCGAGCGAATCGGTCTGTGTGTTCCCGTCGTCGACGCGGCCGACCTCGTCGATGACACCGGCGGCATGCAGGAGCCGCTCGGTCAGGCTGGTCTTACCGGCGTCGATGTGGGCGAGGATGCCCAGGTTCAGGGTGTGCGGAAGGAGTGATTGCACGTACGTCCATGTCCTTTGGGGGAGTGGGAATTCCATTCGCGTGGGACATGCACGAACGCCGCATTTCCTTCTCCTCCATGGACGACGCCGACCTTCCGCCGACGGGCCCTAGTCCAACAACAGCCGCCACTCACCTGCAACCGATTAACTCCGCGCCAGTGCGTGGGCGGTGATCAGCGTGGACCCCAGACGGGCCCGGCAGGGACGGGGGCCGGTGTCGGGGAGGGGGCGAGGACGGGCATCGGCTCGGCGACCGTCTCCACCCCGCGGCGGTTCGCCAGACGCAGGACGAGTGTCGCGTACCCGCAGAGCATCACCACGTCGACGCCCACCGCCATCCACCCCATGTCCGCCGCCGTCTCCTCGGAGGCGAGCGCACCGGCGATCGCCGCGGAGACGCCCATCGCCAGCAGGTTGTTGACCACGTGCAGCCCGATCGCCGCCTCCAGGCCACCCGTACGTACCGTCAGCACCCCCGCCACCAGACCGAACACCACGAGGTCCGCGAAGCCCCACGGCGTGCCCCAGCCGTGCGCCGCCGCGAACAGCAGCGCCTGCGGCACGAGCGCCACCCACGGCGTACGCCACCACGCCCCGACCGCCTGCACGAGCCAGCCCCGGAACACGTACTCCTCCGCCGACGCCTGGAACGGCACCAGCACGCACACCACCGCGAGGCCGAGCAGGAAGTCCGGCCACCCGGCCCACTCGGTACCGCCACCGGTGCCGTCCGCGCCACCGCCCGCGGACTCGGGCAGCAGCAGCATGACGCCCAGCGACGCGACGACCAACGGCAGCGCGACCGTGAGGCACCGCCCCAGCCAGTCCCACCGGAGCCCGCCCGTCACCGACGAGAGCGTGCCCGCCGGACGTCGCTGCGCCCAGCGCGCGGCGAGGAACACGACCGGCGTGAGCACGGCGAGCGAGAGCAGCGCGCTGCCCGTCTCCGCGATGCCGCCCCAGACGTGAAAGCCGTCCTTGTCGACGGGCCGGTTCAGGACCGCGCCCACGATCTCGCCGACCAGCAGCACCGCCATCGCCGCGACGACCGCACCGGCAAGGACCAGACCGGTCCCGGCCAGGGGCCGCCACCACTGGTGGCGGCCGGTGGCGTGGGCGAGGCGGTGGTAGGGGAGCGGCGGAGGAAGCGGAGCATCGGGAAAAGGCGTCGCGGTCATGAACACAAGCATTCCCGCGGCGACAGCCCGACGCGTCCGCCGCCCGCACGATCACGCACTCCAACCAGGGATAGAGAGCGCCAAGGAGAACGCACCCCCTCCGTATCATCGAGCCCGATATGGAGCGAATACGTAACTGGCTGCTGCCCGTCCTGCTGGCGGTCCTGCAACTGGCCTACTGGCCGGGCCGCGCCCTGCGCGAGGACGCCGCGGTGGCCGGTGCGGTCCAGGTGGCGGCGGCGGTCGTCGCCGCGGCCGCGCTCCCCGCGGCGCTCGCCGTACGCCGCGGGCGCCCCGTCGGCGCGGCGCTCACGGTCGAGGCCGTCCTGTTCGCCTGCCTGCCGCTCCCGGCGGACGCGACGCTCGTGCACGCGCTGGGTGTGCTGGTCGCGTTGTACTCCGTCGCCGTGCGGAGCCCCGGGCGGACGGTGGCCGTGGTCGGCCCCGTCCTCGCGCTCTGCGAAGCGGTCCGGTCGTGGCTGGTGCTCGACTCGGCGGGCGAGGCCGCGGGCGAGGCCGCGATCAACTGCGTGCTCTTCCTGACCGTCGCGGGCCTCGGCCGCAGCCGCCGCCGCTGGCTCGCCGGGCGGCGGACCGCCGCGCGGGACCTGGCGCGGGCCGAGTCCGAGCGGGCCCGGGCCGCCCTCACCGAACGCGAGCGGCTCGCCCGAGAACTCCACGACGTGAGCGCCCACCACCTCACGTCGGTGGTCGTCACGGCGGACGCCGCGCTGCGGCTGGGCGACCGCAAGCCCGAACTGAAGGCGGAGGCGCTCGACTTCGCGGCGGACACGGGCCGCGAGACGGCGGCGGCGCTGCACCGTCTGGTCGCCCTGATGCGGACGTCGGCGGCGGACGAGGAGAGCCCCCTCGGCGAACGCGTCACGGAACTCTCCGCCGGCTTCACCCGCCTGGGCCTGCGCCCCGCCGTACGGGTGGACCCGGAGGCGACCCCCCTGACGGGCCCGACGGCGGAGGCCGCCTTCGCCATCATCCGCGAGGCCCTCACGAACGCCCTGCGCTACGCCCCGGGTTCGACGGTACGCATCCACATCCTGTCCAAGACCGCCGACGGCACGGTGGACGTCACGGTGGAGGACGACGGGGCGGCGGACGGCGTGCCTGCCGGGCGGCAGCGGCTCGGGGGCGGGCGGGGCACCCTCGGGATGCGGGAGCGTGCCACCGCGCTCGACGGCACGTTCGCGGCGGGACCGCGCCCGGACGGCGCCGGGTGGAGGGTCCGCGCCCACCTGCCGGGCACGAGCCCCCTCCACCAACAGACCGCCCCCCACAGCTCCTGGCCCACCGCGCAGCAGCGCTCTTGGCCCACCGCGCCCCACAGCCCCCGGCGGCCCCAGGAGGCCGCACAACACTCCGGCCCCCTGCACCACCTGGCCATGCGCCACCGTGTCCTGCGCGGCCTCGACCTCTCCGATGGGGCCGTTGCCCTTACCGCCGCCGCGCTGCCCGTCTTCGCGGTCGTCGTTGAGGAGCCTGCTGCCGCTGCCCTGGCCTGCGTTCCCGCCGTCGCGCACGCGCTGCCGCTGCTGTGGCGGCGCCGCGCGCCCTGGGCGGTGCTCTGCGCCGTCCTCGCCATGGCCTGGCTCGCGCCGCTCGGCCTCGCGTTCGGGGTGCTCTCGCCCGACGTGGCCCTGTGCCTTGTGGTGGCGGGGGCCGTCGCGGAGTGCGTCGCCGTGTACGCCGTCGGCGCGTTCGCGGGACCGGCGCGGGTCACCTGGCCCGTCATGGCCGTGGCGGCGGCCGGCCTGTGCCTGTCCTGCCTCGCCCTCGCGGCGGCCGACGGCATGACGGAGCTGGAAGAGGACGGCGGTGGCGTCGGGCTCCTGCTGTTCCTCGGTGCCGTCGTCGGCACCTTGTTCCTGCCGCCGATGGCCGCGCTCTGGGGCTTCGGCGCAGCCGTACGGACCCGGCGCGAACGTGTCAGGGCCTGGGAGGACCACGCGCTGACGGCCACGGTGTGGTCGGCGGTCGCCGAGGCGCACGAGGAGCGGCGCCGCATCGCCGTGGAGTTGCGCGGCCAAGTCCTGCGGCACGCCGACGCGGTGGTCGCGCGGGCCGAGGCGGGTGACCTGAGCGGCGTCGCGGCGGAGGCGCGGGCAGGCCTGTCGGCGATGCGCGACCTGCTGGCCGCGCTGAGAGAGGTGACGGTCCCCGGCGGTGCGGCAGTCGAGGGTGCCGTCACGATGGAGTCGAAGACACCCCCTCAAGGAGCTCTCCTGTGACCGACCCCAGCCCTGCCCCCATCCGGGTGATGGTCGTCGACGACCAGGCCGTCGTCCGGGCCGGATTCGCCGCGATCGTCGACGCGGAACCGGACCTCCAGGTGGTGGCCGAGGCGGCGGACGGAGCCCACGCCGTGCAGCTCGCGGCCGAGCTCGCCCCGGACGTCGTCCTCATGGACATCCGCATGCCCGGCATGGACGGACTCACGGCGACCCGTCTGCTCACGACCGCGCCCGTCACGAAGGCCCCGCGCGTCCTCGTCCTGACCACCTTCGACCAGGACTCCTACGTCCACGATGCCCTGCGCGCGGGCGCCTCCGGGTTCCTCCTCAAGGACGCGCTGCCCGAGGAACTCCTCACGGGCATCCGCATCGTGGCCTCCGGCGAGGCGATGCTCGCGCCCACGGTCACGCGCCGCCTCATCGACGCCTTCGCCGGCACGGCCCCGTCCCCGACGGCCGCCCCGGACCCCGAACTCCTGGAGTCCCTCACGCCCCGCGAGCGCGAGGTCCTGACCCTGGTGGCCGCGGGCCACACGAACGCGGAGATCGCCGACGCGCTCGGCGTCACCACGGGCACGGTGAAGTCCCACGTCAACGCGGTCCTCGGCAAACTGGGCCTGCGCGACCGCGTCCAGGCCACGATCCTCGCGTACGACCTGGGCCTGGCCCGACCACGGACCGCACAAGCGCGACGTCGATGAACGCCGACAGCACCCGGCTCCGCGCGGATGCCGGGTGCTGTCAGTGAACGTGGAAGCGACGCGAAACGAAGCGACGCCGCGCGTCAGGCCTTCTTCGTCTCCCAGAAGATCTTGTCGATCTGGGCGATGTAGTCGAGCGCCTTCTGGCCCGTGGCCGGGTCGGTCGAACCCTTGGCGGCCGAGAGGGCCTTCAGGGTGTCGTTGACCAGCTGGTGCAGCTCCGGGTACTTCTCGAAGTGCGGGGGCTTGAAGTAGTCGCTCCACAGCACCGAGACGTGGTGCTTGGCGAGCTCGGCACGCTGCTCCTTGATGACCACGGCGCGCGCCTGGAAGTGCGCGTCGTCGTTGGCGGCCATCTTCTCCTGCACGGCCTTCACCGACTCCGCCTCGATGCGGGCCTGGGCCGGGTCGTACACGCCGCAGGGCAGGTCGCAGTGCGCGCTGACCTTCACCTTGGGGGCAAACAGGCGGGTAAGCATGTTGCTGTCCTCCTCGTGATCGTCTTCTCAGGTGGGACATTACTCCGTGAGAGACGGGTTTTCGCGGGGGCCCCCATGGGCTTAGGACAAAAGTCCAGGGTCAGACTGGGACTGGTGGAGGATAGGACCGGGGAGGTGCCGGTGATGCCGGAGCTGTCGCAGGAGAGCGAGCGCGGGAGGGCCCTCGTGCCGTGGGGCGCCGCGGAGGTGACGGGCCCTTCGATGGTGCCGACGCTGCACCACGGGGACCGGCTGCTCGTGCAGTGGGGCGCGCGGGTGCGTCCGGGTGACGTGGTGGTCCTGTGTCACCCCTTCCAGCAGGACCTCCTGGTGGTCAAGCGGGCCAAGGAGCGGCGCGGGGGCGGCTGGTGGGTGCTCGGCGACAACGCGTTCGCGGGCGGTGACAGCACGGACTACGGAGTCGTTCCCGAGGAACTCGTCCTCGGGAAGGTCCGGTTCCGCTACCGTCCGCCGGCGCCGGGCCGCCGCTCGCCGTTCGCGCTGGCGCGCTGGGCGCTGGGCGCGGTGCGCCCCGTACTCGCGGAACGTTCCGTCTCCAGGCGCTTGCGGGCGCGGTAGGCGGCGACGTTGGCGCGGGTCGCGCAGCGGTCCGAGCAGTAGCGCCGGGAGCGGTTCGTCGACGTGTCGAGGTAGGCGTTGCGGCACGGCGCCGCCTCGCACAGGCCCAGGCGGTCCACGCCGTGCTCGGTGAGGTGGAAGGCGAGGCCCATCGCGGCGATCGCGGCGTACCCGGCCGTCGCGTTGGAGGGGTGGTCCGCCAGGTGCAGGTGCCAGAGCGGGCGGTCGTCGTCGTCCCGGTGGTCGTGGCCGGAGATCTGCGGGCTGACGGGGAACTCCAGGAGCAGCGAGTTCAGCAGGTCGACCGCGAGGGTCTCGTCGCCGCCGTCGGCCGCCTCGAAGACGGCCCGGAGCCTGGCCCGCACGGAGCGGAAGCGCGTGACGTCGGAGTCCGTGGCGCGGCGGGCCATCTGCGTGCTCGGTCCGAACAGCTCCCTGATCGCCTCGACGGACGTCAGCGCGTCCTTGTTGCGGCCCGGCTCCTCGCTGTTGACCAGGCGTACGGCGTAGTCCGAGTAATAGGCCAGTTCCACTTGTAGTCCTTACGAGGGCGGGCTAGGGTCATCTCGTCGGCCGGTAATGACCGATTTCGGTACCAGGGTATTACGTAGTGGAGGGGTTCTGATGACGGAAACAGGGACGGGCACCGAGTCCGGCACCGAGTCCGGCGCCGCGCTCGGCACCGACTGGCGCGCCTGGCAGGACAGCTGGGACCGGCAGCAGCAGTGGTACCTGCCCGACCGCGAGGAGCGTTTCCGGATCATGCTCGACATGGTCGAGGCCGTGGTCGGAACCGCGCCGCGCATCCTCGATCTGGCGTGCGGTACGGGAAGTATTACGGACCGGCTGCTCCAGAGGTTCCCGGACGCGACGAGCGTCGGCGTCGACCTCGACCCCGCGCTGCTCACCATCGCCGAGGGCACCTTCGCCGGGGACGACCGGGTCACCTTCGTCACCGCCGACCTGAAGGACCCGGACTGGACCGCGGCGCTGCCGCACGACTCGTACGACGCCGTGCTGACCGCCACCGCCCTGCACTGGCTCTTCAGCGAGCCCCTGGCCGCGCTCTACGGCCAGGTCGCCGGGCTCGTCCGCGACGGCGGCGTCTTCATGAACGCCGACCACATGATCGACCCCGCGACGCCGCGCATCAACGCGGCGGAGAGCGCCCTCCGCCACCGGCGGATGGACCGCGCCAAGGCGGAGGGCGTCCTGGACTGGAAGGAGTGGTGGCAGCTCGCCGCCCAGGACCCGGTCCTCGCGGGCCCGACCGCCAAGCGGTTCGAGATCTACGGCGAGCACGCGGACGGCGACGCACCCTCCGCGGAATGGCACGCGCGCACGCTCCGCGAGGCGGGGTTCGCGGAGGCACGGCCGGTATGGGCCTCGCCGTCGGACGCGGTGGTCCTCGGCCTGAAGTAACCGCGAGGCCCCGCGGCAGGCACCCGTGTCACACGGGAACAGCGCTGCGGCGCGGACGGTGCGCCCCCGCGATCGCCGGATCGCGGGACAGCACGGCCTGGTGCAGCCGCCGCAGCTCGCCGGTGGGCGTCACCCCCAACTCGGTGTCGAGCAGCGCGTGCAGCGCGCGGTAGGCGTCCAGGGCCTCCTTGGTCCGGCCCGACCTGTACAGGGCCAGCATCAGAGCGCCCCAGCGGTGCTCGCGGAAGGGCTGCTCCTTCACCCGCTCCCGGAACTCCCCGACGGCCTGGGCGTGGGCCCCGGCGGCGAGGTGGGCGTCCATGGCCTCGTCCTCCACCGTGAGCCGCAGCTCCTCCAGCCGGTCCGTCTCGGCCCGCAGCAGCCTGGAGGTCGCCATGGAGGCGAACGCGTCACCGCGCCACAGGCCGAGCGCCCGCGTGTACAGCTCCGCGGCCTGCCCGGGACGCCCCTGGCACGCGGCCTCCCTGGCCCGCGCGGTGTGCCCTTCGAAGTCCGCCACGTCGAGTTCGCCCCCGCACAGTTCGACGCGGTAGCCCTCGGGCCCCGAACTGAGGCGCGCGGCGCCGGGGTCCGCGAGGAGCGTGCGGAGGCTGGACAGGTACGAGTGCAGATTCGCGCGCGCCGACCGCGGCGGGGCGTCCCCCCAGAGCTCGCGGACGAGTTCTTGGGTCGGGACGGCGCGCTCACGGCGCATCAACAGCACTGCCAGCAGCAGTTGAGGCTTTTGGCGCCGGAATACCGCGGGCCTGCCCGCCTCGACTTCCACGCGAGCAGGCCCCAGGTACAAGAACCTCATATGGCGTCCCCCATGATCAGTGTCCAGTTCCCACTGAAGAGGGGGGAGGCCGGTGAACGGTTGCCTGTTCACGGACTGTTTCACGCGTCAGTGACCGTCAAGGCACCCGTTTGCTACACGAAACGGGCTAACGGAACGCCGCGACGCAGAGCTTGTCGTGCCGGGTGAACGAGTCCGACTCGTTGCTCCGGTACGCGACGACGAGCGCGTCGGCCCGCACGCAGACGTTCTTGTGCCCGGCGTACGGCTTGGCGCTCAGCCCGTCCGGCTTGAAGGTGACCGGCCGGCCGCTGTTGTTCTGCCAGTAGTCACTGCTGTTGGCGCCGTACGTCGACGAGCGCTTCGCGACCCGGAACCTGCCGCACTTCTTCGTGGACGAGACGCCCACGGCGAAGGGCGCGCTGACGGCGATGGCGGTGGTCCGCTCGCACTTCGAGTCGTAGAACCGCTGCGACAGCGTCGCCTTGGTCAGCTTCGCCGGACGCCCGTCACGGTGGCAGTTGGTGCGGGCGATGATGCCCATGCGCGGCTTCGACAGGCGCACCCGGTCGATCCAGATGTCCTTGCGGTCCGAGTTGGGCACCTTCCGCCACCAGCGGTACTCCATCTTGCCGGTGAGGTGGACGGTGATGCACCGCTTCAGGGCCTGCGAGTAGTGCGAGGTGGTGGAGTAGTAGTTCTTGCTCGTCCAGTGCCTGGTGACCGCGCCGGCGTCGACGGTCGCGGCGAACTGGAGCGCCAGCGCGAGGGGCAGGACGATCAGCGCCTTCCGCATGGCTTTCATACGTGGGCCTCCGTGGGGGGAGTGGGGTGGGGGGAAACAACAGGGCGGCCCGATCACCGCCGCAACGATGATCGGGCCGCCCTGCATACACGGCGCCATACACGGCTCAATGTCAGAGAACCTTGGACAGGAATCCCTTGGTGCGCTCGTGCTGGGGATTCGTGAGTACGTCCCTGGGGTGACCGGACTCGACGACCACGCCGTCGTCCATGAAGACGAGGTTGTCGCCGACCTCCCGCGCGAAGCCCATCTCGTGCGTGACGACGATCATCGTCATGCCGGACTCCGCCAGGTCGCCCATCACCTCGAGGACCTCGCCGACCAGCTCGGGGTCGAGCGCCGACGTCGGCTCGTCGAAGAGCATCAGTTTCGGCTCCATGGCCAGGGCCCGGGCGATCGCCACCCGCTGCTGCTGGCCGCCGGAGAGCTGCGACGGGTAGTTGCCCGCCTTGTCGCTGAGGCCGACCCGGTCGAGAAGCCGCTCGGCGCGCGCTCGCGCGGTCGCCTTGGACTCCTTCTTCACCTGGACCGGCGCCTCCATGACGTTCTCCAGGGCCGTCATGTGCGGGAACAGGTTGAAGCGCTGGAAGACCATGCCGATGTCCCGGCGCTGCAGGGCTACCTCGCTGTCCTTCAGCTCGTAGAGCTTGTCGCCCTTCTGCCGGTAGCCGACCAGCTGGCCGTCGACGTAGAGCCGTCCGGCGTTGATCTGCTCCAGGTGGTTGATGCAGCGCAGGAAGGTCGACTTCCCGGAGCCGGAGGGGCCGATGAGGCAGAACACCTCACGGGGGGCGACCTCCAGGTCGATGCCCTTGAGGACGTCGACGTGACCGAACGACTTGTGGACGGCCTCGGCCTTCACCATGGCGTTCATGCCGCGCCTCCCTGCGGGCGGCCCAGAGACAGCATGTTCGCCTTCACCTTCTGCCAGGGGGTGTCAGGAAGCTGACGCAACGCCCCCTTCGCGTAACGACGTTCGAGGTAGAACTGGCCGACGCTGAACACGCTCGTCAGCGCGAGGTACCAGACCGATGCGACGAAGAGCATCTCCATGACCGCGAACGACGTGGAGCCGATCACCGTCGCCGACCGCAGCAGATCCACGTAGGTGACCACCGTGACCAGCGAGGACGTCTTCAGCAGGTTGATGAACTCGTTGCCGGTCGGCGGGAGGATCACGCGCATGGCCTGCGGCAGCACGATCCTGCGGGTGGTCTTCGTGCTGGTCATGCCCAGCGCGTGGGCCGCCTCGGTCTGCCCGTGGTCGACGGACTGGATGCCGGCCCGGACGATCTCCGCCATGTACGCGCCCTCGTTGAGGCCGAGTCCCAGCAGGGCGACCACGAACGGCGTCATGACGTCCGTCATCTCGTCCTTGTAGATGAACGGGATGTTGAGGACGGGGAAGATCAGCGCCAGGTTGAACCAGAGCAGCAGCTGCACGTAGACGGGCGTGCCGCGGAAGAACCAGATGTAGAGCCAGGCGACGCCGCTCGTCACCGGGTTCTTCGACATCCGCATGACGGCGAAGACGAGGCCGAGGACCAGGCCGATGATCATCGAAAGGACGCTGATCAGCAGCGTGTTGCCCGCACCCTCCACGATGCGGTCGTCGAAGAGCATGTCTCCGACGGTGTCCCACTTCACGTCGCCCTGCGAGAACGCGTAAATCAGCATGGCGAGGAGAGCGACCACGATGACGCCGCTGACCCAGCGGCCGTAGTGGCGGACGGGGATGGCGCGAATGGCCTCGGGCCGGGGTGCTTTGTCGACGACCGTGGTGGCCGGTGCCGCCTTCGGCGGAGTGTCTTCCACCGTCTTGTCGTCGGCCGTCTTGCCGACGGTGTCGTCGGCCGCCTTGTCGAACTTGTCAGTCACGGTGACTGCCCTTCAATGGTGCTCGACGCTCACTTGCCGGCATTGACGGTGGCCTTCTTGACGGCGCTGTCCTTGACCTGCCACTTGGCCAGGACCTTCTCGTACTCGCCGTTCTTGATGATCGCGTCGAGCGCCGCCTTGAGGGCGTCACGGAGCTCCGGGTTCTTCTTGCTGACGGCGATGCCGAACGGGCCCGCGTCCGTGATGCCGCCCGTGACCTCGAACTCCTTGCCGCCGCCGGCCGTCTTGGCGATGTGTTGGGAGACGGGAGAGTCGTTCAGGTCGGCGACCGCACCGCCGGACTTGACGCGGGTCTGGGCCTCGGCGTCGTTTTCGAACGCGCCGATGTCGATGGCCTTCTTGCCGTCCTTCTTGCACTTCGTGGACTGCGCCTTGAACGTGTCCTCGTAGATCGTGCCCCGCTGCACGGCGACCTTCTCGCCGCACAGGTCGTCCATGGACTCGATGCCCTCGGGGTTGCCCTTCTTCACGAGGAGCGAGACGCCCGACATGAAGTAGTCGACGAAGTCGACGCCCGTGCCGACCTTCTTTCCCTTGTCGTCGAGACCCTGCTGACGCTTCTTGGTGTCGGACATGGCGGACATGACGACGTCCTGGCGGCCCGAGTTCAGCGAGGTGACCAGTCCGTCGAAGGTGCCGGAGGTGAACGTGAACTCGACGCCGAGCTCCTTGCCGAGGGCGGCGGCGAGATCGGGGTCGATACCGACGATCTTGCCGCCCTCCTCGAACTCCATCGGGGCGTACTGGGCGTCCGTGCCGACCTTGATGACGCCCTTGTTCTGGATCTTCTTCGGCAACTTGTCGAAGAGCGGGGCGTTGTTCTTCTTGCCGCCGCCCTCGTTCGCGGAGTCGGTCTGGTCACCGCAGCCGGTCAGCAGCAGCGCGCCGGCGACCGCGATCGCGCCGACCGTGGCCATCCGGGACTTCGCGGACTTACCGGCGGTGGTACGACAAATGGAGCGTGCGGTCATGAGGGTCCTCCGGCGGATGAGGGAGTTGCCGAGCGGTCGGGCACACACCTTCGGGTGTCGCGACCTCGTGTGATGACCGCATCTTGCCATTCGGACCGTCCGATTCTGGGTGCCGGAGATATCAAAATCGGATAACGGGCGCGCCGCGAAACACAACATCCCGGTACGGCAAGGGGGGAAAGGGGTGGGAGCGAATCACCGTTAACCAATCGGTACCCGGCGTATCTCGCGATGTGGACGATTGGCCCATCAGTGGGCCGCGAAATGCCCTATTCGGAGAATCTGCATGATTCGGGCATTCCCCAGTGACGCTCGTCCCGGCCTCCAGGGACTTCTGCTGAGCATGCTGCAACCAATGTCACTCGCCCGTGCCCACCGCCTTCGGGTACAAAGGTTGGCTACACCCCTCATCCGGGGCCCAGGGCGCGTGTGCGGCGCGCTCGCGTGTCCGTACCTCCCTCCGCCGACAGGCGGGGAACGGACGCGGTGCCCGCCCACTTCCCAACCGGGAGTGGACACCCTCAACTGATGAATAAGACTTAAGGGGTCAGACAAGTGGCAGCGGAGATCGTCAATCCTCGCAGCGACAGCAGTACGGGTCACGAGGGCGCAGACGAGCCCTTCGATCCGGCGTTTGCGCTGCACCGCGGCGGCAAGATGGCCGTGCAGGCCACCGTGCCGGTCCGCGACAAGGACGACCTGTCCCTGGCGTACACGCCCGGCGTCGCGAAAGTGTGCAGCGCGATCGCCGAGCGGCCGGAGCTCGTCCACGACTACACGTGGAAATCCAATGTCGTCGCCGTGGTGACCGACGGGACCGCCGTGCTCGGTCTCGGCGACATCGGCGCCGAGGCCTCCCTCCCCGTGATGGAGGGCAAGGCCATCCTGTTCAAGCAGTTCGGCGGCGTGGACGCGGTGCCGATCGCGCTCGCGACGACGGACGCCGACGAGATCGTCGAGACCGTGGTGCGGCTCGCCCCGTCCTTCGGCGGCGTCAACCTGGAGGACATCTCGGCGCCGCGGTGCTTCGAGATCGAGCGCAAGCTCCAGGAGCGGCTCGACATCCCCGTCTTCCACGACGACCAGCACGGCACGGCCGTCGTGACGCTGGCGGCGCTGCGCAACGCGGCGAAGCTGACCGGTCGCACCCTCGGCGACCTGCGGGCCGTCATCTCCGGTTCCGGTGCGGCCGGTGTCGCCATCGCCAAGTTCCTCCTGGCGGCGGGGCTCGGCGACGTGGCGGTCGCGGACCGCAAGGGCATCGTGAGCCGCGACCGGGAGGACCTCACCCCGGTCAAGCGTGAGCTCGCCGAGCTGACGAACAAGGCCGGGATCAGCGGCTCGCTGGAGACGGCCCTGAAGGGCGCCGACGTTTTCATCGGCGTCTCCGGCGGCACCGTGCCGGAGCCGGCCGTCGCGTCGATGGCGCCGAACGCGTTCGTGTTCGCCATGGCCAACCCGAACCCCGAGGTCCACCCGGACGTCGCGCACAAGTACGCGGCCGTGGTGGCGACCGGCCGCTCGGACTACCCGAATCAGATCAACAACGTGCTGGCCTTCCCCGGCATCTTCGCGGGCGCGCTCCAGGTGCGGGCCTCCCGCATCACCGAGGGCATGAAGATCGCCGCGGCGGACGCCCTCGCGGACGTCGTCGGCGACGAGCTCTCCGCGGAGTACGTGATCCCGTCGCCGTTCGACGAGCGCGTCGCCCCGGCCGTGACCGCGGCGGTCGCCGCCGCGGCCCGCGCGGAGGGCGTCGCCCGCAGCTGACGTCACGTCCACCGTTCGCAGTCGATCGCGCCCCCTGCCGTGCCACACCACGCGGCGGGGGGCGCGGTGCGTGTCACAGCCGTACGTGGTTCCGCCGGGGCGCCCCGCCCGCCTAGGGTCGCCTCATGTTCGCTGCCTACGCTGCCCGTATCGACCGTGACCAGCCGCTCAATGGCCTCGAGTTGGGGGAGCGGCCCGCCCCCGAGGCGCGCCCCGGCTGGTCGACCGTGAACGTCAAGGCCGCCTCCCTCAACCACCACGACCTGTGGTCGCTGCGCGGCGTCGGCCTCGCCGAGGACAAGCTGCCCATGATCCTTGGCTGCGACGCCGCGGGGATCGACGAGGACGGGAACGAGGTGGTGCTCCACTCCGTCATCGGCCAGTCGGGGCACGGCGTCGGGCCGCGCGAGGGCCGCTCCATCCTCACCGAGAAGTACCAGGGCACCTTCGCCGAGCGCGTGGCCGTCCCCACCTGGAACGTGCTGCCCAAGCCGAAGGAGCTCTCCTTCGCGGAGGCGGCCTGCCTGCCGACCGCGTGGCTGACCGCCTACCGCATGCTCTTCACCAACGCCGGTGTACGGCCCGGCGACTCGGTCCTCGTGCAGGGCGCGGGCGGCGGCGTCGCCACGGCCGCGATCGTGCTCGGCAAGGCGGCGGGCCTGCGGGTCTTCGCGACCAGCCGGGACGAGGCCAAGCGGAAGCGGGCGCTGGAACTGGGCGCGGTGGAGGCGGTGGAGGCGGGCGCGCGCCTCCCGCAGCGGGTGGACGCGGTCATCGAGACGGTGGGCGCGGCGACCTGGTCCCACTCGGTCAAGTCCCTGAAGCCGGGCGGCTCACTGGTCATCTCCGGAGCGACCAGCGGCGACCGCCCCTCGCACGCGGAGCTCACCCGCATCTTCTTCCTGGAGCTGAAGATCGTCGGCTCGACCATGGGCACCAAGGACGAGCTGGAGGACCTGCTGGCCTTCTGCGCGACCACGGGCGTGCGGCCCGTGGTCGACGAGATCCTGCCCCTGGACCGGGCCAGGGAGGGCTTCCAGCGCCTGGAGTCGGGCGAGCAGTTCGGGAAGATCGTGCTGGAGGTCTGAGCCGGGCGCTCGCCTCCGCGAGGCTCCCTCAGCTCTCCGCCGCCTCCTCCGCCGCCTCCTCCGCGGCCGGAGCGCGGAGTGCCGCGCCGATGTGTGCCGCCGCCTGCGACAGGTGGCGGCGCGCCTCCCGGAGCTGGGACTCCGTCACGCCGTGGTCGCGGGCCGCGTCGCGGATGTCGTCGCGGAAGCGGTCGAGGAGCCGGTCGAGGTCGCGGCCGGGGTCGCCGGTGGTGTCCTCCTTGGCCCAGTCGGGCGCGTACTCCACGGGGAGGTCCTCGCGGGCGACGCTGAACGTGGGCTCGTTGCGGGTGGTGGAGGCCCCGGTGGTGGAGGCCCCGGGGGTGGCGCCGGGGTCGGTGCGGGTGCCGAAGCCCTTGCCGAAGTCCTTGCCGAGCCGCGTCCCGAAGTCGCCGAACTCCTTCGCCAGTTCGGTCAGGCCTTCCCGTACGCCCGTCGGCCAGTCACCCCGCGTGAAGTGGTCCTGCACCTGCTCCTGCACGTGCCGGACGATACGCTGCGCCTCCGCCTGAGCCAGCCGCGCCTGGGCGTGGGCCCGGTCCTGTGCGTCCTTCGCCTGGCTGCGGGCACGCTGCGCCTCTTCGCGGGCGCGGCGGCTCTCGTCCTTCGCGCGCCGAGCCTGCTCCTTCCAGCCCTGCTTGGCGCGCTTGAACTCTTCCTTGGTCTGCTGCCAGCTCTCCGCACCGTCGGGGCTGAGCGCCTCCTTGGCGGCGGCCCGCATCTCGCGGCGCAGGTCGCCCGCGGCGCCCTGCACCCCGTCGCGGATCTCGGCGGCGAGCTCGGCGACCGACTCGCGGATCTCCAGCTCCAGGTCGGCCAGCTCACCGCTGCGGCCGGCCAGTTCGGCGCGGCCCGCGTCCGTGATGGCGTAGACCTTGCGGCCGCCCTCGGTGGTGTGCGTGACGAGACCCTCGGCCTCCAGCTTCGCGAGGCGGGGGTAGACGGTGCCGGCGGACGGCGCGTACAGCCCGTGGAACCGCTCCTCCAGGAGCCTTATCACCTCGTAGCCATGGCGGGGGGCCTCGTCGAGCAGCTTGAGCAGGTACAGGCGCAGGCGGCCGTGGGCGAACACGGGGGGCATCTCAGAGCACCTTCTTGTCGTTCGGGCCGCCGGTGGGTCCATCGGCGGCGCCGTTGGTCGGGCCGTGGTTCTCGTCGTTCTCGGCGTCGTACGGATCTTCCTCCATCTGTGGCCTGCGCAGGAGCGCGATGGATCCGGAGACCGTCGTCGCCCTGAGCCGTCCCCGCCCCGCGCCGAGCCGTCCCGTGATGCGCTTGGCGCCCCACTGGCCGCCGACCCGCAGGTCCTCGAAGGCGTTCGACACGGATCCGCTCGCCGTGTCGACCTCGACCTCCGCGTCCGCGGGGTGGGGGAGCCGGATGGCTATCTCGCCGGAGACGCTCGTCAGGGCGACGTCGGTCGGGGTGCCCGCCGGATCGAGGTCGACGATCATCGAGCCGCTCACGGAGTCGGCACGGACGGAGGGGCCCGCCGCCTCGACGACCGTGAGGCCGCCGGACACGGAGTTGAAGCGGAGGTCGCCGGTCACGCCCTGCGCCTCGACGTTGCCGGAGACGGTGTCCGCGCGGACCGGGCCCGCGAGGCCGAGCAGCGTCGTGTCGCCGGTGACGCCCTTGACCTCGGCGCGGCCCTCCATGCCGGAGACCACGGCGCCCGCGCCGACCACGCCCACCTCGACGCGGGTGGCGGCGGGCACGGCGAGGGAGACGACCGCGCTGCGGCGCCAGCCCTTGCGGTCGAGCCACTTGAGGAAGCCCTTCCAGGGCAGGTCCTCGTAGGCAACCGTCAGCGTGCCGTCCTCATGGGTCACCCGGAGTGGTGGCCCCTCTATCTCGGTGACCTCCAGACGGGCAGCACCCTCGTCCGTGCCCACCACGTTCACCGTCCCGTTGACGACGCGGACGTGGAGTGCGGTCACGGGGGCGTCGAACGTGAGCTTCACGGGCTCGGCGACGGACCACTCCGACATGAGCTGACCTCCTGGGCGGCGGACCGAATGCGACGACGCGCCATATCGCGTCTCCTGTTATTCACGATATATCGCGGTGGCGTGAAGTCAAGAACTCGTACGAGTGAGCGCATGCGGTGCCCTGTGGGCTGATTGCACCTATTGAGGAGATCTGTCCTAGCGTGGGGTCATGTCGTCCGATGCTTCCTCCGCAGGCGCACTGCTGCTCTGCCGGGCCGAACCCGACGTCGTGGAGATCGCGGCCCAGCTGCTCCGCGAGCGGATGCTCCTCGCGGAGGCCGGCCGCGACTGGAGCGTGCTCGTGCCCGAGGGCAAGCCGTGGCTGCACGGCGAAGAGCCCGTCGACCGTGTCCTGACGGGATGGGCCACCGCACTCGCCGTCGGCTCGGCGTGGCCCGTGCTCGCCCTGTGGTGGGACGGCGACCGCTCCGGCTACACCCTCGCCTCGGGGTTCCGGCGGACGGTCGGGTACGAGTGGCTGGCCAACGGGACGCCCGTGGGGGAGGACGAGGCGATGCGCACGTTCGCGGCGCGGCTCGCCCTCGACCCCGTCCTGGACATGCAGTCCCTGGAGGCGCTGGCCCGCCCCGACACGGAGGCGGACGCGCGGGCCAGGATGCTCGGACTCCTCGCCGTCCTCACGCGCGCGGGCCTCACGCTCCCGTCGGGTCTCGGCCCCGGTGAACCGGCGGACCGGCTGCGCGAGGTGGCCCGCGTCCAGCAGGGCGTGCGGCAGGTCGAGTGGCCCGGATGGCGGGACGCGGTCAGAGCCGAGTTCGGAGCGGTCGACAAGGGCCCGCTGGGTCCCTGGGTGCGCGGCCCCCGGGCAAGGGCCCTGGCGGCCGCTCAGCTCGCCACGGGCCTCCCGCTGGCGGTCTGGGCCGTACAGCGCCGCAGCGGAGGCTGGGGCGCGGCAGCGGCGCTCCTGATGGCGCAGGGGGCGGCAGGACTCGCGTACGACCGCGTGCGGAGCGCCTGAGGCCTCGGCGCCCCGTCCCTGGAGCGCGACCGGACGCGACTATTCGTCCTCGTCCTCGTCGTCCAGCCGCGCCAGCCACGTGGCCAGGCGCTCGACCGGGACCTCGAAGTCCGGGTTGAGGTCCACGAACGTGCGGAGCTGCTCGGCGAGCCACTCGAAGGTGACCTCTTCCTCGCCGCGCCGCTTCTCCAGCTCCTCGATGCCACGGTCGGTGAAGTACAACTCATGCTCCTGATGCGGACGGATCGTTCCACCTCAGGATAGGCGCCGGGCGGGTCCCGGAACGCCGGAGGGCCCGGCCCCGAGTCGTGGAACTCGGGGCCGGGCCCATCCGCCGTACAACCGTCGAGGGCTACGCCTCGAAGACCTCGCTGATCAGCTGCTCCTGCTCGGCCTGGTGACGCTTGGCCGAACCGACCGCCGGGGACGAGCCGTGCGGCCGCGAGATGCGGCGCAGGCGCTCGCCGTGCGGGATGTCCGCGCCGACCGCCAGATCCAGGTGGTCGATGAGGTTGAGGGCGATGAAGGGCCATGCGCCCTGGTTCGCCGGCTCCTCCTGCGCCCACAGGTATTTCTCGGCGTTCGGGTACTTGGCGATCTCCGCCTGGAGCTCGGCACCCGGCAGCGGGTACAGGCGCTCGATGCGGATGATGGCCGTGTCCGTGACGCCGCGCTTCTGGCGCTCGGCCTCCAGGTCGTAGTACAGCTTGCCCGCGCAGAAGACGACCTTGCGGACCGCCGACGGGTCGACGTGGCTGTCGCCGATGACCGGGCGGAAGCCGCCCGTCGTGAACTCCTCCGTCTTCGAGGCCGCCGCCTTGAGGCGCAGCATCGACTTCGGGGTGAAGACCACCAGCGGCTTGTGGTGCGGGTTGTGCACCTGCCACCGCAGGAGGTGGAAGTAGTTCGACGGGAGGGTCGGCATCGCGACCGTCATGTTGTTCTGCGCGCACAGCTGGAGGAAGCGCTCGATGCGGGCGGACGAGTGGTCCGGGCCCTGGCCCTCGTAACCGTGCGGCAGGAGCAGAGTGACACCGGAGTGCTGGTTCCACTTCTGCTCGGCGGCGGAGATGTACTCGTCCACCACCGTCTGCGCGCCGTTGACGAAGTCACCGAACTGCGCTTCCCACATGACGAGCGACTCGGGGCGGGCCAGCGAGTAGCCGTACTCGAAGCCCATCACCGCGTACTCGGAGAGCAGCGAGTCGTAGACGTTGTAGCGCGCCTGCTCCTCGGAGAGGTACATCAGCGGCGTGTAGTCCTCGCCCGTCGCGCGGTCGATGAGGACCGCGTGGCGCTGGCCGAACGTGCCGCGGCGGGAGTCCTGGCCCGACAGGCGGACCGGGGTGCCCTCCAGGAGCAGCGAGCCGATGGCGAGGGTCTCGCCCATGCCCCAGTCGATCGTGCCCTCTTCGACCATCGTCGCGCGGCGCTGCAGCTGCGGCAGCAGGCGCGGGTGGACGGTGACCCGGTCGGGGATGTTGACCTGGGACTCGGCGATCCGCTTGACGACCTCCTGGGAGATCGCGGTCTCGACGTGCACGGGGAACTCGGCCTGCGGCGCGGGCACGTCGGCCTGCGCGGGCTGCGAGACGGCCTCGCGGACCTCGGTGAAGACCTTCTCCAGCTGGCCCTGGAAGTCCTGCAGCGCCTGCTCGGCCTCTTCCAGGGTGATGTCGCCGCGACCGATGAGGGACTCGGTGTAGAGCTTGCGCACCGAGCGCTTCTTGTCGATCAGGTCGTACATCAGCGGCTGCGTGAACGCCGGGTTGTCCGACTCGTTGTGTCCGCGGCGGCGGTAGCAGATGAGGTCGATGACCACATCCTTGTTGAACGCCTGGCGGAACTCGAAGGCGAGACGGGCCACGCGGACGACGGCCTCGGGGTCGTCGCCGTTCACGTGGAAGATCGGCGCCTCGATCATGCGGGCCACGTCGGTGGCGTACATGGAGGAGCGCGACGACTCCGGGGCGGCGGTGAAGCCGACCTGGTTGTTGATGACGATGTGGACCGTGCCGCCCGTGCGGTAGCCGCGCAGCTGCGACATGTTCAGGGTCTCGGCCACGACACCCTGGCCCGCGAAGGCCGCGTCACCGTGCAGGGCGACGGGCAGGACCGTGAAGTCCGTGCCGCCCTTGTTGATGATGTCCTGCTTGGCGCGGACGATGCCCTCGATGACCGGGTCGACCGTCTCCAGGTGGGACGGGTTGGCGGCCAGCGAGACCTTGATCTGCTCGCCGTCCAGGCCGGTGAAGGTGCCCTCGGCGCCCAGGTGGTACTTCACGTCGCCGGAGCCGTGCATGGACTTGGGGTCCATGTTGCCCTCGAACTCGCGGAAGATCTGGGCGTACGACTTGCCGACGATGTTGGCGAGGACGTTCAGGCGGCCGCGGTGGGCCATGCCGATGACGACCTCGTCCAGGCGCGACTCGGCGGCGCTGTCGAGCACGGCGTCGAGCAGCGGGATGACGGACTCGCCGCCCTCCAGGGAGAAGCGCTTCTGGCCGACGTACTTCGTCTGGAGGAACGTCTCGAAGGCCTCCGCGGAGTTCAGCCGGCGCAGGATGCGCAGCTGCTCCTCGCGCTCGGGCTTGGTGGCGTGGGTCCGCTCGATGCGGTCCTGCAGCCACTTGCGCTGCTTCGGGTCCTGGATGTGCATGAACTCGACGCCGGTGGTGCGGCAGTACGAGTCGCGCAGCACGCCGAGGACGTCGCGCAGCTTCATCATCGACTTGCCGGCGAAGCCGCCGACCGCGAACTCCCGCTCCAGGTCCCACAGGGTGAGGCCGTGCTCGGTGATGTCCAGGTCGGGGTGCTTGCGCTGCTTGTACTCCAGCGGGTCCGTGTCGGCCATGACGTGGCCGCGGACGCGGTAGGAGTGGATCAGCTCGAAGACGCGGGCGGCCTTCGTGACGTCGTCGTCGTGCGAGGCGTCGATGTCCTTGAGCCAGCGGACCGGCTCGTAGGGGATCCGGAGCGCCTTGAAGATCTCGTCGTAGAAGCCCTGCTCGCCGAGGAGCAGGTTCGCGACGATCCGCAGGAACTCGCCGGAGGCGGCGCCCTGGATCACCCGGTGGTCGTAGGTCGACGTGAGCGTCATGACCTTCGAGATGCCGAGCTTGTTGAGAGTGTCCTGGCTCGTGCCCTGGAACTCCGCCGGGTAGTCCATGGAGCCGACGCCCATGATGACCGACTGGCCGGGCATCAGGCGCGGGACCGAGTGGACGGTGCCGAGGCCGCCGGGGTTGGTCAGGGAGACCGTCACACCGGTGAAGTCGTCCATGCCCAGCTTGCCGTCGCGGGCGCGCCGGACGATGTCCTCGTAGGCCTGCCAGAACTCGAAGAAGTTCAGGGTCTCGGCCTTCTTGATGCCCGCGACGACCAGCTGGCGGTCGCCGTTGGGCTTCACCAGGTCGATGGCGAGGCCGAAGTTGATGTGCTCCGGCTTGACCAGGGTGGGCTTGCCGTCCTTCTCCACGAAGGAGTGGTTCATGGACGGCATGGCCTTGATGGCCTGCACCATCGCGTACCCGATGAGGTGCGTGAAGGAGATCTTCCCGCCGCGGGCGCGCTTGAGGTGGTTGTTGATGACGATGCGGTTGTCGAAGAGCAGCTTCACCGGGACCGCGCGGACCGACGTCGCCGTCGGGACCTCGATCGAGGCGTTCATGTTCTTCGCGACCGCGGCGCTCGGGCCGCGCAGCGTCACGTACTCGGGACCGGCCGGAGCTGCCTCGGCAGGGGCCGCGGGCTCCGCCTTGGCGGCCGCGGGCTTCGCGGCGGCGGGCTTGGCGGCGGCCGGCTTCGCGGCGGGCGCCGGAGCGGCGGCCGCGGGCTTCGCGGGAGCGGCCGGTGCCTGCGCCTGGGGAGCGGCGGGGGCGGCCTGGGCCGCGGGCTTCGCCGGGGCGGCGGGCGCGGCAGGGGCGGGAGCAGTGGTGGACGCGGCCCCCGCGGCCGTGTCACCCGCCGGCTTCGCCGGGGCGGCGGCAGCAGAGGCGGCCACTCCTGGCTTGTAGTCGGCGAAGAAGTCCCACCAGGCTCGGTCGACCGAGTTCGGGTCCTGGAGGTACTGCTGGTAGATCTCGTCGACGAGCCACTCGTTGGGACCGAAGGCAGCAGCAGGGTCCTTGCCCTGACCGTCTTGGTCGGTCGAGATGCTCGAGCTACTGGGGGACTGTGACGACACGGCGGTAACCGCCCTCTTCCGCTTCACAAGGTGATGGACAGCGGAAATAAAGGCTACGCCTCCCGGAGCGTGAGGTGCAGACCGGGCCCGGCATCCGTCGCGTAAGTCACACCGGATCCGTGGTTTCGGCGCTGTGAATGGCGGGAAACAAGCGAGGTTCTGCAACGCCAGATGGCCGCGCGGGTACGTCGGTACGACGTCTACGCGCGGCGGCGTCCTCCGGGTGCCCCGAAGAGGCCCCCGTGAATCGCTTCCAGTCGAACCCTACGTCAACTTCACGCCTCGGGCAGGCCCGGAAGAGTGACCTGGATCCGGCAGCCGCGAGGGGATTCGGCCACCCCGATGTGACCTCCGTGGAGATCGACCGCCCAGCGCGCGATGGCCAGGCCGAGGCCCGTACCGCCG
Organism: Streptomyces sp. Je 1-369; assembly: GCF_026810505.1. Classification (NCBI taxonomy): domain Bacteria; kingdom Bacillati; phylum Actinomycetota; class Actinomycetes; order Kitasatosporales; family Streptomycetaceae; genus Streptomyces; species Streptomyces sp. Je 1-369. Next base: position 5,924,406 of record NZ_CP101750.1, read on the forward strand.
TCGTTGCCCGAGCCCTTCGCGGGGGCGCCCGCGTGGCTGCCGCGGTTGAAGCGCTCGAAGACGCGGTGCCACTCCGACTCCGGGATGCCGGGGCCCTCGTCGAGCACCTCCAGGTCCAGGGACTCGGGGTAGGGGCCGCGCCGGGCCCGCACCGTCACCCGCCCGTGCGGCGGGCTGTGCTTGACCGCGTTGTCGATGAGGTTCGCCACGACCTGGTGGAGCCGCTCCGCGTCCGCGTGGGCCGTCAGTTCCGGGGGTGACACGTCGAGGTGCAGATGGACGTCCGTACGCGTGTGGCTGCCGGAGCCCGACGCGATGCCCGCGCGCGCGGAGGCCACCATGTTGGCCTCCTTCAGGACACCCGACAGGTAGGGCCACACCTCGAAACGGCGGGACCTCAGGGGTACGACGCCGTTGTCCAGGCGGGAGAGGTCCAGGAGCGTCTCGACGAGCCGCCCCAGGCGCTCGGTCTGCTTCAGGGCCGTGCGCATCGTCTCCGGGTCCGCGGCGGACACGCCGTCGACGACGTTCTCCAGGACGGCACGGAGCGCCGCGATGGGCGTGCGCAGCTCGTGCGAGACGTTGGCGACGAGCTCCTTGCGCTGGGTGTCCTGCGCCTCCAGGTCGTCCGCCATGGCGTTGATCGTGGCGGCCACGTCGCCCAGCTCGTCGCGCCGGTCGGCGCCGCGCGCCCGGCGCGTGTAGTCGCCGTGCGAGACGGCGCGGGCCACCGCGTTCATCTCGTCGAGCGGGGCGGTGAGGCTGTGCGCCACGAACTGCGTGATGAGGAGCGTGGCGATCACCGAGAAGACGGTGATGAAGCGCAGCTCGGTCTGGGTCTTCATGGCCACGAGGAGCAGGCCCGTGGTGATGAACACCGAGACGACGACCAGGGCGCCCAGCTTGGTCTTGATGGAGAACGGCCGCAGTCCTCCGAAGGGCCCGTGCATCACGTCACGTGCCTCCGCCTCACGGGGTCCTCCGCCTCACGGGGTGGGGGTCTCCAGCGCGTATCCGACGCCGTGCACCGTGCGGATCCGCTCGGCCCCGATCTTCCGGCGCAGCGCCTTGATGTGGCTGTCGACGGTGCGGGTGCCGGACGCGTCGGCCCAGTCCCACACCTCGGCCAGCAGCTGCTCGCGCGACAGGACGGCGCGCGGGGTGTTGGCCAGGCAGACCAGCAGGTCGAACTCGGTGGGCGTCAGGTGGACGTCCTCGCTGCGCACCCGCACCCGCCGCTGGGCGTGGTCGATCTCCAGCTCGCCGAGGCGCAGGATGCCGCTGCGCGGCGTCGTCGCGGCGAGGGCGGCACGCTCGACCCTGCGCAGCAGGACGTGCACGCGGGCCGCGAGCTCGCGCATCGAGAACGGCTTGGTCATGTAGTCGTCCGCGCCGACGCCGAGCCCGACCAGCATGTCCGTCTCGTCGTCACGCGCGGTGAGCATGAGGACCGGGACGGGCCGCTGGGCCTGCACCCGGCGGCACACCTCCAGGCCGTCGAAGCCCGGCAGCATGATGTCGAGAATCAGCAGGTCGGGCTGCCATGCCTGGGCGGTGTCCACCGCCGAAGGGCCGTCTCCGGCCGTTTGCACGACGAAACCCTCGGCGCGCAGCCGGGCCGCGATGGCGTCGACGATCGTCGGGTCGTCCTCGACCACCAGCACCCGGCGCTGGGCGCCAGGCATCGCCGTGGCGCCGTTGTGGGAGGTGTGTGTCTGCTCCATCGCCCGCCCCTGACACTGATCGCTTGTGTTCGGTCAGCAGAGTACGGGTCGTGAAGGCACCTCGGCTACGCAGCCCGGACGCCGAGGTGGACCACGTCCGGGACGCCTCGGGCAACGGGGATCTCTTCGGTTCGTACCCCCTGGAATCCGGCATTCCGTAGAGCGTCGTCGAAAGCGGACGAGGGCTGGGCGGACCACACGGCGAGCACTCCACCGGGGTTCAGGCGGGCTTTGCAGGCGGCCAGACCGGCAGGCGAGTAAAGGGAGTTGTTGCCCTCCGTCACCGTCCAGTCGGGGCCGTTGTCGATGTCGAGACAGAGCGCGTCATAGGACTCCGTGGCTCCGGATACGTAGGAGACGAGGTCGGTGTGAAGAATCTGCGCACGTGTGTCGCGGAGCGCCGGTCCGGAGAGCTCGGCGAGGGGTCCCCCGTGGTGCCAGTCGATGATCGCCTGCTCGCGCTCGACGACGGCGATGCGTCCCCAGCGGGGGTCCGCGGCGGCGTGCGCGAGGGAGAAGCCGACGCCGAGGCCGCCGATGAGCAGGGCGGGGTCGGGGCGGTCGTCCAGGGCGTCGCGGGCCGCGTCGACGAGCAGGCGCTCGGAGCGGCCGTCGGAGGTGTCCATCAGGAAACAGCCGTTGGCGATGATCTGCAGCAGCTCGCCGTGGCGCCGCAGGACGACCTCGCCGTACGGCCCCTCGCGCCGGTCGAGCACGACGGGGGCGGCGGTCTGGGTGTGCATGGCGCACAGCCTATTTCCGGGAGGTGTTCCCGGGCGGGTGATTTTCCGGGCGCTCGTCGGCCGACGGCTGACGCAGGAGTCGCCCGCCGGGTTGACGTGTGAGACGCACCTCACGTGGCGCCCGTCATAGACAGCGCCGGAAAGAAGGGCAAAGGGTGGGGTGGGACGGAAGGAGCGCCACCCCCGTGAACCAGAGCGTGCGGCCCGCCGGGGCCGTGTCCGACGCCGGGACGCCGGCTGTGTCCGACGTCGAGGCGCCGGGCACCCTGAACGGAATACCGCGGCAGTCGCCGCCCCGGCCACCCCGAACGGGGGAGAGCCGCGAGCCGGATGTCGCGGACCGTGCCGCCGGTACGTCCGCACGGCGCCTCCGCCTCTGGCGGATCCTGCCCACGCCCACCGGCACGCCCTTCACCTTCGGTTACGCCGCGGTCCTCGCCGCCACCTCGCTCCTGACCCAGTACGCGGACCCGGACGTCGTCGACTCGCTGCTCCACGGGTCCAGCACCGACGTGGCGCACCTCGCGCAGAGCCCCCTCCTCGTCCTGGTCGCCAGCGCCCTGTGGATCGCGGGCGGCATCACGTCGCCGTACGCGATCGTCTTCCTGCTGGTGCTCACCGCACTGGAGCGGCGCATCGGAGGGCTGCGCGCCGCCGGTGTGTTCCTCCTCGGGCACGTCGTCGCCACGCTCGCGACGGAGGTCCCCGTCGGCTTCTCGGTCCTCGCGGGCCATCTGCCCGACAGCTCGCTGCACCGGCTCGACTACGGCATCAGCTTCGGTGTCGCAGCGAGCGTCGGCGCGCTCGCGGGCCTGCTCACGCCGTGGCTGCGGTGGACCGTGCTCGTCTGCTTCGGCGGGATGCTGGTCGACGACCTCATCGCGTTCACCGACCCGATGACGAACTGGGGCCACCTGCTCGCACTGGCGATCGGCGTTCTGACCTGGCCGCTGCTCAGGCGCCGGGGCCCGGAAGCCCGACCGGCCGACCCGGAAGCCTGACCGGCCGACCGACGGCATCCCTGCCGCGCACCGCGCGGCGCTTCCCGGTGATCGCTCACAGCGAACACGCCCCGGGGAACATCTCGGCACTCACAAGCATTGAGTCGATACAGCTCAACTTGAATGCCGAAAGGGAGATCATGGCTACTGAGTCCGCCTCGTACACTTCGCTCACTCTGCCTGTGCTGCCGCTCGACGACGAGGTGGTCCTGCCCGGCATGGTGGTTCCTTTCGACCTGTCCGACGCCGATGTACGGGCCGCGGTGGAGGCCGCACAGGCCGCCGCCCGGTCCAGTGGCGACAGCAAGCCGAAGGTGCTGCTTGTTCCGCGCATCGACGGGACGTACGCCGCGACCGGCGTCCTCGGCACCGTCGAGCAGGTCGGCAGGCTCTCCGACGGCGACCCCGGCGCCCTCATCCGCGGCCGCAGCCGCGTGCGCATCGGCGCGGGCACGACCGGCCCCGGCGCGGCCCTGTGGGTCGAGGGCACGAAGGTCGACGACTCCGTGCCGGAGCAGCTGCCGGGCGCCGTCACCGAGCTCGTCAAGGAGTACAAGGCGCTGGCCACCAGCTGGCTGAAGAAGCGCGGCGCCTGGCAGGTCGTGGACCGCGTGACCCAGATCGACGACGTCGCCGCGCTCGCCGACAACTCCGGATACTCCCCGTTCCTGACCACCCAGCAGAAGATCCAGCTCCTGGAGACCGAGGACGCGGTCGCCCGCCTCAAGCTCGCCACCGAGCAGCTGCGTGAGCACCTCGCCGAGCAGGACGTCGCCGAGTCCATCGCCAAGGACGTACAGGAAGGCGTGGACAAGCAGCAGCGCGAGTTCCTGCTGCGGCGCCAGCTCGACGCCGTCCGCAAGGAGCTGCGCGAGATCAACGGTGACAGCAAGGACACGGCTGAGGAGTCCGACGACTACCGCGCCCGCGTCGAGGCCGCCGACCTCCCCGAGAAGGTCCGCGAGGCCGCCCTCAAGGAGGTCGACAAGCTGGAGCGCGCGAGCGACCAGTCGCCCGAGGGCTCCTGGATCCGTACCTGGCTCGACACCGTCCTCGAACTGCCGTGGCACGAGCGCACCGATGACCAGTACGACATCAAGGGCGCCCAGGAGATCCTCGACGCCGAGCACTCCGGTCTCCAGGACGTGAAGGAGCGCATCACCGAGTACCTCGCGGTGCGCAAACGCCGTGCGGACCGCGGCCTCGGCGTCGTCGGCGGCCGCCGCGGCGGCGCGGTGCTCGCCCTCGTCGGCCCGCCCGGCGTCGGCAAGACGTCGCTCGGCGAGTCCGTCGCGCACGCCATGGGCCGCAAGTTCGTGCGTGTCGCACTCGGCGGCGTACGCGACGAGGCGGAGATCCGCGGCCACCGGCGTACGTACGTGGGGGCGCTGCCCGGACGCATCGTGCGGGCCATCAAGGAGGCCGGGTCCATGAACCCGGTGGTGCTCCTGGACGAGATCGACAAGGTGGGGTCCGACTTCCGTGGCGACCCGGCCGCCGCCCTCCTCGAAGTCCTCGACCCGGCCCAGAACCACACCTTCCGCGACCACTACCTGGAAGTGGAACTCGACCTCAGCGACGTCGTCTTCCTCGCCACCGCCAACGTCCTCGAAGCCATCCCCGAGGCCCTCCTCGACCGCATGGAGCTCGTCCGCCTCGACGGGTACACCGAGGACGAGAAGGTCGTCATCGCCCGCGACCACCTGCTCCCGCGTCAGCTGGAGCGGGCCGGGCTCGGCACCGACGAGGTGACGCTCGACGAGAGCGCCCTGCGCAAGCTCGCCGGTGAGTACACGCGTGAGGCCGGCGTGCGCAACCTGGAGCGGTCCGTCGCACGGCTGCTCCGCAAGGTCGCGGCCCAGCACGAGATGGGCGACCGTGAGCTGCCCTTCACCGTCACGGACGACGACCTGCGGGGCCTGATCGGGCGCCCGCGCCACGTGCCCGAGTCCGCACAGGACCCGGCGGAGCGGCGCACTTCGGTGCCGGGCGTGGCGACGGGGCTCGCGGTCACCGGAGCGGGCGGCGACGTGCTGTTCGTGGAGGCGTCGCTCGCGGACCCGGAGACGGGGGCGTCGGGGCTCACGCTCACCGGCCAGCTCGGCGACGTCATGAAGGAGTCGGCGCAGATCGCGCTGAGCTTCCTGCGCTCGCGCGGCGCCGAACTGGAGCTGCCCGTCGGCGACCTGAAGGAACGGGGCGTGCACATCCACTTCCCGGCGGGCGCCGTGCCGAAGGACGGCCCGAGCGCGGGCGTCACCCTGACGACCGCCCTCGCGTCGCTGCTCAGCGGCCGTCTGGTCCGCACGGACGTGGCGATGACCGGTGAGATCTCGCTGACGGGCCGCGTCCTGCCGATCGGCGGGGTGAAGCAGAAGCTGCTCGCCGCGCACCGCGCCGGAATCACCACGGTGATCATCCCGAAGCGGAACGAGGCGGACCTCGACGATGTCCCGGCCGAGGTCCTGGAGAAGCTCGACGTGCACGCGGTCACGGACGTGCGCCAGGTGCTGGAACTGGCCCTCACGGAGGCCGAGGTGAGGATCCCGGCCGCCGCGTAGAACCGCACACGGGAACGGCGGCCGCCCCCACGCGGGGGTGGCCGCCGTCCGTACGCTCAGCCGTTGGCGAGCGCCACCACCCGGTCGAGGGCGCCGTTGAACTGGTTGTGGTCACCGACCGTCGGGCCCGACGAGGTGTACTGCCACATGGTGTGGAAGCCCCAGCCGGCCGGGAGTTCGCCCGGGCTCGTGTTGTAGCGGGCGATCCAGAGCGGGTTGCTCGCGCCGAAGCCGCTGTAGTTGCCGGTGCACTGCTTCCACCAGCTGGTCGCGGTGTAGATGACGGCGTCGCGTCCGGTGCGGGCCTTGTAGGTGTTCAGGAAGTCGCGGATCCAGCTGACCATCCCCGACTGGGACTTGCCGAAGCAGGCCGCGCCGTACGGGTTCCACTCGATGTCGAGCGCGCCCGGCAGCGTCCTGCCGTCGCGCGACCAGCCGCCGCCGTTGCTCGCGAAGTAGTTGGCCTGGGTGGCGCCGCTTGAGGTGTCCGGCGTCGCGAAGTGGTACGCGCCGCGGATCATGCCCACGTTGTACGAGCCGTTGTACTGCTGGGCGAAGTAGGGGTTCTTGTACGAGGTGCTCTCGGTGGCCTTGACATAGGCCCACTTCACCCCGCTGTTCCAGAGCGTCTGCCAGGCGACGTTGCCCTGGTGGCTGCTGACGTCGACGCCCTCGGTCTGGGTCGCGTCACCACCGGCGGGGCGGCCGCCCTGGCCGTCGTGTTCGATGACGCCCTGGCCGAGGCGGGCGGTGCCGCGGTCGGGGACGTCGTCCGCCGTGGCCGCCGTGGGGAGCGTCAGGAGGAGGGAGAGGGCGGACAGTGCTGCGAGGAGAACCCCCGCCGGCGACAAGCGCGAGCGGCGGGCCGGTCCGGGTCTGTGCACGGGCATGGGCGTGCCTCCGAGGGCCTCGGTGGTGCTCGGTGGGGACCTGTCGACATGTAGTGGTGTGAACATGTCATGCGAAAAGCTACGCACGTAGACCGCTGCTAGGGAAGAGGTCCAGAGTTCTGCCGTTGGTCCACTCCTGTGGCGGCGGCACCGGGGCGGTACCGCCCGGACCTTGCGAAATACTGGTCAGACCGCTGCCGCCACGGCCGCGGCGCGAGAGCCTTCCGGCGATAACTTTCAGGATCGGGAAAACGGGACATGGGTGCTGCAGAAGAGGGCATGAAGCCCGGCGCGCGTGACGACGACGGGCACGGGGCCCAGAAGGCACGGGGGGCGGACCGCGAGTTCCTCTCCCTGGAACGGGAGTTGTCGCTCCTGCTGCGCCGCGCGCGGGCCTCATCGGGCGAGATGGCGCGCCAGGTCCACCCCGACCTGGAGCCGGCGGCGTACGGACTGCTCGTCTGCCTGGACGACTCGGGCCCGCAGCGGGCCACCGACCTCGCCGCCTACATCGGCGTCGGCAAGGCCACGATGAGCCGCCAGCTGCGGGCCCTGGAAGAGCTCGGCCTGGTCGCGCGCGAGCCCGACCCGGCCGACGGCCGCGCCTGGCTCATCCGGCTCACGCCCGACGGCCGCACCCGCTTCCGCACGGTGCGCGCCGCCCGCCGCGCCCGCTACGTGCGGCGCCTCGCGAGCTGGGACCGGGCGGAGGTCGCCGAACTCGCAAGACTGCTCGGCCGGCTGAACGCGAGCGCGGAGTGACCACGAACCCGGCTCGCCCACGTCACCACTCCGCGTAGACGACCGCCGCGTCGTCGTGCCGCTTCCCGCGCGGAAAGGCCACGAGGTCCGGATCCGCGCGCTCCAACTGCCGCACCCGGTCCAGCAGATGCTGCGGGCCCTGCTTGCGCAGCAGCGCGAAGCAGTCGGCCCAGTCGCCCTCGCGGAACGTCTCCACCCACCGCCCGGCCCCGTCGGTGAGCGCCGCCACCGCCGTGACCTCCGAACGGGGCAGCTCACCGGTGACCGCGCGGTCGGCCGCCGAAGGGTCGGACGCGGCCGTGAAGAAGCCGTCCTCCGCGTTGCGCAGCGCCTCGACCGCCGTTCCGTAGGCGCGGGCCGCGACGTCCCGCTCCGCGGAGCCGCGCGGCAGGGCGCGCACCTGGTCGCGCAGGGCCTGCACGGTGGGCGGCAGTTCGGCGAGGCGGCGGTCGAGGACGGCCGTCACCTCGCCGTCGCGGCCCGCCAGGAGGAGCGCCGAGTCGGAAAGGACCAAGTGCTCGACGCGCTCCTCGTCCCACCGCACGAGCACCACGGTTGCCTGAGGTGTGCGTGGGTGAGAAAGGTCACAGGTTGAACCATGCGCTTCAGCGGTACGCGTGATGCCGGTCGCCAGGATCTCAGGGAGCGTCATATCCCGGCGTGAAACGGACAGTTCCCCCAGTGCGCCGCCGAGTCGCGCCGTGAACCAAGGGACGGAATGCGGACAGCCCACCGACCCCTCGGGCGGGGTCACGCCGTCCAGCAGGACGAGCGATCCGCCCTGTCCGGACGCGGGAAGCGCGACCGACGCGTAGTCCTCGTTGGGGCGTGCGGGGTCACCGGGCTCGGTGGCGAGTTCGATACGCATCCGGCCAGTCTGCACGAGGCCTTCACAGGGTCCACCAGGAGCCGCGAAGGGGCCGGGGAGAGGTGCGTACGGGCCGCGCTGACGCCGGATTCGACCGGAATGATCACCTCCGGCGGGGGTGTGGCGGCGCATCCTGCCAAAGCCGGTCGGCGACGTCCAACCGGCGCACCGCAGGGGCCCTCGGACGGCCCCACCGGGACTTGCCCGCCAACTCCCCGCCGATGTTCACTCCTTCGGGTGGCCAGCCAGGCGATGCGCGACCGCCACCAACCGGCACTGGAAGGGTCAGGAGCCGTACCGGGGGAGCGCTCGTGTTGACAGGTCGTCACCCGGGCCAAGGGCAGACGAAAACAAGAATGCGAGCACCGGTGCAGAAGATGCGGTCTCGGCGCAAAGGCAAGCAGGCGGCCCCGGAAGGGGCCACGCCGGGCGCGACGACTCCAACCGAGCATGTGCCGGAGCGCACGGCCACGGACGCCTCCGTGCCCGATGCCGCGGCCCCGCCGGTCAACAAGGCGCCCACCGCGCGCGTGCGCAACCGGCTGATCGTCGCCGTCGCGGTCGTGGCCGCCGCCGTCGCGGGCGCGGGCGCGCCCGCCGTCCTCGCCGCGTCCGGCGACCTGAACGACACGCAGAACCTGGTCACCCTCGCCGAACAGACCCAGCAGGCGGTCTCCCTCGGCCACTCGCTCGCGGACGAGCGGGACGAGGTCACCACCTTCATCGCCGCGGGACGGCCGCAGGACAAGGGCCTCTCCGAGAGCCGGAGCGCCCGCGTGGACCGGCAGATCGACGAGCTCCGCGGCACCGACGCGCCCGCCGGACTGCGCGGCGACCTCGCCGACGTCGCCGCCGTGCGCAGAGCGGCGCTCACCGGCAAGAGCACCGCTCTCGAAGCCCACGAGGCGTACACCAAGGTCATCGCCGAACTGCACGGCCTCACCCGCGACCTGGCCGAGAAGCTGCCCCCCGAGGCCAACCAGGGCGCCCTCGCCCTCTCCGACCTCGACCACGCCGTCGAGCAGGCCGCCGCCGCCCGCGGCCTCCTCCTCGCCGCCCTGGCCCTGCCCCGCCCCACCGGCACCTCCACCGTCGACCCGGTCACCGGCCTGCCGACCACCGGCACCGAGGAGTCGTCGGCCGACGCCAAGCGGCGCGACGAGCTCAGCTCCGCCGCCCAGCAGGCCCGCGTCCGCGAGCTGGCCGCCCTCGCCGACTTCCGCGACGCGGCGAGCGACCCGGCCCGCGCCACCTACGAGTCGACCGTCACCGGCTCCGAGGTCGGCGCCGCCGAGAAGTACCTGGAACGCCTCACCGACCAGCCGAAGCTCTCCGCGGCCGAGCAGCGCTACGACCGCAAGAAGGTCGACGCCGCGCTCTCCGCCCGTATCGAGACGATGCGCGGCGCCGAGTCCGCGCTCGCCGTCGAGCGCACCAAGCACCTCGCCCAGCTGCGCGACGACGACGTCACGGCGCTGGAGATCCGGATCGCCCTCGTCGGCGTCTGCCTGCTCGTCGCCGTCGGCTTCGCCATGGGCGCGGCCCGCTCGCTGACCCGCCCGCTCGCCGTCCTGCGCCTCGGCTCGGCCCGCCTGGCCACCGAACCCGCGCCCCAGGAGCCGATCCGCTTCACCGGCCGCGACGACGAGTTCGCCCAGGTCGTACGCTCCGTCAACGCCCTGCACGGCCACGCGGCCGCCCTCACCGAGCGCCTCGCCACCCTCGAATCGGACCGCAAGCACCTCATCGGACAGCGGCAGTCCATGGCCGACGAGCGCGCGGCGCTGCGCGAGGAGCTCGCCGAGGCCTCCGCGCACCTGGAGCGGGTGCGCCAGTCCATCCACGGCACCTTCGTCAACCTCGCCCTGCGCACGCTCGGCCTGGTGGAGCGCCAGCTCGCCGTCATCGAGCACCTGGAGGACCGCGAGCAGGACCCGGACCGCCTCGCCACGCTCTTCAAGCTCGACCACCTCGCCACCGTCATGCGACGGCACAGCGAGAACCTCCTCGTCCTCGCCGGCGCCGAGCACGGCCACCAGCACCCCGGCGCCGTCCCGCTCGTCGACGTGGTGCGCGCCGCCGTCTCCGAGATCGAGCGGTACGAACGCGTCCGCATCGCCACGCTGCCGCCGCACACGCACGTGGCGGGCTTCGCCGCGGACGACATCAGCCACCTCACCGCCGAACTCCTGGAGAACGCGACCTCGTTCTCGCCGCCCGACTCCTCCGTCGAGGTCTCCGGCTGGCTCCTGGAGAACGGCGAGGTCATGCTCTCCGTCCAGGACGAGGGCATCGGCGTCACGCAGGACCGGATGCGGGAGCTCAACGCCCGGCTCGCCGACTTCGACCCGGACGACGCGTACGACCAGGAGAGCGGGGACGGCCTCGGCCTCGGCCTTTACGTGGTCGCGCGGCTCGCCGCCCGGCACGGGGCGCGGGTGCGGCTGCGGGACCAGAAGCAGGGCGGGATCGCGGCGGTCGTGGTGCTGCCCGAGGGCATCCTCGCGGATGCGCCCTCGCAGGCAGCGGTCGTCACGCCGCCGCGCCCGGGCGAGCCGCTGACCCACCTGCCGGGGTCGGAGGCCGAGGCCAACTCCAACGTGCTCCCGGGGCGGCTGGCCGGGGCGCCCGGCGAGGACCCGCTGATCGCGGCGGCCGAGCGGACCCTGGAGACTGCGCTGCCCTCCCCGTCCCCGGAACCGTCCCCCGGGCCTTCCGATGAGCCGGACCCGGACCCCGAGCCGTCCCCGTCGCCGGAGACGACCATGGAGCTCGCGGCACCCCCGGCACCGGAGGAGACCGCACCGGAGGAGACCGCTCCGGAGCCGAAGCAGGACCCGGAGCCGCAGCCGGACTCCGAGCCCGAACCCGAACCGGACGCCGGCCCCGCGCCCCCCAAGTGGGAGCGCGTCACCGACAAGGGGCTGCCCAAGCGCACCCCGAAGATCACCGCTCCCGCGGCCGCCGCGCCCAAGCCGCGCACCGGCTCCGTGGACGCCGAAGCACTCCGGCGCCGCCTCGGCAACTTCCACCAGGGCGCGATCAGCGGCCGGCGGGACGTGGAGGCCGAGATCTCCGGTGACGGTTCGGGTGACGGTGATGAAAAGAACGAACGAGCCGCAGACGTAATGGGGGACCCAGTCGAGGAGGCAAGCAGTTGACTGCGCCCATGCGCACGCCCAGTTCTTCCGCCGAACCCGCCACGTACGGCCTGAGCAGGGAAGCACGCAACCTGCACTGGCTCCTGACGAACCTTGTGGAGGAGGTGCCCGGGCTCCTCTCCGTCGCGGTCGTCTCGTCCGACGGGCTGCTCCTGCTCTCCTCCGACCCCGGGCGCAACGCCGAGCGCTCCACGGAGAAGCCCAAAGGACCCAAAGGGTCGAGCGCCGACCTCGCGACCATCGTGTCCGGGCTCGGCTCCCTCACCATCGGCGCCGCGAAGCTCATGGACGGCGGCGGGGTCAAGCAGACCGTCGTCGCGATGGAGGAGGGCAGCCTCTTCGTCACGGCGATCAGCGACGGCTCGCTGCTCGGCGTGCACGCGACGCCGGACTGCGACATGAGCGTCGTCGCGTACCACATGGCGCTCTTCGTCGGCCGCGCCGGGCACGTCCTCACCCCCGAACTCCGCAGCGAACTGCGCCAGTCGATGGAGAGTGCCCGATGAGCAGCAGCCGCAGCAGCAAGACGCCGAAGCTGCCGCAGCGCGGCGGCGACAGGAAACCCGCCCGCGTCCGCCCCTACTCGCTGACCGGCGGCCGGACCAGGTTCGGGCACGTCCTGCTCGTCGAGACGTTCGTGGCGAGCAACGCCGCGATCGAGGGGCCGGACGAGCGTCTCGAACTGCCCAAGGGCACGCTGTCGAAGGTCATGCCGGAGATGCGGGCGATCGTCGAGATCTGCCGTCGCATGCGGACGGTGGCGGAGATCGCGGCGCTCCTCAAGATGCCGCTCGGTGTGGTCCGCGTGCTGCTCAGCGACCTCGCCGACCAGGGAAAGATCCGCGTGTACGGAACGGGCCACGGCCCGGGACAGCCCGACCGCGCACTGCTGGAAAGGGTGCTGAGTGGACTCCGCCGTCTCTGAACTCCTCGCGAACGAGAACGAGGGTCAGTTGCAGGCCTGGCAGACGGACAGGTCACGCGCCCCGATCGCCACGAAGATAGTGGTGGCGGGTGGTTTCGGCGTCGGCAAGACGACGCTGGTGACCGCCGTCTCCGAGATCACGCCCCTCCAGACGGAGGCGCTGATGACGCAGGCGAGCGCCGACACCGACGATCTGACCGGGACCCCGGAGAAGACGACCACGACGGTCGCCATGGACTTCGGCCGCATCACGCTCGACGACGACCTGGTGCTCTACCTCTTCGGTACGCCGGGCCAGCAGCGGTTCTGGTTCATGTGGGACGACCTGGTGCGCGGCGCGATCGGCGCCGTCGTGCTCGCCGACACCCGCCGCCTGTCCGACTGCTTCCCGGCCCTCGACTACTTCGAGAGCTGCGGCCTGCCGTACGTCGTCGCCGTCAACCACTTCGACGGCAGCGAGAAGTTCGAGGTGGCGGACGTGCGCGAGGCCCTGACGGTGCCGCCGCACATACCGGTACTGATCATGGACGCCAGGCAGCGGATCTCGGTCATCGAGTCGCTCCTCGCCCTGGTCGGCCACGCGCTCGACGCGACCCCCGAGTAAGAGCCCGTGCTCCGAGAGCCCCGAGGAAGTTAGAAGGACCCGCATGCGGAAGATACTTGTCGTCGGAGCCGGTCAGTCCGGGCTCCAGATCGCCCTCGGGCTCCAGGCGCAGGGGTACGAGGTCACCCTGATGTCCAACCGCACCGCGGACGAGATCCGGTCCGGCCGGGTCATGTCCACGCAGTGCATGTTCCACACGGCGCTCCAGCACGAGCGCGACATCCAGGCGAACTTCTGGGAGTCGCAGGCCCCGAGGATCGAGGGCGTCGGCATCTCCGTCGCGGGCCCCGACGGCACCCGCGTCATCGACTGGGTCGGCAAGCTCGACGGGTACGCGCAATCCGTCGACCAGCGCGTGAAGATGTCCGGCTGGATGGACACGTTCGCGCAGCGCGGCGGCCAGCTCGTCATCCACGGCGCGGCCGTCGGTGACCTGGACTACTTCTCGCGCACCTACGACCTGGTGCTCGTCTCCGCCGGCAAGGGCGAGCTCGTCTCGATGTTCGAGCGCGACGCGGCCCGCTCGCCGTTCGACGCCCCGCAGCGCGCGCTCGCGGTGGCGTACGTGCACGGCCTCGGCCCGCGCCCGGAGCACCCCGAGTTCGACGCGGTGCGCTGCAACCTCGTGCCCGGCGTGGGTGAGCTCTTCGTCATGCCGACGCTCACCACGTCAGGACGCGCGGACATCCTCTTCTGGGAGGGCATACCGGGCGGCCCGCTCGACGTCTTCCAGGGCATCAAGGACCCCTCGGAGCACCTGGCGCTCACCCTCGAACTCCTGGAGAAGTTCCTGCCCTGGGAGTACGCGCGCGCCACGAAGGTCGAGCTGACCGACGCGGGCGGCACGCTGGCCGGGCGGTACGCACCCACCGTGCGCAAGCCGATCGGACGGCTGCCCAGCGGGGGCCTCGTCCTCGGGGTCGCCGACGTCGTCGTCGCCAACGACCCGATCACCGGTCAGGGCTCCAACTCGGCGTCCAAGTGCGCCGCCTCGTACATCTCCTCCATCGTCGAGCACGGCGACAAGCCCTTCGACGCCGAGTGGATGCAGTCGGCCTTCGACCGCTACTGGGAGACGGCGCAGCACGTCACCAAGTGGACGAACGCGATGCTGGGCGCCCCGCCGGAGCACGTCCTCAACATCCTCGGCGCGGCCGGCCAACTCCAGCCCGTCGCCGACCGGTTCGTCAACGGCTTCAACGACCCGGCGGACCTCGAGAACTACTTCTTCGACCCGGAGAAGGCGGCCGCCTACCTGGAGTCGGTCGCGCCCGGCGCGTGACTCCTGTCGTACCCGATGTCGCTGCCCGAGACGGCCTTCGCCTTCGCGGGCAGCTTCGGCGGCGTGTACCTGTCCATGGCCCGGCCCTTGGGGTCGGGCCGCACGGCGCCGAGGACCGGGTTCGCCGCGATGGGGGAGACCTTGACGCGGGCGCCGGGGCGCGGCGCCTGCACGACCTTGCCGTCGCCCATGTACAGCGCGACGTGCGTGGCCTTGCGGAAGTAGACGACCAGGTCGCCCGGGCGGAGCTTGGACAGGGGGATGCGGCGCAGCTCCGCCCACTGCTCCTGGCTGGTCCGCGGGATCCTGCGGCCCGCGTGCGCCCAGGCCCGCTGGGTCAGCCCCGAGCAGTCGAACGCCTTCGGCCCCTCGGCGCCCCACTTGTACGGGCGGCCGATCTGCCGTACCGCGTAGTCGAGGGCCGTGTCGCCCTGGCGTGAGGGCGGGCGGGTCGCGGGGCTGCCGCCGAGGGCGCCCGACGCCAGGAACCTGCGCTGGGCGTCGGCCGTGTCCGCCTCCTCCGCCTGCCGCAGCGCGGCCAGCTGCTCGACGGTCAGCGAGGACAGCAGCTGCTCGACGTCCCGCAGCTGTCCTTCGACCCGGTCCCGCTGCTTCTTCTGCCGGGCGGCCAGCGCGGTCCGGGCCGCGAGGGCCCGTTTCGCGGCCCCCGCGAGATCACCGGCCTTCTTCTCCCCGCCGGTCAGCCGCTCCACGGTGGCGGCGCGGCCCGCGGCGGCCCGCCGGAGCACCTGGCCCTGGTCGAGGGCGCGCTGCGGGTCACGGGCGAGGAGCAGGCGCATGTACGGGGAGAGGTTGCTGGTGGCCTGGTACTGCTGGCGCGCGAACCGGCCGGCGTCGCTCCGGCTGTCGCGCACGGAGGCGCGTGCCTTCGCCAGTCTGCGGTCCAGGGCGGCGGCTCTGGCCCGCTGCTCCTTCAGTTTCTCCTCGGTGGCGTTGTACGTCTCCGAGGTCTCCTCGGCGGACCGGTAAAGACGCTGAAGGTCCGTCAGGAGCTGGGTGACGGGGCGGTCTTCCGGCCCCGGGGCCCCGGGTGCCGCGTGGGCGGGGGGAGCGGTTGTGCACAGGGCGCCGAGGGCGGCCCCTGTGCAGACCCACCGCAGCAGTGTGGCTGACACGTCATCACCTCCGGTGCGCGGAGGGCTCTCCTGCGCGCAGGGTGAGCATCCGGCCCGGCCGCGGGGTCCGCCTCCCGGCGGGGGCGGGTGGCGCAACTCCGGTCACCCTTGCAGGGGGCGTCGGCGTGGCGGGTTGCGTCCCACGGTCCACGTCTGCGGGTGCGTGGGGCCGTCGCCCCTACTTGGTGGTCGGTTTCGACCACGGCCACTTCAGGCCGCCGCCCTTGTCGCCGTCCGCGTCGTACTCGTACTGCCACCTCGCGCCGAGCGAGATGCGGCCGCGGCCCGCCGCGGGGACGCGGCGGTAGACGAGGACGGTCGGGGGGCCGCCCGCGTCGTCGGGGACGGGGACGCGGTAGACCTTCGGGGGGTGTCCGGTCGGGCCGAGCAGGACCGGGAGGACCCGGCCGTCCAGGGGGCCGTCCACGAACGGGGTGTCTTCGCTCTTCACGTCCCCAGTGTCACACCCGTGCCGCCACGGGTCAGAGCAGGTGGGCCGCGTCGGCCACCACGGGCAGGACGCGGCGGGCGAGGGTGCCCACGGGGCCCTCCGGCGTCTCCAGGGTCAGCGCCCAGCGGACGACCTCCGCGGTCTGCGGGTCCCGTCCCGCCGTCGCCACGAGCACCGCCATGAACTGCTCCACGAGCATGTCCCGGAGATCGTCGAGCGGCGGCTGCTTCTCCTCGTCCAGCCAGATCAGGGACGCCGCCTCGACCGCGGTGATCCACATGCGTACGGTCATGCGAAGGCGGGGCCCCGGCTCGGGCACGTCGAGGTGGCTGAGGATGTGCTCCGCGGCGGCCCTGCGCACGCCGTCCACGATCGCGGAGGTCCGCGACGTCTCCACCACGCTGCCGCCCTGGAGCAGCGCGCTGAACCCCGTGTCGTGCTGGTCGACGAAGGCCAGGTAGCGGTCGAGGGCGTGGGAGAGCCGCCGGGTGAGGGGGCCCTCCGGCGGCTCGGCGAAGCACTGCTCCAGGTCGTCGGCGGCGGACCGCAGCGCGGCCTCGTACAGCTGCTGCTTGCCGCCGGGGAAGTAGCGGTAGACGAGCGGCCGCGAGACACCGGCCGCCTCCGCCACGTCGTCGAGGTTGACCTCCTCGGGCGCGCGGTGCGCGAAGAGGGTGAGCGCGGAGTCCAGGAGCTGCCGCCGCCGCGCCTCGACGCTCAGGCGGCGGTACGCGGGCGTGGTGGCGGCAGGCGAGGTCATGCCTCGCAGCGTAACCGTGTTCCTGTACGAAGAGACAGACGGACCGATCCGGCCGGAGCCCGGGCCCTATGCCAACAACCCCGATGACCGCCACAGCCGTCGCCCGACCCCCCGCATCACACCGATGTCGTCCAGGAAGTCCGTGAGCCGCTTCGCCCCCGTCTGCATGACCTCCCTGCGGTGCCCGCTCGCCTGCACCTGCGCGACGGCCTCCCTGCGGTCCAGGCCCACGTTCGTGTAGACCTCGGGGTTCACGAAGGCTAGGGAGAAGACGCGGGCGGCCTCGCCGCAGCTGAGGCGGGTCAGCTGGCGTTCCCACGCGGGGGCGGTCACCATCTGGCGCCGCAACTCCTCACGCGCGTAACGGACATGGCGGGCCTCCTCGACGACGTGGATACGCGTCACGCCGCGCACCAGCGTCTGCACGCGCTCGTCGGGGAACGTCAGCCGCTGCATCCAGTCGAGGATCTCCTCGCCGAGCAGGGTGCAGGCGAACGAGCCGGGGGTGGTGGAGACCGTCTTCAGGATGCGCGCGAGGTTGTGGTTGAGGCGCGTGACGGGGTACGTCGGGGCGCCGCCCTTCTCGATCATCCGGGCGAACATCATGGAGTGCCGGCACTCGTCGGCGATCTCCGTGAGCGCGTACCGCACATGGGCGCTGGTCACCGACTTGTCGTAGATGTGCCGGACGAGCAGCTGCATCAGGATGATCTCGAACCAGATGCCGAGCGAGGCGAGGGACGCCGCCTCGTGCCGGGCCAGGTCGTACCGCTGCTCCTCGGACATCCGCTTCCACATCGGGGTGCCGTAGAGGGAGACGAGCTCGGGCGGCCAGAACCACTTGCCCGCTTCGAGCGGTGCGTCCCAGTCGAGTTCCTTGTCGGGGTCGAAGGAGTGCTTGGCGGACGACTCCAGGAGCCGCAGGGCCACCTGCTCCCGGTCCTTGAGCAGTCCGAGCGCGTCCCGCAGGCCCTCCAGCGAAACGTCTTCCGTCACGGTCGTCATGACTGTTCCTGCCTTGTCGCGGGTTACCGGCGGTCATCTCTTATGAGACTGCCTGTCAGTAAGGTCGTCAATCCCTTGCGCACGACTTGTTGACCGCTTGTCCAGTAGCGTGTGAGCCTGCCGTCATGGCGACGCACGAGCTTTACACCAGTCCACCGGACGGGCTCAACTGGCGCGTACCGTCCGCCAGTTCGGCCCGCTTCAGCTGGGAGTACGACGAAGGGCGCGACCGCCTCCTCGCTCTCTACCAGAAGGGCAAGGACAAGCAGTGGGACGGCGCCAAGCGCATCGCGTGGGACCTGGAGGTCGACCCGCTCGACCCCCTCGGCACCCCCGACGAGTCGATGACGCTCCACGGCACGCCGCACTGGGCGAAGATGACCGACCGCGACAAGGGCGAGCTGCGCAAGCACTACGCCTCCTGGCAGTTCAGCCAGTTCCTCCACGGCGAACAGGGCGCGATGGTGTGCGCGGCCCGCATCGTCGAGTCGGTCCCCGACCTGGACGCGAAGTTCTACTCCGCGACCCAGACCATGGACGAGGCGCGGCACGCCGAGATCTACGGCCGCTTCCTGCACGACAAGATCGGCATGCTCTACCCGATCAACGACAACCTCCAGGCGCTGCTCGGCGACACGCTCCGCGACTCCCGCTGGGACATGCCCTACCTCGGCATGCAGGTCCTCATCGAGGGCCTCGCGCTCGCCGCGTTCGGCATGATCCGCGACACCACCGACAAGCCGCTGCCCAAGCAGATCCTCGCCTACGTGATGCAGGACGAGGCCCGGCACGTGGCCTTCGGCAGGATGGCGCTGCGCGACTACTACAAGCAGCTCACCGACGCCGAACTCCGCGAACGCGAGGAATTCGTCATCGAGGGCTGCTACCTGATGCGCGACCGGCTGCGCGGGGAAGAGGTCCTGGAGAACTTCGGCATCTCCAAGGCGCAGGCCCAGGAGTACAGCGAACAGTCCGAATTCCTGTCGCTGTTCCGCCAGTTGCTCTTCTCCCGCATCGTGCCCTGCGTCAAGGACATCGGCCTGTGGGGCAAGCGCCTCCAGGAGGCCTACCTCGACATGGGCGTCTTCGAGATGGGCGACGCCAACCTCGACCTGCTCATGGCCCAGGACGAGGAGATAGCCGACAAGCTGGACGCCGAGCGCTTCGCGGCCGAGGAGCACGAGCGGGTGGCGGAGGTGCGGGACGCGATCGCGTCGGGTGAGGCGGCGGGGTAGAGCACAGAGAGGCGGCGGGGTAGAGCACAGAAACGAAACCGCGCTCAGTGCGCGCCGATCGCCGCCTCCATCACCGCCTTCGCGATCGGCGCCGCGCTGCCGCCCCCGCTGATGTCCCCGCGGTCCGCCGCCGCGTCCTCCACGACGACGGCGACCGCCACCGACGGCTCCGGGTCGTCGTCCGCCTGCGCCCAGGAGATGAACCAGGCGTACGGCGTACCGGAGTTGTCGATGCCGTGCTGAGCGGTGCCCGTCTTGCCGCCGACCGTCACACCGGGGATCGCGGCGTTCGTGCCCGTGCCCTCGTCGACGACCTGCGTCATCATCTCGCGCAGCTGCGCAGCCGTGCCCGGATTCATCGCCTGCCGCAGGGACTTGGTGCCCGTGGCGTCGACCACGTCCCCGTCCTCGGTCGTCGTACGGTCCACCAGGTGCGGCGCCTTCACCGACCCGCCGTTGGCCACCGCCGCCGACACCATCGCCATCTGCAGCGGCGTCGCCCGGGTGTCGTACTGCCCGATCGCGGAGAGCCCGAGCTGCGCCCGGTCCATCGAGGTGTCGAAGTTGCTGGCCGCGACCGACGAGGGGATCTCCAGGCCACCGTCGTTGAAGCCGAAGTCGCGGGCCGTGCCGACCATCGGGGCGAGGCCCGTGTCGACGCCGAGCTTCGCGAAGACCGTGTTGCAGGACCACCGGAAGGCGTAGCGCAGGCTGGCGTTCGTGCAGCCGTCGACCTCGTTGGTCAGCTGGGTGCTGGTGCCCGGCAGCGTGTACGGGCTGGGGGACTTGGTCGGCGCGTCCGGGTCCGTCACCTCTCCCGAGTCGAGCGCCGCCGCGGCCGTCACCACCTTGAACGTCGAGCCGGGCGGATATGTCTGCCGGATCGCCCGGTTCAGCATCGGCTTGGTCGCGCTGCCGTTCAGCTCCGCCCAGGTGTCCGCCACCGCCCGGTCGGTCCCGGAGAGCCTTTCGGGATCGTACGAGGGGGTGCTGACCAGCGCGAGGATCTTGCCGGTCGACGGTTCCAGCGCCGCGACCGCACCCCGCTTGCCGCCCAGGCCCGCGTACGCCGCCTGCTGCACCGCGGCCCTGATCGTGGTCTCGACCCTGCCGCCGGGGTTCTGGGCACGCGTGATGTCGTTCCACAGGGGGAGCGGGGCGAGCATCGGATCGGTGCCGGAGAGGATGTCGTCCTCGGCGTTCTCCAGGAGCGTCGTGCCGTACACCTGCGAGGCGAAGCCGGTCACGGGCGCGTACAACGGCCCGTTCCGGTAAGTCCGTTCGTAGCGGAGCTGCTCGCCGGTGTCCCGGGAGCCGGTCACGGGCCGCCCGTCGACCAGGATGTCGCCGCGCGGCTGCTCGAAGCGGACGATGGCGTTGCGGCGGTTGGCCTCGTCGGCGTCGAGGGAATCGGCCTGGAAGACCTGGACGCGGGTGGCGTTGACGAGCAGCGCGATGAGCAGCAGCGCACAGAAGGCGGCGGCGTGCCGGATATACCTCTTCATGTCACGCGGCCTCCGCGGGCACGGGCTGGCCGCGGGCCGAGTCGCTGACCCGGATCAGCAGCGCCACGATGATCCAGTTGGTGACGACGGACGAGCCGCCCTGTGCGAGGAACGGCATGGCCATGCCGGTCAGCGGGATGAGACCCATGACGCCGCCCGCGATGACGAACACCTGGAGCGCGAGGATCGAGGCGAGCCCGATCGCGAGCAGCCGTCCGAAGGCGTCGCGCAGGGCGAGCCCGGCACGGAAGCCGCGCTCCACGAGCAGGGCGTAGAGCAGGAAGATCGCGCAGAGCCCCGAGAGGCCGAGCTCCTCGCCCGCCGTCGCCAGGATGAAGTCGGACTTCGCGGCGAATCCGATGAGGATGGAGTGCCCGGCCCCGAGCCCGGTGCCGAGCATCCCGCCGGCCGCGAACGCGAAGAGCGACTGCGCGAGTTGGTTCGGGCCGCGGCCCGCGTCGATGGAGGCGAAGGGGTGCAGCCAGTCCTCCACACGGCTGTGCACGTGCGGCTCCAGCGAGCCGACCGCGAACGCGCCGAGCGCGGCGAGGAGCAGGCCGACCGCGATCCAGCCGATGCGGCCCGTGGCGACGTACAGCAGGATCACGAAGAGCCCGAAGAAGAGCAGCGAGGTGCCGAGGTCGCGCTCCAGGACGAGGACGCCGACACTGAGCAGCCAGATCGCGACGATGGGGCCGAGGACGCGCCCGGTGGGCAGCTGGAGGCGCTTGAACCGCCACAGGGTGCGGCCGGTGTAGGCGAGGGCGTTGCGGTTGGCCGCGAGGTAGCTGGCGAAGAAGACGGCGAGCAGGATCTTCGCGAACTCGCCGGGCTGGATGGAGAAGCCGCCGATCCTGATCCAGATCCGGGCGCCGTTCACGGCCGGGAAGAAGATCGGGACGATCATCAGGACCAGTGCGGTGACGACGGAGAGATAGGCGTAGCGCTGGAGTACGCGGTGGTCGCGCAGGAAGAGGACGGCGGCGATGAACAGACCCACGCCGACCGTCGACCAGATGAGCTGCGCGGGGGCCGCCTCGTCGTGCGGGGTCTCCAGGTCGAGCCGGTAGATGAGGACCAGGCCCAGGCCGTTGAGGAGCACCGCGATGGGCAGCAGCAGCGGATCGGCGTACGGGGCGCGGAGGCGGACGGCGAGGTGCGCGACGAGCGCGAGCACGCCGAGCCCGGCGCCGTAACCGGCGGCGCCGGGCGGGACCGTGCCGTTCTTGGCGAGGCCGACGGCGCAGTAGCCGTACACGGAGAGCAGGACGGCCACGACGAGCAGGGTGAGTTCGGTGCCGCGGCGCCGGGGGACACGGGCAGCCGGGACCGCGGGGGGTGCGGCGCCCGCGCTGGTTCCGGCCATGCCGGGAACGTAGCAAGCAATCCACCTGGAAGTCCGCTTATGTCGATTATGTCGGCCGAGCGGAGTGGAGCGGCGTCAGCACCAGCGCGGGACCTTGCCGATGTTGGCGATGTAGTGCGCGGAACCCCAGGCCCAGCTCCCGTCGGTGAGCAGGTACCAGATGTTGTTGTTGACGACGCGGTCGCCTCTGGTCTTGCAGAAGATGGTGACGACTTTGCCGCGCGGCACCGTGCGGATCACCTTGCTGCCTCGGGTCGGGGAGGTGTGGAGCAGGAGTCCGCTCTTGGCGGTGACGCGGCCCTTGTAGACGGGTGCGTTGGTGCCGGCGTCGCCTGCGCTGTCCAGGGCGACGGCGGGGCCTGCGGCGGCGAGCGCCGCGAGGGCGCCGCCGGCGGCGAGTATGCCGAGCCGGACAAGGGTGGTCCGCGGGGACATGGGGCCTCCTCGGGGGAAGGGGAGTGAGGCGGCCGAGGCGGATGCCCGCAAGCCGCAATTCACACTAAAAGCGGCACTCCGCGCCCGCGCAAGCTCACGTTCCGCCGTGCCCGGTGCCCGGCTCCTCGCCGTCCCCGGCCGTCTCGTACGGCAGCCGCAGCGTCGCCACCGCCCCGCCGTCCGCCGCGTTCGAGAAGGTCAGCCGCGCACCGAGCACCGCCGCCTGGCCCAGCGCGATGGTCAGCCCGAGCCCGTGCCCCTTGCTCGACCCCTTGCTGGTGCCCTCGGTGCGGAAGCGCTGCGGCCCGTGCTCCACGAGGTACTCCGGATAACCGTCGCCGTGGTCCCGCACCGAGACGACGGGACCGTCCACGGTCACGAGGACCGGCGGCCGCCCGTGCTTGTGCGCGTTGGCCACGAGATTGCCGAGCACCCGCTCCAGGCGCCGCCGGTCGGTGTCCACACAGACATCGCGTACGACGACGAGCTCCGTGCCCTCCCCGGAAAAACGCACCACCCGCTCCGCCAGTGGAGCGAGTTGATGGGCGTCCAGATCCACCGCCTCGCTCTTCGCGTCGAGCCGCGAGATCTCAAGAAGGTCCTCGGTCAGCGTGCGCAGCGCGGCGACCCGGTCCCGCACCAGCTCGGTGGGCCGCCCCGGCGGCAGCAGCTCCGCCGCCGCGTGCAGCCCGGTCAGCGGGGTGCGCAGCTCGTGCGCCACGTCCGCCGTGAACCGCTGCTCGCTCAGCAGCTTGCCCTGCAGCGTGGACGCCATCGTGTCCAGGGCCCCGGCGACCGCGGCCACCTCGTCCTGGTGCCGCGGGAAACCCGTGTCGTCGGGCCGCGCGTGCGGGTCCTCCACGCGCGCGTCCAGGTCGCCCGCGCTGATCCGCCGGGCCACCAGCGCCGTCTGGTGCAGCCGCCGCGTCACCCGCGTCACCGCGAACGCGCCGACCAGCAGCGTCGCCCCGATCGCGAGGACCGAGGAGCCGAGGATCGCCCGGTCGAGCCCGTCGATGGTGCGGGCGCCCTGCGCGTAGTCGACCTGGACGGCGATGGCGCGGCCCCCGTCGGCGGGCCCCGCGGCCCACATCGTCGGCCGTGAGTCGTGGGCGGCGACCATCGTGCCGCGCTGCCCGTTCACCGCGAGGTCGCGCAGGCGCGAGGGCAGGCCCACCGGGTCGACGCCCGCGCCGGGACCGAGCCGGTCGCCCGCCTCGTACCGCTCGGTGACCTCGTCGAGGTGGGAGAGGGCACGGTCGCGTGCCTGGCCCACGGTCTGGTTGGTCACCGAGACGTGCACGAGCGCGCCGAGCAGCGCGGCGAGCGCACAGCACATGACGGTGATGAAGACGGCGGCCTTCCACGTGAGGGTCGCCGTCCAGGCGGGGAGCCGCGGGCCGCGCGGCTGACGGCGACTCATCATCCGCCGCTCCCGGAGGGCGAGGGGCGCGCCGAGGGCCGGGGCGTCGAGGACTCGGGCGCCTTCGCCCTGCGGCCCTTCGCGGAGCGGACGATCTCGTCGCTGGTCGGCAGCATCGCCTTCTGGTGCGAGTCCCAGGACCACACCGTGTGGTACTCGTACCCCGCGAGGCTGGAGATCGCGCGGATGATCAGGTC
The DNA here is from genome assembly GCF_026810505.1 of Streptomyces sp. Je 1-369. NCBI lineage: Bacteria > Bacillati > Actinomycetota > Actinomycetes > Kitasatosporales > Streptomycetaceae > Streptomyces > Streptomyces sp. Je 1-369. Next base: position 5,948,440 of record NZ_CP101750.1, read on the forward strand.
CCGCCCGGCGACCTCGACGCCCAGCACGGCGTCGCTCATCTCCATGATCTGCGTCAGCTGCCGCTTCTCCTCGGCGTAGACGCGGATGTCGAGGTTGTCGTCGGGCGTCGAGACGCCGACGATCAGGTCGTCCCTGCCGTCGCCGGTCAGGTCCCGGTAGTACGCCTTGAGGACAGGGCACCGCCCCTGTTCGCCCGAGCCGTCCTCGGCGCAGTCCTTCAACCGCTCGACGGTCTGCTTGTACGCCCGGTCGGTGGGCTCGTACGTCCCCGGGTTCTCCCTGAAGTCCGCGCGCACGACGTCGACCGGGTCCACCTTGCGCAGATCACCCTGCGGCACGTCGACGCCCTTGACCTTGACGGCCTCTATGGCGCCGTAGTCCTCGGCGGGCACCGAGGGGGACGGCAGGTCCGGCCACAGGTGCGTGGGCCCCTCGGCGGTGGGCGTCGGGCCCGCGCCCCGCAGCCCGCCGGGGTCGCCGCAGCCGCCGGCCAGCAGGACGGCGAGGACGGCGAAGGCGGCGGGCGCGAGCCGGCTGCGTTGCACTGCACTCCTGCCTGCCGCGGGGGCGCGGCCTGTCGTGGCACCAGGCCTGTCGTCACGTCACCATTGTTACGTCACCAGGTCGGCGTAGAGAATGATGTTGTCCGAGCGGTGACCTCCCACGATGGGCCCGCCGCAGGTCAGCAGGCGCAACTCGGGTCGGCCGGTCGCCCCGTACACCTTATTGGTGGGGAAGTCCTCCTTGCCGACCTGCTGGATCTCCCGCACCTCGAACGTCGCCGTGCTGCCGTCCGCACGGGGCACCTCCACAGTGTCGCCGACCTCGACCTTCGCGACGTTCTTCATCAGCGCCGGACCGTTCGCCGTGTCGTAGTGCGCGACGATCACGGCGGGCCCCTTCTCGCCGGGCGTGACCCCACCGGTCCACCAGCCGGGCTCGTCCGCCTTGTCCACGGGCGGCACGTCGAGCTCCTGGTCGGCGCCCACGCCGAGGTCGAGCATCGACGTGGCGTCGACGCCCGCGGAGGGGATCCGCAACCCGGTCGGCCTGGACGCCTTCAGCGGGGCGACGGCCTGCTGGGCCTGCGCGGTCGCGGCGTTGTGGACCTTCACGTCGGGGGCGGGGGCGCCCTTGCCGCCGCCGCCCTGTCCACAGGCGATCAGGCCGATACCGAGGGCGACGGTGAGGGCTCCGGCCGCGGCGATTCGGGTGGTCGTGCGGGAGGTGGTGCGGGTGGCGCGGGGGTCGTGTGTACGGGGTTGGGCGGGCGTGTCGGGCTCGAAGTCGGTGGGGGTGCTGGGGGCCATGTGGGGGCTCCTGTGGTGGAGGGGCGGCAGGGGGGCGCTGGCTGGGTCTGGGACTCAGCCGTCCGAGCGGCCGCGACGCAGCATCGCGAACCCGAGACCGGCCGCGCCCGCCGCCGCCATGCCGCCACCGGCGACCAGGAACGCGGGATCCCCGGCATCGCGCACGCCCTCGGCACCGGCCTTGACCCCGCCCTTGGGGGCGACGGTCCTGTCACCGTCCGCCCGGTCCTTCCCGTCGAGGTACGCGATGCCGATGTGCCCGTTGGAGGGGTGCAGCTCGTACGTCACGCCGCCCTGCGTGACCGTCGGACGCGTGGCGGAGAGGGTCGCTATCTCCTTGCCCTCAAGGGAGATCATCGCCGCGTACGCACCGCCGCGGTTCCGGATCTTCGCCGTCGCGCCGTTGCCGAGGGTGACCTCGTGGACCTCGCCCTTCGCGTGCGGCTTGGACGCCGTCGGCCGGGGCGCGGGCGAGTCCGCGAAGGCGCCGGCGGCCGACAGGAGCAGCGCCCCGCCGACGAGGGTGGAGACGGCGGCGGTACGGAGGAGGGTGTGACGGCGGTTGAGGCGCACGGGACATTCCTTACGGTCGGGGGTCTCACAAAAGGTAGATGTCCGCTATTGCGGCAATTCGGCAGCTATGTAACAACGGCCCATAGCTGTGTGGGCAGTGCCGTCACGGCGCGGGTGGGACCGCGCACCCGGACCGGGCGCACTCGGCGCAAAGACGCCTCGACTTCTCCCGGCCGCGACCTGGTTCTTGCCGGGGAGCGTGTGGGCTGTTCCCATGGTCGAGGGGGTGAGGGCACATGACCGGACTGCGTGTCGTACCGGCTTGGAGGCACGGGCAGGAGCGTTTGTACGTCTACCTCGCGGACGGCAGGAATGTCGCCTGGTACGACCGCGAAGCGTCGCGCGTCAACCTGCTCAGCGAGGAGAGCGAGGAGGACGTCCTCGACGTCCTCGCCCCCTTCCTGACCGGCCAGGTCACCGTGGGCCCGCCGCCCGTCCCGACCCCGGCCGAACTGGCCCGTCTCGCCCTCCACCCGGACGACGACCTCGCCCCCAACCGCCCCGGCGAGGCCCTGCGGATCTCCCTCGACCGCGACCCCGCGCCCGCCCGCAGACTGCGCGCCGACGCCCGGCACCGCGCACTCGCCGCCGAACAGACGGTGGGCGAGGCCCTGGACGCGCTCGAAGGCGCGGGCTGGCGGGTGCTGCACTCCCTGCCGCTGCCGGGCGACGCCCGGATCCACCACCTGCTGATCGGCCCCGGTGGCCTGTTTTGCGTGGGCACTCTCGCCGTCCGCAAGCAGCGGGTGCGCATCGCCGACCCGATGGTGACGGTCGGCCGCGCCGAGCCGTTCCCGCTTCTGCGCTCGCTCCGCTCGGACGCGGGCCGAGCGTCCTTCGCGCTCACGGCGGAGGTCCGCCCCGTCCTGGTCCTCGCCGGGTCCGGCGCCGCCGACCTGGACGTGGCGGCACCGCCACGCGACGTGCGGGTGCTGCGCGAGGTGGACCTGCCGGCGCTGGCCCGCCTCGGAGGGGTGCTGAAACCGGCCGATGTGGAGGCACTGCACGCGCTGGCCAGGGACCGTCGGACGTGGGAACGGGTCTGAAAACCTGTTGGAGGGCTATGGGGGGTGCTGGTACGTTTCGGGCGGCCGTGCGAGAGACCGAGGAGGTGGTACCCGTGAACGTATCGACGTGGGTGCTCTCCTCAGGGGTCACGGTCGGGCGGTAGGTCGTCCGGGAGCGCCGTTCTGCGCACTCCCGAAAGGCACGACCATGCATTTCACTTCCGAGAAGCGTCTCGACGACGGGGTTATCGAGCGTGAGTTCACGCTCGGTGAGGTTCCCGGGATCCTGTGGACGCCCGCTGTCCCTCCCGTATCCGCTGTCCCTCCCGCGTCCGAGCCGTCCGCCGCGGCGCCGCTGCTCCTGCTCGGGCACCCGCCGCTCGGGCTGGACAAGATGTATCCCAGGCTGGCGGCCAGGGCCCGGCAGGCCGTGGCGGACGGCTTCGCCGCGGCCACCATCGAGCTCCCCGGCAGCGGGACCCGTCCCCGTTCGGCCGTCACCGACCGGGCCCGCGCCGACCTGCGCCGGGCCATGGCAGCCGGTGAGACGGTCACCGACGACATCGTGGACCGGCTCGTCCTCCCTCTGGTGGAACAGGCGGTCCCGGAATGGCGGGCCGCTCTGGACGCCCTCCTGTCGCTGCCCGGGATCGGTGGCCCGGTCGGATACTCGGGGGGCGTGATCTCCGTCGGGGTCCGGCTCGCGGTGGTCGAGCCGCGCGTCTCGGCCGCCGTGCTGTTCGCGGGGAGCCTCGTGCCGCGTGCCGTGTTCGAGGAGGCCCGGCAGGTCACCATTCCGCTGCACGTCCTGTTGCAGTGGGACGACGAGGGCAACGACCGGCAGGCCGCCCTGGACCTGTTCGACGCCTTCGGCTCCGAGGAGAAGTCCCTGCACGCGAACATGGGCGGGCATGCGGGGGTCCCGGAGTCCGCGGGGGAGGGGGCGGCGCGGTTCTTCGCGCGGCACTTGAGGTGAGGCGACGCGCCGAGTCGTCCCTTACCTGAGGCCCGGCCGTCGGAAACGGCAGCGGTCGCGCCCGGCCGTCAGGACGGCAGCGGTCGCGCCCGGTCGGGGTCGTCGAGGGGCTCGATCAGATCCCCGTACGCCTCCAGGCGCGGCGCGATGTCGTCCGCGGCGAAGACCAGCCGCCCGGGCTCGTCGCACGCCTCGACCTCGTCCCAGGTGACGGGGGTCGAGACGGTCGGCTCCCGCCGCGCCCGGAGCGTGTAGGGCGCGGCGGTGGTCTTCGCGGCCGCGTTCTGGCTGAAGTCGACGAAGACCTTGCCGGGGCGCAGGCTCCGCGTCATGCGGTGCACGACGAGGTCGGGCAGTTCGCGCTCGGCCGCGACGGCAAGCGACTTGGCGTACGCCGTGACCCGTTCGGAGGAGGTCGGCTCCAGCGGTACGAGGAGATGCAGCCCCTTGCTGCCCGACGTCTTCGCGTACACGTGGAAACCGTCGGCGGCCAGCCGCTCCCGCAGCCAGAGCGCCGCCCGGCAGCACTCCACGACCGTGGCGGGCGCCCCCGGATCCAGGTCGAAGACCATCCGGTCGGCCTGCGCGGGGGCTTCCGCCCGCCACTGCGGCACGTGGAACTCGGTCACCAGGTTGGCCGCCCACATCAGCGTGGGCAGGTCCTGCACGAGGACTTGCCGGGCGGTCCCCTCGGAGCGGGAGCGGGGGACCTCGGCGGTATGCACCCAGTCGGGGGTGCCCGGCGGCACGTTCTTGGAGAAGAACTGCTGGCCGTCGGGCCCGTCCGGGTAGCGCAGGAAGGAGACGGGCCGGTCGCGGAGGTGGGGGAGGAGGGCGTCGGCCGTGGACGCGTAGTAGTGCAGGACCTCGGCCTTGGTGAAGCCGCTCGCGGGATACAGGACCTTGTCCAGATTCCTGAGCGCGAGCCGCCGCCCCTCCACCTCTGTGATCGGCGTCATAGGATGAGAGTCCCATATAACGCCCATAACGACACAAAAGTAACCTGGCCGAACCTGGAACCTGTCCCAGCTGTCTTACCGCTCCCCCCATAGCGAGGTGCCGGACGTGCGATCCATATGGAACGGTGCGATCTCCTTCGGGCTGGTCAGCATCCCGATCAAGCTCGTGAACGCGACCGAGAGCCACTCGGTCTCCTTCCGCCAGATCCACACGGAGGACGGCGGCCGCATCCGCTACCGCAAGGTGTGCGAGCTGGAGGAGCGCGAGGTGCCGTCGGCGGAGATCGGCAAGGGGTACGAGGACGCGGACGGCTCGATCATCCCGATCACGGACCAGGACCTGGCCACGCTGCCCATCCCCACCGCCAAGACGATCGAGATCGTCGCCTTCGTCCCCGCGGACCGCATCGACCCGCTCCAGATGGGCGCCGCGTACTACCTGGCGGCGAGCGGCACCCCGGCCGCCAAGCCGTACACGCTGCTGCGCGAGGCGCTCAAGCGGAGCCAGAAGGTGGCCATCGCGAAGTTCGCGCTACGGGGCCGGGAGCGACTCGGCATGCTGCGCGTCGTCGACGACGTGATCGCCATGCACGGACTGCTCTGGCCGGACGAGATCCGCGCGCCCGAGGGGGTGGCCCCCGACTCCGAGGTCACCGTGCGCGACGCCGAGCTCGACCTGGCGGACGCGCTGATGGACACCCTCGGCGAGGTCGACATCAACACGCTCCACGACGACTACCGCGAGGCGGTCGAGGAACTGGTCGCCGCCAAGGTGGACGGCGTGACCCCGGCGGAGAGGGCCCCGGCCGGGGACGGCGGCGGCAAGGTCATCGACCTGCTCGCGGCCCTGGAGAACAGCGTCCGCGAGGCCCGCACGGCGCGGGGCGAGCACGCGGGCGGGGCGGACTCGGACTCGGGGGCGGGGTCGGTGGCTGAGGTGACGCCGCTCACCCGCAAGTCGTCCCGCGCGACGCCGAAGCAGGTGGGCGGCAAGAAGTCGACGTCGACAGCGACGTCCTCGGCGAAGAAGAAGGCGTCGGCCAAGTCGACCGCGCGCAAGACGACGGCCAAGAAGACGACGACGGCGAAGTCGACCGGGACGACCGGGACGACCAGGACGACCGGGACGAAGAAGACCGCGGCGGCCAAGAAGTCGACGGCGAAGAAGACGACGGGGACGGGAAGGCGTAAGGCCTCGGCGTGAGCGTACGAGTCGGAGTACGCGGTCTACGCCGTCGCGCCCCGGCCAGCCGGTGAGGAGGCGATGACCTCCGTGACGTACGGCAGATGCCCGTCGAGGAAGAAGTGGCCCCCGGGCAGTACGTGGCAGGAGAAGTCGCCGCGCGTCTCGCTCTCCCATGCCCGCGCGCCCTCGACCGTGACGCGGGGGTCCGCGTCCCCGGTCAGCACGACGACCGGGCAGTCGAGCGGGGGCCCGGGGCGGTGGACGTGGGTGTCGAGGAGGCGGTAGTCGGCGCGTACCGGCGGCAGGATGAGCGGCAGCAGGTCGGGGGAGGAGAGGAGCTCGTTCGCGGTGCCGGAGAGCTCGCGCATCTCGTCCACGAGTTCACGGTCGGACATCTCGTACACCGGCCGGTCCGCCGCCGCGGTGCGCGAGGGCAGCGAGGGGGCCTGCCGCCCGGAGATGAAGAGGGCGACGGGCGGCCGCCCCTCGGCCGTCATGCGCCGCGCGGTCTCGAAGGCGAGGACCGCGCCCATGCTGTGCCCGAAGAGAGCGATGGGCGGGCCGCCACCCGGCCTGGGGAGCGCGGCGAGCACCGCGTCCACGACGTCGTCCGTGCGCTCGGCGAACGGCTCGCCGTACCGCTCCTGGCGCCCCGGGTACTGCACGACCATCGGGTCGACGGCGCCGGAGACGGCGGCGGACAGCGCGTGGTAGGCGCTGGCTGAGCCGCCCGCGTGCGGGAAGCAGACGAGGCGGGTCCCGGCGGCGGGCGCGGGGTGGAAGCTGCGTATCCAGTCGCCCACGAGCGCGACCTTCCTTTCGCTGCCGCGCGGGGCGGCGGTGTTCGGCGTTCGGTGTTCGGTGTTCTGTGTTCGGTGTTCTGTGTTCTGGGTTCTGTGCGTTGGCTCAGGTCAGCATGCCCGAGGAAGTGCGCCCGGTCGAAGGCCGGGGGGAGGGAGCGGTGCCGGGGGCGGGGGCGGGCGGAGGCCGACCGGCTCCGACCTAGACTGACGGCCCACGTTGAGGGCGACGAGAAGGGCGACGGTGGTGAGAGCGGGAAGCCGACGGACGGCGCCGGTGACGGCCCCGGTGACGACGCCGGTGGCGACGACGCCGGACGGCGCGGGCGCCCCCGCCGACGTACCCCTCGCCGACCACGACGATCCGCCCCCGGAACTGCTCACGGAAGCGGCCGCGGCCTTCGGCCTGCTCGCGTCGTCCGCGCGGCTGCACATCGTATGGGCCCTCGCGCAGGGCGAGAGCGACGTGAGCGGCCTCGCCGAGCGGGTGGGCGGCGCGCTGCCCGCCGTGAGCCAGCACCTCACCAAGCTGAAACTGGCGGGCCTCGTCGGCTCGCGCCGCGAGGGCCGCCGCATGGTGTACTTCGTCGCCGACCCCGACGTCGTGACCGTCGTACGCCTCATGGTCACGCAACTCGCGTCGCGCGCCGAGGCGTCCACCGCCCCGGCCCGCCGGCTCCGCGGAACCGGTGCCTGAGGGTCCGATGTCCGGACCGACCACGCTCCAGGTCCTGCGCTCGCTGGAGACCGGACCGCGCGGCCTCACGGAGGAGGAGGCCGACGCGCGCCTGGCCCGGCACGGCCCGAACGTGCCGCCGACCCGGCGCACGGTGTCCTGGCCACGCCGTTTCCTACGAGGCCCGCGCGACCCGTTCACCGCGGTCCTGTTCTGCCTCGGCATCGTCTCGGCCGCGACGGCGGCCTGGGGCACGGCCTCCGTGATCACGGTCCTGGTGGCGGTGAGCTGCGCGCTCCGCGCGACGGGCGAACACCGGGCCGACCGCGCGATGACGGCGCTGCGCGACCTGGTGCCGACGACGGCGACGGTGGTACGCCGCCCGTCCCCCGACGAACGGGTGGCGCCCCGCGAACTCCCCGCCGACGAACTGGTCCCCGGCGACATCATCCGGCTGGCCCCCGGGGACCTGATCCCGGCGGACGCGCGGCTGCTCACGGCAACGGCGTTGTCCGTCAACGAGGCCCCGCTGACGGGCGAGTCGACCCCGACCGACAAGGAACCCTGGACGCCACGCGGACCCGAGCCGCGAGCAGGCGCCCGACCCGCCGCCCCGGCCCCCCACCTCTGCTTCCAGGGCAGCAGCGTCACCGCGGGCAGTGGCACGGCCGTGGTGACGGCGACGGGACGGCACACGCGCTTCGCCACGACGACGTACGCGGCACCGGGACCACCCAGCGGCGGGAGGAGAGGATCCCGCGCCTTCGACCGCTCAGTGCACGGCATCTCCTGGATCCTGATCCGCTTCATGCTGCTCACGCCTCCGCTGGTGCTCGTGGCGGACGCCGCGCTGCGCGGCCGGGGCCTGGAGACGCTGCCGTTCGCCGTGGCGGTGGCGGTGGGTCTCACCCCGGAGATGCTGCCGGTCGTCGTCACGACGTGCCTGGCCCGCGGCGCCGCCCACCTGGCCCGTACGCACGGCGTCATCGTCGGACGCCTGCCCGCCCTGCACGACCTCGGCGCCATGGACGTCCTCTGCGTGGACAAGACCGGCACGCTCACGCAGGACCGCCCCGTGGTCGACCGCAGCCTCGACGCGGCGGGCCGCGACGCCCCCGAGGCGCTGCACTGGGCGGCGGTGAACGCGTGGTGGACCCTCCAACTGGCGGACCTGCCCACGCCGGACGCGCTGGACGAGGCGATCCTGGATGCGGCCGCGCCCGACGAGGACGCCCTCACCCGCTACGACGGCGTCGCGGCACTGCCCTTCGATCCGGTACGCCGCCTCGCCACGGCCGTCGTCACGCGCCCCGGCGCGGGCCTCGGCGTCCACACGCTGGTGGTCAAGGGCGCCGTCGAGAACGTACTGGAGCTCTGCACCCTCCCCGCCGAGGAGCGCACCCGCCTCCACGCGCTGGCGTCCCACCACGCGGCGGAGGGCCTGCGCCTACTGGCCGTGGCAACGGCGGACCGCCCCGCACGGCGCCACGGGACCGCCTCCCGCCCGACCTGGTCCCGGACCGACGTACGCGGCCTCACCTTCATCGGCTTCGTCACCTTCCGCGACGCCCCGGACCCGGCGGCCGGGCCCGCCCTGCGCGCGCTCGCCGACCGAGGCGTCACGGTCAAGATCCTCACCGGCGACCACCCGGGAACGGCCGCACGCGTCTGCCGCGACCTGGCCCTGCCCCTGCCCCCCGACGCCATCCGCACGGCCGAGGACATAGACGCCCTCCCGGCCACCGACGTCGCAGCCCTCGCGGAACTGGCCCACCGCACCACGGTCTTCGCCGCCTGCACGCCCGACCACAAGGCCCGCGTCGTAGCGGCCCTGCGAGCCCACGGCCACACCACGGGCTTCCTCGGCGACGGCGTCAACGACCTGCCGGCCCTGCACGCGGCCGACGTGGGCCTCGCCCCGCACGACGCGGTGCCGGTGGCGAGGGAGGCGGCGGACGTGGTCCTGCCGCAGCGCACGCAGTACGGCGCCCCGCACGCCACGACCGCCCACCCCGAAACGGACGGCCCCACGGATGTCCCCGGCCCCACGGACGTCCCCGCGGACGGCCCCGCGGGCGGATCCACAGGCGCCCCCACAGGCGTCCCCGCGGACGGCCCCGCAGGCGGATCCACAGGCGTCCCCGCGGACGGCCCCGCAGGCGGCCCCGAGGGCGGATCCACAGGCGTCCCCGCGGGCGGCCCCGCAGGCGGCCCCGAGGGCGGATCCACAGGCGTCCCCGCGGGCGGCCCCGCAGGCGGCCCCGAGGGCGGATCCACAGGCGTCCCCGCGGGCGGATCCACAGGCGTCCCCGCGGCCGGATCCACAGGCGCCCCCGCGGACGGCCCCGCAGGCGGCCCCACAGGCGGCTTGGCCGCGATCGACCACGCCATCACCGCAGGCCGAAGCAGCGGCACGAACATCGCCACGTACCTGCGCATCACGCTCTCCTCGAACCTCGGCAACGTCATCGCGATGCTCACGGCGGGTCTGCTCCTGCCCTTCCTGCCGATGCTCCCCGCCCAGGTGCTGGTCCAGAACCTCTGCTTCGACGCGGCCCAGCTGGCCTTCGCCCACGAACGCCCGGGCCCCTCCGCCCTGCGCCGCCCCACCGTCCTGCGCCCCCGGACCTTCCTCCGCCTCATCACGGGCTTCGGCGTGCTCAACGCGGCGGCGGACCTGGCGACCTTCGCGGTCCTGGCGCTCGCGGCACCTGGCCCGACGGGGACGGAGGACGAGCCGCTGTTCCACGCGGGCTGGTTCACGGAGAACCTGCTCACGCAGGCGCTGGCGATGCTGCTCCTGCGCGGCACGGCGTACTACGCGACGACCGCCCCGGGCAGAAGAGCCACCACCCCGGTCACCCGCGCAGCGATGGCGTTGGCGGCCGCGGGCCTCCTCCTTCCGCTCACACCCCTGGCCCCACCCCTGGGCATGACACCCCTCCCGCCCCTCTACTACGCACTCCTGGCCCTGGTCCTGACCCTCTACGCGGCAACAGTTGTACAGTTGCGCAATAAGGCAAGTATTGCTCATGGAAGTGGAAGACGAGGGCCAAGATGATCCGCAACGCCCTGGAGCCCTGGCACCTACTGATCGTGGTGCTCGTGGTCGTAGTGCTGTTCGGCTCCAAGAAACTCCCGGACGCGGCCCGCTCGGTGGGCAAGTCCCTGCGCATCCTCAAGAGCGAGACGAAGGCGCTGAGGGACGAGGACGCGCAGCGGGACCAGCAGGAGAACCGGCAGAGGGAGAAGCAGGGCCCCGCCGACGTCACGTCATGACGTGACGCCGGCGCGCACCGCGGAGATGTCGAACTGGAGCCGCACCTTCTCGCTGACCATCGTGCCGCCCGCCGCGAGGCGCTGGTTGTAGACGAGCCCCCAGTCGGTGCGGTCGATGGTGGTGGTGCCGTCGAACCCGACTCGCTCGAAGCCGAACGGGTCGACGACCGACCCGAGGTAGTCGAGTTGCAGCTCGACGGGGCGCGTGACGTCGCGGATGGTCAGATCCCCGGTCATACGGAAACTTTCTCCGCCCTCGTGAACGGTGGACGTACTACGGAAGACCATCTCCGGGAAGCGACGCGCGTCGAAGAAGTCGGCGCCGACGAGGTGCGCGTCCCGCTGCTCCACGCCCGTGTCGACGCTGCCGACCCGGATGACGATCTCGGCCCGCGACGCGGAGGGCCGGTCGCCGTCGAAGTGCAGCGTGCTGTCGTAGTCGGCGAAGGCGCCACGGACGGTCGTCACCATCGCGTGCCGCACGGAGAATCCGACGCGGCTGTGCGGACGGTCGATGGTCCACTGCCCCGTCAGCCCGCGCAGCGCGGAGTCGAGCGCGACACCGCCCGCCGAGTCGTACGCGCCGGGCGCGCCGGTGCCACCGGCCGACGTCGGCTCGATGGTGGCGGTCTGGCGACGGCTGAAGATGCCCACGGGGTACGTACCCTCCCTCGACGATGATCGCTCCGTGCTATCACGCAGCCCACGCCCACCACCTCGCAAGATGGGCGGCCTCGTCCGGGTTCCATGGTGCCGACGGCAAAGATGCACAGGATCGACAAGATGTGGATGCACGGTGGGACGGCGACCGGTCACGGAAGGTCACGGCGCGGGATGGCCGGGCGGCCGTCAACACGTCATCGGCTCGGGTGTACGTGCCGCGCCCCTACGCCCTCCCCCGTTCCTTCGGGCGCAGTGGCGGACACTGGCGGCGAACCCCCGACCTCGCCGCTGCCCCAAAGTCTTCCCGACCGCTCACTCGACGTCGTTGACCAAGGGCGCACTCTTGTTGACCGCCAGCGCACTCCCGTCGCTCAGCAGCGTGCGAGCGCGCACTTCGCTGGGGGTGAGCCCGTACGCGGCACGGAACGCACGGGTGAAGACGGCGGGCCGGGTGAACCCCCATCGGGCGGCGATGGCCCCGACGGGCACGGCGGCGAGGGCGGGATTGGCGAGCGCCCGACGACAGCGTTCGAGGCGCAGCTGCCGTATCCAGGAGGAGACGGTCAGCCCCTGCTCCTGGAACAACCGGTGCAAATACCGAGTGGAGATGTGATGCGCGGCGGCAATGCTGTCGGGGTTGAGCCCCGGGTCGCGCAGATGCCGTCGGACATGACTCTGCACCCGCAGCAACAGGACGCGCGTACGACTCTCGGCCGGTAATGAACGTTCGCTGTCCAAGTGTTGGGCGGCGAGATGCCCCACGAGGTCGACGAGGGTATGGGTGAGCCGATCGGCGGCGGCAGGCGTATCCCCGAACTGCGCCGGATCATCGACGACTTGCCGCATGAAAACTGAGAGCAGCGAACCAAACCCTTCCTGACCGGACAGGGGCCGGGAGACGAGGTCGGGAAGACGGTCGGCGGGGAACGGCAGCAGATGCATGGGCAGCGTGGCCACGATGCTCCGAGTGGGAGCACCACTCTCGTCCAGCCGCCGCATCCACCCCGCAAAGGGCGAAGAAGACTCGTACAGCAAGAAATTCCCGGCCCCGAACTGCACGTTCCGCCCAGCCTGCTCGAAGCCGCTGAGCCCTTGCAGAGTGAGGGAGACCTGCAAACTCCCGGGATCCCCTCGGCGAATGTGCCGCGCCGTCCGTCGTACCTCGGCCGACGGGTACGACATGGTGGTCAGCGTCGCGGCCCCGAGGTCCACGTGGTCGACGGCGACGGGAAAGTCATCGGTGTAGTCACTGCGCAACGTCGTCGCGATGGGCGACGCGGACTTCAGCCCGAACCACCAGTCGAACCGCTCCTTGGCGGGCACGGCCGCACTGGACAGGCACGCTCGGATCATCCTCAACCCTCTCACTCGCACGCTCGCCCCCTCCGCCCCCTCACCCCACTCAGCGTGCGCCCCCCACCCCGCAAGGGGGAAGGCTCCACCACACCTTGGGGTGGCAGATAGCGGGAAGACTCCTGAGTGGCGTTGGCGTGTCGGAGGTGTGTCGCACGTATCGCAGATAGTGCGTGAGTACTGAGAGACAACGAAAAAGAGCGGGAGCCAGTGAGACTGACTCCCGCTCTCTCATGTCGGCATCCGCCCAGCTCAGCACTTGATTCAGGCTGACTGTGTGGCGAGTGCCCCCGGCAGGATTCGAACCTGCGCACACGGCTCCGGAGGCCGTTGCTCTATCCCCTGAGCTACGGGGGCGTATCAGCGCGGCTTGCGCGGTGACGGGTAGAACCCTACCAGCTCTGTGGGGCTCGCCATGAACAGGTATTTCCGTGCTCACGGGGCGGGCCGGGGAGGGGGCGCTCCGGGGTGGAGGGGAGCGGTGGCCGGGCGGGCCGCACGGGGCGGAAGTAGGGAAAACCGGGACGCGGTGGCGGGCGCGGACCTACTCTCGAGTTGTGCCAGGCGTGCCCGGCCGCGTGCTTGTTGTGGACGACAACAAGGTCATCCGGCAGCTGATCAGGGTCAACCTCGAGCTGGAGGGCTTCGAGGTCGTGACCGCGGCCGATGGTGTCGAATGCCTGGACGTCGTGCAGCAGGTCCAGCCCGATGTGATCACCCTCGACGTTGTGATGCCCCGGCTCGACGGACTGCGCACCGCGGCGCGTCTGCGGTCCGACGCGCGGACCCGTGACCTCCCCATCGTCGTCATCAGCGCATGCACGCGGTACGAGGTCGAGAGCGGCCTTGAAGTCGGCGTCGACGCCTTCCTCGCCAAGCCCTTCGAGCCGAACGAACTGGTCGGCATCGTCCGCCAGTTGATCTCATCGGAGGGGGAGGGGAGACGGGGCAGTGCGGGGGACGGTGAGGCGGACGGGGAAGCGGAGCCTGACGGGGAAGGCGAGCCCGAGTCCGGTGGGGAAAGAGTGCGTGAGGGCGTCACGGTCGGACGTGATCTTGGCTGCGGTGGCGCGGGGAGCGAGGCGTCGGAGCAGTAGCGGTGCGGGTGCGGACGCGGGTGCGGACGCGGGGCGTGGGTGTCCGTGTCGGACAGACCATTGGGTGAGTCAGTCGCTCGTCGCTCGTCATTCGTCTCCGTGACTGAGGGGGCGTGGGCGGGCACAGGTCACGGAGGCCGCCCTGCCCGGCGGGAGGTCCGGCCGGGGCTCCCCCCCCCACACACACACGACAGAGGCCAGCCGCCGGAGGCGGAGCCCCCCCCGCACCCAAGCCCCACCCCCGTCCACATCCCGGACCATCCCCGAAACCGACTCGCCTACCGACCCCCCTCCTCCCATACGCTGGACCCGTGACCCCCGCCGAGCTCTCCCGCACCGTGCTGCGCGCCATGCGTAATGCCGTCGATGCCGGGGAGCTCAGCGGGGACGTGACCGCGTCCGTGGAGGCGGGGAACGTACGGGTCGAGCGGCCCCGGCCCGGTGGACGCGGGGACTTCGCCACCAACGTCGCCCTCCAGATCGCCCGCGCCGCCGGACGTACGCCCCGGGAGGTCGCCGAGGTGCTGTCCCCGCGACTCGCCGCCGCGCCCGGCATCGCCGGCGTCGACATCACCGGGCCCGGGTTCCTCAACATCACGCTCACGGACGCCCGCGCCCACGCCACCGCCCTCGTACGCGAGATCCGTGAGCGCGGCCGTTGCTACGGCCACGTCCACCCCGACACCGGCGGCCTCGCCCAGATCCACGTGCCCCGCGAGCTCCGGGCCGCCGTCATCGCCGACAGCGCCCGCCGCATCCTGCGCTCACAGGGCGTTCTGGTCCGTGTCACCTGCGACGAGGAGCCCGACCCCGCCTGGGCGGCCGCCCTCGACGCCCTCGACGTACGCATCGACGCCTACGGACGGCCCCCCGAGCCGCTCCCCACCCTCCGCCCCGTCCCGGCCCCCGCGCCCGCCGACGCCGTCCTCCGGCTCGGCCGCGACGCCGCCCGCTGGGCACTGCTCCACCCCGCCCCGCACGACCACCCCCGCGTCACCCCGGAGCAGGGCGGCGACGAGCACCTCGTACAGCGCGAGAACAACCCCCTCTTCCGCGTCCAGTACGCCTACGCCCGCAACCGCGCCCTCACCCGCAACGCGGCCGCCCTCGGCTTTACCGCCCAGCCGGAGCGGGACCCGGCGGCAGAGGACACACCGGGCCACCCGGACGACCCCGCACCGGCCCTCCTCACCCCCCTCGGCGACTACCCCGCCACCCTCGCCTCCGCAGGGCGTCACCGCGCCCCGGACCGACTCGCCCGGCAGCTCGTCGTCATCGCCGACGCGTTCCTGGCCTTGCAGAGCGCCCCGCAGGGAGCCGTCCTGCCGCGCGGTGACGAGAAACCCTCGGCCGCCCACCGCGCCCGGCTGGCCCTCGCCGAAGCCGCCGGGACGGTGCTCGCCGGTGGCCTGTCCCTGCTCGGCATCAGCGCACCCGAATTCGTGTGACACCCGTGAGTGAGCAGCGGAGTGGTGGGCGACATCCCGTGCACGGCGTGCGGTACGTGTTCCCGCAGAAACACGTACCGCACGGCGCGGACACCCCGCCCGCCCCCTCCGCCCCGCCTCCCCACGGCCATCACCCCGCAAGAGACGAGACACCGCACCCATGAGCCGTTCCGCCCACCCCGCAGGCCCCCGCCACGCCGACGTGCTGCCCGAGGGGCACTACAGCGCGCCGCCCGCCGATCTCAACGCGCTGGACCCCAAGGTCTGGTCCCGCACCGTCACCCGTACCCCCGAAGGGGTCGTCAGTACGGGTGGGATCGAAGTGACGCGGCTCGCCGAGGAGTTCGGTACGCCCGCCTACTTCATCGACGAGGCCGACTTCCGCGCCCGGTGTCAGGCCTGGCGTGATGCCTTCGGCAGCGAAGCTGATGTCTTCTATGCCGGAAAGGCGTTTCTGTCCCGCGCCGTCGTGCGGTGGCTGCACGAGGAGGGGCTCAACCTCGACGTGTGCAGCGGTGGCGAGCTCGCCACCGCCATCGACGCCGGGATGCCCGTCGAACGCATCGCGTTCCACGGGAACAACAAGACACCCGCCGAGATCGAGCGCGCCGTCGACGTCGGCGTGGGCCGCATCGTGCTCGACTCCTTCCAGGAGATCGTCCGCGTCGCGCACATCGCCGAGCGGCTCGGCAAGCGGCAGCGCGTGCAGATCCGCGTGACCGTGGGCGTGGAGGCGCACACCCATGAGTTCATCGCCACCGCGCACGAGGACCAGAAGTTCGGCATCGCGCTCGCGGGCGGGCAGGCCGCCGAGGCCGTGCGGCGCGTGCTGAAGCTCGACTCGCTCGACCTCATCGGCATCCACTCCCACATCGGGTCGCAGATCTTCGACATGGCCGGGTTCGAGGTCTCCGCCCGCCGCGTCGTGCAGCTGCTCGCCGAGGTGCGCGACGAGCACGGCGTCGAGCTGCCCGAGATCGACCTCGGCGGCGGGCTCGGTATCGCCTACACCTCCGACGACGACCCCCGCGAGCCGCACGAGATCGCCACGGCGCTGAACGAGATCGTGACGCGGGAGTGTGCCGCGGCGAAGCTGCGGACGCCGCGCATCTCCGTCGAGCCGGGGCGCGCCATCGTCGGGCCCACCGCCTTCACGCTCTACGAGGTCGGCACCGTCAAGCCCCTCGAAGGGCTCCGTACGTACGTGTCCGTGGACGGCGGCATGTCCGACAACATCCGCACCGCGCTGTACGACGCCGAATACACCGTCGCCCTCGTCTCCCGCTCCTCCGACGCCGACCCCGTCCTGGTGCGTGTCGTGGGCAAGCACTGCGAGAGTGGTGACATCGTCGTACGAGATGCTTTCCTTCCGGCGGATCTCGCGCCCGGTGATCTGATCGCCGTGCCCGCGACCGGCGCGTACTGCCGCTCGATGGCGAGCAACTACAACCACGCACTTCGCCCGCCCGTCGTCGCCGTGCGCGACGGCGAGGCGCGGGTGATCGTCCGGCGTGAGACGGAGGAAGATCTCCTGCGTCTCGACGTCGGATGACGCAAAACATGAAATAGATGTCTCAGGATCCGGACGATGGACAGAAAGTCTGTTCCGGTGGGTGAGACTGGTCCCACCGTAGATGTATGAGAAGTGAGGTCGGATGATGCGTACGCGTCCGCTGAAGGTGGCGCTGCTGGGCTGTGGGGTTGTCGGCTCAGAGGTGGCGCGCATCATGACGACGCACGCCGACGACCTCACAGCCAGGATCGGCGCCCCGGTGGAACTCGCCGGGGTCGCCGTCCGCCGCCCCTCCAAGGTGCGTGAGGGAATCGATCCGTCACTGATCACCACGGATGCGACCGCTCTGGTCAAGCGTGGGGACATCGACGTCATCGTCGAGGTGATCGGGGGGATCGAGCCCGCCCGGACCCTGATCACCACCGCGTTCGAGCACGGCGCCTCAGTCGTCTCCGCGAACAAGGCGCTCATCGCCCAGGACGGCGCCGCGCTGCACGCCTCCGCCGTCGAGCACGGGCGGGATCTGTACTACGAGGCCGCCGTCGCCGGTGCCATTCCGCTGATCCGGCCGCTGCGCGAGTCCCTCGCCGGTGACAAGGTCAACCGCGTCCTCGGCATCGTGAACGGGACCACGAATTTCATTCTCGATGCGATGGACACGACGGGGGCCGGTTACCAGGAAGCCCTGGACGAGGCCACCGCACTCGGTTACGCGGAAGCCGACCCCACCGCCGACGTCGAAGGGTTCGACGCCGCCGCCAAGGCCGCCATCCTCGCCGGAATCGCCTTCCACACGCGCGTGCGCCTCGACGACGTGTACCGCGAGGGCATGACCGAGGTCACCGCCGCCGACTTCGCCTCCGCCAAACGCATGGGCTGCACCATCAAGCTTCTTGCCATCTGCGAGCGGGCCGCCGACGGCGGGTCCGTCACCGCGCGCGTGCACCCCGCGATGATTCCGCTCAGCCATCCGCTGGCGTCGGTGCGAGGTGCGTACAACGCCGTCTTCGTCGAGGCGGAGGCCGCGGGACAGCTCATGTTCTACGGGCCCGGCGCCGGTGGCTCGCCCACCGCGTCCGCCGTCCTCGGTGACCTCGTCGCCGTCTGCCGCAACAAGCTCGCCGAAGCCACCGGGCCCGGCGACTCCGCGTACACCCAGCTGCCCGTGAGCTCCATGGGCGAGGTCGTCACGCGCTACCACATCAGCCTCGACGTGGCCGACAAGCCGGGCGTGCTCGCCCAGGTCGCGACGGTCTTCGCCGAACACGGCGTATCGATCGATACGGTCCGTCAGACGGGCAAGGACGGCGAGGCCTCCCTCGTCGTCGTCACCCACCGCGCGCCCGACGCCGCCCTCAGCGGCACCGTCGAGGCGCTGCGCAATCTCGACACCGTGCGTGGTGTCGCCAGCATCATGCGGGTTGAAGGGGAGTAAGCAGCAATGACCCACCAGTGGCGCGGAATCATCGAGGAGTACCGGGACCGTCTTCCGGTCTCCGACACCACGCCGGTCGTGACGCTCCGGGAGGGCGGCACGCCGCTCGTACCGGCACATGTGCTCTCCGAGCGCACGGGCTGCGAGGTCCACCTCAAGGTCGAGGGCGCCAACCCCACGGGATCCTTCAAGGACCGCGGCATGACCATGGCGATCACCAAGGCCAAGGAGGAGGGCGCGAAGGCCGTCATCTGCGCCTCCACCGGCAACACCTCGGCGTCCGCGGCCGCCTACGCCGTACGCGCCGGAATGGTCTGCGCGGTCCTCGTGCCGCAGGGCAAGATCGCGCTCGGCAAGATGGGCCAGGCGCTCGTCTACGGCTCGAAGATCCTTCAGGTCGACGGCAACTTCGACGACTGCTTGAACCTCGCTCGAGCGCTGTCGGAGAACTACCCGGTGGCACTGGTCAATTCGGTCAACCCGTACCGAATCGAGGGCCAGAAGACGGGCTCGTTCGAGATCGTCGACGCGCTCGGCGACGCCCCGGACATCCACGTCCTTCCCGTCGGCAACGCCGGCAACATCACCGCCTACTGGAAGGGCTACAAGGAGTACGCGGCCGACGCGGTGTCGACCCGTACCCCCCGGATGTGGGGCTTCCAGGCCTCCGGCTCCGCGCCCATCGTGCGCGGCGAGGTCGTCAAGGACCCCTCGACGATCGCCACCGCGATTCGCATCGGCAACCCCGCGTCGTGGCAGCACGCGCTCGCCGCGCGCGACGAGTCCGACGGCTTCATCGACGAGGTGACGGACCGTGAGATCCTGCGCGCCTACAAGCTGTTGGCGTCCCAGGAGGGTGTCTTCGTGGAGCCCGCGTCGGCCGCCTCGGTCGCCGGTCTCCTGAAGGCCGCCGAGCAGGGCAAGGTCGACAAGGGGCAGCGGATCGTCTGCACTGTCACCGGCAATGGACTGAAGGACCCTGACTGGGCCGTCGCGGGTGCTCCGCAGCCGGTCACCGTCCCGGTCGACGCGGCCGCCGCGGCCGAGCGCCTCGGCCTCGCGTAACCACGTGGGCTGACAGAACCCGCGACCCTGTACAGGGGGTGGCACAGGGGGCTTACGACACGCATCGTGCGCCTCCTGTGCGCCCTATGTCGCCACAGAACCTTCCTTCGATAGGCTGTACCGAACCCGCCCCGCCGCATATGCCGCGGTGCCGCCGTTGTTCGCGGCCTTCGGGTGTTCCGTACACGTGGCACGTACCGAAAATACGCAGCCTCAAAAACACGCAGCTCAAGGAGAGTCATCGAGCGATGGCCGGTCCCGCGTTCCGCGCCGCCGCCGTCCGGGTGCGCGTCCCCGCCACCAGCGCCAACCTCGGTCCGGGCTTCGACGCCCTGGGCCTGTCGCTGGGTCTGTACGACGACGTCGTCGTCCGGGTGGCCGACTCCGGTCTGAACATCGACATCGCAGGCGAGGGCAGCGACACCCTCCCGCGCGACGAGTCGCATCTGTTGGTACGTTCCCTGCGCACCGCCTTCGACCTGCTCGGCGGACAGCCGCGCGGCCTCGAGATCGTCTGCGCCAACCGCATTCCGCACGGCCGCGGCCTCGGCTCGTCGTCCGCCGCCATCTGCGCCGGCATCGTCGCGGCGCGCGCCGTGACCATAGGCGGCGAGGCCAGGCTCGACGACGCCGCGCTGCTGGAACTGGCCACCGAGATCGAAGGCCATCCCGACAACGTCGCCGCCTGCCTGCTCGGCGGCTTCACGCTCTCCTGGATGGACGGGGGCTCCGCCCGCGCGATCAGGATGGAACCCGTCGATTCCATCGTTCCGGTGGTTTTCGTCCCCGGAAAGCCCGTCCTCACCGAGACGGCGCGCGGCCTCCTGCCGCGCACCGTCCCGCACGTCGACGCGGCCACCAACGCGGGCCGTGCGGCCCTGCTCGTCGAGGCCCTGACCAGGCGCCCCGAGCTGCTGCTGCCCGCCACCGAGGACCGTCTGCACCAGGAGTACCGCTCTCCCGCCATGCCGGAGAGCGCCGCCCTGGTGGAGCGGCTGCGCGCCGACGGCGTGCCCGCGGTGATCTCCGGCGCGGGGCCCACGGTCCTCGCGCTGGCCGAAGACAGTGCGGCCGACAAGGTCGCACGACTGGCGGGAGAGGGCTGGGCGGCCAACCGCCTGGAACTCGACGCCTCGGGAGCGAGCGTGCTGCCGCTCGCGCCCTGACGCAGTGAACGAAGGGATTCGGGGTGTCCCGATCCTGAGAGGGGGAATGTTTGTTGGATCCGGTAGTGTTAATCTCAAGTCCGCACCCGACCTCACCATGGCGAGGTGCTTTGTGTCCCCGTCCGGGACAACCATTCTTCCGGGAGCCTCCCAAACTGCTTCGTGCCCTGCACTGAGCGGTCCTGAGCACGCTCCGGAACCGGCGTGACCGAGCCGGGTGACACCGCACTTCAGTGGCACCGCACCGGGAATCGCCATCACCAATGAATTCTTCCGCCGCGTTGGCGGACCACCGCCCCGGCACGGTCCACAGAATGCAAGGACCGACCGCCGGACAGCACAACCGGTCGCCGAGCCAGACAGGCCGACGTCCGCTCCAGGGAAGGACCCTTCGTGAGCGACACCACCGATCTGATGGGCGTGACTGCCGACACGCCCGCCACGGACGCCTCCGCGGCGCCTGCCACCGGTGCTTCGGCCGGGTCGAGGCGGCGCCGCGGCACCGGCCTCGAGGGCATGGTGCTGGCGGAACTGCAGCAGGTCGCATCGGGCCTTGGGATCAAGGGAACCGGGCGCATGCGCAAGAGCCAGCTGATCGAGGTCATCAAGGAGGCGCAGGCAGGGGGCGGAGCCCCGGCGAAGAGCGCCGCCTCCTCGGGGGACACCACCGAGACCAAGCCCAAGCGCCGCGCCACCTCGAAGGCCCGCACGGGTGACGACGCCGAGCCCGCCGCCAAGGCGAGCGCCCCGGCCAAGGCCGCGAGCGGCAAGTCCGACGCCAAGGCCGACAAGGCCGCGGCCCAGCAGCAGATCGACATCCCCGGGCAGCCCGCCGGCGGCCCCGCCCGCGCGAGCGAGGGCGAGCGCGGCGGAGAGGACCAGCCGCCGGCCGAGCGCCGCAGGCGCCGGGCCACCGCCGACGCGGGCAGCCCCGAGTCGGCCGCCGCCGAGGCGAAGGGCGACGCCTCGGGCGACGCGTCCGACGACAAGGGCGCCAAGGGCGACAAGGGCAACGACGCCTCCGGCGACAACGGTGGCGAGGGCCGTCGTGAGCGCCGTGACCGGCAGGGCCGCGGCCGTGACCGCGACCGCCGCGGCAACAAGGGCGACGACCAGCAGGGCGGCGGCCGTCAGGACCGCCAGGACCGTCAGGACCGCCAGCAGCAGGGCGGCGGGCGCCAGGAGCGGCAGGACCGCCAGGACCGTCAGCAGCGCGACAACGGTCCGCAGGACGACGACGACTTCGATGGCGGGCGCCGTGGCCGCCGCGGGCGCTACCGCGACCGCCGTGGCCGTCGTGGCCGTGACGAGCAGGGCTTCGGCAACGAGCCGCAGGTCTCCGACGACGACGTCCTGATCCCCGTCGCGGGCATCCTGGACATCCTCGACAACTACGCGTTCATCCGTACGTCGGGCTACCTCCCCGGTCCCAACGACGTCTACGTCTCGCTGGCCCAGGTCCGCAAGAACGGTCTGCGCAAGGGTGACCACGTCACCGGCGCGGTCCGCCAGCCCAAGGACGGCGAGCGCCGCGAGAAGTTCAACGCGCTGGTCCGCCTGGACTCGCAGAACGGCATGGCGCCCGAATCCGGGCGCGGACGGCCGGAGTTCAACAAGCTGACGCCCCTCTACCCGCAGGACAGGCTCCGTCTGGAGACCGACCCGGGCGTGCTCACCACCCGCATCATCGACCTCGTCGCGCCCATCGGCAAGGGACAGCGCGGTCTGATCGTGGCCCCGCCGAAGACCGGCAAGACCATGATCATGCAGGCGATCGCCAACGCGATCACGCACAACAATCCCGAGTGCCACCTGATGGTCGTCCTGGTCGACGAGCGTCCGGAAGAGGTCACCGACATGCAGCGGTCGGTGAAGGGCGAGGTCATCTCCTCGACCTTCGACCGTCCCGCCGAGGACCACACCACGGTCGCCGAGCTCGCCATCGAGCGCGCCAAGCGTCTGGTGGAGCTGGGCCACGACGTCGTCGTGCTGCTCGACTCGATCACCCGTCTGGGCCGTGCGTACAACCTCGCCGCCCCGGC
Source organism: Streptomyces sp. Je 1-369 (assembly GCF_026810505.1). Classification (NCBI taxonomy): domain Bacteria; kingdom Bacillati; phylum Actinomycetota; class Actinomycetes; order Kitasatosporales; family Streptomycetaceae; genus Streptomyces; species Streptomyces sp. Je 1-369. Next base: position 5,970,989 of record NZ_CP101750.1, read on the forward strand.
CTCCGGCCGCATCCTGTCCGGTGGTGTCGACTCGACGGCCCTCTACCCGCCGAAGCGCTTCTTCGGTGCCGCGCGCAACATCGAGGACGGCGGCTCGCTGACCATCCTCGCCACCGCGCTCGTGGACACCGGCTCGCGCATGGACGAGGTCATCTTCGAAGAGTTCAAGGGCACCGGCAACGCCGAGCTCAAGCTCGACAGGAAGCTCGCCGACAAGCGCATCTTCCCGGCGGTGGACGTCGACGCGTCCGGTACCCGCAAGGAAGAGATCCTGCTCGGCTCCGACGAGCTCGCGATCACCTGGAAGCTGCGCCGTGTGCTGCACGCGCTCGACCAGCAGCAGGCGATCGAGCTGCTCCTCGACAAGATGAAGCAGACGAAGTCGAACGCGGAGTTCCTGCTGCAGATCCAGAAGACGACGCCGACGCCGGGCAACGGCAACGACTAGTCGTCCTCAGCAGTCCACAGGGCCGCCCCGTCACAGCTGTGACGGGGCGGCCCTTTTGGTGCGCGATGCGACCAGGGAGAGACCTTGGCCACACACATAAGAGACTCTCACGGTCACGGGCAGTAGCCCGGTGACGGAAAAAGGCGCAGGTGAGGCCTGAAATCGTTGGGGTGGGGGTACACGGTCGGTCACCGGTGGTGCCCGGGGTGCGCACAGCGCGCTGTGCAACCCTTCAAGCGGTTTGGCCGTCTGACTAGTGACGACACACCGCATCTGGCCCTGAAAGCAGGGGGTACCGACCGACGGGACTGAGGAGCGCATGACCGACGAGAGCAGGGCCGCCGACGCGCCGAAGCGCGCGAAGCGTGGCCGCCGCCGCAAGCCGCGGAGTACGCGCAAGAAGGTGCTCGTCGTCACCGCATGGACCGCCGCGGGCGTGGCCGTCCTCGGAGGCACCGGTCTCGGTTACGTGTACTTCAAGCTCAACGGCAACATCAAGGGCGTCGACATCAACGCCGCTCTCGGCACGGACCGCCCCCTGGACGTCGACAACGGCTCCCAGGACATCCTCGTCCTCGGCTCCGACTCGCGCTCCGGCGACAACGCCAAGTACGGCAAGGACGAGGGTGCCGCCCGCTCGGACACGGCGATGATCGTCCACGTCTACAAGGGCCACAAGACGGCCAGCGTCGTCTCCATACCCCGCGACACCCTCATATCCCGGCCCGACTGCTCGACCGAGGACGGCAAGTCCGAGCCCGGCGGGCAGCGGCAGATGTTCAACACGGCGTACGAGGTCGGGGGCCCCGCCTGTGCCGTCAAGACCGTCGAGAAGATGTCCGGCATCCGGATGGACCACTACGTAGAGGTCGATTTCACGGGCTTCAAGAAGCTCATAGACACCCTCGGCGGCGTCGACATCACCACGAAGAAGGCCATCCACGACAAGGACAGCCACCTCGACCTGGACGCCGGCACCCACACCCTCAACGGTGAGCAGGCCCTCGGCCTGGTCCGCACCCGGCACGGCGTCGGCGACGGCAGCGACCTCGGCCGCATCCAGCTCCAGCAGGCCTTCATCAAGGCCCTCCTCGACCAGGTCAAGGACGTCGGCGTCTTCGGCAACCCGAAGAAGCTGTACGACCTGGCGAACGACGCGACCAGCGCCATCACCACCGACTCCGACCTGAACGACGTCAAGTCCCTGGCGAGCTTCGCGAACGGCCTCAAGGGCATCGGCGCGGGTGACATGAAGATGGTCACGCTGCCCATCCAGTACGACCCGAACGACCCCAACCGCGTCCTCCCCCTGGAGAAGGCCGACCAGGAGGTCTGGGACGCGCTCAGGGCCGACAAGGCCATACCCAAGTCCGCCACGGAGAAGTCCGCCGGTGACAAGGGCGACGCGGGCGACGTGGTCTCCAGCCACTGAGCCGGACCGATCCGGACGGATCCGGAATAGATCGGCCTCCACCCCGGTTTTGGGAGATACGGCCGGTCCTGGCAGACTGGTACGTCGGCCCCGGTTCACGTACGAGCAATCCGCGCGTACGACCCGGCGCCCTCCCGAAACTAGGAGACACCTTGAAGCGCGACATCCACCCCGAGTACGTCGAGACGCAGGTCAGCTGCACCTGTGGCGCGTCGTTCACCACCCGCAGCACGATCTCCAGCGGCACCGTCCGTGCCGAGGTCTGCTCCGAGTGCCACCCGTTCTACACGGGCAAGCAGAAGATCCTCGACACCGGTGGCCGCGTGGCCCGCTTCGAGGCCCGCTTCGGCAAGGCCGGCTCCGCCAAGAAGTAGCGAGCCACTGCGCCGGTCGTCGACCGCCCTCGCGAGGGGGCGGCCGGGACCGGCGCTTTTGCCGTCCCGCAGCCAATTCGCGGAGAATCACCGCGCAGAAGACCAGGAGCCCCCGATGTTCGAGGCGGTCGAGGAACTGATCGGCGAGCACGCCGATCTCGAACAGAAGCTCGCGGACCCGTCGGTCCACGCCGACCAGGCCAACGCGCGCAAGCTCAACAAGCGCTACGCCGAGCTCACCCCGATCGTCGCGACGTACCGCTCCTGGAAGCAGACCGGGGAGGACATCGAGACCGCGCGCGAGTTCGCGGCCGACGACCCGGACTTCGTCGCCGAGGTCAAGGACCTGGAGCGGCAGCGCGAGGAGATCACCGAGAAGCTGCGGCTGCTGCTCGTGCCCCGGGACCCGTCCGACGACAAGGACGTCATCCTGGAGATCAAGGCGGGCGCGGGCGGCGACGAGTCCGCCCTGTTCGCCGGCGACCTCCTGCGCATGTACCTGCGGTACGCGGAGCGCATCGGCTGGAAGACCGAGATCATCGACTCCACCGAGTCCGAGCTCGGCGGCTACAAGGACGTTCAGGTCGCCGTGAAGACCAAGGGCGGCCAGGGCGCCACCGAGCCGGGTCAGGGCGTCTGGGCGCGGCTGAAGTACGAGGGCGGCGTGCACCGCGTGCAGCGCGTGCCCTCCACCGAGTCCCAGGGGCGCATCCACACCTCCGCGGCCGGTGTCCTCGTGACGCCCGAGGCCGAGGAGATCGACGTGGAGATCCACGCCAACGACCTGCGCATCGACGTCTACCGCTCGTCGGGTCCCGGCGGCCAGTCCGTCAACACGACGGACTCCGCCGTCCGCATCACGCACCTTCCCACCGGAGTCGTCGCCTCCTGCCAGAACGAGAAGAGCCAGCTGCAGAACAAGGAGCAGGCGATGCGCATTCTGCGCTCCAGGCTCCTTGCGGCGGCCCAGGAAGAGGCGGAGAGCAAGGCCGCGGACGCCCGCCGCAGCCAGGTCCGCACGGTCGACCGCTCCGAGAAGATCCGTACGTACAACTTCCCGGAAAACCGGATCTCGGACCACCGCGTCGGCTTCAAGGCGTACAACTTGGACCAGGTGCTCGACGGCGAACTCGACCCGGTCATCCAGGCCTGCGTCGACGCCGACTCCGCCGCCAAGCTCGCCGCCGCGTAAGCACACCCGCTCGTACGACCCGTCCCCGGAGGACCAGCGTGAACCTGCTGCTCGCGGAAGTGGCCCAGGCCACCCAGCGGCTGGCCGACGCCGGCGTGCCCTCGCCGCGCAATGACGCCGAGGAGCTCGCCGCCTTCGTGCACGGCGTGAAGCGGGGCGAGCTGCACACCGTCAAGGACTCCGACTTCGACGCCCGCTACTGGGAGACCGTCGCGCGCCGCGAGGCCCGCGAACCGCTCCAGCACATCACGGGGCGGGCCTTCTTCCGCTACCTGGAGCTGCAGGTCGGCCCCGGCGTCTTCGTGCCGCGTCCGGAGACCGAGTCCGTCGTCGGGTGGGCCATAGACGCCGTCCGCGCGATGGACGTCGTCGAACCGCTCATCGTCGACCTGTGCACCGGCTCCGGCGCCATCGCCCTCGCCATGGCGCAGGAGGTCCCGCGCTCGCGGGTGCACGCCGTGGAGCTGTCCGAGGACGCCCTGAAGTGGACGCGCAAGAACGTCGAGGGGTCCAGGGTCGAGCTCGTGCGGGGAGACGCCAGGGAGGCCTTCCCCGAGCTCGACGGACAGGTGGACCTCGTGATCTCCAACCCGCCGTACATCCCGCTCACCGAGTGGGAGTACGTCGCCCCGGAAGCCCGCGACCACGACCCCGAGCTCGCCCTCTTCTCCGGTGAGGACGGCCTCGACCTGATCCGCGGCATCGAGCGCACCGCGCACCGGCTGCTGCGGCCCGGGGGCGTGGTCGTCATCGAGCACGCGGACACCCAGGGCGGCCAGGTCCCGTGGATCTTCACCGAGGAACGCGGCTGGGCCGACGCGGCCGACCACCCCGATCTCAACAACCGCCCGCGCTTCGCCACCGCCCGCAGGGCGATGCCGTGACGACAGCCCTGACGACCCAGATCATCAGTGTCAGCTTTTCAGTGAGGAGTCCGGACTAATGGCACGGCGATACGACACCAACGACGCGACCGACCGTACGACCGGTCTGCGCGAGGCCGCGTCCGCCGTACGCCGCGGCGAACTGGTCGTGCTGCCCACCGACACGGTCTACGGGATCGGCGCCGACGCCTTCTCCCCGGAGGCGTGCTCCGACCTGCTGGACGCCAAGGGCCGCGGCCGCAACATGCCCACGCCCGTCCTGATCGGCTCGCCGAACACCCTGCACGGCCTGGTCACCGACTTCTCCGAGATGGCCTGGGAGCTCGTCGACGCCTTCTGGCCCGGCGCCCTGACCCTCATCGCCAAGCAGCAGCCGTCCCTGCAGTGGGACCTCGGCGACACCCGCGGCACGGTCGCCATCCGCATGCCGCTGCACCCCGTCGCCATCGAGCTGCTCACCGAGGTCGGCCCGATGGCCGTCTCCTCGGCCAACCTCACGGGACACCCCGCCCCCGAGGACTGCGACGCCGCCCAGGAGATGCTCGGCGACTCCGTCTCCGTCTACCTGGACGGCGGCCCGACCCCCGGCATCGTCCCGTCGTCGATCGTCGACGTCACGGGCAAGGTGCCGGTGCTGCTCCGCGCGGGCGCACTCGACGCGGACGAGCTGCGCAAGGTGGTACCCGACCTCGAGGTGGCGAATTGACAGCCCCTGAGACGGGGCGTGGCATAGCGGGCTTCCCGGGCTCTGCGGACTCCTTCCGCATCCTCCACGTCAGTACCGGCAACGTGTGCCGCTCGCCCATCACCGAGCGGCTGACCAGACATGCCCTGGCGGACCGCCTCGGCGACCCCCTCACCGGTGGTCTGATCGTGGAGAGCGCGGGCACCTGGGGCCACGAGGGCGCCCCCATGGAGACCAACGCCGAGACGGTCCTCGCCGACTTCGGCGCGGACCCCACCGGCTTCATGGGCCGCGAGCTCCTCGACGACCACGTCATCCGCGCCGACCTGGTGCTGACCGCCACCCGCGACCACCGGGCGCAGGTCATCTCCATGGGGCACTCGGCGGGCCTGCGCACGTTCACGCTCAAGGAGTTCACGCGGCTCGTACGGGCCATAGACATGACGACGCTGCCGGACCCGGACGGCGGAGTGGTGGAGCGGGCCCGCGCGCTGGTGCGGGCCGCCGCCGCGCTGCGCGGCTGGCTCCTCGCACCGAACGTGGAGGCCGACGAGGTGTACGACCCGTACGGGGCGCCCCTGCCGTTCTTCCGGTCGGTGGGCGACGAGATCAACCAGGCCCTCGACCCCGTGGTGACGGCGCTGACCGGGGTGCCCGCGCACATGTAGCGGCCTACATTGGATCTGAGGTCACCCCTGCAAGGCCCGGAGCCCACGATGTCGCTCAGCACGGTCAGCACCGCACCCACCGCAGCCACCGCACCCACGTCCTACACGGACCTCGAAGGGCTGCGCAGGCAGGACCCCGAGCTGGCCGAGGTCCTCGCCGCGGAGGCCGCCCGGCAGGCCGACGCGCTGCAGCTGATCGCCGCCGAGAACTTCACCTCGCCCGCCGTCCTCACCGCGCTCGGCTCGCCGCTCGCCAACAAGTACGCCGAGGGCTACCCCGGCGCCCGCCACCACGGCGGCTGCGAGCTCGTCGACATCGCCGAGCGGATCGCCGTCGACCGGGCCAAGGCCCTGTTCGGCGCCGAGCACGCCAACGTACAGGCACACTCCGGTTCCTCCGCCGTGCTCGCCGCGTACGCCGCGCTGCTGCGCCCCGGCGACACGGTCCTCGCGATGGGCCTGCCGTACGGCGGTCACCTCACGCACGGCTCGCCCGCGAACTTCTCCGGCCGCTGGTTCGACTTCGTCGGGTACGGAGTGGACCCCGAGAGCGGCCTCATCGACTACGACCAGGTGCACGCCCTCGCCCGCTCGCACCGCCCCAAGGCCATCGTCTGCGGCTCGATCTCCTACCCCCGGCACATGGACTACGCGGCCTTCCGCGAGATCGCCGACGACGTGGGCGCGTATCTCATCGCCGACGCCGCGCACCCCATGGGCCTGATCGCCGGGGGAGCGGCGCCGAACCCCGTACCGCACGCGGACGTCGTCTGCGCCACGACGCACAAGGTCCTGCGCGGCCCGCGGGGCGGCCTCCTGCTGTGCGGGACGGAGCTCGCGGAACGGATCGACCGCGCCGTCTTCCCGTTCACGCAGGGCGGCGCCCAGATGCACACGATCGCCGCCAAGGCCGTCGCGTTCGGCGAGGCGGCGACGCCCGCGTTCACGGCGTACGCCCATCAGGTGGTCCGCAACGCACGCATCCTGGCGGAAGCACTGGCCGCCGCAGGCTTCGCCGTCACCACCGGCGGCACGGACACCCACCTGATCCTGGCCGACCCGACCCCCCTCGGGGTGGACGCCCACACGGCCCGAGGCCGCCTCGCGGCCTCCGGCATCTTCCTCGACACCTGCGCCCTGCCCCACGACGACACCCGCGGTCTACGGCTCGGCACGGCGGCCGTCACGACCCAGGGCATGGGCGGCCGGGAACAGGCGCGCATCGCGGGACTCCTGGTCGAAGCGGTGCGGGAGGACACGAACGTACGAGAAGAGGTACGCGGACTGGTGGGGGGATTTCCGCCGTATCCGGCCTGACGAGGGGCGGCCGGGTCAGAGGGCGACGGAGAGTCGTGCAACCATCGTCGCTACCCGTAAGTCCCCAACCGTATGCGCGCAAAGCTAGGGTGTGGGGCTGAGATGGCCAGCGAGACCTGTGGGGAAGCCCGTGCGTGAATACCTCCTGACGCTCTGCATCACGGCCGCGGTGACCTACCTGCTGACCGGCCCGGTGCGGAAGTTCGCGATCGTGGCCGGCGCCATGCCGGAGATCCGCGCTCGTGACGTGCACCGGGAGCCCACACCGCGGCTCGGCGGGATCGCGATGTTCTTCGGTCTCTGTGCGGGGCTCCTGGTCGCCGACCACCTGCCGAACCTCAACGCGGTCTTCGAGAACTCCAACGAACCGCGTGCGCTGCTCTCCGGCGCGGCGCTGATCTGGCTGATCGGCGTCCTGGACGACAAGTTCGAGATCGACGCGCTCATCAAGCTCGGCGCCCAGATGATCGCCGCGGGCGTCATGGTGATGCAGGGTCTGACGATCCTGTGGATCCCGGTCCCCGGCGTCGGCACGGTCTCGCTCACGTCCGGGCAGGGCACGCTGCTGACGGTCGCGCTGGTCGTCATCACGATCAACGCCGTGAACTTCGTCGACGGCCTCGACGGGCTCGCCGCGGGCATGGTCTGCATCGCGTCCGCCGCGTCCTTCATGTACGCCTACCGCATCTGGTACGGCTACGGCATCGAGGCAGCCGCGCCTGCCACCCTCTTCGCCGCCATCCTCATGGGCATGTGCCTCGGCTTCCTGCCGCACAACATGCACCCCGCCCGGATCTTCATGGGCGACTCCGGCTCGATGCTCATCGGGCTCATCCTCGCGGCGGGTGCGATCTCCGTCACCGGACAGGTCGACCCCGCGACGATGAAGCTGAACTTCGGCACCGGGCGCGACGCGACGCACGCGATGCTTCCCGTCTTCATCCCGCTCCTGATGCCGCTCACGATCATCGCGATCCCCTTCGCGGACCTGGTCCTCGCGATCGTCCGGCGCACCTGGAACGGCAAGTCGCCCTTCGCCGCCGACCGCGGGCACCTCCACCACCGGCTCCTGGAGATCGGCCACTCGCACAGCCGCGCAGTGCTGATCATGTACTTCTGGTCGGCGCTCATCGCCTTCGGCACCGTCGCGTACTCGGTCCACTCGACGAGCATGTGGATCCTGCTGCTGATCGTCGCGCTCAGCGCGCTGGGCCTCGTCCTGCTCCTGCTGCCGCGCTTCACCCCGCGCACCCCGCGGTGGGCCGAGGCGTTCGTGCCGCCGCGCTACCGCCGCCGCCGTGCCGCTGCCGCCGCCGAACTGGCGGCCCAGGAGGCCACACCGGCGGAAGAGGAACCTCCGGTGCCCGCGGGCGTCAACGGAGCGACCGCGATCGGCGCCCGTTCGCGCTTCCAGGAGCGGCGGGAAGCCGAGTCGTCCCGTTGACGCGCGACCCGAAAGCGCTCCAATACCAGACAAATTGGCGCTCCGGATGCACAGACGCGCAGATTGCTTCTCATGTGTGACAGCCAGCACACCGAACAGGTAAAGACCTCATCAAATAGTTTGTGATACGGTTCACGAGATCCCGGGATAGAGCCGAAGGACCGTAGTGCGACGGTCCATTGGCCCGAGGGACCCTCTCGACCCGGGTCTACGCTCGTCCATGACGACACCCTGCCCCCATCAGTAAGCGGAGCTGCCGCCATGCCGTCTCAAGACGCCCGAAATCTCCTTCAGTCCGCCGTGCCCACGGCTGCCGTCGGCGCGATCGTCGCCGCGGTGAGCGGTGTCGTTGCCGGTGGCAAGGGGGCGATCGGAGCGGTCGTCGGCACCGCGGTCGTCATTGCCTTCATGGGGCTCGGTCTGTTCGTCCTGCAGAAGACGGCGAAATCGCTTCCACAGCTTTTTCAGGCGATGGGCATGATGCTCTACGTCGCCCAACTCTTGCTGCTCCTCGTCTTCATGGGTCTGTTCAAGGACACCACGCTCTTCAATCCGAGGGCCTTCGCCGCCGCACTCGTCGCGGCGACCATCGTGTGGATGGCCGCACAGGCGCGTGCGCACATGAAGGCGAAGATCCTTTACGTCGAACCCGACTCCGAAAGCGACTCCTCCAAGAAGGACAAGCCGGAGAAGTCGGGGTCGTCGACGTGAAGGGTAGGGGCGGGATAAATGGCCGTTCGAGATGCTGCTATCGTCCGGTGCCAACTGCGGCACTGCGGGCGCGGGCATCTGAGCTGACGCCTGCACAATCGCGAGGCTCGATGCCTGAACGCCGCTCACACTTCCGAAACACCAGTCCGGTGCCGACCCGCGGCCGCGCGCCGCGCCGACACGACAACGAGGTTGCCGTACCTATGCGTCACGCCGAAGGAGCCCGCGGTGAGTGCTGACCAAACTGAGCTCGCCTTTGACTGGAGCTGTCGGATCATGTCCGACAACGGCTGTGGCTTCCCGGCTCCGGGCCTGCACTCGTTCCTTTTCAAGCCGATCTTCACCGTCGGCGGGTTCGAGTTCAACAAGGTCATGCTGCTCGCCCTGCTGACCACGCTCGTCGTCGTCACCTTCTTCTACGTGGCGTTCGGCAAGGCCAAGTTGGTCCCGGGCAAGCTGCAGATGATGGGCGAGGCAGGCTACGACTTCGTACGCCGCGGGATCGTCTACGAGACGATGGGCAAGAAGGACGGCGAGAAGTACGTCCCGCTCATGGTCTCGCTGTTCTTCTTTATCTGGATCATGAACATCTGGTCCGTGATCCCGCTGACCCAGTTCCCGGTCTCGTCGATCATCGCCTACCCGGCGGTGCTCGCGGCGGTCGTCTACTTGGTCTGGGTGCCTCTCACCTTCAAGAAGCACGGCTTCGTGGGCGGCTGGAAGAACATCACCGGGTTCGACAACTCGCTCGGCCCGATCAAGTGGCTCGTGTCGTTCATCGAGTTCTTCTCGAACCTGCTGGTGCGCCCCTTCACGCATGCCGTGCGACTCTTCGCCAACATGTTCGCCGGTCACCTGATGCTGGTGATGTTCACCGTCGCCTCCTGGTACCTGCTGAACAGCTGGTTGATCCCGGCCGCCGGTGTCTCCTTCGTGATGACCATGGCCATGATCCTCTTCGAGCTTTTCGTGCAGGCCGTTCAGGCGTACGTCTTCGTGCTCCTGGCCTGCTCGTACATCCAGGGCGCTCTCGCCAAGCACCACTGAGCCCCTCCGCAACCCCCTAAGCGCCCGGTGGCCAACCCCCACCGGTCCATGAAAGAGAAGGAAGTAACGGCATGTCCGCGACTCTCGAACTCGCCGCCGTCACCGGTGACCTCAAGGCCCTCGGCTCCATTGGTTACGGTCTCGCCGCGATCGGCCCCGGCATCGGTGTTGGCATCGTCTTCGGTAAGGGCACCGAGGCCCTGGCCCGTCAGCCCGAAGCCGCCGGTCTGATCCGTGCCAACCAGATCCTTGGTTTCGCCTTCTGTGAGGCGCTCGCCCTCATCGGCATCGTCATGCCCTTCGTCTACAGCTCCTGATCGCCAGAGACGATTAGTACCGTTCGACGAAAGGCAATGATGTGATCGCCAACCTGGTACAGCTGGCGGCCGAGCACTCGGAGGAGCAGAACCCGCTCATTCCGCCCGGTCCTGAGCTGCTCGTCGGCGCCATCGCCTTCGCCATCGTCTTCTTCTTCTTCTGGAAGAAGCTCCTCCCGAACATCAACAAGGTTCTGGAAGAGCGCCGGGAGGCGATCGAAGGCGGTATCGAGAAGGCCGAGGCCGCTCAGACCGAGGCCCAGAGCGTTCTTGAGCAGTACAAGGCTCAGCTCGCCGAGGCCCGGCACGAGGCCGCGCGTCTGCGCCAGGAGGCGCAGGAGCAGGGCGCCACGCTCATCGCCGAGATGCGGGCCGAGGGCCAGCGTCAGCGCGAGGAGATCGTCGCCGCGGGCCACACGCAGATCGAGGCCGACCGCAAGGCCGCCGCGCAGTCGCTGCGTCAGGACGTGGGCCAGCTGGCCACCGACCTGGCGGGCAAGCTCGTCGGCGAGTCCCTTGAGGACCACGCCCGGCAGAGCCGCACGATCGACCGCTTCCTCGACGAGCTGGAGCAGAAGGCCGAGGCTGCTCGATGACAGCGCACGGAGCTAGCCGCGAGGCCCTGGCCGCCGCGCGCGAGCGCCTCGACGCGCTGACGGACAGCACCTCGGTCGACGCGGAGCGGCTCGCGGACGAGCTCGCCGCGGTCACCGCGCTGTTCAGCCGTGAGGTGTCGCTGCGTCGGGTCCTGACCGACCCGGCGCAGTCCGGTGAGGCCAAGGCCGAGCTCGCGGGACGTCTGCTCTCCGGACAGGTGGGCGGCGAGACCGCCGACCTGGTCGCCGGAATGGTGCGCTCGCGCTGGTCGCAGTCGCGTGACCTGGTGGACGCCCTCGAGGAGCTCGCCGACCTCGCCGACCTGACCGGTGCGCAGAAGGCCGGCGCCCTGGACAACGTCGAGGACGAGCTCTTCCGGTTCAGCCGGATCGTCTCGTCCAACACCGCGCTGCGTGCCGCGCTGACCGACCGCGCCGCGACCGGCACGGCCAAGAGCGAGCTGCTGCGCAGCCTGCTCGGCGGCCGCGCCGAGGACGTCACGGAGCGTCTCGTCGAGCGCCTCGTGACCGCGCCGCGTGGACGTAGCCTGGAAGAGGGCATCGTGTCCCTCTCCAAGCTGGCCGCCGACCGCCGCAACCGGATGGTCGCCGTCGTCACTTCCGCTGTTCCGCTCTCGGACCGGCAGAAGGAGCGTCTCGGCGCCGCCCTGGCCAAGGTGTACGGACGCCCGATGCACCTGAACCTCGACGTGGACCCCGGGGTCCTCGGCGGGATCACGGTCCAGGTGGGCGACGAGGTCATCAACGGCTCCATCGCGGACCGCATCGAGGAAGTCGGCCGCCGCGTGGCCGGCCAGTAAAGCAAAGCAACAAAGCACGACCTACGGCCCTAGTTGGGCCGTGCAGAGGATTCCTGGGGGCTGACCCCAGACCCCCCAAGAAAACTTCGGGCCCAACAAGGAGAGCAGGGAACCCAGATGGCGGAGCTCACGATCCGGCCGGAGGAGATCCGGGACGCGCTGGAGAACTTTGTCCAGGCGTACAAGCCGGACGCGGCCTCGCGCGAGGAGGTCGGTACGGTCACCCTTGCCGGCGACGGCATCGCGAAGGTCGAGGGCCTGCCCTCGGCCATGGCCAACGAGCTGCTGAAGTTCGAGGACGGGACCCTCGGTCTCGCGCTGAACCTGGAAGAGCGCGAGATCGGTTCGATCGTCCTCGGTGAGTTCAGCGGTATCGAGGAAGGCCAGTCGGTCACCCGCACCGGCGAGGTGCTGTCGGTCGCCGTGGGCGAGGGCTACCTCGGCCGCGTCGTCGACCCGCTCGGCAACCCGATCGACGGCCTCGGCGAGATCGAGACCAGCGGTCGTCGTGCCCTTGAGCTGCAGGCCCCCACGGTCATGCAGCGCAAGTCGGTGCACGAGCCGATGGAGACCGGCTACAAGGCCGTCGACGCGATGACCCCGATCGGCCGCGGCCAGCGTCAGCTGATCATTGGTGACCGCCAGACCGGCAAGACCGCCCTGGCCGTCGACACGATCATCAACCAGCGCGAGAACTGGCGCTCGGGCGACGTGAACAAGCAGGTGCGCTGCATCTACGTCGCCATCGGTCAGAAGGGTTCCACCATCGCCTCCGTGCGCGGTGCCCTCGAAGAGGCCGGCGCGCTGGAGTACACGACCATCGTCGCCGCCCCGGCGTCCGACCCGGCGGGCTTCAAGTACCTGGCGCCCTACACCGGCTCGGCCATCGGCCAGCAGTGGATGTACGAGGGCAAGCACGTCCTCATCGTCTTCGACGACCTCTCGAAGCAGGCCGACGCCTACCGCGCCGTGTCCCTGCTGCTCCGCCGCCCGCCGGGGCGCGAGGCCTACCCGGGTGACGTCTTCTACCTGCACTCGCGTCTGCTCGAGCGCTGCGCGAAGCTCTCGGACGAGCTGGGCAAGGGCTCGATGACCGGTCTGCCGATCGTCGAGACGAAGGCGAACGACGTGTCGGCGTTCATCCCGACCAACGTCATCTCCATCACCGACGGCCAGTGCTTCCTGGAGTCGGACCTCTTCAACGCCGGTCAGCGCCCCGCGCTGAACGTCGGTATCTCCGTCTCCCGTGTCGGTGGTTCCGCGCAGCACAAGGCGATGAAGCAGGTCTCGGGCCGCCTCCGCGTGGACCTCGCCCAGTTCCGTGAGCTCGAGGCGTTCGCCGCCTTCGGTTCCGACCTGGACGCCGCGTCGAAGGCCCAGCTCGAGCGCGGCCAGCGCATGGTCGAGCTGCTCAAGCAGCCGCAGTACGAGCCGATGGCGACCGAGAACCAGGTCGTCTCCGTGTGGGCCGGTACCACCGGTCGCATGGACGACGTGCCGGTCGTCGACATCCGTCGCTTCGAGAGCGAGCTCCTCTCCTACCTGCACCAGGGTGAGAAGGGCCTCATGACCTCCATCAAGGAGGGCGGCAAGATGTCGGACGACACGCTGCAGGCCGTCGGCGACGCCATCGAGAAGTTCAAGAAGCAGTTCAAGACCTCGGACGGGAAGCTTCTCGGCGAGGACGCCCCCGCCGCTGCCAAGTGACGTAAGGAAGGGACCTGACTCATGGGAGCCCAGCTCCGGGTCTACAAGCGTCGCATCCGATCCGTCACCGCGACCAAGAAGATCACCAAGGCGATGGAGATGATCGCCGCCTCGCGTGTCGTCAAGGCGCAGCGCAAGGTGGCGGCCTCCACGCCGTACGCGACCGAGCTCACCCGGGCGGTCACGGCGGTCGGCACTGGTTCGAACACGAAGCACCCGCTGACCACCGAGGCGGAGACGGCGACCCGTACCGCGGTTCTGCTCCTCACGAGCGACCGCGGACTGGCCGGCGCCTTCAACTCCAACGCCATCAAGGCCGCGGAGCAGCTCACCGAGCGCCTCGAGGCCGAGGGCAAGGAGGTCGACACGTACATCGTCGGCCGCCGTGGTCTGGCCCACTACAACTTCCGCGAGCGCAAGGTCGTGGAGTCGTGGTCGGGCTTCACCGATGAGCCCACGTACGCGGACGCCAAGAAGGTCGCGGTGCCGCTGATCGAGGCCATCGAGAAGGAGACGGCGGAGGGCGGCGTGGACGAGCTCCACATCGTCTACACCGAGTTCGTCTCGATGATGACGCAGACGGCCGTCGACGGCCGCCTGCTGCCGCTCAGCCTCGAGGAGGTGGCGGAGGAGTCGAAGTCCGGCAAGGACGAGATTCTGCCGCTGTACGACTTCGAGCCGTCGGCGGAGGACGTCCTCGACGCCCTGCTGCCGCGGTACGTCGAGAGCCGTATCTACAACGCGATGCTCCAGTCGGCTGCTTCCAAGCACGCCGCCACGCGCCGCGCGATGAAGTCGGCGACCGACAACGCCGGGGATCTGATCAACAGCCTCTCCCGGCTTGCCAACGCGGCCCGCCAGGCCGAAATCACCCAGGAAATCAGCGAGATCGTCGGCGGCACAGCAGCCCTGGCCGACGCGACCGCGGGGAGTGACAAGTAATGACGACCACTGTTGAGACGGCCGTTGCCACGGGCCGCGTCGCCCGGGTCATCGGCCCGGTCGTCGACGTGGAGTTCCCCGTCGACGCGATGCCGGAGATCTACAACGCCCTGCACGTCCAGGTCGACGACCCGTCGACCGAGGGCGCGAAGAAGACGCTGACCCTCGAGGTCGCCCAGCACCTGGGCGACGGCGTGGTCCGCGCGATCTCGATGCAGCCCACCGACGGCCTGGTCCGCCAGGCCCCGGTCACCAACACCGGCAAGGGCATCTCGGTGCCGGTCGGCGACGTGACCAAGGGCCGTGTGTTCAACACCCTCGGTGAGGTGCTGAACGACGACCCGTCCTCGGTCGCCGAGGCCGAGCGCTGGACGATCCACCGCAAGGCCCCGGCCTTCGACCAGCTCGAGTCCAAGACCGAGATGTTCGAGACCGGCCTGAAGGTCGTCGACCTTCTCACCCCGTACGTCAAGGGTGGAAAGATCGGTCTGTTCGGTGGTGCCGGTGTCGGCAAGACCGTTCTGATCCAGGAAATGATCGTCCGTGTGGCCAAGCTGCACGACGGTGTCTCCGTCTTCGCCGGTGTCGGCGAGCGTACCCGTGAGGGCAACGACCTCATGGTCGAGATGGAGGAAGCCGGCGTTCTGGACAAGACCGCGCTGGTGTTCGGCCAGATGGACGAGCCGCCGGGCACGCGTCTGCGCGTCGCCCTGGCCGGTCTGACCATGGCGGAGTACTTCCGCGATGTGCAGAAGCAGGACGTGCTGTTCTTCATCGACAACATCTTCCGCTTCACGCAGGCCGGTTCCGAGGTCTCGACCCTGCTCGGCCGCATGCCTTCCGCGGTGGGCTACCAGCCGAACCTGGCCGACGAGATGGGTCTCCTCCAGGAGCGCATCACGTCGACCCGTGGTCACTCGATCACCTCGATGCAGGCGATCTACGTCCCCGCGGACGACCTGACCGACCCGGCCCCGGCCACCACGTTCGCCCACCTCGACGCGACGACGGTGCTTTCCCG
The DNA here is from genome assembly GCF_026810505.1 of Streptomyces sp. Je 1-369. Lineage (NCBI taxonomy): Bacteria > Bacillati > Actinomycetota > Actinomycetes > Kitasatosporales > Streptomycetaceae > Streptomyces > Streptomyces sp. Je 1-369. Next base: position 5,986,595 of record NZ_CP101750.1, read on the forward strand.
TCCGATCTCCGAGAAGGGCATCTACCCGGCCGTGGACCCGCTGGACTCCACGTCCCGCATCCTGGACCCGCGCTACATCGCGCAGGACCACTACAACTGCGCCATGCGCGTCAAGGGGATCCTCCAGAAGTACAAGGACCTCCAGGACATCATCGCGATCCTCGGTATCGACGAGCTCAGCGAAGAGGACAAGCTCGTCGTCGCCCGTGCCCGTCGCGTGGAGCGCTTCCTGTCGCAGAACACCCACGCCGCCAAGCAGTTCACCGGTGTGGACGGCTCGGACGTGTCCCTCGAGGAGTCGATCGCGGCGTTCAACGCGATCTGCGACGGTGAGTACGACCACTTCCCCGAGCAGGCCTTCTTCATGTGCGGTGGTCTTGAGGACCTCAAGAAGAACGCCAAGGAGCTCGGCGTCTCCTGAGCTCTGCAGCTCGATCCGGAGAGGGGCGGGGAGCACCCCGCGCAGGGGCAGTGTCCCGCCCCTCTCCGTACGCCCACTAGAATTTGACCCAACACCCGGCTGAACCGCCGGGTGGTGACCCGAGGAGCCACCCTTGGCTGCTGAGCTGCATGTCGAGCTGGTCGCAGCGGACCGCAGTGTCTGGTCCGGTGAGGCCACCCTGGTCGTCGCGCGCACCACGTCCGGCGACATCGGCGTCATGCCCGGTCACCAGCCGCTGCTCGGTGTGCTGGAATCGGGCCCGGTGACCATTCGTACGAGTGACGGCGGCACGGTCGTGGCCGCTGTCCACGGAGGATTCATCTCCTTCGCGGACGACAAGCTGTCGCTGCTGGCCGAGATCGCGGAGCTGTCCGACGAGATCGACGTCCAGCGTGCGGAGCGGGCGCTGGAGCGCGCGAAGGGCGAGGCCGACGCCTCGGCCGAGCGTCGCGCCGACGTCCGACTGCGTGCGGTGGCGACGCGCTGACCCCAGCGCGCGGCGTAACGTGACTCAGCCGCGGCCAGGTCCGGGAACAATCCGGACCGGGTCGCGGCTGAGGCAATGCGGGTGCAATGTATTGGTCCGTTGTCGGCCCTTCGGCCGACGGTAGAGGCGAGGAGGTCGGTGCCGATGATCCTCACTCTGCTCGTGTGCGGACTAGCTTTGATCGTGCTGGTGTTGGTGGGGCTCTTCGTCTTCGGCCTGCGGCGCCGGCTCATCCAGCGCTCCGGCGGCACGTTCGACTGCAGCCTGCGGTGGGACGCCCCCGAGAAGGGCGACACCTCCGGCAAAGGCTGGGGGTACGGGGTCGCCCGCTACAACGGTGACCGCGTCGAGTGGTTCCGCGTCTTCTCCTACGCTCCCCGGCCGCGCCGGGTTCTCGAGCGCTCCGCCATCGAGGTCGTGGACCGCCGCGCCCCGGACGGCGAGGAGGAGCTCGCCCTGCTCTCCGACGCGATCGTCCTTGGCTGCCTGCACCGCGGCACCCGCCTGGAACTGGCGATGAGCGAGGACGCCCTGACGGGTTTCCTGGCGTGGCTGGAAGCGGCCCCGCCGGGCCAGAGAGTGAATGTGGCCTAGTACGAGAGTTCGTACGGCATGAAGAAGCCGGGAAGACAGGGGGCGTTCCTGTCTTCCCGGCTTCGTCTTGGGGGGACGGCGCGTACTACTTCAGGCCGTCGTTGATCGCAGTCACCAACTCACCGTTGGACGTGTCACCGCTGAACTCCCAGAAGAACGCACCGCCGAGCTTCTGGTCCTTGGCCCACGCCATCTTGGAGCGGACGGTGGACGGCGTGTCGTAGGACCACCAGTTCGTGCCGCAGTGGGCGTACGCCGTGCCCGCGATCGTGCCGTTGGACGGGCAGGAGTTCTTGAGGACCTTGTAGTCCTCGATGCCCGCCTCGTATGCTCCGGGCGCCGCACCCGTCGCCGTACCGCCCGGCTCCTTCTGCGTCACGCCGGTCCAGCCGCGGCCGTAGAAGCCGATGCCGAGCAGGAGCTTCGCGGAGGGCACGCCCTTCGCCTTGAGCTTGGAGATCGCCGCCGCGGAGTTGAAGCCGTCCTGCGGGATGCCCGGGTAGGACGTGAGCGGGGAGTGCGGGGCCGTCGGGCCCTTCGCCGCCCAGGCGCCGAAGAAGTCGTACGTCATCACGTTGTACCAGTCGGCGTACTGCGAGGCGCCGCCGTAGTCGGCCGCGTCGATCTTGCCGCCGCTGGAGCCGTCCGCGGTGATCGCGGCCGTGACGAGGTTCTTGGAGCCGAACTCGTTGCGGAACGCCTGCATCATGTTCTTGAAGACGGCGGGGCCGCTGGTGTCACAGGACAGACCGCAGGCGTTCGGGTACTCCCAGTCCAGGTCGATGCCGTCGAAGACGTCGGCCCAGCGCGGGTCCTCGACCAGGTCGTGACAGGACTTGGCGAATGCCGCCGGGTTCTTCATGGCGTCGGTGAAGCCGCCGGACCAGGTCCAGCCGCCGAAGGACCAGAGGATCTTGATGTTCGGGTACTTCGCCTTCAGCTTGCGCAGCTGGTTGAAGTTGCCGCGCAGCGGCTGGTCCCAGGTGTCGGCGACGCCGTCCACGGACTGGTCGGCGGTGTACGCCTTGTCGGTCGCCGCATAGGCGTCGCCCATGGTGCACTTGCCGCCCTGGACGTTGCCGAAGCTGTAGTTGATGTGCGTGATCTTGCCGGCCGAGCCGGAGGTCGCGATGTTCTTCGCGTGGTAGTTGCGCTGGTAGACGCCCCACTCCGTGAAGTAGCCGAGCTTGACCTTGTCGCCGGGCTCGGGGTCGGGGCCGCCGCCACCGGTGGTGCGGACCTTGACGGCGTCGCTGGCGGGACCCGTCTGGTCGGCGGTGTCACGGGCCTGGACGCTGTACGAGTAGTCGGTGCCCGCGGTCAGACCGCTGTCGCTGTACGAGGTGCCGGTGACCGTGGCGACCTTCGCGCCGTCGCGCAGGACGTCGTAGTTCTTGACGCCCTTGTCGTCGGTGGCGGCCTTCCAGTCCAGCTTCACACCGGTGTCGGTGATGCCGGACGCGGTCGGGGTGCCGGGGGCGCTCGGCGGGTTGTCGCCGGGGACGCTGCCGCCGTCGCAGCTGCCGCCGTTCAGCGTGCACTTGGAGGGGGCGCCGGGGCCGGTGCCGTTGAACCCGAAGGAGACCGAGGCGCCGGGGGCGAGCGTCCCGTTCCAGCCGAGGTTCTTGCCGGTCCAGCGGGTTCCGGAGTTGGTGACGGTGGCGTCCCAGGCCGAGGTCACCTTCGTGTCGGAGGGGAAGTCCCACTGGACGTTCCAGGAGCTGAGCGTGGTGGTGCCGGTGTTCTTGATCGTCCACTTGCCTTCGAAGCCGCCGCCCCAGTCCTGGGTCTTGGCGTACGTGGCGGTGGCCTCGGGGGCGGCCTCGGGCGCCGCGTCGGCGGGGCCGCCGAGGGCGACGAGGGTGGCGAGCGGGAGGAACAGGGTCGTCACCCCCGCCACGGCTTTGTGTCTGAATCCGACTCTCGGGCGTGTGCTGTTCGTCGTGAAGCGCACGAGTGCTCCTCGGGTGAGTTCCGGGGCCGTTAGGGGCTTGGACCCTGCGCCGCCCGTGAGCACGTGGACACGTGGGGGAGTGCTCACCGCAGTGCGGCGAGAATAGAAAGGTCTGGACCATCGGTCAAGAGGTCTGAACCATTGGCCGGATCGCGACGGCCCGGCGCCCCCGGTTCCGCTTCAGACGCCCAACTCCTGCGCCAGCACCGCGGCTTGCACCCGGCTGCGCAGCTCCAGCTTGCCCAGCATGCGGCTGACGTGCGTCTTCACCGTCGCCTCCGCCATCGCGAGACGGGCCGCGATCTCGGCGTTCGACATCCCCTCACCGATGCAGGAGAGCACCTCGCGCTCCCGCCGCGTGAGGCTGTCCAGGATCGCGGGGTCCGGCGCGTTCTCGTCGCGTACGGGCTTCGCCGGAGCGGCGAACTCGGAGATCAGCCGACGGGTCACGGCGGGCGCGATCAGGCCCTCGCCGCGCGCGACCGTACGGACGCCTTCGATGAGGTCCTTCGCCTCCGTGTTCTTCAGGAGGAACCCGGACGCGCCCGCCCGCAACGCCCCGAACACGTACTCGTCGAGGTCGAAGGTGGTCAGGACGAGTACGTCCGCGAGCTGCTCGGCGACGACCTGCCGGGTCGCCGACACCCCGTCGAGGCGCGGCATCTGTATGTCCATCAGGACCAGGTCGGGGCGGAGTTCGCGGGCGAGCGCGACCGCCTCCTCGCCGTCCGCCGCCTCACCGACGACCTCGATGTCGGACGCGCTGCGCAGGATCAGGACAAGTCCCGCGCGCACGGCCGACTGGTCCTCGGCGACCAGTACCCGGATCATTCCTTGGCTCCTTCGTCCGCTGGATCGACGGGCAGGGTCGCGAAGACGCTCCAGACCTTGCCGTCAGGGGTGCTCTCGGGGCCCGATTCGAAGGTGCCGCCGAGCAGATCGGTGCGCTCGCGCATGCCGACGAGGCCGGCGCCGGAGCCGGGGGCGCGCGGCCCGGAGGGGTCCCCGTACGGGGAGGTGACGCGGACGGTGAGGGCGCGCGGCCGCTGTGCGAGGGCCACGGTGACCAGGCCGGGGGACGCGTGCTTGAGGGCGTTCGTCAGGGACTCCTGCACGATGCGGTACGCCGCGAGCTCCACCGGCGCGGGCAGCTTCGGCCCGTCCCCGGGGCGGGCGTCGTCGAGCGTGACGTCGAGGCCGTTGGTGCGGGCGCCCGCGACGAGGGCGGCGAGGCCGTCCAGGGTGGGCGCGGCCGCGGGCTCCAGGTCGCCGGTCTGGTCGCGCAGGATGCCGATGAGGCGGCGCATCTCCGCCAGCCCCTCGACGCTGTTCTCCCGGATCACGCCGAGGGCGTCCTGGCTGGTCTTGGGGTCGTCGAGGGAGAGTGCGGCCGTCGAGTGGATGGCGATCGCCGAGAGGTGGTTGGCGACCATGTCGTGCAGCTCCCTGGCCATCCTGGCGCGCTCGGCGCCGACGGCCTGGACCCGGTCCATCTCGGCGAGCAGCGCGGTCTGCTCGGCCCGCAGCTTCGCCGCGGCGGTGGCCTCCCGGTGGTTGCGCACCAGGACGCCGGTGGCGGCGGGCGTGAAGGCCACGATGCCGGTTGCGACGCCGAGGAGGACGGCCTGCGGGTCCTGCCACCAGGCGAGGAATGCCACGGTCACGGCCACCGTGATGACGCCGGACGTGATCGGGATACGTCGGGCGGCAGCCGGTGTCCCGTACACGACAGCCGCGTACATGATGTCCGTGAACATCAGGATCGACGCGAGGTTGCCCGCCGTGAACTGGTCGGCCACCAGCGCGAACGTGGCCGTGACCAAGGCGAACTGCGGCTTGGTGCTGCGCAGTAGTTCGAGCCCCGCAAGGGCGAAGAGCGGCAGCAGCGACCAGTGGTTGCCGAGCGGCCGGTCGGTCTGCGAGCGCAGCCCGAGCGCCCACAGCGCCAGCCCGCAGAGCAGGCTGGCCGCGGCGATCTGCACGTCGACGCGTTGCGGGCGGGGCAGGGACAGGGCCATGTCCCCATCCAACACGGTGGACCGGCCGTCCTGCCTGGTCCTGGGGGAGGAACCGGGCGCTACATCGAAGGATGCAGTCCCACTTCGTCACTGACGACGACGATCCACGGCGGCCGGGGCGCGAGCCTTGAGGAGTGACGGAGTGGCAGGGGGAGCGAACGTGAGGAGAGCGCTGTGATCGTCGCGCTGATCATCATCTGCGAGGTCGGCTTCTGGGTCCTGCTGGCCGCCGGGCTCGCCACCCGCTATCTGCTGCGCATGCCGCGCCTGGGCATCGCGATCCTGCTGTGCGAGCCGCTGCTCGAACTCGTGCTTCTGGTGGTGACCGCGCTCGACCTGAAGAACGGCGCCGACCCCAGCTGGAAGCACGGCCTCGCGGCGCTGTACATCGGCTACACCGTGGGGCACGGCCACCGCACCGTGAAGTGGCTCGACGGCCACGCGGCGCACCGTTTCCAGGGCATGCCGGTGCCGCGTCCGCCGCGCTACGGCAAGGCCCGCGCCCTGCACGAGGCGAAGGTCTGGCTCGGCTCGGTCGTCGGGGCGGCCGTCGCGAGCGGGCTGCTGCTGCTCGCCATGTGGTACGTCGACGACCCCGGCCGCACCTCGTCGCTGCAGGCGTGGATGCACACGGCGTGGCGTACGGCGGGCATCCACGGCCTGATCGCGCTCAGCTACACGCTCTTCCCGAAGAAGGCCCCTGCCCGCGAGCAGGAACGCACGGGGGTGTGAACGCTACCGCTCGCCGCCCGGCACCCACAGCACGTCCCCGACCGCCTTGTTCGCCGCCCGGGCGAGGATGAAGAGGAGGTCGGAGAGGCGGTTGAGGTAGGTCGCGGTCAGCGGGTTCATCGTGTCGCCGTGAACCTCGAAGGCCGCCCACGTCGACCGCTCGGCGCGCCGCACCACCGTGCACGCCTGGTGCAGCAGCGCCGCGCCGGGCGTGCCCCCCGGCAGGATGAAGCTGCGCAGCTTCTCCAGCTCCTCCAGGAAGCGGTCGCAGTCCGACTCCAGCTTGTCGATGTAGGACTGCTCGACGCGCAGCGGCGGATACTTCGGGTCCTCGACGACCGGCGTGGACAGGTCGGCGCCCACGTCGAAGAGGTCGTTCTGGACGCGTACGAGGACCTTCACCACCTCCGCGTCGAGCTGTCCGAGCGCGATCGCCGTGCCGATGGCCGCGTTGGCCTCGTTGGCGTCGGCGTACGCCGAGATGCGCAGATCGGTCTTGGCGGTGCGGCTCATGTCCCCGAGGGCCGTCGTGCCCCGGTCGCCGGTCCTGGTGTAGATGCGCGTCAGATTGACCATACGGCCAGCCTAGTTAGGCTCCGGCTCTCTTGAAGACACGTGTGCCCACCGTCACGGAGAGCAGGACGAAGGCGAGGGCCATCAGGACGCCGTACAGCATCGTCGTCGTCGCGTAGTCGCCCACGTATCCCGCGCGCACCGCGTCGACGAGGTAGCGGAACGGCATGAAGTGGGAGAGGACGTCGAGCCAGGCCGGTGCGAGCGCCATCGGCAGCATCAGGCCGGAGAGCAGCATCGAGGGCATGCTCACCGCGTTGACGGCGGGACCGAACTCGTGCGGCTTGTCGACCTTCATGGCCAGCGCGTACGAGAGCGAGGCGAGCCCGGCGGTCAGGAGCCCCACGAACGCGAAGCCGATGAGGACGCCGCCGAGCGGCGCCCTGAGCCCCATCGCCAGCGAGGCGAGCACGAGCAGCACCGCCTGGAAGACGAAGAGCGCGGCGTCGCGCAGGATCCGCCCGAGGAGCAGCGCGAGACGGCTCACGGGTGTCACCCGCATCCGCTCCACCACGCCGAACTGCTTCTCGATGATGAGCGCGAACCCACTGAAGGTGGCGCCGAACAGGCCGAGTTGGAGCAGCAGTCCCGGTACGAGCACCTGCCAGGAGTCGCCGTCGGAGCCGAGCGGCAGGTCGGTGAGGAGCGGGCCGAAGAAGAGGAGGTAGAGCAGCGGGGTGAGGACGCCGAACAGGATCTGGAACTTGGAGCGCAGGGTCTGCCGGGCGTACCGCCCGAAGATCAGGGCGGTGTCGGCGAGCAGTGCAGGCATGGTGGGGGTCCCGGGTGGTGAGGGTCAGACGGCGACGGGAGTCGTGTCCGTGGGGGACTGGGGCGCGATGTCGCGCCCGGTGATGGCGAGGAAGGTGTCCTGGAGGGTGGCGTCGATCGAGCCGCCGTACCGCAGCTTCAGCGCGCTCGGTGTGCCTTCGGCGACGACGACGCCCTTGTCGACGACGACCAGGCGGTCGGAGAGGGCGTCGGCCTCGTCGAGGTAGTGCGTGGTGAGGAAGACGGTCGTGCCGTGGTCGTCGCGCAGCTTGCGCACCAGCTGCCACAGGTCGGCCCGGCTGCCCGGGTCGAGTCCGGTGGTCGGCTCGTCGAGGAAGAGCACCTCGGGCCGGTGGGTGAGCCCCAGGGCGATGTCGAGCCGCCTGCGCTGGCCGCCGGAGAGGGCGGCGCAGGGCCGCTCCATCAGTTCGGTCAGGCCGAGGTCGTGGGCCAGCTCCTCCGCCCGGGCGGCCGCCTGAGCCTTCGTCAGGCGGTAGAGGCGGCCCTGGGTGATGAGTTCCTCGCGTACGGAGATGCTCAGGTCGACGCCGCCGGACTGGGCGACGTAGCCGATCCGCTCGCGCACCCCTGCGGGGTCCTTCGCCAGGTCGCGGCCCGCGACGGTGGCGGCGCCGCCGGTGGGCGGGAGCAGCGTGGTCAGCATGCGCAGGGTCGTCGTCTTGCCCGCGCCGTTCGGCCCGAGGAAGCCGAGGATCTCGCCGGGCTCGACGCGCAGGTCGATGCCGCGCACGGCCTCGACGGGGCCGCCCTTGGTCCGGAAGGTCCGGGCGAGCCCGGAGGTGCTGATGATTGCCATGGCGACCACAAAAACAGAGACGCCCAAATTTTGCAACCGCTCCAAAATTTCAGTGAGGCCAAGAGTTGGTGTGTCGCCAAAATTTCAGGGTCCCTAGGATGGGAGGCATGAGTGAAGGCCTGCGCGAGCGCAAGAAGCGGCAGACGAAACAGCGGATCTCGGACATCGCGACCGGGCTCTTCCTGGAGCACGGGTTCGTCACCGTGACCATTGCCGAGATCGCGGACGCCGCGGACGTCTCGGTCAACACGGTCTACAACTACTTCCCGGCCAAGGAGGACCTGTTCCTCGACCGGGGCGACGACGTCATCGACCGCCTCTCCCGCTACGTGCGCGGCCGCCACGAAGGGGAGTCCGCCGCCGACGCCGTCCTGCGCGAGCTCCGCGCCGAAGTGGAGGCCGTCTCACCGGCGGTCGGGCTCTTCCCGGGCTGGGCCGACTTCATGAAGGTCATCACCGAGGCGCACGCCCTGCGCTCCCGGCTCTGGGCGATCCAGCAGGAGGCCCTCGACCGGCTCACCGGGACCCTCGCCAAGGAGGCCGGGGCCGCCGGGGGCGACCCGCTCCCCGGCCTCGTCGCCGGACAGCTCTCCTGGGTGCACAGCACGCTCATGGCATGGATCGGCGACGAGATGTCCCAGCGCCGCGAGCCCGCCGAAGTGTCCCGTGAGGCCCTCGCGCTGCTCGACGAGATGGAGGACCTGCTGAGCGAGAAGGTCCTCAACTACGCGCCGCGCGCCGCCGAATGACGCGTACCAGTGTGATGTCCGTCATTTGAGACGTGACGCGCATCTCCTTACCGCCACAGGCGCGCCCACGGCCGCTAACGTGCGCCGGGAAGGCATACGTGAACAGCGTGCAAGCCAAGCGTGACAAGCGGTAGGGGAGTCGGAACAGTGGCACGGAAGCTCGCCGTCATCGGAGCCGGACTCATGGGGTCCGGCATCGCTCAGGTCTCCGCCCAGGCGGGCTGGGACGTCGTCCTGCGCGACGTCACCGATGAGGCCCTGACCCGCGGCACCGACGGGATCAAGGCGTCGTACGACAAGTTCGTGAGCAAGGGCAAGCTCGCGGCCGAGGACGCGGAGGCCGCGCTCGGACGCATCACGACCAGCACCGACCTGGACGCCGTCGCCGACGCGGACATCGTCGTCGAGGCCGTCTTCGAGAAGCTCGAGGTCAAGCACGAGATCTTCCGTACGCTCGACAAGCTCGTGCGCGACGACACCGTGCTCGCCTCCAACACCTCCGCCATCCCGATCACCAAGATCGCGGCCGTGACGGAGCGTCCGGAGCGCGTCGTCGGCGCCCACTTCTTCTCGCCCGTCCCGATGATGCAGCTCTGCGAGCTCGTACGCGGCTACAAGACCAGCGACGAAACCCTCGCCCGCACCCGTGAGTTCGCCGAGTCCGTCGGCAAGACCTGCATCGTCGTCAACCGCGACGTCGCGGGCTTCGTGACGACCCGTCTGATCTCCGCGCTCGTCGTCGAGGCCGCCAAGCTCTACGAGTCGGGCGTCGCCACCGCCGAGGACATCGACATCGCCTGCAAGCTCGGCTTCGGCCACGCCATGGGCCCGCTCGCGACCGCCGACCTCACCGGCGTCGACATCCTGCTGCACGCCACCGACAACATCTACACGGAGTCCCAGGACGAGAAGTTCGCGCCGCCGGAGCTGATGCGCCGGATGGTTGACGCCGGTGACATCGGGCGCAAGAGCGGGCAAGGGTTCTACAAGCACTGAACCAGCACTGACGTACGCCGTCTGACGCCCCGTCGGACGCTCCGGCGCCCGGCGGGTCACCCCTCGGAGTGAATTCGGTATCGGTTCGCTTACAGACGGCAACTTCCTCGCCCACGGGGCAGTCAGTTGCAGTGACATACGCAGACGCCCTACGTATCGGGCGTCACAGCAGACACAGCACTCTCGGGGAGCGCATATGCACATCAGGGGCGACCAGGCCCAGCTGGTCGTCGGGGGACGCCTCGACGTACGCAGCGCGGCGGACGCCCGCACGGTCCTGCACTCGGCCGTCGACGACGGCGCCGGCGACCTGGTGCTCGACCTGTCCGAACTCGACTCGTGGGACGCCACGGGCCTCGGCGTCATCATGGGCGCCCACCGCCGCGCGGGACGCTGCGGACGCAGACTCGTCCTGCGCCACGTGCCGCCGCAGATGCAGCGCCTCCTCGTGGCGACCCGGCTGCACCGCATCCTCGCCATCGAGGGCGGCATCGGAGTCGAATCGCTCCCCAGAGTCTGACCGCACAATCCTCACGAACCTGTGACGTCTCGGACGGGGCGGTACCCCGCCCTCCCGTAGATACTGAGCAAAGGTCTAGGGTTCGGTGGCCACCGATATACGGACCCGCACGGGGGCGCCGGACCAGAAGCGACAGCGCAGTGTGCACGAAGGCCGGAGGGGGCTCTGCACACCACGCATCTGGGGGGCTAGGACCATGGACCCGATGAACCGGGGATCCGAAGAGCACGGCCACGACGGCATCGACGACGACGGCTCGGCACGCCCCGGGCGGCCGCGCGACCCTCTGACAGCCGACTTCGGGCAGCCCGCACCCGCGCTCGCCCGCACCGTCCAGCTCGTCTCCGGCGACTTCCTGCTCACCGTCAACCCCGTCGACGGCAGCGAGATCGAGCCCTGCCCGCCCGGCGAACGGCCCGCCGCACCCGGCAAGCGCTCCGCCGCCGACCGCGCCGAGCTGCGCCGCGCCTCGATGCCGCCCGTGCCGCCGGGACCCGCACTGCCCAGGCTGCCGCTCCTGGAGCGCCAGGAAGAGCGTGAGCGGCTCGTACGGCTCCTCGCACGCGGCCGCTCCGTCAGACTGACCGGACCCGCCGGTTCGGGCCGCACAGCGCTCCTGAACGCCGTCGCCGACGACTGCGCGGACCTCGCCCCCGACGGCGTCGTCCGCCTCTCCGGCTACCGCAGGGCACCCGGCGAACTGCTCCACGACCTCTTCGCCGCCGTCCACGACGCGCCACTGCACCGCCCCGAACGCGCCCAGCTCCTCGAACACGTCCGCGAGATCGGCGCCGTCGTCGTCCTCGACGACCTCGAATTCGGCGGCGCCGCCCTCGACGAGCTGCTCGACGCGACACCCGAATGCGCCTTCCTCGTCGCCGCCACGCCCGACGTGGCCGCGCCGTCCGCCGACTCCCCCCTCGAAGAGGTCTTCCTCGGCGGACTCGGCCGCGGCGGCGGCCTCGAACTCCTGGAGCGCGCCGTCGGCCGCGTCCTCGACGACGAGGAGGCCAACTGGGCGGGCGACCTGTGGTTCGAGTCCGAAGGCCTCCCGCTGCGCTTCGTCCAGGCCGGTGCACTGCTCCGCCAGCGCGACCAGCTCCGCGCCGACCCGCACGCCTTCGAGGAGCACGGCTACTACGCGGACACCCCCGTCGACGCGCCCTTCGACTCGGGTGCCGACGAGCACGACGTGCCGCTGCCCTCGCTCGCCGACGGCGCCGCGCCCGCCGCCCTGCTCGCCTCACGCCTCAGCCCGTCCGCCCGCGCCACCCTGAAGTTCGCCGTCGCCCTCGGCGGTGAACTCCCGCACCAGGCGCACCTGCCCGCCCTCGTGGGCGACACCCACGCCGACGCGGCCCTCGCCGAACTGGTCAGCTGCGCCCTGGTCACCCCGGTCGGCGCGCACTACCGCCTCGCCGCCGGTGTCCGCACCCAGCTGGAGGCCGTCGGGTACGCGGAGGAGGCCGCCGAGTACGCCCTGGGCGCCGCCCAGCACTACGCCTGGTGGTCAGGGCACCCCTCCGTCACCCCGGAGCGGGTCGCCGCCGAGTCCGACGCCGTGCAGGCCGCCCTCGCCGCGCTGGTCGCCACCGAGAGCGGCGCGGCCGTACTGCTGGCCCGCACCGCGGCGCCCGCCTTCGCCGGCGGGCTCGACTGGGGCGCATGGGAGCGTGCCCTGCGCTCCGGCCAGGAAGCGGCACGGAACGCGGGCGAGGTCGCCGAAGAGGCGTACTTCCACCACGAGTTGGGCGTCCTCGCGCTCTGCGGCGGACAGCTCGACCGGGCCCGCGCCGAACTGGAGGCGTCCATAGCCCTGCGCGGCGCACTCGCCGACAAGCGCGGCATGATCTCCGGGCGCAGGGCCCTCGCGCTGGTCGCCGACCGTTCGGGCGGCGCGCTGCCCGGCGGGCGCACGGCCGCGGGCGAAGAGGTGCCCGACGCGCGCTACGAGGAATCGGCGTCGCCGCCCGGCGGCATCCCCGCCACGTTCACGCCGTCCGCGGCCGCGTTCGCCCTGCCGACGCCGCCCCCGGAGCCGGAGACGCTCGTCACCAGCAAGGCGACGCCCGTGCCCGGTGCGGGCCCCGCGCCGAGCCGCCGCTCCGTCATCAGCGGCACCCGCCGCAACCTCGTCGCGGCGGGCGCGGGAGCCCTCCTCGTCGCCGTCCTCGGCACCGTCGTCACGCTCGGCGCCACGTCCGACGACAACGACCCGCCGAACGACAAGGTCAAGACGGAGCAGTCGGCGAAGGAGGACCGCGACGACGGCGGCCTCACCGCCGACGAGCCGCGGAAGGACTCCACGAGCCGCTCCGACACCCCCGGCGACGACGGCGTCAGCGGCACCTCCGACGGCCCGACGCCGAGCGACAGCGGCAAGCCGTCGGACAAGCCGAGCGAGAGCGACGAGCCGTCGGAGACTCCGTCCAAGCCCTCGGACACGCCGACGAAACCGACCGACAAGCCGACCAAGCCCACGGACAAGCCCACCAAGCCGACCGACAAGCCGACGGACCCGCCGACCACACCCCCGACGACTCCGCCGACCACCCCGCCCACGACCCCGCCGACGACCCCTCCCGACGAGGAGTCCCCGCCGACCTCGCCCGACAACTCGAACTCGGCGAGCGGCCCGGGGGCCGAGGACAGGGTCTGACGGGGGTCGGCTCCTGTCTCAGAACAGCCGCAGCTTGTCGTCCTCGATGCCGCGCAGCGCGTTGTAGTCCAGAACGGTGCAGCCGATGCCGCGGTCCGTGGCGAGGACGCGGGCCTGCGGCTTGATCTCCTGGGCGGCGAAGATGCCCTTGACCGGCGCCAGGTGCGGGTCGCGGTTCAACAGATCGAGGTACCGGGTGAGTTGCTCGACGCCGTCGATCTCACCGCGGCGCTTGATCTCGACGGCGACGGTCTGCCCGTCGGCGTCGCGGCAGAGGATGTCCACCGGGCCGATCGCCGTCATGTACTCGCGGCGGATGAGCGTATATCCGTCACCGAGAGTCTCGATCCGGTCGGCGAGCAGCTCCTGAAGGTGTGCTTCCACGCCGTCCTTGATGAGGCCGGGGTCCACACCGAGCTCGTGCGACGAGTCGTGCAGGACTTCCTCCATCGTGATGATGAGCTTCTCGCCCGCCTTGTTCACGACGGTCCACACACCCGCGTCGTCCCCGGTCCCCTCCTTCAGGGTGCAGGGCGGAGACATCCAGTTGAGCGGTTTGTAGGCCCTGTCGTCCGCGTGGATCGAGACGCTGCCGTCCGCCTTCACGAGGATCAGACGGGGCGCCGACGGGAGATGGGCGGTGAGCCGGCCCGCGTAGTCCACGGAGCATCGGGCAATGACGAGACGCATGGGGCGCAACGCTACTCGACTCGGGGCGGTGTACGCGATTCGCCCGGCCCGCTCCCGGCACCCCCGCGCTGAAGAGGCGACTTGTCCGTCGATGGGCCTGTTCGATCCTGGCCGGTTATGCGCCCAATCTCCTGGTGCCCGCACCGCCCGGTGCCTACCGTAGAAGCTAGAGGTCGTCATCCGTGCACGCTGCGTAGGCGGACTCCATCCCTGTCCGTAGGCCCCCGCTCCCCGGGGGTGCGAGAGGAGAACCCATGTCGCTCGACGTCTCACCGGCACTGTTGGAACAGGCCGAGCGAGGCGAGGTGGACGAAGCAGAATTCGTCGACTGCGTCCGGACCTCCCTGCCTTACGCATGGGAGATGATCAGCTCCCTGGTGGCCCAGCTGAAGGTCGACGGCGGCGAGTTCGCCGACAACCAGACCCCGCCGCCGGACGAGCAGGCGCGTGGCCAGTTGCTGCGCGCGCTCGCGAGTGACGCGATTCGCGGTGCTCTGCAGAGGCATTTCGGAGTGCGTCTGGCATTCCAGAACTGTCACCGCGTGGCAGTGTTCCCGCTTGACCCGGCGGTGGACGACCGGCTCGCCCGCTTCACCTCGATCCGGGGCCAGCTGCTCAACCAGTCGCCCGAACTCCGGGACTGCTGACGCCTGTTGCTGCCGCTCCGTACGCGGGAGGTGTGTCAGGAGCGGCAGCTCGCCAGGCGCTCAGCGGAGCTGGGGCAGCACCTCGGTGCCCAGCCTCCGCACGTTCTCCTCGGTGGCCGCGAGGTCGCCCGAGCCCTCCACCAGCAGCGCGAAGCGCGTGATGCCGGTGCGCTCGGCGGTGGCGGCGAGACGGTCGGCGCACACTTGCGGGGTGCCCACGGGGTGCAGCCCGCAGAGCAGTTCCGTGTAGGCCGCGGGGTCACGCATGGCGCGGTGCCTGCCGTCCACGGTCACATGGGCGTCCAGCCCTTGCTTCAGCCACCCCGGCATCGCCTTCTGTAATGCCTCGGCCGCGTCGAGCCGACGGTCCGCGACCTGTGCGACTCCGGCGGATACGTGGGGTGCCGCGGAAACCTTCTCCGGCGGATGCCCGGCAGCACGCGCGTGGCGATTCCACAAGGCCACCATTTCGGCCTTCTCGTCGTCGCCCACGTGCATGCCGAGCAGCATCGGCAGACAGCGCTGCGCGGCGAGCCGCACGCTGGACGGCGAGGTGCACGCGACGACCACTTCGGGTCCTTCGGCGCCCTGGCCGTTCAGGGCCTCCTGCGGGCGCGGCACCACGGCGACCTCGCGGAACGCGAAGCGGTCGCCGCTGCCGCCGACGCGGGGTTCCCGCAGCCACCGCAGCAGCAGGTCGAGGGATTCGGGGAACCCCTTCTCGTACGCCGCCAGGCCCGCGCCGAACACCTCCAGGTCCACCCAGGGGCCGCCACGTCCGACGCCGAGCGAGAACCGGCCGCCGGTCGTCACGTGCAGCAGCGCCGCCTGCTCGCCGAGCGCCACGGGGTGCGCGGTCGGCAGGACGCTCACGGCCGTGCCGACGTGGATCCGTTGCGTCCGTCCGAGGATCAGCGCCGCGAGGGTCACCGCCGACGGACACGTGCCGTACGGCACGAAGTGGTGCTCGGCGAGCCAGACCGCGTCGAGCCCCGCCTCCTCGGCCACCTCGGCGGACCGCACCGCGCGGTGCAGCGCCTCCCCCTGCCCCTGCCCGGGGAACTGGGCGGCCAGAACAAAACTACCTACTCGCATCGAACTCCTGCCTCCTTGACGCCGACGCAGGCACTCCCCCTACGGGCAACAACGCGTGACACGTGCCAAAGGCACGGCTGGCAAGAAGATTGTTTGATTTTCCGTGCAGTGGACGGGATCCGAGGTCGTCGGTGCGGGCCGGGTACCCCACGGCGCGGCGCGTAGGCTGGTCACACCCCTGACCGCCGTACAGCCCGTGAGGTGTTTCCGTGTCCCCGCGTCGCAACCGCCCCAAGGGCGCCGGAGAGCCGAGCTCATTCACATCGGCGGGCGCGGAGCCCTCCGGTCGGTACGGCGGCTTCCAGCGCGCCGAGAGCTGGCGGGGCGAGGAGTGGAGCGTGCGCCACGTCGCGGGCGCGAGCGCGGCGGGCAAGCGGTACCGCTGCCCGGGGTGCGACCAGGAGATCCCGTCGGGCCTCGCGCACGTGGTGGCCTGGCCCGAGCACTCCGGGGTGGACGAGCGCAGGCACTGGCACAAGGCGTGCTGGAACGCGAAGGACCGCCGCACCACGCGGGTGCAGCGGTCCCGTAACGCTCCGAGGTACTAGTACCTCGTACGCCTTGCGGCCGTACGGCTATACGTCGCGCTTCTCCAGGAGCGCGAACGCGCCGGCGACGGCGACCAGCGTGATGACGACGAGCAGCGTCAGCTGCGAGCCGCCGCTGGCGCCCGTGTCGTCCGCGCCGAAGATCTTGGCGAGGGCCGTGATGGCGTTGTAGTCGTTCATCTTCTCGCCGAGCGGCTGGGTGCTCTCCCAGATCATCAGGAACCCGCCCAGGATGGCGGGCAGCAGCACCACGCCGAGCATCGCCGTGATGGCGCCCGCGGAGTGCCGCAGCATCGAGCCGACGGCGAGCGCGAGCACACCGAGCAGCGAGACGTACAGGCCGCCCTTGAAGACCGACCCCGCCCAGGGGAGGTCGCCCGCCTCCGGGCCGCTGTTGGCGGCCGACGCCGCGAGGCCCACCAGGAGGATGGATCCGGCGGACACGACGAAGGCGACCACGAAGAAGATCAGGATCTTCGCGGTGAGGACGCGGTGGCGCTGCGGCGACGCGGTGAACGTCGTACGGATCATGCCCGTGCCGTACTCGGACGAGGTGACGAGCACGCCCAGCGTGATCAGGCAGATCTGGCCCAGCATCAGGCCGAAGAAGGCCGGGACCGTGAACGGCATGTCCGCGTAGTCGACGGGGTCGGTGTTGGCCACGGCGAGCAGGCCGATGCCGATGACCAGGAGCAGGAAGATGCCCAGGGTCCACACCGTGGAGCGGACCGACTTGATCTTCGTCCACTCCGAGGAGAGGGCGTTGCCGAGGTGGGTCTTCTTGACCGGGATCGGCGAGGTGTAGGCGTTCGCCATCGCCTGCTGCCAGGCGGAGGGCGGCGCGGGGGCTGCGGGTGCGGGGGCCACGGGGGCACCCTGCATCGGGGCTCCCTGCGGGGGAGCTCCCTGCATCGGGGCGCCCGCCTGTGCGTACGCCTGCTGGGGCTGCGCCTGGGGTTGCGCCTGCGGCTGCTGCTGCGGAGTCGGAGGCGTGGTCATCGCTGGTCCTCGCTGTCGCGCTTGGTCATGTCGGGGGCGGGGGCGGGAGCGGCGGCAGGGGCCGCGGGCGCCGCTGCCGGGGCCTGCTGCGGGGGAGCGGCGGCGTAGGGGTTCGGCGTCCCGGGCGCGCCCTGCTGCGGCATCGCGAACGGCTGCCCGCCGGGCTGGGGCGGCGGCGGGGCGTACCAGCCGGGCTGGCCCTGGCCGGGCACGGGCGGCTGCTGGCCGGGCGGCAGGGCGCCGGGCGGCATGTCCTGCTGGAACCCGGCGCGCTGGTCGACCGTGGAGCGGTAGTCGACGGCGCCCTGCGTCATCCGCATGTACGCCTCTTCCAGCGAGGCCTGGTGCGGGGAGAGCTCCCACAGGCGGACGTCCGCGCCGTGTGCGAGGTCGCTGATGCGGGGGAGCGGCAGACCCGTGACGCGCAGCGCGCCGTCCTGCTCGGGCAGCACCTGGCCACCCGCCTCGGTCAGCGCGGCCGTCAGCTTCTCGCGTCCCGTGGTCTCGCCGTCCGGCGTCCGCACCCGCGCGAAGTCCGCGGAGTTGTGCGAGATGAAGTCCCTGACGCTCATGTCGGCGAGCAGCTGGCCGCGGCCGATCACGATCAGGTGCTCGGCGGTGAGGGCCATCTCGCTCATCAGGTGGGACGACACGAAGACCGTGCGCCCCTCGGCCGCGAGCGACTTCATCAGGTTGCGGACCCAGAGGATGCCCTCGGGGTCGAGACCGTTGACCGGCTCGTCGAAGAGCAGCACCTGGGGGTCGCCGAGGAGCGCCGCCGCGATGCCCAGGCGCTGGCCCATGCCGAGCGAGAAGCCCTTGGAGCGCTTCTTCGCCACGTCCTGCAGACCCACGACGCCGAGCACCTCGTCGACCCGGCGGGCCGGGATGCCGGAGAGCTGCGCGAGGCAGAGCAGGTGGTTGCGGGCGTGCCGGCCACCGTGCACGGCCTTGGCGTCGAGGAGCGCACCGACCTGGCGCGGCGCGTTCGGCAGCTTCCGGTACGGATAGCCGCCGATCGTCACCTGCCCGCTGGTGGGCGCGTCGAGCCCCAGGATCATGCGCATCGTCGTCGACTTGCCGGAGCCGTTCGGCCCGAGGAAGCCGGTGACGGTTCCGGGCCGCACCTGGAAGGAAAGGTTGTACACGGCTGTCTTGGCGCCATAGCGCTTCGTCAGGCCGACTGCCTCGATCATTCTCCGCACCCATCGAATGGTTCAGGACGTCGGGGCACACGCCCCCGTAAGGGTTAGGAGGATAACGGTGAGCTGACGGTTCCAGCCAAGAGCAAGTAAAACCGGCGCTTCATGCGGACGGGTGGGGTAGATCCGTCCAGGGCAGCACCCAGCCCTCCTCGGCGAAGAGCAGCGTGCCCCGCGCGCGCAGCTCCGGATCGGCGGCCGCCCTGCGCACCCAGGTGGCCGCGTCGGGCCCGAGCAGTTCACGCAGCGGCGTGGACGCGTCGAGCAGGGCGTCCAGGAGCGCCGCCTGATCGCCGCCGCCTGGCCGCGGCAGGCCGGTGAGCGGGTCGGCGAGGACGCCGCGCGCGCTGACGTAGACGGACGCGCCGGTGAGCGGTTCGCCGGACGGCAGGGTCATCCCGTACGCGTCCCCGGACAGGTGGACCCGCCGGTAGTTGGGGAGCTCGGTGGCGTCGACCGCGGGCAGTTGCGCCGGGTCCAGCCAGGAGACGACGAGGGTGCGCCGTTCCCCGGCGCGTGCGTAGGGCGCGGTGGCCACGTATCCGGCCCGGCCGATGTGCGCCGAGCAGCCGATGCCGAGGCCGCGCAGCCGTACCGGCACCATCGGCACGGTGCCGGGGATGCCGAGCCTGCCGAGCTTGTGGGCGAGCTGGCCGGGGGAGGCGTTCGAGCCGACGGCGAGCACGGGGTGGCGTCCGGCGACGGGTACCTGCCCGAGGGCGTCCAGGACGTCGTCCAGCGTGCGGTGAACTCCGGCGGCGGTCTCGACGGGCCACGTGCCGAGTCCGCCGGGGCGCGTGCGCAGCGGCAGCAGCTCGGTGCCGGTCAGCAGGGCGGGCGCGGTGACGGGTGGGCCCGGGTAGGTGAGGGGCTGCAGCGCGGGCACCCCGGCGAGGCCGAGCGCCGCGAGCCCGCGGTCCTGTGCCGTCACACGCGCCCCCCTGGAGTACCGCTACGCGTCCCGCTTCTTCAGCAGTACGTACCCACCGAGCAGCGCGAGCACCACCCACGCCAGCATGATCGCGAGCCCGCCCCACGGCCCGTACGGGGTGTCGTCGTCGAACGGCGGCTTGACCTGCATGATCTTGCTTCCGGCCTGGTCGGGCAGGAAGCGGCCGATCTTCTCCGTCGCCGAGACGTTGCCGAGGATGCTGGAGATCAGGAAGAAGAACGGCATCAGGATGCCAAGGGAGAGCATCGGGCTGCGCAGCATCGCGGCGACGCCCATCGAGAAGACCGCGATCAGCGTCATGTAGAGCGCGCCGCCGATGACGGCGCGCAGCACGCCGGGGTCGCCGAGGTGCGCCTTGTACGGGCCGAGCATCGCCTGCCCCACGAAGAACGTGAGGAAGCTGGTGGCCAGGCCCACCACGAAGGCGAGCAGCGTCGCCACGGCGATCTTGCCGAACAGGAAGGTCGCGCGCTGCGGGACCGCCGCGAGCGAGGTGCGGATCATGCCGGTGCTGTACTCGTTCGCGACGACGAGCACCCCGAACACGATCATCGCGAGCTGGCCGAGGGACATCCCGGCGAAGCTGATGTACGTCGCGTCGAAGGTCAGCTTGTCCTTGGCGTCGAGTCCGTCGTAGTCGTTCTTGGACAGGATGCTGATCACCATGCCGAGCGCGATCGTGACGACGCAGGTGAGGCCGAGCGTCCAGATGGTCGACGAGACCGAGCGGATCTTGGTCCACTCCGATCTCAGCACTTGTGCCGCGGCCATGGCTCAGGCCCCCTTCCGCTGCTGCTGCCAGCCTTCGCCCCAGCCGCCGGGCGGCGACGGTGGTGGTGGTGCCGCTCCGTTGTCCGTGTGCGCGTGGTACTCGACCGACTCGGCGGTGAGCTGCATGAAGGCTTCTTCCAGGGAGGCCTGCTGAGGGCTCAGCTCATGGAGGACCAGCTGATGGCTCGCGGCGAGCTCGCCGAGCTCCTCCGGCGGCGTTCCGTCCACTTCGAGGGCCCCGTTGCCCGCCTCGACGGCGGTGACGCCCGCCGCGTGCAGGACGTCGAGGAGGCGTTCGCGCTGCGGGGAGCGGAGTCTGACGTACGACCGTGAGTTCTGCCGGATGAAGTCGGACATCGACGTGTCGGCGAGGAGGCGGCCCTGGCCGATGACGACGAGGTGGTCGGCGGTGAGCGCCATTTCGCTCATCAGGTGCGAGGAGACGAAGACCGTACGCCCTTGCCCGGCAAGGGACTTCATCAGGTTCCTGATCCAGTGGATGCCCTCGGGGTCGAGACCGTTGACGGGCTCGTCGAACATCAGGATCTCGGGATCGCCGAGGAGCGCCCCGGCGATGCCGAGGCGCTGGCCCATGCCGAGCGAGAAGCCCTTGGCCTTCTTCTTCGCGACGGCGGTCAGGCCGACGGTGTCCAGGACCTCGGTGACGCGGGCGCGCGGGATGCCGTTGCTCTGCGCGAGGCAGAGGAGGTGGTTGAAGGCGCTGCGGCCGCCGTGCATCGCCTTGGCGTCGAGCAGCGCGCCGATGTACTTGAGGGGGTCCTTCAGCTGCGCGTAGTGCCGGCCGTCGATGCGGACGGACCCGGCCGAGGGGTTGTCGAGGCCGAGCAGCATGCGCATGGTGGTGGACTTGCCCGCGCCGTTCGGCCCGAGAAAGCCGGTGACCATGCCCGGTCGGACGGTGAAGGTCAGGTTGTTGACGGCCACCTTCTCGCCGTACCGCTTGGTCAGCCCCTCGAGCTCGATCATGCAGCAACGCTAAAACGGGACAAAGCCCCCTGCCACCGGAGTGGCGGGGGGCCTCGCTGTCCTGACGGAGCGCTTCAGCGGGTCTGCTGCGCCGGCACCCCACGGGAGATGGGCTCGTCCTCCGCGGGCGTACCCGCGGCGGCCACGGCCGCACCCGTCAGCGTCGCCAGCATCTCGCGCACGTTCGTCAGCTGCGCGTTGATGGAGTCGCGACGGTTCGTCAGAGCGGCGAGCTCGCGCTCGGACTCCGAACGGATCCGGTCCGCCTTCGCGTTCGCGTCGGCCACGATGTCCTCGGCCTGGCGCTGCGCGGTCTCCACCGTCTGACGGGCGCGGCGCTCCGCGTCCGTACGCAGCTTCTCGGCCTCCAGACGCAGCTGCTCCGCGCGGTGCTCGATCTCCGCGAGGCGCTTCTCCGCCTTGGCCTGACGCGAGGCCAGATCACGCTCGGACTGCTCACGGCGCTTGGCGAGGTTCGTCTCGAAGTCCGCGGCGGCCTGGGCGGCCTTGGCGCGGGTCTCCTCGAAGAGCGCGTCGGCCTCCTCACGCTTGGACTGCGCGTCCTTCTGCGCCTCGGCCCGCAGCGCGCTCGCCTCGCCCTTGGCCTTCTCGACGATCCGGACGCCCTCGTCCTCGGCCTTGGCCTTGCGCTCCGCCGAGAACGACTCGGCGTCGTTGCGCACCTGCTGGGCGGCGGACTCGGCGAGCTCGCGGTGCTGCTCGGCGGCGCGCCGGGCCTCCTCGCGCAGGTCCTTCGCCTCCTCCTCGGCGAGGCGGAGGATCTTCTCGACGCGGGCACCGAGACCGGCGTACGACGGCTCGGCGTCGGCGACCTGGGCCTGGGCGTTCTGCGTCTCGAGGTGCAGTTCCTCGATGCGCTTTTCCAGAGCAGTGATACGGGCAAGAGCGCTGTCACGGTCGGAGACGAGCTTGGAGATACGTTCGTCCACCTGAGCGCGGTCGTACCCACGCCGCACAAGCTCGAAGCCGTAGGGGGAAGTGTCGCTCATGGGGTTCCTGTCGAATGAGACCGGTGAGGTGATAGAGGGAATCCTAGGGGTCCAAGCGGCGTGTCATCGAGCAGATGCCCGTTTGATCTGGAGAATGACACCCCTTTTGAGTGGTCAACCGCGAGAGCGCTTGCCAGGTACAGGGCCAAAGGTCCTTTCAGAGCACGGGCGATGCTCCTTGGCTACCCCTCAGACTGCTTCCCACTCGAACGTGTAGACCCCGCCGCGGCTCCGGCCTTGACGCCACCGGCGCCCGAACCGCTGCCGGACCCGGACTTCGCACCGCCCGTGGGGGCCTCGAAAGACTCCAACGCCTCCAGCACGTCCTGGACACGGGAGATCTCCGCATTGATGTCGGCCCGGCGGCGGACAAGCACCTCGAGTTCCTGCCTGCCCTCCTCGACCATGCGCGTCGCCTCGGCCTCCGCCTCCGCCTTGATGCGCTCGGCCTCGCGCGTCAGCTCGCTCTTCTTCGCCTCGGCCTCCTTCAGGAGACCCTCCGCCTTCTTCACGGCGGAGATACGGACCTTGCTCGCCTCGGAGTTGGCGTCGGAGACGAGCTCCTTGGCCTTCGCCTCGGCCTCGGCCAGCTGCGCCTCCGCCGCCTTGACCAGCGCGTCGCAGCGCTCGCCCGCCGACTTCATCGCCTCAGCGGACTCACGGCGGGCACGCTCGTGCAGCTCTTCGATCTCCGCCGTCAGACGGTCGCGCTGCTCCTCCGAGCGCTCCCTTATAGCGGTCGCGTCGCCGCGCGCACCGATGAGCAGCTCGTCCGCGTCCGTACGGGCCTTCTCCACCAGCGAGTTGCCCTCGACCGTCGCCGCGGCGACGAGCCGGTCGGCCTCCTTGCGGGCCGCGCCCACCATCGTGTCGGCCTGCGCCTCGGCGTCCGTCGTCGCCTTCAGCGCCTTCTCCTGCGCGTCCGCGGTCAGCTTCTCCGCCTCCGCGGCGGCCTCCGTGATGAGCGTGTCGACCTGCTCGGCCGCTTCCTGACGGCGCTTGTTGGCGGCCTGGCGGGCCTCGTCGAGGGTCCGCTCCGCCTCCTCGCGCGCCTCGGACGTGAGCCGCTCGGCCTCGGCCGCCGCCTCCGCCTTGACCCGCTCGGACTCGCCGCGGATCCGCTCGGAGTGCTGCTGCGCGGAGTTGACCGTCTCCGAGGCCTCGGCGCGCAGCCGCTCCGCGTCGCCCGACGCGTCCGAGATGAGCTTCTCGGCCTTCGCCACCGACTCCGCGCGGACCCGCTCCGCCTCGGTCGTCGTCTCGGCCTTGAGGCGCTCGGCCTCCGCGGTGGACTCGGCACGCAGCCGCTCCGCCTGCTCCAGCGCCTCCGTGCGGACCCGCTCGGCCTCCGCGACCGTGTCGGTCTGCAGCTTCTCGGCCTCGCTGCGGGCCTCGCCGATCAGCGTGTCGGCCTGGCTCGCGGCGTCGTTGCGGATGCGGTTGGCGTCCTCGCGGGCGTCGGCGCGCGTGCGGGACGCGTCCTGCTCGGCCTGCGCGATGGTGTCCGACGCCTCCGTGCGCACCCGCTGGGCGTGCTCCGAGGCGTCCGAACGCATCCGCTCGGCCTCCGCGATGGCATCCGAAACCGTGCGCTCGGCAAGGGCCTTCGCGGCCTCCGACGCCTCCGACGCCTCGCGCCGGGTGCGGTTGGCGTCCTCGGTGGCGCGCTCCCGCTCCGCGTACGCGTCGGAGCGGACGCGGTCGGCCTCCTCCTGCGCCTCCGTCCTCGTACGCTCGGCGGCGTGCTCGGCGGCCGAACGCAGGCCCGCGACCTCTTCCTGCGCCGCCTCGTGCAGGCCGGCGACGGAGTCCCGTACGGACTGGGCGTGCTGCTCGGCGGCCGAGACCATCTCGGTCGCGCGGCGGTCGGCCTCCTCGACCAGGCGGATCGCCTCGGCCTGCGCCTCCTCGACGCGCTTGCGGGCGGAGGCGAGGAGCTCCTCGCTCTGCTCGCGGGCCCGCTCGCGCTCCTGGTCGGCCTCCGCGCGGGCGGAGCCCAGCGTCTCCTCGGCCTCGCGGCGGCGGCGCGCCGCCTCCTCCTGGGCGGCGGCCAGCTCCTCGGCGGCCTCCGTGCCGACGCGCTCGGCGGCGGCGGCGGCCTCCGCACGCACCCGGTCCGCGGACTCCTGCGCCTCGGTCTTGAGCCGCTCGGCCTCCGCGGCGGCCTCCGAACGCAGGCGTACGGCGATGTTCTCGCCCTCAGCGCGGGCCTGTGAGGCGTCGGCGGCGGCCTCCGTGCGCAGCCGCTCCGCCTCCGTCTCGGCCTGCGCCTGGAGGGTGCGGATCCGCTCGGCGGACTCCGTACGGAGCCGGTCCGTCTCGTCCGCGGTCTCCTTGCGGATGCGCTCGGCCTCCGCGCGGGCGTCGGTCAGCGCCTGCTCGGCGGCGGACAGACGGTCCTCGGCCTCCGTGTGCAGCCGCGTCAGCTCTTCGGCGGCCTCGGCCCGGCGGGCCGCTATGGCCTGCTCGGTCTCCTCGCGCAGCGCCCGCGCGGCGTCCTCGGCCTCCGACTTCGTGGCCTCGGCCTGCTCGGCGGCCTCCTCGCGGTGCCGCTCGGCCTCCGCGCGGGTGCGCTCCAGCGTCTCCTCGGCCTGCGTGCGCAGCGTCGTGGCGCGCTCGACGGCCTCGGCGCGGACCCGCTCGCTCTCGGTGGTCGCGGCCGTACGCAGCTCGTCGGCGTCGGCCTTCGCCTTGGCCAGGAGCTCCTCGGCGGACTCGGCCGCCTCCTCGATCTGCTGGACCGCCTCGCGCCGCGCCTCACTGCGGATGCGGTCGCCCTCGGCGGCCGCGTCGGCCCGCAGCTGCTCGGCCTCGCCGCGCAGCCTGCGCGCCTCCTCCTGCAGCTCGACGGTCTTGGCGCGGTACTCCTTGGTGTCGTCCTTCGCCGCGCCCTTGAGCTCCTCGGCGATGTCGTGTGCCTCCGCGCGCAGCCGGTCCGCCTCGGTCTCCGCCTCGGAGCGGATCCGCTCGGCCTGCTCGGTGGCGGCCTTCGTGGTCTCCTTGGCGTCCTTGGAGGCCTTGTCGAGGACCTCCTCGGCGGTCCGCGCGGCCTTCGCGAGCTGGCCCGCGGTCTCCTCGGCGGTGATCGTGCGCGCCTTCTCGGCGGCGTCCGCGATCAGCTTCTCGGCCTCCGCGCGGGCGTCGGCGACCAGCTGCTCGGCCTCGGACCTGGCGGTCTCGGCCTCCTTGGTGGCCTCGCCGACCAGGCGGGCGACCTGCTCCTTCGCGGTGCGCGTGCGCTGTTCGTTGGCACCCTCGGCGGCCTGGAGCTGCTTGGTCGCGGTGTCCTTGGCCTCGGCGAGCACCTTCTCGGCCTCGGCGCGCGCCTCGCGCAGCGCCGTCTCCGCCTCGGCCATGCGCTGCTCGGCGGCCCGGCTCGCCTCGGCGGCCTGGCGGCGCGCCTGTTCGGACTCGGTCGCCGTGGTGGAACGCAGCTGCTCGGCGTGGTCGGTGGCCTCCTGGGCCTGCGTCGACGCGGCGTTCAGGAGGCGCTCGGCGTCCGTTCGGGCGCGGCGCAGGATGGCTTCGGCCTCGGCGCGGGCGGCCTCGGCGTCACCGGCGAGGCGCTGGCGGGCCTCCTCGGCGACGCGGGCGGCCTCCGCGCGGGCGGCGGCGAGGGCCTGGTCGGCCTCGGCACGCGACTCGTCGAGGAGGCGGCGCGCCTGCTGTTCGGTGCGGGCCCTGAGCTGTTCGGCCCACGCCACGTTCTCGTTGACGTGCGACTCGACGGTCTGCCGGCGCTCGTTCAGCTCCTGGTCGAGCTGCTGGCGCCGCGTCACGGCCTCGGTGTGCAGCTCGGACTGGAGCCTGGCCTGCTGCTCGGCGTGCTCCTGGAGGATGCGCTGGGTCTGTGCCCTGGCGTCGCGCAGCTCGCGCTCGGCGTCGGCGCGCAGCTGTTCGGCCTGGATCTGGGCATTGCGGAGCAACTGCTCGGCCTGATACCCGATGTCCGCGCTGTCGTAGGCAGGGCGGGACGCGAGGTTGCGGCGCGCCTCGTGCAGCTTGGCGCGCAACACCTCGACCTGGTAGCCGAGGTCCTCGGCGTGCTGGACGGCCTTCTCCCGCTCGGTCTTCAGCCGGTCCATCTCGGCCTCGAACCGCGACAGACTGTCGGTCTCAGCCCGCGAGTTCTCTTGGCGTTCGTAGCCCCGCACTGCGCGGTCCCATCCTTCCCCAGGCTCTTCGAGCAGGGGATACCCCAACCCTGGTCGCACGTCTCTCCAACGAGCCTCGTCCATCAGCCGAACGAGGCCCCCGGGGGAATGGTGTCAGATCAACAGCGGAGCATGGGCTGCTGCCCCGACGCTCGTCCCCCGAAACCCGGACCCCGGCATGTGGCCGCCCCGACTTCGGACGGCCGCCCCTACCTTACCGGGCCAGATATACGGAGGTCAGTGCTCCAGTGACTCGGAGGGTGCCGAAGTGACAAGTTCCGTCAGGACTCCGTGACAGTCCTTCGGGTGCAGGAAGGTGATGCGCGACCCCATGGAGCCGATGCGGGGCTCTTCGTAGAGGACGCGTACGCCCTTGTCCTTGATGGCCGCCGCGTCGCCGTCGACGTCCGCGGTGCCGAAGGCGATGTGGTGCACGCCCTCGCCGTTCTTGGCCAGCCACTTGCCGACCGCGGAGTCGTCGCGGGTCGGTTCCAGAAGCTGCAGGTAGGAAGCGCCTCCGTCACCTGTGTCATTGATTTTCAGCATGGCCTCGCGCACGCCCTGCTCTTCGTTGACCTCGGAGTGGGTCACCTCGAATCCGTACGTCGCGCGGTAGAACTCGACGGTCTTGTCGAGGTCGAAACAGGCGATCCCGATGTGATCGATTCGCGTCAGCATGCTTCAAGTGCAGCGCTTGATGCAGTGATTACGCAACGTGCGCGCGATCACAGTCGCCGCCCGGTGACGGCAGGGGTACTGCTCAGTACATTCAGATAAACCCTCGTTAACTCCTCTCCTCCCAAGGGGTCGTCGCACATGGCAGGAACGACCGGCACCACCTCAGTGATCGTCTCGGGCGCACGCACGCCCATGGGCCGCCTCCTCGGCTCCCTGAAGTCCTTCTCGGGTGCGGACCTGGGGGGCTTCGCGATCAAGGCCGCGCTGGAGCGCGCGGGCATCGGAGGCGACCAGGTCCAGTACGTGATCATGGGCCAGGTTCTGACGGCCGGGGCAGGGCAGATCCCGGCACGCCAGGCCGCCGTCAAGGCGGGCATCCCCATGAACGTCCCCGCGCTGACCGTCAACAAGGTCTGTCTCTCGGGCCTCGACTCCATCGCACTCGCCGACCAGCTCATCCGCGCCGGCGAGTTCGACATCGTGGTGGCCGGCGGTCAGGAGTCCATGACCAACGCCCCGCACCTGCTCCCCAAGTCCCGTGAGGGCCACAAGTACGGCGCGATCGAAATGATCGACTCCATGGCGCACGACGGCCTGACCGACTCCTTCGACGGCGTCGCGATGGGCGAGTCCACGGAGAAGCACAACACCCACCTGGGCATCGGCCGCCCGGAGCAGGACGAGGTGGCCGCGCTCTCGCACCAGCGGGCCGCCGCCGCCCAGAAGAACGGCCTGTTCGAGGCCGAGATCACCCCGGTCGAGATCCCGCAGCGCAAGGGCGACCCGGTCCTCTTCGCCAAGGACGAGGGCATCCGCGGCGAGACCACCGTCGAGACCCTCGGCAAGCTGCGCCCGGCCTTCGCCAAGGACGGCACGATCACGGCGGGCACGTCCTCGCAGATCAGCGACGGCGCTGCCGCCGTCGTGGTGATGTCCAAGGCCAAGGCGCAGGAGCTCGGCCTGGCCTGGATCGCCGAGATCGGCGCGCACGGCAACGTGGCGGGCCCCGACAGCTCGCTCCAGTCGCAGCCCTCCAACGCCATCCAGCACGCCCTGAAGAAGGAGGGCCTGGCGGTCGCGGATCTCGATCTGATCGAGATCAACGAGGCCTTCGCCGCCGTCGCCGTGCAGTCAATGAAGGACCTCGGAGTGTCCTCGGAAAAGGTGAACGTCAACGGCGGAGCCATCGCGCTGGGTCACCCGATCGGGATGTCCGGCGCACGGCTCGTGCTGCACCTCGCCCTGGAGCTGAAGCGCCGGGGCGGCGGAGTGGGCGCGGCCGCGCTGTGCGGTGGCGGCGGGCAGGGCGACGCCCTGATCGTCAAGGTGGCCAAGGCCTAGCCCTCGGTCGGCCACTGTCCTCTCGTGCGTAATACGTAATGCGTATTACGTATTACGCAGACGTAGTGAACGGAGCTGTGATGCAGGACGTCCCCTCCCTGGTGGCGCAGGCCCGCGAGGGCAGGCCGCGGGCCGTGGCCCGGCTGATCTCACTGGTCGAGGGGGCGTCACCGCAGCTGCGCGAAGTGATGGCGGCGCTGGCGCCGCTCGCCGGCCATGCGTACGTGGTCGGCCTCACGGGTTCCCCCGGTGTCGGCAAGTCGACATCGACGTCGGCGCTCGTGAGCGCCTACCGGCGTGCCGGGAAGCGGGTCGGCGTGCTCGCCGTCGACCCGTCGTCGCCGTTCTCCGGAGGCGCGCTCCTCGGCGACCGCGTGCGGATGTCCGACCACGCGTCCGACCCCGGCGTCTACATCCGCTCGATGGCCACGCGCGGCCACCTCGGCGGCCTCGCCTGGGCCGCCCCGCAGGCCATCCGCGTCCTGGACGCCGCGGGCTGCGACGTGATCCTCGTCGAGACCGTCGGCGTCGGACAGTCCGAGGTGGAGATCGCCTCCCAGGCGGACACCTCGGTCGTCCTCCTCGCGCCCGGCATGGGCGACGGCATCCAGGCGGCGAAGGCCGGAATCCTGGAGATCGGCGACGTGTACGTCGTCAACAAGGCGGACCGCGACGGCGCCGACGCGACCGCGCGCGAACTGAACCACATGCTGGGCCTGGGCGAGTCCCGCGGCCCCGGCGACTGGCGCCCGCCCATCGTCAAGACGGTCGCCGCGCGCGGCGAGGGCATCGACGAGGTCGTCGAGGCGCTGGAGAAGCACCGGGCCTGGATGGAGGAGCGCGGGGTCCTCGGCGAGCGCCGGGTCGCCCGCGCCTCCCGCGAGGTCGAGACGATCGCCGTCACGACGCTGCGCGAGCGGATCGGCTCGCTCCACGGTGACCTGCGGCTCTCCGCGCTCGCGGAGCGGATCGTGGCGGGGGAGCTCGACCCGTACACGGCTGCGGACGAACTCGTCGAGGGCCTGACGGAGAGCTGAGACATGCCACAGGGGCGGCGTCGGTGACGCCGCCCCTGTGGCGGAAGTGGGCTCTCCTACGACCGTCAGTTGACCGTCAGTCGTCGGAGCCGTCGTCGTCCTGGCCGTCGTGGTCGTCGTGGTCCTGGCCGTCGTGGTCGTCGTCGTGGGTGTCCGTCCGGTCGGCCGTGACCTTGCCGGTCTTCAGGTCGACGTTGTACTCGGACTCGGCGCCCTTCTGGCCGGTCGTCTCCACGTTCCAGGCGGTCGCCGTGCCGTCGTCGTCGAGGTCCACGGAGGTCACCGTGCCCTTGTCGGCGCCGGCCTTCGCGGCGTCCGCGGCGCTGACGGAGGCGCCCTTCAGGGCGGAGTTGATCCGGGCGGCGTCGGCGGCGTCCTCGGCGGCGTCGTCCTTGTCGGTGTCATCGGCCTTGTCGACCCAGGAACCGAGGACCTTGCCCGTGCCCGGGTCGACCTCGACGCTGTGCCAGGTCTTGCCGTTCAGGATGTCGACGTCCCAGACCAGGCCGCCGTCCTCGTCGTCGAGCTCGGCGGAGACCGCGGTGCCGGACGTGTCCGCGAGGGCCGCCTTGATGGCGTCGGCGGCGGTCACCTTGGCGGCCTTCGCCTCGGCGGTGTTCTCGGCGGCGTCGTCGCGGTCGTCGTCCTTGCCGTTGTTGTCCCGGTCGTCCCGGTCGTCCTGGTCCTTGCGGTCGTTGTCCTTCAGCTGGACGCTCGACTTGCTCGCGGCGCTGTCGTCGTCACCGCCGGTCGCGAAGGCGGTGGCGGTGCCGCCTCCGATCAGGGCCGCGGCGGCGACGGTGGCGATGACGATGTTGCGCTTCATGAGGGTCCTCCCGAGGAAGTGGGCGGTGTGGGCGGCGGCCCGGGGGCCGCTGCCGTTCGCTTTCGACATGGACCAATCTGGCTGAGCGATCCTGAACGCACGCTGAAGCCGCCTGAAGAACTCTTCAGCTTCGCTCTGCCACCCTGAACGCATGCGCCTGTTGATCGTGGAGGACGAGAAGCGACTCGCCCTGTCGCTCGCCAAGGGTCTGACCGCCGAGGGCTTCGCCGTCGACGTCGTCCACGACGGCGTCGACGGACTGCACCGGGCGAGCGAGGGCACGTACGACCTGGTGATCCTCGACATCATGCTCCCCGGCATGAACGGCTACCGCGTCTGCTCCACACTGCGCGCGGCAGGCCACGACGTGCCGATCCTGATGCTCACGGCCAAGGACGGCGAGTACGACGAGGCCGAGGGCCTCGACACCGGCGCGGACGACTACCTCACCAAGCCCTTCTCGTACGTCGTGCTGGTCGCCCGCGTGAAGGCGCTGCTGCGCCGCCGCGGCAACGCGGGCCCCTCCCCGGTCCACACCCTGGGTGAGCTGAGGATCGACACGGCGGCGCGCCGCGTCTTCCGCGGCGAGGACGAAGTCACCCTCACGGCGAAGGAGTTCGCGGTCCTCGAGCAGCTGGTGCTGCGGACCGGCGAGGTCGTCTCCAAGGGCGACATCCTGGACCACGTCTGGGACTTCGCGTACGAGGGCGACCCCAACATCGTCGAGGTGTACGTGAGCACGCTGCGGCGCAAGCTCGGCGCGGCCCTCATCAAGACCGTGCGCGGCGCCGGATACCGCCTGGAGGCCCCGCGATGAGCAGGATGAGCCGACTGTTCGGATCGGTACGGGCCAGGGCCACGCTCGGCGCGAGCCTCGTCGTCGCCCTCGCCCTGGTCGCCGCGGGCGCCGCCGTGCTGCTCTCGCTGCGGGAGAACCTCACCGACCAGGCGGGCTCCCGGGCCGATGCGGCCGCCCGCAAGGTCGCCTCGCAGCTCCTCACGGTCCGGTCGTTCGGCGACCTGGACCTGCCGGACGACGAGAACCAGCCCGTCCAGGTCGTCGACGGCGACGGCAGGCTGGTCGCGGCCAGCGAGGACCTGGAGAAGATCAGCGGAACGGGCGTCGACCAGGTCAAGCCCGGCCGTGGGGGAGCGGGCGCGAAGGAGGACAGCGGCGACGCCGGGGACCGCGAGGAGCTTGAGGCGCGCGAGGACGGGGAGATCGACGACGAGTCGAAGTACACCAACGGCTCCGCCACCGTCGACGGCGAGAGCGCCGAGTACCGCTTCGCCGCCGTCGAGGTCAGCTCGCCCAAGGGCGACTTCACCGTCTACGCGGGCGGCACGCTCTCCGACGAACGGAGCGCCGTGTCCACGGCGCTGACGTCGATGCTCATCGGATTCCCGCTGCTCCTCGCGGTCGTCGCCGGCGTCACCTGGCTGGTGACGCGGCGCGCCCTGCGCCCGGTGGCCGCGATCACCGCGGAGATGTCCGCGATCACCGCGTCGGAGGACCTCGCGCGCCGCGTGCCCGAGCCGGACACGCACGACGAGATCGCCCGCCTCGCCCGCACCACCAACGAGACGCTCACCGCACTCCAGACCTCGGTGGAACGCCAGCGCCGGTTCGTGGCGGACGCCTCGCACGAGCTGCGCAGCCCCATCGCCTCGCTGCGCACACAGCTCGAAGTGGGCGCCGCGCACCCGGAGTTGCTGGACGTGGACGGCGCCGTCGAGGACACCGTGCGGCTCCAGGAACTCGCCGCCGACCTGCTGCTCCTGGCCCGCCTGGACGCGGGGGAGAAGCCGGGGGCGGGCCGGGTCGACCTGGCGGCCTTCGCGCGCGAGGAGCTGTCGCAGCGCACCCGGGACCGCGTCGAGGTGCACGCGGAGCTGAAGAGCGCCGAAGTCGCGGGCTCCCGCGGCCAGCTGGCACGGGTGCTCGGCAACCTCCTGAACAACGCGCAGCGGCACGCACGCTCCCGCGTCACGGTCACCACCCGGAGCGACGGGGCCTGGGCGGTCCTGGAGGTGGCCGATGACGGCAGTGGCGTGCCGGTGGGCGAGCGGGAGCGGATCTTCGAGCGGTTCGTACGGCTCGACGACGCGCGGACCCGCGACGAGGGCGGGGCCGGTCTGGGCCTCGCCATCGCGCGGGACGTGGCGGTGCGGCACGGCGGCACGCTCGTGGTGCGGGAGGCGCCGTCCGGGGGTGCGCTGTTCGAGCTGCGGCTGCCGGGTCCTCAGTCGTCGGCGGAATGAGGGGTGCGGCGGGCCGTGGTGGCGTCGATCAGGGTTTGCCGCGCTGGGAGCGCAGGTGTTCCGCGATCGGGGTCAGAGCCTTGCGCAGGTCTTCGAGGGCTTCGTCGGAGATGAGGTCCACGAAGTGCCGCCGCACGGAGGCGACATGGTGCGGGGCCACCTTCCGCATGGTCTCCATGCCTTCCTCGGTGAGGACGGTGTAGAGACCTCGCCGGTCGGACTCGCAGTTCTCACGGCGCACCAGGCCCGCGTTCTCCATGCGGGTGATCTGGTGGGACAGGCGGCTCTTGGACTGCAGGGTGGCGGCGGCAAGGTCGCTCATCCGCATCCGGAGCTCTTCCGACTCGGAGAGGTACACGAGAATGTCGTAGTCGTTCATGGTCAGGTTGAACGGCTGAAGGTCCTTTTCGAGCTGATATGTCAGCATCCTGTTGACCTCCACGTGGGTGCGCCAGGCGCACTGTTCCTCGTCGGTCAGCCACTGCGGGGCCGTCTCGGTCTCCATGGAATCGATTCTACCTAAGAAGTTGAAAGGTGAACGAATGGTGGGATGTGACACGCCTCGCACCACCTGCCTCACGGAGGGGCACAGGCGTTCGCCGTCACACTCCGCAGACTACCGCTCACAGCCCGAAGCGACGCTGGAGGTCCCCCAGTTGTCCGGGAAGGCGCGGTGCACCCGGCTGCTGACCCGGTTGGCCCGGAGTGCCCCGTCCGCCGGGAACGCCCCCCTGATGGGGCACCTCCCCCGATGCCCGTTCGGGCATCAGCGCCTCGGTGGACTGGAGCAGGACCGTGCCGGCGCCCACGAACTCGAACTGGTGCTCCTCGCCGGACGTCCCGCCGATGCCGGTCAGTGCCCGCACGCCTCCGATCACGCCCGTGAGGTAGCCGTGGTCGTAGTGATGGCAGGGTGAGGGGCAGTCCGCCCACCCCACGAGCGCCTGTGGATCCACCCGAATCGGAGGCTCCATGAACACCACCGGGCCGTTCGACGCGGCGACGAACTTGCCCGTGCCGATGAGGGTCAGAAAGCCCGGAACGATCGACTGCTTCAGCGCGAGAGTTGGCTGAAAAGCGAGGAGGTTGCCGGAGCGAATGGTCAGGTTGCCCTCTTCGAGGTCGTACGAATTCACGTCGAAGGCCCGGTCGGCAAGGAGCATCTTGCCCTGACCGTCCGCCACGACCCAGTCGCTCGCGTGCAGCGGCGAATGAAAACTGGTCCGGACCAGGCGGTCCAGGCGGCCGTGCCCGATGCCGTTGAACTCGATCCGTCCGTAGTAGGCGATCATCTTCCCCTTCTGCAGGAACCACTGGTTCCCCTTGAGCTCCACGCAGAAGGTGTACGCGTTCACGCTGTCGTCGCTCGGCAGCGTCATGGGGTCGAAGACGGCGGGGGCTCCCGCGGGCGTCGAGACGTTGGGGACGTTGGGGTTCACAGCTTCTCCTCCGAAGCCTGGACGTACACCGCGCCGGTCCCCGACAGCTCCAGCTGGAAGGCCTCACCGGAGCCGCGGCCCACCATGTCGCGCCAGCCGAGCGCCGTGGACAGCTTGTTGCGCACGTCGCCGTGGTGCGCGACATACGCCTGCGGGTCCACGTGGACCGGGCGCTGCGGGGTGATCGGCACCTCGATGACGCCGCCGTGCGCCATGACGGCGACCGCGCCGTGGCCCTTCAGGGTCGTGGTGAACAGGCCCTGGCCGCTCACCTGGCCGCGCACCATCCCCATCACGCCGCCCTGGGAGCCCATGAACATCGTGCCCTGCTGGAGCGTGCCGTCGAAGGCGAGCAGGCGGTCCGCCTCCACGTACAACGTGTCTCCGGAGAGGCCGATCACCTGGATGTGGTGCCCGCCGTGCCCGAACAGGACCGTGCCGCTGCCTTCAACGGTCATCAGGGGCGTGGCCTCGCCCGCGACCCGGCGCCCGATCATGGAGGCGAGACCGCCCTGGCCGCCCTGCATGTTGGGGGTGAAGGAGACGTCCCCCTTGTAGGCCAGCATGGCGCCGCGCTGGCTGAAGATCTTGGTGCCCGGCTGGACCGTGGCCTCGATCATCTTCGAGTTGATCTCGCGGAAGGGCATGTCACACATCCCCCGCGATCGTCGCCCGCTCGCTCGGCTGGACATAGACAAGACCTTCGCCCTCGAAGCGGATCTGGAAGGCCTCGCCGCCGCCCTCGCCCATGAAGGTGCGGAACGTGACACCGGACTGGAAGCTCTGACGGACGTCGCCCTGGTGTGCGATGTACGCCCCCGGGTCGACCGTCAGGGGGTACTGCTGGGAGACGCGGAGGACCACCGCAGGCCCGTCGGAGACGATCGCCGCCTGGCCGGTGCCCTCGACGGTCGTCGTGAACAGGCCGTTCCCCTGCGTCGCGCCGCGCATACCGGTGAAGCTGGTGCCGGTGCGCAGGCCGGCGTCGGTGCAGAGCAGGTTGCTCGCCTCCACGTACAGCTTCTCGCCGGTCAGCCGGACGAGGTTGATCTCGGTGGCACGGTCGGCGAACCAGCAGGTGCCGTGCCCCTTCACCTCCATCACCGTCATCTGCTCGCCGGTGACGCGGCGGGTCACCATGCCCCGGATGCCCTCCCCACCGCCGGTCATCTTCTTGAAGGCCATCTGGCCGTCATACGCGACCATCGAGCCGTTCTTCGCCTTCACGGCGTCGCCCGTCATGTCGACGGCGAGCACTCTGCTCCCTTGGAGCCGGAACGTAGCCACGAATCGACGGTAGCCGCCGCGTACCCACCCAGAACAGGGTGAAGGGCCCTGAGCGAACCCGGAGAACACCCCGATGTCACAATGGGGGTCGCTTGTGCGTCCGTTCACAAGATCGACGCCGCCGAGCACCGCCCCCTGCCTGTCGTCCGTCCCACCGAAGGTGACCCGTGGACATCAAAACCGCTTCCGCACTCCGCCGCCTCCGCCTGGTCTCCGTGCCCGAGGGCATTTCGTGGATCGTGCTGTTGGTCTGCACGATCATCAAGTACACGGTCTCCGAGGACTTCAACGTGGCGCCGGTGCTCGGTCCGATCCACGGCGTGCTCTTCGTCCTGTACGTGGTCTTCTGGCTCGACGCCTGGAACCGTGCCAAGTGGGACCTCGGGACCGGCGCCCTGTACTTCGCGTTCTCGTTCATCCCCGGCGGCGGCTTCATGGCCGAGCGCAAGCTGAAGCGCGAGGCCGAGGCCGCGGTGATCGCGTCGCGCGCCCGCAAGGAAGGCGTAGTGAACGCATGATCGTCGCCTTCTCCGTGACCCCGCTCGGGGTCGGCGAGGACGTCGGTGAGTACGTCGCCGACGCGGTCCGCGTGGTCCGCGAGTCCGGCCTGCCGAACCGGACCGACGCCATGTTCACGTCCATCGAGGGCGAGTGGGACGAGGTGATGGACGTCGTCAAGCGCGCCGTCGCCGCGGTCGAGGCCCGCTCTCCGCGCGTCTCCGTCGTCATGAAGGCCGACATCCGCCCTGGCGTGACGGACGGCCTCACGTCGAAGGTCGAGACGGTGGAGCGCCACCTGTCCGCGTAGAAGCACCTCAGTACTGACTGCGAAAAGCCCCTGCCCTCAGGCAGGGGCTTTTTTGCTGCCCCTCAACTTGAGCGACTGCTCAAACAAAGCTACCTTTCGTTTTGAGCGGTCGCTCAAAAGTATCCTGACGTGGGGGTTTGCCGTGATTCTGTACATCGAGGCGCGCATACGCGCCGATCTCGACGACCTCTGGGCCCGCACCCAGGAACCCGACCGGCACCAGCGCTGGGACCTTCGTTTCAGCGAGATCGACTACCTGCCGTGCCGGGAGGGCGAGCCGCAGCGCTTTCGGTACGCCACGCGCGTGCTGCCCTTTCTGACCATCGCGGGCACCGGGATCTCCGCGGGCGAGAAGCGGCGGCGCGACGGCACCAGGACCTCCGCTCTGCGCTTCGCGTCCCCGCACCCGCTCTCCCTCCTCGAAGAGGGCAGCGGTTACTGGCGCTACGTACCCGCGGAGGACGGCGACGGCATCCGTTTCCTCACCGGGTACGACTACCGCCCGCGCTGGGGGCGCTTCGGAAAGGTCGCCGACCGGCTGCTTTTCCGCCCCCTCATGGGGTGGGCGACCGCCTGGTCGTTCGACCGTCTCCGGCTGTGGCTGGAGCGGGGCATCACTCCGGAGAGGGCTCTGCTGCACGCGGTGGCGGACTTCGCCGTTCGTCTCCTGTGCGTGATCGCCGCGCTCCTCTTCGCTCCCATGGTGGCCCTGGCGACCGCGGCCTCGATGCTGATGCTGCCGCCGCTGCCCACGACTCCGGCCGCCCGCCGCTGCCTGCGCAAGCCGCCGGCACGCGCGCGTGACCCGCGCATCCTCTCCACTCTCGCCCCGCTCACCAGGACCGAGGAGCAGTACTCGTGACGCAGCCCGCATCCATCTTCCGCACCGTGATGGGGGCCGACTTCCACCGCCT
The DNA here is from genome assembly GCF_026810505.1 of Streptomyces sp. Je 1-369. Taxonomy (NCBI): domain Bacteria; kingdom Bacillati; phylum Actinomycetota; class Actinomycetes; order Kitasatosporales; family Streptomycetaceae; genus Streptomyces; species Streptomyces sp. Je 1-369. The sequence goes on from NZ_CP101750.1 coordinate 6,023,554, forward strand.
CCACCCGCAGCTCCAGCGCCGCTTCTCCGTCGGGCTCGCGAGCGGCGAGGCCTGTACGGGCCGGGGCGTCATGGACCGCATCTGGCACGGGCGCGGGTTCGTGAAGCCGTTCCTCGCGCTCGGCGGCACCCGCAACATCCTCGTCCCGCGCCAGGGCAGGAACGTTCCCTTCGTCATCGAGAACGTGCCGTACACCGACACGTACGGCCGTGAGACGGTGACCTTCGTGCGCACCTTCGACCTGCCCGGCGGCCCCCGCCGTTTCGACGCCCAAATGGTTCTGAGCCCCAAGGGCGACCGCGTGCTCGACTACCTCGGCACGCACCAGCACCTCGCCAGCGACCTCCACTTCCGTGCGGAACCCGACGGCTCGCTCCTCATCCGCTCCGGAGAGCACCGCTTCCGGGAAGGTCCCCTGGACTGCCGGGTGCCCTCCCTCATCGGAGGCGACGCCGAGGTCCGTGAGTCCTGGGACGATGCGTCCGGCCGCTTCCGCATCCGGGTCCGGGTCGCCAACTCCCGCTTCGGGCCGCTGTTCGGCTACGAGGGGTCCTTCGCGGCGACGTACACCGACGTCCGTACGTGCGGAGTCCGCCCGGGGCTCCGGCCGGTCCGCGAGGAGGCGCGCGCGTGAGTGCGGCCAAGGACCCGGCCAAGAGCCTGGAGACCCGGACCAAGCTCCTCGACGGCGCGCTGCGGACGCTCACGGAGCAGGGCATCGCCAAGACGTCCGCGCGGAACATCGCGGCGACGGCCGGGGTCAACCAGGCGCTCGTCTTCTACCACTTCGGGTCCGTCGACGAGTTGCTCGCGGCGGCGTGCCGACACGGTACGGAGCAGCGGGTCTCCCGGTACCGGGAGCGCCTCTCCGGGATCGACTCCCTCGCCGGGCTGCTCGCCTTCGGGCGCGAGATGCACGAGGAGGAGCGTGAGGCGGGGCACGTGGCCGTGCTCGGCCAGCTGCTCGCCGGGTCGCAGACGCAGCCGCGGCTCGCCGTCGCCACGGCGGCGGGGCTCGCCCTCTGGATCGAGGAGATCGAGAAGGTCCTGACCCGGGTGCTCTCGGCTTCGCCGCTCGGGGAGTTCGTGGACGCGGTGGGGCTCGCGCGGGCGGTGGGGGCGTCGTTCGTGGGGATGGAGCTGTACGAAGGGGTGGATGCGGAGGGGGCGGGGCGGGCGCTCGACTCCCTCGAGCAGCTCTCCCTTCTCGTCTCCGCCGTCGAGGACCTCGGGCCGCTGGCTCAGCGGGCGGTTCGGCACCGGATTCGTCGGTTGCAGTGACCTCGGCGCCCGGCGACGTCCAGCGGGGGTAGGGGCGCCGAGCCCGCCGCTTCGCGGCGGATGTTTCCCACCCGCCCGCCCGTTTACCCCGCGACGTCCAGCGGGGGTAGGGGCGCCGAGCCCGCCGCTTCGCGGCGGATGTTTCCCGCCCGCCCGCCCGTTTACCCCGCGACGTCCAGTGCGCGTAGGGGCGCCGAGCCCGCCGCTTCGCGGCGGATGTTCCCCGCCCGCCCACCCGTTTACTCCGCGACGTCCAGCGGAGGTGGGGGCGTTTCCTCTCGCGTCGTGCGGTGGGGGTGGGTGGCGTTTACCCCGCGACGTCCAGCGGGGGTAGCGGCGTTTCCCCTCGCGTCGTCCGGTGGGGGTGGGGTGGAGGCGCTTCCCCGCGTCGTCCGGCAAGGGCAGGGCGCGTGCGCCCCGCCACGTCCCGTGAGGGCCGCTCGCACAGCCCGCCCCCCACCGCAACCCCACCCAAACCGCCCATCCTAAAACCGCTCGCACGGGGGAACCCCGTTCGACACGCCGGGGAAAGTCCACTTTTGTGAGGGTATCGGCGGAACTTGGACCACCAGAACCTGGAGGGCGCTGTGCGGCAGCCGGAGGGCTACGACTACGAGACCCACAGCACGCTCGCCGGACCGCTCACGGAGCCGGACGGCGACCATGGGGGAGGGCGGGGGAGCGGGACGTACCGCGTGCAGTATCGCGCCCTGCTTTCCAGCGAACCGCACCGAATACGCGCCGTCCTGCTCATGAGCCTCGCCCCCCTCCTCACGGGACTCCTGCTCGTCTATCTCGTGTGGCCCACCCACTGGACCGAACGCGAAGGCGGCGACCGGTGGCTGATCGGGCTCGACATCACGATGCTCGTGGCGATCGGGCTGATCGAGCTGTTCATGCTCGTCAACGTCGTATCGATCGCCCACGCGACGATGGTGGCGAGGGATCCGGTCCCCGTGCGTCCGGAGAGCGGTACGCGCGTCGCGTTTCTTACTACGTACGTACCCGGTAAGGAACCTCTGAGCATGGTCCGGGCGACTCTCGAAGGTGCCGTTCGGATACACCATCCCGGCCCCCTCGACGTATGGCTTCTTGACGAAGGGGACAGTCCCGAGGCGAAGGTGCTCTGCGAAGAGCTTGGCGTGCGGCACTTCACGCGCAACGGCGTGCCCGAGTGGAACCGGAAGAAGGGGCCGCACAAGACCCGCACCAAGCACGGCAACTACAACGCCTGGCTGGCGATGCACCACGCGGAGTACGACTTCTTCGCCTCCGTCGACACGGACCACGTGCCGCTCCCCAATTTCCTCGAGCGGATGATGGGGTACTTCCGGGACCCGGATGTCGCCTTCGTCGTCGGGCCGCAGGTCTACGGGAATTACACCGCTCCCGTCACCAAAGCCGCTGAGTCCCAGCAGTTCCTCTTCCACGCGCTGATCCAGCGCGCGGGCAACCGCTACCGCGCCCCCATGTTCGTGGGCACCAACAATGTCGTGCGGATCAGTGCGCTCACGCAGATCGGGGGGCTGTACGACTCCATCACCGAGGACATGGCCACCGGGTTCGAACTGCACCGGCGGCGCAATCCGGTCACCGACAAGCACTGGCGGTCGGTGTACACCCCGGACGTGCTGGCCGTGGGCGAAGGGCCCGCCTCCTGGACGGACTTCTTCACCCAGCAGATGCGCTGGTCGCGCGGTACGTACGAGACGCTGTTCAAGCAGTACTGGAAGGCACCGTTCACGATGCCGCCCGGGCGATTCTTCTCGTACTCCCTGATGCTCGTGTATTACCCCATGACCGCCGTGAACTGGCTCCTCGGCATTCTCAGTTGTGTGCTGTTCCTGTGGTTCGGGGCCTCCGGGACGCAGGTCGCCGCATCCGTGTGGCTGATGCTCTACAGCGACGCGGCCGCACTCCAGGTGGGGCTCTACCTGTGGAACCGGCGGCACAACGTGTCTCCGCACGAGCCCGAAGGCTCCGGAGGGCTCGCCGGCATGGCGATGTCGGCGCTCTCCGCCCCCATCTACGCCAAGTCGCTCGGCGCGGCCGTCGTGCGCAGGCCCAGCCGCTTCGTCGTCACCCCCAAGGGCGGCGACGCCAGCCCGGACCGGCTCCTCACCTTCCGGATCCACTTGTTCTGGGCCGTCGTGCTCGCGAGCTCGCTGATCGCGTCCTTCGTCCTCGGCCACACCCACGTGGCGATGCGGACCTGGGCCGTCCTCGCCATGGTCATCTCCCTGGCACCCGTGTCCATCTGGGCCTACGGCCTCGTCAAGGAGCGCAGGGCCCACCCGAAGGCGGCGACGAAGGCGAAGGCGAAGGCGCAGAACCAGACGCAGACGGCCGTGCCGCGTGGCGAGGCCGCCCCCGAAGGCGAGCCTGAGCCCGCGTTCGCCACCGGCACGTCGACAGGAGGGAACTGACCCATGGCACCCATGGCCTACCGGCCCTCGAAGCGCACCAGGAAGACGCTCCTCGGAGTCGGCGCGGGCGCCCTGCTCGTCGGGCTGAACGCGCCCGCCGCGCTCTCCTTCGCCGAGGAGAAGTACTACGCGTACAAGATCGCCCAGCCCGGCTACAAGAAGAAGTACGGCTCCTGGAAACAGGTCGGCATTCCGGACGAGTTCCGTACGAACGCCATTCACGCCGCGCTGCTCCACACGGGCAAGGTGCTGATCGTCGCGGGGTCCGGCAACGAGCAGAAGAAATTCGACGCCGGGTCCTTCGACACCGTCTTGTGGGATCCGAAGAACGACACGTTCAAGAAGATCCCTACGCCTGAGGACTTCTTCTGCTCCGGGCACGCCCAGTTGCCGGACGGGCGGCTTCTGGTGGCGGGGGGTACCGCCCGCTACGAACTGCTCGACGGGGAGGTCGAGCGGGCCGGTGGCGGTATGCGCGTGAAGAACGAGAACCCCGACAAGCCGATCGTTCTGAAGAAGGGCACCAAGTTCCGGTCGCCCTCGGGTGTCGAGTACGTCAGCAAGTTCGACGTCGAAGTGCCCAAGGCCAAAAGGGACTTCGAGATCGAGTACTCCAAGTCCGGTGTGATGCAGCCCTGGAAGACCAAGGTCAAGGCGAGCGAGGCACGGGTCTTCGTCGAGGCGATCCAGGACGGTGCGCAGTCGGTCACCGAGAAGTCCGCGCAGTACGAGATCGAGGGACTGACCGGTGACGAGGCCGACAACACGTACGGCATCGCCGAGAAGATCGACATGGAGAAGCAGGACTTCCAGGGGATCAAGGCGGCGTACGAGTTCGACCCGAAGGCCGAGAAGTACGTTCCGGTGGAGCCGATGGACAAGGCCCGCTGGTATCCGACGCTCGTCGGCCTGGAGGACGGCAAGGTGCTCGCGGTCTCCGGACTCGACGACGTGGGCGTCGTCGACCCGGGCGACAACGAGATCTACGACCCGAAGACGAAGAAGTGGACGGACGGGCCCAAGCGGTACTTCCCCACGTATCCCGCGCTCTTCCTCACCAAGGGCGGAAAGCTCTTCTACCCCGCTTCGAACGCCGGTTACGGGCCCGCGGAGAAGGGCCGTGAGCCGGGCCTGTGGGACCTGGACACGAACAAGTTCGAGAAGGTCCCCGGCCTGGAGGACCTCGACCAGACCGAGACGTCGGCGTCCGTGCTGCTGCCGCCCGCCCAGGACCAGAAGGTGATGATCCTCGGCGGCGGGGGAGTGGGCGAGTCGGAGAAGGCGACGCGGCGCACCGCCGTGATCGACCTCAAGGAGGACGACCCGTCCTTCAAGACCGGGCCGCAGCTTCCGCAGGGCACGCGCTACCTGAACAGCGTCCTCATGCCGAACGACTCCGTGTTCACGACGAACGGCGCCTCGGACTACCGCGGACGCAGCGCGAGCAACATCCACAAGGCGCAGTTCTACGACCCCAGGACCAACGCCTTCCAGGAGGCCGCGGCGCCCGCGGTCGGCCGCAACTATCACTCCGAGGCGCTGCTGCTGCCCGACGGGCGGGTCGCCACGTTTGGCTCCGACCCGCTCTACGACAACGAGCAGAACACCAAGCTCGGTCACTTCGAGCAGCGCATGGAGATCTTCACGCCGCCTGCGCTGCACCGGGGCGGCGAGACGCGCCCGGTGCTCGGCGAGGGCCCCGAGGAGCTGGCGGCCGACGGGCGCGCGACGTTCCGGATCGACCGGCCCGAGAACATCGCGTCGGCCCGCCTGATGCGGCCGAGCGCGGTGACGCACACGACGGACGTCGAGCAGCGCTCGATCGCGCTGGAGGTCAGCAAGGGGCCGGGCTCGGTGACGGTGGACGTGCCGCGCGAGGACGCGGCGCTGGTGCCGCCGGGCTGGTACATGCTGTTCGTGACGGACAAGGACGGCACGTCGTCCGAGGCGAAGTGGGTCCACGTCGGCGCGGACGGCTGACCGGCCGTGAACGGTAGGGCTGACCGGCCGTGATCGGTAGGGCTGACCGGTCGTGATCGGTAGGAGGGCCGTCGGCCGTCCGCGCGGAGTCGTGTGGTCAGGCGGCCTTCGCGTTGCGCGCGAGACCCAGCGCGTAGTCCGGCCACCACTGGCCCGCCGCCGGGCCGCCCCGGCACGGGCCGTCCGAGTCGCCGGGCCGCTTGATCCACAGCACGGCGTCGACCAGCGGGTCGCCCGTGCGGTCGGTCGGCGGCGTGCCGAGGCCGCGTCCCGGCGGGTTGCACCAGGCGTCCTGACGGTCGCCCGCCAGGGGCCCCCTGCCGTTGCGGCTGGTGTCCATGACGAAGTGCTTGCCGCCGACCGTGGCCGACAGCGTGCGGCCGTACGACTTGATCGTCCCGTCGTCCTGGAAGTTGGAGACGTTCAGGGAGAAGCCGTCGGCCTGCGCGACGCCCGCCTTCTGGAGAGGCTCGGTGAGCTTGCCCGGCTCGGAGATCCAGCCGGGGTTCCCCGCGTCGAGGTACACCTTGACCTTCGGCTGCCGCTTCAGCCGCTGGATCGCCTCGGACAGCAGCTGGTAGCGGTCCGCGTGGTACTCGGCCGGGGTGCAGCCGTCCACGATGTGCGGGATCGCGTCGGGCTCCAGGACGACCAGCGCCGACGCACCGCCGATCGCGTCGGCGAACGTGTCCACCCAGGTCCGGTACTGGTCCGCGCTGCCCGCGCCGCCCGCCGAGTGCTGGCCGCAGTCGCGGTGCGGGATGTTGTACGCGACGAGCACGGCGGTGCGGTTCTCCTTCGCCGCGCCCCGCGTGGCCTGCGCGATGTCGGGCGCCGGGTCGTCGCCCGCGGGCCACACGGCCATGGGCTGCTCGGAGATGCGCCGTAGGGCGTCGGCGTCGCGGGCGCGGCCCTGCTGCTCCCACTGCTCGACCTGGCGTGCGGCGGGGCTCTCCGGGTCGACCCAGAAGGTGCTTTCGGGCGGCCCGGCGGACGCGGTGGCGGCCCCGCGCACGGTGGCCTCCTCCTTCGCGCCCGCGCCCGTGCCGGACGCGGAGTCGGAGGAGCAGCCCGCCGGGAGCCCGAGGGCGGCGAACGCCGCCAGTGCCGTGAACGTGCGGAGCAGCCGGTGCATCCAGCCCCCTTGGGCGGTGGTGACAGTAATGGTGACGGTCAGTCAGCCCGGCAATCGTTACATAAAGGACTAGTCGCGCTCTTGTGCCACACCGCCTCCGGTCGCAAGGGCGATGCCGAGCGGGGTGCACTCGTAGCACACCTGATGCCCGTACCGCCGTGACACCAGGAGCCCGGGCCAGGATGCACGGCGTCGACGAAGCAGCGGCACTCGCCGGACTGGCCGCGGAGTTCTCCGCGGTGAGCACGGTCGTCGCGGGTGCGGGCGTCCTCGGCACCGTCTGCTGTCTGCTCCTGATGGCGGAGGTGCGGTCGACCGAATTGCGAGACGGGGCTGACCACCATGTGACCGACGGGTAAGGTCGATGCCGTGCCGAAGCCGCTCAGCCTCCCCTTCGATCCCATCGCCCGCGCCGACGAGCTCTGGAAGCAGCGCTGGGGATCGGTCCCGGCCATGGGTGCGATCACCTCGATCATGCGGGCGCACCAGATCCTGCTCGCCGAGGTCGACGCGGTCGTGAAGCCGTACGGACTGACCTTCGCGCGCTACGAGGCGCTGGTGCTGCTCACCTTCTCGCAGGCCGGCGAGTTGCCGATGTCCAAGATCGGCGAGCGGCTCATGGTGCACCCGACGTCGGTCACGAACACGGTGGACCGCCTGGTCAAGTCCGGCCTGGTCGACAAGCGCCCGAACCCCAACGACGGCCGCGGCACGCTCGCCTCCATCACGGAGAAGGGCCGCGAGGTGGTCGAGGCGGCGACGCGTGAGCTGATGGCGATGGACTTCGGGCTCGGGGTGTACGACGCGGAGGAGTGCGGGGAGATCTTCGCGATGCTCAGGCCGCTGCGGGTGGCGGCGGAGGATTTCGAGGAGAAGTAGGGCCGTCGGACTCGCCCCTTCCGCTCGGGTCGGGGTCGGCGAAGATCGCGCAAAACAGGCGGTTACGCTCGTAGCCATGAAATCCAGCGTGCTGACCCGCTACCGGGTGATGGCTTACGTCACCGCCGTCATGCTCCTCATCCTGTGCGCCTGCATGGTGGCGAAGTACGGCTTCGAGAAGGGCGAGGGCCTGACCCTGGTGGTCTCCCAGGTCCACGGAGTCCTCTACATCATCTACCTGATCTTCGCCTTCGACCTGGGCTCCAAGGCGAAGTGGCCGTTCGGGAAGCTGCTGTGGGTGCTGGTCTCGGGGACGATCCCGACCGCGGCGTTCTTCGTCGAGCGCAAGGTCGTGCGTGAGGTCGAGCCGCTGATCGCGGACGGCTCACCGGCCGCGGCGAAGGCGTAAGGCCTAACCCTCCACCGCCACGGACAGGTCCGTGGCGGTTGGGCATCGACTTTTACTAGGACGTCCTAGTAAATTCGAGGGTATGGACGCTGACGCGATCGAGGAAGGCCGCCGGCGCTGGCAGGCCCGTTACGACAAGGCCCGCAAGCGCGACGCGGACTTCACCACGCTCTCCGGGGACCCGGTCGACCCCGTCTACGGGCCGCGGCCCGGTGACACGTACGACGGGTTCGAGCGGATCGGCTGGCCCGGCGAATACCCGTTCACGCGCGGGCTCTACCCCACCGGGTACCGCGGCCGGACCTGGACCATCCGCCAGTTCGCGGGCTTCGGCAACGCCGAGCAGACGAACGAGCGCTACAAGATGATCCTGGCCAACGGCGGCGGCGGCCTCTCCGTCGCCTTCGACATGCCGACCCTCATGGGCCGCGACTCCGACGACCCGCGCTCGCTCGGCGAGGTCGGCCACTGCGGTGTCGCCATCGACTCCGCCGCCGACATGGAGGTCCTCTTCAAGGACATCCCGCTCGGCGACGTGACGACGTCCATGACGATCAGCGGGCCCGCCGTGCCGGTCTTCTGCATGTACCTCGTCGCGGCGGAGCGGCAGGGCGTCGACCCCGGCGTCCTCAACGGCACGCTCCAGACCGACATCTTCAAGGAGTACATCGCGCAGAAGGAGTGGCTCTTCCAGCCCGAGCCGCACCTGCGCCTCATCGGCGACCTGATGGAGCACTGCGCGCGTGACATCCCCGCGTACAAGCCGCTCTCCGTCTCCGGCTACCACATCCGCGAGGCCGGGGCGACGGCCGCGCAGGAGCTGGCGTACACGCTCGCGGACGGCTTCGGGTACGTGGAGCTCGGTCTCTCCCGCGGCCTCGACGTGGATGTCTTCGCCCCCGGCCTCTCCTTCTTCTTCGACGCGCACGTGGACTTCTTCGAAGAGATCGCGAAGTTCCGTGCGGCCCGCCGCATCTGGGCGCGGTGGCTCCGCGAGGAGTACGGGGCGCAGACCGACAAGGCGCAGTGGCTCCGCTTCCACACGCAGACGGCGGGCGTCTCGCTCACGGCGCAGCAGCCGTACAACAACGTCGTCCGCACGGCGGTCGAGGCCCTGGCAGCCGTCCTCGGCGGCACGAACTCCCTCCACACCAACGCGCTGGACGAGACGCTCGCGCTGCCGAGCGAGCAGGCGGCGGAGATCGCGCTCCGTACGCAGCAGGTGCTGATGGAGGAGACGGGCGTCGCGAACGTCGCCGACCCGCTGGGCGGCTCCTGGTACATCGAGCAGCTCACCGACCGCATCGAGGCCGACGCGGAGAAGATCTTCGAGCAGATCAAGGAGCGGGGGCGGCGGGCCTGTCCGGACGGGCAGCACCCCATCGGCCCGATCACCTCGGGCATTCTCCGTGGCATCGAGGACGGCTGGTTCACCGGCGAGATCGCCGAGTCCGCGTTCCAGTACCAGCGGTCCGTGGAGAAGGGCGACAAGCGGGTCGTCGGCGTCAACTGCCTCGAAGGCTCCGTCACGGGTGACCTGGAGATCCTCCGCGTCAGCCATGAGGTGGAGCGGGACCAGGTACGGGATCTCGCGGGGCGCAAGGGCCGGCGCGACGACGCGCGGGTCCGGACCTCCCTCGACGCCATGCTGGCGGCCGCGCGTTCCGGCGCCAACATGATCGCCCCCATGCTGGAGGCGGTCCGCGCGGAGGCGACGCTCGGGGAGATCTGCGGGGTGCTTCGCGATGAGTGGGGGGTTTACGTGGAGCCGCCGGGGTTCTAGTGGAGACGCCGGGCTTCTAGCGGTCCCGGGTGCGGAACGCCCGCTGGAGCACGATGCGCAGGAACGCCACAATGCCGCCAGGTGCCAGGATGTAAAGGGCCAGCGGCACCAGGTCGGGGTCATACGCGTATACGTAGACCACGAACACCGCGGTCAGTGCGATATGGCCGTACGGGAGCAGTATCCCGATGCGGCCTTCACGCGTACTGAAGATCGGAATGACGATCCACAGAAGGAATATGCCGAAATAGAGGAGTACCGGCAGGAGCAGCAACAAGTTTCTCTCCGCCTTGTCCGGCGCCGAGGGTGGGGGCACCCGAGAGGATGACCCCACCCCTTGTCCCATCTCCGATATCAGATGCGATGGTCAGCTACTGTACTCGGGGTCCGGTGAAGTACTCGGCCAGGAGCAGAAATGGCCGCCGGGGTTGGTGCCTGCGCCATCCAGGACATCGATGTTCCACGGGTTTCCGCTGTGTCCGGACGATCCGTCGCAGCCGCCGTACGGGATTCCATGGCCGCCCGCGTGGGAGATGATGGCGCTGAAGGGAATGAAGTCACCGCGGTAGACGGGACTCGCGCTCTGCGTGTAGTTGCCGGACTGATCGATCGACTTGCCGTCCAGGTAGAGATACTGGTTCGGCATGTGGCTCGACCGCAGAATGGGATCGCCGTCGTAGGAGCGGACCTTGCCGTCCGCGCAGAGCTGGAAGCTCAGTTCCTGCCAGATGGGGGGCGCCGCGTTCATCAGCGAACCCAGCTTGCCCGGTTTGAAGAAGGCGTTGTAGATCTCGCCGACCACGTCGTCCACCTTGTCGTCGACCACGGGCGAGTCCGCCACCTCGTTCCTCCACTTGGTCGCGGCGTCGGTCGCCTCCTTGACGCCGAGCATCGGCCGGTAGCCGATCGAACCCCCGGAGGTGTGCAGGGCCCTGACGCAGGTTCCGTTCTCGACCACGCTGGGCTTGAGCCCCATGGCCGCGTAGGCCCGTCCGGGCAGTATCCCGGTGCTGTTGGTGTCCGTTGTGGTGTTCCTGCCGTCGTGCTCGTTCAGGTCCTGGGCCGTGTAGTTCAGGTCCGGCGGCTCGATCTTGTAGTCATCCTTGATGGCTTTGAACGTATCCGTGACGAACTTCGGGAGATGGGTGTCGGCCGTGCGGTCGTCGTACTCGACGAATTCGCTGCCGTCCACGATCTTTCCGTCGTCCGCTTTGACGAAGGACACGGTCGCTTTGTTGCGGATCTTGTAGGAGCTGTCGTCGCTGTCGAACTGGGCGGGTTTACCGTCACTGGTCGGCCGATCGGTCACGGGATTGGAATAGTGCAGCCATCCCGCCATGCTCTTGCCGTCGGGATGGTCTTCCGGATCCGTCCCGGCCTCCTCGATGGATTTCTTCCAGCTCGCCATCGCGGCGCGCGTGTTCGGCAGGACACAGCCCGGTGCCGGCATGTCGATGCAACCCGGCAGCGCCGTCACACCACCCGACGTCTTCATGCCCCAGTCGTAGATGTGCTGCCGATCCTTGAAGGGGGTATCGAGTGGCAGCATGCTCTCTTTGTCGGCGTCGAGATTCTGGTCCTCGTCGAAGAATCCGACCGACTGCACGGTGCGCTCCACGTACGTGCCCTTGATGGGCACCACCGCGACGGCGTCGAAGGCGATGTCCTGGTCTCCCGTGCCGTCCGACGTCGTGGTGCTCAGAGTGACCTCGGGGGCGGCGTCGAACATGAAGGACCCGAGGGTGGCCCAACGGTTTCCGTCGCCGGGCTGGGAGAGGACGCGAGTCCTTGTCCCCTTCGCCGTCTTGATCTTGTACTTGGCCCTCTTCGTGTGTGCTCCGTGGTCCGGCAGATGAACCATGATCTTGGCCGGCCCGTTGACCGCCTTCTCCAGCTTCCACTGAGCGGTGGCCTCCAGTCTCTTCCCCTTGGCGTCGTTCTGCCGGGTGTGACCGAAGTAGAAGTGCCCGCCGAAGCCGGCGCCGAGTTGGTGCAGGTCGACCTTGGCGGGCCAGACGTTCCCGATCACGCCGCCCGGTTCGACACCCGCTTCGGGTTCACCGAAGTCCATGGAGAAGGTGCCCTGGTTGTTCCAGCCCCCGTTGAGGCAGTTGGGTCTGATCGACGGGGTGCCCCCGGGTACATCATCGATGATCATCGCGTTGGAGGGCAGACCGGCGGTCGTGCAGTTGGGCGGGTACGCGGTGCCGTCGGCCTCCTCGGGATAGGTGTCGTTGAACCGCACGAACTCGTTGCCGCAGTAGGTCTTGCAGTCGTCCTTCCACTGCACGGACTGATGCCACCAGCACTTGAACTTGTCGTCGCCGGTGGTCAGAAGGCAGGGGCCGGCGCCGGTCTCGTTCTCGGCGCCGTCCCCGATCTTGGAGGGGTCACACCTGTTGTAGGGGCCGCAGAAGAGGTCCTCGGCCGGCTTCACATGGGCGCGGTGGTACTTGGCGCTGCCCTTGATGGTCGCGTCACCTTCGGCGCCGTTCCACCACGCGGGCCGGAACGCGGGGACGAGCTTGCCGGGCGATTCCAGGAAGGAGGGCGGGTGCGCGGCAAAGCCGAGCACCTTCTCCGGGTAGGGCCAGTCCTGGGGGTGAGCAGCCGCGGAGGCCTGCTCGTTGCCCAGGCGGTCCTCCATGAAGGGTGTCCGGCCGGCGTCCCACTCCGGGTTCGCGGGGTTGTTGGTCCAGCCCAGTCCCCAGGGTTTGTTGCCGCCGGTGTTGGCGTGGAACCCCGAGTTGTAGGCCCACAGGGCGAAGAACCAGTTCTCCAGCTGTTCGGGACTGCCGTCGTGGACCTCGATCCCGGCCTGCTTGGTGTCGTTCCACTTGTCCACCAGGATCTGCAGACCCGCGGCGATGTTCGCGGTGTAGTCGAGGGCGACGGCCCGTTGCTTCTGGTACTCCCAGGCGGCCCCGCCGTGGTCGTCGTCATCGCCTCGTCCGGCACGGCGCATGTGGTCGGTGACCTGCATGATGCCGTATCCGCAGTCGGCGTCGGTGAAGTTGACGTCCCAGTCGTTGGAGCTCTCCCCGTCGTACAGGTCGATGCCGTAGTAGTTGCCGATGAGCGGACTACCGGTGACGCCGGGCACGGAACTGCGCGCCGCCTGCCACATGTTGGATTCCTGAGTCGCCACCCCGAGGAGGATCTGGACCGGCACACGGCCGCCCCCGCGCAAGGTCGGGTTGGGGAAGAGCGTCTGCGGCTGGTACGCGGGCATCCCGAGACTCTTCCAGTTCGCGGGACGCGAGATGTGCTTGTTCAGCTTGCCGTTGACGGCCTGGTCCACCGCCCACTCCACCTGGCGGGGCTTGGGCTGCATCGTCTGGTTGCGCGGGTCATTGCGCGGAACCGAGCAGACCCGATTGGACTCCACGATCTCCGTACGACTGCTCGCGGCCCGCGCCGACGACACGGCGCGCTTCCGAGAGCCCTCGCCGCGTGTGCTCCCGTCGAGCACGGGAGACGGGGCCTGACTCCGTTGCCACTGGGCCGACTTGACGGCCAGGGGGCGCATCGTGAAACCGACCCGGCTCCCCGACGAGACCACCTCCGCCTCGACCTTCACCCACCGTGGGTCCGTCCCTTTCCCGGGGTGCAGGGAGCGGGGTGACGACTTCGCGTCCGCCCACTGAGGTCTCTGCACCACGAGTCCGGCCCGAGTGGACATCGTGACGTCCTTCTCGGCACCGGCCAGTCTGTGCACACGCTTCGGCAGGGCACCGGACGTACGGGGCCGACCCGTGAGGTACACGTCGCCGCCCGCACGGGTCACGCCGGTCCCGGTGACCGGCCCCGACCCGAGGACGGAGACCTTCTCGGTGCCGGTGACCCGCTTGATCCGAGCCTGGTTCGCCTTGCCCTCGGTGGCGGTTCTCCTGTCGAGGAAGACGATTCCACCGTCGCCGTCCGGAGTGAGCCGGTAAGGCACCTTGTCCGTCGTGGCCAGGGTCTTCTTCCGGCCCTTCCCGTCGATGCTCACGACCCGTGCGCCGCTCGCCGCGACGATTCCCTCGGCGGCCGGAACGGCGGAAGTGACCTGCCCCCGCGTGATGACGGCCCGCCCCACCTCGCCGGACGCGGCGTCGACGGAGACCAGACGCGTCGCTGCCTTGTCCTCGCCCGCGGACTGCGTCAGTACCGCCGTCTCCCCGGTACCGCAGCCCGGGTTGTAGTACGACAGGGACGCCGTGAGATCGAGTTTGTTCACGTGACCCGTCTCCAGGTCGACGACCGCGGCGAACCCGCCGCGGGCCATGAGCCGCGCCTTGTTGGTGAACGTGCGCGGCGCGTACACGACCACGGCTCGCTTGCCGGAGCCCGTGACGCATGCGTTGCCGATCCAGGCGTCCGCGTCGAAGCCGGGCTCGGACAGCGTGGCCGCGGTCCGCCAGGCGTAGCCGTCCTTCTCGCGGGCGGTCAGCAGATGGAACCCGCGGCCGTCGCCGGTCGTGGTCCACGCCACGTCCTTGGACTCGTTCCAGTCCTCACCCAGGACTTCGGCGCGTGCGCCGGGCGGCACGGCACCGGGGTCGATGGTGTCCGCCGCGCGCGGCGAGGATGCCGGGGGCGATTCGTCGTCGGCCATGGCGGCGGATTGCATCAGCCCGGTCAGCACCGCCCCTGCCGCCAGAGCGGCGACTGCGGTTCTGGATCTTCGATGTAAGTTCAACGCGGCCCCTCATTGGGATATGGAGCCATGCCCGGCCGGGCATGGCAGACCCGCCCGACCGGCTGAGAAGAGCGGGGGCGGGCTGATGGTGGAGCCGGCGGCCGACGGCTTGCACAGAAAAGCGGCGCACCAGCCGGAGATGTTTCTGTTGCTAATCAGCGACCACGGGCGAAATCTCAACCGTCTCCGCAAACAGGCCGAGCTGCTGCGCCTGCGCCCCGAGAGCGACCCTCCCCTTTGCTCCGAGACGCGACATCAGGTCCTGGACTCTGCGCTGAACGGTGCGGTGGCCCATTCCAAGCTGCCTTGCCACCGCGGCGTCGTCCAGCCCATTTCGAAGAAGGGCGAGGATCTGTATGCCTGTTGCGTCAATCACCGGAACCGTGCTCACTACTCCACCCCCAGCGAAAACCTCTGATCCGAAAGCATCGCGAATAATATGCAGCGCCGATCGCCTTTGACAGGCACAGAACCTTCACCAACTGCACAAAACTGGTGCATTGCGGGTGGCGTAATTACGCCACGCTCCCCCTGAGGGCGACATATGGGACGGGATGCACTGTCCCATCCTCCGCCCTATTTCACTCAGTGGAACCCGAGGTGGAGCCGGTCCAGGCGGCATGAGGCGTGATTACGCCAGCTCTTCCCGGCGCATTGCCCGGGGCGTTCCGCGGCCCGTAGCGTCGTTCATGAAAGAAGACACCGGCCGCCATAGTGAGATCTGAGATCGGATCCACTTCGAATCTTCGAATCAGATGGTTCCGTATGCTCTCATCCGTCATTCTGCAGGTTCGTGTTCGTAAGGAAGGGCTGGCGCTACTGTCGGCTCTTTTGTTTCTTCTGCTTGGTTCGGTCGCCTGTTCCCCCCAGTCGGAGCACCGGGGCGGCGGGGCGACGGAATCCCTCAAAGCACCGAAAAGTCGGCCGCTTTATGACGTGATGAAGGAAGTGGCGGATCAGGGTCAGGGATTCTCCATACGGCAGGCCACAGGAGAAAAGCGGTCCGTTCACCCCGCTCGCGCCCGTCTCTACAAAGTTTGCTACGAACGGGATGAGCCGAAGTTGGGTGCCGTCGTCCTATTCGTCGCGCTACGGGAGGATGAGTGCCCGAAGGGTGGGGGCAGGGGGAGCGGGAGTGATTCCGGAAAAGAAAAGACGAGAGGACGTGAATAGCGTGCGGAGTGCTGTGAGGTTTGGGGTCGTAGGGGCGAGTGTGGCCGTTCTTTTCGGTACATTCTCGGGTGTTTCCTACGCGGAGTCGAGCAAGGCCTGCGATGAGTCGTGGGACGACAACGGGGTGAACTGCACCATCCGTCATTGGAATGACCATGTGAATGGCACCCTGGCCTCGAAGGGCTCTTTCACCTCTTACGATGAGGTCGTGGCGGCATCTGATCACTACGCCGACGGGCTGGGCGTCTACATCAAGGCGGAAGACTCCTACACCGGCCAGTACATCGAGAAGTGGGTCACCGGCGGCAAGGGTGACTCGTGGAAGAAGAACGCGTCTTTCCCGGACGGTCGGTTCATCGATCTCAAGGTGTGCCAGACCAACAACGGAACCTTGATGAACTGCCTCTTCGCGGAGGCGCGTGCCTGAGTTCCCCCGTTACGGCTGACTGGTTCAGATCATTGGCTCACCGGTAGAAATGAGAGGTACTGATGGTGAAGGTATCCAGGATCGCGGCCGCGGTCGTTCCCGTCGCTGCGCTGATCGCGATGGGCATGGCCGGTCCGGCGCACGCAGGAGAAAACTGTACCGATAAGTCCGATGATGGCGGCGCCACGGCCACGTTCAAGCACGACGGCGAGCATCTCCTGGTCACGGACAACTTCCGTGACGGGCACTCGGCGATCGGGCATCTGGAGATGGCTGATCATTCGGGCGATCATTACTGGTACTGGAACAGAAATGGGAAGGGAACAACGAAAGATTTCAACCTTCCCAATATCGTGGACGGAGTGGGTGTCCACATCGGCGCCTATCTGGGGAACTGGCAAGGAACCGCGGACGGGGGAATAGACTTCAACTCCAACAACGTGATTCCTTATTGCGGCGGAGTGGCCCTGAAGTGACCCGGTCCCGCGCGACGGGCCCGTGACGTGCCCGGCCCTGCCGCCGCCGAGGAGACCGACGGCAGCAGGGCCGGAATTTTTAGGTTTAAGGCCCCGGGGCCAGGGCAGGCGCTCGCGCGGCCAGCGACCCCCCGCCCCAGGAGAATCCGTGAGCTCAACCGGTCACGCCCGCACCGCCGCCCTCGCCATCGGTGCCGCCACCTGCACCGTCCTCGGCGCGCTGCTCGTGGGCGGCTCCGGCGAAGTGAGCGCGAGCCCGCCGCCCGAGCCCAAGGTGCAGGACGACTTCGACTCGCTCGGCCCCGACGTGCGGGCCGCGAAGCTCTCCGACGGGCGGACCGCGCACTACTCCGACACCGGCGAGAAGGACGGCAAGCCCGTCCTGTTCATCGGCGGCACCGGCACCAGCGCCCGTGCCTCGCACATGACGGACTTCTTCCGCTCGACCCGCGAGGACCTGGGCCTGCGCCTCATCTCCGTGGAGCGCAACGGCTTCGGCGACACCGAGTTCGACGAGGACCTCGGCAAGGCCGACTTCGCCAAGGACGCCCTGGAGGTCCTCGACAGGCTCGGTGTCGACGACGTGTCCGTCGTCGCGATATCCGGCGGCGGCCCCTACGCCGCCGAGCTCGCCGCCCGCGCCCCCGAGCGGATCTCGCAGCTCCACCTCGCCGCCGCCCTGCCTCCGTACGGCACGAAGCCCGAATACTGCGGGCTGTCGGACGACGCGCTCTCCGACGCCGTCAAGGAGCAGATCAAGGACCCGCGCAAGTGGTGGGCCTTCCCCGACGACAGCCCCGTCAAGTCCATCCCGGGCTTCGCGGACACGGCGTACGAGGAAGGGGCGCGCACGTACAACCAGCGCGGCCAGCAGGCCGACCCCGCGCCGCAGGTGCACGAGCAGAAGCTGTACTGCGGGCGCCCCGGCCCCGACCTGTCGAAGCTCGACGCCCCCGTCTACCTCTACGGCGGCAAGAAGGACACCACCGTGCCGCCCGCCACGCTGAAGACGTGGCAGAAGGAGCTGCCGGGCACGGCGAAGGTGCGCTCGTACGCCGACTCCGGGCACGACGTGCAGTACCGGCACTGGGACCAGATCCTCGTCGACCTGGCCGGCCACGGCGACCGCACCGTGGTCTGCAAGGGCGACCACACGCGCGTACTCGTGGCCCGCGAGGCCGACCGGCTCGTCACCAAGGGCAAGGCCACGCCGGGCAGCTGCGCCTGGAAGAAGGGGTAGCCCTCAGGGTGCTCTAGGCACCCGGCAGCGTCAGGCGGAACAGCGCGCCGCCCCCCGGCGCCCGCTCCGCCGTCAGTTCCGCGTCGTGTGCGTGGGCGATCTGCCGGGCCATCGCCAGGCCGAGGCCCGATCCTGGCAGGGCGCGGGCCTTATCGGCGCGGTAGAAGCGGTCGAAGACGTACGGGAGGTCCTCCTCCGCGATGCCGGGGCCGTGGTCGCGTACGGTCAGCTCGGTGCGGGTCAGGGTGATCTCGACCGGGCCGCCCGGCGGGCTGAACTTGGCCGCGTTGTCGACGAGGTTGGTGAGCAGGCGGGACAGCCGGGCCGGTACGCCGGGCAGGTCGAGGTCGGCCGCTTCCGGCGCCACGTGGAGCTCGAAGGAGACCGCGGGCCAGTGGCCGCGTGCCGCGTCGACCGTGTGGGCGGCGAGCGGGGCGAGTCGTACCTCTTCGAGCAGGGGCTGCGGCTCCGCCTCCCTGGCCAGCTCGATCAGGTCGTTGACCAGGCCGGTGACCTCGCGCAGCTGACGGGCGAGTGCCCCGGAGGCGCGGTCTCGCTGGGTGTCCGTCAGACGGTCCGCGCGTGCCAGGAGTTCCGCGTTCGTACGCAGCGCCGTCAGCGGGGTGCGCAGCTCGTGCGAGGCGTCGGCGACCAGTCGGCGGCGGGCCGCGACGGACTCCTCCAGTTCGGCCAGCATCGTGTTGAAGGAGGTGGCGAGGCGGGTCACCTCGTCCTCGTGGCCCGCGCGGGCGGGTCGGCCCGGGGGGAGTTCGATGCGGTGACGGGCGTCGCGCGTCGCGGCGATGCGCTCCGCGGTGGCCGTGAGGCGGGTGATCGGGGCCAGGCCGGTGCGGGAGACCCAGTAGCCGCCGAGCGCGGAGAGCAGTACGCCCGCGCCGCCCACCGCGGCCAGCAGCGACGCGGCCTGGCTGACGCCGCGCTCGGCGATGTCCGCGCGCAGGGCGACCTGCACGGCCTCGCCCTCCTTGCCGAACGTGGTGGTGTACATGCGGCCGGGCTTGCCCCCGGGGAGCGTGATGTTCGCGTAGTAGGGGGGACGGCGGCCGTCGGCGACCGAGCGCGTCAGCCCCGACACCGGCAGCAGGTACGGCTTCGACGGGTCGTCCGCCGCATCCGCGGGAACGAGCTGGGAGCAGGCGGGCGCGCCCAGGAACCGGCACTCGCCCGTCATGACGCCGAGCCCCTCGGAGCGGTGCTGCTGGGCGATGAGCGTCGCCGACTGGGCGAGGTTCTGGTCGAGCTGCTGGTACAGCTTGTAGCGGATCACGAAGAACGCGGCGGCGCACACCCCGATCGCCACCACCGCCACGGCGGCCGCCGCGACCACCGCCAGCCGGGTCCGCAGCGGCCTGCGCCGCCGCCACCGCGCGCCCAGCCTGCGCCGCGCGCTCACGGGGAACCCAGCCGGTAGCCGACGCCGTGCACGGTGTGGACGAGACGGGGCTCGCCGCCCGACTCCAGCTTCCGGCGCAGGTAACCCACGTACACGGCAAGCGAGTTGGAGTCGGGGCCGAAGTCCCGCCCCCACACCGCCTGCTGGATCAGCTCGCGCGGCAGGACCTGCCCCGCGTTGCGCAGCAGCAGCTCCAACAGGACGGCCTCCGTGCGGCTGAACTCGACCCGCCGCCCGCCGCGCCGACCGGTGCGCGTCGCGGGATCCAGGACCAGATCACCGTACGAGAGGTCGTCCCCGTCGTCCGCGGCCCGCTCCGGCGTCGCACGCCGCAGCAGCGCCCGCACCCGCGCCACCAGCTCGTCCAGCGCGAACGGCTTCACCAAGTAGTCGTCGGCGCCCGCGTCCAGACCGTCGACGCGCTCGCTCACCGAGTCCAGGGCCGTCAGGACGAGGACCGGCGTGCGGTCGCCCGCGGCGCGCAGCTGACGGCAGACCGCGAGGCCGTCCATGACCGGCATCAGGACATCGAGGACCACCAGGTCCGGCTCCCAGCGCGCCACCGCCGTCAGCGCGCGGTGGCCGTCCGCCGCGCCCCGCACGTGGTGGCCCTCGACCGTCAGGG
Source organism: Streptomyces sp. Je 1-369 (assembly GCF_026810505.1). Classification (NCBI taxonomy): domain Bacteria; kingdom Bacillati; phylum Actinomycetota; class Actinomycetes; order Kitasatosporales; family Streptomycetaceae; genus Streptomyces; species Streptomyces sp. Je 1-369. The sequence goes on from NZ_CP101750.1 coordinate 6,043,486, forward strand.
CGTCCTCGACGGCGGCGCGGACCTCGGGGTCGTCGTCGACGACGAGGATGCGGAGCGCCGTCCCGCCCGCGCCCGGCGGGCCGCCCTTACTGGTCACGCTCGTGAAACTCATGGTCCAAAGGTGCCAAACGCGGCTCTTAAAACCCTCTTAGACCCTCGCGTGAGGCTCCACTCCCATGCGAACCTCTCTCTCCGTCGTGATCGGCGCGGGCGGCACCGGCGGGCACATCTATCCCGGACTCGCCCTCGCCGACGCGCTGCGCCGGGCCGTGCCGGGCGCCGTGATCTCCTTCGTCGGCACCGAACGGGGCCTGGAGACCCGGCTGATACCGGACGCCGGGTACCGCCTCCACACCGTCGACATGATCCCCTTCGACCCGTCGCTCGGTGCCCGCCGCTATCTGCTCCCCGCCGCCCTGGTGAAGTCCGGCGCCCAGTGCCGGACCATCCTGCGGGAGCAGGGCGCGCAGGTCGCCGTCGGCATGGGCGGCTACCCCAGCGCCCCCGTCATCGTCGGCGCGCGCATGGCGGGGCTGCCGAGCCTCATCCACGAGTCCAACGCCGTACCGGGCCGCGCCAACCGGTTCGCCGCCCGGCTCACCCCGAACATCGCGGTGGCCTTCGACCGCAGCCGCGCCCACCTGCCCGGCGGCGAGCGCGCGCACACCACCGGCATGCCGATCGCGGCGCCGCTCGCCGCGCTCGACCGGGCCGCGCTGCGCCCGGAGGCCCGGCGTGAGCTCGGCGTGCCGCCGGGCGCCCGCCTGATCCTCTTCAACGGCGGCAGCCTCGGCGCGGCCCGCCTCACGGCGGCGGCGGTCGGCCTCGCGGCGCGTTGGCGGGAGCGCGGGGACGTACACCTCCTCATCAAGACCGGACCCGCGGCCCTGGAGGAGACACGGGCGCGGCTCGCCGCGGAAGGCGGTGACGCGGTCGCCCGCGCCGTGCCCTACCTCGACCGCATGGACCTCTCCTACGCCGCCGCCGACCTCGTCGTGTGCCGCGCGGGCTCGGCGACCGTCGCCGAACTCGCCGCCACCGGTGTCCCCGCCGTCCTCGTGCCCTACCCGCACGCGCCCGGCGACCACCAGACCCACAACGCCCGGGTCCTCTCCGACGCCGGCGCGGGCCTCCTGCTGCCCGACGCCGAGACGACCGCGGACCGGCTCGCGCAGCTAGTCGGCCCGCTCCTCGCGGACCCGGTACGGCTCGCCGCGATGAGCGGCGCCGCCGACCCCGGACCGCACGCCCGCGCCGCCGACCTGCTCGCCGAGCGGGTCCTCGGACTCACCCACCCCACATCCCACCTGGAGTACGCGTGAAGACCTTTTCCTGGCAGAACCGCACCGTCCTCGTCACCGGCGCCGAGGGCTTCATCGGCTCGACGCTCGTCGACCAGCTCCTCGAAGCGGGCGCGAAGGTCCGCGCGTTCGTGCACTACAAGCCGTACGCGGAGAAGGGGCACCTGGCGCATCTCCTCGGCGACCCGCGGGTCGAGATGATCGCGGGCGATGTGCGGGACGCGGGGCGCGTGATGGACGCGGTCGCCGGGTGCGACACGGTCTTCCACCTCGCCGCGCTGATCGGCATCCCGTACTCGTACGACTCCCCGGGCGCGTACGTCCAGACGAACGTCGTCGGCACGGAGAACGTCGCTGAGGCGTGCCGCAGGCACTCCGTGCGGCGCATGGTGCACACGTCCACGAGTGAGGTGTACGGGACCGCCCTGACGGCGCCGATCAGTGAGGCGCACCCGCTTCAGCCGCAGTCGCCGTACTCCGCGTCGAAGATCGGCGCCGACATGATGGCGCTCTCGCACTGGCACGCGTTCGAGCTGCCGGTGACGGTGGTGCGGCCCTTCAACACGTACGGTCCGCGGCAGTCCGCCCGCGCCGTCATCCCCACGATCCTCGCCCAACTGCACGCCGGTGCGCGCGAGATCAAGCTGGGATCGCTGACGCCCACGCGGGACTTCACGTACGTGACGGACACGGCGCGCGGGTTCATGGCGATGGCGGTCGCCGACCGGGCGCTCGGCCACGCGGTCAACCTCGGCGTGGGCCGGGAGATCTCCATCGGTGACCTCGCCGAGGCGCTCATCTCGGCGTCGGGGCGGGAGGCGTCCGTGGTCGTCGACCCGGCGCGGCTCCGCCCCTCGGGGAGCGAGGTGGAGCGGCTGCTTTCGGACAACTCCCGGGCGCGGGAGTGGGCCGGGTGGGCCCCGGCCATCTCTCTTGAGGACGGATTGAAGCTGACCTCGGAGTGGGTCGCCGAGAACCTGCGGCTGTTCGCTCCTGAGCGGTATCAGGTGTGAGTCTCAGCCGCGGGCCGGTGGGGGCCGGTCGCGCAGTTCCCCGCGCCCCTTACGGGGCGCCCCCACCCTTCACGCCTGCGCCGCGGCCGCCGCGAGCCCGCCGAGCAGCAGCAGCGTGAACCGCCGTGCCCACTCCTCGTCCACCGGTTCCGCGCTGACCAGGGCACGGTGGACCACCGCGCCCGCGATCACGTCGAAGATGAGGTCGGCGGTGCGGCCCGCCGAGACCGCGTCCGGCTCCGCGGGGAGTTCGCCGCGCTCCTGGGCCCGCTTGCGGCCCGCGAGGACGAGCCGTTTCTGGCGGTCGACGATGGACGCGCGGATGCGGTCCCGCAGCGGCTCGTCCGTCGTGGACTCGGCGACCACCGCCATCAGCGCCGTCTTCGTCTCGGGACGCCCGAGCAGCACCGCGAACTGCAGGACGACGCCCTCGATGTCCGCGGCGAGGCTGCCCCGGTCGGGCAGCTCGAGCTCGTCGAAGAGCTCCGCCACCGCGTCCACGACGAGCTCGCTCTTGCCCGCCCAGCGCCGGTACAGGGTCGTCTTGGCGACGCCCGCGCGCGTGGCGACGGCGCCCAGCGTCAGCTTGGACCAGCCCAGTTCGACGAGGCCCTGCCGGGTCGCCTCCAGGATCGCGGCGTCGGCGGCCGCGCTGCGCGGGCGGCCGCCGGTGCGGGCGGGAGGCGTGGAGGACGTCGTACGGCTCTGCATGGCGGCGACCATACCGGCCAGTACGTAGCCGTTCGGGGTGCCGAGTGAGGGAGATCACCGGAAGGGGTCTCCCCAGGCCCGGGAGCGGACAGTTACGCTACGACCCGTAGCGAAAGCCACGAGCGACAGACCACGCAGCACCGGCCCGGGGTGGGGACCCCGGGCCATCAACACCGTCAACATCATCGACGCCATCGACCGGTCCGCCGGTCTCCACAGGGACCTGAACCGTGCCGCCCCTGACCCCGCATTCCGGCGGAGGGTCACGGACGGGCACGGTTCCCGCACGGCTTGGGGGAGGATGTACTCATGCAGCCACGGAACATGTCCATGAGCGGAGTCGTCGACCTCGCCGCGGTGAAGGCGGCCCAGGAGGCCAAGGCGAAGGCGGAGCAGGCGCGCGCCGAAGCGGCCCGGCAGGGCGGGGGCGCGGCGGGCGCCGCGATCACCCCGGCCTCCCTCGTCATCGATGTCGACGAGGCGGGCTTCGAGCGCGACGTCCTGCAGCGCTCCACCGAGGTCCCGGTCGTCATCGACTTCTGGGCCGAGTGGTGCGAGCCGTGCAAGCAGCTGGGCCCCCTCCTGGAGCGGCTCGCGCAGGAATACAACGGCCGTTTCCTCCTTGCCAAGATCGATGTCGACGCGAACCAGATGCTGATGCAGCAGTTCGGGGTCCAGGGGATCCCGGCCGTCTTCGCGGTGGTGGCCGGACAGGCCCTGCCGCTCTTCCAGGGCGCCGCCCCCGAGGCGCAGATCCGCCAGACCCTGGACCAGCTCATCCAGGTCGGCGAGGAGCGCTTCGGCCTGACCGGTCTGGTCGTCGACGGCGACGGCGACGGCGACGCGCAGGGCGAGCAGGCCCCCGCGGCGCCCGAGGTGCCGGCCGGTCCGCACGACGCCCTGCTCGAAGCGGCCGTACAGGCGCTGGACGCGGGCGATCTCGCCGGTGCGGTGCGGGCGTACAAGAACGTGCTCAGCGACGATCCCGCCAACACCGAGGCCAAGCTCGGCCTCGCCCAGGCCGAACTGCTACAGCGCGTCCAGGGCCTGGACGCGCAGGTGGTCCGCAAGGACGCGGCCGACCGTCCCGCGGACGTGCGGGCGCAGATCGCCGCCGCCGACCTGGACCTGGTGGGCGGCCACGTCGAGGACGCCTTCGGGCGGCTCATCGACGCGGTCCGGCGCACCGCGGGCGACGACCGGGACGCGGCGCGGGTGCGGCTCCTCGAACTCTTCGAGGTCGTGGGCGGCGAGGACCCGCGCGTCACGTCGGCGCGCACGCAGCTCGCCCGGGTGCTCTTCTGACCCGAGTCGGCTGACCAGTCCCTAAACGCGGGGCTGTGTGATGCCGGAGTGAAAAGTCTGTTCCCAGGCGCCACAGTGGCCGCACTTTGCCAAAACTTGGCAATTGCGGCCACTGTTACTCCAAGTAAGACATCGGCTTCCCTCTGCGTGGATACGTCCGATGATGCCCCGTTCTGCGACGCCACCCGGGGCCACCGTCCGTGCCCGACCGATACCGCCCGGTCGCGCTTCGGTTATCCGGCCGTTACTAGCCAGTAACGAACCCCCTTGTGCGGGGGCCGAGAATGCACCACGATCGGCCACGCTCGGTCCGTTGACCCGTAGCCCGAAAGCCAGTCGGGAGCGGGCCTTCCGGGTCCCCACCGAGCAGGCCGGTGACGCCGTCGCCGGTCTGGACAGGGGGGTCTCTGCCGTCACCGGCAGGGCCTGTCCGCGAGGTTGTGCGTGATGCGTCAGGCGCGACCAGTGGTTGTCGCTCGGGGGTGATCGCCGGTGAACGTGGTGCGGTTGCGCGCCTCCGATGCGGGCGCTCTCCTTCCCGAGGACGTAGCACTTCTCCCATCCCTGCCCGGCTGAGCCGCCCGAAAGGGAGCAGTCAGGGCCGGAGATGTACGTCCGAGAAGGAGGAAAGTCATGGAATCTGTGGCTCGTGGCGGAACCAGATGGAAGCGGTTCGCCGTAGTCATGGTGCCGAGCGTCGCGGCTACCGCCGCGATAGGTGTCGCCCTCTCGCAGGGCGCGCTCGCGGCATCGTTCAGTGTGTCCGGCCAGTCGTTCAAGGTCTCGGCCGACAAGCTCGACGGCCACGGAATGGTCCAGTACGGCGGCGTTGACGTCGGTGTCGACATGGAGGGCAAGAAGGCCGCCCACCCCGTGTCGGTCTCCGCCTTCAAGAGGGCCAAGATCACCAACATGTGCCAGTCCGTCGTGACGCACATCCCGGTGCTCGGCGACGTCACGCTCCAGCTGAACGCGGGTGGCGGCAAGAAGCCCGTCGAGGCCAAGAACCTGTACATCGACGTGGCGCAGCTCGATGCCGACGCCGAGTTCAGGAACATCAACATCGGTGTCGCGGCCGGGTCCTCCACCAAGGGCCCCGGCATGAAGGGCGGCAAGGAGCAGGCGAACCCGAACGGTTTCGCCCAGGAAGCCGACCGCGCCATCCTGAAGGACATCGAGCAGACGGCCTGGGCCACCAGCGCCGGCACCTTCAAGCTGAGCGGCCTCAACATGAAGCTGCACAAGGGCAAGAAGGAGTGCTTCTAAGCACTCGCTGAGCCCTTGACCCGCCGATCTGTGAGGGCGGGGACGGGGCAGCGGCCGGACGGGCGGGCGGGGAGATCCACTCTCCCGCCCGCCACCGCAGAGCTTCACCGAATTCACGTACCGCCGGTTCCAAGGAGCTGTTTTCCCATGAGCGCCAAGTCACCGGGGCCGAACGACCACTTCCTCACCGTCTACCGCAGGAAGTTCCGGGCCTGGCGGGGCTCCCGCCCGTTCTGGGCAGGCCTCCTCACCATCCTTGGCGGCGTGCCGATCGCCTACCTGCCCTACGGCAACATCAAGCTCGGCAACCTGACGCTCGCCCTGGCCACGACGGCGGGAGCGGGTTCGCTGATCATCGGCGTACTCCTGATGGTGCTCGGTCTGACCATGTGGTTCCAGGTGCACACGCGCGTCTTCGCGGGTGTCGCGGCGATCCTGCTCGCCCTGGTCTCCCTGGTCGTCTCCAACATCGGCGGCTTCCTCGTCGGCTTCCTGCTCGCACTGATCGGCGGCGCCCTCGGCATCGCCTGGGGCGAGCCCGGGAGCGCGCCCGCGAAGGGTGCGAGGGGCGCGAGGGCCGCGAAGGGGCGGACGGAGAACCGGTCCGAGCCCGCGGTCGCGGGCGCTCCGAACGGTGTGGACGGTGCGAGCGCTACCGACGATCTGTCAGCAACGAGCCCGGTGGACGGGACGAACGGGAGGCACCGTGCAGGCTGACGAGGTGCACCACGACGACTCCGCGGGGGAGTCCCGTGCGAGATCCGGGCCGCGTCACGCGGCCCCCAGGAAGCCGCTGCTCACCCGTCTGCAGATGCCCGCGGGCAAGGCGATAGCCCTCGCGGCCATGCCGAGTGCGGTGCTCATGGGAATGGGCCTGACGCCCACGCTCGCGCAGGCGAAGCCGGGCGTCCCCAAGAACCCCTTCCGGGACGGCCCGTGTGTCACGGCGCCGGACGACGCTTCCAAGGACGTCGAGAAGGAAGCGAAGGACGCGCAGGACGCCAAGGACGCGCAGGACGCCGAGGACGCCAAGAAGAAGGCGGAGCAGGACGAGGCGGCCAAGGGCGAGGCGGGCAAGGACGAGGCGGCCAAGGGCGAGGCGGGCAAGGGCTCCACCGAGCCGACGCCCTCCTCTTCCGGGGACGCGAAGACCGACCCGTCCTCGGACGCGGGGGACGCGGGGGACACGGGAGACACCGGGGACAAGGACACGGCCAAGGAGCCCGAGCCGGACCCCACGCCCTCCAAGACCAAGAACCCCTGGGACCCGCTGGGTGTGGGCGACGCGCTCAAGGACGTCTTCACGCCCGACAAGCCGGACGACAAGCCCGCCGACGAGAAGTCCCCGGACGCGACACCGTCCCCCTCCGCCTCGGAGGAGACCAAGTCGCCCGAGGACAAGCCCGAGGACAAGGCCAAGGACGCCGCCAAGGACACGACCGACAAGGTCACCAAGCCGGTCGAGGACGCTGCCGACGAGCTCAAGGACAAGGCCGACGAGCTCAAGGACAAGGCCGAGGGCGACGAGTCCGAGAAGGCCGAGGAGCCCGAGGAGTCCGTGGACCCCATGGCCCCGGACGCGGACGGCAAGAAGCCGTTCCCGTGCGTGGTCGAGAAGAAGGTCGACGGTGACGCCGAGCAGACGCCCGCGCCGATCCCGGACGACCCGTGGCAGCTGGAGGCAAGCTCCCTGCTCCTCAAGGGCCTCGACTACAAGGGCGTCGTGAACCTGACGACGGCCGGAGGCAAGAAGAAGCAGGCGCTCAAGTTCACCGTCGACAACGGCACGGACATCGGCGACCTGCACCAGATCGCCCCCGGCCCCGACGGCTCGAAGTACCACATCAAGGCGGACGAGGGCTCCACGTCCACGATCCGCGACGGGCAGACGATCATGTACACGGAGCGGCTGCAGGGCAACCTGTTCGGGCTGATCCCGATCGTCTTCGACCCCGAGCACCCGCCGCCGCTGAACGTCCCGATCGCGTACTTCACCAAGGTGAAGGTGACGCAGGCCGCTCAGTTCGGCGGCACCCTGACGGTGCCCGGCCTGGAGCAGACGATCGATCGCTAGGCCCCGTTCGTGACGAACGCCGAGGGCGCCCCCTTTCGCAGGGGGCGCCCTCGGCGTTCGTACGGGGGAGCGGGGGTCAGTCGCGCTCGCCGCCGCCCAGGTGGTGCACCCGGACCATGTTGGTGGTGCCGGGGACGCCGGGGGGCGAGCCCGCCGTGATGACGACCGTGTCGCCGTCGTTGAAGCGGTTGAGCTTGACCAGCTCGGCGTCGACGAGCTCGACCATCGCGTCGGTGTTGTCGACGTGCGGCACGACGTACGTGTCCACGCCCCAGCTCAGCGTGAGCTGGTTGCGGGTCGACTCGTCCGTGGTGAACGCCAGGATCGGCTGGGCCGCGCGGTAGCGGGAGAGGCGGCGGGCCGTGTCGCCGGACTGCGTGAAGGCGATCAGCGCCTCACCGCCCAGGAAGTCCGCGATCTCGCACGCGGCACGGGCCACCGAACCACCCTGCGTACGCGGCTTCTTGCCCGGCACCAGCGGCTGGAGGCCCTTGGAGAGCAGCTCGCCCTCGGCGGCCTGCACGATCTTCGACATCGTCTTGACGGTCTCGATCGGGTACGCGCCGACGCTCGACTCGGCCGACAGCATGACCGCGTCGGCGCCGTCCAGGATCGCGTTGGCGACGTCGGACGCCTCGGCGCGCGTGGGGCGCGAGTTGGTGATCATCGACTCCATCATCTGGGTCGCGACGATCACCGGCTTGGCGTTGCGGCGGCACATCTCCACGAGGCGCTTCTGCACCATCGGGACCTTCTCGAGCGGGTACTCGACGGCCAGGTCGCCACGGGCCACCATCACGGCGTCGAACGCCGCGACGACGCCCTCCATGTTGGCGACGGCCTGCGGCTTCTCCACCTTGGCGATGACGGGGACCCGGCGGCCCTCCTCGTCCATCACCTTGTGGACGTCCTTGACGTCGCTCGCGTCGCGCACGAAGGAGAGGGCGACCATGTCGCAGCCCATCTTCAGGGCGAAGCGGAGGTCCTCGATGTCCTTCTCCGACAGGGCGGGCACGTTCACGGCCGCGCCGGGCAGGTTGATGCCCTTGTGGTCGGAGATGACACCGCCCTCGACGACGATCGTCTTCACGCGCGGGCCGTCCACCTCGACGACGCGCAGCTCGACGTTGCCGTCGTTGATGAGGACCTGGTCGCCCTTGGAGACGTCGCCGGGCAGACCCTTGTAGGTCGTGCCGCAGATGGACTTGTCGCCGGGGACGTCCTCGGTGGTGATGGTGAACTCGTCACCGCGCACCAGCTCGACGGGACCCTCGGCGAAGGTCTCCAGACGGATCTTCGGGCCCTGGAGGTCGGCGAGGACACCGATGGCACGGCCGGTCTTCCCGGCGGCCGCACGGACGCGGTCGTACCGCCCCTGGTGCTCGGCGTGCGTGCCGTGGCTGAAGTTGAATCGGGCCACGTTCATGCCGGCCTCGATCAGCGAGACGAGCTGCTCTTCGGAGTCGACGGCGGGGCCCAGCGTGCAGACGATTTTGGAACGGCGCATGGGGCGATCCTATCGGTTTGTTTCGCTACGGAATATTCCGTCTGGTGGAATCTACAAATGGGCGGCTGTGCGCTCAGGCGTTGCGGTCACTGACCAATGCATACGTCTGATCGGCGATCTCCAGTTCTTCGTCGGTGGGCACCACGGCGACGGCCACGCGTGCGTACTCCGGCGAAATGAGACGGGGTTCGTCGGAACGTACGGAATTGAGTGCACCGTCCACCGCGAGACCCAGCTCTTCCAGGCCCGCCACCGCCGCTTCCCGCACCGGAGCGGCGTTCTCGCCGACACCGGCCGTGAACACGATGGCGTCCACCTTGCCGAGCACCGCGTAATACGCGCCGATGTACTTCTTCAAACGGTGGATGTAGATGTCGAAGGCGAGCGCCGCCTCTTCGTCACCGGCGTCTATACGGCGCCTGATCTCCCGCATGTCGTTGTCGCCGCAGAGACCGATCAGACCGCTCTTCTTGTTGACCAGAATGTCGATCTCGTCGATGGACATTCCGCCGACCCGGGCGAGATGGAAGATCACCGCGGGATCCATGTCACCGGTACGGGTACCCATCACGAGCCCCTCCAGTGGCGTGAGCCCCATCGATGTGTCGACGCACTTCCCGCCCCGCACCGCGCTCGCCGAAGCGCCGTTGCCCAGGTGCAGCACGATGACGTTGACGTCCTCGGGGGCCCTGCCGAGCAGCGCCGCGGTCTTGCGCGAGACGTACGCGTGGGACGTGCCGTGGAAGCCGTAGCGCCGCACGCGGTGCTCGTCGGCGGTCTTCACGTCGAGCGCGTACCGCGCCGCGGACTCCGGCATCGTCGTGTGGAACGCGGTGTCGAAGACGGCGACCTGCGGCAGGTCGGGGCGGATCGCCCGGGCGGTGCGGATGCCGGTGATGTTCGCCGGGTTGTGCAGCGGCGCCACCGGGACGAGGCGCTCGATCTCCTTCAGGACCGCGTCGTCGATCACCGTCGGCTCGGTGAACTTCAGGCCGCCGTGCACGACGCGGTGGCCGATCGCGGCGAGCTCGGGGGAGTCGAGGCCGAGCCCGTCGGCGGACAGCTCGTCGGCGACGGCCCGCAGCGCCTGCTCATGGTCGGCGATCGGCTCCTCGCGCTCACGGGACTCGGCGCCGCCGCCGGTCAGCGGGGTGTGCTTGAGCCGGGAGGTCTCCTCGCCGATCCGCTCGACCAGGCCGACGGCGAGACGCGAACTGTCCCGCATGTCGAGGAGCTGGTACTTCACCGACGACGAGCCGGAGTTGAGGACGAGTACGCGCGTGGCGGTCACTGATGAGGCGCTTTCTGTGGGGGTGGTCAGGCGGTGGGCGTCTGGGGCTGGGCCTGGGGCTGGGACTGGATCGCCGTGATGGCGACGGTGTTGACGATGTCCTGGACGAGCGCGCCCCGGGACAGGTCGTTGACCGGCTTGCGCAGGCCCTGGAGGACCGGGCCGACGGCGATCGCGCCGGCCGAGCGCTGCACGGCCTTGTATGTGTTGTTGCCGGTGTTCAGGTCGGGGAAGATCAGCACGCTGGCCTGGCCCGCGACGTCCGAATCGGGCAGCTTGGTGGCCGCGACCGACGGCTCCACCGCGGCGTCGTACTGGATCGGGCCCTCGATCTTCAGGTCCGAGCGCTGCTCGCGCACCAGCTCGGTGGCCTCGCGCACCTTGTCGACGTCGGCGCCCGAACCGGACGTGCCCGTCGAGTACGACAGCATCGCGATCCGCGGCTCGACCCCGAACTGCTCGGCGGTGGTCGCCGACTGCACGGCGATGTCCGCGAGCTGCGGGGCGTTCGGGTCCGGGTTGACCGCGCAGTCGCCGTACACGAGGACCTTGTCGGCCAGGCACATGAAGAACACGGAGCTCACGATCGAGGCGTCCGGCTTGGTCTTGATGATCTCGAAGGCCGGACGGATGGTCGCCGCCGTCGAGTGCACGGAGCCCGACACCATGCCGTCGGCGAGGCCCTCCTGCACCATCAGCGTGCCGAAGTAGTTCACGTCCGCCACCACGTCGTACGCGAGCTCGACGGTGACGCCCTTGTGGGCGCGCAGCTCCGCGTAGGCCGCGGCGAAGCGGTCCCGCAGCTCGGAGGTCTGCGGGTCGATGAGCTCGGAGTCGGCGAGGTCCACACCGAGGTCGGCGGCCTTCTTGCGGATCTGCTCGACGGGGCCGAGCAGCGTCAGGTCGCAGACGCGGCGGCGCAGCAGTACGTCGGCGGCGCGCAGCACGCGCTCCTCGGTGCCCTCGGGCAGCACGACGCGACGCCGGTCGGCACGGGCCCGTTCCAGGAGCTTGTGCTCGAACATCATCGGCGTGAGGCGGTCGCTGCTGGGCGCCGAGACGCGACTGAGGAGGTCCGCCGTGTCGACGTACCGCTCGAAGAGGCCGAGGGCGGTCTCCGCCTTGCGGGGCGTCGCCGCGTTCAGCTTCCCCTCCAGGGCGAAGAGCTCGGCCGCGGTGGGGAAGGAGCCGCCGGAGACCGCGACGACCGGGGTGCCCGGGGCGAGCCGGTCGGCGAGGGTGAGGATCTCCTGGCCCGGCTGCTCGTTCAGGGTCAGCAGGACGCCCGCGATGGGCGGGGTGCCCGCGCTGTGCGCGGCGAGCGAGCCCACCACGAGGTCGGCCCGGTCGCCGGGGGTGACGACCAGGCAGCCCGGGGTCAGGGCGTTCAGGAAGTTGGGCAGCATGGCGCCGCCGAAGACGAAGTCCAGGGCGTCGCGCGCGAGCCCCGAGTCGTCGCCGAGCAGCACGCGGCCGCCGAGCGCGTGGGTGATCTGCGCGACCGTCGGCGCGGAGAGCGCGGCCTCGTCCGGCAGGACGTAGCAGGGCACGGGGAGGCGGGCGTCGAGGCGCTCGTGGATCTCGTCCCGGTCGGCGGGGGCGACCCGGTTGGTGACCATGGCGAGGACGTCGCAGCCGAGCGAGTCGTACGCGCGGTAGGCGTTCCGTGTCTCGGCGCGCACCGACTCGGCGGTCTGGTTCTTGCCGCCGACCACGGGCAGCACGGAGGCACCGAACTCGTTGGCGAGCCGAGCGTTCAGGGCGAGCTCGTCGGGCAGCTGGGTGTCGGCGAAGTCCGTGCCGAGCACGAGAACGACTTCATAGTCCCTCGCGACCCGGTGGAACCGGTCGACGAGCTGCGAGACCAGTTCGTCGGTGCCCTGCTCCGCCTGGAGCGCGGACGCCTCGTGGTAGTCCATGCCGTACACGGACGCGGCGTCCTGCGAGAGCCGGTACCGGGCGCGCAGCAGGTCGAAGAGCCGGTCGGGGCCGTCGTGGACCAGTGGCCGGAAGACGCCCACCCGGTCGACCTGCCGGGTGAGGAGCTCCATGACTCCCAGTTCGACGACCTGGCGGCCGTCGCCCCGGTCGATGCCGGTCACGTACACGCTGCGCGTCACGCGTGCTCTCTCCTTCTTCGAGATCGGTGAACCCGTCGCCGCTTCGAGTCGGACAAAGTACCCGATATCGCGGCTGTGTCCTCTTGACAATACCTCTGCGGCTGATTAGGTCGCCCGCCGGACGAAAGCCCCGCCGCCCCCGGTACGAACGTCCCGACCCGCCCCCTCCCCAAGTCCCCGCCCCGCCGTCGGACACACATCCGTCGGACATGTGTGAGCGGCGACCCCCCTCCGGCCGTGGAACAATCGGACCGGCTCACAAGTACCAGCAGCGAGCAGGAGACACAGCGCGATGCGTATCGGAATTCTCACCGCGGGCGGCGACTGCCCCGGCCTCAACGCAGTGATCCGGTCGGTCGTGCACCGCGCCGTGACGCACTACGGCGACGAGGTCATCGGCTTCGAGGACGGCTACGCGGGCCTGCTCGACGGGCGGTACCGCGCCCTCGACCTGAATGCCGTCAGCGGCATCCTGGCCCGTGGCGGCACCATCCTCGGCTCGTCCCGCCTGGAGCGCGATCGCTTCCGCGCGGCCTGCCACAACGCCAAGGAGCTCATCGAGCGCTCCGGCTTCGACGCGCTCATCCCGATCGGCGGCGAGGGCACCCTGACGGCGGCGCGCATGCTGTCCGACGCGGGCGTCCCGGTCGTCGGCGTCCCGAAGACCATCGACAACGACATCTCCTCCACGGACCGCACCTTCGGCTTCGACACGGCGGTCGGCGTGGCGACGGAGGCGATGGACCGCCTCAAGACCACCGCGGAGTCCCACCAGCGCGTGATGGTCGTCGAGGTCATGGGCCGCCACGCGGGCTGGATCGCCCTGGAGTCCGGCATGGCCGGCGGCGCGCACGGCATCTGCCTGCCCGAGCGCCCCTTCGACCCCGCCGACCTGGTCGCCATGGTCGAGGAGCGGTTCTCGCGCGGCAAGAAGTTCGCGGTGATCTGCGTCGCCGAGGGCGCGCACCCGCAGGACGGCACGATGAACTACGGCAAGGGCGCGATCGACCAGTTCGGTCACGAGCGCTTCCAGGGCATCGGCACGGCGCTCGCGTACGAGCTGGAGTCCCGCCTCGGCAAGGAGGCCAAGCCGGTCATCCTGGGCCACGTCCAGCGCGGCGGCACCCCCACGGCGTACGACCGTGTCCTCGCGACCCGCTTCGGCTGGCACGCGGTGGAGGCGGTGCACCGCGGCGACTACGGCAGGATGACGGCGCTGCGGGGCACGGACATCAAGATGGTGCCGTTGGCGGAGGCGGTCACGGAGCTGAAGACGGTGCCGAAGGACCGGATGGACGAGGCGGAGTCGGTCTTCTGACGCTTCCCGCCGTCACGCTCGACCTGGCGGGTCCGGACCCAGCCCCAGCCTCGGGCCCGTCCTCAGCTCGCCCTACCCCGCCCGCCGCGGACCAACGCCCAGAAGTGCTCGAGAATCCGCTCCAGGAAGTCCCGCCCGGCTTCCCCGGACGCGTCCGAACCGGCGCCCCCGCCCCAGCTCAGGGTCCGCGCCATCCGTGACTGATAGTCCTCGTGCATCTGCCGCACCACGTCCTCGACGTGCCGCTTCTCCAGGGGCAGCAGCTTGCTGACGGGCCGCACGTACCCCTGCCAGCGGGTGCTGACGGCACTGCGCAGCAACTCGGCGAGCTGCTCCGCCCGCCCCGTCACGGTCACGAAGTCGGGCACGGACAGAGCAAGCACCTCGGCGAGGGCGGCGGACTGCCGTTCGTTCCCCCGCCACGTGTCGGTCTCCTCCATCCGCAGATACGCCTGGATCTCCACGCCCGCCCCGCGCGCGACGTCCTCCGGCGCGAGCCCGCGCGCGATCCGGTGCTCGCGCAGGGTCCGCGCGGCCCCCATTAGCTCCCCGGGCGAACACCACAGCGTCGCGGCGAGCGCGGTGAGCTCGGCGGACGTGGGCGAGGAGAGCCCGCGCTCCCAGGCGGCGACGGTGTCGGCGGTGACGTAGGCGAGCCCGTAACCGGCCCGCATCCCATAGGCGACATGTCCGTGCGCCATCCCGAGCGCCTCACGGAGACGCCTGGCGGCGGGGAAGTCGAAGGGGGGTGTGGGCTGGTGGGGTTGGTGCGGCGGCTGGCTCGGTTGGCTCGGTTGCACGGGCACACGGTAGGCGGCTGTGGGGGTGGTGACTACGGTGTGTTCCTACGAGGTTGCGGAATGGTGGGAAGGTACGGGGGCCTCACCGAGCGCCCAGGGCATCTTCCAGGGCGTGGGCGTACTGGCGGAAGGCGTCGCGCGCGTCGGGCCGGGTAGCCGAATCCGGGCGCAGGATCTCCGCGAGGAACGCCACGCGCCACATGGCGAAGACGGTTGCGGCCCCCGGCTCCGGGGCGTCGCCGGTGATGCGTACCGCGATCCCCAACGCCTCGCGCACCAGGGGAGCGCCCTCGGCGGCGTCAGCGCCCCGCGCGATCGCGGCGTTGACGAGGGCCTGCAGGTATCGGGTGAGCTGCAGGTCGGCCCCCATCCGGCTCATGCGCCGGACCGCTTCCGGCTCGCCCAGCCGCGGCGACACCTCTTCGTAGCCGCCGGAAGACAGCAGCAGGGACGGTACGGCGACGGGGTGATCCCGTGCGTAGCCCAGCTCGTCGAAGATCAGCATGGTGTCGGGGTCGAACTCGCCGATGTCCCTGATGAGGGCAAGGACGCGTGCGAGGTGCTCCCGGCGTCCGTCCACGAATGCGCCCACCGAGACGTCGGCGAGCGACCATGAATCCGCTGAGACGACCGCGCCGATCTCCACGAGCCCGCCGAGCGGGCCGAAGATCTCGCGGGCCAGAACGCTTTGCGACATGTTCAACCTCAACTACCCTGCTCGACTCAGAAATTACCCATGAAGTGCTGCATGATCGCCTCGCCCTGCGGCAGCACGCGTGGCCCCCCTCTGTTGAGGACGTCGACGCCCTCGGGGGTGTTCACGAGATACTCGGGAAGGTTACCCGCCGGTCCGCTGTGGTTGCGGAGCACGCTGTCAGCGAACTCCCGGGGGACTTCGACCCGTACGACGTGGCCCGACGGGCCCGCGTACTGGGTTGCGGCCCGGTTGAAGTCGTCGGTCAGGTACACGCCCGCGTCCGGTGTGTAGTCGCGCTGGTCCCGGATGGACTGAGGAAGGGAGAACTGGTCCCCATGCCAGTTCTGTGAGCCGTGATAGAGGACGACCGTGTCGCAGCCCGAGAGCCCGAACGGGTCGATCTGCCGGAACGGATTGGTGACGTATCCATAAGGGTCGGGTGCCGGCGCCAGGCCGAGTGGGTTCAAGAGTGCTGTAACGGGCGGTTTCCGGGTCGTAGTAGCGCTGATAGTTGTAATGCAGCCCGGATTCCGGGTCGAAGTACTGACCGGGGAAGCGCAGCGGGGTGTACGCGCTGCTGCGGGCCGGCCAAGTTGTGAGGCCCCAGATGGTCCTGCGAGCCTGCCACGCGGTCGCTCCCTGCTCGTCGATCAGCTCCGTCGGTGTGCCGACGAGGTCGGTGACGACGGCGAAGAAGCGGCTGTCGATCTGCTCCTGGGTGGCCTCGTCGATGAGCCTCTCCGTCTGGGCGATCGGGCGCAGCCCGTCGTAGTCCCACGTCAGGGCGACATCGTGCGGCACATCGGCTGCCGTGGTGCGTTGTTCGGCGACAAGGGGCCCGTCCCAGGTGAAAGCGGTCCGTTCCACCACGGCAGAGCCGTCATCGGCCATGCGCAGCTTTGCCGTACGACGGCCCAGGGGGTCGTACTCATAGCGCCAGACCGTTCCGTCGGGTGTGGTGACCGAGGTCAGCCGATCCTCGGCGTCCCACCGGTAGTGCCAGACATCGGGCTTCCTGGACAACCGGGTCCTGCGGCGGAGCACGACACGACCCGCCTCGTCGTACTCGTAGTGCACCGAGCCCGCGCCCACGAGGCGGTGACCCTGATGGGCGCGGGCTCCGCGGGCCTCCTGGCCGGGGTGGCGCTCCGGCCAGTGTGCCGTCGACTGACGGCCCGCCCTGTCGTATGCGTACGTCTCCGTCCAGTCCTGCGCCCGGAACTCGGTGACGCGGCCTGCCGCGTCGAGCCCCAGGCTGACCTCACCGAGGTGGGGGTCGGTGATGCCGACGAGGTGGCGGTCCGGCCGGTAGTCGTACGCGCGGCGCAGGACGGGGCGGTCCGATGCCGTGACCGTCTGTTCGAGCGGGCGGCCGAGTACGTCCCATGTCTGCGCGATCGACAGAGAGCTGCCCACGATGCGTTCGGTCTCCCGGCCGCACGCGTCGTGGGAGAAGGACGTGCCATGTCCCGACGAGTCCAGCGCGGACGCGCGACCCAGCGCGTCGTAGGAGTGCTGGGTGGAGGCTCCTGTCGGCGTGGTGCGCCGTACACGTCGGCCCATGGCGTCATAGGCGAAGGAGAGCAGCCTGCCGTCGACCCGCTCGGCCAGCACACGGCCGTTCCTGTCGTGTTCCCAGGTCACCTCGGAGTGCGGTCCCACGGCGCGCACCAGCCGGCCGACCGGGTCGTAGGAGAAGGTGCTGATCTCCCCGTGCACGTTCTTGGTCAGCGGTCGGCCCAGCGCGTCGTAGGAGAGGGCGACGGTCTGCCCAGCCGCGTTCCTGCGCTCGACCAAACGGCCCGCGGCATCTCGCGTGTAGTGGGTCGGTCGTTCGTCGAAGTCGTTCTCGCCCACCAGGTGCCCGGCCGCGTCATAGGCATATTCCCAGGTGAGGCCGAGGGGGTTGGTGACCTGGACGAGCCGCAGCGAAGAGTCGTACCCGAACTCGTGGCGGACTCCGTCCGGACCTGTTCGCGCGCGGACCAGGTCGAAGTGGGTGTATTCGTAGGTGGTGTCCGCGCCGCCGGAATTCGTGTGGCGAAGACAGTTGCCTTCGCCGTCGTACTCCCAGGACTCGTCCGAGCCGTCGGGGCCCACCATGTGGGCTATGTGGCCCTCGGTGGTCCAGCTCAGCCGTGTCGTCGAGCCCACCGCGTCGGTGGCTCGGACGAGGCGGCCGAACGCGTCGTAGGCGCGGCGGACGCGATCCCCCAGCGCGCTGACGATCTCGACGTGGAGCCCGGCAGCATTACACCGGACCGTGGTGGTGGCGCCGAGTGGGTCGGTGACCGAAGCGGGGCCGCCCCTTTCGTCGTAGGTGAACCGTGTGGTCGCCCCCTCGGGGCCGACGAGTCCGAGACGGTTGCCCCGCTCGTCGTAGACGTGTTCCCAGCATGCGCCATCCACCGTCACCACCCTCACGGGCAGGCAGAGTTCGTTGTACTCGACGTGAGCCGTGGTGCCGTCGGGGCGGGTGACCGTGAGCGGCTGACCGTGGGCATTGTTGGTGAAGGACGTGGTGTTCCCGAGCGGATCGGTTCGAGACACCAGGTGATGGTGCTGGTCGTACGTGCTCCGTGTGACAGCTCCGTTGCCGTCGATATCCGCGATGACCTGGCTGTTGTCGTTGATGAGGAAACGGCTGACGTGGGCTTCCGCGGAAGTGACGGTGGTGACACGGAGGCCGGGCCACGCCGCGTCGGTGCCGTCGTAGGTGAAGGTATGGGCGAGGTGTCCCGCCTGGCCGCCCTGGGCGACACAGCGGTCCCGGTCGTCGTACGTGTAGTCGTACCGGCTGTGGTTGGTATCGGTCCACGAGGTGAGGCGCAGCCGCCGGTCGTACGTGAACTGCTGCGGCATCCCCGACGAGTTGATTACCTCCGTGAGGTTGCCGTCGGTGTATCCGTACCTCTTCAACACGACATCCGAGCCGTCCTCGCCTCCGCCCGCGAGTGCGAGTGCCGTGACGCGCCCGTCCTCCGCCGACAGCTTCAGGTGATAACCACCGGAGTGGCGCAGGGCGAGCGGCATGCCGTGTTCGTCGTACGCGAAGTCGATGGTGTTGCCGTTGCGGTCGCTGACGCACTCGATGCGTGCGACACCTGCCTCGGGAGCGTTGAAGCGGTGGCTGTGGCCGATGAGGGGGTCCTCGACCTGGTAACCGCCGTTGGACAGACGAGTCAGGGGCCGACGAGGGCCGGCCTCGGGCAGAACGGGCAGGCCGGGCGAGTTGGGGTGTGGGTACGCGAGGAGCATGCCGTCTTCGGTGGCGAAGACGATGCCTTGCTCGTCGACTTCGAGGTGCTGGTCGATGGTGGAGGCCCAGGAGGGGCCGAACCACTGGCCGGTGCGGTAGTCGGAGGCGGCGCGGCGGGTGAACGCCAGCGTGAGGGTGCCGGGCAGGGTGGTGTCGGTCTGGGTCAGGAACATCTGTCCCGTGGCCGCGTCCACGGGGTCACCGCACCCCTTGACCGCGCTCTTTACCCGGTTGTAGGCCCCCTTGGCCCCGTTGGCGATCGTGTCGCGGCCGGACTTGGCCAGCCCGCGCACCCCGTTGGCCATGCCCTTGAGCCCCATGGCCTTGAGGCCCTTGAGCCCCTTGCCGAGTTTCGCCGCGGTGGTGAGGCCCTTCATCCCGGGCACACAGTCCAAGGCGGCGAAGGCGACGTCGAGTAGGCCCGCTTGGCCTTTCGCGTATTTGTTGAGCGTGTCCGCGAGGACGATCACCGCTGCCACGATGACGATCGCGGCGAGGATCGGTCCGCCGATGATCATCGCGATGATGCCGACGACGGCGACGACGACCTTGCAGACCTCGACGATGGTGTCCCAGTTGTCGGAGACCCAGTCGCCGACCTCTTCCCACCACTTGCGGTTCTGGATGCCCGCGTCGGACGCTTCGTCGATCTTCTTCTTCGCGGTGCCCGCGGCCTCCTCGCGCATCTTGCGCGCGTCGGCGGCCATCTTCTTCGCCGCTTCCAGGGCGCTCCGGGCGGAGTCGACGTCACCTTGGGCGGACTTCTGGGCCTTCTCGGCGGAGTGGGCGTTGCGGGTGGCGGCCTTGACCTTGTCCTCGTCCGGCTTGGGCACGTCCTTGCCGCCGCCGGGCTTGTCCTTGTACTTGTCGGCTTCCTTGCCGGCCTTGTCCACCCAGGAATCGGCGGAGGTGAGGCGGGTCTTGGCGCTGCTGAGGTCGGCCTGGGCCTCGCGGCCCTTGACCAGTGCCTTGTCGGCCAGGGACTGGGCGCGCTCCAGCTCCGGCCAGTACGCGGACAGCGCGTCGCCCGCCATCTCGTAGGACTTGCGGAGCTTCTTCAGCTTGCTCGGGGCGTCCTCGAACTTCTCCGTGAACGCGTCGGCGGTCTTGCCCACCCACTTCAGGATGGCCTCGTCGCCCGCCATCCCTTTGATGTCCCGCAGGACCTTGCCCACGTCGTCGGCGAAATCGTGCAGGTTCTTGGCCAGCGACCGCACCCGGTGCGGATCACCCGGCGTCGGATCCTTCTCCAGATCCAATACGTGCCAGTCCCGCGGCCGATGGCCCCCCCATACGACTTCCTCCGCCCCCGCAGCCCCGCTCGTAACCGTACGCACGAGCGAAGCTATCGAATGAGCCCGCGTTACGTGAAGGCGTTATGGGGAGCGGCGCCGAGGGCTGGGGGCCAGGTGCGTTTCCAGGGCGTGGCCGTACTCCCTGAAGCGGGGGCGGGCCGTTGCGCGGCGACCGGATCGTCGTCGTCCAGTGCCCCGGCGAGCAGGTGTTCCGGGATGTTCATGTCCCCCCCCCGCGGGGGTGGGGGTGCGGGGCGGTCAAAGGGAGGGGCTCCTGGCTGGTGCGTGTGGTCAGCGGTTGATGGACTGGATCTCGTCCACCACCACGTCCTGCTCCGCGCCGAACTCGCCGTCGGGAAGCCTTCGTTCACCGTCCACGCCCGTGCCCGTCCAGCTGATCTTCCACGTGACCGTGGCCTTCAGCGGGTACGAGCCGTCGCCGGACGAGCGGAGGTACTTCACGCCGCAGGGCGGGGTCTCCTTCGACTTGCCCTTCGCGTACGGCGTGCCGATCTTGTCGCCCACCAGGTCGCAGACGCCGTTCGCCGGGTACGTCTCCGCGTCCGCCGTGCCCGGGTCGATCTTCAGGGAGACGGGTTCCGCGGTCGTCGTGGCCTGGATACCGAGCACGTCGACCCGGGCGGTCACGGACACCGGCTTGAACTCCGCGCCGTCCAGCCACGCCCACGTCGGCAGGTTGACCTTCGTGCCGCCCTCGGGGGCGAGGGACACCTTCGTACCGGGGACGCGGATCTCGGCGTACGCGAGCTTCGCCAGGATCTCCGGGTCGATGGCCTCGGGGACGTCGGCGGGCGGCGGGTCGCCCTTGTCGACCCAGAACGTTTCCTTTGTGCACTTGTCCCAGCCGGGCGGGTACGACTTGTTGGGGAACGCCGTCCACCAGTAGCCCTTGCCGGCCTTGTCCATGTTGAAGTCCTTGTACGGCTTCCCCTTGACGTAGCGCTCCTGCTGTTCGAGGTCCCACTGGTGACCCGTGGAGTCGACGGCCCAGACGGCCTCGCGCCCCTTCTTGAACTCGGCGGGCGTGTACGTCGGGCCGTACCAGCAGGGCGGCGGGCTGTACGTGCCCGCGGGGGCGATGGCGCCGGTCCTGGGGCCCGAGCCGTTCTTGGAACGGTCGAAGGAGATGCCGCCCGCGGAGGCGATCAGGGTGCCGTCGCCACCGTCCTCGGTGGGGGCCTTGGCATCGCCGTTGGTGGTCCCGCCGTGGCCGGTGCCCGCCGAGGCGGGGCCGGGCAGGAGCAGCACGGCGGCCATCGCCACCGCCCCGGCCGCGATCAGTGGTGTCCTGCTCGTCCTGGTCATGGCTGGCATGTGGCGTTCCCCCGGTCTGAAGTGGTCGTCTCGGTGACCCAGACGCCCTGCTTGTTCACGTGCAGTCGGCTGCTGTACAGCACGAAGTCGTCCTTGGACGGGGCCGGTGCCTTCGCCGTCCTGCCCGTCTTGAGGCTCTTGTTGTGCGCCTTCCGCTGGTCCTCGCAGTAGACGAGGCCCGCCGTCTTGCCGCCCGTGACGTCCACCCGGGCGTTGAAGTACCGCTTGACGCCGGTGATGCGGTCCTTGTAGTCGACGTACTCCTGTACGAACTTCTGGCTCCCGGCCGCCGCGTTGCCCTCGGAGTAGAAGCGGTACGCCTTGTGCAGCGGCTTCTGCTCGGCGATGGCCATGTCGACGGCCTGCACGTACTGCTCGGTGTCGGCCAGGACCGCGTCCTTGGTCTTGTCGCCCGTCTTGGACCAGTCGAACTTGTACGTCAGGTCCGACGACACCTCGATCTTCGGCCGCTCCACCCCCGCCCCCGCCTCCGCGGACTCGTCCCCCGATGGCGACTTCTCGTCGCCCTGGTCCGCGCCGGCGATCTTGTCGTCGGCTTTCGGGTTGTCGTCGTCGCTGCCGCAGGACGTCAGAAGCAGCGCTGCGGAGGCCGCGAGCGCGGCCGTCGCGAGGCGGAGAGGGCGGGTCACTGTGCGGCTCCTGGCAGGTGGGGACAGGTGGGGGGAGGGCGCGAGTTCAGCACGCTAGTGCGGTCCCGGGCCCGATACCAGGGAGATGTGTGACCACGAAAGGGGCGACAGGGAACGTATCGCCGCGAACTCATGTCACAGTTTCGTGTCCGCCGTAAGGGCGGATCCCGTCAGCCCGCGGCCGGTGGCGCGTCCTCAGCCCTTCACCGCGCCGCCCAGTGCGAATCCGCCGCCGAGCTTCCGTGAGACGAGGACGTACAGCAGGATCACCGGCGTCGAGTAGAGGATCGAGAACGCGGCCAGCTGGCCGTACACCACCGTCCCCTTGTTGCCGAAGAAGTCGTTGATGCTGACCGACGCCGGCATCTGCTCCGGGGAGAGCAGCAGCATGAAGGGGACGAAGAAGTTGCCCCACATCATGACGAACGAGAAGACCGTCACCACCGCCACGCCTGGGCCCATCAGCGGCAGGACGATCCGCAGCAGGGACTGGAAGGACGACGCGCCGTCCGTCCACGCCGCCTCCTCAAGCTCCTTCGGTACGCCGTCCATGAAGTTTTTCATCAGCCAGATGGCGAACGGGAGTTGGGACGCCGCGAAGAAGAAGATCGTGCCCTGCATCGTGTCGATCAGGTCGACCTGCACGAACAGCGCGTACACCGGAACCATGATCGCCGTGATCGGCAGGCTCGTCGCGAAGAGGATCGTCAGCATGAAGGGACGGTTCAGGCGGGAGCGGTAGCGGGAGAGGGGGTAGGCGGCGAGTGCCGCGCAGACCACCGTGAGCAGTGTGCCGCCGCCGCAGAGCAGCAGGCTGTTGAGGAGCGGGGTGAAGGTGATCTCGGGGGTGAGGACCTGGTCGTAGTTGTCGAGGGTGAGGCTGTCGGGGAGCCGCACCCTGAGGTCCGCCTTCGGGTCCAGGGAGGAGAGGACCACCCAGGCGAGGGGCAGGATGAACGCCGCCGCCACGACCAGCAGCCCCGCGTCGGCGGCCAAGCGGTGCGAGGAGTGGCGCGAACGGGGCTTCGCGGGCAGCTTCTTGACGGGCACTCAGACCTCCGTGCGGAGCAGGCGCATATAGACGACGGAGAAGAGCGAGCCGACGAGGAGCAGCAGCAGGGCCACGGCCGTGCCGTAGCCGATCATGCTCTTCTGGAAGGCCTGCTCGTACATGAAGAGCGGGAGCGTCTGGCTGTCGTTTCCCGGGCCGCCGCGCGTCATCACCCAGATCAGGCCGAAGACGGAGAGCGTCTGCAGCGTGTTGAGCATGAGGTTCGTGCCGATGGAGCGGCGGATCATCGGCAGCGTGATGTGCCACATGCGGCGCCAGCCGCCCGCGCCGTCGACCTCCGCGGCCTCGGTGATCTCCTTGGGGATCTCGTTGAGGGCGGCGGAGTAGACGAGCATCGAGAACGCCGTGCCCCGCCAGACGTTCGCGAACGACACCGCGAGGATCGGCAGCGTGAACAGCCAGTTCTGGGAAGGGAGATGGAGGAAGTCGAGGACGGCGTTGAGGGTGCCCTCGCGGCGGAAGAAGGCGTAGAGGAGGAAGCCTGCGACGACCTCCGGCAGCACCCACGCTGTGACGACGATCGCGCCCGTGAGGGTACGGACCGGCTTGGAGGCGCGCTGCATGAGGGTGGCGAGGGCCAGGCCCAGCGTGTTCTGGCCGATGATCGAGGAGAGGAACGTGAAGACGAGGGTGAGCCGGACCGCGTTGAGGAACCGCTCGTCGCCGAACGCCTCGCGGAAGTTGTCGAGCCCCACGAAGCTCGACTCGGCCTGGCCGGTGAGCTGGAGGTCGGTGAAGGCGATGTACGCGCAGTAGCCGATCGGGCCCGCGAGGAAGAGCGCGAGCAGGACGACGGCGGGGGAGACGGGCAGGGCACGGAGCAGGCCGCGGCGTACGCGGGCGGGGGAGCGGGATCCGTGGGGTCCGGCGGTCGGGGGTGCGGAGTGCGGGCGGCCAGGCGGCGACGGCGTCTTGACGACGCCGCCTGGGCCCGCGGACGGTGCGGGGGATGCGGAAGTCACGTGCGGGCGCTCACTCTCCGGTGCGGGCGGGCACCAAGTCCTTGGTGCGGGCGGGCACCCAGTCTTTGGTGCGGGCGGGCACCAATGCGGGTGGCGGTATCGGCGGACCCGGCGCGCTACTTCTCGATGACCTGGCCGTCCGTCGCCGAGTCGACCTCTTCGTCGTACCCGCTCGCGGCGTCCTCCACCGAGCTGTCGCCCGTCGTCACCGACTCCATCGCCTCCTGGATCGCCGTGGACACCTTGGGATACTCGGGATACGCGGGCCGGTAGTACGTCGTGGCGACCAGGTCCGTGAAGAACTTGATGCCGGGCTGCGCCTTCACGTACGTGGGGTCGGCCGCGACGTCCTCGCGGACCGCGATGCCGGAGTTGGCGATGTACCACTTCTTGGCGTTGGCCTTGGTCTGCATCGTCTCGATGAACTTGAAGGCCAGGTCGGGGTTGTCGGCCTTGGCGGGGATCGCCCAGGTCCAGCCGCCGGACATGCTCACCTTGCCGGGCGCCTGGCCGTGCTGGGTCGGCATCGCGGCGAGGCCCAGCTTCTGCGACCACTCGGGCCACTCGTGTCCCGCACCCTTGCCCCAGTCCTGCGGCAGCCACGAACCGTCGAGGTTGATCGCCAGCTTGCCCTCGGGCAGCAGCTCACCGCGGACGCGCGTGGCGAAGTTCGGGTCGAGGGCGTCCGAGACGTCCGGGCCGAGCTTCTCCTTGTAGACGGTCTCCACGAACGACAGGGAGTCCTTGAAGCCCTTGCTGCCCGTGACCCACTTCTTCGCCGCCGGGTCGTAGAGGGGATCCTTGCCCGTGCCGTAGCTGAGCATCTGGAAGCCCTGCATCGTGGCCGCCTCACCGGCCGGTTTGCCCGTGTACACGTTGAGGGGCGTGACGTCGGGGACCTTCTCCTTCACTGTGCGGGCCGCGTCAAGGACGTCGTCCCACGTCTTGGGCTGCCAGTCGGCGGGCAGGCCCGCCTTCTTGAAGATGGCCTTGCTGAACCAGAGGCCGCGGGTGTCCGTGCCGTCCGGCACGCCGTACGTCTTGCCGTCGGCCGCCTTCGCCGCCGTCTTGGCCGTGCCGATGAACCGGTCCCAGTCCTTCCACTTGGCCAGATAGGTGTCGAGGGGCTTCAAGTACCCGCTGGTGATGTCCGAGTTGATGAGGAACGTGTCCTCGTAGACCAGGTCGGGGGCGGTCTTGGGGGAGCGCAGCATCTGCTGCAGCTTCGTGTAGTACTCGGAGTCCGGCGCCTTGATCGGCACCAGCTTCACCTTCTTGCCAGGGTTCTCCTTCTCGAACTGTTTCTTGATGTCCGTCAGATAGGTGTCCATGACCCTGATCTGGTTGTCCGTGGACTGCTTGAAGGAGATCTTCACGGTGTCGGGGTCGTCGCCTGAGCCGCCGCCGCACGCGGTGAGGGTGGAGGCGGCGAGCAGGGTGGAGGCGGCGAGGAGCAGAGGGGTGGTGGTGGGGCGCACGGGCACGACCTCCTACTGGCCGACGCGGCGGGGCCGCCACGTGGGTTGCCCGGTGAACGTAAGGGCGTGCTCGGAGCAAGGTCAATGCCTCTGCGGGCGCTGTGCGTTGTTGCCTGTCACCACCGTGACAACGTTGTTATCGGGCGTACGTTGGTGAGGCCGCCGGGGTGGGAAGTGCGGGGGGCCGTGGCGCGGCGGGGCGGGCCGTGGAGAGGTTCAGTCGTTCGGCGTAAGCCAGCGGTAGACCAACTCGGGGCGGCCGACGTGGCCGTACTGCGGGCTGCGGGCCGCGCGCGCCGTGTCGACGAGGTGTTCCAGGTAGCGGCGGGCGGTGATGCGGGAGAGGCCCGCGGACTGGGCGGCGGCGGTGGCGGTCAGGCCGTCGGGGGCGTCGCGCAGGGTGCGGATGACGCGTTCCAGGGTGGGGCCGCTGAGTCCCTTCGGCAGGGCGGCGGGGCCCGGGGCGCGCAGGGTGGCGAGCGCGCGGTCCACCTCGTCCTGACCGGTGGCCTCGCCCTCCGCGGCGGCGGAGCGGAACTCCGCGTACCGGGTGAGGCGGTCGCGGAGCGTCGCGAAGGTGAACGGCTTCAGGACGTACTGGACGACGCCGAGGGAGACGCCCTCGCGGACGACCGCGAGATCCCGGGCCGACGTCACCGCGATGACGTCCGTGGGGTGACCGGCCGCGCGCAGGGAGCGGGCCAGCTGGAGTCCGTGGCCGTCGGGCAGGTGCAGGTCCAGGAGGATCAGGTCGACCGGGGTGCGGTCGAGGGTGCGGCGGGCCTCGGCGGCGGAGTGGGCGGGGCGGTCGATGGCCTCGAAGCCGGGGACGCGGTTGACGTAGAGGACGTGGGCGTCGGCCGCGACGGGGTCGTCTTCGACTACGAGTACGCGGATCACTTGGCGCCTCCCGGGGCGGTGTCGGCGGTGCCGGTGGTGCGGGTGGTGCCGGTGGTGTCGGTGGTGCGGGTGGTCTCGGCGGTGCCGGTGATGTCGGTGGTGGCCGTTGTCAGGGTCACCTCGAACTCCGCGCCCCCCTCCGGGGATTCTCGTACCGTCAGTGTGCCGCCGTTGCGGGTGACCGTCTGGTGGACCAGGGCCAGGCCGAGGCCGCGGCCCGTCGCCGCCTTCGTCGACCAGCCGCGTTCGAAGACCGCGTCCCGTTGGGCGGGGTCGACGCCGGGCCCCGTGTCCGAGACGCGCAGGAGCAGCCCCGCCGCGTCGGCCCGCGCCGTCACCGTGACGCGCGCCGCGGGTGAGCCCTGCGCCGCGTCGACCGCGTTGTCGATGAGGTTGCCGAGGACCGTCACCAGGTCGCGGGCGGGCAGGGACACCGGGAGCATGCCGTCGTCGATGCTGCTGTCTTCCGAGACGACGAGCTCCACCCCGTGCTCGTTGGCCTGCGCCGCCTTGCCGAGCAGGAGGGCGGCGAGTACGGGTTCACTGACCGCGGCCACCACCTGGTCGGTCAGCGCCTGCGCCAGCTCCAGCTCGGCCGTGGCGAAGTCGACCGCCTCGTCCGCGCGGCCCAGCTCGATGAGGGACACCACCGTGTGGAGCCGGTTCGCCGCCTCGTGGGCCTGCGAGCGCAGCGCCCGCGTGAAGCCGCGCTCCGAGTCCAGCTCCCCGGTGAGCGCCTGGAGCTCGGTGTGATCGCGCAGGGTCACCACCGTGCCGCGGCGCTCGCCGCCCGACACGGGCGACGTGTTGACGACCACCACGCGGTCGGCGGTCAGATGCAGCTCGTCGACCCGCGGCTCGGCCGCGAGGAGCGCGCCCGTCAGCGGGGCGGGCAACCCGAGCTCGGAGACGTTGCGGCCGATCACCGGACCGTCCGGACCGTCCGGCAACCCGAGCAGCTCGCGACCGCCGTCGTTGATGAGGGCGATGCGCCGCTGCCCGTCCAGCATCAGCAGCCCCTCACGCACCGCGTGCAGCGCCGCCTCGTGGTAGTCGTGCATGCGGCTCAGCTCGCCCGCGTTCATGCCGTGCGTACTGCGGCGCAGGCGTGCGTTGATGACGTACGTACCGATCCCGCCGAGCACGAGCGCCGCGGCCGCCACCCCGAGCAGCGCGACGAGCTGGCCGCGGGCCTTCGCGGTGATCTCCTCGATGGTGATCCCGGCGCTGACCAGGCCGACGATGCGCCCGTCCCCGGCGGTGGGACCGTCCCAGATGGGCGTGACGACGCGCACCGAGGGGCCCAGCGTGCCCGTGTACGTCTCCGCGAAGGTCCGGCCGAGGAGCGCGTCCGCCCGGTGGCCGAGGAAGCGCTCGCCGATGCGGCGCTCGTCGGGATGGGTCCAGCGGATGCCGCGTGTGTCCATGATCGTCACGAAGTCGACGCCCGTGTCGCGCTGCACGCGCGCCGCGTACGGCTGGAGCTCCTTCGACGGTTCGCTGCCGCGGATGGCTTCCCGTACGGAGGGGGAGTCCGCGACCGCCCGTGCCGTCGCGGTCGCCTGCCGGCGCGCGCCTTCCTCGGCCTGGTGCTTGTCGCTCAGGTACGTGAAGAGGGCGCACCCGGCGACCACCGCCGTGACCAGCACGATCTGCATCGCGAAGAGCTGGCCCGCCAGGCTGCGCGGGAGTCTGCGCGGGCGGGAGGGGCGGGTGCGGGACATGGTGCCAGTCTGCCTTCTCGTACAAGCGGTCGTATAAGCGCGAACTAAATGAACGCAAGGGTGACCGCTCCCACAGGCCGGGAGATAGTCACCGGGATCCCCGGGACGTGAGCCGTACACCGGGACGCGAGCAGGGCACCCGGGACGGGGTGCCGGTCGCGCGGGCCGAGAGCCGATCGCAGAGAACGTGAGCCGCACGTACCGAGGCAGCAAGCAGGCCGCATCGGCATCAGAGCAAGCAACACGGGCACGCAAGCCACGCAGGTACGCGAGCCGCACAGGCACGCGAGCCACGCAGGCACGCGAGCCGCACAGGCACCACAACGCCGACGACGTCGTTCAAGGAGGGCCCCGTGACCACCACGGCCGACCCACAAGCGCAGCCCGCCCCCAAGCGGGACCGCACGCACTACCTCTACATCGCCGTCATCGGCGCCGTGCTGCTCGGCATCGCCGTCGGCTTCATCTGGCCGGACTTCGCCAAGGAGCTCAAGCCGGTCGGCTCCGGCTTCGTCGACCTGATCAAGATGATGATCTCGCCGATCATCTTCTGCACGATCGTTCTCGGCGTCGGCTCCGTCCGCAAGGCCGCCAAGGTCGGCAAGGTCGGCGGCCTCGCGCTCGCCTACTTCATCGCGATGTCCGGCGTCGCGCTCGCCATCGGCCTCCTCGTCGGCAACATCCTGCACCCGGGCTCGGGCATGGACATCACCGAGTCCGAGAGGGGCGCGGGCCACAAGGCGGCCGACGAGGCGGACAAGGGCCTCGTCGACTTCGTGCTCGGCATCATCCCCAAGACCTTCGTCTCCGCCTTCACCCAGGGCGAGGTGCTCCAGACGCTCCTCGTGGCGCTGCTCGTGGGCTTCGCGCTGCAGGCCATGGGCCGCTCCGGCGAGCCCGTGCTGCGCGGCATCGAGCACATCCAGAAGCTGGTCTTCCGGGTCCTCGGCATGATCATGTGGGCCGCGCCGATCGGCGCGTTCGGTGCGATGGCCGCGGTCATCGGTGAGACCGGCCTGGACGCGCTCAAGGCGCTCGCCACGATCATGATCGGGTTCTACGTCACCTGCGTCCTGTTCATCGTCGTCGTACTCGGCACGCTCGTACGGCTGGTGACCGGCGTCAACCTGTTCAAGCTGCTCAAGTATCTGGGCCGCGAGTTCCTGCTCATCCTCTCCACCTCGTCGTCCGAGTCCGCGCTGCCGCGGCTCATCGCGAAGATGGAGCACCTGGGAGTCAGCCGCCCCGTCGTCGGCATCACGGTCCCGACCGGCTACTCCTTCAACCT
Source organism: Streptomyces sp. Je 1-369 (assembly GCF_026810505.1). NCBI lineage: Bacteria > Bacillati > Actinomycetota > Actinomycetes > Kitasatosporales > Streptomycetaceae > Streptomyces > Streptomyces sp. Je 1-369. The sequence continues at coordinate 6,072,852 of NZ_CP101750.1, forward strand.
CGACGGCACGATGATCTACCTGACCATGGCCTCGCTCTTCATCGCCGACGCCATGGACCAGCCGCTCGGCATCGGCGAGCAGATCTCGCTGCTGCTCTTCATGATGATCGCGTCCAAGGGCGCGGCGGGCGTCTCCGGCTCCGGCATCGCGGTCCTGGCGAGCGGCCTCCAGTCGCACAAGCCCGCGCTGGTCGACGGCGTCGGCCTGATCATCGGCGTCGACCGCTTCATGAGCGAGGCCCGCGCCCTCACCAACTTCGCGGGCAACGCGGTCGCCACGCTCCTCATCGGCACCTGGACCAAGGAGGTCGACAAGGAGCGGGTCACGGCGGTGCTCGCCGGTCAACTCCCGTTCGACGAGCGTACGTTGGTGGACGACGGGCACGGGGCGACCGCCGTGGAGGACGCCGAGGGCGCCGAGGACGACGCGCGCGGGCGCGGCGCGGACGCCGTGCCGGAGGCGCGGGACGACGGCAAGGAGCCGGTGAAGGTGTAGTTCACCGGCCCGGCCGTGTGAAGGGGCCCCCGATCCCCTCCAAGGGGGCCGCCGGCGCCGCCCGCGACGTACGAGAGCTTCCTCCTCGTACGCCGCGGGCGGCGCTTCTCGCTGTGCCGGTGGTCGGCCCGCCGGTCAGTCCAGCGCCGCGATGATCTCCCGCGCCCGCTCCGCGGGAACGCCCGCCGACATGAGGGCCGTCGACGCGGCGGCCAGGCCCGCGTCCTTCGGGTCGAGCAGGCCGTCGTTGACGGCCTCCATCAGGCCGAACAGCTGCTGTTCGTGGACGTACGCGAGCGCGGCGGGCGGCAGCGACGACGTGAACGCGCCCTGGTCGAGGCCGAGTCGCAGGACGTTCACGCACTCGTCGCGGACCGGGGCGAGGCGCTGTCTGATGCCCTCCATGGCGACGCTGCGCTGCGCGAGGCCGACGAGCAGGCGGTAGCCGTCGGCGATCTCCCAGACGGCGACCATCGAGTGGGCGAGCGACTCGGCGGGGTCGTCGGAGCGGGCGCGCCCGGAGGCGTGGGCCGCCGCGACCGCCTCGACCGCGCCGTCGATGAGGGCGCCGACCAGGGCCTCCCGGCTGGGGAAGTGGCCGTACACCGTCCTGCGCACGACGCCGGCCGCGCGGGCGATCTGGTCCATCGAGGCGTCCGGGTCGCGCAGCAGCTCGGCGAGTGCCACCTCCAGGATGCGGCGGCGGTTGGCGTCGGCTCGGCTCATGGGCTCCATTGTGCACGCGGGGCGCGGGGCCGAATTCCGTGGTTCCTGCAGATGGAACGTGTGCTGGAGTCGGCCGGTCGCATGCCTGTTTTGCACAGTCCTGTGCAGTGGCGTAAGTTGCACACTCGTGTGTAATTGCACAGTGCTGTGCAAGGTCACCGGACAAGTACGTATAAGAACCATGGAAGGGTGAGGCTTCGGTGGCTCTACTCATGAACCGACCGGTCGAGGAGATGAAGCAGCCGTACGCGCGCCGCTGGTGGGCGCTGCTCGTGCTCTGCCTGAGTCTCCTGATCATCGTGATGGCGAACACGGCGCTGACCGTCGCCGCTCCCGACATGACCAAGGACCTCGGGCTCTCCAGCTCCGACCTCCAGTGGGTCATCGACGGCTACACCGTCCCGTACGCCGCGCTGATGCTGCTGCTCGGCGCGATCGGCGACAAGTACAGCCGGCGCGGGGCGCTCGTGCTCGGCCTCGTCGTCTTCGGCGCCGGATCGGTCGCGGGCTCGCTCGTCGACAGCTCGGGCGGCGTCATCGCGGCCCGCGCAGTGATGGGCTTCGGCGCGGCGATGATCATGCCGGCCACGCTGTCGCTGCTCGCCGCGACGTTCCCGAAGGCGGAGCGGGCCAAGGCCATCGTGCTGTGGACCGCCACGGCCGGTCTCGCGATCGCGGCCGGACCGCTCGTCGCGGGCGCGCTGCTGCAGAACCACGGCTGGGCGTCGACCTTCCTGATCAACGTGCCGATCGCCGCGGTCGCCATCATCGGCGCCCTCGTCCTCGTGCCGCCGTCCAAGGCCGGGCACAGCAACCGGATCGACTACGTCGGAGGGGCGCTCTCCGTCGTCTGGACCGGCGCGCTCGTCTACATGATCATCCAGGGACCGCACTTCGGCTGGGACGCCAAGGCGATCTCGGCGGCCGTCGTCGCGGGCGTGGGCCTGCTGGCCTTCGTCGCCTGGGAGCTCCGCCACCCGCACCCGATCCTGAACGTCCGCCGCTTCCTCGACCGCCGCTTCGCGGGCTCGAACCTCGCGGTGGCGCTCTTCTTCCTCGCGGTCTTCGGCGCGTTCTACTACCTCACGCAGCACCTGCAGTTCGTCCTCGGCTACAACCCGCTGGAGACGGGCGTGCGCATGCTGCCGCTCGCGGGCGCGGTCTTCGTCGGCTCGGCGCTCACGGGCTACCTGACCCCGCGCATCGGCATGAAGATCACTGTGTCGGCGGGCATGGTCGCGGGCACGGTGGCGCTCGCGCTCCTGACGCGCGTCGACGCGTCGTCCTCGTACGGTGACTTCGTCGCCCCGCTGATCATCCTGGGCCTGGCCATCGGCCTCGCCCTGTCGCCCTGCACCGACGCGATCATGGGCGCGTTCCCCGAGTCCGAACTCGGCGTCGGCGGCGCGGTCAACGACACGTCGCTCGAGCTCGGCGGCTCGCTCGGCATCGCCATCCTCGGCTCGGTGCTCGCCAGTTCGTACTCCTCGAAGCTGGCGGACGCCGCTTCGGCGTCCGGTGCCAAGCTGCCGGACGGCACGCTGGACACCGCGCAGGACTCCGTCGGCGCGGGCTACGCGGTCGCCCAGGGCATCGGCGACAAGGCGCACGAGGTCGCGGGTCAGGCCGCGAAGGCGACCTCGCCGGAGCAGGCCGCCCAGCTGAAGGGCCAGGCCGAGCAGCTCGCACAGGGCGCCCACAAGATGGCGGACTCGGTGGGCTCCGCGTTCTCCGACGCGGTGGCGCACACGAGCCTCGTCGGCGCGGCGATCCTCGGTGTCGGCACGGTCCTCGTGGCGGTGCTGCTGCCGAGGAAGTCCGCCTCGGCTGCGGATGTTCCGGAGGGCGCCGACGTGGACGAGGGCGTACGGGAGCGGGAACCTCAGAGCTGACCGCGCGAGGGTTTCAGCGGTAGCGACGCCCCCTGCGCCGGCGATGCCGGCGTCGGGGGCGTCGTCGCGTCCCCGCTATCGGCCGTTCGGCGCGCCCGTGCGCCCGGCATGCGCCACGAATGCGGACCAGGATGACGGGTGGAGGAGCAGGGCGGGGCCCTGGGGGGTCTTGGAGTCTCGTACGGCTATGCCGCGGATGTCCGTCGGGTGGGCGACCTCTAGGCAGTTCTGGATTTACAGCTCCCGTTCCAGTCGGTGCAGGAAATCCGGTGACTCTCCGGGCGGCAATGCTGATGCTGTCATGGCGTCGAACCGGCGGCTGAATCGATCGACTTCGCGTGGTGTGTCCGAGGTGGAGACGGAGCCCCAAGCGCTGTCGGTCCGGACTCGCGGCGGGCTGGACCAGAACCCGGCGGCGCCAAACCGTTGACACCACTCCAGTTGAAGTACTACGTTCTGACCACTTCACTCGGAGTACAACAAACGACGTGGCTCGCCGCCACAGCGAAGGCCAAGGAGCCCGTATGCGAAAGCTCGTCTACTTCATCGCCGTCAGCCTCGACGGATTCATCGCCGGTCCCGACGGCGCCGACCCCACAGGGCCCGACGGCTTCTGGCCGATCGGGCAGGACTACATCCAGCACCTCGCCGAGACGTACCCCGAGACCCTGCCCGCCCCGGCCAGGGAGGCCCTCGGCGTCACCGCCGAGGGGACCCACTTCGACACGGTCCTCGAAGGCCGCAGGACCTACGGGATCGGCCTGGACGCCGGACTGACCAACGCCTATCCCCACCTCCGCCACTACGTCTTCAGCCGCACCCTCACCGAGAGCCCCGACCCGGGCGTCGAACTCGTCGCCTCCGACCCGGTGGAGAAGGTGCGGCAGCTCAAGGAGGAGGACGGAAAGGACATCTGGCTGTGCGGCGGCGGCGAACTCGCCGGGGTGCTGCGCGCCGAGATCGACCGGCTCGTCGTCAAGATCGGCCCCCTGACGCTGGGTTCGGGCACGCCCCTCTTCGCGCAGAAGACCGCGTTCGACCCGGTGCTGTACGAGCGGAGCGACGCCGTACTCCTCGACAGCGGCACGATCTTCCTGACGTACGACAAGAAGGCCTAGCCCACCGGGCCCCCGGCGGCCACACCGCTCCGCAGCCGGTGGCCCCTACCCGCCGCCGCCTCCAACAGCACCTCCACCAGCTCGTCGGGGACCGAAAGCATTGGCCAGTGACCCGTCGCCATGTCGAAGAACGTGGCGCGCGGGTCGGCCAGGTGCTGCACGAGCGGCAGGCCCGACGCCACCAGGGCCTCCAACGACGCGATGTCCATCGTGCCGCCGGTGGTGCAGAAGACGCCGGTCGTCGGAAGGGCCGCGACCGCCTCCGAGATGCGGAGCTTCTGGGCGTACGGGCCCGCCGGTGCGGGTGATGCCAGGCGCGCGAGCCGGGCCAGCGCTTCGGCGGGCACGCCTGCCAGGTTCCCGTGCGCCCGCCACTCCTCCAACGACGGCGCCGGGATCCGCCAGCCGTCCTCCGCCCGCTCCTGCTGGGCCAGAGTCCGATCCCTGGCCGGGCCGTCCGGCATCTGCTCGCGCACCTGGTCGATCATGGAGTAGCCGTCCTGGGGCATGGGGGAGTCCAGGTGGACGAGCCGCGAGATGCGGTCCGCGCGGCGGTCGGCGGCGCCCACGGCCGGGTAGATGCCGTAGCAGTAACCGACAAGAACCACCTCGGGCGCGTCCACGGAGTCGATGTGGTCGATCAGCTGCGTCACGTCCTCGATGTGCGTGTCGAGGTCGACGCCGGGGCCCGCCAGGTGACGGCGGTCGCCCAGACCCGTGAGCGTCACCGCGTGCGCCTCCGCCCCCGCCGCCCGCAGCCCCGCGGCCACGTCCCGCCACAGCCAGCCACCCGTGTATCCGCCCGACACCAGCACGAACGACGCGGTCATGGTTCCTCCTCGTACCGTCAGCCGAGCGCGGGACCGCCCCGCGCTCGCCGGTACCGTAGGAACTCCCCCTGAGGGAGGTTCAAGCCGTGTCGCCCGCCGAGAATCAACACCCGCCCGGAACGCCCGGCGACCTGTGGAGCATCGGACAGCTCGCCGAACGCGCCGGCGTCACCGTCAAGACCGTCCGCTTCTACTCCGACCGCGGCCTGCTCCCCGAAGCCACCCGCAGCGGAGGCGGCCACCGCCGCTACGGCCCCGACGCGCTCGACCGGCTCCGCCTCATCCGCTCCCTGCGCACACTCGACCTCCCCGTCCCCGACGTCGGCCGTGTCCTCGGCGAAGAGGGCGCGCTGGAGGACGTCATCGCCGGGCAGCTGAAGGAGGTCGGCTCGCGGCTCGCCGCGCTGCGCTGGCGCGAGGCCGCGCTGCAACTCCTCACCGACTGCACGCCCCAGGAGCGCGTCGAACGGCTGCGGTTGGTGGGAGCCGTGTCCACGCCGCCCGGGACGGCCGCGCTCGCCCGGTTCTGGCGGTGCTGGCTGCCCGCGCGGCTCCCGTCCCGGGTCGTCGCGGCCGTCGTCGACCGGGCGGTCCCCGTACCGCCCGACGCCCCGGCCCCCGCCCAAGTCCTCGCCTTCGCCCGGCTCCAGGACTTCGTCACCTCGCCCTGCTTCGTCTCGGGGCCGCGCGCGGGAACGGACTACGGACAACCTGAAGTGCACTCGTCCGGCAAGGGGTACCGCCCCGCCGTGCTCTACGAAGGACTCCCCGAGGCCTTCGAGCTGGCCGCCCCGGACGTACGCGCGGGCCGCGCCCCGCGCGAGGGCGAGGCCCTGGACTGCTTCGTCGCCGTCCACGCCGCGGCACTCAACCGCCGCGACACCCCCGACTTCCGCCGCGCCCTGCACCGGATGCTCGCGGCGGAACCCCGCGTCGACCGCTACTGGCAGCTGGCGGCCGAGGTGGTGACCCCGCCCGCCGAGCCCGCGCAGCCGACTCCGGGCGCCGCCGACAACTGGCTGCGGGCGGCGCTCGGTTCGTCGAACCCCCAGCTCTGACGGGACGCAGCCCTGACGGGATGCCCTGGCCTTGACGCCCACGTCAAGGATTACCGTCGATACATGCGAATCGGCGAGCTCGCGGCGCGCGCGGGGACGACCACGCGGACGCTGCGCTACTACGAGTCCCGCGGGCTGCTGCCCGCGCGGCGGACCGGCAACGGCTACCGCACGTACGACGAGGACGACGTGCGGCTCCTGGAGCAGATCAGGACGCTTCAGGACTTCGGGTTCGACCTGGAGGAGACCAGGCCCTTCGTGGAGTGTCTGCGTTCGGGGCATCCGGAGGGGGACTCCTGCCCCGCCTCGCTCGCCGTGTACCGCCGCAAGCTCACCGAACTCGACGCGTTGATCGGGGAGTTGAGCGCGGTGCGTAATCAGGTGGGGGCGCAGCTCGCGCGCGCCGAGGCGGCGATCGGGGGCGTCCCCGAGCCGCGGTGCGAACTCACGGGATGAGGGACGACGGATGAGGAGTGTGACGGCAGTGAAGGCAGCAGGCGTGGCCGAGGTGACGGACGCGGATTTCGAGGGGGAGGTGCTGCGGGAGGCGGACCGCCCCGTGCTCGTGGAGTTCACGGCGGACTGGTGCGGACCGTGCCGGCAGCTGGCGCCGGTGCTCAGTGAGCTGGCGCGCGAGGAGGCGGAGCGCCTGAAGATCGTGCAGCTGGACGTGGACCGCAGTCCGGAGACGGCGATCGCGTACAAGGTGCTCTCGGCGCCGACCATGATCGTGTTCCGTGGCGGCGAGCCGGTCCTGCAGATGGTGGGCGCGCGGGCCAAGCGGAAGCTGCTCACGGAGCTGGCCGACGTGATCTGAGACGCCGACCCCTAAAAGAAAACGCCCCGGACGAATTGACGTCCGGGGCGATTCTCTGCGTATATTGGATTCTTTCGCGAAGCTCTGCGCATTTGCTGTGACATTCAAGCGTGGCGGCTTCACGAGAAGTTCAATAAGAACACTGTAACTGGCGAGGGGCTGAATTGTCAACCGAGGAATTGCGTGAAGAGCAGCAATTCGTCTCCGGGCTGTACGCACGCCTGGACGCGCTGCGCGAGGAGGCCGAGTCCGCCGTGCAGGCGTCGTTGTCGCAGGTCGGCAACGGTCTCCAGGCGCGCCTTGAGCGGGACGTGCTGGTCGCGGAGCGGTCCGGGCTGCTCGCCGCCTTCGACGCGGGGGAGAACGGCCTGTGCTTCGGGAGGCTCGAATTCCGCGACGGCCGGGATCACCACATCGGACGCATCGGAATCCGCGCGTCCGACATCGAACGCACCCCGCTCGTGATCGATTGGCGTGCCGATGTCGCACGCCCCTTCTATCTCGCGACGGGCCACACCCCGATGGGCCTGCGCAGACGCCGGCACATCACCACCGAGGGCCGTGAGGTCACCGCCCTGCACGACGAGCTCCTCGACCTCAGCGACACGACCCGCACCGGCCACGAGGGCGCCGACGCCGACGAGGTGCTGCTCGCCGCCCTCGACTCGGCCCGCACCGGCCGCATGCACGACATCGTGCAGACCATCCAGGCCGAGCAGGACCGCATCATCCGCGCCCCGCACCGCGGCGTCCTCGTCGTCGAGGGCGGCCCGGGGACGGGCAAGACCGTCGTGGCACTGCACCGGGCCGCGTTCCTCCTCTACGCCCACCGCGAGCTGCTCGCCAAGCGCGCCGTCCTGATCGTCGGCCCCAACCCGGCGTTCCTCGGCTACATCGGCGAGGTCCTGCCCGCCCTCGGCGAGACCGGCGTGCTGCTCTCGACGGTCGGCGAGCTCTTCCCCGGCGTCACCGCGACCGGCACCGACAGCCCCGAGGCAGCCGAGGTCAAGGGCCGCGCGGAGATGGCGGACGTCCTCGCGGCGGCCGTGCGCGACCGGCAGCGGACCCCCGAGCCGGGCGAACCGATCGTCATCGAGCACGACGACGGCGACCTCATCCTGGACTGGACGATCGCCGACCAGGCCCGCGAGGCGGCCCGCGCCGCCGACGTGCCGCACAACCTCGGCCGCCCGCACTTCGCCTTCCGCGTCATCGACGAGCTGACCGCGCAACTCGCCGAGCGCATCGGCCACGACCCGTACGGCGGCCCGAACTTCCTGGGCCCCGACGACATCGCCCAGCTCGGCAAGGGCGTCGCCGCCAGCGCGGAGGTGCACGCCGCCATCGAGGAGCTGTGGCCGACGCTCACCCCGCAGCGCTTCCTCGCCGATTTCCTCGAGGAGCCGACGGGGCTTTCCGCGCGGGACGCGGACGCCGTCCGCAGGCCGTACGACGCGCCCTGGACCGCCGCCGACGTCCCGCTCCTCGACGAGGCCGCCGAACTGCTCGGCCACGACGACAGCGCCGCGCGGGCCGCTTCCGAGGCGGAGCGGGCGAAGCAGATCGCCTACGCGCAGGGCGTCCTCGACGTCTCGCGCGCCTCACGGACGTACGAGTTCGAGGACAAGGACGAGGACGACGCCGAGGTCCTGCTCGCGCACAACATCATCGACGCGGAGCGCATGGCCGAACGCCAGGAGGAGGCCGACCACCGCAGCGCCGCCGAGCGCGCGGCCGCCGACCGCACCTGGGCGTTCGGGCACATCATCGTCGACGAGGCGCAGGAGCTCTCCGCGATGGCCTGGCGGCTGCTCATGCGGCGCTGCCCGACCCGCTCCATGACGCTTGTCGGCGACCCGGCGCAGACCGCGGAGGCGGGCGGCTGCGGCTCGTGGGACAGCATCCTCGCGCCGTACGTCGAGGACCGCTGGGAGTACGCCCGGCTCGGTGTGAACTACCGCACGCCCGTGGAGATCATGGACGTGGCGGCGGAGGTGCCGCGCCAGGAGCGGCCCGACTTCATGCCGCCGAGCTCGGTGCGCTCCACGGGCGTACGTCCCTGGGCGCGCCGTACCGGCGACCTCGCCGCCTCCGTGGCCGAGGCGGTCGCCGCCGAGGCCGGGGCCGAGGGCCGCCTCGCGGTGATCGCCCCTCGCGAGCTCCATCAGGAGCTCGCCGCAGAGCTGCCCGGGGTGACGGCCGGGCAGGCCCCGGACCTGACGCGGCCGGTCGTCCTGATCGACCCGCGTCAGGCGAAGGGCCTGGAGTTCGACACGGTCCTGGTCGTGGAGCCCGCGCGGTACGGGACGAGCGACCTGTACGTGGCCCTGACCCGGGCCACGCAGCGCCTCGGCGTCCTGTACGCGCAGGAGCTGCCCGTCGCGCTCAAACAGGTCGGAGCCACACCGTAGCCAGCGGCGGCAGGGTCAGGCGCAGGGACACGGGGCGGCCGTGGGACGGGGTCGGGGCCGGCTTGAGCGGGTCGGGGTTGGTGACGTCCCCGCCGCCGAAGCGGGCCTCGTCCGTGTTCAGCACCTCCTGCCACGCGGCGAACTCGTCCGGCACGCCCAGGGGGTAGCCGTGCCGGACGACCGGTGAGAAGTTCGAGACGGAGAGGAGCGGACGGCCCTCCGACGCCGCGCCGTACCCGGCGGGGAAGCGGAGGAACGCGAAGACGTTGTCCTCGGCCGCGTCGCCGTCCACCCAGGCGAAGCCGCCGGGGTCCGTGTCGCGCTGCCACAGGGCGCCCTCGCGCCGGTAGACCGTGTTCAGCTCGCGGACCAGGTCCCGCATCCCCCGGTGGTCGGGCTCCGCGCCGTACGCCGGGTCGAGCAGCCACCAGTCCGGGCCGTGGCTCTCCGACCACTCGGCGCCCTGTGCGAACTCCTGCCCCATGAAGATGAGTTGCTTGCCGGGATGGGCCCACATGAAGCCGAGGTACGCGCGCTGGTTGGCGCGCTGCTGCCACCAGTCGCCCGGCATCTTCGACACCAGCGACCGCTTGCCGTGGACGACCTCGTCGTGGGAGATCGGCAGGACGTAGTTCTCGCTGTACGCGTACACCATCGAGAACGTCATCTCGTTGTGGTGGTACTTGCGGTGCACCGGCTCCTTGGAGACGTAGTCGAGGGAGTCGTGCATCCAGCCCATGTTCCACTTCAGGCCGAAGCCGAGGCCGCCGAAGCCGCCGGGTCCCTGGTGGTGCGTGGCCCGGGTGACGCCGTCCCAGGCCGTGGACTCCTCGGCGATGGTGACGACGCCGGGGGAGCGGCGGTAGACGGTGGCGTTCATCTCCTGGAGGAAGGCGACGGCGTCGAGGTTCTCGCGCCCGCCGTGCGCGTTCGGTGTCCACTCGCCGTCCTCGCGCGAGTAGTCGAGGTAGAGCATGGAGGCCACGGCGTCGACGCGCAGGCCGTCGATGTGGAACTCCTCGCACCAGTAACTGGCGTTGGCGACCAGGAAGTTGCGTACTTCCTTGCGGCCGTAGTCGAACTCCAGCGTCCCCCAGTCGGGGTGCGCGGAGCGGGCCGGGTCCTCGTGCTCGTACAGCGGGCGGCCGTCGAACTCGGCGAGCGCCCAGTCGTCGCGCGGGAAGTGCGCGGGCACCCAGTCCATCAGGACACCGATGCCCGCCCGGTGCAGCGCGTCGACGAGGAACTTGAAGTCGTCGGGCGTGCCGAGGCGGGCGGTCGGCGCGTAGAAGCCGGTCACCTGGTAGCCCCACGAGCCGCCGAAGGGGTGCTCGGCCACGGGCATCAGCTCGACGTGCGTGAACCCGAGGTCCGATACGTACGCGGGCAGCTGCTCGGCGAGCTGGCGGTACGTCAGACCGGGGCGCCACGACGCGAGATGGACCTCGTAGACGGAGAAGGGCGCCTCATGGACCGGCACCTCGGCCCGCCTGTCCAGCCACTCCTGGTCGTGCCACTCGTGGCGCGACTCGTGCACCACCGAGGAGTTCGCGGGCGGCGCCTCCGTGCGGCGCGCCAGCGGGTCGGCGCGCTGCGTCATCGAACCGTCGGGGCGGGTGATCTCGAACTTGTACAGCTCGCCCTCGCCCACGGACGGCACGAACAGCTCCCACACGCCGCTGCCGCCCAGCGAACGCATCGGGAAACCGACGCCGTCCCAGAAGTTGAAGCCTCCGACGATCCGCACCCCCCGCGCGTTGGGCGCCCACACCGTGAACCGCGTCCCGGTCGCGCCCTGGTGCGTCATGAGCCGCGCGCCCAGCGCCTCCCACAGCCGCTCGTGCCGCCCCTCCCCGATCAGATGCAGGTCGAACTCGCCGAGCGAAGGCAGGAACGAGTACGCGTCGTGGATCTCGAGGTCCGTGTCCTCGTACGTGACGTGGAGCCGGTAGTCCTCGGGCACGGCCCGCAGCGGGAGCACCGCGGAGAAGAAGCCGTCGCCGTCGTCGCGCAGCTCGGCACGGAGCCCGTCGGCGACGACCGCGACCCCCTTCGCGTAGGGCCGCAGCGCCCGGAAGGCCGTGCCGCCGGGCACGGAGTGCGCGCCGAGGACGCCGTGCGGGTCGTGGTGGGTCCCGCTCAGGAGCCGGACGCGGTCGCTTTCGGGGACGGGGGAGTCGGTGACAGCGGGTACGGCGGATTCGGCGGGTACGGCGGGCGTGGGGACGGAAGGCTTGGTGGCCGGGGGCTTCTTCGCGCTCCTGGTGGTCTGCGTGGTCTGCGTGGTCTTCGCGGGCTTCGCCGCCTTCGGCGTCTTCCCGGTCGCCGCACGCTTCGGGGCCGGAGTGGCCGGAGTGGCCGGTGGGATGGGAGCGGCGGCTTCGTCGGACGGTTTGCGGGGGCGCGGGGACACGGGAGAGGCCTCCTCCGGAGGGGTGGTCAGTGGGCTTCGTCGGCGGGACCGTCCGCGGCGAGGCGGCGCACCGCGGCCAGCGGGACCGGCAGCCAGTCGGGGCGGTGGCGGGCCTCGTAGAGGACTTCGTAGACCGCCTTGTCGGTCTCGTGGGCGCGCAACAGCACGGGATCCGTACGCGGGTCGCGGCCCGCCGCCTCCGCGTACCCCGCGCAGTACGCGGCCCGGCACTCCTCGGCCCACTCGGGCGACCAGGTGCCGTGGGACGCGGCGTAGTCGAAGGAGCGCAGCATGCCCGCCACGTCGCGGGCCGGCGGCTGGGGGAGGCGACGTTCCGCGAGCGGCCGCGCGGGTTCGCCCTCGAAGTCTATGAGCGACCACTCGCCGTCCGGGGAGCGCAGGCACTGGCCGAGGTGCAGGTCGCCGTGGACGCGCTGGGCCGTCCACGCCTGCCCCTCACCGCCGAGGTCGGCCAGCGCCTCGTAGGCGGTGAGCAGCCCGGGGGCGTAGGGCCGCAGTGCGGGGACCGCCTGCGCCGCGGCGGTGAGGCGCTCCGCCATGGCGTCGGCGACCAGCTCCACCTGTGCCCGGCCCAGCGTGACGGTCGGCAGCGCGGCGGCGAGGGCCGCGTGGACCTCCGCGGTGGCGCGGCCGAGGGCTCGCGCCTCGCCGGTGAAGGACTCACCCTTGTCACGCATCCGCAGGGCGAGCTCCCAGCCGTCGTCGGCCCCGGCCAGATACGGCTGGAGCACCCCGAGGTGGCAGCTCTCCTCCGGCGCGGACGCCCCCGGATCCAGGTCGGCGAGGAACCACGCGGCGGGCGCGGGCACCCGGGCGCAGCCCTCCGCGGCGAGCCGCAGCGGCAGTTCGAGGTCGGGGTTGAGACCGGGTACGACGCGGCGGAACAGCTTGAGGATGAGCGTATCGCCGTACACGAGCGAGGAGTTGGACTGTTCGGAGGTGAGCAGGCGCGGGGCGAGGCCGGAGGGGATGTCGACGCCCATGTCGCGCTCGAAGCGGAGGACTCCGTGCCGTCCGGGTATTCGGAGCCGTTCCAGGAGGAGTCCGGTGAGCCGCGGGTCGTGCAGCGCGTCGTACACGGTGTGGCCCCTGAGCGGGCCTTCGGTGATGTGCCCGATCATCGCGTGGGCCAGGTGCGGGGGCAGCGTGCGGCGCACGCCGAGCAGCAACTGGTAGCAGTCGGTGAGGTGTTCGGCGAGGGATCCGTCGAGTCCGGCGTCCTGTGGGGGCGCCGGCGGCCGACGGACCCGGACGAGGAGGTGCAGCAGGCCTGATGGTGAGCTGCGCGGCAGGAGCTCGGTCACCGACACCGCTTCAAGGGCGGTGACGGGACGGCCCTGCCCGGCGAACCACCGCTGCCGGGGCAGCCATGCGCGCAGCAGCGGGTCGAGCGGGGCGAGCAGCGCCGAGGCGTGCGCACCGGGGCGGATGGCGGCTTCCGACATGGCGTCGCGTCCTTTCCGCGTCGCGGACGAGGCAGGGTGCGGGAGTGCCGGTGGTGCGGATGGGGGTGCCGGTCGTTGCGTAGGAGTGCCCAGGGCGGGGCGGGGGAAACCGCCCCGCGAGGGCGTCGCGCTGCCGGAGCCTACGCCGGTTCCTTGCGCAACCGGAACCAGTAGAACCCGTGTCCCGCGAGGGTCAGGAGGTACGGCAGCTCACCGATGGCCGGAAAGCGCACGCCGCCGATGAGCTCGACGGGGTGGCGTCCCTCGAAGGTCTGGAGATCCAGTTCGGTGGGCTGGGCGAAGCGCGAGAAGTTGTGCACGCACAGCACCAGGTCGTCGCCCTCGTCCTCGTCGGTCTCGCTCGGCGGCGCTTCCCGCAGGAAGGCGAGCACCGCCGCGTTGGACGAGGGGAGTTCGGTGTACGAGCCGAGTCCGAACGCCGGGTTCTGCTTGCGGATCTCGATCATGCGGCGTGTCCAGTGGAGCAGGGAGGACGGTGACGACATGGAGGCTTCGACGTTGGTGACCTGGTAGCCGTAGACCGGGTCCATGATCGTGGGGAGGTAGAGCCGCCCGGGGTCGCAGGACGAGAATCCCGCGTTGCGGTCGGGGGTCCATTGCATGGGGGTGCGGACGGCGTCGCGGTCGCCGAGCCAGATGTTGTCGCCCATGCCGATCTCGTCGCCGTAGTAGAGGATCGGCGAGCCGGGCAGGGAGAGCAGGAGTGCGGTGAAGAGTTCGATCTGGTTGCGGTCGTTGTCCAGGAGCGGGGCGAGCCGTCGGCGGATGCCGATGTTGGCGCGCATGCGCGGGTCCTTGGCGTATTCCGCGTACATGTAGTCGCGCTCTTCGTCGGTGACCATTTCCAGGGTCAGTTCGTCGTGGTTGCGCAGGAAGATGCCCCACTGGCAGCCGGAGGGGATGGCGGGGGTCTTGGCGAGGATTTCCGAGACGGGGTAGCGGGATTCACGGCGTACGGCCATGAAGATGCGGGGCATGACGGGGAAGTGGAATGCCATGTGGCATTCGTCCCCGCCGTTCTGGAAGTCGCCGAAGTAGTCGACGACGTCCTCGGGCCACTGATTGGCCTCGGCAAGAAGAACGGTGTCCGGATAGTGGGCGTCGATCTCGGCGCGGACGCGTTGCAGGAAGGCGTGGGAGCGGGGGAGATTTTCGCAGTTGGTGCCCTCTTCGGCGAAGAGGTAGGGGACGGCGTCGAGGCGGAAGCCGTCGATGCCGAGGTCGAGCCAGAAGCGCAGGGCGGAGATGATCTCTTCCTGGACGGCGGGGTTCTCGTAGTTGAGGTCGGGCTGGTGGGAGAAGAAGCGGTGCCAGAAGTACTGCTTGCGGACGGGGTCGAAGGTCCAGTTGGAGGCTTCGGTGTCGACGAAGATGATGCGGGCGTCCTGGTACTGCTTGTCGTCGTCGGCCCAGACGTAGTAGTCGCCGTAGGGGCCTTCGGGGTCGGTGCGCGAGGCCTGGAACCACGGGTGCTGGTCGCTGGTGTGGTTCATGACGAAGTCGATGATGACGCGCATGCCGCGTTGGTGGGCGGAGTCGACGAATTCGACGAAGTCGGCGAGGTCGCCGAATTCGGGGAGGACTGCGGTGTAGTCGGAGACGTCGTATCCGCCGTCGCGCAGCGGGGATTTGAAGAAGGGCGGGAGCCAGAGGCAGTCGACGCCGAGCCATTGGAGGTAGTCGAGTTTGGCGGTGATGCCTTTGAGGTCGCCGATGCCGTCGCCGTTGCTGTCCTGGAAGGAGCGGACGAGGACTTCGTAGAAGACGGCGCGTTTGAACCATTCGGGGTCGCGGTCCTTGGCCGGTGTGTCCTCGAAGGTGTCCTGGACGGGCTCGTTGACGATCATGGTGTGGGTGACCCTCCGATCAACGGTGAGGACGGTCGCAGGACCGTGAAGAGGTGCGCGGGCGTGCGGCCGGGTTCCAGGCGCACGTAGTTGGCCCTGCCCCAGTGGTAGGTCTCGCCGGTGAGCTCGTCGCGCACCGGCACCGACTCGTGCCATTCGAGGCCGAGTTGCGGCATGTCCAACGAGACCGTCGCCTCCTGGGTGTGGTGAGGGTCGAGGTTCGCGACCACCAGAACAATGTTCGAACCGTGCTCGTCGACGGCCTTCTTCGAGTACGCGATCACCGCCTCCTGGTCCGTCTCGTGGAAGTGCAGGTCACGGAGTTGCCGCAGGGCGGGGCTCGCGCGCCGGACGCGGTTGAGCGCGGTGATCAACGGGGCGATCGTGTCGCCCCGCCGCGCGGCCGAATCCCAGTCGCGGGGCCTCAGTTGGTACTTCTCCGAGTCCAGATACTCCTCGCTCCCGCGCCGGACGGCAGTGTTCTCGCACAACTCGAAACCGCTGTAGACACCCCACGTCGGCGACAGCGTGGCGGCGAGCACGGCCCGTACCTCGAAGGCGGGGCGGCCGCCGTCCTGGAGGTAGCCGTGCAGGATGTCGGGGGTGTTCACGAAGAAGTTGGGACGCAGGAAGTGCGCGGTCTCGCGCGACAACTCGGTGAGGTATTCGGTGAGTTCGTCCTTTCCGTTACGCCATGTGAAGTAGGTGTAGGACTGCTGGAAGCCGATGGCCGCGAGAGTCCGCATCATCGCGGGCCGCGTGAACGCCTCGGCGAGGAAGATGACGTCGGGGTCGGTGCCGTTGATGTCCGCGAGCACCTGCTCCCAGAACACGACGGGCTTGGTGTGCGGGTTGTCGACGCGGAAGACACGTACGCCGTGCCCCATCCAGAACCGCAGCAGCCGTACGGTCTCCGCGACGAGCCCCGGCAGGTCCTTGTCGAAGGCGAGCGGGTAGATGTCCTGGTACTTCTTCGGCGGATTCTCGGCGTACGCGATGGCGCCGTCCGCCCTGTGATGGAACCAGTCGGGGTGCTTCTCCACCCACGGGTGGTCGGGGGAGCACTGGAGCGCGAAGTCCAGGGCGACTTCGAGGCCCAGGTCGGCGGCGCGGCGCACGAACGCGTCGAAGTCGTCGAGCGTGCCCAGATCCGGATGGACGGCGTCGTGCCCGCCCTCCGGCGAACCGATCGCCCACGGCACGCCCACGTCGTCGGGCCCCACCGACAGGGAGTTGTTGGGCCCCTTGCGGTAGGTCGTGCCGATGGGGTGGACCGGCGGCAGATAGACGACGTCGAAGCCCATCTCGGCGATGGCGGGCAGTCTTGCGGCGGCGGTGCGGAACGTGCCCGACACGGGCGGCGCGCCCTCCTCGACGACGGCGCCCTCCGACCGCGGGAAGAACTCGTACCAGGACCCGAAGAGCGCGCGCTCCCGCTCCACGAGGAGCGGCAACTCCTCGGATGGGGTCACGAGTTCGCGCAGCGGATGGCGGTCCAGGGCCGCCCGCACCTCCGGGGTGAGGGCGGCAGCAAGACGGGCCGCCGGTGAGCGGCCCGTGTCACGCAGTGCGGCGGAGGCGGCGAGGACGGCGGCGGCCAGCTCGCCGCGGGGTATGCCGGTGGCGGCGCGCTCGTGGAGCCGGGCGCCCTCCTCGAGCACCAGATCGGTGTCGATGCCCGCGGGGATCTTGATCTGCGCGTGGTGGCGCCAGGTCGTGACCGGATCGCCCCACGCCTCCACGGCGTAGGTCCACCGACCCTCGGCGTCCGGCGTCACGTCGGCGCCCCACCGGTCAGTGCCCGGCGCGAGCTCCCGCATGGGGGTCCACGGGCCGGGGCGTCCCTCGGGGTCGCGCAGCACGACGTTGGCGGCGACCGCCTCGTGTCCTTCGCGGAAAACGGTGGCGGTGACCTGGAACGTCTCTCCCGGCACCGCCTTCGCCGGTTTTCGCCCGCCGTGGACGGCGGGGCGCACGTCCAGGACGGGAATGGTGGGGTGCGTGGGTCGTGCGAGCTGTGTGGGGTGCGTGGTGCGCGTGGGCGAGCTTGGCGGGGTTGAGCCTAGAGGCATAGCTGACCGCTCCTGTCCGCTGCACGGATACGGGGGCTCGGGAAAGTTCCGCGGTGCGTGCCGGCCGGTGGGGCCGAGTGCGTACCGGGGGAGCCTTCCCACACCCTTCGGGTGGGCAATCCGGCGCTTTGTTAACTACTAGTGCGTAAGGGCGCATGCAAGACCGGCCTCGCCATGAATGGCAAGACCGGACCGAATTCGCATATGCCGTATGGCTTGTTGAACCGTACGCATACGCCCCGCGGCACGAGAGCGCGTGGCGCGACGCGGCGGAACGGAGGCCGCCGCCGACCGAGGCAGAGGTCCGAAAAACGCCGGTGTGCGACGCGCCCGTGCGGTCGGATGGGGGCATGACTGTTCATTCGGACGCCACGACCATGACGGATTCCGTGCGGGTGCTGACCGGACGGTGACGGTACGGGCCGGACGGATTGCGGAGGCGTGCCGGGGACGTGTCGGGTAAGGTCGCGCTCTTCGGCAGGCGGCAGCCGCCGGAGTACTCGAAGGCAGACGTCATGACGTACGTCGACCCCCGCCCGCCGGCGCGACCGCGGCTCGATGCCGCCCTGGAACGGCTCGCCGTCACCCTCCGCGGAGAGACCGCCCACCCCGACGAGGCGCAGTGCGACTGCCACTGGGGACCCGACGAGGACGTCGAGCTGCTGCGGGTGCCGGGCGTCGAGCTCGACCCCGAACTCCTGGCCCGCGCCTGGCAGGTCTGCGACTGGCGCGACAAGCCCGCGATGACGCGTCGCATCCTGCCCCAGCTCGCCGTGCACCTCGTGTACGGCCTGGTCGTACCGCCGCTCCACGGAATGGCGGAGGTCGGACACTTCCTGGCGAACGGCGCATGGCAGGAGTGGCCCGCCGAGCGGGCCGCGGCCGTGGAGGAGTTCCTGCGCGCCTGGTGGGCGTGGACCCTCACACAGCCGGATCCGCCCGAGCCCGCGCACGAGATCTTCGCGCTGTGCACCGAGGCGTCCGGCACGCCGGAGCCGTGGCTCGGCATATGGGAGCGCCTCACGGGACCCGTCCCCGACCGCCACCTGGCCCTCGCCGTGACGGAGTGGGAGTACGAACTGCTCGGCGACAGGAGCCCCTGGCAGGAGGGGGAGGAGGACGAGCGGAAGCGCGAGCGGCTCTCCGCCTGGCTCGTCCGTCACGCACCGGCCCGCCTCCGCGCCCACGGCGCGTCCGAGGACCTCCTGCACCGCGTACGGATCCTCGGCCTCGAACTCCACTCCCGGTGGGACGATCCGCACTGGCCCGGGCACCGTTACGCCTGAAACCGCTACGCCTGGCCCGCCCCGGCTACGGCGCGTAGCCGGAGAGAATCCTTCCGTCGTCCGTGGCGGTGAACAGGGCGCCGCCCGCATAGAGCGGGGAGCGCAGGGACGGTGGGTCGTCGTACTCCGTCCGGCCCTTCGCCAGGGGGATGTCCTTCCTGCGGTACGAGTCGACGTCTTCCTCCGTGGAGCGGCCCCACAGCTCGAACAGTCCGACGGCGAGCACGCGCTCGCCCGCCAGGGCGAGGGACACGGTGTCCTGCGGGCCCCCGTACTGCCACAGGTGGTCGCCGGTGCGCCAGTCGAAGGCCGACATGGTGTGGGTGACCGGGGCGTCGGGATCGGGGTTCCCCGTGGCCACGACGAGGACGTCCGCGTCGCCCACGACCGGTGGCAGCGTGGGCTCCAGTCCGGGCGCCAGCGTGCGGCGGGTGGCCAGACTCGCGGGGTCGAGTTCGCGGACGCCCGGTGTGCCGTGGTCCCAGCACAGGACCGACCCGCGGTGGGCGAGGAGCCCGTAGCAGGACTGCTTCGGGGCACGGCGGGTGATCCTGCCGTCCGTGGTGGAGAGCGTCAGGACGCCCTTGCCCTCGACGGCCGCGTACACCTTGCCGTCCTGGACCAGCAGCGCGTGCTGGACCTTGGCGGGCAGCGGAGGCGACTTCCACAGCTCGTGGCCGTCCTTCGCGCGGCGCGCGCGGACATGGGCGCGGCTCGGGCCCACCGTCTCGTCCGCGAAGCCGAACTCGGCGGTGTAGACGACCCCGTCCGCGTACGACAGGGCCATGACGGACGTGTCGGACGCCGTCGGCTCGCGCCAGCGCTCGGTGCCGGAAGCCAGGTCGACCGCGATCGTGCCGCGCTCACTGGGCACGTACACGCGCTCGCCGTCGCTCACGGGCGGCAGTTCCTGGATGAGCTGGAGGTCGTCGGAGGCGACCGGGAAGCCGCGCGACGTCCAGCGGTGGGCGCCGGTCGCGGCGTCGAGAGCGGTGGCGGCGCCCTTGCCGTCCCGGCACACGAGCTTCGAGCCGACCAGGACGCAGCCGTTGCCCTTGTCGTCCAGGCCCTTCGGGCGCCGCACGGACCAGGGCTTCCAGCCCTCGGGGCGGACGGACGCGGTGGACTTCGCGTCGCCGAACTCGCCCGAGTGGCCCGGGTTTCCGTACTCGGGGACGACGCGGGGGGCGGGGGTCTTGGAGCCGGAGCCGGACGGGCCCCTGCTGTTGTGGCCCGGGTCGCCGGTGCTCCGGTCCGCCCTGTTGTCGCCGTCGCCGTCGCCGTCCTCCGGTATCAGCACCGCCGCGACGGTGACCACGGCCGCGACCGCCGCGGCGGCGACGATCCACCACGTGCGGCGCCGGGGTGTCGCAGGGGCCGATGGGGTTCGCGGGGGCTCCGTCCCCGAGACGGTGGCCGCGTCCGTGAGCGACGCCGCCCCGGACAACGCGCCCTGCCCCGCCGCCCGTTCGCACCGCGTCACCGCCTCCCGGTGCTCGGCGAAGAGCGAGAGCACCGGCGCGGGCCACGGCACGGCGGACGGCCCGGTACCGTCCGTCAGGCGCTCCGCGAGCGCCGCCGCCGTGGGCCGGTCGTCCGGCGCCGGGCTCAGACACTCCGCGATCACCGCGCGCAGCCCCTCCGGAACGGCCGAAAGGTCCGCGTCGCCCTGCGCGATGCGGAAGATCACCGAGGCCAGTTCCTGGTCGTCGAACGGCCCGCGCCCCGTCGCCGCGAAGCAGAGCACCGCGCCCAGCGTGAAGACATCCGACGCGGGCACGACGGCGTGGCTGCCCTCCAGCTGCTCGGGCGCCATGAAACCGGGCGTGCCGACGACCATCCCCGCCGTCGTCAGCGCCGTCGCGTCGAAGGCCTGCGCGATGCCGAAGTCGATGAGGGTGGGACCGTCGGGGGTGAGGAGTACGTTGCCGGGCTTGAGGTCCCGGTGCAGGACCTGCGCGGCGTGTACGGACGCCAGCGCGCGGGCGAGTCCGGCGCCGACCGCGCGCACCGCGTCGACCGGCAGCGGTCCGCAGCGGCCCACCGTGTCGGCGAGCGAGGGCCCGGCGACGTACTCGGTCGCCAGCCACGGCACCTCGGTGTCCGCGTCCCCGGCGAGCAGCGCCGCCGTGCCGGGCCCCGAGACCGCGCGCGCCGCCGCGATCTCCCGGCGGAACCGGATCCGGAACTCCCGGTCGATGTCCAGGTCCGGCCGCACGGTCTTGACCGCGACGAGCGGCGCGCCGGGTCGCCGCTCGCGGGCCAGATAGACCTCGCCCATGCCGCCGGAACCTATGAGGGCGAGCAGCCGGTACGGGCCGACGTGGCGCGGCGGTCCGGGCAGGGGGTCGAGCACGGATCCTCCAAGAAGCATGCTGCGTACGGCAGATGAAGGCGGGGCGGGCGGGACAGGCGGGAGAGGCGGTGCAGGCCGGGGAACGAGGCGGACAGGCTGGGGAACGAGGCGGACAGGCCGGGGAACTCAGGAAGGCAGCTCGACCGACACGACCGTCCCCTGGTCGTACACGATCGTCGCGACCCCGCCCAACGGCAGGACGGTCGGCGGCTTCGGCTGGTCGGCGACCACCGTGCCCTGGTCCTCCGGCGGCTTCGTGACGCGGTTGCCCGGGGCGCCGGGGACCCGCATGGAGCGGACCTCGCCCGCAGCCGTCAGCGGCACCGTCCGCAGCGTGGTGTTGTCGGCGGTCAGGGCGCGGTCGCCGATGAGGAGCGCGCCGGAGGACACGGGCCGCTCGACGGTGTGGTCGACCACGGAGATCGGCTCGCGGCGAATGATCCTGCCGTTCTTCGCGTCGGCGACGAGCAGCTTCTCGCCTGCCGTGTCGTACGCGACGGCCGCGCCGGGCGACACCGCGCTCACCGTGATGTCCGGGGCGGGGTGTCCGTCCGGCCCCGTCGGAGGGGCCTTGAAGCCGAAGTTGCCTTCGGGGGCGAGCGTGCGGGCGTCCAGGCGGGTGACGCGGGTCTGCGGGTCGGCGGTCGGGTCGTCGATGTCGCCGGTGCCGTTGAGCACGTGGGTGCAGAGGAGCTGGTCGTCGTCCCTGTCCGCGGTTCCGCGGGTGTCGGCCATGAGGGAGCGGCACTGGGCGTCGTCGAAGGCGCCGCCCACGCGGTCGCCCTTCTTCTCGTCGATCGCGACGACGCCGTCCCGGGAGTCGGCGTAGACCAGGCCGTCGTGGACGAGTACGGCGGTGTAGCCGCCCTCCTCCGCCTTGGAGAGCGTCTTCTCACTGAGGGTGTACGTCCACACGGGGGTGCCGCCGCGCTCGACGGGGAACGCCTGCACCGTGGCGCCCGTCGGCCCGTCCGTGCCGTCGATCGTGCCTTCGGAGGAGACGATCAGGTGGTCGTCGGTGAGCAGGGCGGACGTGGCCTGCTTGCCCGCCGGGGCGCTCGCCGTCCACCGCACGTCGCCGGTCTTCGAGTCACGTACCTGCACGCGGCCCTTGTACGCGATGACGGCTGTCCCGCCGCGCACGGTCGGCGCCTGTTCGTCGCCCGGCATGAAGAACGCCCCGGACGGACTGATGTACGCCTCGCCGTCCACGCCGCCGTCCTGCGCGTCGCGGCCGTCGGAGGTCCACAGCCGGTGCCCGTCGGCGGTGCTGCGCGCCTCGTACGTGCCGTTGGTCAGCAGACACACGACCGCCTCGGTGTCCGCCGAGCAACTCATCGTCGCGTGCCCGAACTCGGCACGCCACGGCTTCCAGCCCTTGGGGCGCTGCGCCGCGTACTGCGGGACCTGACCGCTGCGGTCGTCGGTGCCGCCCGCGTCGACTCCGGCGGTGGCGATGAGCCGAGCGGGGGAGAGGCGGCCCGGCTTCGCGGACCCGCCGGGGGCGCCACCGCCCGCGTCGACGCCGGAGCCGGATCCAGAACCGGAACTGGAACCGGAACCGGAATCCGAACCGGAGTCGGCGCCGGAGTCGGGCCCCAGCACGGCGAGCACCCCGCCCACGACGGCGCCCACCACGGCCACGGCGGCCACGGTGAGAACGGCACCGCGACGCCCGGTCCCGCGCCGGGGCGCCGCGGAGCTCATGGTGGGCAGCCCGTGGACGGGCAGCCCGGTCGGCCCCGCCGCGGGCCCCGGCCCCGCCGCGGGCCCCGGCCCCGGCGCGGGCCCCGGCGCGGGCGTGCTCAGCGCCGTGGGGGTACGCGTGGGGGTCTGCGTCGCGAGGTGGGCGGGACCGTCGGGCACCGGCGGCAGAGGCAGCAGCGGCCGCCCCGAAGCACACAACTGCTCGACGTCACGCCGGATGTCGGCGATGCCGCCGAGAACGCCACCGGGCCAGCCGACTCCGCCCTCACCCGCCTCCCCCCGCAACGCCTCAAGACCCGCCGCCACGTCCTCCGCCCCCGGCCGCTCCCCGGGCTCGCGCGACAGACACGCGGCGAGCAGCTCACGCAACTCCTCCGGCACGCCGTCCAGCCGTGCCTCCGCCCGCGCCACGCGGTACAGGACCGCCGCCACCGGGCCGTCACCGAACGGGTCCTCGCCCGTCGCCGCGTACGCGAGGACCGACGCCAGGCAGAACACGTCGGAGGCGGACACCACATGGCGGCCGCCCGCGACGTGCTCGGGGGACATGAA
This sequence comes from Streptomyces sp. Je 1-369, assembly GCF_026810505.1. NCBI lineage: Bacteria > Bacillati > Actinomycetota > Actinomycetes > Kitasatosporales > Streptomycetaceae > Streptomyces > Streptomyces sp. Je 1-369. The sequence continues at coordinate 6,095,920 of NZ_CP101750.1, forward strand.
GCCGGGCGTGCCGACGAGCAGGCCGGTCGAGGTCATCGTGGTCGCGCCGAGCGCCCGCGCCACCCCGAAGTCGATGAGCTTGGGGCCGTCCGCGCCGAGCAGGACGTTCGCGGGCTTGAGGTCGCGGTGCAGGGCGCCGGCCGCGTGCACCGCGGTCAGCGCGCGGGCGATCCCCGCGCCGAGCACGGCGACGGAGGCGGCGGGCAGCGGGCCGTGACGTCGTACCGCTTCGGCGAGGTCGGGCCCGGCGACGTACTCCGTGGCGAGCCACGGCTGGTCGGCGTCCGCGTCGCCCGCGACCAGCCGGGCCACGTGCGGGCTCTCCACGGACGTCGCGACGGATATCTCGCGCCGGAACCGGGCGCGGAACGCCGCGTCGCCCGCGATGTCCTTGCGGATGGCCTTCACGGCGACGAGCGCGTCCGGGTCGTAGGGGTGGCCCAGGTCGTAGGAGTGGCCAGGTTCGTGCGGTCCCGGCACCGCGAGGAACACCTCGCCCATGCCGCCCGCGCCGAGCCGCGCCAGCGTCTCGTACGGCCCTATGCGCGGCGGGGACGACTCCCGCAGCTGCCCGATCATCCGCCTGCCCCCGTTGCCGCTGTTGTCCAGCTTTTGTCCGGCTTTTGTCCGGCTCTTCGCCCGTCAAGTGCCGTGCCCGCACGGCAGGTTGCAGGTTACAGCCAGTGCGGTGGGGCGGCCGGAGCGTCGCGGGCGTTGCCCCACGGATCGAATGTGGTGTCGAGTGGCGGCATGGCCGCCGACGCAGACCGCCCGCACCCGACCGTCATGACAGCGCACGGCCCCGTCCGCGGCGAGCGGCGGGCCACCGGGACCCGGTTCCTGGGCATCCCCTACGCCGCACCGCCCGTCGGCGACCTCCGCTTCGCGGCACCCGTCCTGCCGGACCCGTGGACCGCGCCACTGGACGCCACCGCGTACGGGCCGACCGCGCAACGCCGCGGCTTCGGCGACGGGGCCACCATTCCGGAGCCGTCGGTCCCCGGCGCGGGCATTCTCAACCTGAACGTCTTCACGCCCGGCCCGGACCCGGAGGCGGCGCTGCCCGTCCTGTTCTGGATCCACGGCGGCGGCTACGTCGCGGGGTCCGCGGCGAGCCCCTGGTACGACGGGACCGCGTTCAACAGGGACGGCGTCGTCCTCGTGTCGGTCGGCTACCGGCTCGGCATCGAGGGCTTCCTGCACCTGCGCGATGCGCCGGACAACCGCGGCGTACGCGACTGGATCGCCGCCCTGGAATGGGTGCGCGACAACATCGCGGGATTCGGCGGCGATCCCGCCAAGGTGACGGTCGCCGGGCAGTCGGCGGGCGGCGGCGCCGTCCAGACGCTGCTCGCGACGCCGGCCGCCCGCGGTCTGTTCCGCGCGGCGATATCCATGTCCGGCTCGCTCATCGAGCCGCAGGAGCGCCGGGTCGGCCCGGCCGTGGCCGAGCTGTTCACCGGGCGCACGGGCCTGCCCGCCACGGCTGCGGCCCTCCGTGACCTGTCCGACGGGCGACTCCTCGAACTCCAGGACGCGCTGAGCGCGCCGGGCCCGGACAGGGACCGGCTGCCAGGACCGCTGCTCGGGCCGGTCGCCGACGGGCGGCTCGTCCCCCGGCCGGTCCGCACCGAGCTCACCGACGGCGACCTGGCGGCCGATGTGCCGCTGCTCATCGGGTACACCCGGCACGAGTTCGACGAGTTCGGCGGCCAGGAGCTGACCGACCTCGTCTTCCGGCGCCCCGCCCTCGCGGTGGCGCGGGCCCGCGCCGCACGCGGGCACCCCACTTGGCTCTACGAGTTCGTGTGGCCCTCACCCGTACCGGGCGCCCGGCACGGGCTCGCCTTCCACTGCCTCGACCTGCCCTTCGCCTTCGACCTGCTCCACGCCGAAGGCGTCACCGCCGCCGCGGGGGCCGCCCCGCCCCAGGCCCTCGCCGACGCGATGCACGGCGCCTGGACCGCGTTCGTCCGCGACCTCGACCCGGGCGCCGACTCGTTCCCCGGAGGCTTCCACTGGAGTAGCTGACACAGGCCTCGGCACCACCCACCGCTTTCGCGCCCGCCCGCGCGCCGTGGTTGCCGGGGCCCGGTCACCGCTACCGTCGACGCGTAGGTCGATTCGTACCGCATTCCCCTCAGAGGTGGAGTTCGCTGTGAAGGCCATCCGTCGGTTCACCGTGCGTCCCGTCCTTCCCGAGCCTCTCGGCCGGCTCTCCGAGCTGGCCCGCAACCTGCGCTGGTCCTGGCACCCGCGCACCCGTGACCTGTTCACCTCCGTCGACCCACGGCTGTGGGAGGCGTCCGGCTGCGATCCCGTGCGGCTCCTCGGCGAGGTGCCGCCCGCCCGGCTCGACGAGCTCGCGGGCGACGCCGACTTCCTGCGGCGGCTCGACGAGGCCGCCGACGACCTGCGCGAATACGTCGAGGGCGAGCGCTGGTACCAGGAGCAGGCCCGCGGCGACGGCCGGCTGCCGCGCGCCGTCGCCTACTTCTCGCCCGAGTTCGGTATCACGGCCGCCCTGCCGCAGTACTCCGGCGGCCTCGGCATCCTCGCCGGGGACCACCTGAAGGCCGCGAGCGACCTCGGCGTGCCGCTCCTCGGCGTCGGACTGCTCTACCGGCACGGCTACTTCCGCCAGTCGCTGTCCCACGACGCCTGGCAGCAGGAGCACTACCCGGTCCTCGACCCCAACGAGCTCCCCCTCGTCCTGCTGCGCGAGACCGACGGCACCCCCGCCATCGTGGCGCTCGCGCTGCCCGGCGGCCGGTCGCTGCGCGCCCACGTCTGGCAGGCGCAGGTCGGCCGCGTCCCGCTGCTCCTGCTCGACTCCGACGTCGAGGAGAACGACCCCGGCGAGCGCGACGTCACCGACCGGCTCTACGGCGGCGGCAGCGAGCACCGGCTGCTCCAGGAGATGCTGCTCGGCATCGGCGGGGTGCGGGCGGTCCGCGCGTACTGCCGCCTGACAGGCCACCCCGAGCCCGAGGTCTTCCACACGAACGAGGGCCACGCCGGATTCCTCGGCCTCGAACGCATCCACGAACTCGCCCACCAGGGCATCGGCTTCGATGCCGCGCTCGAAAGCGTCCGCGCCGGGACCGTCTTCACCACGCACACGCCCGTGCCCGCCGGTATCGACCGCTTCGACCGCGAGCTGGTCGCCCACCACTTCGGACCCGGCGCCGAGCTGCCCCGCATCGACGCGGGGGACGTCCTGCGGCTCGGCATGGAAACGTACCCGGGAGGCGAGCCCAACCTCTTCAACATGGCGGTGATGGGCCTGCGGCTCGGCAGCCGCGCCAACGGCGTCAGCACCCTGCACGGCTCGGTGAGCCGCGAGATGTTCGCGGGCCTGTGGCCCGGCTTCGACGCCCAGGAAGTCCCGATCGCCTCCATCACCAACGGCGTGCACGCCCCGACCTGGGTGGCCCCCGAGGTGTTCCGGCTCGGCGCCCGGCAGATCGGCGAACGGCGCACCGAGGACGCGCTCTCCGTCGGCGGCTCCGACCGGTGGGACGCGGTCGCCGACATCCAGGACGCCGACATCTGGGAGCTCCGCCGCACCCTGCGCGAGCAGCTGGTGGACGAGGTCAGGCGGCGCCTGTACGACTCGTGGCGCCAGCGCGGCGCCGCCACGGCCGAACTGGGCTGGATCGACGGCGTCCTCGACCCGGGCGCCCTCACCGTCGGCTTCGCCCGCCGCGTCCCCTCGTACAAACGCCTCACGCTGATGCTGCGCGACCGCGACCGGCTGATGGAGCTGCTCCGCCACCCGGAGCGGCCCGTGCAGATCGTCGTCGCGGGCAAGGCGCACCCGGCGGACGACGGCGGCAAGCGGCTCATCCAGGAGCTGGTCAGGTTCACCGACGATCCGCGGGTGCGGCGGCACATCGTGTTCCTGCCGGACTACGGAATGGCGATGGCGCAGAAGCTCTACCCGGGCTGCGACGTGTGGCTGAACAATCCGCTCCGGCCGCTGGAGGCGTGCGGGACGTCCGGGATGAAGGCAGCCCTGAACGGCTGCCTCAACCTCTCGGTCCTCGACGGCTGGTGGGACGAATGGTTCGAGCCGGACTTCGGCTGGGCCATCCCCACGGCGGACGGCGCCGCCACGGACGAGGACCGCCGCGACGACCTGGAGGCCGCCGCGCTCTACGACCTCCTGGAGCGCCGCATCGCGCCCCGCTTCTACGAACAGGGCCCCGGCGGCCTGCCCGACCGCTGGATCGAGATGGTCCGCAGGACCCTGACCCGGCTGGGCCCGAAGGTCCTCGCGGGCCGCATGGTGCGCGAGTACGTGGAGCAGCTGTACGCGCCCGCCGCGCGCGCCCACCGTGCGCTGGACGCCACCGCGGCGGGCGAACTCGCCGCCTGGAAGGCCCGGGTCAGGGCGGCCTGGCCGCGCGTCGCGGTCGACCACGTCGAGGCGTCGGCGAGCGGCGCCACCGCCGAACTGGGCACCACGCTCTCCCTCCGGGTGCGGGTCCACCTCGGCGACCTGACCCCGGACGACGTCGAGGTACAGGCCGTCGCGGGCCGCGTCGACCCGGAGGACCACCTCTCCGACCCGTCCCCGATGCCGCTGAAGCCGGTCAGCGGTCCCGACGTGGAGGGGCGACGGGTGTACGAGGGGCCGCTCGCGCTCGACCGCACGGGACCCTTCGGCTACACGGTGCGCATTCTCCCCGCGCACCGGCTGCTGTCCGGTGGCGCCGCGGAGCTGGGGCTCGTGGCGGTGCCCTCCGAGGCTACGGGGGAGGAGGCGGGCGTTCTGATGCGGTGAGAGGGGCCGGAGACAGGAAGATGGTGCACATGACATTGCGCACCGATGTGGCCGGGTTGCTGGCGGAGGCCGGCATCGTCGACGTGGACGTCGACGAAGCCGTCGCGGACGACCACGCCCGTACGGCCGTGTACCTGCGCGTCGTCTCGGTGACCGCGTCCTCGCCGAACCGCGACCGGGACCGCGCGGTCGTGGCCACGATCCTGCGCGACCCCGACGAGAGCGGGGCCAAGACGGCGGTGGTCGCCCTCGTGGACGAGATCGCCTGGGAGGCGACAGGACCTGACGAGTTCCGGCAGTGGGCGGACGGGCTGCTGCCGGAGATCGACCGGCTCAGGGTGGCGGCGTTCCGCGAGTTCATCCGCCGCCGCGTCCAGGACTGGCTGTTCTGGCTGTCCGCCGAGGACGGTCACGTGCCTACGGCCGCCGAGCTGGCGGAGGTCACGGACTGGATGCAGCGCCACCTCGCCGCATGGTCGAGGTCACTGGCGGTGCTCGCCGTCGTCGCCGGGTCGGCCCGCACCAGGAAGACACGGAACATCGCGAAGAACCGGGCCAACAGCCGCGAGATCAGGAGCGGATGAAGGGCGGACACGGAAAAGCGGCACCCGGGGGGAGGAAGGTACCTCCGGGTGCCGCCCGTTACGGGGTGGTGCCTACTTGACCGCGACGCCCGTCCACGCCGCGCCCACGGCCTTGGCCTCGGCCGAGTCCGCGCCGTACAGGTCCGTCGCCGCCTTCAGGGTGCCCTCGCGGGCCGCCTTGTAGTCGGTCGTCGACGTGAAGTACGTCGTCAGGGCCTTGAACCAGATCTTCTCGGCCTTGTCGCGGCCGATGCCCTCGACCTTGGAGCCGTCGGCGGTCGGCGAGTCGTACTTGACGCCGTTGATCTCCTTCGCGCCGCTGCCCTCGGACAGCAGGTAGAAGAAGTGGTTGGCGATGCCCGAGGAGTAGTGGACGTCGACGTTGCCCGCGTCCGCGCTCCAGCTGTCCAGGGACTGGCCGTCCTTGGAGGGCTTGTCCATGTAGCGCAGCGGGGAGCCGTCGCCGTTGATGTCGATCTCTTCGCCGATGAGGTAGTCGCCGATGTCCTCGGGGTTCTTGGCGTTGAACTCGACGGAGGCGCCGAAGATGTCCGAGGTGGCCTCGTTCAGGCCGCCGGACTCGCCGCTGTACTCCATGTTGCCGGTCGCCGAGGTGACGCCGTGCGACATCTCGTGGGCGGCGACGTCGATGGAGGTGAGGGGCTTCTTGTTGCCCTCGCCGTCGCCGTACGTCATGCAGAAGCAGCTGTCGTCCCAGAACGCGTTGACGTAGGAGTCGCCGTAGTGGACGCGGGAGGTCGCGCCCTTGCCGTCGCCCTTGATGCCCTCGCGGCCGTGGACCGACTTGTAGTAGTCCCACGTGACCTGGGCGCCGTACGCGGCGTCGACCGCGGCGGTCTGGGCGTCGTCCGGCTTGCCGTTGCCCCACGTGTCGTCGTCGTCCGTGAAGAGCTTGCCCTCGCCCTCCCCGTTCGCCAGGTTGAACGTGGAGTGGCCGCCGCGGCTGTCGTCGGTCAGGTCGAAGCCGCTTGTGCCCTTCTTGGAGCCGACCTCGACCTTGCCGCTGTACTGGCCGTTGCCGGTGCCGTTCTCGATGGCCTGACGCTCGAAGAGCTTCTTGCCGGTCGCGGCGTCGGTGATGACGTGCAGTCTGCTCGGCGTGCCGTCCTTCTGCATGCCGGTGACGACGGTTTCGTACGCGAGGACGGGCTTGCCCTCGGCGGCCCAGATCACCTTGCGCGGCGACTGCGCGTCGGCCTTGGTGGTCTTGGCCTTGGCGGCGGTCGACTCGGCGGACTTGGCGACCGAGGACTTGCCGAGCTTCGCGTCGGTCGACGCGACCTTCACGGTGGCCTTGGTGGCCTTGGTGACGCTCTTCACCTTGCCGCTCTTGGCGGTGTGCACGACGAGGTCGCCGCCGAGGACCGGCAGGCCCTCGTAGGTGCGCTCGTAGCGGGTGTGGGTCGTGCCGTCGGCGTCCTTGACGACGTCGCGGACGACCAGCTTCTCCTTGGCGCCGAGGCCGATCCTGTCGGCGGTGGCGGCCGTGTCCGCGCTCGCGTCCTGCAGCAGGTCCGCGCGGGCCGTCGCCGAGAGGCTGACGGGCGCGCCGGACGCGGAGACGGGCTGCGCGGAGGCGCCGGTGGTCAGGCCGGCGGCGAGCAGCGCTCCGGCGGCGACCGCGGTGGAGATCGCCAGCATCGAACGCTTACGGGATATGTGGGGGGTCACGCAGGCTCCTTCTGTGGGGGGCCCGGACAGTGTGGGTGTCCGTCCGGGCATGAAAGATGCGGTGCGGGTGTGACTCGTGTGTCGTGCGAGGGAAGAGTGTCATTCGAGCCAGGTACATGTCATCCCTTGATCGCAGGTTGGCCGGAAATAGTTCGTTGAGCGGGAGGTGGAGTACGCATTGCGAACAGTGTGTGAACTGTCTCCGAGCAGCAAAAAGCGCGCCGCCCCGGGGAGTTGAGTCACCCGGGGCGGCGCCGTCTGCGAAGGCGAAGGGCTTACATCGACTTACGGGAAGGTGACCTTCCAGCTGTTGATGTAGCCCGTGTCCTGCCGCGCCACGTCCTGGACGCGCAGCTTCCAGGCGCCGTTGGCCACCTCGGACGAGGCGTTGACCGTGTACGTCTCCTTGACGTTGTCCGCCGAGTCGGAGGAACTGGACGGCTTCAGCGGGTAGACCGTCCCGTCGGGGGCGAGCAGGTCGACCTTCAGGTCACCGCGCCACGTGTGCACGATGTCGACGCCGACCTTGAGGGCGCTCGGCGCGTTGCCGGTGCGGCCGGTGACGTTGACGGAGGAGGTCACCGCGGCGCCGGCGTCCGGAATGGCGACGTCCGTGGTGTTCTCGAAGGACGTACCGGGGGGCTCCTCGCCGCCCGGACGGCTGCCGACGTTCACGGCCGCCCAGGCGTGGGCGACGGCCTTGTACTCGTTGCTGGTGGTGCCGTACAGCTCACCGGCCGCCGCGAGCGTCCCGGTGCGGGCCGCCGCGTAGTTGGTGGTCGTGGTGAACTTCGTGGTCAGCGCCTTGAACCAGATCAGCGAGGCCTTGTCGCGGCCGATGCCGGTCACCGGCAGGCCGTCGGAGGTCGGCGAGTCGTACTGGACGCCGTTGATCTCCTTCTTGCCGCTGCCCTCGCTCAGCAGGTAGTAGAAGTGGTTGGCGACACCCGACGAGTAGTGCACGTCGATGTTGCCGATGCCCGAGTACCAGGAGTCCTTGGACCCGCCGTCCTTGGAGGGCTTGTCCATGTAGCGCAGCGGGGTGCCGTCGCCGTTGATGTCGATCTTCTCGCCGACGTAGTAGTCGCCCTTGTCCGTGGCGTTGTTGGCGTTGAACTCCACCGCCGCCGCGAAGATGTCGGACGTGGCCTCGTTCAGGCCGCCGGACTCGCCGCTGTACGTCATGTTGCCGGTCGCGGCGGTGACGCCGTGCGTCATCTCGTGGGCCGCGACGTCGATGGACGTCAGCGGCGCGTTGTTGCCCGCGCCGTCGCCGTACGTCATGCAGAAGCACGAGTCCGACCAGAAGGCGTTGACGTAGTTGTTGCCGTAGTGGACCCGGGAGTACGCGCCGACCCCGTCGCCGCGGATGCCGCTGCGGCCGTGCACGTTCTTGTAGTAGTCCCACGTCAGGGCCGCGCCGTAGTGCGCGTCGGCGCCCGCGGTCTCCAGGTTGGAGGCCTGGCCGTTGCCCCAGACGTCGTCAGGACCCGTGAAGAGGGTGCCGGTGCCCGACGTGCCGTGGTTCAGGTTGTACGTCTTGTGGCTACCGCGGCCCGTGTCGGTGAGCGTGTAGTTCGACCCCGACTGGGCCGTGCCCAGGGTGACCTGGCCGCTGTACTGCGTGTTGCCGGTGCCGTTCTCGATGCCCTGCCACTGGAAGAGCTTCTTGCCGGTGGCGGCGTCCGTGATGACATGCAGCTCGTTCGGCGTGCCGTCGTGCTGCAACCCGCCGACCACGGTCTCGTACGCGAGGGTCGGCGTGCCCTTGGCCATCCACACGACCTTGCGCGGCGCCCGGTCCGCGTCGGTCTTCTTCGAACCCTCGGCCTTCGCCGCGCCGAGCGCCTGCTTCTCGGCGGCCGACGCCTTGATGTCGGCGCTCGTGTCGACGCCCTTGAGCTGCGCCTTCACCGCCTTGGTGACGCCCTCGGTCTTCCCGGACTTCGCGGTGTCGACCACGAGGTCGCCGCCGAGGACGGGCAGGCCGTCGTAGGTGCGCTCGTACCGGGTGTGGACGGTCCCGTCACGGTCCTTCGTGACGTCGCGGACGACCAGCTTCTCCTTGGCGCCGAGGCCCAGGTCCTCGGCGGTGTCCGCCTTGGTGGCGTTGGCGTCGCGGATGAGCTCCGCGCGCTGGGCGGGGGAGAGCTTCGCGGCCAGGGCGCCGGGGTCGACCTTGCCGAGCTTCTGGGCCGCCGCGGGGCTCGCCTTCGCGGCCGGGTCATCGGCCGCGGCGGGGCCCGCCTGAACTGCCACGGCCAGGAGCGCGGCGACGGCGGAGAGGGCACCGGCGGCGGTCGCACGGGTGCGGACCGAACGAGTGCGGGGGGTGTGTCTGTGGGAGGTGTTTCTCAACACGGACTCCTTCTGCGCGGCCGCGGGGATGCGCGGCCAGAGCTACCGGGCGGTTGGGTCGCCGTCCGGGCAGAGCAAGGCGGAACGCAGAACTGGGCGGTGCACAACGGGTATTGCGTGAAGAGAAACCGTCGCCTTGTTGAAAGCCGTGCGGCGGTCGAGGGGAAGAGTGACACCGGAGCCCTGTTCTTGTCAGGAGCGCATCAGGAGTTGGCCGGAATTGGTCCGTTGGCCGGTGTGCGACGTTCACTATGCGGAGCCCGGCCGGGTGGTCACGTTCGTGTAGCCGTTCCTCGCCCGGAACGTGTCCTTCCTCCCTGGCCGACGGCATCGGTGATGATGGCGGAAAAGCGCCCGTCCACCTCACAGCACGTACGTGGATCCACCAGTGCGCGGATCCAGAAGGAGCACGGTGCCCCCTGCGCAGACGGCGGCCACACGGCTGCCCTCCCTGACCGCCCTGCGCTTCCCGGCGGCCCTGGCGGTGTTCGTCTGCCACGCCGTGACCCTCGGTTCCCTGCGGCACGAACGGGCCGCCCCCACTGCCCTGTTCCTTCTCGGCCCCGCCGGTCTGTCCCTCTTCTTCGTCCTCAGCGGTTTCGTTCTCACCTGGTCGGCCCGTGAGGCCGACACCTCCCGGGCCTTCTGGCGCCGGCGCGTACTGAAGATCTACCCCAGTCACCTGGTCGTGCTGGCGCTCCTCATCCTCTGGGTGTGGGTGCTGGGGATGCCGCGCCCCGACCTCGGTCTTGGGACCGACCCGCCGCCGCTGGGCGACGTCGCCAACGCGTCCCTGCTGAACGCCCTCGTTCCGCTGCCGCAGATCATCACGGCCGGGAACCTGGTCACCTGGTCCCTCACCTGTGAACTGCTGTTCTACGCGCTCTTTCCCCGGCTGTTCCGACGGCTCGCGCGCGTCCCGACACGGCTGCTCCCGCACGCGGCCGCCTGCACCGTGGCCGTTGCCTGTGTCGTTCCCGCCCTGGCCCTGGGACTCGACGGGCCGCGGATCGATCAGTCGGTGGTCCCGCTGGACCTCACCGAGGTGCAGATGTGGGTCGTGTACTCACTGCCGCCCACGCGCCTGCCGGAATTCGTCCTCGGCATGATCCTCGCCAGGATGCACGGCCGCTCACCGGCGCCCCGTACCGGCGTCGTCGCCCCGTCCTGCCTGCTGGCAGCGGTGCTGCTGACGGGCCCCGAGGTGCTGCCTGCCCCGTTCCTGCCCGCAGCCGTCACACTCGTACCCATCGCCCTCCTGGTACGAGCCGCGGCAGCCGCAAGCACGCGAGAACGGGTGGGGTGGTCGCACACCCCGCTGCTGGTGTACCTCGGCACTCTCTCCTACGCCTTCTACCTGCTCCATCTCCCTGTGCTGACAGCCGTGCAGCACGGGCTGGGCGGTACATGGACGGCCGTGCCCGTGGCTGTCACGGCTCTCGCGGCGACCTTGCCCGCCTCACTTCTGCTGCACACCTTCGTGGAGCGTCCCTGCATACGGCTCTTTTCCGGGGCGCGGCCCGTATCGCGGCCGAGAGAAGATCGTTCTTCCGTCTGATCACTGTCCGGCCCCCCTCTTGGACCTCTCTTGGACATCGGCTCGCAGGCACCCGCCGCCTACGACGCGGCGTGTGAGCATCTGCTCGGCCTCCAACGCGATGACGGCTCGTGGGAGGGCGAGATGGAGTGGAGCACCATGGTGCTCTCCCAGTACGTCATCGTTCTGCACGTGCTGCGGCGTCCCGTGGAGGGGGCGACGCGGCAAGGGGCGATCCGGTACTTCACCCGCACCCGCACCGCGGCGGGCGGCTGGGGCATGCATCCGCAAGGCCCGCCGTCCCCCTATGCCACGACACTCGCCTATCTGGCGCTGCGCCTGCTGGGCGTGGGTCCCGGGGAACCGTTGGCCGCCGACGCCAGACGCTGGCTGCTGACGCGGCCCGGCGGGGTGCGTGCGGTGCCGCAGTGGGGCGTGTTCTGGCTGGCGGTCCTCGGTCTTGTCCCCTACCGCCGCGTCGCTCCGGTGCCTCCGGAGGCGATGCTGCTTCCGACCTGGGTGCCGCTGCACCCCAGCAGGATGCTGGGATGGACACGGATGCTGTACCAGGCCATGGCCTACCTGTACGGCTCCCGGTTCCGCGCCGACCTGGGGCCGCTGGCCCACGAACTGCGCGCCGAGCTGTTCCCCCGTCAGGAGCCCGGGGGAGCGCCGGAGGCGGGGACCGACGTGCCGGTGGGACGCAGCGCCGCGCTGCGGGTTCTCCAGAGCTGCCTGCGCGGGTGGGAGCGGGTACACAGCCGCCGCGTGCGGCGCGCGGCGCTGGAGCGGTGTCACCGCGCCGTCGTCGACGAGCAGCACGCTTCCCCGCATCACGGTCTGTCGTCGGTGAACGCCCTGGTGGAGTGCCTGGTGCTGTTCGCACACGATGCGCGGCATCCCCTGCTGGGGGCAGCCGTCGCACGGCTTGAGTACTGGCGGTGGTCGGACGGCGAGCGGGGCGTGCGGATCTGCGGCGACCGGTCGACCGTATGGGACACCGCCTTCGCCATCGAGGCGCTGCTCGCGTCGGGCTCGCCCACGGCCCCCGACCGGCTGGACCGGGCCGTCGGGCGGGCGCACCACTTCCTGCGCACCGCGCAGATCACGACCTGGACGGGACCGACCGTGCCCGCACGCCGGGTCCGGGGCGGCTGGGCGTTCTCCGACGGTCACAGCCGCTGGCCCGTCGCCGACTGCACCGCGGAAGCCGTCGGTGCCCTGTTGTCGGCCGAGGCCGGGACCGAAGGACACCGGCGGAACGACGACGCCGTTCCTTCTCCGCGCTTCACCTCCCCGGCTCTGCACGACGCGCTGGAAGTCGTCCTGCGGCGGCAGAACCGCGACGGCGGCTTCGCCACCCTCGACCGCGGACGGGCCGGCGGCTGGCTGGAGATCCTCAACCCGACGGAGATGTTCTCGAACTGCATGGTCGACACCTCGTCCGTGGACTGCACCGGCTCGGTCCTGCACGCCCTGAGCAGGATGCGCCCGTTGCTGCGACCGGCCGCCCGGCGCCGCGCCGACCGGGCGATCGCGCGAGGCGTCGCCTACCTGCGCGGCGCACAGAACCGGGACGGGTCCTTCACCGGCACCTGGGGCATCAACTACACCTACGCCGCGTTCCTGGCCGCCCGCGGTTTGCGCTCCGCGGGGCTGGCATCCGACGACCCGGCCCTGCGGGCCCTGGGGGGCTGGCTGGAGCGCACCCGGCTCCGGGACGGCGGCTGGGGCGAGGACTGGCGCGGCTGCCCGGAGCGCCGCTACATCGCCCTGGAGCACAGCCTGCCGGAGATGACCAGCTGGGCCGTCCTCGCCGGACTCGACACCCTCGGCCCCGCCCACACCGCGGTGGAGGGCGGCGTGCGCTGGCTGTGCACCCATCAGCAGGCGGACGGCACCTGGCCCGGCGACCACGTCAACGGCGTCTTCTTCACCACCATGATGCTCAACTACCGCCTCTACCGCGCCTACTTCCCCGCCCTGGCCGTAGGCCGCTACCTCCAGGCCGCAACCCCCCGCGCCTTTCCCGCCCGCGCCTTTCCCGCCCGCGCCGCGTCCGAAGGAACAGCATGACCACGACCGAACCGCCGTCGGTGACACAGTTCCAGGAACTCGTCGTCGACCCGCGACGACGCCATGCCGAGTACGCCACCATGGTCCCTCGGTACTACCAGTTGGTCGGTGACATCTACCAACAGGCGTGGGGGGCGTCCCAGCACTTCGCTCCCTACCGGAGCGGCCAGAGCCGCGCCGAGGCGATCACAGCGCTCGAACACGACCTGGCCGACCGGGCCGGCATCGCCGCCGGAGACCGAGTACTCGAGGTGGGCTCGGGAGTGGGCGGCCCGGCCTGCACCGTGGCGGCCCGCACCGGCGCCCGCGTCACCGGCGTCGACCTCGTGCCCGGACGCGTCCGGGCGGCTCGGCGCGCCGCCCGGGAACGGGGCCTGGACGACCGGGTGTCCTTCCACGTCGCCGACGCGACCCGCCTCCCCTTCACCCGCGCCGCCTTCACCGCCGCCTACAGCTTCGAAGCCCTGTGCCACGTGCCGGACAAGGCTCGCGCCCACGCCGAGGTCGCGCGCGTCCTGCACCCGGGCGGCGTGTGGAGCGGCTACGACTGGGTGCGCGCCGACTCGGCCGGGACGAGCCGTGTCGTGGAAACCATCTGCCGGGCCCATGGCGTCGCCGCGCTGAGCACCCTCGACGAACTCCACCGAGACCTGATGGCCGCCGGTTTCACCGACATCCACGTCAGCGACGCCCGCACGCTCGGCGACTGGGAGGCCAACTGGGTGCTGCTGGAGGAACTGCTCGGCCTCCTGCCGCCGCCGGAGCAACGGCAGCCCGTGCTGGGCATGATGGCCGACGGCGGACGTGCGCTGTGCGACGGCGCCCGCAGCGGGGAATTCCTGATCGGCCACTGGTACGCCCGCCGCCCCGGACGCACCGCGTGAACAGCGACCACCGGCCGCCGTCCGGCGACCCGGCCGAGCGGCCGGCCGTCCCACCACCGCCCCGAACGCCCCGTCCGGCACGCTGCCCCCGCCCCCCGCACCGGAACCGATGAGCACCGCCACCCCCGACGTGGTCGTCATCGGCGCAGGACCGGCCGGGTGCACCACCGCCCTCGCCCACGCCCGCCTCGGCCACCGCGTCCTGCTCCTGGAAGCGGAGCGAAAGCCTCCGGCCCGCCTGGCCGGTGAATGGCTCCACCCCCAAGGCGTCGAGGTCCTGCGCAGGCTGGACGTACACGTACCCACGGCCCGCCCCGCCCAGGGCTTCGTCCTGCACCCCGAGGACGGCGGGCCACCGATCACCCTCGCCTGCCCGCGCGGCGGCCGGGCCACCACCGCCCACCACCGTGACCTCGTCACCCACCTGCGGGACACCGCGGCGGGCCACCCCGCCATCACCCTCGTCCTCGGCGCCCGTGCCACCGCCGTCGATCACGCCACGGTCACCTACACACAGAACGGCGGCCCCGAACGCAGCGTCCCCGTCGAGCGTGTCGTCGGCAGCGACGGCCAGGCCTCACTGGTGCGGCGGGCACTGCGCCTCGCTCCGGCGCCGGCCCTGACCGTCTCCCGCACGGCCGGGCTCCTCCTCCGCGGCGCCGACCTGCCCACCGAGGGCTACGGTCACGTGTTCGCCGGCGGCCCCGGCCCGGCCCTGGCCTACCGGGTGGACGACGACACCGTACGCCTGACGATCGACGTCCCCCTGCGATCCCCGCGCTCCGCGCAGCTGCTGTCCTATCTGAAGCACGCCTACCTGCCCGTGCTGCCCGCCCGGCTGGCCGCCGCCCTGCGCCGGGCTCTCGAGGACAGGGCTGTGCAGTGGGCCGCCAACCGGGTGCGCACCCGTACCTTCCACGGGCGCGGCCCCTACGCCCTGATCGGTGACGCGGCCGGCACCTGTCACCCGCTGACCGCCTCCGGGCTCACCATCGCCCTGCGCGACGCGGAATGCCTGGCGGGCACCCACGACGTCACAGGACACGGGCGCCGCCGCCAGGCCGCCGTGCGCGCCCACGAGCACCTGGCGGCAGCCATGCACCGCCTGCTGAGCGACTCCGGCCACCCCACGGCCGCCCTGCGCGCCAGCATGTACGCGATCCTCCGTACCAGCGCGTTCGAACGCGAACGCATGATGCGCGTGCTGTGCGCCGAAGAGCACCGCACGCTGGCTCTGGGCGGCGCGGTCCTGCACGTCGCCGCCCATGCGCTACGAGGCCACCTCGGCGGCGGCCCGACCCGCCCGCCGTGGCGGAGCACGGCTCGCACGTGCGGCGAGTACCTCGACTGGCTGCGATGGATGAGCCGCGTACGACACATCCCTGCGCACCCTCCTGAGACGGCGGACAGATGAGCGACACGACAGACGGTACGGCCCCGCCGGTACGGCTGCGGCCCTGGTCCCGGATCCCCGCCCTGCGCAGCGGTCCCCTGGGCCCGGTGGGAGACGCCTGGGCCTTCAACCGGGACCCGGTGGCGTTCCTGCGCGCGGGACGCGACCAGGCCGGTGATCTCTTCCGGTTCAGGCTACTGGGGCAGCGGGTGCTGTTCGTCTGCGGCCCCGACCTGCACCGGGCGTTCTTCCGGGCGGGCGAAGAGACCCTGAGCGCGGGCGCGGCCTACCCGTTCATGAAACCGATCTTCGGCGAAGGGGTCGTGTTCGATGCGGAGCCCGCCGAGAGGGACCGGCAAATGGCCTACCTCTCACCGCTGTTGGCGGGACACATGCAGCAGGGGCACGCGGCGCTCGCCGAGGAGGAGGTCGAACGGCGTGTGGCGACGTGGGGTGACGAAGGGGAAGTCGATCTCGTGCCGGCGATCACGGAGCTGGTCGCCGCGGTCTCCAGCCGCTGCCTGCTCGGTGAGGAGTTCAGCAGCCGGGTGGGGAGTCGCTCGGTCGCCCTGTACCGGGAGTTGGCGAGCGGCATCCGGATGGCCGGCCTGCTGCATCCACGCCTGCCACTGCCCGCCTTCCGCCGAAGGGACCACGCGCGGCGCCGGATCGCGGGAGAGCTCCAGCAGATCATCCGCGAACGCCGTGCCGACCCGCGGCCACGGGAAGACCTGCTGAACGCGTTGCTCACGGCCCGTACCCCACAGGGCGGGCAACTGCCCGACGATCTCGTCACCGGCGTGCTCATCGCAGCGACCTTCGCGGGGCAGCACAACACCGCGGCGCTCGCCGCCTGGGCCGGAGTGGTGCTCCTCGTCCAGAGCGACGCGTTGCCCCGCGTCCTCGCCGAACAACACCGGATCATGTCCGGAGGGACCGGAATGACGGTGGAGGGACTGCACCGGATGGAGTGGCTGGAGCACTGCGTCCGAGAAGCGGAACGGCTTTACCCGCCGGTGTTCATGATCTTCCGCAGAGCGATGCGTCCTTGGCAGGCCGGCGGTTTCCACGTGCCGACGGGCACCTGGGTGGTGCTCTCCCCGGCGGTCTCCCACCGGCTGCCCGCCGTCTTCGCCGAACCCGGGCGGTGCGCGCCGGAGCGCTATGCCGGAGACCGCCACGAGCACCTCACACCCCACGCCCTCATCGGTTTCGGCGGCGGCCAACACCGCTGCACCGGTCTCGCCTTCGCCCACCTGGTGGTCAAGACCATCTGGAGCGTGCTGCTGCGCCGCTTCCACCTGGAACTTCTGGGCGGGCCCCACCGTCCCGAGTACGCCACGGCGTTCGTCGCCCTGCCCTCCGCCCCGTGCACGCTGCGGTACCGCCTCATTGATCTCAGCCCACCACACTCTCCCGCCACGCCCGGTGCAGCTCCGCGAACGCCCCCGTGCCCGCGATGAGTTCGGTGGGCGTGCCGTCCTCCACGACGCGGCCGTGTTCCATGACCAGGACCCGGTCGGCGATCTCCACCGTGGAGAGGCGGTGGGCGATGACCACGGCCGTGCGGCCGCGCAGCACCGTGTGCATGGCGCGCTGCACCGCACGCTCGCCGGGGATGTCCAGGGAACTCGTCGCCTCGTCGAGGATCAGCACCGCCGGGTCGGCGAGCAGGGCGCGGGCGAAGGCGACCAGCTGGCGCTGGCCCGCGGAGATGCGACCGCCCCGCTTGCGTACGTCCGTGTCGTAGCCGTCGGGGAGCGAGGTGATGAAGTCGTGGGCGCCGATGGCCTTCGCCGCGCGTTCGATGTCCTCGCGGGTGGCGTCCGGGCGGCCGATCGCGATGTTCTCCGCGACGGTCCCGGAGAACAGGAACGCCTCCTGCGTCACCATGACGACCCCGCGCCGCAGCTCGGCGAGGGCGAGTTCGCGCAGGTCGACGCCGTCGAGGAGGACGGCGCCCGCCGTCGGGTCGTAGAAGCGGGCGAGCAGTTTCGCCAGTGTCGACTTGCCCGCGCCCGTGGAGCCGACGACCGCCACGGTCTGCCCGGCGGGCAGCGTGAGGTCGAAGCGGGGCAGGATCTCGCCGCCCGTGCGGTAGGCGAACCGGACGCCCTCGAAGCGGACTTCGCGGCCCGGGTGGTCGGTCTCGAGGACGGGCAGTGGGCGCGCGGCCGACGCCTCCGGTTCGGGCACCGTCGGGGTCTGGGCGAGCAGCCCCGCGACCTTCTCCAGGGACGCGGCCGCCGACTGGTAGGAGTTGAGGAACATGCCGAGCCGGTCGATCGGGTCGTACAGGCGCCGCAGGTACAGCACCGCGGCGGCCAGCACACCGAGCGCGAGCCCGCCGTCGGCGACCCGGTGGGCGCCCCACAGCACGATCGCGGCCACCGCGATGTTGGCGACGAGCCGCGAGCCGACGACGTAGCGGGCCATCTCCAGCATCGCGTCGCCGTTGGTCCGCTCGTGCCGGTGGTTGAGCACACCGAACTCCGCGTCGTTGGCCTGCTCCCTGCGGAAGGCCCGCACCGGCCGGATGCCGTTCATGGTCTCCGCGAACTTCACGATGACGGCGGCGATCGCGGTCGACCGGTTGCGGAACATCGCGCCCGCGCGCCGCTGGTAGAGGCGGATGAGGAGGTACAGCGGGACGAAGGAGGCGACGGCCACCGCGCCCAGGCCCAGGTCGAGCCAGAGCAGCATCGCCGAGATGTAGACGAAGGACAGGATGACGGTGAGGAGTTCCTGCAGCCCTTCGCTGAGGAGCTCGCGAAGCGACTCGACGTCGGTGGTGGAGCGGGAGATGAGCCGGCCCGAGGTGTACCGCTCGTGGAAGTCGACGCTGAGCGCCTGCGCGTGCCGGAAGATGCGGCCGCGCAGATCGAGCAGGACGTCCTGGTTGACGCGTGCGGAGGCGATGATGAACGCGTACTGGAGGGCGCCGGACGCGGCCGCGCAGCACAGGTAGCCGACGGCGACGGCGATCAGCGGGCCGTAGTCGTCGGCGCGTACGGCGGGCACGCCGCGGTCGATGGCGTACGCGACGAGCAGCGGTCCCGCCTGCACGACGGCCTGTTGTACGAGGAGCAGGACGGCGGCGAGCACGACGCGCCGGCGCAGCGGTGAGAGCAGGGAGAGCAGCAGGGCGCGGGTGGCGCCCGGGGGTGCGGGCAGTTCGTCCTTGTCGAACGGGTCGTCCGGCGCGGCGGACGGTGCGCCGGGGAGGTCGGGTCCGTCGTCCCCCTCGGGGTCGAAGGGCTTCTCCCGTACGGATGCGGGCACGGTCATCGGGCGGCCTCCTCGGCGGGGTGTCCGGTGGCGGGGGCGGTGGGCCCGGTGGACTCGGTGGACCGGGTGGGCTCGGCGGACCGGGTGGTGTCGGTGGGCTCGGCGGGCCGGGTGGTGTCGGTGGGCTCGGTGGCGTCGGTGGCGTCGGTGGCGTCGGTGGACCCGGTGGACCCGGTGGACCCGGTGGACCCGGTGGACTGAGTGGACTCAGTGGGCCCGTCGGGCAGGGCATGCGTGGGCGCGGGGGACGGCACCGTCTCCGCGCCCGACATCAGCCACGCGTACTCCGCGTTCTCCCGCAGCAGCTCCTGATGCGTGCCGACCGCGGCGACACGGCCGCCCGACAGCAGGGCCACACGGTCGGCCAGCAGCACCGTGGACGGCCGGTGGGCGACGATGAGCGCGGTCGTGTCCGCGAGGACCCTGCGCAGCGCCGCCTCCACCAGCGCCTCCGTGTGGACGTCGAGCGCGGACAGCGGGTCGTCCAGGACCAGGAAGCGGGGGCGGCCCACCACCGCGCGGGCCAGGGCGAGACGCTGCCGCTGGCCGCCGGAGAGGCTCAGGCCCTGCTCCCCGACCTGCGTGCCGGTGCCCTGCGGCAGGGCGTGCGCGAAGCCTGCCTGCGCCACGTCGAGCGCGCGGGCCAGCTCGACGTCGCCCGCGCTCTCCTCGGCACCCATCAGGACGTTCTCACCGACGGTCGCGGAGAACAGGGTGGGCTCCTCGAAGGCGACCGCCACGAGTGTCCGCAGGTGTGCGCGGTCCATCGCCGTGATGTCCTCGCCGTCCAGCGTGACGCGGCCGCCGGTCACCTCGTGCAGCCGGGGCACCAGCGCGGTGAGCGTCGTCTTGCCGCTGCCGGTCGCGCCGACGAGCGCCATGGTCTCGCCGCGGCGTACGTGCAGGTCGACGTGGGAGAGGACGGCGGGGGCGTCCGCCGCGGCGTCCGGGTACCTGAACTCGACGTCGTGGAACCGCAGTCCGTCAGCAGCGGACTCGTCCTCGGCGTCCGCCTGCCGCCCGGCCGCCACCGTGGCGCTCTCCGGCTCCGCGTCCATCACCTCGAAGTACCGCTCCGTGGCCGTCGCCGACTCCTGGCTCATCGCGAGCAGGAACCCGATCGACTCCACGGGCCAGCGCAGCGCGAGCGCCGTCGACAGGAAGGCGACCAGCGTGCCGGCCGAGAGCCCGCCGTCCGCGACCCGCACCGTGCCGAGCACCAGCGCCGCCCCGATGGCGATCTCCGGCAGCGTCACGATCACGGCGTAGACCGCGGCGAGCAGCCGCGCCTTGACCATCTCGGTGCCGCGCAGCGTGTGCGAAAGCTCGCGGAACGCCCGCGCCTGGCTGCGGTGGCGGCCGAAGCCCTTGATGATGCGGATGCCGAGCACGCTCTCCTCGACGACCGTCGTCAGATCGCCGACCTGGTCCTGCGCCCGCCGCGCCACGGCGGAGTACCGTCCCTCGAAGTACGCCGTCGCGATGACCATCGGCACCACGGGGGCGAGCAGCACGAGCCCGAGTGCGAAGTCCTGACCCAGCAGGATGATCACGCCCACCACGATCGTTGCCCCGTTGACCAGCAGGAACGTCAGCGGGAAGGCGAGGAACATGCGCAGCAGCATCAGGTCGGTCGTGCCGCGCGACAGCAGCTGACCGGACGCCCACCGGTCGTGGAAGGCCACCGGGAGCCGCTGGAGATGGCGGAAGAGGTCCGCCCGCATCGCCGCCTCCACGCTCGCGAGCGGCCGGGCGACCAGCCACCGCCGCAGCCCGAACAGCAACGCCTCCGTGGCGCCGAGCAGAAGCAGCAGCAGAGCCCCGAGCCACACCCCCGTCGGGTCCCGGTCGGCCACCGGGCCGTCCACCATCCACTTCAGCACGAGGGGGAAGAAGAGCCCCGTGCAAGAGGCGATGATCGCGACAACCGCCGCGACGATCAGGCGAGTTCGGACCGGCCGCACGTACGGCCAGAGGCGCAGCAGCGTCCGTACGGCGGACCGATCCTTGGCAGGGGCATCTGATTTCGGCATCAGGAGCGAGCCTACGGATCGCCACTGACAGAGCCCACCGAGTTTTGGACGGTACGGGGTACTGCGCTGGACCTAGGCCGGGTGCGGCGAGCCATATTGCGATCAACCGATCGGCTGATGCCGCTTCGAGCGCGATGGGCGATGCCCGTACCCCCGCCCACCGGCGATTCTCGACGCATGCCCCTCATCGAAGTGCACGGACTCCACAAGGCCTACGGCGGACGCACCGTCGTCGACGGTGTCTCCTTCGCCGTGGAAGAGGGTGAGATCTTCGGGATCCTCGGGCCGAACGGCGCGGGCAAGACCACCACCGTGGAGTGCGTGGAGGGTTTGCGCACCCCCGACTCGGGGGTCGTGCGCGTCGCGGGGCTCGACCCCGTCGCCGACCACCAGCGGCTCACGCGGATCCTCGGCGCGCAGCTCCAGCAGAGCGAGCTGCAGCCCAAGCTCACCGTGCGCGAGGCGCTCGAACTGTACGCCGCGTTCTATCCGGACCCCGCCGACTGGCGGCCCCTCGCCGAACGCCTGCGGCTGACCGACAAGCTGGACAGCCGTTTCGGCAAGCTGTCGGGCGGCCAGAAGCAGCGGCTGTTCATCGCGCTCTCCCTGATCGGGAACCCGAGGGTCGTCGTCCTGGACGAGCTGACCACCGGCCTCGACCCGCGCGCCCGGCGGGACACCTGGGAGCTCATCGAGGACGTGCGGGGCAGGGGAGTCACGGTCCTGCTCGTCACCCACTTCATGGAGGAGGCGCAGCGCCTCTGCGACCGCATCGCGGTCATCGACAAGGGCAGGGTCGCCGCCCTCGACTCCCCGGCGGGGCTGATCAGCCGGTCCGCGAGCTCCACCGTCATGTCGTTCACGCCGTCCGCGCCGCTCGACGAGCGCGCCCTCGCTGCCCTGCCCGCCATCGCCTCCGTCGAGCGGCACGACGGCCGCTACACCCTGAACGGCACCGACGAGACCGTCGACGCCGCCATCACCCTGCTCGCCCGGCACCGCATCACCGCCCACCAACTCCGCGTCGTCGACGCCACGTTGGACGACGCGTTCCTCGATCTGACGGGAGTATCGGCATGACCGCCGTCGCCGCACCGCACACCACCACCGGCAGAAGCGGCGGCACCGCCGTACTGAAGGCGGAGTTCCGGCTCTTCCGGCGCGAACCCGGCGCCGTGTTCTGGATCATGGCGTTCCCCACGCTCCTCCTCGTGATCCTCGGCTCCATCCCCTCCTTCCGCGAACCCGCCGACTCGCTCGGCGGCAACCGGATGGTCGACGCGTACGTCCCCGTCACCGTGCTGCTCGGCCTGATCATGGCGGGGCTCCAGGCGATGCCGCCGCTCATCACCGGCTACCGCGAGCGCGGCATCCTGCGCCGGATGTCCGCGACCCCGGTGCGTCCCTCCGCCGTCCTCGGCGCGCAGATGAGCATCTACGGCACGTCCGCGCTCGTCTCCGCGCTGCTCTCCCTGACCGTCGGCCGCCTCGCCTTTGACGTGACCCTGCCGCGCCAGGCCTTCGGCTACGTCCTCGCGCTGGTCCTCGCCGTCCTGTGCGGGCTCGCCCTGGGCGCCCTGATCTCCGCGCTCGCCCGTACCACGAAGGCCGCGTCCGCGATCGGCTCCGCCGTCTTCTTCCCGATGATGTTCAGCGCGGGCGTCTGGCTGCCGGTGCAGGCGATGCCCGACACGCTCGCCCGCACCGTGGAGTTCGCCCCGCTCGGCGCCGCCTCCCAGGCACTCGCCGAGGCCGCGGCGGGCGACTGGCCCGGCTGGAGCCACCTGGGCGTCCTCGCGCTGTGGACCGTGCTCCTGTCGGCGGGGGCCGCGCGTTGGTTCCGGTGGGAGTGACCGCCCACACTGGTCCCGTGAGGACGAGGACGAGGACGAGGACGAGGACGAGGGCGAGGACTAGTACGAGTACGGCGGACGTCGCGGAACTGATCGAACAGCGCTGGGGGATGTTCCACCGCTGGGGGCCCTACACGCTGTTGGGCTTCGGCCTCCTGATGGCCATCGCCACCAGCACCGTCGTCGGCATGGACCGCGGTGACTGGTACGCGGCCGGGTCCCTGGTCGCGGCGGGCGCGGCGCTCCAGGTGTGGTGGGACACGATGGTCCGCCCCCGCCCCGGCCCCACGCCCGCGTCCATCCTCCACTACGCCCTGCGCTGGGCCGTCGCCTCCGTCCTCACCTGGCTCAACCCGTTCTTCGCGTTCTACGCCGTCCTCGGCTACTTCGGCACCGAACGGCTGCTGCCCCCGCGCCTGGTCAGGGTCGGCCTCTTCGCCACCGCCGTCACCATGTCCGGCTCCCAGTCCGGTGGGCTGCCCCCGGAGAACGAGCTCGGCTGGATCGTCTTCGGCGGACTGCTCGCGGTGAACGTCGCCCTGCTCATCGTCTTCGCCCACCTCGCCGATCAGGAGGACCGGCGCGCCCGCGACGCCGCCGCCACCATCATCGAGCTGGAACGCACCAACACCGCGCTCCAGCAGGCCATGGACGAGAACGCCGCACTCAACACCCAGCTCCTCGTGCAGGCGCGGGAGGCGGGCGTCGCCGACGAGCGGCGCAGGCTCGCAGCCGAGATCCACGACACCATCGCCCAGGGACTCACCGGCATCATCGCCCAGCTCCAGGTCGTCTCCGGCGCCCACGACGAGAAGCTGGCCCGCGAACACCTGGACCGCGCCGCCGCCCTCGCCCGGCACAGCCTCGGCGAGGCCCGCCGCTCCGTCCACAACCTGTCACCCGCGCCCCTGGAACACGACCGGCTCCCCGAAGCGCTCGACAAGACGGTCGCCCAGTGGGCGGAACGCACCGGCGTGCGCGCCCACTTCACCGTCACCGGCACCGCCGAACCCCTGCACGACGAGATCGAGGCCACCCTCCTGCGCATCGTCCAGGAAGCCCTCTCCAACGCCGCACGGCACGCGGCAGCGGCCCGCCTCGGCGTCACCCTGTCCTTCATGGACGACGAGGTCACCCTGGACGTACGCGACGACGGCCGAGGCTTCGACCCCCGCGCCCCCGTGGAGCGCACCGGCACCGGCGGATTCGGCCTCGACGGCATGCGGGCCCGCGCCGAACGCATCGCCGGATCACTCACCGTGGAGTCGGAGGCGGGCGGCGGTACCGCGGTCTCCGCTCGCGTACCGTTGGTCCGCCATGAGCACTGAAGTGATCACTCTCATCGTCGTGGACGACCACCCCGTCGTCCGCGACGGCCTGCGCGGAATGTTCCGGTCGGCCCCCGGGTTCCAGGTACTCGGTGAGGCGTCGAACGGCGTGGAGGCGGTCGCCCTGACCGCCGAACTCGACCCCGACGTCGTCCTCATGGACCTGCGCATGCCGGGCGGCGGCGGTGTCGACGCGATCACCGAGCTCACCCGCCGTGGCGCCCGCGCCCGCGTCCTGGTCCTCACCACGTACGACACCGACTCCGACACGCTCCCCGCGATCGAGGCGGGCGCGACCGGCTATCTACTCAAGGACGCCCCGCGCGACGAGCTGTTCACCGCGGTCCGCGCCGCCGCCGAAGGGCGCACCGTCCTCTCGCCCGCCGTCGCGTCCCGCCTCGTCTCACGCGTGCGTGCCCCCGGCAACGAGCCGCTGAGCACCCGTGAGAGGGAGGTGCTCGCGCTCGTCGCCAGGGGCACGTCGAACCGTGAGATCGCCGCGGAACTCTTCATCAGCGAGGCCACGGTCAAGACGCATCTCACCCACATCTACGGCAAGCTCGGCGTCAAGGACCGTGCCGCGGCCGTCGCGACGGCGTACAACCGCGGCATCCTCGGAGCCTGACCGACGGGCGTCCGACCGACAGACCCGCGGAGGTTACGCCCGCTGCCAGAGCGCCGGCGTGTTCGGCGGCTCCCAGCCCGGCTGCGCCTGGTGGCCCTGGAGGCAGCGGTACGTGGAGCCGCCGTAGGTCACCGTGTCGCCCGCGGCGTACACCTTGCCCGCCGCCCAGGTGCCGCCCGGCTCCGGCTCACCCGGGTCCGGGTCACCGCCGCCGCCGGTGGTCTTCAGCGTCAGGGCGAACCGCTGGAGGAGCGGGTTGATCGGCTGGTGGTACGTCGTACCGCCGCTGGAGCAGTTGCCCGAACCGCCCGAGGTCACGCCCTGCGCCTGGCTTCCCGATATGTAGGAGCCGCCCGAGTCGCCGGGCTCCGCGCAGACCGTCGTCCGCGTCACGCCGCTGATGGTGCCCTCGGGGTAGGTGACGCTGGTGTTGTGCTGCGAGATGGTGCCGCAGTGCCACCCCGTAGTGGAGCCCGACCGGCAGATCGACGCACCCACCGGGGACTGTGTCGAGCCCCCGACGCCGACCCGCTGGCCGCCCTGGCCCTTCACGTACGGGGTGGCGGTCCACTGCGTGTTCGTGGCGACCCACGCCATGTCGTTCCCGGGGAACACGGACGCCTGGAACGTGCCCTGGGCCACCTGGTTGTAGCCGGTGGTCGCGGTGCCCGCGCGCCCGCAGTGACCGGCCGTGGCGAAGCCCTGCTGGCTGCCCTTGGTGATCGGGAAGCCGATGGAGCAGCGGCCGCCCATGTAGTACGCCTCACCGCCCACCAGGTCGTACAGCGGCCGCGGCCGCTCCGAGGTCCTCTCCACGCGTACGAGGGAGGAGTCCACGCCCGCCGCCGCGACGAGGGACTTCGCGGCGGACGTCTTCACGGCCCGCACCACGACCGCGTTGGAGCGCACGTCGACGTACCAGACCGGCGCGTCACGCGTCGCCGTCCTCTTCGCCGCGCGGTCGAGGCGGGCCTTCGCCGCGTCCAGCCGCGCGACGGAGTGGTCGACGACCGCGGCCCGCGCGCCCCGCGCCTCGATCGCGGGGACGTCGGCGGCGTCGGTGGTCGCCACGGTGAGCCGCGCGGAGGTGGCGCCGTGCACCCAGGCGCCCGCGAAGTCACGGCCGAGCGCGTTGTGCAGGGCTCCCGCGACGGCGCCGGCCTCGGCCTCGTTGACCAGACGGGCCTCGGCCTGCGCCGACGTGAGGCCGAGGTCGCGCTGCATGGCCTTCAAGACTCCGGGAGAGGTCTTGCCGACGGCGGCGCTCTCGGCGGGGGAGAGCCGGGAGGAGGAGGGGGAGGAGGGGGAAGTGGGGGAAGTGGGGGAGGAGGGGGAAGCGGACGCGGCGCCGGGGAGACCGGCGAAGACCAGCGCACCGGCAGCGGTGACCGCGGCACACGCGGCGGCGAGACGTCTGGGATGGGTGGGGAGCATGCGAGGTCTCCTCGTTGTACAAGGACGAGCGGGGATCGCCCACAAGGTAGAACTCTCAACAGCCCCCGGACAGCTGTCATTCGCCCCCGTACGCCGACGTTATGGACCGCGGGGGAAAGCGGCGTGCCGCCGCGTCACGTGGACGGCGGCGAGGGCGCCGAGAGCCACGCCGTATAGCTGTCGCTGCGCGCCGCCGCCTCCGCGTGCGCCGCGCGGGCCTGCGCGAAGACCGCCGCCGCCGTGTCGTGGGCGGGAGCGGCCGGATGCCAGCCGAGCAGATGCCGCCAGTACAGCGGCGCCCCCGTGAGCGGCCTGGTCACCAGCCCCGGCGTCGGCGGGAACGTCGCCCGGCACAGGCCCACCGCCCGCCCCACCTGCACCAGATGCACGCACGACGCGACGTCCGTCTCGTACACGCGCGACGGCGTGAACCCCGCACGCGCGCACGCCGCGGAGAAACAGTCCGCGAAACAGCCGTCGCCCGGCACGTCCGTCCACGCCTCGTCCGCGAGCAGCGCCAGGTCGATCTCCTGGACGTCGGCCAGCGGATGGGAGGTGGGCAGCATGACGAAGACCGGGTCGCGGGCCACCTCGCGCCACACGAGGAGCTCGCTCTCCGGGGGTGCGCTCGCCCCGCACGTGCCGACCAGCGCGAAGTCGAGGCGGCCCTCCGCCGTACGGGACGCGAGCTCCCGCTCCGACCACGACGTGTGCGTCGACACCGGCACCCCCGGGTAGGCCGCCGCGAGCCGGTCCACCAGAGCCCCGAGCAGCGGCCCATGGATGCCGCCGAGCCGGAACCCCGCCCCGCCCTCCCACGTCCGCACGAACCGCTGCGCCTCCTCCCGCAGCCCGGTCACCGCGGGCAGCACCACCCGGGCGCGCGCGAGCACGAACTCGCCGAGCGCCGTGGCCCGCACCCCGTACTGCCCCCGCTCGAAGAGCGGGCCGCCCAGGGCGCGCTCGATCCTCTTCAACTGCGCGCTCAGGGCGGGCTGGGCGAGCCCGAGCGCGGTGGCGGCCTTGGTCAGGCTGCCCGCGTCGGCGATCGCCCTGATCGTCTTGAGGTGCCGCAACTCCAGGTCCATAAGGCGAGCTTGGGGTCACCCAAGAGCAGGGGCAAGACTCAGGTCCGGACCAAGCGCGCGCATATTCAGGGACCCGCGACGGCACCGGCGGCGTCAGGTGGTCACCGGCACCGGCGGCGTCAGGGAGTCACCCGCAGCAGCAGCACCGACCTCCCCGGCACCGTCACCGACTCACCCGCCCGGTGCACCGTGCCGGGCGGGGCGGCCTGGTCCTCCAGGGACGTGTCCACCACCACCTCGTACGCCTCGGCCCACGGCGTCCCCGGCAGCACGAACGCCGTCGGCTCCCCGTCCGCGTGCAGCACCGCCAGGAAACTCTCGTCGACGACCGGCGCGCCCCGCGCGTCCCGGCCCGGTATGTCGCGCCCCGACAGATACATGCCGAGCGTCGCCCGGGGCGCGTACCAGTCCGCCTCCGTCATCTCCCCGCCGTCCGCCGTGAACCACGCCAGGTCCCGCAGCCCGTCCGCGGAGTGCGCGCGCCCGGAGAAGAACGCCCGCCTGCGCAGCACCGGATGGCGGTGCCGCAGCTCGATGAGGCGCGACGTCAGCGCGAACAGCTCACGCCAGCCGGAATCCTCCCTGAGCCCCCAGTCGACCCAGCTGATCTCGTTGTCCTGGCAGTACGCGTTGTTCGAGCCGCCCTGCGTGCGGCCCATCTCGTCGCCCGCGACCAGCATCGGCACCCCGGTGGACAGCAGCAGCGTCGTCATCAGGTTGCGCAGCTGGCGCCTGCGCAGCGCCGTGACGTCCGCGTCGTCGGTCTCGCCCTCGGCACCGCAGTTCCACGCCCGGTTGTCGTCGGAGCCGTCCCGGTTGCCCTCGCCGTTGGCCTCGTTGTGCTTGCGCTCGTAACTCACCAGGTCCCGCAGCGTGAAGCCGTCGTGCGCCGTCACGAAGTTCACCGACGCGTACGGCCTGCGCCCGCCCCACGCGTACAGATCGCTCGACCCCGAAAGCCGGTACCCCAGGTCCCGTACGTCCGGCAGCGCGCCCCGCCAGAAGTCCCGCACCGCACCCCGGTAGCGGTCGTTCCACTCCGTCCACAGCGGCGGGAAAGCCCCCACCTGATAGCCGCCGGACCCCACGTCCCACGGCTCGGCGATCAGCTTCACGCGCCGCAGCACCGGGTCCTGCGCGATCACCGCGAGGAACGGCGACAGCATGTCGACGTCGTGGAAGGAGCGCGCCAGCGCCGCCGCCAGATCGAACCGGAACCCGTCCACCCCCATCTCCGACACCCAGTACCGCAACGAGTCCGTGATCAGGCGCAGCACGTGCGGCTGGACGACCTGCAGCGTGTTCCCGCAGCCCGTGTAGTCCGCGTACCGCCGCGCGTCGTTCGGCTGCAACCGGTAGTAGCCGCGGTTGTCGATGCCCTTCAGGGACAGCATCGGGCCGAGCTCCCCGGCCTCCGCGGTGTGGTTGTACACCACGTCGAGGATCACCTCGATCCCGGCCTCGTGCAGCGCCCGCACCATCCGCCGGAACTCGCCGACCTGCTCCCCGCGCGTCCCGGACGCCGCGTAGGCCGCGTGGGGCGCGAAGTAGCCGATCGAGTTGTAGCCCCAGTAGTTGCGCAGGCCCCGCCGCAGCAGATGGTCCTCGTGCGCGAACTGGTGCACCGGAAGCAGCTCGACCGCCGTCACCCCGAGCCGTACGAGATGGTCGAGCGCGGCCGGGTGCGCCAACCCCGCGTACGTACCGCGCAGTTCCTCCGGGACCCCCGGATGCAGCTTCGTGAAGCCGCGCACGTGCAGTTCGTAGATGACCGAGTCCGCCCACGGCGTCTTCGGCCTGCGGTCGTCGGTCCACTCGTCGTCCGGCGCGTCGTCGTGCACCACCACGCCCTTCGGGACGTACGGCGCCGAGTCACGGTCGTCGCGGACCGTATCCGCCACGTGCTGCTGCGGCCAGTCCCGCACATGCCCGTACACCTCGGCGGGCAGCGATCCGTAGTCGAGCCCCGGGCCGCCGTCCACCGCCCGCGCGTACGGATCGAGGAGCAGCTTCGCCGGGTTCCAGCGGGCGCCCGTCCACGGGTCCCAGCGGCCGTGCACGCGGTAGCCGTACCGCTGCCCCGGCCGCACGCCCGGCACGAAACCGTGCCAGATCTCGTGCGTCAGCTCGGTCAGCGGACAGCGCGTCTCCACCTGCCCGTCGTCGAACAGACAGAGCTCCACCGCCTCCGCCCCGCCCGCCCACAGCGCGAAGTTGGTGCCCGCCACCCCGTCGGGCCCGACCCGGAAGCGCGCCCCGAGCGGCGTCGGCGCTCCCGGCCACACGGGCCGCGTCGGCGCCGCGCGGGGCGCCGCCCTTCGGTTCCCGTTCACCGTCGGGGCGGGCCGCTCCGTCGTGCCGCGCCCCATCGCCCGCGCCTGCTGCACTGCCTCTTGCTCGGGTGCGCTCGCCACCTGTCGGCCTCCTGCGGCTCCGTCGGTCGACGCGCGAAGAAGGGCGTGCGGCGTCCCGGCCGCGGCTCCCCATACGTCGTCCCTCCCATGGTTCTGCCCACCGCACGCGTCGCACTCACGTTTCCCCGGCAGGGGGACGGTCGTTGGGACCCACGTGAGACAGGATGCGAGGCGCGCACGGCGCGCAGGGGCCGCGCTGGCCGCGGTACTGACATGGGCGGGGCTGCTGGCGGGCTGCTCCTCCGACGGGGTCGAGGGACTGATGGGGAAGCCCCGCTCGCCGGCGGACGCGATCCGGGTGTCACCCGACGACGACAGCAAGGGGGTCAAGGCGGACGAACGCCTGGCGGTGGAGGTGCCCGACGGCCGCCTGGAGTCGGTGAAGGTCGTCCGGACGCAGGACGCGCAGGAGTTCGACGTACCGGGCCGCATCGACGAGGACGGCACGACGTGGCGCCCCCTCGACCGGGGGCCGCTGGCGCTCGCCGCCACGTACAAGGTGGACGCCGTCGCCATGGACGGCCACGGCCGCCGCTCCGCCCGGCACACCACCTTCCGCACGTACGTCCCCGACGAGCGCTTCATCGGATACGTGGCACCGGAGAACCGCGCCACCGTCGGCACCGGTATGATCGTCTCCCTGGAGTTCAACCGGGAGATCGAGAACCGCGAGGCCGTCCAGCGCGCCGTCCACGTCACCGCGTACCCGGACGTCGACATCCGCCCGCACTGGTTCGGCAAGAGCCGCGTGGACTTCCGCCCGGAGAAGTACTGGAAGCCCGGCACGAAGGTCACCGTCGGCCTGCGCCTGCGCGACGTCCAGGCCGCCCCCGGCGTCTACGGCCTCCAGGACAAGAGCTTCACCTTCACCGTCGGCCGCGACCAGCAGTCCCTGGTCGACGCCGCCGAGCACACCATGGAGGTACGCAGGGACGGCGAGCTGCTCTCCACCGTGCCGATCACCGCGGGCGCCCCCAAGACCACCACGTACAACGGGAAGATGGTGGTGTCGGAGATGCTCGAGGTGACCCGCATGAACAGCCGCACCGTCGGCTTCGGCGGCGAGTACGACATCCCCGACGTCCCGCACGCCATCCGCCTCACGACCTCCGGCACCTTCCTGCACGGCAACTACTGGTCGCCCGACGCTCCTGGCAACACCAATGTCAGCCACGGCTGTGTGGGCCTGCGCGATGTGAAGGGCGGCAGCTCACGGACGCCCGCGGGCTGGTTCTTCGACCGGAGTCTCATCGGGGACGTCGTCGAAGTGATCAACAGCAATGACAAGAAAGTCGCTCCTGACAACGGCCTCGGCGGCTGGAACATGGAATGGAAGGACTGGGTGAAGAACGCCTGATCCTCCGGGTGATCGCCAGGTGACCGGCTCGGAACCACCAGGTGATCTTGGTCTGCCCGCACCCCTGGGGCAGTTGGAACTGAACGGTGACATTGGCGGGGACTGTTCGCCGGGAACCGTGTGGTTATCTAACGCTTGCGCGTGTCCGAAACGCGCAGGTGCAATGGGGTGCGGGCCTGGATCAGGCCGTGCGAGGGGAGACGAGATCGTGAACGGGCGACCGATATCGGGGACGTCGGTTGGCGCGCGCAGGCGCGCGCGACGGCGGGGCGCAAGAACTCTGACGGCTGCGGTGTCCGGGGCGACGCTGCTGTTCGTCGCGGCGTGCGGCGGGGGTTCGGACTCGGGCGACGGTGACGGCAAGGGCGAGGCGGACAAGAACGCCCCCTCGGCGGCGGTCGTCACGATAGCCCCCAAGGACGGCGCGGACGCGGTGGCCACCAGCGGCGCCCTGAAGATAGCCGCCGCCAAGGGCAAGCTGTCCGAGGTCAAGGTGCAGGACACGAAGGGCAATCCGGTCCCCGGCAAGATCACGTCGGGCGGGACCAGCTGGACACCGGCCCACCATCTCGCGGCCGCCACGAAGTACAAGGTCCACGCCGTCGCCAAGGACTCCGAGGGCCGTGCGTCCGCCAAGGACACCGCCTTCACGACACTGACCCCGAAGAACACCTTCATCGGTCAGTTCAATCCGGAGGACGGCTCGAAGGTCGGCGTCGGAATGCCGTTCTCGGTCAACTTCACGCGCGGCATCACCGACCCGGACGCGGTCGAGAAGGCCATCCAGATCAAGACCGAGCCGTCCGTGCCGGTCGAGGGCCACTGGTTCGGCAACGACCGCCTCGACTTCCGCCCGGAGAAGTACTGGAAGGCCGGCACGAAGGTCACCGTCAAGCTCAACCTCGACGGCGTCGAGGGCCGCCCGGGTGTCTACGGCAAGCAGAACAAGACGCTGAACTTCACCATCGGCCGCAGCCAGGTCTCCACCGTCGACGCCAAGACGCACCACATGAAGGTCGTCCGCGACGGCAAGCAGATCAAGAAGATCCCGATCACGGCGGGCGCCCCCGGCACCACCACGTACAACGGCGAGATGGTCATCAGCGAGAAGCTGCAGGTGACCCGGATGAACGGCGAGACCGTCGGGTTCGGCGGCGAGTACGACATCAAGGACGTCCCGCACGCGATGCGCCTGTCCACCTCCGGCACGTTCCTCCACGGCAACTACTGGTCGGGCGGCGCCTTCGGCAACACCAACGCCAGCCACGGCTGCATAGGCCTGAGCGACGTGCGCGGCGGTTACAGCAAGAAGACGCCCGCCGGATGGTTCTTCGACAACTCGCTCATCGGCGACGTCGTCGTGGTGAAGAACTCCGCGGACAAGAAGATCCAGCCGGACAACGGCCTCAACGGCTGGAACATGTCGTGGGAGGAGTGGAAGGCGTAATCGCGTCCACTTCCCTGCCGGGCCCGGCGCACTGTGACCAAGTGCACCGGGCCCGGTCCGTTAGTCCCCGTTAACCTGCTGCCATGACTGCAACCCTCGAAGTCGCCGAAGGCGTCGGCACGATCCGGCTCGACCGTCCCCCGATGAACGCCCTGGACATCGCCACCCAGGACCGCCTCAAGGAGCTCGCCGAAGAGGCGGCGCGCCGCGACGACGTGCGCGCCGTGGTGATCTACGGCGGCGAGAAGGTGTTCGCGGCCGGCGCGGACATCAAGGAGATGCAGGCCATGGACCACGCGGCCATGGTCGTACGCTCCGGGGCGCTGCAGGAGTCCTTCACCGCCGTCGCCCGCATCCCCAAGCCCGTCGTCGCCGCCGTCACCGGCTACGCGCTGGGCGGCGGCTGCGAGCTCGCCCTCTGCGCCGACTTCCGCATCGCCGCGGACAACGCCAAGCTGGGCCAGCCCGAGATCCTGCTCGGCGTCATCCCCGGCGCGGGCGGCACCCAGCGCCTGGCCCGGCTCGTCGGCCCGTCCAAGGCCAAGGACCTCATCTTCACCGGCCGCCACGTGAAGGCGGACGAGGCGCTCACGATGGGTCTGGTGGACCGCGTCGTGCCCGCCGCCGAGGTGTACGAGCAGGCGCACGCGTGGGCCGCGCGGCTCGCGCGGGGACCGGCCATCGCGCTGCGCGCCGCCAAGGAGTCGATCGACGCGGGTCTGGAGACGGACATCGACACGGGCCTGGCCATCGAACGCACGTGGTTCGCAGGCCTGTTCGCGACCGAGGACCGCGAGCGGGGCATGCGGAGCTTCGTCGAGGAGGGTCCGGGCAAGGCCAAGTTCGTCTGAACTGAACGGTGTATGCGCCAAGTTGGATGGGCGTCAGTAGCGGGGTCCCCCGATGGGGCGGATTATGGACGACTGAACAGAGCCTTGAGTCAGGTTGACGAAACGCTGTAAGTGATCATGCGTAAGCGGGAAGTCATCGCAGGTCACGCCTGCCGCAGAGGCTCTTTACTGCCACTGGCATATGTCAAACCGGCCCCCCGGAATGGATGGTTCCGGGGGGCTTATTCCGCCGGAACGGCCACGAAGGGCGCTCTGGGCGGCCATGATGGGGTCATGGCGGGGCTGGAGGGTGACGAACGGCCGCGGCGGCACGGCAGTGCGACCGCGGCGCGCTGGTCGCCGGCGGTTGAGGACGAACACGCGCTGAAAGCGCTCGAGTTGTTCGGTAATCCCACGGACGCGGAGGTCCCGCTGCCGTCGCGCCCGGAGTCCGCCGCCATCGCGCGCCGCCTCGCCCAGGTCGTGGTCCTGCGCCACTGGGGACTCTCCCCGAAACTCACCGAGGACGTCGTCCTCCTCGTCTCGGAACTCGTCGGGAACGCCGTGCGGCACACCGGCGCCCGCGTCTTCGGCCTGCGCATGCAGCGGCGGCGCGGCTGGATCCGGGTGGAGGTCCGCGATCCGTCGCGCGGGCTGCCCTGTCTGCTGCCGGTCCACGAGATGGACCTGAGCGGCCGCGGCCTGTTCCTCGTCGACAAGCTCTCCGACCGGTGGGGCGTGGACCTGCTGCCGCGCGGCAAGACGACGTGGTTCGAGATGCGGGCCGCCGACCGCTGATACGCGAAAGCCCCCGGCTGCCGTGGTCGGCGCGAGGGGGCCTTCGTGAAGCGGCGTGAATATTGGGGTGTGATCCACGGCCGCCGAGACGACCTGAGCCCGGGTCAATGGGGGTCGTGTCTCCGACTATGGCAGACGGCCGCCACTGATCCAAAAGTCCAAAGGTGCTTATATACGGGCAAACCATCACAGTTTAGAGGTGAATCCTTGGTGAGATGGGACACCTGCCTGGTAAACGCTGGTTAAGCGGAGGCCGTGACAGGCGATAAGCAGGGGACGGCGGCCCGCCCCGGGGCCCGGGACTCCGACCCGTAACACTCCCGCAACGCTGCGAAGCGGGCAATCGGCATCTTTCCCATATTTTTCCCATTAAATGGTCCGGTGATCGAGACCGACCGCCGCAGAGCCCTGCGCGCGGGCGTCGGCCTGGTCGCCGCGGGCGCGCTCACCACCGGGTGCGCCGCGACCGGCCCCGCCACCCCCGCACGCGACCGCACGCCCGCGCCCACGACCCCCCGCCCGGCCGGACCCGCCGCGGCCGCCGCCCCCGCCCCCCGCCGCCTCCCCGGCCTCCCCGCCCAGATCAGCCACGGCCCCCGCACCCGCCCCCGGGTCGCCCTCACCTTCCACGGCCAGGGCGACCCGGCCATCGCGAAAGCGCTGCTCGCCCAGGCGGAGAAGGCCGACGCGAGAATCACCGTGCTCGCCGTCGGCAGCTGGCTCGACGCACACCCCGACCTGGCGCGCCGCATCCTCGACGGCGGCCACGACCTGGGCAACCACACCCACCACCACCTCGACATCAACGCGATGTCCGAGGCCGACGCCTACGCCGAGATCACCGGCTGCGCGGACCGCCTGCGCCGCCTCACCGGCTCCATCGGCACCTGGTTCCGCCCCTCGCGCGCCCGGACGGCGACCCCCCTCGTCGAACGGCTCGCCCACCGCGCGGGCTACCCGCACGTCCTCTCGTACGACGTCGACTCCCTCGACTTCACGTCACCGGGCGCCCCCGCCGTGACCCGCGCCGTCGCGGGCGAGATCCGCGAGGGATCCGTCGTGAGCCTGCACTTCGGGTACGCGGACACGGTCGTCGCCCTGCCCGCCGTCCTGGAAGAACTGGAACGCCGCGGCCTGCGCGCGGTCACGACCACGGAGCTGCTGACCTGATGCACCTGAAACCGAACGAGACGCTCAGCGCCACCAAGCGCACCGCGGCCGTGCTCGCCGCCGGTGCCGTCCTCGCCGCCCTCGCGGGCTGCGGCGCCGGCAAGGGCGACGCCGAAGCGCTCGGCACCGAAGGCGTCCGCAAGCCCGCCGAGCCGAAGGCGGCACCCGGGCTGCCCGGCATGCCGCCCGTGCTCGACCCCAAGGACGCGTACGCCGCCGACCGCCCCAACGCACTCCAGCCGGTGGCGAAGAAGTTCCTGCAGCGCGTCTACGTCCCCAACACCGAGTCCAACACGGTGTCGGTCATCGACCCCAAGAAGTTCGAGGTCATCGAGACCATCAAGGTCGGCAACCAGCCGCAGCACGTCGTGCCCTCCTGGGACATGAAGACGCTCTGGGTCAACAACGACCTCGGCGACAGCCTCACCGCCATCAACCCGGTCACCGGCAAGACGGGCCGAACGGTCGAGGTCTCCGACCCGTACAACCTCTACTTCACGCCGAACGGCAAGCACGCCATCGTGATGGCCTCCATGGACCGCGAACTCGTCTTCCGCGACCCGAAGACCATGAACCGCGACAAGACCGTCCCCGTCACCTGCGCCGGAGTCAACCACGCCGACTTCTCCATGGACGGCCGCTACTTCATCGTGTCCTGCGAGTTCTCCGGCGAACTCCTCAAGGTCGACACGGAGAAGATGGAGGTCGTCGGCCA
Organism: Streptomyces sp. Je 1-369; assembly: GCF_026810505.1. NCBI lineage: Bacteria > Bacillati > Actinomycetota > Actinomycetes > Kitasatosporales > Streptomycetaceae > Streptomyces > Streptomyces sp. Je 1-369. The sequence continues at coordinate 6,131,613 of NZ_CP101750.1, forward strand.
GCAGAAGATCCCCTTCAAGGGCGCCATGCCGCAGGACGTGAAGATGTCGCCCGACGGCAAGACGTTCTACATCGCCGACATGATGGCGCACGGCATGTGGGTCCTGGACGGCGACAAGTTCACGAAGCCGAAGCTGATGCGGACGGGCAAGGGCTGCCACGGGCTGTACGTCAGCCGCGACTCCAAGGAGATGTACATCTCCAACCGGGGCGAGGGAACCATCTCGGTCTTCGACTTCCCGAGGAACGAACTCACCAAGAAGTGGAAGCTCCCGGACGGCGGCAGCCCCGACATGGGAGGCGTCTCTGCGGACGGCAACACCCTCTGGCTGTCCGGGCGTTACGACTCCGAGGTGTACGCCATCGACACCAGAACCGGAGTGCAGCTGGCCCGCATCCCGGTCGGCGAAGGGCCGCACGGCCTCGCGGTGTACCCGCAGCCGGGCCGCTACTCGCTCGGCCACACCGGGATCTTCCGTTGAACAGTTGATGGTTGACGGTTGACGGTAGTCGACAGCGGGCACCAAACGGGCAGTTCAGGTACGCCTAGCGCCCACTCTGGAGGCGCCCGTGATCCGTGGCATCGACGTCAGCTCCCACCAGACCACCTTCGACACGGACGGCCTTTCCTTCGTCTTCATAAAGGCGACGGAGGGCCGTTCGTACACCAACCCGAAACTGTCCGCCCAGACGAAGCGCGCCCGTGACGCAGGCTGCGTGGTCGGCTACTACCACTTCCTGTGGCCGGGCAACATCAAGGCGCAGGCGGAGTATTTCGTGAGCAAGGCGCCCGAGAAAGCGGGGGACTTGCTGGCGGCGGACTGGGAGTGGACGGGGGACCACACGCGAGCGAGCAACGGTGAGAAGGACCGCTTCATCCGGGAGGTGAAGCGGCTGCGGCCCGACCACCGGGTCCTCCTCTACTGCAACCGCGATTTCTGGTTGAACCACGACAGTACTTCCTACGCGGGCGACGGGCTGTGGATCGCCGACTACGTCCGCGCGGGCAAGCCCCGCATCCAGGCGAAGTGGAAGATCCACCAGCACACGTCGACACCGCTGGACAAGAACGTGGCCGACTTCGCGAGCGAGGACGCGCTGCGGGAGTGGGCCACGCCCTGAGTGCTGGTCCAGGAGGGCGCGTCGGTCAGGCGCGCCACTCCGCCTGACGCTCCGGGGACGCCGCGTCCAGCGCCTCGCGGATCTCGTCGGTCCCACCGACGTTGCCGTACACGGGAGTTCCGGGCTGCTGACGCCAGGAGTCGTCCTGGCCTCCGTTGTCCACGGTGTCGAAGCCGATCTCGTCGATGAGGTCGCGCACGGTCTTCTTGGCGATCTCGTCGTCGCCGGAGACCGGCAGCGCGATCCGGCCGGGGGCGCCCTTCGGCAGGGGCTTGTCGAGGATGTCCTGGGCGTACGTGCCGTTGAAGGCCTTGATGACGGGGTGGCCGATCTGCCCCTCCGTCCAGCGGCTCTCGGTCAGGCCGTCCTCGATCTCGGCGATCCGCCCGTCGCGCTGCTGCGGGTAGTAGTTGCCGGTGTCGATGACGGCGACGTTCTCGGCCGCGCCGTCGAGGAAGCCCGCGGGCAGGTCGGGGACGGCCTTGAGCGGGATGGTCACCACGACGACCTGCGCGCCGTTCGCGGCCTCGTCGACGGTGACGGGCTTCGCGCCGGTCTCCTCGGCGAGGGCGGTCAGGGTGTGCGGGCCGCGCGAGTTGGCGACGGAGACGTCGTGGCCGAGGGCGGTGAGACGGCGGGTGAGGTTGCCGCCGATGTTGCCCGCGCCGATGATGCCGATCTTCATGACTGACTGCCTTTCGAGAGGCCGGACGGCGAGGTGCCGAGGTCGTAACGGAGGGAACCTCCGGTTCGTCGTGGGTATTCCCGCCGGGTGCGGAATGAGTGCGCAGGGTGGCGACGTCCCGAGTGGAAGCGAACAGCGGCAGATGAACTTGGCCCGGTCCGGGACGTCACGTCGTGCCCTGCTGGTGGCCGCGGCGCTGCTGCCGCTCGCCGGATGCGGCACGGACGACCACCCCGCGCCGCGGAAGTCCACCCCGAGCCCGCCCCCGGCCCCCGCACCGGATCCCACCCGCCTCGCCTCCCGTTTCGCCGCGCTGGAGCGCGAGCACGGCGGTCGCCTCGGCGTGTACGCGTTCGCGACCGGCACCGGCGCCACGCCGACCCACCGTGCGGACGACCGCTTCGCGTTCTGCTCCACGTTCAAGACGCTCACCGCGGCGGCCGTCCTGCACCACCACCCGCTCGGCCGCCTCGACAAGCGCGTCACCCGCGGTAGTCGGCGGCGACGGCCCGAGGGGTGGCGGGTCGCGGACAAGACCGGCACGGGCGACTGGGGCAGGGCGAACGACATCGCGGTGGTCCGGCCGCGGGACCCGGACGCGGACCCCCTCGTACTTGCCGTCATGACGGACCGCCCAGGCCGCGACACCCCACCCGTGAACGCCTTCATCGCGGACGCCACGAAACTGATCGTCGCCGAGCTGGCATAACGGAAGAAGGGCCCGGCGCACCTGGTGTGCCGGGCTCTTCCGTCGCGTCGGGTCGCGCCGACTCGGCGACTACTTGTTCAGGCTCGCCCAGAACTCGTCGAAGGACAGACGCTTGTCCGCGTTGGTGTCCTTCGCGCCGATCACGGCCTCGGCCACCGCCTCGGTCTGGTAGAAGTCGCCCATCCTGGCCATGGCGCTCTTCCACTCCGCCGCCGTGATGAAGCCGTCGCCGTCCGCGTCGAACTGCTCGAACGTCTTGCGCGCTTCCTCGATGTCCGCCACCGGATCCACCCCTTCTTGGTGCACTACTGACGGGGGTCAGGGTAACGGCCGCCCAGGGGCCCGATGACATGGAGTACACCCCATGGCCAGCGCTTTCGGTCCGTGATACTACCGTTATATTTCTTCATATCTTGTGCACGAACTGAGATCCCGGCCCGCGTCGCGCACGGGGCGGGTGCGGTACAACGTCACCGAGGGGGTCGCGCGCCTCCGTGAGGGGGCGTGGGCCGTGGTGGAGATGGTCGGAGGCTCGGCGGGGCCTGCGGGGCGGGTGCCGTTCGTGGGCAGGGGCGTGGAGCTGGGCCGCCTCGAAGCGCTCCTCGGTGACGCGGGGGCGGGCGGCGTCGTCGACGTGGTCGGGGATCCGGGGATCGGCAAGAGCAGGCTGCTGACGGAGTTCGCGGCGCTGGCCCGGGCACGGGGCATGACCGTGCTGCGGGGGAGGGGGACGGAGCGGGCCAGGGGGCGTCCGTTGCGGCCGTTCACGGATGCCTTCACCGAACTCGACCCGCGCGCACGCCGCGCGTTCCCCTCGCTGGGCGGGCTGCCCGCGGTCGTGCGGGGGGAGGACGGTGAGGCGTCTTCGGGTGCGGCGGCCCCGGGTGCGGCATCGGGTGTGGTTTCGGGCGCGGATCTGTTCGATCTGTGCCGGGTCACCGCCGCCGCGCTCGGCGGTGTCGGCGGGCACGGTCTCGTCGTCGTCCTCGACGATCTGCACTGGGCGGACGAGGCGACCGTCGAGCTCGTCGACCATCTCGTACGCCATCCCGTGCGCGCCCCCTTCCTGCTGGCCGTCGCCCGGCGCGAACGGCAGTCCCCCTCCGCGCTGTCCGCCGCCCTCACGCGTGGGCTCGACTCCGGAGTCGTACTGCGGTCCGCCCTCGGCCCGTTGGCAGGAGACGAACTGATCGACGGGCTCGCCGCCGGAGTGCCGCGGGAGCGGGCCGCGGAGATGTACGAGGCGAGCGAGGGGAGTCCGCTGTACTTCCTCGCTCTCCTCCACGGCGACCACTCGGCCGCGTTCCTCGACGAACTCGCCGCACTGTCCCCGTTGGAGCGCGCCGCCATGGACGCCGTCGCGGTGCTCGGCGAGCACGCGAACACGGACCGGATCGCCGCCGTGACGGGGGCCGACCGGTACGAACTCATTCGCGCGATGCGGGAGTTGGTGGACCGTGACCTGCTCAGGCCGGACCGTCGCGCCCGCTGCCTCGCCCCTCGCCACCCGCTCCTGCGTGCCTGGATACGCGAGGCCGTCGACCCCTGGCGCCGCCTCGAGCTGCACCGCGCGGCCGCCGTCGAACTCACCAGGACCGGAGCGCCGCTCGCCGACCGCGCCCACCACGTGGAGGAGTCCCTCTCCCGCTGGGACCCCAAGGCGGCCGCGACCCTGACGGAAGCCGCGGAGCAGGCCGTCGCCACGGCCCCCGCCGTCAGCGCGCGGCTCCTCGACGTCGTCCTGCGCGTCCTGCCCGACACCGCGGAACACCACGCCACACGCTCCGAGTTGATGCTCAAGAGGGCCACGGCGCTCGGCATGACCGGTGCCGTCAAGGAGAGCAGGGACCTCCTCCACCGGCTCATCGCCACGCACCGTCCCGCCCCCGAGGGGCCGGAGGCGGGCGACGCGCTGCGGACGTCCGCCGTCGTGCAGTGCGCCTTCATGGAGCGCACCCTCGGGCGGTACGCGGCGGCCGGCGCCCTGCTCCGCCGCGAGCTCGACCGGCGCCCCGGGCCGCCGCCCGCCCAGCGCACCGGCCTGGTCGTCGAGTGGGGCAACCGCGCCCTGTTCGCCACGCGCTACCCCGAAGTGCGTGACGAGGTGGCCGGAGCCCTGGCCGACGCCCGGCTCCGCGGCGACGAACTCGGCGCCGCGGAGGCCCTCACGCTGGCGGCGCTCGGGGAGGTGTACGAGGGGGAGACCGCGACGGCACGCGAGTACGCCGCCGAGGCCGCCGCGCTCACCGACGTCACGACCGACGCCGACCTCGCCGGGCAGTGCGAGTCGCTGGTGCGCCTGGCCTGGAGCGAGGTCTTCCTCGACGACTGCGCCGCCGCGCGGCGCCACTCCGAACGCGGCGTCGACATCGCCCGGCGCACCGGCCGCCCCTTCGCACTGGCCCAACTGCTCCTCACCGGCGCGTACGCCCGCCTCACCACGGGACGCCTGTCCGAAGCGCTGGAGTGGGCCGACGAGTCCGTCGCGGTCGCCGAAGCGCTGGGCGGCGCCGAACTCCTCGGGATCAGCCGGGCCATCCGTGCCCTCATCCTCATGCAGGTGCGTCCGGCCGGTGACCCGGAGGTGCTGGCCGCGGCCGAGGAGGCGGCCGCGACGGTGGGAGCGGTGGACGGCTGGTGGGCGACCGTGTCCCGGTGCCTGCTCGCGTACGCCGCGCTGGGCGCGGGTGACCCGTACCGGGTGCGGGACGTCCTGCTGGCCGCGGGCGGTGACAGTGACCTGTCGCGGGTACAGCCGTCGATGCGGCCCAACTTCTTCGAGCTGCTCGTCACCGCGTCGCTGGCCACCGGGGACGTGGCGGACGCGGAACGCTGGGCGTCCCGCGCGCTCACGCTGGCGGACCGCCTCGGACTGCCCGTCCAGCGGGGCGCGGCACTGCGCGCCGTCGGCCTGGTCGCGGCCCGGCGGGGTGAACTCGGTGTCGCCGCACGGGCGTTCACGGAGTCGGCGCACGAGTGCGCGCGGGCCGGTGCGGTCCTGCGGGAAGCCCAGAGCCTTCTGCTCGGCGCCCCCTTCGCGGCCGCCACGGGCGACACCGCCCGAGCCGCCACCATGTCCCGGCGCGGCCTCCGCCTCGCCGAGGAGGGCGGCGCCCGCCTGCTCCTTGACATGGCGGCGCGGGGGCGGGCGGAAGGGGAGCGGGCGGCGAGGGAGAGGGCGGGCCGGGGGTCCGCGGGTGCGGACGCGGCCACCGCCTCACCTCCGTCGGTCCCCGGCCCCGGCCCCGACCCGACGGCGCCGGTACTGCCGGGCCCGCCCGCCGCCGACGTCCCGCCGCTGCCGTCCGGCCCGTTCGCGGCCCTGACGCCGCGCGAGCGTGAGATCGCCGCGCTGGTCGCCGAGGGGCTCACGAACCAGGCCGTCGCCGATCGGCTGTGTCTCAGTACGCGCACGGTCGAGAGTCATGTCGGCCGGGTGTACCGCAAGACGGGCGTCACCTCGCGTGCGGCCCTGGCGTCGCTGGTGACGCGGTGCGCGGCGGGACCGCCTCAGGCTGCGGACGAGTAGGGCCCGCCCCGGCCAGTAGGTCGCACTCCGCTGCCAGGGGCGCCAACGTGCCGTCCGGGTCCGGCCGTTCGCGTACCGCTGCCGCCAGGCCGCGGGCTCGGGTCGCGGCCGACTCGTGGCGGCCCAGTACGAACACCAGGCGTGCGGCCAGGAGTTCCGTGGGGTGCAGGTCCGCGAGGGCCGGGCCGCCGCACGCGCGCAGGGTCTCTATCGCCTGTTCCGCGTGTCCCAGGGCCCTTTCAAAGGCGCGTACGTTGGCCGCGTACTGCTCGTGGGTTCCCCGCTCGACCAGTGGCGGGCCGTCGGCGTGTTCCATTGCCAGGCGGGCCAACTGGACGTGTGTGCGGCCCAGTTCCACGTAGAGCTCCGTGCGTTCCGGGTCCTGTTCCGTCTCCTCGGCGTGGTGCCGGTTCGTGTCGAGGGCCTCCGTCATGACCGTGTCGGCCGCGGCGAGTCCGTGTGCGGTGAGGGTCTCCCAGGCGCGGGCCCGCAGTGCGCGGACCAGGGCGCCGTGTTCGCCGAGCGCGCGCCACAGGTCTTCGGCCCGCTCGTAGGTCCGTGCGGCCTCCGCCGGTTGTCCGGCCAGGCTCAGCGCCTGCGCCGCCCGCTGGGTGAGGGATGCTTCCTCGTGCCGGGCGTCGGGCGAGTCGCGGGCGGTTTCCGCCGCGTGCTTGAACTCCGCTGCTGCCAGGGCCGGTTGATGCGTGTGGAGGTAGCTTCGGGCCAGCCAGGTGTGGGCCCGGGTGCGATCGTCCGCGCTGTGGATGTAGTCCTTGAGGTCGGGCAGTACGGACTCCAGGACCGCGGCGGCCTCCTCGTGGCGGCCCGCCTCGCAGTGCAGCCCGCCGAGCCGCAGTCGGGCCAGCGCGCTGACGTGCGGGCTTCCCCCGGGGAGCCCCGCGAAGTACGCGGCGTCGGTGAGGAGGCGTTCCGCCCGGGGACCGGACCCGTCGTCGGAGGGCGTCAGGGACTGCGCGAGTGCCAGGCACAGGCGGGCCCGGTCCAGCGGGGACGACGAGGAGTCGGGGGCGAGGTCGGGGCCGGGGTCGGGGACGGGTACGTGGGGGCGGGGTGTGGGGGAGGGTGGCCGTGTGCCGCCCAAGGGGAGTTCCGCCATCAGCGGGGCCGCGGCCATGCGGGCCCGTGCGCGGTCCGAGACAGCCGTCGTACCGTTGCGACGGTCGAAGCGGGCCGCCAGGTCGAGGGCCGACTCCCGGGCGTGGTCGAGGAGTGCCGCCGCGGTCCACGTGCCGCCCGGCGGTCCCGGCACCGGACGCTCCCCGTGGCCCGTCTCCACCGCGCGGCGCATCAGCAGCGCCGCGCCGACCAGCCACTCCAGGTGGTCGAGCGGGTCGCCCGTCTCGGTCCAGCGCCGGTCCTGCTCGGCGAGGATCCGCAGGCCGTGCGGTTCGTTGCCCGTGAGTGCGCAGAACTCGACGTGCAGCCCGATGGCGGGGCCGCACGCCTCGTCGGAGCGGACCAGCCGGTAGCCGCGCAGGTGGTGGGCGCGGGCCTGGTCCGTGCGGCCGGTGCGGACCAGAGGGAGCAGCGAACGGGCGAAGGTCTCGTGCGGCTCGCGGTGGCAGCCGTGGGTGCCGCTCAGGACGGGCTCCCACCCGTCGAGGGCCGCCCGGTCGTCGCCCAGGTCCAGCTGACGCAGCCCCTCCGTCGCGTACTCGCAGGCCAGGCAGTCGGCCATGGCGTCCCGCGCGGCCGCCGTCCACGCGGCGTACGCGCGGGCGGCGCGAGCCGCGTCGCCCACGTGCCGGGCGAGCCTGAACTCGGCTCCGTGCACGGCGCGTTGGGAGTATCCCGCTGTGCGGTAGCCGCGTCGCATTCGGGCCAGCCACCCCTCGACCTCGGGGAGCGGGACGTCGGGCTGCTGCCGGGCGTCGGCCACCACCCACTTGAACATCCAGTGCAGACGGTGGACGTCGTCCTCGCCGAAGTCCGCCGGGTCCTCGTCGTACATGCGCAGCAGGCGCAGGAACGGTACGGACGTCCGCGTGCTCTCGCCGCCGAAGCTGTACGAGTGGACGAGGTGGGTCAGCGCCGCCACGAGCGTCGGGCGGTCACCGGTGGCGGCGGCCTCGTCGGTGAGTGCTTCCGCGTGGGCATGAAGGTTCCTGGTCGCGCCCTGCGGGCCCATGTGCGTTCCTAGTTCGGACGATCCGGGTCGGATGCGGGTACATCCTCGGCCAGCCTTTCAGGACAGGGTCGGCCCCGGCATCCGTAGAACTACGCAACCGGCTACGCAAACCGGCCGTACTGGCCGACGGTCACCCGTACAGCGAGCGCCCCGCCGGGCTGTCGTCCGTGAAGCGTTGGCCCTCGGCGATCTCGTCGCCGACCACCCACCAGACGGTTTCGTCGTCCTGGAAGGGGAGCGGGTCGATGCGGCTCGTCTCCGCACGGATGCGCTCGACCTCGCGATCCAACCGCTCAAAACCGGCCTCCTCGCTGCCGCCGTCGCCGCCGCTGTCGTCGCCCTCGTCGTCGAAGGTGAACTCGTCGAGCAGGCGCTGGAACCGGAGAGTGACGTGCACGAGGGAGGAGACGTCCGCGTGGAGTTCCCGCGCGGTCTCCTCGTCGGGGTCGAAGGCGTACACCTTGCCGGACACGGGGTCGAGGGCGAGGTGCGCGTTGAGCAGCCAACCGATGACGGGCCAGGCGCCCGCCTCGTCCGCCGTGCTCTCCATGCCCTCCATGCCCTCGAAGATCTCGACGTCGACGACCTCCCCTACGAGCGGCAGCAGCCCGGACTCCTCGTCGGGCTCCCGCAGATACAGCGTCCCCGTGGGAACGCCGACGGCCCGCAGGAGGCGGGCGCCCCGCGTGTCCGCGGCGGAGGCGGGAAACGCGGACGCGGGCAGCGTCGCGAGCCGGTCCTCGCCGAAGATGCCGGTGACCGCGTCGCGGGTGACGTCGAAAAGCACTGCCGAACTCCGTGTGGCTCAGGGCGGGAGGGAAGCGGTCTCGCTGCCCTCCCGCCATGCTCCCCGAACCCCCGCCCGGCCGACAAACGACGGTCGCTCAGGCCCGCAGCCAGACCGCGGTGTCCTGCGGCAACCGCCCCCGTGGGGACAAGGGGCCGCTGGCAAGGAGGAGTTCGCTGCCCGCGGGCAGCGCCGCGTCGTCGGGGCCGAAGTTGACCAGGCAGATCAGTGCGGCGCCGTCCCGCTCCAAGGTGCGCGCGAAGGACAGCACGCCAGGCTCGTCGGTGCGCAGTCGGCGCAGTGGTCCCGCGTCGGCGAAGGAGCGCCGCAGCCGCAGCGCCGTCCGGTACAGGGAGAGCATCGAGCCCGGATCGTGGGCCTGGAGGTCGGCCGCGTACGCGGACCAGTCCCTCGGCACCGGCAGCCAGCTCCGCTCCGGGGTGCCGTCCCAGGGCAGCGGCACCCGGCAGCCGTCCCTGCCCGGGTCGACGCCGCCCGACCGGGCGTGCATCGGGTCCTGGATGCGGTCCCTCGGGATGTCCGCCTCCGGGAGTCCGAGCTCCTCGCCCTGGTAGAGGTAGAGCGAGCCGGGGAGTGCCAGGGTGAGGAGGGCCGCGGCCCTCGCCCTGCGCGTGCCCAAGGCCAGGTCGGTGGGGACGCCGAACCGTTTGCGTTCGAAGGCGAAACCGGTGTCGTCGGCCCGCCCGTACCGGGTGACCGTGCGCGTCACGTCGTGGTTGGCGAGGACCCAGGTGGCGGGCGCGCCGACCGGGGCGTGCGTGGTCAGGGTGAGGTCGATCGACTCCCACAGCTGCGCCTGGTCCCACGGCCGGGACAGGAAGTCGAAGTTGAACGCGGTGTGCAGCTCGTCGGGGCGCAGGTAGCGGGCGAAGCGCTCGGCGTCCGGCAGCCAGATCTCGCCGATCAGCGCGGCGCCGTACTCGTCGGCGATCCGCCGCCAGGAACGGTAGATGTCGTGCAGTTCGGGCTGGTCGTGGAAGGGGTGGGGGCGGTCCTGGGCCATGGAGGGCAGGCCGTCCGCCTTGGCGAGGAGCGCCGCCGAATCGATGCGTACGCCCGCCGCGCCGCGCTCGAACCAGAAGCGCAGCACGTCCTCGTGTTCCTGCCGGACCTTCGGGTGGGCCCAGTTGAGGTCGGGCTGCTCGGGCGCGAACAGGTGGAGGTACCACTCGCCGTCGTCCGTGCGGGACCACGGCACCCCGCCGAACTCGCCCACCCAGTCGTTGGGCGGTTCCGGCGAGTGCGGCCGGAAGTGGAACAGCTCCCGTTCCGGTGATCCCGGCCCCGCCGCCAGCGCGGCCTTGAACCATTCGTGCTGGTCGGACACGTGGTTCGGCACGACGTCGACGATGCAGCGCAGGCCCAGTTCCCCGGCCTCGGCGATCAGCTTCTCGGCCTCGCCGAGGCTGCCGAACGCCGGGTCGATGGTGCGGTAGTCCGCGACGTCGTAGCCTCCGTCGGCGAGCGGCGACAGGTACCACGGGGTGAACCACAGGGCGTCCACGCCCAGGTCGGCCAGATAGGGCAGACGGGCCCGGACACCGGCCAGGTCGCCCGTGCCGTCGCCGTTCCCGTCCGCGAAGGAACGGACGTACACCTGATAGATGGCAGCGCTGTGCCACCACTCCGTGCTGGGCAAGGGGAGTCCTTTCGTACGTGCTCCGAAGACGTGCTGCGAAGACGTGCCGCGGAGAGCTGCTCCGGAGAGCTCAGCCCTTGAGGCCGCCGGCGCCGAGCCCGGCGATGATGTGGCGCTGGAAGACGAGGAAGAGCGCGACCAGCGGCAGCGAGGCCATGACGAGCCCGGCCACCAGGCTGTTGAGCGGGGTGTCCTGGGCGACGCGCTGGAGGAACACGCTCAGCGGTTGCCGGGCCGGGTCGGGCAGCACGAGCAGCGGCCAGAGGAAGTCCTTCCACGCCGTGACGATGGAGAGGATGGAGACCACGGCGATGATCGGCCGGGCCAGCGGCAGCACCACGCGCCACATGGTCGTCACCGGCCCGGCGCCGTCGACCTTCGCCGCGTCGAGGAGCTCGTCGGGGATCCGGTCGAAGAAGTTCTTCAGGATGTAGATGTTGAACGCGTTGGCGGCCGCGGGCAGCCACACCGCGCTGGGGCTGTTGATCAGGTTGCGGTTGAAGATCGGGACGTCCACGACGGTGAGGTAGACCGGCACGAGGAGCGCGGTGGCGGGCATCATCAGCGTCACGAGCATCAGGCCGAGCACCACGTTCCCGAACCGCGGGCGCAGCTTCGACAGCGCGTAGGCGGCGGGGATCTGCACCGCCAGCTGCACCAGCCACGCCCCGCCTGCCAGGACGACCGTGTTGAGGAAGTACCGGGAGAGGTCCATCTCCCGCCACGCCTTCGTGTAGTTCTCGGGGTGCCAGCTCTCGGGGACGTACGTGGGCGGGTTCTGCGCCAGCTCCGTGGACGACTTCATGGCGCCGGTCGCCGCCCAGTACAGGGGCACGATGAACGCCACCGTGAACAGGACGAGCGAGAGGGTGAGGACCGACCAGTAGATCAGTCGTCCCTTACGTGTCTTCAGGACGGCGGGGCGCACGAGGGTGCGCGTCGAGGCGGACATCACTCACTCCTTGGCGGCGCGGGTGACCCGCAGATAGAGGGCGGAGAAGGCGCCCAGGGCGATCAGGAGCAGCAGGCTCAGTGCGCTGGCGGTGCCGAAGTCGTTGTAGACGAAGGCGTACCGGTAGACGAGGAACATCACGGTCACCGTCGAGTCCTCGGGGCCGCCGCCCGTCATCACGTACGGCTCGGTGAACACCTGCATCGTCGCGACGATCTGGAGCAGCAGCAGGACGAGCAGCACGAACCGGGTCTGCGGGATCGTGACGTGCCGCAGGCGCTGCCACACACCCGCGCCGTCCAGCTCCGCCGCCTCGTACAGCTCGCCGGGGATGGTCTGGAGCGCGGCGAGGTAGATGAGGGTGGTGGTGCCCATGTTGGCCCAGGTGGAGACGATGACCAGGGAGATCAGCGAGGTGGACGACGAGTCGAGCCATGCCGACGTCGGCAGGTGCAGCGTGCGGAGGATCTCGTTGAAGAGGCCGGGGCCCGGGTCGTAGAACCACTTCCACATCAGCGCCACGACCACCGGCGGCAGCATGACCGGCAGATAGACGAGGACCCGGAAGTACGCCCGAGCGTGCCGGAACTCGTTGAGGAGCACCGCGGTCAGGAACGGCACGGCGAAGCCGAGGACCAGCGCGTACAGGGTGAACAGGCCGGTGTTCCGCCAGGCGGTGAGGAACAGCGGGTCGTTGAAGAGCTTCTCGAAGTTGCTGGTGCCGTTCCAGGTGTTGCCGGTGGCGAAGTTGACGTCCTGGAAGCCGAGGAGGACGTTGCGGACGATCGGCCACCACGAGAACAGCGCGAAGATCACCACGGCCGCGCTCAGGAACCCGTACGCCGTCATGTGCTCGCGCAGCGCGCGGCGGCGGCCCGCCGGTGATCTGCGGGGTGCGGGGGAGGGGGGCGGCGCGACGGCCGTGTGCCGGGTCGGGGTCTTCAGCGTCACGCTCATCAGGAGGCGTCGTAGATCGCGTTGACCTTGTTCTCGGCGTCGTCGAGCAGGGCGTCGATGTCGGCGTCCTCCTTGGTGAGGACGGACTGCATCGCCGAGTCGAGTACCGCGTAGACCTCCTGGGCCTTCGGCGGTTCGATCACGCCGGGCACCTTGGGCGCGGAGTCCATGAACGCCTGGTAGTTGCCGGTCGGCATGTTCGCCTTGTCCTGCTTGGCCTTCTCGATCCGGTCGCGGACCGCGCCCTCGAAGACGTCGGGGACGGTCGGCATCGGGATGCCGACGGGGAGCTTCGCGTCGGCGTAGTCGGCGACGTTCTTCTCGATGACGTCGGGGTTGAGGTAGCGCCACTGGATCCACTTGACGCCGGCCTTGATCTTCGCCGGGGACGCCTTGGGGTTGAACATGTAGCCCTCGCCGCCGAGTAGCGTGGACTTCGCGTCCGGTACGGGGGCGAGCGCGTAGTCCGCGTACTTCCCGCCGAACTGCTTGGCGATGACGGTGATGTTGTCGGCGGCCGCGACGTACATGCCGAGCTTTCCGGAGCCCATCATCCGCTGGACGTCCTCGACCTGGAGCAGCTGCTTGCTGCCCATGGAGTCGTCCTTCCAGCGCATGTCGTAGAGGTCCTGGAAGGTGGCCTTGCCCTCCGGCGTGTTGAACGCGGCCTTCCACTTGCCGTCGCTCTCGGCCGCGATCCGGCCGCCGCGCGAGTACAGCTCGGCCGTGTAGTGCCAGCCGCCCTGGTTGTTCTTGGAGAAGTCGGCGTAGCCCACGGTGTTGTCGCCGAGCGCGGCGATCTTCCTGGCGGCCCTGCGGACGTCCGCCCAGGTCTTCGGTGCCTGGTCGGGGTCGAGGCCGGCCTTCTCGAACAGGGCGCGGTTGTAGATGAGTCCCATCGAGTAGTTCGACGTCGGCAGGCCGTACTGGCGGCCCTCGTCGTTCTGGAAGATCTTCATCAGCGGGTCCTGGAGGTCGCCGCGGCGCGGCATGTCCTTCACGGCGTCCGTGATGTCCGCGGCCTGCTTCTTCTCGATCAGGGACCGGGTGTCGGTGAAGTAGACGTAGAAGACGTCCTCCAGCTTGCCGCCCGCGAGCTTCGCGTTGAAGGTCTTCGGGTCCATGAAGCCCTCGTGGGGCACGATGTCGATGTCCGGGTTGGCCTTCTCGAACTGCTGCACGTGCTTGTCGTAGAGCTTGCGCTCGAAGGCCTGGGTCTTGGGCGGCTGCCCGTTGACGTCGAGCTTCACCTTGCCGCCGGAATCCGATTCGGCGCCGTCGCTGCTGGTGCCGCACGCGGTGAGCGCGGCCAGTGCGAGAACGGTCACGGTGGCGAGCGAGAGTGTTCGGCTGCTCGTGGATGACATCGGGAGACCCCCTCCGGGTCGTGCTGTACGTCCGTGCTGCGGGTGCCGGGCGGTGCGGCGCATACATAACCATCGACGCAACCGGGCGCGCAAGAACTTGAACGAAGATTGCAAAAATCGGATTGCCGCGTGGAGGGTGGCCCGCTGTGAGGTGTCACGACTTCCGTGTTGGCTGTAGTCAACTCGACAGTTCTCTGCAATTCTCCCACTGCTTCACGCCAAAAGCTGCGTGCTCGACAGTGAGGGAGCCCCACACGTCATGGAACGCATCAGAGACGCACAGGCCCGAAGACCACACAGGTGGTGGCGGCCCTTCGCCACCGCTCTCACCGCGGCGCTGCTCCTCCTCGGCCTGCCCGCCCTGCCCGCCGCCGCGGCGGGCGGCCCCGACCTGGCCGCGGGCAAGCCCGCCAAGGCGAGCGGCGCCAAGGCGGAGTACGGCGCAGCCCACATCACCGACGGCGACGCGGGCACGTACTGGGAGAGTGCGTCGTCCGACCTGCCGCAGTGGGTGCAGGTCGACCTCGGCCGCGGCACCCGCGTCGACGAGGTCGTCCTCAAGCTGCCCCCGGCCTGGGAGGCCCGCAAGCAGACCCTGTCCGTGCAGGGCAGCACCGACGGCAGCGGCTTCAGCACCCTCGCCGCGTCCGGGGCCCGCTCCTTCGAGCCCGGCTCCGCCAACACGGTGACGATCCGCTTCCCGTCCGCGCAGACCCGTTTCGTACGGGTGCACATCACCGCCAACACCGGCTGGCCCGCCGCCCAGCTCGCCGAACTGCGGGTGCACGCGGCCGCCGACGCCTCGGTGAACCTGGCGCTCGGCAAGACCCTCAAGGCGAGCGGCCACACCCAGGACTACACCGCCGCCCACGCCAACGACGGCAACCGCGCCACCTACTGGGAGAGCGAGAACAGCAAGCTCCCGCAGTGGATCCAGGCCGACCTCGGCAGCTCCGCACGGATCGACGAGGTGGTCCTGCGCGTGCCCGAGGAATGGGGCGACCGCAGCCAGACCCTCAAGGTCCAGGGCAGCACCGACGGCTCGGACTTCACCGACCTGACCGCGTCGAAGGAGTACGCCTTCACCAAGGCGTCGGAACACTCCGCGACCCTCGCCCTCGACACCGTCACCACCCGCTACGTCCGCGTCCTGATCACCGCCAACACCGCGCAGCCCGCGGGCCAGCTGTCCGAGCTGGAGATCTACGGCCCGGCGGGCGGCGACACCCAGGCCCCCACCGCCCCGAAGAACCTCGCCCTCACCGAACCGGAGCCCGGCCGCGTCAAGCTCGCCTGGGACGCCTCCGACGACGACAAGGGCGTGACCGCGTACGACGTCTACGCCAACGGGGAGCTGCTCACCAGCGTCGCCGGTGACGTGCGCACGTACACCGACACGCGCCCCGCGAGCGCCACCGTCACGTACTACGTGCGGGCCCGCGACGCGGTCGGCAACGCGTCACCGAACAGCAACACCGTGACCCGCAAGGGCGAATCGGGCGACACCCAGGCACCGACCGCCCCCACGAACCTCACCCTCAGCCAGCCCTCCGGCGGTGAGATCAAGCTGGCGTGGGGCGCGTCGGACGACAACGTGAAGGTCACGGCGTACGACGTGTACGCGGACGGCAAGCTCCTGAAGTCCGTGGCCGACGACGTGACGACGTACACCGACACCCGTTCCGCGAGCGTCACCGTCTCCTACACGGTCCGGGCCCGCGACGCGGCAGGGAACGTCTCGGCGCACAGCAACACCGTGACCCGGCCCGGCGGCGGCAACAAGAACCTCGCCGAGTCCAAGCCGATCAGCGCCTCCTCGGTGATCCACACCTTCGTCGCCGAGAACGCCAACGACGGACAGACGTCCACCTACTGGGAGGGTGCCGCAGGCAGCTACCCCAACACCCTGACCGTCGAGCTCGGCGCCAACGCCGACGTCGACGCGGTCGTGCTCAAGCTCAACCCGGACGCCGGGTGGGGCGCCCGCACCCAGAAGGTGCAGGTACTCGGCCGGGAGCAGAAGGCCGCCGACTTCACCTCGCTGGTGGGGGAGAAGGAGTACTCCTTCAGCCCGTCCGGCAACCAGAACACCGTCACCATCCCGGTGTCGGCCAAGGTCGCCGACGTGCGCCTGCGGTTCACCGCGAACAGCGGCGCCACGGCCGGGCAGGTCGCCGAGTTCCAGGTCATGGGCGCCCCGGCGGCCAACCCCGACCTGGAGATCACCAAACTGTCGTACGCCCCCGAGGCGCCGACCGAGACCGACGAGCTGACCCTGACCGCGACCGTGCGCAACCGCGGCACCGAGGCGTCGACGGCCACCGACGCCGTCTTCCGGCTCGGCGGCGACAAGGCGGGCACGGCGGCCGTGGGCGCGCTCGGCGCGGGCGAGTCGACGACGGTGAGCGCCAGGACCGGCGCACGCGACGCGGGCTCGTACCCCTTCAGCGCGGAGGTGGACACCAAGAACGAGGTGATCGAACAGGACGAGGGCAACAACACCTACACAGGGCCGAGCCCGCTCGTGGTCAAGCCGGTCGACTCCTCCGACCTGGTGGCGTCCCCGGTGAGCTGGACGCCGTCCGCACCCTCCAAGGGCAAAGAGGTCACCTTCAGTGTCGCCGTCAAGAACCAGGGCACCAAGGCGTCCGCGTCCGGCGCTCACGGCATCAAGCTCATCCTCCAGGATGACAAGGGCGCCACACTGAAGACCCTGACCGGCGAGCACAACGGTGTGATCGGCGCGGGCGACACCACGGCGCCGGTCAAGCTCGGCACCTGGACCGCGGGGGACGGCCGCTTCACGATCCGCACGGTCATCGCCGACGACGCCAACGAACTGCCGGTCAAGCGCGAGAACAACACCACTACGCACTCCCTGTTCGTCGGCCGCGGCGCCGACATGCCCTACGACACCTACGAGGCGGAGGACGGCGTCCTCGCGGGCGGCGCGAAGACCGTCGGCCCCAACCGCACCGTCGGCGACCTGGCGGGTGAGGCGTCCGGTCGCAAGGCCGTCACGCTGAACTCGACCGGCGAGTCCGTGGAGTTCACCGCCAAGCAGGACACCAACACCCTGGTCACCCGCTTCTCCATCCCGGACGCCCCCGGCGGCGGAGGCACCCAGGCGACCCTGAACGTCTACGTGGACGGCACCTTCCGCAAGGCCATCGACCTCACCTCCAAGTACGCCTGGCTGTACGGGGACGAGGCCTCGCCGGGCAACTCGCCGGGAGCCGGTCCTGCCCGGCACATCTACGACGAGGCGCACGTCGTGCTCGACGGGACGGTGAAGGCGGGCAGCAAGATCAAGCTGCAGAAGGACAGCGCCAACACCTCCCGCTACGCCATCGACTTCATCGACCTGGAACAGGTCGCGGCGAAGGCCAACCCCGACCCGGCCGCCTACACCGTGCCCGCCGGATTCACCCACCAGGACGTGCAGAACGCCCTGGACAAGGTCCGCATGGACACCAGCGGCAAGCTGACGGGCGTCTACCTGCCGCCCGGCGACTACGAGACGAGCAACAAGTTCCAGGTCTACGGAAAGGCCGTCCAGGTCGTCGGCGCCGGGCCCTGGTTCACCCGCTTCCACGCGCCGAGGAGCCAGGACAACACGGACGTCGGATTCCGTGCCGAGGCGAGCGCCAAGGGCTCGTCCTTCGCGGGCTTCGCCTACTTCGGCAACTACACGTCCCGCATCGACGGGCCCGGCAAGGTCTTCGACTTCCAGAACGTCTCCGACATCACCATCGACGACATCTGGAACGAGCACATGGTGTGCCTCTACTGGGGCGCCAACACGGACCGCATGACCATCAAGAACTCGCGGATCCGCAACATGTTCGCCGACGGCGTCAACATGACCAACGGCAGCACGGACAACCTGGTCGCCAACAACGAGGCGCGGGCCACGGGCGACGACAGCTTCGCCCTCTTCTCCGCCATCGACGCGGGCGGCGCGGACATGAAGAACAACGTATACGAGAACCTGACCTCGCTCCTGACCTGGCGCGCGGCGGGCTTCGCGGTCTACGGCGGCTACAACAACACCTTCCGCAACAGCCGCATCGCCGACACCCTCGTCTACTCCGGCATCACCATCTCCTCGCTGGACTTCGGCTACCCGATGAACGGCTTCGGCAAGGATCCGACCACGTTCGAGAACATCACGGTCGAGCGGGCCGGCGGCACCTTCTGGAAGGGCCAGGACTTCCCGGCCATCTGGGCGTTCTCCGCGTCGAAGGTCTTCCAGGGGATCCGCGTGAACAACGTCGACATCGTCGACCCGACGTTCCACGGGGTGATGTTCCAGACGAAGTACACGGGCAGCCAACCCGAGTTCCCGGTCAAGGACACGGTCTTCACCGACGTGTCGATCACGGGCGCGCCGATCGGCATCTACGTCAACGAGATGCCGGAGGCGGGCCAGGGACCCGCCGTCGGTGAAGCGACGTTCATACGGCCCAAGTTGAGCGGCAACGGGCAGGACATCAAGAACGACACGTCCACGTTCGAGCTCACCATGCAGCCCTGACCCGCGGAGGAGACATATACGTACACGGCCGTCCGGATTCCGGGCGGCCGTTTACGTAACTGGCTTGCAGGCCTTGCGCTATTCTTGCGGCCATGACGCGACGACTTGCTCAAGTTGCGAAGAAGGTGGGGGTCAGCGAGGCCACGGTCAGCCGTGTCCTCAACGACAAGCCCGGTGTCTCCGCCGCCACCCGACAGTCCGTGCTGACGGCCCTGGACGTCCTCGGCTACGAGCGGCCGACGCAACTGCGCGGCGAGCGCGCCCGGCTCGTCGGCCTCGTCCTGCCCGAGCTCCAGAACCCGATCTTCCCCGCGTTCGCCGAGGTCATCGGCGGCGCCCTCGCACAGCAGGGCCTCACACCGGTGCTGTGCACGCAGACCAGGGGCGGCGTCTCCGAGGCCGACTACGTGGACCTCCTGCTCCAGCAGCACGTCTCCGGGGTCGTCTTCGCGGGCGGCCTCTTCGCGGAGGCCGACGCGCCGCACGACCACTACCGGCGCCTCGCCGAGCGGGACATCCCGGTCGTCCTGATCAACGCGTCGATCGAAGGCATCGACTTCCCCTGCGTCGCGTGCGACGACGCCGTCGCCGTCGAACAGGCGTGGCGCCACCTCGCCTCGCTCGGTCACGAACGGATCGGCCTCGTCCTCGGTCCGGCCGACCACGTGCCCTCGCGCCGCAAGCTCGCGGCCGCCCGCGACGTCGCCGCGGCCGCGGGCATGGAGCTGCCCGACGCGTTCGTCGAGCGGTCGATCTTCTCCCTGGAGGGCGGCCAGGCGGCCGCCGCGCGCCTCATGGAGCGCGGCGTCACCGGCATCGTCTGCGGCAGCGACCCGCTCGCCCTCGGCGCCATCAGGG
Source organism: Streptomyces sp. Je 1-369 (assembly GCF_026810505.1). Lineage (NCBI taxonomy): Bacteria > Bacillati > Actinomycetota > Actinomycetes > Kitasatosporales > Streptomycetaceae > Streptomyces > Streptomyces sp. Je 1-369. Next base: position 6,150,924 of record NZ_CP101750.1, read on the forward strand.
CGGCCCGCCGCAAGGGCCTCTCCGTCCCCGGCGACGTCTCCGTCGTCGGCTACGACGACTCGGCGTTCATGACCTGCACCGAGCCGCCCCTTTCGACCGTGCGCCAGCCCATCGAGGCGATGGGCCGCGCGGCGGTCGACCTGCTGTCCGCCCAGATCCGCGGCACCCAGCCGCACCCCGGCGAGCTGCTCTTCGAGCCGGAACTCGTCGTCCGCGGCTCGACGGCTCAGCTCCTCAGCACTCGATGATGTTCACCGCGAGACCGCCCCGCGCGGTCTCCTTGTACTTGACGCTCATGTCGGCGCCCGTCTCCTTCATCGTCTTGATGACCTTGTCGAGGGACACCTTGTGGGAGCCGTCGCCGCGCATCGCCATCTTCGCGGCGGTGACGGCCTTGACCGCCGCCATGCCGTTGCGCTCGATGCACGGGATCTGAACGAGGCCGCCGACCGGGTCGCAGGTCAGGCCCAGGTTGTGCTCCATGCCGATCTCGGCGGCGTTCTCGACCTTGGAGGGGGAGCCGCCCATGACCTCGGCGAGCGCGCCCGCCGCCATCGAGCAGGCGGAGCCGACCTCGCCCTGGCAGCCGACCTCGGCGCCGGAGATCGAGGCGTTCTCCTTGAAGAGCATGCCGATCGCGCCGGCCGCCAGCAGGAAGCGGACCACGCCGTCCTCGTCGGCGCCGGGCACGAAGTTCATGTAGTAGTGCAGGACGGCGGGGATGATGCCCGCCGCGCCGTTCGTGGGCGCGGTGACCACGCGGCCGCCCGCGGCGTTCTCCTCGTTCACCGCCATCGCGTAGAGCGTGATCCACTCCATGGCGCGGGCCTGCGGGTCGCCCTCGGCGCGCAGCTGCCTGGCCGAGTTCGCGGCGCGGCGGCGCACCTTGAGGCCGCCCGGCAGGATGCCCTCGCGGGACATGCCGCGCGACACGCAGGACTGCATGACGCCCCAGATGTCGAGCAGACCCGCGCGGATCTCGTCCTCGGTGCGCCACGCCTTCTCGTTCTCCAGCATCAGCGCGGAGATGGACAGGCCCGTCTCCTCCGTGAGGCGGAGCAGCTCGTCGCCGGTGCGGAAGGGGTGCCGCAGGACGGTGTCGTCCGGCACGATCGGGTTCTCGCCCGCCACGGCGTCCTCGTCCACGACGAAACCGCCGCCTACGGAGTAGTACGTCTTCTCCAGGACGAGGCCGCCCTCGCGGTCGTACGCGAAGATCGTCATGCCGTTGGCGTGGTACGGCAGGGCCTTGCGGCGGTGCAGGATCAGGTCCTCGTCGAAATCGAAGTCGATCTCGTGCATGCCGAGCAGGTTGATGCGGCCGCCGCTCTTGATCTCCTCGACGCGGTCGTCGGCGCCCTCCACGTTCACCGTGCGGGGCGACTCGCCCTCCAGGCCGAGCAGGACGGCCTTCGGCGTGCCGTGGCCGTGGCCGGTCGCGCCGAGCGAGCCGTACAGCTCCGCCCGTATCGCCGTCGTGTGGGCCATCAGGCCCTCGTTCTTGAGGCGGCTCGCGAACATGCGGGCCGCGCGCATGGGACCGACCGTGTGGGAGCTGGACGGGCCGATGCCGATCGAGAACAGGTCGAAGACCGAGATGGCCACGAGAACTCCAATGGTGGTTGGTAGACGCCGTTGTCTGCCGGGGTGATGCAGAAGTACAAGGCGGTGCGGGACGTGGTGCGGGGCACCTCGCTCACTCTCCAGTGTGCGGGGTGCCCCGATGTTTCGTACGTATGAACAACGGCATACGAACAAAAGCGTACAAACAGAGGGTACGGAACTACTTCAGGCCGGGGTACAAGGGGTGCTTGTCGGCCAGAGCGGTCACACGGGCCTTGAGGGACGCCGCGTCGAAGTCCGGCTTCAGGGCCTCGGCGATGATGTCGGCGACCTCGCGGAAGTCGTCCGCCTCGAAGCCGCGCGTGGCGAGCGCCGGGGTGCCGATCCGCAGGCCCGAGGTGACCATCGGGGGGCGCGGGTCGTTCGGGACCGCGTTGCGGTTGACCGTGATGCCGACTTCGTGGAGGCGGTCCTCGGCCTGCTGGCCGTCGAGCTCGGAGTTGCGCAGGTCCACCAGGACCAGGTGCACGTCCGTGCCGCCGGAGAGGACGTCGACGCCGACGGCCTTCGCGTCGTCCTGCACCAGGCGCTCGGCCAGGATGCGGGCGCCGTCCAGGGTGCGCTGCTGGCGCTCCTTGAAGTCGTCCGACGCGGCGACCTTGAAGGAGACGGCCTTGGCGGCGATGACGTGCTCCAGCGGGCCGCCCTGGAAGCCGGGGAAGACCGCGGAGTTCAGCTTCTTCGCGAACTCCTTGCTGCGGGCCAGGATGATGCCGCCGCGCGGGCCGCCGAGCGTCTTGTGCGTGGTGGAGGTGACCACGTCCGCGTACGGCACCGGGTTCGGGTGCAGACCCGCGGCGACCAGACCGGCGAAGTGCGCCATGTCGACCCAGAGCTTCGCGCCGACCTCGTCGGCGATCCGGCGGAACTCGGCGAAGTCCAGGTGGCGCGGGTAGGCCGACCAGCCCGCGATGATCACCTTCGGGTTGTTCTCCTTGGCGAGGCGCTCGACCTCGGCCATGTCGACCAGACCGGCCTCGTCCACGTGGTAGGCGACCACGTTGAACTGCTTGCCGGAGAAGTTCAGGCGCATGCCGTGCGTGAGGTGGCCGCCGTGCGCGAGGTCAAGGCCGAGGATCGTGTCGCCGGGCTGGGCGATCGCGAAGAGGGCGGCCTGGTTGGCGGAGGCGCCGGAGTGCGGCTGCACGTTCGCGTACTCGGCGCCGAACAGGTCCTTGACCCGGTCGATCGCGATCTGCTCGGCGACGTCGACGTGCTCGCAGCCGCCGTAGTAGCGGCGGCCGGGGTAGCCCTCGGCGTACTTGTTGGTCAGGACCGAGCCCTGGGCCTCCATGACCGCGACCGGAGCGAAGTTCTCCGAGGCGATCATTTCCAGGGTCGACTGCTGGCGGTGGACCTCGGCGTCGACGGCGGCGGCGACGTCCGGGTCCAGCTCGTGGAGGGGGGTGTTCAGAAGCGACATCACACGATCCCTATCGGTATGGGTCAGCCGGCGGTGAATGCGGTGTACTCGTCGGCGGACATCAGGTCGTCCGGCTCGCCCGAGATACGAACCTTGAACAGCCAACCGCCCTCGAACGGGGCGGAGTTGACCAGCGACGGGTCCTCCACGACGTCCTGGTTGGCGGCGACGATCTCGCCGGTCACCGGGGCGTAGAGGTCGCTGACCGACTTGGTCGACTCCAGCTCGCCGCAGGACTCGCCCGCGGTCACCGTGTCACCGACCTCGGGGAGCTGCGCGAAGACGACGTCACCGAGCGCGTTGGCCGCGTGCTCGGTGATGCCGACGGTCGCCACGCCGTCCTCGGTGGCCGAGAGCCACTCGTGCTCCTTGCTGTAACGAAGCTGCTGGGGGTTGCTCATGACCTGAATTCTCCTGTACGCGGGTGGGTGCTGCGGAACGGGAAGGATGTGCGGGGGGTCACTTCTGACGCGGCAGTCACTTCTGGCGCTTGTAGAACGGCAGCGCCACGACCTCGTACGGCTCGTGGGTGCCGCGGATGTCCACGCCGACACCCTCGGTGCCCGGCGCCGCGTGCTCCGCGTCGACGTACGCCATCGCGATCGGCTTGCCCAGCGTCGGGGACGGGGCGCCGGAGGTGACCTCGCCGATCACCTTGCCGTCCGCGACCACCGGGAAACCGGCGCGCGGGACGCGGCGGCCCTCGGCGATCAGGCCGACCAGCTTGCGCGGCGGGGCGGTTTCCGCGCGCTCGGCGGCGGCCGCGAGCGCGGCACGCCCGAGGAACGAGTCCGACCGGCTGGTCTTCTCGAACTTCACGACCCGGCCGAGGCCCGCGTCGAACGGCGTGAGCCCGGCGGTCAGCTCGTGCCCGTACAGCGGCATGCCCGCCTCCAGGCGCAGCGTGTCGCGGCAGGAGAGGCCGGCCGGGACCATGCCGACCGGCGTGCCCGCCTCCATCAGCGCGCCCCACAGCTTCTCCGCGTCACCGGGGGAGACGAACAGCTCGAAACCGTCCTCCCCCGTGTAGCCCGTGCGGGCGATCAGGGCGGAGACACCCGCGACGGTGCCGGGCAGGCCCGCGTAGTACTTCAGGCCGTCCAGGTCCGCGTCGGTGAGGGACTTCAGGATGCCGGGGGACTCGGGGCCCTGGACGGCGAGCAGCGCGTACGCCTCGCGGTCGTCGCGGACCTCGACGTCGAAGCCGTCGGCGCGGGTGGTGAGCGCGTCCAGGACGACCTGCGCGTTCGAGGCGTTGGCGACGACCATGTACTCCGGGGCGTCGGGCTCGCCGAGCCGGTAGACGATCAGGTCGTCCAGGATGCCGCCGTCCTCGGCGACGATCATGGTGTAGCGGGCGCGGCCGACGCCGATGGAGCCGATGTTGCCGACCAGCGCGTAGTTCAGGAAGTCCACGGCCTCGGGGCCGCCGACGGTGATCTCGCCCATGTGCGACAGGTCGAAGAGGCCTGCCTTGGTGCGCACGGCGTTGTGCTCGTCGCGCTCGCTGGCGTACCGCAGCGGCATGTCCCAGCCCGCGAAGTCGGTCATGGTCGCGCCGAGCGCGCGATGGACGGCGTCGAGGGCGGTCAGACGGGGGGCAGTGCTCATGAAGGGAACTCCCAGGGCATGACGGGCGAGGTCGATCCTCCCCATCTGTCATCGGAACCTGAGAGGTTCGCCGGGAGTGTCTCGACCAGTGAGACGCCGGCTTGCACCTTGGGTGGGACCGCCGGGGCGGCCCGCTTTTCAGATGTGCCTCGCCCGCGCGGTACGGGGCCTGAGAGATTCAAGGGAGGGGCTTGCTCCTTCGGCGCCCCGGGTACCCAGCCCAAAAGCTTGGTTCCGGAGACTCTCCCGCGCGGATTCGAACGGCCTGTATGGAGTTGGCGCGCACATCATTGCACGCGACCCTGTCCAGGGGGAGCGGTGCCCGGCAACGGGTCCCGTCACGGGTCCGTTCACCGGTCCCGTCACTCCGGAATGCTCTTGTGCCGCATTACCTTCTCTTTACACTTGGTGGGGATGCAGTACGTGACCGCTATGGGGAGGCCGATCACGGTGCGCAGCAGGACGAGTCTCTACGCCACTTCCACGGGGGTGGGACTGCCCAAAGCGCTGTCCAAGGCGCTGCCCGAACAGACCTGCGCCCCGGCCGCGGAGAGCTGCGGTCCGCTCCCCGTCGCCGTCGTCCGCGACCTGCGGCAGCGGGCCGGCCACAGCCCGCGCCGCCTCACGTTCGGCGAGGGCGACCTGGTCGTCGTCTCCGGGCTGCCCGGCGGCGGAAAATCGACCCTGATGCGGCAGGCCGTCACCGGCCCCCGCATCGACTCCCAGGACACCCGCGACCGCTGGGCCCGCCGCATGCCGCGGCTGCTGCCGTACGCGGCGTACCGCCCCCTGGTCCGCCTCGCGCACTACGCGACGTTGCGCCGCATCCTGCGCTCCGGGGCGAGCGCAGTCGTGCACGACTGCGGCACCCAGGCCTGGGTGCGCCGCTGGCTCGCCCGCGAGACCGCCCGCCGCGGCACGGCCCTGCACCTCCTGATGCTCGACGTCCCCGTGGACACCGCGCTGCGGGGCCAGCACGAGCGGGGCCGCGGCGTCTCCCGGTACGCGTTCGCACGCCACCGCAGGACGGTCGGCCGGCTCGTCGCCGCCACCGAGCGCGGTGACCTGCCGCGCGGCTGCCGCTCCGCGGTGCTCCTCGACCGCGCGGCCGCGCAGGCCCTGCGGGTGATCGCCTTCGACCGGTGAGCGGGCCCGGCGTTAGGGTTCGAGCCGCAGGCAGAGCGGTCGCGAGCAGGGGTTGGACAGATGGACTTTCCGGCGCAGGCACATGCCCATCCGTACGGCGGATGGCCGGGCAACGAACTGGAGGAGGTCCTCGCGGCCTCACTGGGCGCCCACGAGTCGGCGGGCGCCCGCATCATCGAGGTGCTCGGCCGCAGCCACCTCTGGATACCGCTGCCCAACGGCGGCGGCCCCGACAGCGGCACCCTGGACCTGCCGACCCTGGAGATCGAAGGACAGGCGTACGTCCCCGTCTTCACCTCCGAGCAGCAGTTCCGCCAGGCGCTCGGCGACGCGGCGGACCGGATGGGCGTCACCGTGGCGCCCGCCGTGGAGTTCGCCCGCGGCCTGCCCCCGCAGCTGGGCATCGCGCTGAACCCGGACGGCACCGTCGGCGTCCCGCTGCCGCCGCCGGCCGTCGCCGAGCTCTGCAGGACCGGCCGCACCGAGCTGGACGGCCCGAGCACCGGCGGGCGCGTCCGCCTCTTCGAGCCGGACTGGCAGCACGACCCGGTCGACTTCCTCGCCGCCGCAGGCCGGGAGTTCGAGGCCGCGGGCATCGTGCTGACCGCGCGCCGCTGTCTGGCCGCCGTGGAGACGGACGACCCGACGCTCTTCGTCGGCGTCGAGCTGTCCACCTGGGACGGCAACGCGCGCGACCTCCCCATGGAGGCGCTCGGCCGGGCCCTCGGACAGGTGCCGGTCCCGTGGCCGGTGAACCTGGTGCTGCTCGACGTGGCACAGGACCCGGTCGGCGACTGGCTGAGGGCGAAGGTGCGACCGTTCTACCACCGCGTCGCCGCTTAAGCTGGTTGCATTCTTCTGCCCTCCATCGTCTCCCGTGGGGGCACCACGTTCGTCGCGAAGGGGCGGTTACGGGTGAGTGCGTCGGGCACGGCCGCGGCCGGGCAGCAGGTCGAGCAGTTGCTGCGCCAGGTGACGCCGGGGCGTTACGACGCGTACGAGGCACTGCTGCGCGCACTCGCCGCCGACCAGGTGTGGATGCTGCTCTGGCACGGCCAGGCGGGCTCCCCCGACGCCCAGTACGGGAACATGGAAGTGGAGGGGCTCGGCTACGCACCGTGTGTGACCTCCGCCCAGGAGCTGTCCGCGAGTGGCTGGAACCGCAGCTATGAAGTGGTGCGCGGCATCGACATCTCCCGCACCCTCTACCCCGACCACTACGGCCTCTGGCTCAACCCGCACGCACACGGCGGCGGCGTCGGCATCCCCTGGCTGGACCTGCGCCGCATCGCCTCGGGCCTGGACCTGCTGCCCGCCGGGCCCCTCCGGCTCACCGAGCCGAGCATCGAAATCCCCCAGTTCTACGCTCTGTTGACGCAGAACGCCCACCGCACCCCCGTGGTCCGCTCGCTGCGCCGCGCCTGGGTGCAGCCCGCCCTCGGAGCGCCATATCTGGCCATCGGTCTCGACGTGTACGACACGTCGCCGCCGGCGGTCGACGCGGTGCGCACGATGATGCGCCAGTCCATCCCCGCCGTCCCCGAGGGCCTGCCCGTCTCGACGGTCGCGATGTCCGACGATTACGACCCGGTCGCGATGTGGCTACGAGCCAATGCCAGGCCGTTCTACGACCGCGAGGCCCAGGCGGCCCCGGCGCCCGCCGGCGGATACGGCTACCCCGCCCAGTACTGAGCAGCGCCGACGGACGCGATGTCCGTTGTAGTGCAGGTGGGGGCCTATGGGCTCCTGTGGCGCCTTGCGACCCAACTGCCCCGTGTTCGCCCCTCGTTCACTCGCGTCCGGATAACGGAACACCTCGATCAGCATCACGGTTGCGCATCCTTTCCCCGTCAAGTCTGGTAACAGATCGCGACGTGGATGAAGACTCCCGCTCCAGGGGCCTCCGCCCCTGTGTACGACGGACTGATCACGTCGCTACAGCGGCAAGTGCGGGCCGGTCACCACCGGTTGAGAGGGGTCCCTGCCACGATGACGGCACCATTGCATGACACACCTGCGGACGCGGACCCGACCCAGGACGTCGCCCCCGCAGTTGATGCAGGGGTGAAAAGGGTCGAGGGCCGGTCCCTCAAGCAGATCGCCTGGAACCGCCTGAAGCGGGACAAGGTCGCCCTGGCCGGCGGCATCACCGTGCTGCTCCTGGTGCTTGTCGCCATCTTCGCGCCCCTGATCGTGAACCTGCTGGGCCACGACCCCAACGAATTCCACCAGGAGGAGCTCGACGAGCTGACCGGCCTCCCCAAGGGTGCACTCGGCGGCGTCAGCGGCGACTTCCTCTTCGGAGTCGAGCCCAACAAGGGCCGCGACGTCTTCAGCCGCATCGTCTTCGGCGCGCGGATCTCGCTCCTGGTCGCGTTCCTCGCGGCCATCGTGGCCGTGGCGCTCGGCACCCTCTTCGGGATCATCGCCGGTTACTTCGGCGGCTGGGTCGACGCCCTGATCAGCCGCGTGATGGACGTGCTGCTCTCGTTCCCGCAGCTGCTCTTCATCATCTCGCTGGTCTCCGTACTCCCCGACGACCTGCTCGGCCTCCAGGGCACCAGCGTGCGCGTCGCGATCCTCGTCATGGTCATCGGCTTCTTCGGCTGGCCGTATGTCGGCCGCATCGTCCGCGGCCAGACGCTCTCGCTCCGTGAGCGCGAGTACGTGGAAGCGGCCCGCAGTCTCGGCGGCGGCAAGCGCCACATCCTGTTCCGTGAACTGCTGCCCAACCTGGTCGCCCCCATCACCGTCTACGCGACGCTGATGATCCCGACCAACATCCTCACGGAGGCGGCCCTCAGCTTCCTCGGCGCCGGCGTCAAGCCGCCGACGGCCTCGTGGGGCGGCATGCTGCGTGACGCACTCAAGACGTACGAGCACGACCCGATGTTCATGGTCTTCCCGGGCGTCACGATCTTCATCACCGTCCTGGCCTTCAACCTCTTCGGCGACGGGCTGCGTGATGCGCTCGACCCGAAGGGGACGCGCTAGAAGGTCCCAACTGGCTTGCCCCTGCCGCATGTCAGGTGGCTCTCACCATGGTTCTCCGGCAGCACTTGGCCAGGGACCGCGATCTCGGAGGTTACGAGAAAATGCCCACAGGTTCCACGAAACGACGGCTCACCAGCGGTGCGGCCCTCGTCGTCGCGGCGCTGGTGACCACCACGGCGTGCGGCGGCGGTGACGGTGGCGACAGCGACTCGAAGGGTGCCGGCTACAACGCGGCGCTGAACAAGATCGCCAACCCTTCCAAGAAGAAGGGAGGCACGCTGAAGATGGTCGGCAAGCAGGACCTGGACTCCGCCGACCCGCAGCGCGCCTACTACGGCATGACGTGGGACTTCATGCGCTTCTACACCCGGCAGCTGGTGACCTACGACACCAAGCCGGGCAAGGCGGGCACGAAGCTGGTCCCGGACCTCGCCACCTCCACGGCGAAGATCTCCGACGACGGCAAGACGTACACGTACAAGCTGCGTGACGGTCTCACCTGGGAGGACGGCTCCAAGCTGACCGCCAAGGACGTCAAGTACGGCATCGAGCGCGCCTGGGCGACGGACACCATCACCGGTGGCCCCGGCTACATCCGCCAGACGCTCGACCCCAAGACGAAGTACAAGGGTCCCTACAAGGACAAGGGCGGCCTCGACGCGATCGAGACCCCCGACGACCAGACGATCATCTTCAAGCTGCCCAAGCGCAACGGTGACTTCGAGCAGTTCCTGGCCATGCCCACCGGTTCGCCGGTCAAGGAGGCCAAGGACACGAAGGCCAAGTACACGCAGCGGCCGTTCTCCTCGGGCCCGTACAAGTTCGAGACGTACAAGTCGAACAAGAAGATCGTTCTGGTCCGCAACGACAAGTGGAAGAAGTCCTCGGACCCGATCCGCGCCGCGCTGCCCGACAAGATCGACGTGACGATCTCCGCCAACCAGGAGGAGAACGACAAGAAGCTGATGGAGGGGGACTTCGACCTCGACATCAACGGCACGGGCATGACCCAGTCCGGCCGCGTCAGCGCCGTCACGGACCACCGCGGCAACGTCGACAACATGCACACGTCCTTCGTGCGCTACGTCGCGCTCGTCCACAACGCCAAGCCGTTCGACAACGAGCACTGCCGCAAGGCCGTGTTCTACGCGACCGACTTCGCGAGCATCCAGCAGACCCGCGGCGGCAAGGTCGCGGCCGGCGACATCGCCAACAGCACCTTCCCGGTGGCGATCCCCGGCTACAGCAAGTACGACCCGTACGGCGTGCTGGAGCGCAAGGGCAAGCCCGACGTCGCCAAGGCCAAGGACGAGCTGAAGAAGTGCGACAAGCCGTCCGGCTTCACCACCAAGCTCACCGCCCGCAGCAACAACCCGGGTGAGGTCGACGCCGCCGAGGCGCTGCAGCAGTCGCTCGACAAGGTCGGCATCAAGGTCCAGGTCGACGCCCTCGACGGCGCCGACACCTCCAGCATCACCGGCTCGCCCTCCGTCGTGAAGAAGCGCGGCTACGGCATGACGATGAGCGGCTGGGGCCCGGACTTCCCGTCCGGCCAGGGCTACGCGCAGCCGCTGTTCGACAGCCGCTTCCTGAACCCGACCGGTAACTACAACGAGTCGCAGATCAAGGACAAGAAGGTCGACGCGCTCTTCGACAAGGCGATCGCGGAGACCGACCCGGCCGCGGCGGGCGAGATCTACAAGGAACTCGACAAGAAGATCCTCGACCAGGCCGACTGGATGCCCTTCCTGTACGAGAAGAACATCACCTGGCGCGGGTCGCGGCTGACCAACGCCTACATGTCCGACGGTTACAACGGCCGTTACGACTACGCCTCGCTCGGCGTCGTCAAGTAACACCCGCCGTCACACAATTCCCGCAAGGGAAGCAGTAGTTGTTCGTACCACCGCCGCCGAATCCCGCCAGTCCGAAGGGCAGGTGATGGCCCCGGGCGGTGGCCGGGACTCCTCACAAGGGGGTCCCGGCCACCGCCGGGCCGCGCACAGTGCTTGCTTATCTCATCCGGCGCCTGATCGCCGTAATCATCATGGTGCTGGTCGTACTGCTCGCGACCTTCACCGTCTTCTTCATGCTGCCCAAGTGGGCGGGACAGGACATCGCTGTCCTCTTCGCCGGCAAGGCCACCGGAGCCGAGCAGATCGAAGGCATCCGGACCAAACTGGGACTCGACGATCCGCTGCTCGTCCAGTTCTGGGAGTTCATCAAGGGCATCCCGATGGGGCGCGACTACGTCAACGGCAGTGACGTCACGCACTGCCCGGCGCCCTGCTTCGGCTACAGCTTCCGCACCGAGGCCCCCGTCTGGGAGACCCTCAAGGAAGCCCTGCCCGTCACCGCCGCGCTCGCCGCCGGCGCCTGTGTCCTCTGGCTCGCCGCCGGTGTCGCCACCGGTGTCGTCTCCGCGCTCAAGCGGGGCACGATCTGGGACCGCTCCGCGATGACCATCGCCCTCGGCGGTGTCTCGCTCCCCGTCTTCTTCACCGGCATGATCGCGATGGGCATCTTCGTCCACCAGCTCGGCTGGGTGAAGATCGCGGACAGCCTCAGTACGGACGACTCGGTCGACGTCTGGCTCCAGACGCTGATCCTGCCGTGGATCGTCCTCGCCTTCCTCAACGCGGCGATGTACGCCCGCCTCACGAGAGCGACCATGCTCGAAGTGCTCGGCGAGGACTACATCCGCACCGCCCGCGCCAAGGGCCTCGGCGAGGCCACCGTCATCCGCAGGCACGCGCTGCGCTCCGCGATGACCCCGATCCTCACCGTCTTCGGCCTCGACCTCGGCGTGCTCCTCGGCGGCGCCGTGCTCACCGAGTCCACGTTCAACCTGCCGGGGCTCGGCCTCGAAGCGGTCAGGGCCATCAGCAGCAAGGACCTGCCCGTCATTCTCGGCGTGACCCTGTTTGCGGCGCTCGCGATCGCCGTGGCCAACCTCGTCGTCGACCTTCTGTACGCCGTCATCGACCCGCGAGTGAGGCTGGGATGACCGAACTGTCCAAGAGCGGAGCAGCGGTGGGCGAGCCCGTCACCGGCTCGCCCGCTCCCTCCGCCTTCCTCGAGGTGCGCGACCTCAAGGTGCACTTCCCGACCGACGACGGCGTGGTCAAGTCCGTCGACGGGCTCAGCTTCCAGCTGGAGAAGGGCAAGACCCTCGGCATCGTGGGCGAGTCGGGGTCCGGCAAGTCGGTCACCTCGCTCGGCATCCTCGGCCTGCACACCGCCGGCCAGTACGGCTCCCGCAAGGCGCAGCTCTCCGGCGAGATCTGGCTGGACGGCACCGAGCTGCTGAGCGCCCCGCCCGACGAGGTGCGCAAGCTGCGCGGCCGCGAGATGGCGATGATCTTCCAGGATCCGCTCTCCGCGCTGCACCCGTACTACACCATCGGCAAGCAGATCACCGAGGCGTACCGGGTCCACAACGCCGTCGACAAGAAGACCGCCCGCAAGCGGGCGATCGACATGCTCGACCGGGTCGGGATCCCCCAGCCGGACAAGCGCGTCGACTCCTACCCGCACGAGTTCTCGGGCGGCATGCGCCAGCGCGCGATGATCGCCATGGCGCTCGTCAACAACCCCGAGCTGCTCATCGCGGACGAGCCGACGACCGCCCTCGACGTGACCGTCCAGGCGCAGATCCTCGACCTCATCCGGGACCTGCAGAAGGAGTTCGGCTCCGCCGTCATCATGATCACGCACGACCTGGGCGTGGTCGCCGAGATGGCGGACGAGCTCCTGGTCATGTACGGCGGCCGGTGCGTCGAGCGCGGCAGCGCCGAGAAGGTCTTCTACGAACCGCAGCACCCCTACACCTGGGGTCTGCTCGGCTCGATGCCCCGCATCGACCGCGAGGAGACCGAGCGGCTCATCCCGGTCAAGGGCTCCCCGCCCAGCCTGATCAACCTGCCGAGCGGCTGCGCCTTCAACCCCCGCTGCCCCTACGCGGACATCCCCAAGGACCAGATCACCCGCACCGAACGCCCCGAACTGCGTCTGGTGGCCGACGGGCACTACTCCGCCTGCCACATGTCGCAGGAGGAGCGCACCCGGATCTGGACCGAAGAGATTGCGCCGAAGCTGTGAACGATGACGTGAAGGGCCAGGAGATGACGATCCCGGCGCAGACGCAGAGCTCGCCCGAGCCGCTGCTCAAGGTCGACGGCCTGGTGAAGCACTTCCCCATCAAGAAGGGGCTGCTCCAGCGCCAGGTGGCGGCGGTCCAGGCGGTCGACGGGCTCACCTTCGACGTACGCCCCGGGGAAACCCTCGGCGTCGTCGGCGAGTCCGGCTGCGGCAAGTCGACGATGGGGCGGCTGATCACGCGGTTGCTCGAGCCGACCGGCGGCCGCGTCGAGTTCCAGGGCACGGACATCACGCACCTGAGTACGGGCGGCATGCGGCCGTTCCGCCGCGACGTGCAGATGATCTTCCAGGACCCGTACTCGTCGCTGAACCCCAGGCACACCATCGGCACGATCGTCGGCGCGCCCTTCAAGCTCCAGGGTGTCAAGCCCGAGGGCGGCGTGAAGAAGACCGTGCAGGAGATGCTGGAGCGCGTCGGGCTCAACCCCGAGCACTACAACCGCTACCCGCACGAGTTCTCCGGCGGCCAGCGGCAGCGCATCGGCATCGCGCGGGCGCTGGCGCTCCGTCCCAAGCTGGTCGTGGCGGACGAGCCGGTCTCGGCCCTCGACGTCTCCATCCAGGCCCAGGTGGTCAACCTCCTGGACGACCTCCAGGACGAGCTCGGCCTGACGTACGTGATCATCGCGCACGACCTGTCGGTCATCCGGCACGTCTCGGACCGCATCGCGGTGATGTACCTCGGCAAGATCGTGGAGCTGGCGGACCGCAAGGACCTCTACTCCACGCCGATGCACCCGTACACCAAGGCGCTGCTCTCCGCGGTGCCGGTGCCGGACCCCAGGCGGCGCGGCGTCAAGAGCGAGCGCATCCTGCTCCGCGGCGACGTTCCCTCGCCGATCGACCCGCCCACCGGCTGCCGCTTCCACACGCGGTGCTGGAAGGCGACGGAGATCTGCAAGACGAAGGAGCCGCCGCTGATCCCGCTGGCCACCGGGCACCAGGTGGCGTGCCACCATCCGGAGAACGCGGAGGACCAGGCGCCCGAGGACACGAAGCTGCTCTCGGTGGCCAAGGAGGCGATCGAGGTGGTTTCGGTGGTGTCCAAGGCCGAGGAGAGTGCGGAGGCGGCGGACGCGAAGCCGGAGGCCGGCGTCACGAAGGCTTCGAAGGAGAAGGGTCAGAAGTCGACTGACGCGTAAGGCAAGTTGACCCGGACCAACTACGCGTACCGGGTCATGTACATGCCCTATCGGGAGAGTGCAGAGTCTCCGTGTCCGTGACCGTGAATCGGACACCCCATCGAATCGCGTTCGAAGGGAAGACTCATGGCACTCTCCCGTTCGGCACGTCTGGGCGCGCTCGCGACCGCGGCGCTCTCCTTCTGCCTGATCGCCGCCGCACCCGCGCCCCACCCCGGCTCCGAGGGCGTCGGCGACCCGTACTTCCCCCAGCTCGGCAACGGCGGCTTCGACGTACGCCACTACGGTCTCGACCTCGCCTACGACCCCGACACCGACCGCCTCGAAGGCCGCACCACGATCACCGCCCGCGCCACCCAGAACCTGTCGTCCTTCGACCTCGACCTGCAGAAGCTGACGGTGAGCAGAGTCGAAGTGAACGGCAGACGCGCCCCGTTCACCCGCACCGGCGACGAAATGCGCATCACGCCGCGCGACGCCCTGCGCAAGAACAAGAACTTCACGGTGACGGTCACCTACGGCGGCGTACCGGAACCGCTCAGCGGCCCCATCGTCTTCGGCTCCGACTACGGCTGGATGAAGACCACCGACGGCGTCTTCGTCGCCTGCGAGCCGAACGCCGCGTCCACCTGGTTCCCCGCCAGCGACCACCCCTCCGACAAGGCGACCTTCGACATCCGCATCAAGGCGCCCAAGGGCCTGACGGGGGTCTCCAACGGCCGCCTCGTCGGCACGTACGACAAGGGCGGCCGGACCGTCGCCCACTGGCGCGAGTCCGAGCCCATGGCGACCTATCTCGCCACGGCCACCATCGGCAAGTTCGACGTGAAGAAGGGCACGACCCCGGGCGGGACCCCGATCTACGTCGCCATCGACCCCGTCCTGGAGAACAGCAACAACGTCGACGTGTACGGCGTCACGGCCGAGGTCACCGACCACTGGTCGAAGGTCTTCGGCCCCTACCCCTTCGAGGAGACCGGCGCGATCGTCGACGACATGCCGCAGGCGGGCTTCTCCCTGGAGACCCAGACCAAGCCGGTGTACTCCGCGATCCGCAGCGAGTCGACCATCGCGCACGAGGTGGCCCACCGGTGGTTCGGCGACTCCGTGTCACCCGCGTCCTGGAACCACATCTGGCTCAACGAAGGGTTCGCGACGTACTCCCAGTGGCTGTGGAGCGAGCACAAGGGCACCCAGACCGCCCATGACGCCTTCCTCGCGGGCTACAACTCGCGCCCCGCCGACTCCGCCTTCTGGCAGATCGTCGTCGGCGACCCGCAGCGCGACACGATGTTCGCGTCCGCCGTCTACCAGCGCGGCGCGATGACCCTCCAGGTGCTCAGGGAGCGCATCGGCGACAAGGACTTCTTCAAGCTGCTGCGTACCTGGGTGAAGCAGCACCGGAACGGGAACGTGACGACCGCCGACTTCGTGCGGCTCGCCGAGAGGGTCTCCGGCGAGCAGCTCGACGACCTCTTCACCACGTGGCTCTTCACGAAGGGGAAGCCGGCGCTTCCGCACAGGTGAGAACGGCGCTTCCGCACAGGTAAGAATGGCGCGTGCTCCTGGATCTGTTCACTCCCTCCGTCCAGCATTCGCTCGACATCGTGGGGATCTTCGTCTTCGCGATCTCCGGCGCCCTGCTCGCGGTGCGCAAGAACTTCGACGTCTTCGGCATCGCCGTCCTCGCCGAGATCACCGCGCTGGGCGGAGGGCTCTTCCGCGACCTGGTCATCGGGGCGGTGCCGCCCGCCGCCTTCACCGACCTCGGCTACTTCATCACCCCGCTGTTCGCGGCCGCACTGGTCTTCTTCCTGCACCCGGAGGTGGAGCGCACCCAGCTCGCGGTGAACGTCTTCGACGCGGCGGGCCTCGGCCTGTTCTGCGTGACGGGCACGACGAAGGCGTACGACTACGGGCTCGGCCTCACGGCGTCCGCGACCCTCGGCCTGATGACCGCCGTGGGCGGCGGCGTCCTCCGCGACATCGTCGCCAACGAGGTGCCCTCGCTGGTGCGCTGGGACCGCGACCTGTACGCGGTCCCCGCCATCGTCGGCGCCACGATGGTCGCCCTGTGCATCCACTTCGAACGGCTGACGGCCGTCACCAGCAGCATCGCGGTCGTGACGGCGTTCACGCTGCGGCTGCTCGCGCTGCGGTACCACTGGCGGGCACCGCGCGCGTGGAACCGGCGGTCGACGGCGGTGGAGGCCGAGGCGGAGGAGACGCCGTAGCGCAGAAAAAGCTACCGCTCAGTAGTTACCTGTTGTACGTTGCTGGCATGGCAACGGCAGCATCGGCGGCATCGACAGCCCCAACCCCGGCGGCGGCGCCCGCGGCAGCACCCGTAGCGGCGCCCGCGAGCATCGGCGACAGCGAGTTCGACCGCGACACCGCGGTCACCCGGCGCGAACCCGGCGTCTACGACACCGAACTCTCCGCGGGCTGGACGATCATCAGCGCCGTCAACGGCGGCTACCTCCTCGCCGTCATCGGCCGCGCCCTCGCGGACGCCCTCCCGCACGCCGACCCCTTCACCGTCTCGGCGCACTACCTCACCGCGTCGAGCCCCGGCCCCGCCGTCATCCGCACGGACGTGGTCCGCGGCGGCCGTTCGCTCTCCACCGGGCAGGCTTCGCTCTTCCAGTACGACGAGGAGGGGCGCGAGGTCGAACGGATTCGCGTGCTCGCCTCGTACGGCGACCTCGACGCGCTCCCCGACGACGTGCGCACCACGGCCGAGCCGCCGGCCATCCCGCCGCTCGACCAGTGCTTCGGCGCGCAGGACGCCCCCGACCACCGCCCGGTGCCCGGCAGTTCGGCCATCGCCGACCGCCTCTTCCTCAAGCTCGACCCCGCCACCCTCGGCTGGGCGCTCGGGCAGCCGTCCGGCAAGGGCGAGATGCGGGCCTGGTTCGGCCTCGCGGACGGCCGCGACGCGGACCCGCTGTCGCTGCTGCTCGCCGTGGACGCGCTGCCGCCGACCGCCTTCGAGATGGGCCTGACCGGCTGGGTCCCGACCGTGGAGCTGACGGTCCACGTCCGCCACCGCCCCGCCCCGGGCCCGCTGCGCGTCTCCATCACCACCCGCAACCTCGCGGGCGGCTTCCTTGAGGAGGACGCGGAGGTCTGGGACAGCGAGGACCGCCTGGTGGCCCAGTCGCGCCAGCTGGCACGGGCCCGGCTGAGCTGACTAGATCCGGAGGAAGCGGGTGAGCTCGCCCGCCAGCTCCGCCGGGGCGTCCTCCTGTACGAGGTGTCCCGCGCCCTCGATCAGCCGCAGCTCGGCGCCGGGGACGAGGCCCGCGAGCTCCTTGGCCTTGGCCACGGGAATCCAGGGGTCCTCCGTGCCCCAGCAGATCAGCACGGGCAGGTCCAGTTCGCCGTACCGGCCCTGGATCTCGTCGGTGAACCGCTGGTCGTTCTGGGCGATCTGCCGGTAGAAGGCGGCCTGCCCCTCCTCCGTGCACCAGGGTTCGACGAGTCGGTCGAGGACGGCCGGGTGCAGTCCGCGCGGGCTCGTCGATGCGACGTACTCGCGGATCATGGCCCGGTGCAGCGCGGGCGGCAGCTGCGCGAATACGTCGGCGTTCTCACCGAGCAGCCGGTAGCTCGGGGAGCCCCAGGGGGCGAGCGCCACCGGGTCGACGAGGGCGAGACGTTCGTAGCGGGCGCCGTGCAGCAGGTGCGCGCGCAGGGCCACGCAGCCGCCGAAGTCGTGGGCGACGACGGCGGGCCGCTCCAGGCCCCAGTGGGCGAGGAGCTCGGCGAGGACCCGGCCTTGCGCGGCGAGGGACACGTCCTGCCCGGACCGCATCTCCGAGGCGCCGTACCCCGGCAGGTCCCAGACGTACACGCGGTGTCCGCCGCTCGCCAGGGAGCGGGCGATGTCACGCCAGACGTACGACGAGAACGGCGTGCCGTGGACGAGGACGACGGGCGGGGCGTCGGCGGGGCCGAGGGCGGCCCAGCGCACGGTGCCGGTGGGTCCCGCGTAGGTCCGGTCGAGGTCCCAGGTGTCGCTTGCGCGTGCGGACGTCATGACCGTAAGGCTAGTAGCTCCTTACGGCCGCGTCGACCGGTTTGGGGCGGGGGAGTGCGTCAGTGCTCGTCCGTCCAGTGTTCGCGGCCCAGACCCACCAGGCGCAGTTGCCTGCGGGCGACGTCCGCCACCCGCGCCTCCTCCGGAGTTCCCGGACCCGCGTCCAGGAACGCCGACGCGGTCATGACCATGTGGTCGACGTACATGCCCGCCAGCATCAGCAGATCGTCCTCGGGCCACTGCGAGGTCGGGGGCTCATTGGCGAACTGGTCCGCCACTTCCTTGGCGAAGAGGGCGAGTTGCGCACCGATCGCGTCCCGCGCCGCCCGCACGCCCCCGTGCCGCTCGCGGGCGATGAAGCGGACGTGGGCGGGGTGGGCGTGGACGTATCCCGCTATCAGCTCGACCGTGCCCGTGATGCGCTGCTCGCTGTCGCCCTTCTCCGACGCCAGCATCGCGGTGAGCGTCGTGTGCAGGCTGCCGAGGGTCTCCTCGACCAGGGTCACGCCCAGGTCGGCGGTGTCGCGGAAGTGCCGGTAGAAGGCGGTGGGGGCGACGCCCGCGGCGCGGGTGACCTCGCGCAGGCCCAGGCTGCTGAGGCTCTGCTCCTCGAGCAGCTGGAGGGCCGCGTCGAGGAGTGTCTGCCGGGTCTTCTGCTTCTGGGCCTGCCGGACGCCGAGGGTGTGACTCATGCCATACAGTTAACAACTGTTCTCCGAGTTTTGAAAGCCGGAGAGGGAGTACTCTCTAAGTCAGTGAACAACTGTAACCACAAGCGTTCACCGAACCGAGAGAGGGATCTTCCGTGCTCTTCATCGTCGCCGCCCTGATGCTGCTGGGTGTCGCCATGGGTTCCGTGGCACACGCCCCGCTTCCGGTCAGCCTCGTCGCAGCCGTCGTGATCGGCGTGTGGCTCGCGGTCTTCGCCGTGCGTGAGCGTCGCGCGCGCCACCGCTGAGCCCGCCTCTCCACACGACACCCCTCCACACGAACCTCTCCGTACGCCATCTCTCCGTACGACACCTCCACCTGCCAGGAGTCGCACCATGGGAAGCACCGCAACTCGCACCCGTCCGCACGCCGATACGGCACCCGCACCGGCACCCGCCCCCGACGCTCCGGTCGAGGAGCCCCGTCCCACCGGGCGGCGCGACACCGACGGCATGGCCGTCGCCTCGTTCATCCTCGGCCTGGTCGGACTGCTCGTTCTGAACCTCGTCCTCGGCCCCATCGCGATCGTCCTCGCGACCATCGCGCTGTGGCGCGGCACCACCCGCAGGGGCCGCGCGCTGCTCGGACTCGGCCTCGGCGTGGCCGACCTCGTCGTGCTCGCCGCGCTCGTCTCTGTGGACAACACCGTGTCCTGGGGTCTCGCAGGCTGATACCGCCGGGGCGGAGGGCCCCGCACGGCTCGTAGAATCGTGCGCACCATGGCCTACCTCGACCACGCAGCGACCACTCCGATGCTCCCGGAGGCGATCGCGGCGATGACCGCGCAGATCGCCGTCACCGGCAACGCCTCCTCGCTGCACGCGGCGGGGCGGCGGGCGCGACGCACCGTCGAGGAGGCCCGCGAGACACTCGCCGAGTCACTCGGCGCCCGACCCAGCGAAACCGTCTTCACCTCCGGCGGCACCGAGGCGGACAACCTCGCCGTCAAGGGGCTCTACTGGGCGCGGCGCGACGCCGAACCGGCCCGCACCCGGCTCCTCGCCAGCCCCGTCGAGCACCACGCCGTCCTCGACGCCGTGCACTGGCTCGGCGAGCACGAGGGCGCCACCGTCGAGTACCTCCCGGTCGACACGCATGGCCGCGTGCACCCCGAAGCGTTGCGCGAAGCCATCGCGCGCAACCCCGACGATGTCGCCCTGGCCACCGTCATGTGGGCCAACAACGAGATCGGCACGATCCAGCCCATCCGTGAACTGGCCGACATCGCCCAGGAGTTCGGCGTCCCGCTGCACGCCGACGCCGTCCAGGCCTACGGCCAGATCCCCGTCGACTTCGCCGCGTCCGGGCTCGCCGCCATGACCGTTTCCAGCCACAAGATCGGCGGGCCCTACGGCATCGGCGCGCTGCTCCTGGGCCGTGAGTACAGCCCCGTGCCCGTGCTGCACGGCGGCGGCCAGGAGCGGCACGTGCGCTCCGGGACGCTGGACGTGCCCGCCATCGCGGCGTTCGCCGTCGCGGGAGAGCATGCCGCCGCGCACCGCGAGCAGTTCGCCGCCGAGATCGGCGCGCTCCGCGACGACCTCGTGACCGCCGTCCGCGCGGCGGTCCCCGAGGCGATCCTCGGCGGCGACCCGTACCCGGAGGGCAGGCTGCCCGCCAACGCGCACTTCACGTTCCCGGGCTGCGAGGGCGACTCCTTGCTGCTGCTCCTGGACGCCCAGGGCATCGAGTGCTCCACCGGCTCCGCGTGCACGGCGGGCATCGCCCAGCCCAGCCACGTCCTGCTCGCCACCGGCACCGACCCCGACCTGGCCCGCGGCACGCTCCGCTTCTCGCTCGGCCATACGTCGACGAAGGCGGATGTCGACGCGGTGGCGGCGGCGATCGGCCCGGCGGTGGACCGGGCGCGGACGGCGGGCCTGAGCTAGGGAAGGAGCCGGCCGGGGCTAGGCCTTCTTTGTGGGACTCGCGGAGCCCGTGGGCTTGGCCGGCTTGTTCCGCTCCTCCCGCACCAGGCGCAGATACCGGTCCCAGTCCCAGTAGGGCCCCGGGTCCGTGTGGTCCGTGCCCGGCACCTCCACGTGGCCGACGATGTGCTCGCGGTCCACCGGTATGTCGTACCGGCGGCAGATCCCGGCGGTGAGCCGAGCCGACGCCGCGTACATCGGACCGGTGAACGAGGACTCCTTGTCGACGAAGCCCTCGTGCTCGATGCCGATGCTGCGTTCGTTCCAGCTCTTGTTGCCCGCGTGGAACGCCACGTCCAGCTCGCGGATCATCTGGGCTATGTGGCCGTCCTTGCGCACCACGTAATGCGCGGCGGCGCCGTGGCCCGGGTCCTTGAAGACGCGCAGCGCCGTCTGGTACCCGCCCTGGACGACGTGGATGACGACGCGGTCGATCTCGTAGTCGTCGGGGCGGTCCGCGCGGCGCCAGTTGTAGTCCGACGCGGCGATCCACTGCACGCCGGGGGCGTCGACCTCGCCCTCCTTGCGCTTCTTCACCACGCCCGGCATCCGCCACCACAGCCTGCCGAGCTCGTCCCGCGCGAGCACGACGGTACCCGCGGCGGCGGCCGCGCCGCCGACCAGCAAGGTGCGCCGGTCGATCCCCCGGTGCCCCTGCCCGCCCTGCCCGCCCTGCTGAGCTTCCCCCATGTGATCGTCAACGCTTACTCACGGGCATCCGGTTCCCGCCGCCCCGTACTCTGTTAGAGCTATGACTTTGACCGAGACCCCGCAGACCCCGCAGCGTGCCCAGCGCCCCCTCCGTGTCCTGGCCGCCATGTCCGGCGGAGTGGACTCCGCCGTCGCCGCCGCCCGCGCCGCCGAAGCCGGGCACGACGTGACGGGAGTGCACCTCGCGCTCTCGGCGAACCCCCAGTCGTTCCGCACGGGCGCGCGGGGCTGTTGCACCATCGAGGACTCGCGCGACGCCCGCCGCGCCGCCGACGTCATCGGCATCCCGTTCTACGTGTGGGACCTCGCGGACCGCTTCCGCGAGGACGTGGTGGAGGACTTCGTCGCGGAGTACGAGGCCGGGCGCACCCCGAACCCGTGCCTGCGCTGCAACGAGAAGATCAAGTTCGCCGCGCTCCTCGACAAGGCGCTCGCCCTGGGCTTCGACGCGGTCGTGACGGGCCACTACGCCCAGGTGATCGTCCGCGAGGACGGCACCCGCGAACTGCACCGCGCCTCCGACATGGCCAAGGACCAGAGCTACGTCCTCGGCGTCCTGGACGACCGCCAGCTCGCCCACGCGATGTTCCCCCTGGGCGACACGGTCACCACCAAGGAGGAGATCCGCGCGGAGGCGGAGGAGCGAGGTCTGGCCGTGGCCAAGAAGCCCGACAGTCACGACATCTGCTTCATCGCCGACGGCGACACGCAGGGCTTCCTGGCCAACCGCCTGGGCAAGGCGGAGGGCGACATCGTGGACGAGTCCGGCTCGGTCCTCGGCACGCACGAAGGCGCCTACGGCTACACGATCGGCCAGCGCAAGGGCCTCCGCATCGGCACCCCGGCGCCCGACGGCAAGCCGCGCTACGTCCTGGACATCTCGCCGGTGAACAACACGGTGACGGTCGGCCCGGCGGCGGCCCTGGACGTCACGTCCCTGACGGCCATCAGGCCCCGCTGGTGCGGCACGGCCCCGTTCGCCCCCGGCACGTACACGGCCCAGCTCCGCGCTCACGGCGGAGAGACGTCGGTCGCCGCCGAGCTGGTCGAGGGCGAGCTGCGGGTCACCTTCACCGAGCCCGTCCGCGGCGTGGCCCCCGGCCAGGCGATCGTGCTGTACGACGGCACGCGGGTGGTCGGCTCGGCGACGATCGCCACTACGGAGCGGGCTACGGCTGCGGTCTGAGCGGACCCGCCTTCTCGCCCCGCACCAGCGCGCCGAGCACGGCCCGGCCCGTCGTCAGTACGTCGGCCGGGCTGTCGCTTTCGCGGAGGGCGACGCCGTCTTGCGTAGTGGCGATCTCGACGCAGTTGTTGCCGCCGTCCCCGGAGAAGGACGACTTGAGCCACTCCAGCTCGGACAAAGGGGGTACCTCTACAAATCTTCGGCGCTTTCGAGGATTCGATTCCTGGCGACGAGCGCGACGACGGAACGGGTTACGGCTGCGGTTTCAGCGGCCCCGACTTCACGCCCCGTACCAGCGCTGCCAGTGCGGCCCGGCCCGTCGTCAGTACGTCGGCCGGGCTGTCGCTTTCGCGGAGGGCGACGCCGTCATGCGTAGTGGCGATCTCGACGCACGCGTTGCCAGAAGCCTCCGAGAACGACGACTTGAGCCACTTAAGCTCGGGCAAAACGGGCACCTCTGTAAATCTCTAGCGATTTCGAGGGTCCTATTCCTGGCGACGAGTGCGACGGCGGAGCGGGTTACGGCTGTGGTCTGAGCGGAGCCGCCTTCACGCCCCGTACCAACGCGCTCAGCGCGGCCCGGTCCGTCGTCAGTACGTCGGCCGGGCTCTCGCTTTCGCGGAGGGCGATGCCGTCATGCGTAGTAGCGATCTCGACGCAGTTGTTGCCGCCGCCACCACAGAACGACGAACGCTGCCATCTATCCCCAGTCACGTCGCTATTCCCCTCACGGTTCGTCCGCGATCGACCTGATGAACTTCTGCGACTCGTCAGCAGACAAGGCCGACTCCTCCATCAGGTCCAGTATGGAACGATAGTTCGCCAGAGGTGTCGGCGCATCCACGAAGTTCGCGCCAAGCGCGGTGTCCAGCTGAACCGTGTCCAGTTGTGGCACCGGACCTTCCGCGTAAAGGATCGACTGACCGGCTCCGTGGAAGGCGCCGGCGCTGAACGGGATCACCAGCAGTGTCACGTTGTCCCGGTCCGCTGCATCCGCGAGGTAGGTGAGCTGCGCGCGTGCCACCTCGGGGCCGCCGAACTCCAGGCGCAGTGCGGCTTCGTGGATGATTCCTACGTAGGGTGTCGGGCTGGCCCCACCGAGAATCTTCTGCCGTTCGAGTCGGTGCTCGACTCTCAGCTCCACGTCCAGGCGTCGCAGCTTCGGCACGGTGAACTCGAAGATCGCTCGCGCGTGTTCCTCGGTCTGGAGCAGACCGGGCAGGTGAACTGTCTGCGCTGTGCGGATACGCGTGGCGAAGTGCTCCACCTCGGAGACCTCCAGGTGACCCTCCGGCAGTCTGCCCCGATATTCGTCCCACCAGTGATTGGTCCGCCGAGGGCCGGTCATGGCCGCGAGCGCGTCGACAAGGGCCGGGTCGGGACACTTGTAGTGACAGGCCAGTTGACGCACGCGCTCATCACTGAGGCCGGTTCGCCCGGCCTCGATGTTGGAGATCATCGTCCGGTCCGCGCCGAGCAGGGTGGCGGCTTCCTGGATCGATATCCCCGCCCGCTCGCGCATGCGGCGCATTTCTGCGGCCAGTCGACGGTGACGACCCGTAGGGGCATTACGTGGAGCCATAGGCCCTCCCTCGTGTGCGCGAGCAGTCTGGCAACGGGCGAGCCGAATCTCTAGTGAGCCCACAGAGGTTCACTCATTTGTGAATTGCGACTCATTAGTGAGTCACGATGCCCTACCTTCGGATCCGCGCCACTCGCTCCGCCGTCTGCATCGGAAGCGCACCACGTCAACCTTGCCCACTCGGAGGGGCAAGGCGACGCGGCAGAGCCACCACGTACCGACGGCTCAACGCTCCGTGGCCCACACCAAGTCACCCAATCACGACTGAGCACCCCAGGAGGTGCCCGTGAGTACACATCACGCCTCGACCCCTACCGCGACTCCCGCCGTCTTCCCCGAACAAGACCCCCACCCCAACTCGCACCCCGCCCCCCTCCCCTTCACCGCCCCCTGGACCTACGAACTCCACTTCCCCTGCGACCCCCGCAGCCCCGGAGTCGCCCGCATCACGCTCCGCGCGGTGCTCGCCGCGCACCACCTCGCCGAACTGGCCGACCGCGCCGAGCTGTTGACCACCGAGCTCACGACCATCTCCGTACGGCACACCAAGGGCCCCGCCTCCGTGCGCCTGCACTGGCTCTGCCCCGTGCTGCGGGTCAGCGTGTGGGACATGAGTCCGGACTTGCCGCCGCTCGCCCCACCCCCTTCGGTGAGCGTTCACGCGGACAGCGGCCGGGGGCTGGTGATCCTGGACGCGGTGGCCGACCGTTGGGGCGGGTGCGCCATAGGCGAGGGAGCGTACGGGCCGGGCGGCAAGACCATGTGGTTCGAGCTGGCACTGCCGCAGGCCCCGCCGCCCCTCCTCGCGGTCTGATCAGGCGACCTTGAGCACGATCTTGCCCTGGGTGCGGCCCTGTTCCCCGTACGCGTGCGCCTTGGCGGCGTCCTCCAGGGGCAGCACCGTGTCCACCTCCACGCGGAGCTTCCCCTCGTCGACCAGGCGGGCGATCTCCAGGAGGCCGAGACGGTCGGGTTCGACGATCGTCCACCCGGCGTGCACGCCGAGCTCAGCGGCCCGCTGAGGGTTCGGCAGGCCGCCCGGGTCGGGCAGCGTGACCAGGTGGCCGCCGCGTCGCAGCACGGGCAGGGAGCGGTCTCCGTAGGCGCCGCCCACGCCGTCCAGGACGACGTCCACGTCCCGCACGGCCTCGGAGAAGTCCGTCACCGTGTAGTCGATCAGCTCGTCCGCGCCGAGCGAGCGCAGGAAGTCGTGCTTGTCCGCGCGGGCGGTGCCGATGACGTACGCACCCTGCGCCTTGGCGATCTGCACGGCGAGGTGGCCGACGCCGCCCGCGGCCGCGTGGATCAGTACGCGCTGTCCGGCGCGGAGCCCCGCAGTCTCGACCAGGCCCTGCCAGGCGGTGAGCGCGGCGAGGGGGAGTGCGGCGGCCTCGACGTGGGAGAGGGCCGCGGGCTTGGGCGCGAAACGGCGGGCGGGCGCCGCGACGAACTCCGCGTAGCCGCCGGTCTGCTCGGGGAAGCGGGGCATGCCGAACACCGCGTCGCCGGGCCGGTACAGGGTTACTCCGGGGCCTACCTCCTCGACGACGCCCGACACGTCGTACCCGAGGATCGGGGTCTCTCCCCAGCTGCCGAAAGCGCCCTCCGCGCGGGTCTTCCAGTCGACGGGATTCACGCCCGCCGCGTGGACCCGGACCAGGATCTCGGTCAGTGCGGGTTCCGGGCGGTCCACCTCGACAGGGACGAGGTTCTCGGGGGCACCCCAGGCGCGGGGGCTGACGGCACGCATCTTCATGGTCCTGGTCTTTCTGTAGCGGCAAAAGAGCTGGTGAGCGCTTGATGGGACCAAGAGTGCGGCGGTGTGGGCCCGCGCAGTGCTGGCAGTATGGCCATCATGTGACAGGATTCGGCCATGAACCTCAATGGCCTGGGCGACCGCGACGGCGCGCACCGGGTGGCCGTCATCGCCCTGGACGGCGCGTACGCCTTCGAGCTGGGCATCCCGTCCCGGGTCTTCGGCAACGCGCTGAACGACCGCGGAGAGCCGCTCTACGACGTCGTCGTCTGCACCGTGGACGGGCGCCCGGTGCGTACGGACTCCGGGTTCACGGTGGCGGCCGAGCATGGGCCCGAGGCCCTCGACACGGCGGACACCGTGGTGATCACGCCGACCCGCAGCTTCGACCGGGGGATGACGGGCGAGGAGCTGCCGGAGCCGGTGGCCGCGGCC
Organism: Streptomyces sp. Je 1-369; assembly: GCF_026810505.1. NCBI lineage: Bacteria > Bacillati > Actinomycetota > Actinomycetes > Kitasatosporales > Streptomycetaceae > Streptomyces > Streptomyces sp. Je 1-369. The sequence continues at coordinate 6,177,375 of NZ_CP101750.1, forward strand.
CTGCGCAGGATCAGGCCCGGCACCCGGATCGTGTCGTTCTGCAACGCCTCGTTCGTCCTCGCGGCCGCCGGCCTCCTCGACGGGCGCCCCGCGACGACGCACTGGCACGTCGCCCGCGACTTCCAGCGGTCCTTCCCCAGGATCAAGGTCGACGCGGACGTGCTCTTCGTCGACGACGGCGACGTGCTGACCGCGGCGGGCGTCGCGGCCGGCATCGACCTCTGCCTCCACGTCGTACGGCGCGACCACGGCGCCTCGGTCGCCAACCACGTCGCCCGCGTGTGCGTCGTACCGCCCTGGCGCGACGGTGGCCAGGCCCAGTACATCGAACGGCCCGTCCCCGAGCCCACGCTCGCCACGACGGCCGCCACGCGCGCGTGGGCCCTCGAACGGCTCCAGGAACCGCTGCCCCTCGGCGAACTGGCCGCCCACGCGCGCATGAGCCTGCGCACCTTCACCCGCCGCTTCCAGGAGGAGGTCGGCATGCCTCCCGGACGGTGGCTGACCGCGCAGCGCATCGAGCTCGCCCGGCAGCTCCTGGAATCCAGCGACCTGCCGGTGGACGTGGTCGCCCACCGGTCGGGCTTCGGCACCGGCAACTCACTGCGCCAGCACATGCGGGCCGTGCTCGGCGTCTCGCCGGTCGCCTACCGGCGGACGTTCACAGCCGCGTCGTGACCAGACCAGACGTGGCCTACGCTTCCGTGACCTCTGCTTCGTAGAAGCAGAAGTGGTCCTTGATCCCGGCCACGGCGTCCTTCGGCTCCGGGTACGCCCACACCGTGTCCGCCGCCCCCGGCAGCGACCAATAGGAGGCCGTTCCCTTGAAGGGGCAGTACGTAGTGGTCTCCGACGGCGTCAGCAGGTCCGTGCGGACGTCCTCCGGGGGGAGGTAGTGACGGACGGGGTAGCCCGTCTCGCGCAGCAGCAGGGGGCGGCTGCTCTCCGCGACGACCTGCCCGTCGTGCACCACGCGCACGTGGTCCTTGCCCTGCTCGACGGTGATCCGGTGCCCGTTGGTCATGTCGTGCCCTCCTCGACGAGTGCTCTGCGCGTGCCTTCAGGAACGGAACGTACCGTGGGCGCATGAACATCTGCGTCTTCCTCTCCGCCGCCGACCTCGACGAGCGCTACACCCGCCCGGCTCGCGAATTCGCCGAACTGCTCGGCAAGGGCGGCCACACGCTGGTCTGGGGCGGCTCCGAGAGCGGTCTGATGAAGGTCGTGGCGGACGGCGTGGACGCCGCGGGAGGGCGGCTCGTGGGCGTCTCCGTGGACTTCCTCGCGGCCAAGGCCCGGCAGGTCGTCGAGCCGCACGAGATGGTGACCGCGCGCGACCTCGCCGAGCGCAAGGCGCTGCTCCTGGAGAAGGCCGACGCGATCGTGATCATGGTGGGCGGTACCGGCACGCTCGACGAGGCCACCGAGATTCTGGAGCTGAAGAAGCACGGCAAGCACACCAAGCCGGTGGTCCTGCTCAACTCGGCGGGGTTCTACGACGGCCTCAAGGAGCAGTTCAAGCGCATGGAGGACGAGGGATTCCTGCCCCTCCCGCTCACCGACCTCGTCTTTTTCGCCGAGGAGCCCGTCGGCGCGCTGGCCTACCTGGAGGAATCCGCAGGCACCCAGTGATGCGAGCATGGCGGGTATGGCAACACATGTGATCACCGGGGCCGGCTCCGGCATCGGCGCGGCCGTGGCCCGCCGCCTCCACACCCGCGGCGACGACCTCGTCCTGCACGCGCGGGACGCGGGCCGCGCCAAAGAGCTCGCCGCCGAGTTCCCCGGCGCGAGCACCCTCGTCGGAGACCTCTCCGACCCCGACAAGCTGTCCTGGGCGTTCGGGCACCAGTCGCTGCCCGCGCGCGTGGACTCCCTGCTGCACATCGCGGGCGTCGTCGACCTCGGCCCGGTCGGCGAGCTCACCCCCAAGGCGTGGCGTCACCAGCTCAACGTCAACCTCATCGCACCCGCCGAGCTGACCCGCCACTTCCTGCCCCAACTCCGGCTCGCCCAGGGCCACGTGGTCTTCGTCAACTCCGGCGCCGGCCTCAACGCCGGACCCGAATGGTCCGCGTACGCCGCCTCCAAGCACGGCCTGAAGGCGCTCGCCGACTCGCTGCGCCAGGAGGAGCACGGCAACGGCGTCCGCGTCACCTCCGTCTACCCCGGCCGCACGGCGAGCGCCATGCAGGTGAAGGTCCACCAGCAGGAGGGCAAGGAGTACGACCCGTCCCGTTACATCGACCCCGAGTCGGTCGCCACGACGATCGTCATGGCCCTGGACCTGCCGCGCGACGCGGAGGTCAACGACCTGACGGTGCGGCCGGGACGATGAGCGACGCGTTCACCTGGGGCCCCGCCACCGGCGTCGGGTCCATGCCCGGCGGGGACGCCCGCGAGGCCGCGAAGACCGTCACCGGCAGCTTCGAGGGGCCCGAACAGGGCATGCCCTACCTCGCCGAGCTGCCCGCACGCGGCCCCGGCGCCGACATGATCGGCCGCACCGCGGGACTCCTCGTCGACCTGTACGCGCGCGTGGAGCCCAGCGGCTGGCGCATCGGCGACCGCCCCGGGCGCGACACCCGGCGGGCCAGGGCCTGGCTCGGCGAGGACCTCGACGCCCTGGAGGAGTTCACCCAGGGGTACCAGGGCCCGCTGAAGGTCCAGGCCGTCGGCCCCTGGACCCTCGCCGCCGCCCTGGAGCTCAGGAACGGCCAGGCCGCGCTCTCCGACCCCGGCGCCTGCCGCGACCTCGCGGGATCCCTCGCCGAAGGTCTGCGCACGCACCTCGCGGACATCCGCCGCAGGGTGCCCGGCGCCCACGTGATCCTCCAGCTCGACGAGCCCTCCCTGATCGCCGTGCTGCGCGGACAGATCAAGACCGCCAGCGAGTACCGCACCCACCGCGCCGTGGACCGGCAGCTCGTCGAGAGCACGCTGCGGGACGTCCTCGCCGTCCACGGCGACGGCGCGTCGGTCGTGCACTCCTGCGCGCCCGACGTACCGTTCGCGCTCCTGCGCCGCGCCGGGGCCGACGCGATCTCGTTCGACTTCGATCTGCTCACCGAGCGTGACGACGAGGCGATCGGTGAGGCGGTCGAGGGCGGCACGCGGCTCTTCGCCGGTGTCGTGCCGGGCGTGGACGGCCGATTGTCAGACCCTGCCGGTAGCGTCATGGGTGTCAGGACGTTGTGGCGCAGGCTGGGGCTGAATCCGGGATCACTCGCGGAGTCGGTCGTGGTCACTCCGTCGTGCGGGCTCGCGGGCGCATCACCCGTGTATGCGCGTGCGGTGCTCGCCCACTGCGCCAGAGCGGCGAGATCGCTCGCAGACAACCCTGAGTAATTGGGTATGACGTAAACGGGAGGACGAAACGGTGGCTGTCGAACAGCAAGGCTCTGTGCCCGCCGAGGCACGGGATCAGCATGCCCAGCTGGCCGAGCAGATCGAGGAGCACCGCTTCCGGTATTACGTGAAGGACCAACCGGTCGTCAGCGATGCCGAGTTCGACAAGCTCCTGCGCTCCCTCGAAGCGCTGGAGGAGGAGCACCCCGAGCTCCGGACCCCCGACTCGCCGACCCAGAAGGTCTCGGGTTCGTACGAGACGGAGTTCACCGCCGTCGAGCACCGCGAACGCATGCTTTCCCTGGACAACGCGTTCGACGACGCGGAGCTCGCCGCCTGGGCCGACCGCGTCGCCAAGGAGGCGGGCACCCCGGACTTCCACCTCCTGTGCGAGCTGAAGGTCGACGGCCTCGCGGTCAACCTCACGTACGAGGACGGGAAGCTGACCCGCGCCGCGACCAGGGGCGACGGCCGCACCGGCGAGGACATCACACCGAACGTCCGCACGATCGCGGACATCCCGCAGCGCCTGGAGGGCGACCGCGTCCCCGCCCTCGTGGAGATCCGCGGCGAGGTCTTCTTCCCCATGGAGAAGTTCGAGGAGCTCAACGCCCGCCTCGTCGAGGCGGGCGACAAGCCCTTCGCCAACCCCCGCAACGCGGCGGCGGGTTCGCTGCGCCAGAAGGACCCGCGCGTCACTGCGACCCGGCCGCTGCACATGGTCGTGCACGGCATCGGCGCCCGCGAGGGCCTCGACATCGACTGCCTCAGCCACGCCTATGACCTGCTGCACGAGTGGGGCCTGCTCACCGCCAAGCACAACAAGGTGGTCGAGGGACTGGAGGGTGTCCGGGACTTCATCGCGTACTTCGGGGAGAACCGCCACTCCGTTGAGCACGAGATCGACGGCGTCGTCGTCAAGCTCGACGAGATCCCGCTGCAGGGCCGCCTCGGCTCCACCTCGCGTGCCCCGCGCTGGGCCATCGCGTGGAAGTACGCGCCCGAGGAGGTCAACACCAAACTCATCAACATCCGCGTCGGCGTCGGCCGCACCGGCCGCGTCACGCCGTACGCGCAGGTGGAACCCGTCACCGTCGCAGGATCCGAGGTCGAGTTCGCGACCCTGCACAACCAGGACGTGGTGAAGAAGAAGGGCGTCTTCATCGGCGACACGGTCGTCATCCGCAAGGCCGGAGACGTCATCCCGGAGATCCTCGGCCCCGTCGTCGACCTGCGGGACGGCACCGAGCGGGAGTTCGTGATGCCCGCCGACTGCCCCGAGTGCGGCACGGCGCTGCGCCCCATGAAGGAGGGCGACATCGACCTCCGCTGCCCCAACGCCCAGTCGTGCCCCGCCCAGTTGCGTGAACGTCTCTTCTACCTCGCGGGCCGCAAGTCCCTGGACATCGAGAACTTCGGTTACGTCGCCGCGGCCGCCCTGACCAGGCCGCTGGAGCCCGCCGAACCGCCGATCCTCGACGAGGGCGACATCTTCGGCCTGAAGGTCGACGAGCTCCTCCCCATCAAGTCGTACGTACTGGACCAGGACTCCGGCCTCCCCAAGCGCGACCCCAAGACCGGCGAGGAGAAGGTCGTCACCTTCTTCGCCAACCAGAAGGGCGAGGCGAAGAAGAACACCCTGGCCATGCTGGAGAACATCGCAGCGGCCAAGGAGCGCCCGCTCGCCCGCGTCCTCACGGGCCTCTCGATCCGGCACGTCGGCCCGGTGGCCGCCGAGGCGCTGGCCCGGGAGTTCCGTTCCATCGACCGCATCGATCAGGCCACCGAGGAGGAGTTGGCCGCGGTGGAGGGCGTCGGCTCGACCATCGCGGCCTCCCTCAAACAGTGGTTCGCCGAGGACTGGCACCGGGAGATCCTGCGCAAGTGGCGGGAGGCCGGTGTGCGCATGGAGGAGGAGTCGAGCGGCGAGGACGAGGGCCCGCGCCCGCTCGCCGGTCTCACGGTCGTCGTCACCGGAACGCTCGAACACCACACCCGGGATGGCGCAAAAGAGGCGCTGCAGAGCCGCGGAGCCAAGGTGACCGGTTCCGTTTCCAAGAAGACGTCCTTCGTGGTCGTCGGCGACAACCCCGGATCGAAGTACGACAAGGCCATGCAGGTGAAGGTTCCGGTTCTCAACGAGGAAGGCTTCGCCGTCCTGCTCGAACAAGGACCGGACGCGGCGCGGGAAGTCGCGCTTCCGACCGAGGAGTAGCGGTTGAAGGCCACCCGTTCGGCGCATACCAGAGGCATACGGGTGGCCGGGTCGCATTCGGGCAACCGTAGTCGACCGCTGCCCGTGGAAGCCTTCTGCGGCCTACTGTTGAGGTGTGCGCCTGCCGTGCCCCGCTGCGAACGGGGTATCACCTGCTCATCAAGAGCGTGGAAGGGGGCATCCCCTGCTCGGCGCGAGTGCGGGAGAACCACATCTCCTTGCTCGAACGGAGTGCGGGGACGGATTCAGGGGCGCGGCCGCATCAGGGCCGAGTCCGCATGGCGTGGGCACCGCCGGCTGTGAGAGGGACGGGAATGGAACCGACCGAGAGCGCCGCCCCGGACTCACGGCTGCGCGCGCGCCGGTGGCGCGCGCCGGCCTGGCTGCGCGGCCGCCGGACCGCGACGCACACCGACTCGGGCAGCATGCCGCAGCCCGCCCCCGCCCCCGGCTCCGGACCCTGCGCGCTGAGCACCGCCGTCGAACCACGCGAACGGGCCTGGACCGCCGCACCGAGCCACGGCACCGACAGCACCGCGACCCTCACAGGACAGGGCGCCCCGGCCGTGCAGGACATGCAGGACACCCGTGACCCCTGGCCGCTGCTGCCCCTCCTGACCGTCGCCGCGGCCGCCGTGCTCCTCGGCACCGGCTTCTTCCAGGCCTTCACGGGCCGCCACGCCCTGTTCCCCACCGGCGCCGCGGGCTGGTCCCTCGCCGTCCTCACCGGCCTCATCGTCGGCCACCTCGTCGCACTCGGCCGCGACCGGTGGTGGGGCGGCACGGGCTCCGGCGGCGCCCTCACCGTCGCCGTCCTCCTCCTCTACGGCTGGGTCCCCGCCGGCATGGTCAGCCTCACCGTCGTCGTCCTCGTCGGCGTCGCGCGCAGGCACCGCTGGCGCCAGGGACTGCTGCACGGCGCGGTGGACATCCTCGGCATCGGCGCGGGCGCACTCACCCTGGCCGCGTTCGGCACCGCACCCAGCGCCGAATCGCCCTGGCTCCCCGAGACCTGGGACCTCTACACCGCACCCCAAGTGGCCCTGGTCGCCGTCGCGTACCTCGTCGTCACCCGCGTCCTGCTCTGGTACGTCCACGCGCCCCGCACCGAAGCCCTGCCCACCGTCACCCGCACCGCCCTCGTCCGGCAGGGCCTCCTCGGCATCGCGCTGCTCGGCATCGCCCCGCTGATCTGCGTCGTCGCGATCTCCCTGCCGATCCTGCTGCCCCTCTTCGCGATCCCGCTCGTCGCCCTGGACTCCACCCTGTGGATCGCCCGCGCCCGTGCCGAGGAGCAGCTCCGCGACCCCCTCACCGGCCTGCCCAACCGGCAGTGGCTCCTCGAACGGACCTGGACCGCCCTCGACGACGCGGAGCGGATCGGCGCGCGGTCCGCGTTAATGCTCATCGACATGGACCGCTTCCGGTCGGTCAACGACACCCTCGGGCACCTCGCCGGTGACCGGCTGCTCCTCCAGATCGCGGACCGGCTGCGCCTCGCGCTGCCCCGCGGCGCGGAAGCGGCGCGCCTCGGCGGCGACGAGTTCGCCGTCCTGCTGCCGGTCGCCGACTCCACGACGTCGGCCACGCGCGTGGCCCGCCAGCTCGTCGCCGCGCTCGGTTCCCCGCTCGACCTCGACGGCCTCACCCTCGTCCTGGAGGCCAGCGCGGGCCTCGCCGTCTTCCCCGACCACGCACTCGACGCGGAAGGCCTGCTCAGGCGCGCGGACGTCGCGATGTACCAGGCCAAGCGGGACCGTACGGGTGTCGAGGTCTACGAATCCAAGCGCGACTCCAACACCCCCGACCGGCTCGGCCTCCTCGGCGACCTGCGCCGCGCCCTCGACGCGGGCGACGTCGAGCTGCACTACCAGCCGAAGGTCCAGTTCGACGGACAGGTCGCGGGCCTGGAGGCGCTGGTGCGCTGGGTGCACCCCGAACGGGGGAAGGTGCCGCCCGATGAGTTCATCGCCATCGCCGAGTCGTCCGGCCTCATGCCGCACCTCACCGAGTACGTCCTGGAGACCGCACTCGGCCAGGTCGCGAAGTGGCAGGCGCAGGGCCTGAAGGTGCCCGTCGCCGTCAACGTCTCCCCGCGCGACGTCCACACGCCGGGCTTCGCCGGAGCGGTCGCCGCGCGCCTCGCCCGTCACGGGGTCCCCGCGGGAGCCCTGCAGCTGGAGATAACCGAGCACGTCCTCCTCGAAGACCCGCAGCGCGCCGCGGACACCCTCGCGGGGCTCACCGGCCACGGCGTCAAGATGTCCCTCGACGACTTCGGCACGGGGTACTCCTCCCTGGTCCACCTGCGCCGCCTCCCGGTCAGCGAGCTGAAGATCGACCGCTCTTTCGTGGCCCGCCTCGCCGTCGACAACGAGGACGCCGAGATCGTCCGCTGCACCGTCGACCTCGCCCATTCGCTCGGACTGCTCGTCGTCGCCGAGGGCGTCGAGGACGACGAGACGTGGGAGCGGCTGCGGGACCTCGGATGCGACGCGGTCCAGGGCTGGCTCGTCGCGGCCGCCATGCCGGCCGACGAGACGACGGCATGGCTCCGCGCCCGCGGCTCCCGGGGCTGGCGCCGACCGGCGGACGTAGCAGCGGAAGCGGCGAACGCCGCCGCGGAACAGTCCCCGGGGCACGTGGTGCAGTAGCCCGCGCGGGCGCCCCGGAGCCGCGGGGAGGAAACCGTTTCACGGGCACGGGTCGGTGACCCATAGGATTGGGCCACAACCCACACACTCACCCCTGAGGATCGCCGCATGCCTGGCATTACGCGCGAGGAGGTCGCCCACCTCGCCCGCCTTGCACGTCTGGAGCTGAAGGCCGAGGAGCTCGACCACTTCGCCGGACAGCTCGACGACATCATCGGCGCGGTAGCCCGCGTCTCGGAAGTCGCCGACCAAGACGTACCGCCGACCTCGCACCCGCTGCCGCTGACGAACGTCATGCGCGCGGACGAGGTCCGCCCGTCGCTCACCCCCGAGCAGGCGCTCTCGGGCGCCCCCGCCCAGGAGCAGCGGCGTTTCAAGGTGCCGCAGATCCTGGGGGAGGACTGAAAGCCATGACGGACATCATCAAGCTCACCGCAGCAGAGATCGCGTCGAGGATCGCCTCCGGCGAGCTCACCGCGGTCGAGGTCACCGAGGCCCACCTGGCCCGCATCGACGCCGTCGACGAGAAGGTGCACGCCTTCCTGCACGTCGACCGCGAGGGCGCCCTCGCGCAGGCCCGCGCCGTCGACGAGAAGCGCGCCCGGGGCGAGAAGCTCGGCCCGCTGGCCGGCGTCCCCGTCGCGCTCAAGGACATCTTCACCACCGAGGGCATCCCGACCACGGTCGGCTCGAAGATCCTCGAGGGCTGGATCCCGCCGTACGACGCGACGGTCACCAAGCGCCTGAAGGCCGCCGACGTCGTCATCCTCGGCAAGACCAACATGGACGAGTTCGCCATGGGGTCCTCCACGGAGAACAGCGCGTACGGCCCCACCGGCAACCCCTGGGACCTCACCCGCATCCCCGGCGGCTCCGGCGGCGGCTCCTCCGCGGCCCTCGCCTCGTACGAGAGCCCCCTCGCCCTCGGCACGGACACCGGCGGCTCGATCCGCCAGCCCGCGGCCGTCACCGGCACGGTCGGCGTCAAGCCGACGTACGGCGGCGTGTCCCGCTACGGCATGGTCGCGTTCAGCTCCAGCCTCGACCAGGGCGGGCCCTGCGCCCGCACCGTCCTCGACGCCGCGCTGCTGCACGAGGTCATCGCGGGCCACGACGAGCTCGACTCGACGTCCATCGACGCCCCGGTCCCGCCGGTCGTCGAGGCCGCCCGCAACGGCTCCGTCCAGGGCATGCGTGTCGGCGTCGTCAAGCAGTTCCGCGGCGAGGGCTACCAGGCCGGTGTCGTGCAGCGCTTCGACGAGTCGGTGGAGCTGCTCAAGCAGCTCGGCGCCGAGATCGTCGAGCTGGACTGCCCGACGTTCGACCTGGCGCTCTCCGCGTACTACCTGATCGCGCCCTCCGAGTGCTCCTCGAACCTCGCCCGCTTCGACGCCATGCGCTACGGCCTGCGCGTCGGCGACGACGGCACGCGGTCCGCAGAGGACGTCACCGCCCTGACCCGCGAGGCCGGCTTCGGCGACGAGGTCAAGCGTCGCGTCATCCTCGGTACGTACGCGCTCAGCTCCGGCTACTACGACGCGTACTACGGCAGCGCCCAGAAGGTCCGCACGCTCATCACCCGCGAGTTCGAAGCGGCGTTCGAGCAGGTCGACGTGATCGTCTCCCCGACGACGCCGACCACCGCGTTCCCGATCGGCGAGCGCGCCGACGACCCGATGGCGATGTACCTCGCCGACCTGTGCACCATCCCGACCAACCTGGCGGGCAACGCCGCCATGTCGCTGCCCTGCGGCCTCGCGCCGGAGGACGGCCTGCCCGTCGGACTGCAGATCATCGCCCCCGCCATGAAGGACGACCGGCTGTACAAGGTCGGCGCTGCCGTCGAGGCCGCCTTCGTGGAAAAGTGGGGTCACCCGCTGCTTGAGGAGGCACCGTCGCTGTGAGTGCACTGAACAAGGCCAAGGGCTTCAAGAAGTCCAAGACCGGCACGTACCTGTCGATCGGCACCACCGCGTTCGGCGCGGTCAGCGTGCTCAAGCAGGCCAGGATGGCCCGCTCGGACCACGACACGCTCCGTCTCGTGGACGCCGTCGTCTCCGCTGCCGCCATCGTCACCGGCGTCGCGCTGCTCGTACGCGAGCTCAAGCGCCTCGGCGACGACGACGTCCTGCTGGGCTGAGAGGGAAAGTTTCACCGTGACTGTCACTTCTGACCTGGTGTCGTACGAGGAAGCCCTCGCGACGTACGACCCCGTCATGGGCCTCGAGGTCCATGTCGAGCTCGGCACCAAGACCAAGATGTTCTGCGGCTGCTCGACCGCGCTCAAGCAGGACGCGAACAGCCAGACCTGCCCCACCTGTCTCGGCCTGCCCGGCGCCCTGCCGGTCGTCAACGAGATCGGTGTCGAGTCCGCGATCAAGATCGGCCTCGCGCTGAACTGCGAGATCGCCGACTGGTGCCGCTTCGCCCGGAAGAACTACTTCTATCCGGACATGCCGAAGAACTTCCAGACCTCCCAGTACGACGAGCCGATCGCCTTCAACGGCTATCTGGACGTCCAGCTGGGGGACGGCGAAGTCTTCCGCGTCCAGATCGAGCGCGCCCACATGGAGGAGGACACCGGCAAGTCCACGCACGTCGGTGGCGCTACGGGCCGTATCCACGGCGCCTCGCACTCCCTCCTTGACTACAACCGCGCCGGTATCCCGCTCATCGAGATCGTCACCAAGCCGATCGAGGGCGCGGGCGAGCGTGCCCCCGAGGTCGCCAAGGCGTACGTCGCCGAGCTGCGCGAGCTCATCAAGGCGCTCGACGTCTCCGAGGCCCGGATGGACAAGGGCCAGATGCGTTGCGACGTGAACCTCTCGCTGCGCCCCAAGGGGCAGCAGGAGTTCGGCACGCGCAGTGAGACGAAGAACGTCAACTCGCTGCGCTCCGTGGAGCGCGCGGCGCGCTTCGAGATCCAGCGCCACGCGGCGGTCCTGAACTCCGGCGGCACGATCGTGCAGGAGACCCGTCACTTCCACGAGGAGGACGGCTCCACCACCGCCGGGCGCATCAAGGACAACGCCGAGGACTACCGGTACTTCCCGGAGCCCGACCTCGTCCCCGTCGCCCCGGCCCGCGAGTGGGTCGAGAAGCTGCGGGCCGGTCTGCCCGAGATGCCGCGCGTGCGCCGCAACCGCCTCCGCGAGGAGTGGGGCATCAGCGAGCACGACATGCAGTCGATCCTCAACGCGGGTGCGGTCGAGCCGATCGTCGCCACCATCGAGGCGGGCGCCGACGCGGCGTCGGCCCGCAAGTGGTGGATGGGCGAGCTGGCCCGTAACGCCAACGAGTCGGGTGTCGCCCTTGAGGAGCTCCCGATCACTCCGGCGCACGTCGCCCGGGTGACCGCGCTCGTCTCCGCGGGTGACCTGAACGACAAGCTGGCCCGCCAGGTCATCGAGGGTGTCCTGAAGGGCGAGGGCACGCCGGACGAGGTCGTCGAGAAGCGCGGCCTGAAGGTCGTCTCGGACGAGGGCGCCCTGACGGCCGCCGTCGACGAGGCCATCGCCGGCAACCCCGGCGTCGCGGACAAGATCCGCGGCGGCAAGGTCGCGGCCGCCGGCGCGCTGGTCGGCGCGGTCATGAAGGCCACTCGTGGCCAGGCCGACGCGGCCCGCGTCAAGGAGCTGATCCTGGAGAAGCTGGGCGTCAGCGAGGGCTGAGGTTCTCTCCGTCCGGCCGGGTGAGGGCGGTGCTCCCTTCGGGGGTGCCGCCCTCACCCGTACCCGGCGGAGCCCCGAACGGTTCGAAGAACATGTGCTCCAGCGGGTCCTGGTCCTTGCGCAGCCAGTAGAAGCCCTCGCCCGATGGGCGGCCGCCGCGCAGCCAGTTCAGGAGCGTCTCGGTGAAGTTCGTCTCCAGGGGCGGCCCTTGGTCCGCGTGCCGCGGGTTGACCGCGACGCGCCACCGGTCGGGGTCGTCGCCCTCGGCGCACCAGCCGATCTGGTCGCCGTCGATCGTCGAGACGACGGGCAGGAAGCCCCCGGGCTCGGGCCAGGCGGGCAACGGGTAGTACTCGGGGAAGCTCTCGCGCAGGCTGCGGTACCCCTCCAGCATCTCCTCCGTGCCCGCCGCGAGGCCGAGCCGGTGGTCGAGGTCGAGCGGCACCGGCATGTCGAGCCACCAGCTCCAGTTCCCCGCGCCGTACGCCTCCGACAGCGCCACGAAGTCCGCGGGAAGGCGTGTCCCGAGCCGTTCGAAGAGCGCCTCCCAACTGCCCTTGCCCAGGTGGGGGGTGAGCGGCGGGGGTATCAGCGCGGTGACCGCCGCCAGGCCCTCGCCCTCGGTGAGCGCGGCGTGCTGGCGGGCGTCGACGTACGTCCCCCGGGGCGGCGGTGACCACGGCGCGGCTCCGGCCAGCGGCGCCCAGGTGCGCGCTACGGGCGGCAGCGGGCCGAGGCGCCCGCCGGGCTCGCCCGGGTTCGGCACGCCCTCGTGGACCGCGGTGTGCAGGAACTCCAGGAGCGGCATGTCGTACGCCACCCAGGGGGCGGCGACGCCGACCGCGACGGACGTGGTCAGGAGCACCACCGGCCACTCGTCGGGGTCCTTCGAAGCCGAGGTGTCCCAGAAGAGGTGGTCGCCCGCCGACGTGGTGGCGAAGGCGAGGAGGCCGCCCTCGTCGGGCAGGAAGCGGCGCTGCTCCCGGGTGAACATGCCGGGCCTGATGGCGGAGTGCCGGTGGGTCTCGACCACCCACGCCCCGTACTCGTACCGCCCGTCGGTGCTGACGCACGGCGTGTGCAGCCGTAGGGAAGCGGTGCCGGGGTGGCCTATTTCGGCCGGGCCGTACGCCGTCACCAGCGATTTGTAGTCCCCGGGGAGCGGGACTTCGAGCCAGGCCTCCACCGTGGCCCAGTCGACGGCGGGCGCGGCGTCGGCGGGCGGTCCGACCAGCTCCGTGAAGGCGGCGATGCGGTTGGCGAGTTCCATGTGTCCGAGAATGACACCCGCCACTGACATCGCTGCCCGCCACCGTCGGCAGCCCCGTCCGCCATGGACTGCCGTGGTGAACTTTTGGACGTTCACCGCGACTTCGTCCCGCAGTCTTCACAAGGAAACCGGGCGTCACTAGCGTCCCCGCCGTACAGGTCAATGGATCAGCAGAGAACCATTGGATGTCGGCCAGGACTACTGGGAGGTCCCACGTGACTCCGGAGATTTCGCGCAGACGCCTGATGGCGATCGGCGGCGGCGCGCTCGGCGTCGCCGCCGTCGGCTCGTTCCTGCCGCCCTCGCTGCAGGAGGCGCTCGCGCACGAGCCGCCGGCCCACGGCGGCCTCGACAAGATCGAGCACGTGGTCATCCTGATGCAGGAGAACCGGTCGTTCGACCACTACTTCGGTTCCCTGCGCGGCGTGCGCGGCTTCGGCGACCGCAACGCGATACGCCTCCCCGGCGGCACCTCGGTCTTCGAGCAGCCGAGCGCCCTGCGCACCATCCTGCCGTTCCCCGTGCGGCAGGCCGCCGAGACGCAGAAGAAGGACCTCCAGTACATCGGCGCGCTCGACCACTCCTGGAGCGGCGGCGCCAAGGCCTGGCACGACGGCTGGATGGACGGCTGGGTCACCGCCAAGACGGCCGCCACCATGGCGTACTACACGCGCGAGGACATCCCGCTGCACTACGAACTCGCCGACACCTTCACCGTCTGCGACGCCTACCACTCGTCCATCCACACCTCCACCAGCCCCAACCGCAACCACCTGTGGAGCGGCAAGACCGGATACGAGCCGAACGGCAAACGGGCCGTCGGCAACGACGCGTACGCCGAGGGCACGCACCCGGGGTACGGCTGGGGCACGTACGCCGAGCGCCTGGAGAAGGCGGGCGTGAGCTGGCAGACGTACACCGAGTGGGAGAACTTCACCGACAACCAGATCGAGTTCTTCACCACCTTCAAGGCCATCGCCCGCAAGGCCCTGGCCAAGACGGGCCTCACCTACATGGAGGCCTTCTACGCCAAGGTGCGCGACGCGAAGGACGAGGCAGAGCGCACCAAGCTGCTCGCCACCCTGGAGGAGGGTGTCGCCACGCTGAACAAGCGGGAACGGTCCCTCTTCGAGCGCGGTCTGCGGCGCGTGCCCACCGGCAAGCTCGCCGAGGAGTTCGCCGACGACGTCGCACGCGGCAAGCTGGCCAAGGTCAGCTATCTGGTGCCGTCCGCCCTGGACTCCGAGCACCCCAGCGTCTCCTCACCCATCCACAGCGCCACCATCGTCTACAAGGTCCTGGACGCCCTCGCCTCGCACCCCGACGTCTGGCGCCGCACCGCCGTCTTCATCAACTACGACGAGAACGACGGTTTCTTCGACCACGTACCGCCGCCCGTGCCCGGCGGCGACTCCGCCGAGGAGCGGGAGGAGCGCTGGGAGGGCAAGCCGACGGGGCTCGGCGCGCGCGTGCCGATGCTCGTCGTCTCGCCGTGGACCGTCGGCGGGTACGTCTGCTCCGAAGTCTTCGACCACACTTCCGTCGTGCGCTTCCTGGAGAAGTGGACCGGCGTGCGGGAGCCCAACATCAGCGCCTGGCGCCGCAAGGTCACCGGCGACCTCACCGGCGCCTTCGACTTCCGGCGCGGCCACCGGCGGCCCGACGTCGAGCAGCCGGGCGCCATCCCCCCGTTCAGTGGCCGCTGGAACCCGCAGCCGCCCCTGAAGCAGTCCATGCCGGTCCAGGAACCGGGCGTCCGCCGCGCCCGCCCGCTGCCCTACCAGCCCGACGCCGACGCCGGGCCGGCCGAGGACGGCACGCTCACGGTGCGGCTGCGCAACGGCGGCAGCTCCAGCGCCCACTTCGCGCTCTACCCGTACGCCGGTGAGTTCCCGATCCCGCAGCATCAGGACGTCGTCCGCAAGGGCTCGTGGACCGTGCCGGTGCCGGGGGACACGTACGCCTTCACCGTCGTCGGCCCGAACGGCTTCCGGCGCGAGTTCGCGGGGGCGACGGATGGCGGAGGCAAGGAGGGGCACGGCAAGGACGGCGGGGCGCGGGTCGCCTCCGCCATCACCCGGCGCGAGATCCACCTCACGCTGGCCAACCGCGGCCGCCGCGACCTCGTCTTCACGGTCGAGCCGCTCGGATACGTGGACGCATCGGACGTCCGCTCGCGGACGCGCACCGTCCGCGTCAAGGCCCGCAGCAGCCGTACGATCGCGTGGCACACCGCCGACGAGCACGGCTGGTACGACGTCGAGGTGACCGCCGACGGCGACGCCGCCTTCCGGCGGCGGCTGATGGGGCACATCGAGAACGGACGCGCGAGCGTCTCGGGCTGAAGCACGCATACGCGACACGCGCGACACGCGCGGCGTGCGCAGGGGGCGTGGGGGGCTCGTGATGAGCTCCCGCGCTCCCTGTGCTCTTGTGCCCTTGTGAGGAAGGCCACGAAGCGGACCAACGATCATCAAGGGCTGCGAAAGTGGCTGCGGCGCACATGTCGCCACTCATGCGTTCTTTGCGGGCCGTTCAGTTCGTCGACTGCCGCTCCCGGTGAAGATCCAGGAACATAACCAGGGAGCCGGTCCGTGGCAGCACTTGCCCGCTGGTGCGTCAGGCACCGCCTCGTCGTCGTCCTGCTGTGGCTCCTCGCCCTGGGCGGCGCCGCGACCGCCGCGGCCGTCGCCGGATCCGCGTACTCGAACGACTACGAAGTGCCGGGCACCGAGTCCGGTCGCGCGACCCAGCTCCTGAACGAGAACTTCCACGGCCTCGGCGGCGACAGCGACACCGTGGTCTGGCACACCGGACCCGGCGCCTCCGTCCGCGCCGCCGACGTCGAGCAGACGATGTCCGACGCCCTCGGCAAGATCGCCGAGCAGCCCGCCGTGGCGTCCGTCTCCGGACCGTACGACGACGGGAGCACGAGCCGGATCAGCCAGGACGGCCGTACGGCGTACGCCACCGTCACCTTCCGCGAGCAGGCCGACGACATCGACAAGGCCGACGCGCAGGCCGTCGTCGACACCGCGAAGGCCGCCGCATCCGACCGGCTCCAGGTCGAGCTTGGCGGCACCGCCGTCGGGCTCACCGAGTCCAAGAGCGCCCAGGTCGCCGAGGTCGTCGGAGTGGCCGTCGCCGCCGTCGTCCTCTTCCTCGCCTTCGGCTCCCTCGCCGCGTCCGCCCTGCCCATCGCCACCGCCCTGGTCTCCGTCGGCACCGCGTACGCGGGCATAGTGCTGCTCGGCCACCTGATGACCGTCGCCGACTTCGCACCGATGCTCGGCACCCTCATCGGCCTCGGCGTCGGCATCGATTACGCCCTCTTCATCGTCACCAGACACCGCAAGGGCCTCAAACGCGGCCTGCCCGTCGCCGTCGCCGCCGAACGCGCCGTCGCCACCACCGGACGCGCCGTCGTCTTCGCGGGCGCCACCGTCTGCATCGCCCTCCTCGGCATGCTCATCCTGCGGCTCGGCTTCCTCAACGGCGTCGCCGTCGCCGCCTCGCTGACCGTCGTCCTCACCGTCGCCGCGTCCGTCACCCTGCTGCCCGCCCTCCTCGGCTGGATCGGCCCGCGCGCCCTCAGCCGCCGCGAACGCCGCAGGATCGCCACCCACGGACCCGAACCCGAGCTGCCGACCGGGTTCGCCGCCCGCTGGGCCGCCTTCGTGGAGCGCCACCCCAAGGTGCTCGGCGCCGTCGCGGTCCTCGTCATGGCCGTACTCGCGCTGCCCACGCTCGGCCTGCACCTGGGCACGTCCGACCAGGGCAACAACCCGGCGAAGGCCACGACACGGCAGGCGTACGACCTGCTCGCCGACGGGTTCGGGCCCGGCGTGAACGGCCCCCTCACCCTGGTGGGCGACGTCTACGGAGCGGGCGGCCGAGTCGCCCTCGACGACCTCGTCACCACGCTGAAGTCGACCGAAGGCATCGCCTCCGTCAGCCCGGTGACGTACGACGACGGCGGCCGCGCCGCCTTCCTCACCGTCGTCCCCGACTCGGCACCGCAGTCCGAGGCGACCAGCGCCCTCGTCGACCGGCTCCGCGAGGACGTCCTGCCGAGGGCCGAGGCGGACCGCTCCCTGGATCTGCGGGTCGGCGGCGTCACCGCGAGCTACGACGACTTCGCCGAGGTCATCGTCGGCAAACTGCCGCTCTTCGTGGGCGTGGTCATCGGGCTCGGCTGCGTCCTGCTCCTGCTCGCCTTCCGCTCCGTCGGCATCCCCCTCAAGGCC
Source organism: Streptomyces sp. Je 1-369 (assembly GCF_026810505.1). Classification (NCBI taxonomy): domain Bacteria; kingdom Bacillati; phylum Actinomycetota; class Actinomycetes; order Kitasatosporales; family Streptomycetaceae; genus Streptomyces; species Streptomyces sp. Je 1-369. The sequence continues at coordinate 6,194,780 of NZ_CP101750.1, forward strand.
GCCGCGATGAACGTCGCCGCCGTCGCCTCCGCCTTCGGCGTCGTCGTCGCGATCTTCCAGTGGGGGTGGGGGAGTGAACTGCTCGGACTCGGCAGGGCCGGGCCCATCGAGCCCTTCCTCCCCGTGATCATGGTGTCCGTCCTCTTCGGGCTCTCCATGGACTACCAGGTGTTCCTGGTCAGCCGGATGTACGAGGAGTGGCTGGCGAGCGGCGACAACCGGCGGGCCGTCCGCGTGGGGCTCGCCGAGACGAGCCGCGTCATCAACTCCGCCGCCGTCATCATGATCTCGGTCTTCCTCGCCTTCGTCCTCAGCGGCGACCGCGTCATCGCGATGTTCGGCATCGCGCTCGCGGCGGCCGTCGCTCTCGACGCCTTCGTGCTGCGCACGCTGCTCGTGCCGGCCCTGATGCACCTGCTCGGCGGCGCCAACTGGTGGCTGCCGCGCGGCCTCGACCGCCTCCTGCCGCGCATCAGCATCGAGCCGCCCGAATGTCGTTCGAACACGGGCGGCGCATCTGCGAAGATCCCCGGAGAGCGGGACGCAGTCGACGACGTGAGTGGGCCGAAGGAGCAGGATGTTCGCGATATCGCTGGGCGAGGGCGCTGAGCTGCGGCCGATCGAGCCGTGGCAGGCGCAGGAGTTCCTCGAGCACGTCGAGCGGGCGCGGGAGTACGCGGGGCCGTACGTGCCCTTCGCCACGACGGTGCAGGACCTCGAAGGCGCGCGCAAGCACCTCCAGACGTTCGCCGACAAGCAGGCCGCCGACACCGGCCGCTTCTACGGCATCTGGCTGGACGGCACACTCGTCGGCGGCGTCCTCTTCCGGATCTTCGACACCAGCGTGGACGGCTGTGAGGTCGGCGTCTGGCTGGAGCCGTCGGCCGCCGGGCGCGGCCTGGTGAACAAGGCGTCCAAGGTCCTCATCGACTGGGCCGTCGACCAGCGCGGCATGCACCGCGTGGAGTGGCTCGTCTCCTCGCGCAACGACCGCAGCAAGGCGGCCGCCAAGCGGCTCGGCTTCACCAAGGACGGCGTGCTGCGGGAGAGCTTCCCCTGGCAGGGCATCCGGCACGACATGGAGGTCTGGTCCGTCCTCGCGCCGGAGTGGCGGGCGCTGCGCGGCGACGGGGACGCGCGTTAAGAGAGCTCTCAGACTCCGTCCGTACGGTGCGGAGCATGGGTACTAAGACAGATGACGCGGCCGGAGAGCCGGAGACGGTCGACGTCACGAAGTCCGACACGGCCGACACGGCCGACACGAAGACGGACGCGGCCACGGATGCGGACGCGGGCTCGGACGCGGCCACGGACGCGAAGTCGGACGGCGAGGCGCTGGACGCGTCCGACACCGACGCCGATTCCGACGCCGACGCCGACGCCGAACCCGTGGTGACCGCCAAGTCCACCGGCGTCGGCCAGGGCGCCGCGGCCGTCGTCTCCGCCGCGCTCGGCGTGATCGGCCTCTCCGGCGGCTGGCTCGGCACGATCGCCGGGGCACGCTCGAACATCATGGGACAGCTGGAGACCAAGCAGTCCGCCAGCGTCTCCGACCAGCTCCAGGCGATGTACGGCGACTCCTGGCAGGCCACCGCGCTGGTCGCGGGCCTCTTCGCGCTCTCCGCGCTCGTCGTCGGCTTCGTGGTCCTCGTCCGGCCCGCGTTCGGCGTCCCCGGCAAGGAGCAGGCGCCGTGGATCAAGTCCGTCGCGTGGGCGGGCTTCGTGCTCGGCGTGATCGGGCTCGTCCTCGCCATCGCCAAATACTCCGACCTGCTGCTCGGCCTGCCGTCGGCACCTTCGTAAGCGGCCCGTCGCGGGACGCCTAAGGCAAGGGCGGGGCAGGGGCTAAGGCCCCTGCCCCGCCCTCCGTCATGTCTAAGGCCCCCCACGCTCCGGAGATGCGGCAGCCGCCCGATGCGGGCGACCCCCCTGGGAGAAGAAAGTGGAGACATCGCAGGGAACGACACCGGCGATACCACCCACAACCCGAGGGGCACGAGATGTTCGAGTACGAGATGCACGAGATGCGCGCCGCCGAGCTGGTCCGCCGGGCCGACCACCAGCGCCTGGTCGGCGAGGCCCGCAAGCGCCGCGCCGCCGCCCGCCGATCGGCCCGCGACGAAGCCGAGGGGCCGGTGAGCACGCCCCTCCGGAAGATCCGCTTCATGCGGGCCGCCTGACATGACGCACGCCGCACCGCACTCCGCACCGTACTTCGCACCGCACTCCGCACCGCTGTCCGCTCCGCGGATAACGGGTGCCGCGGTGTCCTCGCACTGTGCGATGCTCGCGGCTGTGGAGACCAGGTCCGTCAGCCCGGTGTTCGTCGGCCGCACCGATGAACTGGGCGTACTGAAAGAAGCGCTCGCCCGCGCCACGGGAACCCCGCTCGAAGGAGCCGGGGGCCCCGGCCCGGGCGAGCCCCAGGCGTTGCTGCTCGGCGGCGAGGCGGGGGTCGGCAAGACCCGCCTCGTCGAGGAGTTCACCGCGGCCGCCGAAGCACGGGGCGCCGTCGTCGCGGTCGGCGGCTGCGTCGAGATCGGCGCCGACGGACTGCCGTTCGCCCCCTTCTCCACCGCCCTGCGCGCCCTGCGCCGCCTGCTCCCCGACGAGTTGGCCGCCGCGGCCGAGGGCCAGGAGGAGGAGCTCGCCGGACTCCTGCCCGAACTGGCGGCCCCCGCCCCGCACGGGCACGCCCACGGCGGCCGCTCCGACGAAGGCACCGCCCGCCTCTTCGAACTCACCGCACGCCTCCTGGAACGCCTCTCCCGCGACCGCACCGTCGTCGTCGCCCTGGAGGACCTGCACTGGGCCGACGCCTCGACCCGCCACCTCCTCGCCTATCTCTTCCGCACCCTGCGCGGCGGCCGCCTCGTCCTCCTCGCCACCTACCGCGCCGACGACATCCACCGCCGCCACCCCCTGCGCCCCCTCCTCGCCGAACTCGACCGGCTGCGCACCGTGCGCCGCGTCGAACTGGGCCGCCTCAGCAAGGACGAGGTCGCCCGTCAGATGGCCGGGATCCTCGCCGCCGAACCCGAACCGTCCCTGGTGGACGACGTGTTCGACCGCTCCGACGGCAACGCGTTCTTCGTCGAGGAGCTCGCCGTCGCCTCCCACGGCGGCAGCTGCGCCGGCCTGACGGACTCCCTGCGCGATCTGCTCCTCGTCCGCGTGGAGGCGCTGCCCGAGGACACCCAGCGGGTGGCGCGGATCGTCGCCGAGGGCGGCTCCACCGTCGAGTACGAGCTGCTCGCCGAGGTCGCCGGGCTCGGCGAGGACGACCTGATCGAGGCGCTGCGGGCCGCGGTCGGCGCCAACATCCTGCTCGCCTCGCCGGACGGCGACGGCTACCGCTTCCGGCACTCCCTGGTCCGCGAGGCCGTCAGCGACGACCTGCTGCCCGGCGAACGCTCCCGCATCAACCGCCGCTTCGCCGAAGCCCTTGAGGCCGACCCCTCGCTCGTCGCCGCCGACCAGCGCGCCGCCCGCCTCGCCGCCTACTGGTACCACGCGCACGACGCGGCCAAGGCGCTGCCCGCCGTCCTCGGCGCCTCCGTCGAAGCCCGCCACCGGCACGCCTACAGCGAGCAACTCCGCCTCCTGGAACGCGCGATGGAGCTGTGGGACGACGCCCCGGACGCCGTCCGCGGCGAACTCCGCCCCGCCGACTACGTCGAGGGCTATCCCCCCTGCGGCTGCGACCCCGCCACCACCCCCCTGGACTACCTGGACCTGATGGCCGAGGCCACGGTCGCGGGCCGCCTCTGCGGCGAACGCGAGCGCGCCCTGAAGATCACCAAGCGCGCCCTGCGCCTCCTCGACGAGGGCAAGGACCCCCACCGCGCCGCCTGGTTCTGGATATCCCGCTCCCGCCTCGTCTCCACCCTGGGCCGCAGCGACGGCTGGGACGAGATCGCCAAGGCCGAGGAGCTGATGCGCGGCCTGCCGCCCTCCGAGGTGCACGCCGAAGTCCTGGTCCACCGGGCCTCCTGGGGCATGCTCCACGACCCGGGGCCCGAGACCCTGGCCGCCGCCGAACGCGCCGTCGAGTACGCCCGCATGGTCAAGGCCGACGTCATCGAGCTCAACGCCCGCCTCACCCGCGGCGCCCTCCTCGTCGAGGCCGGCGACCCCGAGGCGGGCCTCGCCGAGATGTACGAGATCAGGGACCGCGTCGTACGCGACGGTCTGGTCACCAACCTGAGCCGCGTCCACATCAACCTGCCCTCCTCCCTCGAAGGCGTCGGCCGCTCCGCCGAATCCGTGCGCGTCGGCATGGAGGGCATCGAGTTCTGCCGCAAGTACGGCCTGGTCGACACCGAGGGCTGGGTCTGGGCCAACGTCGCCGAGTCCCTCATCTCCCTCGGCCGCTGGGACGAGGCGGCCGACGCCGTCGCCCACACCCAACGCTGCGTCCAGAGTTCAAAACCCCGCGTCTCGGCCGCCGAACGCCTGGCCCGCATGGCCCTCCACCGCGGTGAGTACGCCGCCGCCACCCGGCACATGCTGACCGCCCACCACCACCTCGGCACCCACGACCCCCAGCCCCAGTACCTCCTCGTCCTGCTGCGCATCGCCCTGGGCGTCGCCGCCGGAGAGGGCCGCATCCTCGACGGCCGCGCCGAGCTCGAACGCGGCCTCGTCAACGGCCTCCCCTTCGGCACCTACAAGTACGGCTGGCCCCTCCTGCTCGCCGCCGCCCGGATGGAGGCCGACGCCCGCGGCCTGCCCGCCGCCGAGCCCGGCCGCCCCGCCGCCCTCGCCCGGATCCGCGGCGCCACCAAGTCCCTCGCCACCCCCATCCCGCTCTGGCGGGCCTACGACGAATGGACCCGCGCCGAACTCCTGCGCTCCGAGGGCCGCGACACCCCCGCCGACTGGTCCACCGTGGTCACCGCACTCGAACCCCTCGACCGCCCCTACGACCTCGCCCGCGCCCGCCTGCGCCTGGCCGAGTCCGTCCTCGGCCCGGACACCACCGACCGCGAGCGCGCGGCCGGCCTGCTGCGCCAGGCGGCGGATGTGGCGGACCGGCTCGGCGCCCGGCCGCTCTCCGACGCGATCACCGGACTCGCCCAGCGCGCCCGCCTCACCCTGAACCCCGCCGAGGCGACCCGTGCCCCCGACGTCCCGGCCGACCCGGCCGAGGCGCTGGGGCTGACCAGCCGGGAGCGGGACGTCCTGCGGCTCGTCGCGGTGGGCCGCAGCAACCGGCAGATCGCCGAGGAGCTCTTCATCTCCCCGAAGACGGCGAGCGTCCACGTCTCCAACATCCTCGCCAAGCTGTCCGTCACCGGCCGTGGCGAGGCCGCCGCGCTCGCCCACCGCCTGCGACTGTTCCCGTCGGCACTGCGCTGACCTGCACGTTGCCGCTCCCCAGCCGGACTGTGGCGGCCTCGCTTACGCTGGACTGCGGAATCTCGGCTCCTGGGAGGCGCAGTGTTCAACGCGATCGAGGCCCTGTTCGCGCCGGGCCGTAAGCACACGGACGACGAGCGCAAGCGCCTGGAACTCACCCGTGTCGACCTCGCCGACGGCGACCCGGGGCGCGGACCGATAGACCTGACCTCGGGCAAGGTGGTCGTACGCCCACCCGTGCCGTCGCCGCGCGCGGACGCGACTCCGGACTCGGACGCATCGTCCCAGGACCCCGACGAGCCCGGCAGCTGAGCTACTTCACCCGCACCTCCAGAATCTTGTCGTCCCCCTTCTCCGGCGTGCCCCGCGAGTCCGTCTCATTCGTGACCAGCCACAGCTTGTCGCCGCCCGCCGCGACCACCGTGCGCAGGCGGCCGTACTCGCCCTTCAGGAACGCCTGCGGCTCCGGGTCGCCCGTCACCCCGCGCACCGGGACGCGCCACAACCGCTCACCGCGCAGCCCCGCCATCCAGACCGAGCCCTCGGCGTAGGCGACCCCGCTCGGTGAGGCCTCGGAGGTCTTCCACTGGGCGACCGGATCGCGGAAACCCTCCTCGCCCTCCTTGCCCTCGACCTCCGGCCAGCCGTAGTTGCCGCCGGACTTGATCTCGTTCAGCTCGTCCCAGGTGTCCTGGCCGAACTCCGACGCCCACAGCCGCTTCTCCTCGTCCCAGGCCAGGCCCTGCACGTTCCGGTGCCCGAACGAGTACACGGGGGAGTCGCCGAAGGGGTTGTCCGGGGCGGGCTCGCCGTCCGGGGTGAGGCGGAGGATCTTGCCGCCCAGGGAGTCCTTGTCCTGCGCGAGGTCCGTGTCCCCCGTTTCACCCGCGCCCGCGTACAGCATCTTGTCCGGGCCGAACGTGATCCGGCCGCCGTTGTGGATCATGCCCTTCGGGATGCCCTTGAAGACCGTGTCGGGTGCGCCGAGCTGCTCGCCCTCCGGCTTCTTCTCGTCGTACAGCATCCGGGCGATGCGGTTGTCGGACTCCGTCGTGAAGTACGCGTACACGAAGTGGTCCGAGGCGTACGACGGAGAGAGCGCGAGGCCCATCAGACCGCCCTCGCCGCCGGGGGAGACGCCCGGCACCGAGCCGAGCTCCGTCTTCTTGCCCGTATTCCCGTCGATCCGGGTGATCGTCCCCTCGTCGCGCGAGGACACCAGGAGGTCGCCCCCGGGGAGCGGGGCGAGGCCCCAGGGGGATTTGAGGCCCGTGGTGAGGGTGCGGGTCACCTTCGCCGAGCCCTTCTCCGGCGGGGCGTCGGCGCCCGCCTTGCCGGTGGGGGACTGGCTCGTCCCGTCCCGCTTCGGCGGGCTCCCGGCGGGGTCCGGTTCATCGTCGCCGCCGGACGAGCATCCGGCGGCGAGGACGAGGGCGGCGGCGGCCATCACGGCCGTAACAGCAGGTCGATGCACGATCAGGATCCCTTCGACGCAGGGCTTCCCCTGTTCATACACCGCCCACGCCCCGCGGGTCCCCGATCGCCCCCACAAGACCGCCCGCTATGACGCGGTCCTGCGTTCGCGGGGCTCAGCCCCACGACCGACTCCGGCACTCAGTCCCACGACCCCAGCGCCGGCGGCAGCGACGCGATCTCCGTCAGGTCACGCTCCGTGAGTCGGAGTGCCGCGGCCCCGGCGTTCTCCACCGCCCACCGCTCCCGCTTGGCCCCGGGTATCGGCACCACGTGTCGACCCTGCGCGAGGACCCAGGCGAGTGCGGCCTGCGCGGGCGTCGCCCCGTGCCGCTCCGCCACCCTGCGCAACCCCACCACCAGCGGCTGGTTGGCCGCCATCATCTCGGCGGTGAAGCGGGGGTGCCTGGCCCGCAGATCGTCGGGTTCGAAGCCCATGCCGGGCTTCAGCGTCCCCGTGAGGAAACCATTCCCCAACGGCATCGCCGCGAGGAACCCGACCCCGCGCGCCACACACCACGGCAGCAGCGCGTCCAGCGCCTCCGGCGACCACACCGACAGCTCCGCCTGCACCGCGCTCACCGGAAAGACCTGCTGCACCCGCTCCAGCTGCCGGATCGTCAGATCGTGCAGCGCCGGGCCCGGGCGCCCCGGCGCAGAACGCCGTTGAGCGCGCGCCCCCACGGCGCACAGCCCCAGGGCCCGCACCTTCCCCGCGGCGACGAGTTCGGCCATCGCGCCCCACGTCTCCTCGATGGGGACCTCGGGGTCCGTGCGGTGCAGCTGGTAGAGGTCGATGGTGTCCGTCTGGAGCCGTCGCAGCGACGCGTCGCAGGCCCGCTTCACATAGCCGGGGCGGCCGTTGGCGACGATGTGCTGCTCGCCCACCAGCAGCCCGCACTTCGTCGAGACGAACGCCTCCGCGCGCCGCTCCTTCAAGACCCTGCCGATCAACAGCTCGTTGGTGAAGGGCCCGTACATGTCCGCCGTGTCCAGGAGCATTCCCCCGCCGCGACCGCCGCCGGCGGCACCCGCCGCGTCCAACGCCGCGTGCACGGTGCGCATCGACGCGTCGCCCCGCTGCCGCGAGCCGGTGTACGCCCAGCTCATCGGCATGCAGCCGAGTCCGACGGCGCCCACTTCGAGCGCCCCCGCGCCGATCGTCCTGCGCTCCACCTGATCGTGCCCTCCCGCCCCTCGTTCGGAGATCATCCAAACTAACCTTTCGCCCCGGTGGCCCCGACCGTTGCCCTCCCGGGGACGGCGCACTCCGGCGCGCACTAGCCTCCAGACCATGACGACAGACGTATGGCTTCCGTTTGAGGCGCACGACATAGAGGGACTGCCCGCGGCCGTCGAGGCCGGGCTCACCTACCGTTACTGGGACGGCGGTCCGGAGTTTCCCGCGGACCCGGCCGACTGCGCCTTCTATGTGGTGCCCTATATGAAGGGCACGGAGATCGCGGTACGTCCCCTGTCCGCCATGACGTCCGTGCGCGTCGTACAGACACTGACCGCGGGCATCGACCACGTGGAGCCGGGGATCGACTTCCTCGCGCCCGGCGTGCAGTTGTGCAACGCCCGCGGCGTCCACGAGGCGAGCACCGCCGAACTCGCGCTCACCCTCGTCCTCGCCTCGCTGCGCGGCATCCCGCGCTTCGTGGAGGGGCAGCGGCAGGAGGAGTGGCGGTCCGGTTTCTACCCGGCGCTCGCCGACAAATCCGTGCTCATCGTGGGATACGGATCGATCGGTTCCGCCATCGAGGACCGGCTCACCCCCTTCGAGTGCGCGCGGGTGGCGCGCGTCGCGCGCTCTGCCCGTGCCACGGAGCGCGGCCCCGTGCACCCGCTCGCCGAGCTGCCGTCCCTGCTGCCCCAGGCGGACGTCGTCATCCTTTCGACACCGCTCACCGAGGTCACGCGCGGGCTGGTGGGGGCGGACTTCCTGGCCCGCATGAAGGACGGCGCGCTGCTCGTGAACGTGGCCCGGGGCCCCGTGGTCGACACCAAGGCGCTCCTCGCCGAACTGGAGTCCGGCCGCATCACCGCCGCCCTCGACGTGACCGACCCCGAACCGCTGCCCGCAGGTCACCCGCTGTGGCACGCTCCAGGGGCATTTGTCAGCCCGCACGTGGGCGGCTCGTCCTCGGCGTTCCTGCCCCGCGCCAAGCGCCTGCTGGCCGCGCAACTGACCAAGCACGTCGCCGGACGGCCCTTGGACAACGTGGTGCTGACAACGGGCAGTTGACCGCCCTCGGAACGGTTCGCGCACGCTCCGCGTACGGGCGTGTGCGCCCCGTGCCCGCCACCCCGTCCGCAGTCACGGAGCGTAGAGAAGCTATGTCGCTGAGTGACGAGTCTGGTGTATCGTCCCGACAGGGGAAGCGCCGTGGACCTTTCGGCGCGGGGAACGAGACAGCAGACTGCGAGGGGGGCGACGGGCGATGCACGGCCTATGGGTGGACGATCCGACGCGGCGGAACCTCAGCCGACGACTCCGACGCACATCGACCCGCAGACGCAGGCGAACCGGCGGTCGCACCAGCGGACGCCGCCGCACACCACAGCGCCCCTGTCGGCCCGGCCGACGCGCGAGCCGGACGGACACGGGGGCGGCACGGACCGGGGCGGCCCGGTGAACGCCCGCGCGACCTCCACCCCCGTCCTCGACGGGGGAGTGGCGGCGCTGCCGCCCAGGATTCCGCTGGTCAGGCGCCCGCTTCCGGGAGGCCGTGGCCTCGTATCCCAGCTGGCGCTGCTGCTGGTCTGCGGGGCGTACGCCATGGGCTCGGCCCTCGGGTGGGGCTCCGAGCGACTGGCCCTGATCATGGGCGACTTCGGACTGAGCGTCGCCGCGGCCGCCGCCGCGGTCTCCTGCTTCCGGTACTCGCGCACCCGCCGAAGCCGCTTTCGACCCGCATGGCTGCTGTTCGCGCTCTCCTCCGCGATGGCGGCCTTCGGTAACGGAGTGTGGGGCTGGTACGAGGTCGTTCTCGATCGCCCCGTTCCCAGTCCGGGCTTCGCCGATCTGTTCTTCCTCTGCTTCGCGCCGCCCGCCATCATCGGACTCCTCGTGCTCGCCAAGCGCCCGGTGACGAAGGCGGGCTGGGGGTGCCTGGCCCTCGACTCGTGGCTGATCGGGGGCTCGCTCCTCACGCTCTCCTGGAGCCTCGCGCTCGCGCACACCGCGCAGTTCGAGGGCCAGAGCGTGGCGTACGCGGCGCTCTCGCTCGCGTACCCCCTCCTCGACATCGCGCTGGTCAGCATGGTCCTGGCGCTGCACTTCAAGAGGTCGTCCGCCAACCGCTCCGCGGTGAACACCGCGATCGGCGCGCTCGCCCTGACCGTGATGTGCGACGCGCTGTTCACCTCACCGCTGCTGCACACCAGTTACCGCTCCGGCCAGATGCTGGACGCCGGATGGTTCGCGGGCTCGCTCCTCCTCGCGTACGCACCGTGGGCCGCACCCTGGCACGCGCGCGACGGGCACGGCACGGGCCCCGCCCGCGTGCAGTACGACAGCGGACCCGAGGACCCGACCCCCGCGACCCGTCCGATCGCCGGATCGCTCGCCGCTCTCACGCCGTATCTCGCCGCCGCCGTCTGCACGTTGGGGATCCTCTACAACGTACTGAACGGCCGCAGTGTGGACCGCGTCGTGCTCTTCACCGCGGGCACGGTGGTGCTCGCACTCGTGGTGCGCCAGGGCATCATGCTCCTGGACAACATCACGCTCACCCAGGAACTGGCCCAGAAGGAGAACCACTTCAGGTCCCTGGTCCAGGGCTCCAGCGACGTCATCATGATCGCCGCGCCGAACGGCATCCTGCACTACGTGAGCCCGGCCGCCTCCGGGGTCTACGGCCGGGACGCCGAAGAGCTCGTGGGCTCCGAACTGGCCTCCCTCATGCACCCCGAGGACCTCGGCCGGGTCGTCCACGAAGTGCGCAGATTCCTCGCCGCCAACCCGGTCGAGGAACCCACCACCCGCATCGAGTGCCGCTTCAAGTCGGGCGACGGCGGCTGGCTCAACGTGGAGTCCACCGTCAACCGCCACCAGGGCGGCCTCATCTTCAACAGCAGGGACGTCACCGAACGGGTCAGGCTCCAGGCGCAGTTGCAGCACAACGCCGAGCACGACCCGCTCACCGACCTGCCCAACCGCGCCCTGTTCACCCGGCGCGTCAGCCAGGCACTGACCGGCCGCAGAGTCACCGACCGCGGCACGGCCGTGCTCTTCATCGACCTCGACGGCTTCAAGGCCGTCAACGACACCATCGGACACCAGGCCGGGGACGAGCTCCTCATCCAGGCCGCGCGCAGACTCCAGGAGGCGGTGCGTTCGGGCGACACCGCCTCCCGGCTCGGCGGCGATGAGTTCGCGGCCCTCATCGTCGGCGACGGGACCCGGGACCAGGCCGCCAGAGAGCAGCACATCTACGAACTCGCCGACCGACTCAGAATCACCCTGTCCCAGCCCTACGCCATCGACGGCAACGACGTGCGCGTAGCGGCGTCCATCGGCGTGGCCTTCGCCGAACCGGGCATCGGCGCGGGCGAGTTGCTCCGCAACGCCGACCTCGCGATGTACCGCGCCAAGGCCGCGGGCAAGGGGCGCGTCGAGCTGTACGCACCCCAGATGCAGGCCGACGTCGTCCGCAAGGCGGAGCTCGCCACCCGGCTGCGCGCCGCGCTGCACGACGGCGAGTTCGCGCTGCTCCACCAGCCGGTCGTCTCCCTGGACGACGGCCGGATCACGGCGGTCGCCGCGCAGGCCCGCTGGCGTTCGGCGCAGGGCGTCCTCTTCACGCCCGCCGAGTTCCTGCGGGTCGCCGACTCCAAGGAGGGCCAGGACAAGCGCGCGGCCGAGCTGGGCCGCTGGATGTTCGAGAAGGCCGTGGAGCAGGCCGCCGAGCGCGGCAGGGCCGGGCACGCCGTGCCCGTCGCCGTCCGGATGAGCGCACGCCGCCTCCTGGACCGCTCCATGCCCCTGGGCTCCATCGAGGCGCTCCTCACCCGGTACGGACTGCCCTCCGGCGCGCTCGTCGTCGAGCTCGCCGAGACCGACCCCCGGGTCTCCCTCGACGACCTGGAGCGACGGCTCGCCGCCCTGCGCAGGCTCGGTGTCCGCATCGCGCTCGACGGCTTCGGCAGTGGGTACGCGGCGATCACGGCCCTGCGCCGGCTCCCCATCGACGTACTGAAACTGGACCGCGGCCTCATCGAGGGCGTAGTCGAGTCGGCGCGGCTGCACAAGATCACTTCCGGACTGCTCCGCATCGCGGGCGACCTGGGCCTCGACTCCGTGGCCGACGGCGTCGACCTGCCCGAGCAGGTGGTGGCCCTGCGCGCGATGGGCTGCACCCACGGGCAGGGCATGGCGTTCGCCGGACCGCTCGACGAGTACCGGCTGCGGCGGGCGCTCACGATGGGCGAGTACCCGGTGCCGCACGGCCCGGCCGAACCGGTGCTCGCGGGCGGCCGTCCCGCGACGTACACGGGCGGCTCGTCCGCGGCGTACGGCGGCCCCGGAGGTGCGTTCGCGAGCGGTGCGTCGGCCTACGCGGTAGGGCCTCCGGGCGTCTACGCGGGCGGCCCTCCTGGGGCGCTCACCGGGGGCCCCGCGACCTATGCGCGTTCACATAATGAGACCCCCATCCCACCTACTTGACAGGTACTGCGTGCCGGGGGGAGGGTCAATGCCATGCGCACCCGAATTCTCGTACTTGGAAAGCGCGTCGGCTGAAGCTGGGACGGACCGGTCCGAACACCGGACCCCCAGCGACCGCACCCGGCGCGCTCCCCTCGCTTGCCTCACGGCACGAGGGGTTTTTTGTTGCACTGGCACCTGCCAAACCCCTGCAAACACCCCGCAAAAACCCTCAGCTTCGAGAAGAGAATGCCGATGACCGAGCAGGCCACCGGGGCCCACCATCCGCAGCCGCGGCCCCGATCCTCAGGACAGCAGTCCGCCCCCGTCGAGCACGTCACGGGTGCGCAGTCCCTCATTCGTTCTCTCGAGGAAGTCGGGGCCGACACGGTGTTCGGCATTCCGGGCGGCGCCATCCTCCCCGCGTACGACCCGATGATGGACTCCACCCGGGTGCGGCACGTCCTGGTCCGGCACGAGCAGGGCGCGGGCCACGCCGCGACCGGCTACGCGCAGGCCACCGGCAAGGTCGGCGTCTGCATGGCGACGAGCGGCCCCGGCGCCACCAACCTGGTCACCCCGATCGCCGACGCCCACATGGACTCGGTCCCGATGGTGGCGATCACCGGCCAGGTGGCCTCCAAGGCCATCGGCACGGACGCCTTCCAGGAGGCGGACATCGTCGGCATCACGATGCCGATCACCAAGCACAACTTCCTGGTCACCAAGGCCGAGGACATCCCGCGCACCATCGCCGAGGCCTTCCACATCGCCTCGACGGGACGCCCGGGACCCGTCCTCGTGGACATCGCCAAGGACGCCCTCCAGGCGCAGACGACGTTCTCCTGGCCGCCGCAGCAGGACCTGCCGGGCTACCGCCCGGTGACCAAGCCGCACGCCAAGCAGATCCGCGAGGCCGCCAAGCTGATCACGGCGGCCAAGCGCCCGGTCCTGTACGTCGGCGGAGGTGTCCTGAAGGCGCAGGCCACCGCCGAACTGAAGGTCCTGGCAGAGCTCACCGGAGCGCCCGTCACCACCACACTGATGGCGCTCGGCGCATTCCCCGACAGCCACCCGCTGCACGTGGGAATGCCGGGCATGCACGGTGCGGTCACCGCCGTCACCGCGCTGCAGAAGGCCGACCTGATCGTCGCCCTCGGAGCCCGCTTCGACGACCGCGTCACCGGCAAGCTGGACAGCTTCGCCCCGTACGCGAAGATCGTCCACGCCGACATCGACCCGGCCGAGATCGGCAAGAACCGCGCAGCCGACGTGCCGATCGTCGGTGACGCACGCGAGGTCATCGCCGACCTCGTCCAGGCCGTCCAGGCCGAGCACACCGAGGGCCACACGGGTGACTACACCGCCTGGTGGAAGGACCTCAACCGCTGGCGCGACACCTACCCGCTCGGCTACACGCAGCCGGAGGACGGCTCGCTCTCGCCGCAGCACGTCATCGAGCGCGTCGGACAGCTCGCCCCGGAGGGCACGATCTTCGCGGCGGGCGTCGGCCAGCACCAGATGTGGGCCGCGCACTTCATCGAGTACGAGAAGCCCGCCACCTGGCTCAACTCCGGCGGCGCAGGGACGATGGGCTACGCGGTCCCGGCCGCGATGGGCGCCAAGGCCGGCCGGCCGGACCGCACGGTCTGGGCGATCGACGGCGACGGCTGCTTCCAGATGACCAATCAGGAGCTCACCACCTGCGCCCTGAACAACATCCCGATCAAGGTCGCCATCATCAACAACGGCGCCCTCGGCATGGTCCGCCAGTGGCAGACGCTGTTCTACAACCAGCGGTACTCCAACACGGTGCTGCACAGCGGTCCCGAGGACATCGGCCCCAACAAGGGCACCCGCGTCCCGGACTTCGTGAAGCTGTCGGAGGCCATGGGCTGCGTGGCGCTGCGCTGCGAGCGCCCCGAGGACCTCGACAAGGTCATCGCCGAGGCCAACGCCATCAACGACCGGCCCGTCGTCGTCGACTTCATCGTCCACGAGGACGCCCAGGTCTGGCCGATGGTCGCAGCCGGCACCTCGAACGACGAGGTCATGGCCGCCCGGGGCGTCCGCCCCGACTTCGGCGACAACGAAGACGACTGAGACCGAGAGCGAAAGAGAGACCAAGAGTCATGTCCACCAAGCACACGCTCTCCGTCCTGGTCGAGAACACGCCCGGCATCCTCGCCCGGATCGCCGCCCTGTTCTCCCGCCGCGGCTTCAACATCGACTCGCTCGCCGTGGGCGTCACCGAGCACCCCGACATCTCGCGCATCACCATCGTCGTGAACGTCGAGGACCTGCCGCTCGAACAGGTCACGAAGCAGCTCAACAAGCTCGTCAACGTCCTGAAGATCGTCGAACTGGAGCCGGGCGCCGCGGTCGCCCGCGAACTCGTCCTCGCCAAGATCCGCGCCGACAACGAGACGCGCTCCCAGATCGTCGAGATCGTCCAGCTGTTCCGCGCCAAGACCGTGGACGTCTCCCCGGAGGCCGTCACCATCGAGGCGACCGGCAGCAGCGACAAGCTGGAGGCCATGCTCAAGATGCTGGAGCCCTTCGGCATCAAGGAGCTCGTCCAGTCCGGCACGATCGCCATCGGCCGCGGCTCCCGCTCCATCACCGACCGCAGCCTGCGGGCGCTCGACCGGAGCGCGTAGCGACAACCGGCCCGCATGGCGAGACCGGCAGACTTCCCTTCCCCCGCCCGCCGTACGGTGGGACGCAACACCAGCACACATAGGAGATTCCCAGTGGCCGAGCTGTTCTACGACGCCGACGCCGACCTGTCCATCATCCAGGGCCGCAAGGTCGCGGTCATCGGTTACGGCAGCCAGGGCCACGCCCACGCGCTGTCGCTCCGTGACTCGGGTGTCGACGTCCGCGTCGGTCTGCACGAGGGCTCCAAGTCCAAGTCGAAGGCCGAGGAGCAGGGCCTGCGGGTCGTCACCCCCGCCGAGGCGGCGGCCGAGGCCGACGTCATCATGATCCTGGTGCCGGACCCGATCCAGGCCAAGGTCTACGAGGAGTCCATCAAGGACAACCTCAAGGACGGCGACGCCCTGTTCTTCGGCCACGGCCTGAACATCCGCTTCGGCTTCATCAAGGCCCCCGAGGGCGTCGACGTCTGCATGGTCGCCCCCAAGGGCCCGGGCCACCTCGTCCGCCGTCAGTACGAGGAGGGCCGCGGCGTTCCGTGCATCGCGGCCGTCGAGCAGGACGCGACCGGCAAGGGCTTCGAGCTGGCGCTGTCGTACGCCAAGGGCATCGGCGGCACGCGTGCGGGCGTCATCAAGACGACCTTCACCGAGGAGACCGAGACCGACCTGTTCGGCGAGCAGGCCGTGCTCTGCGGCGGCACCGCCGCGCTGGTCAAGGCGGGCTTCGAGACCCTGACCGAGGCGGGCTACCAGCCGGAGATCGCGTACTTCGAGTGCCTCCACGAGCTGAAGCTGATCGTGGACCTCATGTATGAGGGCGGCCTGGAGAAGATGCGCTGGTCCGTCTCCGAGACCGCCGAGTGGGGCGACTACATCACCGGACCGCGGATCATCACGGACGCCACCAAGGCCGAGATGAAGAAGGTCCTCGCCGAGATCCAGGACGGCACGTTCGCCCAGCAGTGGATGGACGAGTACCACGGCGGTCTGAAGAAGTACAACGAGTACAAGACCCAGGACGAGAACCACCTCCTGGAGACCACCGGCAAGGAGCTGCGCAAGCTCATGAGCTGGGTCAACGACGACGACGCGTAAGTCGTGACGACAAGGGCCGGGGCGGTTGCCCCGGCCCTTGTCCATCGTGTCCAGCCACGGACGAGTGATCCTTCCACCGAGGAGCACGACGGCGTCCATGGCGCCACTACACTTCTGTTCAACATTCGCGTCGGGCCCACAGCGTCGTGCGTCTTCCACGCGGCTAAGCGACTCCGCCTGCGGCCGTCGGGACGGCCGTCCGCAAGGGACTTGTGAGGACTCACGTGAGCACTGCTGCCACCGGCAAACCCGTTGTACTCATCGCCGAAGAGCTGTCGCCCGCCACCGTTGACGCGCTGGGGCCGGACTTCGAGATCCGGCAGTGCAACGGCGCGGACCGCGCCGAGCTGCTGCCCGCCATCGCCGAGGTCGACGCGATCCTGGTCCGCTCCGCGACCAAGGTCGACGCGGAGGCCATCGCCGCCGCCAAGAAGCTGAAGGTCGTCGCCCGCGCGGGCGTCGGTCTGGACAACGTCGACGTGTCCGCCGCCACCAAGGCCGGCGTGATGGTCGTGAACGCACCGACCTCGAACATCGTCACCGCCGCCGAGCTCGCCTGCGGCCTGCTGCTCGCCACCGCGCGCAACATCCCCCAGGCCAACACCGCCCTGAAGAACGCCGAGTGGAAGCGCTCGAAGTACACGGGTGTGGAGCTGGCCGAGAAGACCCTCGGCGTCGTCGGCCTCGGCCGCATCGGTGCCCTCGTCGCCCAGCGCATGAGCGCCTTCGGCATGAAGGTCGTGGCCTACGACCCGTACGTGCAGCCCGCGCGCGCCGCCCAGATGGGCGTCAAGGTCCTCTCCCTCGACGAGCTCCTCGAGGTCTCGGACTTCATCACCGTGCACCTCCCCAAGACGCCCGAGACCCTCGGTCTCATCGGCGACGAAGCGCTGCACAAGGTCAAGCCGTCCGTCCGCATCGTCAACGCCGCGCGCGGCGGGATCGTCGACGAGGAGGCGCTGCACTCCGCCCTCAAGGAGGGCCGCGTCGCAGGCGCCGGCCTGGATGTGTACGCGAAGGAGCCCTGCACGGACTCCCCGCTCTTCCAGTTCGACCAGGTCGTCTGCACCCCGCACCTCGGCGCCTCCACGGACGAGGCGCAGGAGAAGGCGGGCATCGCCGTCGCCAAGTCGGTGCGCCTCGCCCTCGCCGGTGAGCTCGTGCCGGACGCGGTGAACGTGCAGGGCGGCGTCATCGCCGAGGACGTGCGTCCCGGTTTGCCGCTCGCCGAGAAGCTCGGCCGGATCTTCACCGCGCTGGCGGGTGAGGTCGCGGCCCGCCTCGACGTCGAGGTGTACGGCGAGATCACCCAGCACGACGTGAAGGTGCTCGAACTGTCCGCGCTGAAGGGCGTGTTCGAGGACGTCGTCGACGAGACGGTGAGTTACGTGAACGCGCCGCTGTTCGCCCAGGAGCGTGGCGTCGAGGTCCGGCTGACCACGAGCTCCGAGTCGCCCGACCACCGCAACGTGGTCACCGTGCGCGGCACGCTCTCGGGCGGCGAGGAGATCGCGGTCTCCGGCACGCTGGCCGGGCCGAAGCACCTCCAGAAGATCGTCTCCATCGGTGAGTACGACGTGGACCTGGCGCTCGCCGACCACATGGTCGTCCTCCGGTACGCCGACCGCCCCGGCGTCGTCGGCACGGTCGGCCGTGTCCTCGGCGAGGCGGGCATCAACATCGCGGGCATGCAGGTCGCTCGCGCTGACGTGGGCGGGGAGGCGCTGGCCGTCCTCACCGTGGACGACACGGTGTCGCAGGCGGTCCTGAACGAGCTGGCGGAGGAGATCGGGGCGGAGTCGGCTCGCGCGGTCGAGCTGACCGACTAGTACGGACCAGTACGGACCAGTACGGAGGAGTGCTCCGCGGCTCCGGTTGCCGTACATCACCGGCTTCGCCGAGTTCGTCCTCAAACGCCGGACAGGCTGGATTCTTCCGCCTGTTCGGCGTTTTGGTGTGTGTGGACTCCCTTCAGGGCTGCCGCCGCCACTCCCGCCGCCGCCAGCAGCAGGACCGCCCCTGTCACCGCCGCGACATGCATGCCGGAGGTGAAGGCGTCCCGGACCGTTGCCAGGAGGGCGTCGCCCGCGCGGGTGGGGAGGCGGGAGGCCGACGCCACCGCACCCGTGAGGGTCTCGCGGGCCTCCGCCGGGGCCGTGTCCGGAATCCGGTTCCGGTAGACCGTGTTGCCGATGGAGCCGAGCAGTGCCATGCCCATCGCGCCGCCGAACTCCTGCCCCGTCTCCAGGAGCGACGACGCCGTACCGGCCTTCTCCGGCGGGGCCGCGCCGAGCGCCAGGTCGGTGAGTTGCGAGCCGACGATGACCGCGCCGCAGGCCAGCACGCCCGCCCCGGCGAGCACGAGCCCGAGCGATGACGTGCCGGTCAGGGCGAGCAGGCCGTACCCGCAGGCCGAGACGGCGAAGCCGGTGGCGACGACGTGGGCGCGGTCCATCCCGCGCTGCACGAGCACCGTGGCGACCGGGGCGGCGAAGCCGATGAGGACCGAGGGCAGCAGCGCCCACAGCGCGGCCTCCATCGCGCTCTTGCCGAGCACGGACTGCAGGTACTGCGTCGTGAAGTACGCCGAACCCATCATCGTCAGCGACGAGACGAGGTTCAGGGAGACGGCCGCACCGAAGGCGCGGCCACGGCCGCGGAACAGGTCCGGCGAGATCATCGGCGACGCGGCGGTGCGCTGGCGGTGCACGAACAGGGCGGCGAAGGCGAGACCGACGGCGACGGATGTGACGTAGGGGAGTTCGACGCCGTCGGACGGCATTTCCTTGAGGCCCCACACGAGCGGCAGCACGGCGGCCATCGACAGCGGCACGCTCAGCAGGTCGAAGCGGCCGGGGTGCGGGTCCCTGGACTCCGGGATCAGCAGCGGCGCGAGCACCAGGAGCAGCACCATCGCGGGCAGGTTGACCAGGAAGACCGAGCCCCACCAGAAGTACTCGACGAGGACACCGCTCAGCACCGAGCCGAGCGCCACACCGGCCACCAGGACGCCCTGCCAGATGCCGATCGCCTTCGCGCGCTGACCGGCGTCCTGGAACAGGGTGCGCACGAGCGCCAGCGTGGACGGCATCAGGGTCGCGCCGCCGATGCCGAGGACCGCGCGGGCCGCGATGAGGGTTTCCGCGCTGTTTGCGTACGCGGCGACGAGCGATGCGGCGCCGAAGGCGGTGGCGCCGAACAGGAGGAGTCCGCGGCGGCCGATGCGGTCGCCGACCGAGCCCATGGTCATCAGGAGTCCGGCGACGACGAAGGCGTAGATGTCGAAGATCCACAGCTGTTGGGTGGAGCTGGGCTCCAGGTCCGCGCTGATCTCGGGGATCGCGAAGTAGAGGACGGAGACGTCCATCGAGACCAGGAGCAGCGGGAGCATCAGGACGGCGAAGGCGGTCCATTCCTTGCGGGTGGCGCGCGGGTTCGTCTGCATGCCGAGGACTGTACGGATGTCTTATACGGCTGTCTAGTACGAGCGTATAGGACGTTCGTATGGGGGCCGCGTAGGGTGCCTCGCATGGGACACCGTGAAGATCTGCTCGAAGGCGCCAAGCGCTGCCTGCTGGAGAAGGGCTTCGTGCGTACGACGGCCCGCGACATCGTCAAGGAGTCGGGGACGAACCTCGGGTCCATCGGCTACCACTACGGGTCCAAGGACGCGCTGCTGGTGGAGGCGTACATCGCGCTCATCGAGCCGATGGGGACCGACTTCGAGGGGGCGCTGGCCGAGGCGGACGCCGACGAGGACGGCATGGAGCGCTTCGCGCGGGTGTGGGGCAACATCATCCGCTCGGTGCCCGAGATGCGTCCCATCTGGATGATGACGCTGGAGGTCATCACGCAGGGCGAACGCCTCGCGGGCATCCGCGACTTGCTGATCGGTGCGCAGGACGAGGGGCGCAGCGGGCTCGCCGCGATGTTCACCGGCATCGAGGAGAGCGAGCTCCCCGAGGACCTCGTGGAGAGCGAGGGCCGCTTCTACACCACGCTCCTCAACGGCCTGATGGTGCAGTGGCTCTTCGACCCGGAGTCGGCGACCACCGCCGAGCAGCTCACCGAGGGGCTGCGGCGCGTGATGGACCGGGCGGCCAAGACCGGCTGAGGCCGGCCCGCAGCGCGGACCGGCCTCAGGGGTGGGTGGTTATGCGATTGCTACCACTTGATGCAGGCGGCGGGGAACCAGCCGCGCTTGTTGCTGCTGTACGGGCCGCCGTACAGCCACTTGTTGCTCTTCTTGCCGCACAGGTTGTACGACCCGCCCTTGAAGGACTTGCCGTCGTTGCAGAGGCCGCCCTTCTTGCCCTTGTTCCACTGGCCGACGGCGGTGGCCCCGGTCTTGGCGTGGGTGCGGATCTTGACGGTCTCCTTGGCGGGGACGTTGGTGATGACGCGGGAGCAGTCGGTCTTCGACGCGGCGACGGCGGTGCCGCTCGTGGCGACGGTGGTGCCGACGAGCGCGAGGGCGGAGAAGGCGACCGCGGGGGCCAATACCCTGAGCTTCATAAGGTGTTCGTTCTCCCATGCGTGGGGGGACGGATGTTCGGACGCCGAGAACCGTACCGCCCCACGATCATGGCCGTAATCGTTCGTTGCCCGGTGCTTACAGTCGTGACGACTTCAGGACCATGTGCAGCAGCAACCGGTCCTCGCCGTCGTCCAGATCGAGGCCGGTGAGCTGCTCCACGCGCGACAGCCGGTAGTACAGCGTCTGGCGGTGGATGCCCAACTCGGCCGCCGCGCGGCCCGCCTGGCCCGCGCAGTCGAGGAACACCTCGGCGGTGCGGGCGAGTTCACGGTGAGTGGGGGCGAGCAGCACCGTGCCCACGGGGTCGTGCGCCGCCTCCGGGGGCAGGGCCGTCAGCAGACGGTAGGGGCCCACGTCCGACCACTGCGCCACCGGGCCGAACCGCCGCTCCGCCAAGGCCGCGCGCGCCGCCCCCGACGCCTCCCACCAGGCCGTGCCCAGATCCTCCAGACCGTGCCGTGCCGACGCGATACCGGCCGCGGCACCCGGCGCCGCGTCGAGCAGGCGTGAGGCCGCCGTGTGCGCGGGCGACAGCACGTCGGCCGAGCGCAGCCGCACCAGCGCCGCGAGGGACTGCGCGGTCGTGCCCCACGGCACCGTGCACACCGCCGCCGCGCCCGGCACCGTACGGGCCGCCGGGGCGTCGTCCGGGTCCGCCGAGCGCCAGGGCGCCACGCACACCACCGCGTGCAGGCCCTCGCCGCGCGAGCCGAGCGCCGTGCGCAGGGCGGCCACCGCCATGTCGCGCTGCCAGCCGCGCTCGGCGGTCAGGACCGCACGGAACTCCCTGGTCAGGTCGGCGCCCGCCTGCGCCTCGTCGGCGAGCAGCGCACCGATCCGGGTGGCCACCTCCATGGCGGCGGTCAGCTGCTGATCGCTCGGGCCCGGGTCGCCGTCGAGCAGCCACACGTATCCGAGGGCGAACCCCCGATGGCGTACGGGCAGGCAGATGCGGCCGCGGTGGACGCCCGCCTCCGGGGTGGGCGGGATGCGGACCGGGGCCGTGGCGCGGGTGATGCCGAAGCTCTCGAACCAGGAGCGGACCTCGGCCGTGGAGCGGCGGGTCAGGATCGAGCGGGTCCTGACCGGGTCGAGGACGGTCGCGTCGAAGCCGCTCTCGCCCCCGCCGTCGTGCGCGCCGAAGGCGATCAGCTCGAAATCCCGGTTCTCCAGGGTCGCGGGGGCACCGAGCAGCGCCGAGATCTCGTCGACCAGTTCTTGGTAATCGCCCTTCATGACCCCATTCTCGCGCGGCTCTGGACATTCTTCATACATCTGTCTGAGATCCAGGGCACGAACGCGTGACAGCTGTCGATGGCCCGCGTTCCGGTGGATCCTTAAATTTCACGGTGGTTCTCCGTGCCGTACCACCGCATTCCCTTTACGTAGGGCTATGTCGGTACGGCCCCCGATTTTCGTACACCCGTGGAGGTGCCCCGTGCTGGGTCCCGTGATCCTCGCCGCGTCGCGCAGCGACAAGATGCGCCGTTTTGTATCGGCGGCCCCCGGCACCAAGCAGGTCGTGGCCCGGTTCATCGCCGGTGAGGGCGTGGACCAGGTCGTCCCGATCGTCGCGGACGCCGCCGACAAGGGCCTTGAGGTCACCCTCGACGTGGTGGGCGAGGACATCACCACCGTCGAGCAGTCCCACGCCGCCCGCGACGCCTACCTGGAGCTCATCGAGCGCCTGAAGGACCTCGGGCTCGGCACCAGGGCCGAGATGTCGGTGAAGCTGTCGATGTTCGGCCAGGCGCTGGAGGGCGGCCACGACCTCGCCCTCGCCAACGTGCGCCCCGTCGTCGAGGCCGCCGCCGCGATCGGCACCACGGTCACCCTGGACGCCGAGGACCACACCACCCTCGACTCGATGTTCGCCATCCACGACGAGCTGCGGAAGGACTTCCCGCAGACCGGCTGCGTCATCCAGTCCTACCTGTTCCGCACCGAGGACGACGCCCGCCGCCTGGCCGCCGCGGGCAGCCGCGTCCGTATCGTGAAGGGCGCCTACAAGGAGCCCGCCGAGGTCGCGTTCCAGGACAAGGCCGAGATCGACAAGGCGTACGTGCGGATCACGCGCATCCTCATGGAGGGTGACGGGTACCCGATGATCGGGTCCCACGACCCGCGTCTGATCGCCATCGCGCAGGAGCTCGCGCGGCGCGCGGGGCGCAAACTGGACGAGTACGAATTCCAGATGCTGTACGGCATCCGGAGCGACGAGCACCTGCGGCTCGCCGCCGAGGGCCACCGCATGCGGGTGTACACCGCCTACGGCACCGACTGGTACGGCTATTTCATGCGCCGTCTCGCGGAGAAGCCGGCGAACCTGCTCTTCTTCGGCCGCTCCATCCTCACCAAGGGCTGACCTCACCAAGGGCTGAGCTCCCTTTCCCCCGACCCCCCTTAAGGAGATACGGAACTCATGGACGCTGTGACCCAGGTCCCCGCGCCGGTCAACGAGCCGGTGCACGGCTACGCCCCCGGTTCCCCGGAGCGTGCCCGCCTCGAGACCAAGCTCAAGGAGCTCGCCGAGAACCCCATCGAGCTGCCGATGACCATCGGTGGCGAGAAGCGCCTCGGCGGCGGCGAGCCGTTCGAGGTCGTGCAGCCGCACAACCACCAGGCCGTCATCGGCACCGGCCGCGGCGCCACGCAGCAGGACGCCCAGGACGCGATCGACGCCGCCCTGGCCGCCGCCCCCGCGTGGCGCGCGATGTCCTTCGACGACCGTGCCGCGATCATCCTGCGCGCCGCCGAGCTGCTCTCCACGACGTGGCGCGAGACGCTGGCCGCCTCCACGATGCTCGGCCAGTCGAAGACCGCCCAGCAGGCCGAGATCGACACCCCGTGCGAGCTCGTCGACTTCTGGCGCTTCAACGTGAAGTACGCCCGTGACCTGCTCGCCGAGCAGCCCCCGGCGAACTCCACCGGCGTCTGGAACCGCCTGGACCACCGCCCGCTCGAGGGCTTCGTCTACGCGATCACGCCCTTCAACTTCACCGCCATCGCGGGCAACCTCCCCACCGCTCCCGCCCTGATGGGCAACGTGGTCGTGTGGAAGCCGTCCCCGACGCAGACGCACGCCGCCGTGCTGCTCATGCAGCTCCTGGAGGAGGCGGGCCTGCCCAAGGGCGTCATCAACCTCGTCACCGGTGACGGCATCGCCGTCTCCGAGGTCGCCCTCAACCACCGCGACCTGGCCGGCATCCACTTCACCGGTTCGACCCCGACCTTCCAGCACCTGTGGAAGACGGTCGGCGAGAACATCGCGAAGTACCGCACCTACCCGCGCCTCGTCGGCGAGACCGGTGGCAAGGACTTCGTCGTCGCCCACCCGAGCGCCGACCGCGCGATCCTGAAGACCGCGCTGACCCGCGGCTCCTTCGAGTTCCAGGGCCAGAAGTGCTCCGCGACCTCGCGCGCCTACATCCCGGCCTCCATCTGGAACGACGGGTTCAAGGAGGAGTTCGCGGCCGAGGTCGACGGCATCAAGATGGGTGACGTCACCGACCTGTCGAACTTCATCGGCGCCGTCATCGACGAGCGTGCGTTCGCCAAGAACAAGGCGGCCATCGACCGCGCCAAGTCCGACGACACCTGCACGATCGTCGCGGGCGGCACCTACGACGACTCGGTCGGCTACTTCGTGCGCCCGACCGTCGTCGAGTGCACCGACCCGGCCAACGAGGTCTTCTCGACGGAGTACTTCGGCCCGTTCCTCGCCGTGCACGTGTACGAGGACGACAAGTACGACGAGATGCTGACCCAGATGGAGTCGGCGTCGGACTACGCGCTCACGGGCTCGGTCATCGCGGGCGACCGCGCCGCCGCCGCGCACACGATGGAGAAGCTCCGCTACGCCGCGGGCAACTTCTACATCAACGACAAGTCGACCGGCGCCGTCGTCGGCCAGCAGCCCTTCGGCGGCGGCCGCGCCTCCGGCACCAACGACAAGGCCGGTGCCCCGCAGAACCTGCAGCGGTGGACGCTGACCCGCGCCATCAAGGAGACGCTGGTCCCGCCGACCGAGTACGGCTACCCGCACATGGGCTGACGCCCTCCCGGCGGGCCGCCGCGGCCCGCCCCCTGAACCCCGCCTCCGATCTGGGCCCCACCCCGATCGGAGGCGGTGTCTTTTTCCGGCTCGTCCGGGCCGCGGGTCAGCCGAGGGCGTCGACGACGATGCGGGTGATGTCCTCCGCGATCCGGTCCTCGCCGGGGGTTTCCGGGTCGAGGCGGGTCGTGTACACGGAGATGACCAGCGGCGACCGCTTCGGCGGCCATGCCACGGCGACGTCGTTGACGCCTCCGTAGGCGGGCGATCCCGTCTTGTCGCCGACCCGCCACTCCTTCGGGAGCCCGGCCCTGATCCGCTTGTCGCCGGTGGTGTTCTCCACGAGCCAGCGGATCAGCTGGCCGCGGTCCAGCGGATGCAGGGCCTTGCCGAGGACGAGCTTGCGCAGGTTCGCGGTCATCGCCGCCGGGGTCGTGGTGTCGCGCCGGTCGCCGGGGATGTTGCTGTTGAGGTCGGTCTCCCACCGGTCGAGCCGGGTACGGGAGTCACCGAGGGACCGCGCGAACTCGGTGACACCGGCAGGCCCGCCGATACGCCGCATCAGCAGATTCGCCGCCGCGTTGTCGCTGTACGTGAGGGTGGCATCGCACAACTCCCGTACGGTCATGCCGGTTTCGAGGTGCATCTCGGTGCGCGGCGAGTACGGGACGAGGTCGTCGCGCCCGTACCTGACGAGTACGTCGAGCAGACCGGGCTCCTGCTCCCGTGCCCGGCGCAGGATCGCCGCGGCGGCCAGGACCTTGAACGTCGACGCGATGGCGAAGCGCTCGTCAGCGCGGTAGGCGACGACGGCACCGGTGCCGGTGTCCAGGGCGTGGACACCGATGCGGCCGGGATAGCCGTCTTCGAGAGCGCGCAGGCGGCGCGTGGTGTCGGGGGAGACGGCGGGGGCGGGCTTCGCGCTCGCGGTGCCGGAGACCGAGAGGAGGACGGGGGCGGCGGCCGCGGTGCCGAGGAGCGTTCTGCGGGAAGAGGTTAATCTCATGATCCCGACCGTAACGGGTGACGACGCGAGGAAGCGGGCATGGCAACGGTGCTCCGCCGAAGACCGGTGCCGCCCCCATGCCGCTGCTGTAGCCTGGCCGGGCGTCGGCAGGCGGACGTGCTCCATACCCCGGGGTCCCGGCAGCCCGGGGGGAGTGAAGGGCTCTGACGAACCCACCTGCACTCACCGCCAGTTGTCAGGGATGTACGCATCACCTCAGTGGCCGCGCCGGGCGGCAGAGCCACAGGGGGACGTATGTCCAAGAAGCAGAGCAACCGGCAGCGCGCGGCAGATCTGTGCCACAAGGCGACCGACGTCGGCCATCAGCAGTGCATGAACTGGGCGGACCAGGGCAAGGTTTCCCGACGTCAGCCGGTACCCGACGCGGCCACCCCGAATCAGCGGCGGTTCGAGGCCCTTCTTGCGCACCACCTGACCGAACCGCTGCGGGACAGTCAACTCGACGGTGCCGTACTGGGGCTGAGGGGTGTGGTCCCGGACGCGGTTCGGCCGACACTGCACCTGCACCCCGTCATGGCGAGCTGGATCGTGGCGGAACTGCTGCCGTGCTTCGACGTGTCCTTCGGCGGGATCCGCGGGGTTCCGGGACTGCGCCTCGCGCACTCCGACGGACAATGGATGTTGGTGGACGTGAGCAGCACGGCAGCCGTGCGCCTGAAGCACGACGACCCCGACTGGCGCCCCACGCTCCGGGAGCGGCAACGTGGCATGACATCCATCTGGCGGGACGCACCCACCAGGCTTTCGCGCGTCGAGCGTCAGGAAATCGCCTACTGGGAGTCGGAGAAGGTTTCTGTCGCCTACCCCAAGGCCCGCGACCTGCTGTTCAGCCGTGTGCTGCGCCGCCCCCTCCTGATCAACGCCGCAGCGAGTTCGCACGGGTGGGCCAACACCTACAACCACCACACCGAGGACATCGTCGTCGAGTGGTGCTGTGGAACGCCTGCCACCGAGATTGCCGCCGATCTCCGGCGCAGCGGAATCACCGCGACTGCCGAGGGTGTGGATGCGCGGCCGACGTACAGCCGTGACCCGCATCCGGAGCGCATCGACATCGGTGACGCCTCCCTCGTGCTGCGCTGTCTCAACGCCACCTGGTGTCGGAGAGGCGCCGAGCGGATCGCCGCCGCGAACCGCAGGAAGTACCGGTGAAGGCCATGGAGATCGTCGTTGTGTCGATGCTCGCGCTCGGGATCCTTTCGGCCTTGTTGCACGCGGCCCTCAAGGCGTACCGGGACGTGCAGATCCTGCGCCTGCTGCGAGGGACCATTGCGGAGTGCACGCCGGACGAGCGAATGCGGCTGTGCCTCGAACTGGCACAGGCGCTGCGCGGTGCCGCTTGCCCGCCCCCGGAAGCGTCGGCGGGGCAGGACTGAGTCACGGATGCTCGCGCGCCCGTGTGCGGGGTCAGGAACCCTTGGCCGCCGAGATGACCTCGTCCAGGACCTGACGGGCCCGCAGCAGGTCGTCCACCTGGCGGTCGATGCGAGCCCGCTCCTCGGCGAGTTCGGAGATCAGCCACGGGGTGGCGGACGCGGACGGGCCACCGTCCCCGTCCCGCATGCAGGGAAGCAGTTGGACGATCTTCGCGCTGCACAGGCCCGCCGCGAACAGCTCCTGGATGTGGACGACGCGGTCCACCGCGGACTCCGGGTAGTCGCGGTGGCCGCCCGGGGTACGGTCCGCGTACAGGAGGCCCTGCTCCTCGTAGTAGCGCAGGGACCGCTCGCTCACAGCGGTACGCTTCGCCAGCTCGCCGATCCGCACGCCGTGCTCCTTCGCACTTGAATCTCACACCGGTGTCAGCTTCTACCGTTCCGGCATGACGAACACCGCGCTTCTCTCCCCCTATTCCGCAGGCCCCCTCGGCCTCCTCCGCAACCGCATGGTGATGGCCCCCATGACCCGCGCCCGCGCCGCGGAGGACGGCACCCCGCTGCCGGTCGTCGCCGACCACTACGCCCAGCGTGCGGGCGCCGGGCTCATCGTCACCGAGGGCATCTGGCCCAGCAGCCGCGGGCAGAGCGGCTGGCGCTACCCCGGGTTGCAGACCGCCGCCCATATCGAGGGGTGGCGGCGGGTCACCGACGCCGTGCACGCCGCGGGCGGCCGCATCTACGCCCAGCTGATGCACGGCGGCCGCAACGGCCACCCGCTGGCCCGCATCGACGGGGACCTGCCGCTCGCGCCGTCGGCCGTCACGCCGCCCGGCCACGCGCACGGACCGGACGGCACCAAGCCCGACTACGTCGCCCCGCGCGAGATGACCCGCGACGACATCCGCACGGCGGTACGGGACTTCGTGGACGCCGCCCACAACGCCGTCGCCGCAGGCTTCGACGGGGTCGAACTGCACGGCGCCAACAGCTACTTGATCCACCAGTTCCTCGCCGACAACACCAACCTCCGCGACGACGAATACGGACGTGGCTCCACCGCCGACCGCATCCGCTTCGCCGTCGAGGTGGTCCGCGCCGTCGCCGACGCCATCGGCGCCGAACGGCTCGGGCTGCGGCTCTCGCCGGGCAACCCGCAGTTCGGCATGGCGGAGGCCGACCCCGGCCCCGTCTACCGCGCGCTGCTCGACGAGATCGACGGACTCGGCCTCGCCTACCTCCACCTCACCGACAACGACCGCTACCCGGCCCTCGCCGACCTGCGGCCCCGCTGGCACGGCACCCTCATCGGCAACGTCGGCGAGAACGGCGACCCGACGACGCGGGAGGCGGGCGAGGCCGTCCTCGCGGGCGGTCTCGCCGACCTCGTGTCGTACGGGCGCGGGTTCATCTCCAACCCCGACCTGCCCGAACGGTTCGCCGCGGGGGCGCCTCTCCAGGAGATCGACGAGGCCCACCTGTATACGCACGGCGCGGAGGGCTACACGGACTATCCGGCGCTGACGGAGCTGCTGGTCTCCGCTCAGACCTCCACGAGCACCTGATCCAGCGATTTCCGTACGAGGTCGGGGACCCGGCAGTCCGCCGCCGGATAGCCCACGGGGATCACCGCGAACGCCTTCTCGTTCTCCGGGCGGCCGAGCACCTCCCGCAGGAACCGCATCGGGCTCGGCGTGTGGATCAGTGCGGCGAGGCCCGACAGGTGCAGGGCGGACAGCAGCATCCCCACCGCGATGCCGACCGATTCGTCGACGTAGTAATGCTTGTGCTTGGTGCCGTCCTCGCCCAGCCAGTACCGCTGCTGGAAGACGACGATCAGGGCGGGCGCGTCCGTCAGGTGCGGCTTCACCTCGTCCGTGCCGAGGGGGCGCAGGGCCGCCAGCCACTCCTCGCCGAGGCGGCCGTCGTACGAGATCTGCTCCTCGTGCTCCGCGGCCTCACGGATGCGGCGGCGGACCTCCGGGTCCTGGACGAGGACGAACGTCCACGGTTGCTGGTGGGCGCCGGACGGTGCGGTCGCCGCGCACGCGATGGCGTCCCGTACGACCTGCGAGGGCACGGGGTCCGGAGCGAACTGCCGCACGGTGCGACGCTCTTGCATGCGCTCCCTCAACTCGGTCGAGTGCGCCAGGGATTGGGTCGCGGGCATGCGGTCCGGGCGGTACGGAACGGAGCTGTAGGGCTCGCCGTGGATGGGGGTCCACTCTCGCTGCTGCTCGGTGTCAGACATGCTCCGATTCTGGGGTGGGGGACGGGGTTCGCGCCATGGTGCAGACCAATCGTGATCAGCTCCGGCCGACCAGCTCCAGCCCGTCACGATCAGGGTGAGAGGGGATGTCGGCGGACGAGGGCCGCACGCACGCCGGACAAATCTGGATGCGTACTCAGCTGCGGTCTGAGTACCGTAAGGACGTGAACACCCTGCGCAGAGCCCACACCAGTGATCTGACGGCGGCCGAACTCCGGGACGCGCGCGCCCTGATGGACGACGCCTTCGACGGCGACTTCGGCGACCACGACTGGGAGCACGGGCTGGGCGGCGTCCACGCCCTCATCCACGACGGGGCGGGTGCGCTGCTCGCCCATGGTGCCGTGGTGCAGCGGCGGGTCCTCCACGACGGGCGTTCCCTGCGGATCGGGTACGTCGAAGCGGTCGCCGTACGGCCCGACCGGCAGCGGCAAGGCCTCGGCGGTCAGATCATGGGAGCCCTGGAACAGGTCATCGACGCGGCGTACGAACTCGGCGCGCTGTCCGCGTCCGACGACGGCGCGCGGCTCTACCTCTCACGCGGCTGGCAGGAGTGGAAGGGCGCGGTCGGCGCGCTCGGTCCGGCGGGCGTGGTCCACATGCCCGATGAGGAGCCCCCGCTGCTCCGGGGCGCGGACCTCGATCCGGCGCACGAGTTCCTCATCGACTGGCGTGACGGGGACGTGTACTAGGGCCTGTGCCGGCTTACTGGTCGGTGTCGGCGCGGACGATCATCTTTCCGCGGTTCTCGCCTCGGAGCATCCCCAGGAACGCGTTCACGATCCCGTCGAATCCGTCCACCAGGGTCTCGTCCAGTGTCATTCGACCGCTCTGCAGGTGCGGCACCACGATTTCGTACAGCTCTTCCTGTAGTTCGTAGTAGTCGCGCACGAGGAAGCCCTCCATGCGGAGGCTCTTCTCGACGATGTC
Source organism: Streptomyces sp. Je 1-369 (assembly GCF_026810505.1). Lineage (NCBI taxonomy): Bacteria > Bacillati > Actinomycetota > Actinomycetes > Kitasatosporales > Streptomycetaceae > Streptomyces > Streptomyces sp. Je 1-369. Next base: position 6,225,212 of record NZ_CP101750.1, read on the forward strand.
GGGGAGGTTGCGGAGCGCGTAGGGCGTGCCCGTCGCGTTGTACTGGGCGATCGTGCCGACCCGTACGATCCGGCCGCGGTCGCGCAGCGAGGAGATCGCGGCCTCCAAGTGCTCGCCGCCCACGTTGTCGACGTACAGGTCGATGCCGTCGGGTGCCGCCTTCGCGAGGAGGTCGGCGGTCGGGCCCGCGTGGTAGTCGAAGACCTCGTCGTAGCCGACGTGTTCGGTGAGGTACGCCGCCTTCGCCGCCGTGCCCGCGCTGCCCACGATCCGTCCCGCGCCCATGAGCCGGGCCAGACGTCCGGTCGCCGTGCCGACTCCGCCCGCCGCCGCCGAGACGAACAGGTCCTGGCCCTCGCGGAGTTCGGCGATGCGGGTGAGGGCGACGTAGGCGGTGAGGCCCGTGCCGCCGAGGATGCTCAGGTGTGCGGAGAGGGGTACGCCGTCGAGGTGGGGGAGCTTGCGCGCCTCGTCCGGGGTGACCACGGCGTGTGTGCGCCAGCCCTGACGGTGGGCGACGATGTCGCCCTCGATGAGGGCGGGGTCGCGGGACTCGACGACGCGGCCGATGGTGCGGCCCTCCAGCGGGGCGTGGAGATCGAAGTCGCCGTCCATCATTTCGCGGTGGTACGGGTCGACGGACCAGTAGAGGCCTTCGACCAGGGCGGTGCCGGGCGTGGGGCGGGGGAGCGGGGACTCCACGAAGGCGAAGTGGTCGGTGGTGGGGAAGCCGTGGGGGCGGGACGTCTGGTGCACGGTGAGCGCGGTGTCGGTCATGTCCGTGACCGTAGGCAGGAATGCGCCGGCCGGGGAGCGGGTTGCGCTCATGGAACGGCCCGAACCATGAAGGGCCCTCATAGAAGCAGGTGAGCCCGGTGTCCCGGACGACGACGCCCGCCGATCTCGCGCCGCACGAGCTCCGCATCCTCGTCGCGGTCGACCGCGAGCGCGGCTTCTCGGCCGCCGCGCAGGCCCTGGGCCTGACCCAGTCCGCGGTCTCGCACTCGATCCGCGGCACGGAACGCAAGGTCGGCGCCGTGCTCTTCGAGCGCGGCAGGAAGGGCGCGACGCCCACCCCGGCGGGGGCAGCGGCGGCCGCGCACGCCCGGCGCGTGCTGCGGCTGCTCGACACGCTGGTCGAGGAGGCGCGCGGTGCCGCCCGGGGCGACGGCGGTGCCGGGGGGAGTGCGACGGAGGGGACGCTGCGCGTCGCCGCGTTCCGCAGCGCCGCCCTGCACCTGCTGCCGGCCGCCCTGGAGCGGCTCGCCGTGAGCCATCCCGGGATCAGGCCGGAGGTGCGGGTGGTGCGCGAGCTGGGCGCGGGCACGGCGAGCGAGGTCGCCGAGGGGCGCGCCGACGTGGGGATCGCGACGCTCGGAGGCACCTCGCCGGTGCCGGCCGGGCTCATCGGCGACGTACTCATCGAGGAGCCCTACGCGCTGGTGCACCCGGCGGGTCACCCTGACCCGCGCTCGCTGCCGCTGGTGGACTGGCACGAGAACTGCGGCTCGTACACGCGGGAGTGGTGGGGGAAGCAGGAGTGGATCCCCTCGGCGACGGTCCTGACCGAGGACGACGGAGCGGTGCTCTCGATGGTGAGCAGGGGTCACGGAATGGCGATCATGCCCGCCCTCTCCCTGACCGGAGCACCGGACACCGTCGAGATCACTGATCTCGGAACAGAGCGCCCGACCCGCTCCGTAGGCTACGTCACCACTCCTGAGCTGGCCTTTTCCGTAGCCGTACGCGCTCTGATCCGCGAGCTCAGGGCGGCACGCGCGTGAAGCCGTCTCAGATAGTAGGAAGTCCGAGTAATCGTGGAGACAGACGCTCCGTTCTCCCTTAGCTTGGAAGAAGCCGAACGTCTCGCTCGATCAAGCGAATGGCGGTCGTGAGCCGGAGCCGCACGCAGGCGAACCCTGCCGCTCCGTCGCTCCCCGCCCCCGGCGTCTCGAACGAATACACCCTTCCCTCAAGGAGTGGATCCCCCATGGCCGAGACGACCGCCCGCCGAGTCCGTCACACCTCCCGCACCAGCGACGCCGAGCGCAGGAACGCCGCCGCCGCCCTCCAGCGAGCCCTCGACCGCCGGGACAACGGCGGCGAGACGGGTCACTAGTCAGGTCACTAGTCAACGGGTCGCGGCGAGCGGGTCACCGCGTCCCGCGTACGACCTCGAAGTGGTCGATGCGTTCGCCGTTCTCGGCGAGCGCGGAGACCGAGAGCCTGGGGCGCGCCCCGGCCGTCACCTCGACCGCGAGGAACGAGAAGCCGGTGTAGCGCACCCGTGACCACGCCACGCGGTCCGGGTCGGGGCGGCGTGACGTCGTCCAGTGGAAGGTCTCGATGCTCTCGTGATCGTGGACGTTGCCCTCGTAGCTGTCCTTGACGCCCGGGCCGAAGCCGTACAGGTCCTTGCCCGCGCCGCCCGCGGTGACGTACACGATGCCGTCGCGCGTCGAATCGGTCGACGCGCCGACCGGCACGGGCTTGCCGACCTGGCCGTTCTTGATGGCGTCCGTGCGTTCGTAGACGTGGTTGTGGCCGTTGACGACCAGGTCCACCCGGTGCTTGCCGAACAGCTCCAGCCACGCGTCGCGCACACCTCCGTCGGAGGCGTGCGTCGACGTCGAGTACATGCAGTGGTGGAAGAAGACCACCACGAAGTCGACGGTGTCGTCCGCGCGCAGTTCGCGCAGGCGCCGGTCGAGCCAGGCGGTCTGCCGCCCGTCCGTGTAGCCCTTGTTGGCGGGGATCTCGTACGAGACGTCGTTGGCGTCCAGTGCGACGACGCCGACGTTCCCGTACCGGAAGGAGTAGACGCCCGGCGCGTTCTCGGGGTCGAAGCCGTTCTCGGGGAGCGACCAGCGGGCGCGCTGCCCGCCGTAACCGTTCGGCGAGTACCACGCCTCCATGTCGTGGTTCCCGGTGGTCACCATCCACGGCACCGACTTCGCGACGGACTCCGTCTGGGCGAGGAAGGTGTCCCACACGCGCGCGTCATACGTGTCCGACTCCTTGCCGTGCCCGGTGGTGTCGGCGTAGCAGATGTCGCCCGCGTGCAGGTGGAACGACGGGTTCTGGCCCAGGATCACCTGGTCGTTGGCGAGTGCGTGGTAGCTGACGCCCTGGTCGCCGAAGGCCGTGAAGACGAACTTCTCCGGCTGTGCGGGCGCCGTCCTGAACGAGCCGATCGTCGCCATCCGCTCGGGGGACGCCGGGTCGAAGCCGTCGTGGCCGACGCCGTAGTAGTACGTCGTGCCGGGCCGCAGGCCGTCGAGCGCCACGTGCAGGTAGTACTGCTCGACCGCGGGCAGCTTCTTCGACAGCGACGGGGTGTGCAGGTCGCGCACCTCCGCCTCGATCTTCCGGTCGAGCTCCCAGGGCCGCGTCCCCACGCGTACGTAAGGGGACTTGACCGCGAGCGGCACCTGCCAGGAGATCCGCATCTGCGTCTTCGGGTCGGCGCCGAAGGCGAGGTGGCGGCCGAAGGGCGCCACGAACCTGCCGTCGACGCGCACGGGCGTGCTCGCCGCGGTCGCTGCGTGTGTCGGTGACGTACCCGAACCGTTCGCCGTCCCCGAACCGTCGGCCGTCCCCGAACTGCCGGCCAGCAGGCCTATCCCGCCCACCGCCCCCGCCGTCGCGAACGAACTGGCGAGGACCCTGCGGCGGGAGAACTTCGCGCGCAGGTACTCGTGCTGTTCGGGCATGCTCAGCCGGGCCGCGAGCCGCTCCGGAATGCCGACATCGGGAGTGTCCATGGCAGGGAACTTCCCAGCGGGGCCCAACTTCCGCCCCACTCCCGGGTGAACAGCAGCCGTCCGTGAAGCGATGGAGCGGCTGCCCACTGCCCGCTGTCCGCATGCCGGACACCTCATGTCATCCCGTGGGACGAAGAGTACGGTGCTTGCATGTCGGCCAGTTCTCGCAGCATCAATCTCGCAGTCATCCCCGGAGACGGCATCGGCCAAGAGGTCGTGGCCCAGGGGCTCAAGGTCCTCAACGCCGTGCTTCCGCAGGATGTGAAGCTCGAGACGAAGGAATTCGACTTCGGTGCCAGGCGGTACCACGCGACCGGTGAGACCCTCACCGACGCCGACGTCGAAGAGCTGAAGCAGCACGACGCGATCCTGCTCGGCGCGATCGGCGACCCGTCGGTCCCGTCCGGCGTCCTGGAGCGCGGCTTCCTGCTGAAGCTCCGCTTCCTCTTCGACCACCACGTCAACCTGCGACCCTCGAAGCTGCTCCCGGGCGTCGCGACCCCCCTCAAGGGTCAGCCCGCGATCGACTTCATCGTCGTGCGCGAGGGCACCGAGGGCCCGTACACGGGCAACGGCGGTTCGATCCGCACCGGGACGCCGCACGAGGTGGCCACCGAGGTCTCCGTCAACACCGCCTTCGGTGTGGAGCGCGTGGTCCGCGACGCGTTCGCCCGCGCGCAGGCCCGCCCGCGCAAGAAGCTGACGCTGGTCCACAAGAACAACGTCCTCGCGTACGCCGGTCACCTCTGGACCAACGTGTTCAACCAGGTGGCCAAGGAGTTCCCCGAGGTCACCACCGACTACATCCACGTCGACGCCGCGACGATCTACCTCGTCACCGACCCCGGCCGCTTCGACGTGATCGTCACCGACAACCTCTTCGGCGACATCATCACCGACCTCGCCGCCGCCGTCTCCGGCGGCATCGGCGTCGCCGCCTCCGGCAACATCAACCCGAGCCGCGAGTTCCCGTCCATGTTCGAGCCGGTGCACGGCTCGGCCCCGGACATCGCGGGCCAGGGCAAGGCGGACCCGTCCGCCACGGTCCTCTCCGTCGGCCTCCTCCTGCGCCACCTCGGGTACGAGGCCGAGGCCGCGCGCATCGAGGAAGCGGTCTCCGCCGACCTCGCGGAGCGCGGCGGGACGGTCCGCAGCACCGAGCAGATCGGCGACGCGCTCGCGGTACGGGTGGCGCGCTGACCCGGTAGCTCCCAGAGCACACAGAAGCCGCCGGGCCACGCGGGACACCCGGCGGCTTCTCGTACGTGGCCCCCGGGTGTCACCATCGACCCCCGGGCCGCACCCATGCCGTTTCTCCCTCGGGGCCCCGCGAGCGATAATCGAACGAGGGGCCGTGAAAGCAGCAGGGAAACTCGGACGTCCTAGTACTGGGCGTACGGATGTGAGCGCGGTCCGTCACCATCACACGTGAAGGACGAAGTACTCATGACGACGACGCCGACCATCGAGCTCAAGCCCTCATCGACACCGCTGGCCACCGCCCAGCGCGAGGCGATCCTGGCCGAACCCGGGTTCGGCCGCCACTTCACCGACCACATGGTGACGATCAAGTGGACGGAGGGCCGCGGCTGGCACGACGGCCAGCTCGTGCCGTACGGCCCGCTCTCCCTCGACCCGGCCACCAACGTCCTGCACTACGCCCAGGAGATCTTCGAGGGCCTGAAGGCCTACCGGCAGCCCGACGGCACGGTGGCCACGTTCCGCCCCGACGCCAACGCCCGGCGCTTCCAGTCCTCCGCGCGCCGCCTCGGCATGCCCGAGCTGCCCGTCGAGACGTTCATCGAGGCGTGCGACCTGCTGGTCAAGCAGGACATCGACTGGGTCCCCGCGCACGGCGGCGAGGAGTCCCTCTACCTGCGCCCCTTCATGATCGCCACGGAGGTCGGCCTGGGTGTGAAGCCCGCCAACGAGTACCTCTTCGTCGTCATCGCCTCGCCCGCCGGCGCGTACTTCCCCGGCGGCGTCAAGCCCGTCTCCATCTGGCTCTCCGAGGACCGCGTGCGGGCCGTGCCCGGCGGCATGGGCGACGCGAAGACCGGCGGCAACTACGCGGCGTCGCTGCTCGCGCAGGCCGAGGCGGCGGCGAAGGGCTGCGACCAGGTCGCCTACCTCGACGCGGTCGAGCACAAGTGGGTCGAGGAGCTGGGCGGCATGAACCTGTACTTCGTGTACGGGAACAAGATCGTCACCCCCACCCTGACGGGGTCGCTGCTCGCGGGCGTCACCCGCGACTCCCTCCTCTCCGTCGCCCGTGACCTCGGGTACGAGTCGGAGGAGGCGCGCGTCTCCATCGACCAGTGGAAGACGGACTCCGAGAACGGCACGCTGACCGAGGTCTTCGCCTGCGGCACGGCGGCGGTGATCACGCCGGTCGGCACGGTCAAGAGCAATGCGGGGGAGTGGCAGCAGAGCGAGGGCCGCCCGGGGGACGTCACGCTGAAGCTGCGTGAGGCGCTGCTCGACATTCAGCGGGGCAAGGCGGTGGACCAGCACGGCTGGATGCACGGGCTCGGCTGAGGACTTCGACGGTATCCACGACAGCCCCGCGGCATACACCCGCGGGGCTGTCGCGCGTCCACTCGCGGCTGCGGGCCGGTGGGGGTCGCTCGCGCAGTTCCCCGCGCCCCTGAAGCGGCTCCGCCGCCCAGGTGCAGGGCGGGGCCGGCTGGTCAGGCCAGGGGGTCGGCGGCCGGGGCGGTGGTCGGGGCTCGGTCGGTGCGTGCTGTCAGTGCAAGGTAGCCCGCTCCGCCCACCACCCCCGAGAGCAGGAAGCTGCAGTCGACCCCGCCGGTCCAGGAGAGGAGCGGGCCCTCGTACGAGGGGAGTGACACCGCCAGGACGCCTGCCGTCGCGCCCAGCGCCCACGCCCCCGTGGCCCGCGCGTTCCAGCCCGAGCGGTACCAGTAGACGCCCCCCTGCGAGCGGCGGTTGAAGACCTGGAGGGCCTCCGCGTCGTACGCGCCGCGGCAGCGTACGAAGCCGATGAGCGTGATCACCGCCCACGGCGTGCCGATCGCCGTGAGGAGCAGCACGAAGGACGTCATCGCGTCCTGCGCCTCCCACGCGTAGTGGCCCACGAAGACGCAGGCCGTGGCGACGACGGCGACCGTGTACGTGGCGCGGGCGCGGGACGCGCGGGGCAGGATCGCGTCCAGGTCGAGGCCCATGGAGTAGAGCATCAGGCCCGCGTTGCCCACCGATCCCGCGGACGCGGCGAGGAGGAGCGGGATGAGGTACCAGGTGGGGGACGCGTCGACGAGCCCGCCCGCGTAGTCGAGCGCCGCGCGCGCCGCGTACGCCGTGAACGTGCCGAAGAGCTGGGGGACGAGGAGTCCGGCCAGCAGGCCCGCCCAGGCCGCGCCCAGGACCGCGCGGGAGCTGTGCCGGGCCGGGGAGATGTAGCGCGTGTAGTCGCCGAGGAGGGTGATGAAGGCGATCGGGCCGGACAGGCCCGCTGCGACCAGGGCCAGCAGCCACGTCGGCCAGAACGAGCCGAGCGCGTAGCCCCCCGCGCCGGGCAGCGCGGCGGTCGTGAAGTCGGGGGCGTAGGCGATGACGCCGAGGGCGAGCAGCGCCGTCATGCCGACGGCGAGGACGCGGGAGAGGCGCAGCAGGACGCGGTACCCGTAGACCGCGCCGGTCACGGTGGCCGCCGCGAGCAGGGCGTAGACCAGGGAGTACGAGAGTCCGCCGGCCGGCAGACCGAGCAGCCGGTGCAGCGTGCCGACCATCACGTCGCCGCCGATCCAGATGGTCAGCGCGGTGTAGCCGAGGGACAGGAGCAGGCCGACGACCGAGCCGACGAGGCGGCCGCGCACCCCGAACTGGGCGCCGGACGACGTGGAGAGGTTCGTGCCGGTGCGCAGCGAGACCAGGGCGAGCGGCGCGGTCAGCGCCGTACCGATCACCGTGCCCGCCACGACCGCGCTCACCGACTCCCACCAGCCGAGGCCGAACGACACCGGCAGCCAGCCGAAGACGATCACCCCCAGGCAGAGGTTGGAGCCGATGAGGATCGATACGAGATCGCGGGGGCCGCTGGTGCGTTCCCCGTCCGGGATGGTGTCGACTCCGCGCTGTTCTATCGGCATGAGGGTGCCCCTGACGCTCGCTTGGTCCCAATGGTTGCCCCACGTTTGAGCAGCGCTCAATGTGACGCGTTCGACCCCTCCCCGTCAATGCTTCCCGCATGCGGATTCCGTAGTTAGAGTGATGCTCTAAAGTCTTCTTTCCTCCTTGTGAAGGTGTACGCCATGACCGCTGCCGCCGACGGCTTCCGCATGCCCGCCGAGTGGGCCCCGCACGAGCGCACGTGGATGGCGTGGCCGTGCCCCAACCCCACGTTCGACGACCCGGAGGGCCTCGACGCGTCGCGTCTCGCGTGGGCCGCCGTCGCCCGCGCCGTACGCCGCTTCGAGCCCGTCACCGTGGTGTGCGGGCCCGCGCAGTCCACGTACGCCTCGGAGCTGCTCGGACCGGACATCGAGGTGACCGAGCGGGAGCTCGACGACGCCTGGATGCGGGACATCGGGCCCACGTTCCTCACCGACGGCAAGGGCGGCCTGGCCGCCGTCGACTGGACGTTCAACGGCTGGGGCGCCCAGGAGTGGGCCCGCTGGGACCACGACTCCAAGGTCGGGACGTACGTCGCCGGCCTCGCCGGAGCGCGGACGTACGCCTCGAAGCTGGTCAACGAGGGCGGCGGCCTGCACGTCGACGGCGAGGGCACCGTCCTGCTCACCGAGACCGTGCAGCTCGGCCCCGAGCGCAACCCCGGCTGGACGAAGGAGCAGGTGGAGGCGGAGGTCCACGCCCACCTCGGCACCACCAAGGCGATCTGGCTGCCGCGCGGGCTCACCGCCGACTACCCGGGCCACGGCTTCGGCACCCTCGGCCACGTCGACATCGTCGCCGCCTTCGCCGCGCCCGGCGTCGTCCTCGTGCACTCCCAGCGCAACCCCGCCCACCCCGATTTCGAGGTCAGCAAGGACGTCGTCGCGGCCCTGACCGGGCAGACGGACGCCCGCGGCCGCACCCTGCGGATCGTCGAGGTGCCCGCCCCGACCGTCCTCAAGGACGACGAGGGCTGGGTCGACTACTCGTACATCAACCACTACCTCTGCAACGGCGGCGTCGTCCTGTGCGCCTTCGGCGACCCGAACGACGAGATCGCCGCGGGCATCTTCCGCGGTCTCTTTCCCGACCGGACCGTGACGCTCGTCGACGCCCGTACGATCTTCGCGGGGGGCGGTGGCATCCACTGCATCACCCAGCAGCAGCCGAAGGTGTGATCAAGGAGTACGGGATGGCCGGTCAGGCCCGCGCGCGGAAGAACGCCCCGCCGCGTGAGGACGTGTTGGCGGCCGCCATGGAGATGATCGCCGAACGCGGCCTGGAGAAGCTGACCATGGCCGCGCTCGGCCGTGCGGTCGGCATGAGCTCCGGCCATCTCCTCTACTACTTCCGCACCAAGGACGAGCTGCTCCTGCGCACCCTGGAGTGGAGCGAGGGCCGCCTCGGCGCCGAGCGCGGCCGGCTCCTCGCCCGGCGGGGCACGGCGCGCGAACGCCTCGACGCGTACGTCGACCTGTACGTCCCCGACGCTGTCGGCGACCCGCACTGGACGCTCTGGCTCGAGGTCTGGAACCGGTCCCTCAACGCCGACGAGGAGGGCCGCGACCGGCAGGCGGCGATCGAGGGGGCCTGGCACCGCGACCTGGTGGCGCTGCTCGCCGAGGGAGTGTCGCGCGGTGAGTTCGCGGCGGTCGACCCGGACCGCTTCGCGTCCCGGCTGCGGGCGCTGCTCGACGGGTTCTCCATCCACGTGGCGATCGGGCTGCGGGGGACGGACCGGGACCAAGTCCTCGTACACGTACGGGAGTTCCTCGACTCCGGGCTCGCCTCGGACTCCTAGCCCTCCGTAGAGGTTGTACGCACTCCGGCTGATTGCCTGTCCCCCTTGTGGTGCGCTTGTATCCCGGTGGGTATCGCTCAACGGCGAGCGAATGGAACAACGGGGGACCCGATCATGTACTGCACCCATCGCAAGCGCATCGCCCTGGCGGTCGCCGCGGGCGTCGTCGCGGCCGCGGTCACCGCCCTGCCGGCCGCCTTCGCCGCCGACGCGGCCGTGGCGCCCCGCACCGAGGGCATCAGCGTCACCGCCGACGGGCGCGCCGCGAACGACCGGTCCGCGGGGGCCGTGATCAGCCGAGACGGCAGGTTCGCGGCCTTCGACTCCGAGGCCACCGACCTCGTGCCGGGCGACACGAACGGGGCGCGCGACATCTTCGTACGCGATCTGCGCACCGGAAGGACGGAGCGCGTATCCGTCGCCGGGCGTCAGGTCAGCGGCCCGTCCCTGAGCGCCGACGGCCGCTACGTCGCGTTCGTCTCCAGCCCCGCGGGCTCCTGGTCCGACCGCGATGTGCGCCTCTACGACCGCAGGACAGGGAGGACCGAACGCCTCGACGTCGAGCTGCCCGACGGCTACCCGGGCGACAGCGCGGGCAGCGTCTCCCTCAGCGCGAACGCGCGCTACGCCGTCTTCGACACGGACGGGCCGCGCTTCGACGGCACGGCCGTCTTTCTGCGCGACCGCGAGGCCGGCACCACCGAGAATGTCAGCCACCCGTACGCGGGCGGCGACGGCGAGCGCGACGCCCACTCACCGACCGTCAGCGACAACGGCCGGTACGTCGTCTACGCCAACTCGTTCGTCAACGGCCCGCGCGGCGACGACTGGAGCGACCTGTGGCTGCGCGACCGCAGGACCGGCGAGCTGTCCCAGGTCGACCGCTCGCACGACGGCTCCAGGACCGAGAAGGAGTCCCTGGACGCGTCCATCAGCGGCGACGGCCGCACCGTCGTCTTCGAGTCGAGGGACACCCACCTCGTGCCCGAGGACAACGACGCCTCCTGGAACGTGTTCGTGCACGACGTGGCCTCCGGCCGCAACCAGCGCGTCCACGGCACGCAGGGCGGACCCGGCGAGGTGTACACCCGCTCGCCCGCGATCAGCGCCGACGGCCGCTTTCTCACCTACCTGTCGGAGCTCACCGAGGCGGGCAGCGAGTACGGCAAGGAGTGGCCGACGTATCTCCGGGACCTGAAGAAGGGCACCACCACGCTCGTCTCCCCGGACACCGGCGGCGGCGCCGCGACGGCGAACGTCCTTCCCGGCGGCATCGCGCGCGACGGCGCCCGCGTCACCTTCGAGTCGTCGGACGCGACCCTCCTTCCGGGTGACACGAACGACGGGAACGACATCTTCGTACGCCACCTGCGCTGACGCCCTCCACGCCTGGGTCCGCCCCGCGGGCGGCGTGTCCACCGTCGCCCGCATCGTGAGACAGGGGCCCCACCGCACGGCAAAGCGTGGCAAGCTGCCTCCGTGCTCTCGTTCGCCATGATTATTGGCAGCAGGCGCGCCGGTCCGCAGTGACCGCCTCGTATCCATCACGTACGGGCGGACACCGTCGCCTCGACCCGCGCGCAGACCTCTCGCACCCGCGAGGGGTTTTTTCGTTTCCCGGCCCAACTGCAGCCGGACACGGAGCGCGAGGGATCATTGGGGGTGGTGGAGCCGGTCATTCCGGTAGACCGAGATCCGACACAGGAGCCAGATCAGCATGACGGAAACCAGCACACCCGACGATTCCTTCCACGTCTTCGACACGACGCTGCGCGACGGCGCGCAGCGCGAAGGCATCAACCTCACCGTCGCGGACAAGCTGACCATCGCGCGGCACCTGGACGACTTCGGCGTCGGCTTCATCGAGGGCGGCTGGCCCGGCGCCAACCCGCGCGACACCGAGTTCTTCGCACGGGCCAAGGAAGAGATCACCTTCCGGCACGCGCAGCTCGTCGCCTTCGGCGCCACCCGCCGCGCGGGCGCCAAGGCCGCCGATGACCCGCAGGTCAACGCCCTCCTCGCGTCCGGCGCGCCCGTCATCACCCTCGTCGCCAAGGCCCACGACCGGCACGTCGAGCTCGCCCTGCGCACCACCCTCGACGAGAACGTGGAGATGGTCCGCGACACCGTCTCCTACCTCGTCTCGCAGGGCCGCAGGGTCTTCGTCGACTGCGAGCACTTCTTCGACGGCTACCGCGCCAACCCCGAGTACGCCAAGGCCGTCGTGCGCGCCGCGGCCGATGCGGGCGCCGACGTCGTCATCCTGTGCGACACCAACGGCGGCATGCTGCCAGCCCAGGTCCAGGCCGTCGTCTCCACCGTCGTCGCGGACACCGGCGCCCGCCTCGGCATCCACGCCCAGGACGACACCGGCTGCGCCGTCGCCAACACCCTCGCCGCCGTCGACGCGGGCGCCACCCACGTCCAGTGCACCGCCAACGGCTACGGCGAGCGCGTCGGCAACGCCAACCTCTTCCCCGTCGTCGCCGCGCTGGAGCTCAAGTACGGCAAGCAGGTCCTGCCCGAGGGCTCGCTGCGCGAGATGACCCGCGTCTCGCACGCCATCGCCGAGGTCGTGAACCTGACCCCGTCGACGCACCAGCCCTACGTCGGCGTCTCCGCGTTCGCGCACAAGGCCGGACTGCACGCCTCCGCCATCAAGGTCGACCCGGACCTCTACCAGCACATCGACCCCGACCTCGTCGGCAACCGCATCCGCATGCTGGTCTCCGACATGGCGGGCCGCGCCTCCATCGAGCTCAAGGGCAAGGAGCTCGGCGTCGACCTCGGCGACGACCGCGAGCTGATCGGCCGCGTCGTGGACCGGGTCAAGGAGCGCGAACTCCAGGGCTACACGTACGAGGCCGCGGACGCCTCCTTCGAGCTGCTGCTCCGCGAGGAGGCCGAGGGCCGCGCCCGCCGCTACTTCCGCGTCGAGTCCTGGCGGGCCATCGTCGAGGACCGCCCCGACGGCACGCACGCCAACGAGGCCACCGTGAAGCTGTGGGCCAAGGGCGAGCGCATCGTCGCCACCGCGGAGGGCAACGGCCCGGTCAACGCCCTCGACCGGGCGCTGCGGGTCGGCCTGGAGCGGATCTACCCGCAGCTCGCCAAGCTGGAGCTCGTCGACTACAAGGTCCGCATCCTGGAGGGCAAGCACGGCACGTCCTCCACCACGCGCGTCCTGATCTCGACGACCGACGGCGTCGGCGAGTGGTCGACCGTCGGCGTCGCGGAGAACGTCATCGCCGCGTCGTGGGGCGCGCTGGAGGACGCCTACACCTACGGACTGCTGCGGGCCGGGGTCGAGCCGGTCGAGTAGTCCGCCGGTCGAGCGGTCCGCCGGTGGAGGGGGCCCGGCCCGCCCGCCAGGGGTCCGTCTGGGTTACGTTCGAAGTATGAGGAATCGGACGAAGCGGATCACGGTCGGACTCTCCGGACTGCTGCTCGCCCTGGGTGCCGTGTCGTTCACGGCGGCGCCCGGGGCCTTGGCGGCCCCCGGGGCGCGGGACGCCTCCAGCGTGTCGGTGGTGGCCGACGCCTGGAAGAAGAGCCCGGTCTACGTCGATCCCGCGGCGTCGGACCAGCTCTCCGCAGAGCAGGCCGACGCCCTCGCCGAGAAGATCAAGAAGGCCGACAAGCCGGTCTTCGTGGCCGTGCTGCCGGACGACTTCCCGCAGCAGGACCTCTTCGGTCAGCTGCGCACCGAGACCGGCGTGACCGGGCTGTACGCGGTCCGGCTCGGCAACGGCTTCGACGCGAAGGCCGACCCGTCCGTACTGACCGGCAACGCCGTCGGCAACCTCGTCTCCCTGGTCCAGGGCGAGAACACCCCGCAGCAGCTCGACCGCTTCGTCGGCCAGGCCCTCGTGCAGGCCGACGGCAAGGCCCCGGAGTCCTGGGGCGGCGGCACGGACAACAGCGTCTCGCCGGGCGCCCTCGTCGGGGTCGGCGTGGTCGTCGTGGCGGGCGCCGGGGGCGCGTACGCGATCATCCGGCGCAAGAAGCGGCGCCACGAGGAGATGCAGCGCGAGTCGCTGCGCAAGCTGTCCGTCGTCGTCGACGAGGACATCACCGCGTTCGGCGAGGAGCTCGACCGGCTCGACTTCCACCCCGCGGAGGCGGGCGCGGACGACGCGATGCGCGCGGACTACGAGCGCGCGCTCGACTCGTACGAGAAGGCGAAGTCGTACATGGCGGCCGCGACGCGCCCCGAGGAGGTACGGGCCGTCACCCAGGCGCTGGAGGACGGCCGCTTCTCGCTGGCCCTGCTCGCCGCGCGCCGGGAGGGACGCGAGCTGCCCGAGCGGCGGGCCCCCTGCTTCTTCGACCCGCGGCACGGCCCCTCGGTCGAGGACGCGACGTGGGCGCCCGCGAACGGCGCGGAACGCTCGGTCCCGGTGTGCGCGGCGGACGCGGCACGCCTCGCGGACGGCCAGGACCCGATGGTGCGGACCGTGGCCACGGAGTCCGGTGACCGGCGCCCCTACTGGGAAGCCGGACCGGCGTACGGGCCGTGGGCGGGCGGGTACTTCGGCGGCGGCATCCTGCCCGGTCTCCTCGTCGGCACGATGCTCGGCGGCATGATGTCGAGCCCCGCGTACGCGGCGGACCACGGCTCCGGCTACGGCGACTTCGGCGGCGGCTACGAGGGCGGCGACTACTCGGGAGCGGACTTCGACGCGTCGGACTTCGGGGGCGGGGACTTTGGCGGCGGCGGGGACTTCGGGGGTGGCGGGGACTTCGGCGGCGGCGGGGACTTCGGGGGTGGGGGCGGGTTCTGAGGGAGCTGGGAGCCGGTTCTGAGGGGGTGGGTGGCCTGACTGGTTGACGGCAGCGAGGGACTGCGAGACGATACGGTTCGTCTTGCTATTCGTCTTGTCGTTCGTCGTCGTTCAATCAGGGGAGGCCGTCATGAGCCAGGTCCAGGAGCAGTACGTCGAGGTCGCGCCGGGAGTCAGGCTGTGGACCGAGCGGCGCGGCGCACCCGACGCCCCCGCGCTGCTGCTCGTCATGGGAGCCCAGGCCTCCGCACTCGGCTGGCCCGAACCGCTGGTCGAGGCCCTGGCCGCACACCACCACGTCATCCGCTACGACCACCGCGACACGGGCCGCTCGGACCGCCCGTTCGACGAAAACCCCTATGCCGTCACGGACTTGGCGCGGGACGCGGTCGCGGTCCTGGACGGTCTCGGCGTCGAGCGGGCGCACATCGTCGGACTGTCACTGGGCGGCATGCTCTGCCAGCTGGTACTCGCCGACCACCCCGAGCGGGTGCTGAGCGCGACCCTGCTGGGAACGTGCGCGCTGAGCGAGACGCCGTACGTACGGCCGGACGGCGTGCGCGTCCCGGTCGCGGAGCTGCCGGGCATCGCGCCCGAGATCCTGGAGATGTGGTCGCGTCCCGTGGAGGACCACGGCCCGGAGGCCGAGCTCGACCGCCGGGTGGAACACTGGCGCCTGCTGAGCGGCGACCAACTGCCCTTCGACGCCGCGTACTTCAGGGAACTGGAACGGGGCGTCATCGATCACGCGGGCGGCTATCTGGAGTCCTCGGCGCACGCTCGCGCCGACAGCTCCGGCATGGTCCGCACGGCCGAACTCGCCGCGAACCGGGTGCCGGTGCTGGTCGTCTCCGCGACGGCGGAACCGGTCTTCCCCGTCCCGCATCCGCAGCACCTCGCCCAGGTCGTCGCCGGGGCGCGTTTGGCGGAGATCCCGGGCATGGGGCATGCGCTGCCGCCGGCGGTGCACGGGTTGCTGGAGAAGGCGATCGTCGAGCACACGGGCGGGGCCGTACCGGAGACGGGCGCCCGATGACTCATCGCGTCCGCGGGCCGGCCGGGGGAGCGGTCACCGGCCAGTCCCCCGGGTGGCCGGGCGGCAGCTCCAAGTCCCGCCGCACCGCCGCGTAATAGGCCCCGCGTGCGATCCGTTGCCGGTCGAGGAGCGACGCCCACGCCTCGGGGTCGTGCGTGTCCTCCCGCAGGAACCGCTCCATCCGGATCACCAGGAGCACCCAGTCCCGGGCCGCGTCGACGACCTCCGGCGAGCCGAGCATCAGCAGCGCCTCCCCCGCGGGGTCCCGCGCCTCGGAGGCATGGGTGAAGTGGGGCACGGCCTCTTCGGGCGAAAGAGGGTGCGGGTGCGGGTCGTTGCCCAGGTGGGCGGCGACCCGGTAGGTGAGGCTGACGGTCAGCTTCAGGACCCTGGCGTACTCGGTGTAGACGGCGAGCCGCCGTTCCTCCCAGCGGGCGGCCTGCTCCCGCCGGAACCGGATCCGGTCCCCCCGCGTGATCGCGACGTAGGACCCGAGCGCGCCGATGATCACGCCGAGGAGTGCGGGCAGTTGCTGTATGAACTCGGGCACAGGCGGAACGGTAGCGCGCGCGGGTCGGCCGGGGGACGGTCGGTGGGGGTGCGGGGTCCGGGGCGGGGTCGGCCCGGGCCCCGGTTCAGGAACCAGCCTTGATCGCCGAGATGTCGAAGCTCAGCTTGATCTTGTCGGAGACGAGCATGCCGCCGGTCTCCAGCGCGGCGTTCCAGGTGAGACCCCACTCCGAGCGCAGGATCTCCGCCTTGCCCTCGAAGCCGACGCGCTCGTTGCCGAACGGGTCCTTGGCCGAACCGTTGAACTCCAGGTCGATCGTGACCGGCTTCGTGGTGCCCAGGATCGTCAGGTCACCGGTGACGCGGTAGTCGTCGCCGCCCAGCGCCTCCGTCTTGGTGGACCGGAAGGTCATCTCGGGGAACTCGTCGGTCTTGAAGAAGTCCGCGCTCTTCAGGTGACCGTCGCGGTCGGCGTTGCCCGTGTCGATGCTCTCCATCTTGATGTCGAGGGAGGCCGTCGAACGGGACGGTTCCGAGCCGTCCAGGTGCAGGGCGCCCGTGAAGTCGAGGAAGGAGCCCTTGACGTTCGTGACCATGGCGTGGCGGGCGACGAAGCCGATCGTCGTGTGCGACGGGTCGATCGTGTACTCGCCGGTCAGCGCGGCGAGGTCGGGGCTGACCGCGGCGGGGGCGGCGGCAGCGGGGGCGGTGACGGTGTCGGTGTCGTTCTTGCGGCCGAAGAGACCCATGACGTGCTCCTTGGGGACGAGCTCCGGTGGGGAGCTGCTGCTTGCTTGCGGAAGCTGCTGTTGAATGTTCAACGAGATCGAAGGTAGCGCGGTTCTGTTCAACTTTCAACCTCTAGAACGGGACGTTCTCGGCGTGGCGGGATGGTGGGGGGTGTGGCGCTGCGGGGGTGCGGTCTGGTGCCACGGTGGCGCTGGGATGGCGTCACGTGCGCGCGCGTCCGTGTTGGCCTGCGGAAACGCCTCTTCAGAGGTGTGGTCGGCACGTCGGTAGCGCCATGGGTGCTTGCAATGGCGCCATCGTGGTGCCATGATGGCGTCATGAACCTCACGCAGTACGTCGATCAGCTCCGGCAGGAACTCGCCGTGGCCGCCGAAGCGGGCGGGGACGAGGCGCGGGCCCTGGCCGAGCGCCTCACCGCCCCGCTGGAGTCGGCCGCCCGGCTCACCCTGCTGAACGCGCTGTCCGCCGCCGCGGACGAGATCACCGTCGACCTCGCGCCCGGCTCGGTGGACGTACGACTGCGTGGCGTCGACCCGGAGTTCGTGGTGACGCCGCCGCCCGCGGGGGAGCCGTTCGACGCCCAGGCCGAGTACGCGGCGCTGATGGCGGCCCAGCCGACGCCGGCCCCGCCGCCGGCCGCGTCCGACGCGGTGGACGACGGGGGCACCGCCCGGGTCAACCTCCGCCTTCCCGCTCACATCAAGGCACGTGTGGAGGAGGCGGCGAGCCGGGACGGCCTCTCGGTCAACGCGTGGCTCGTCCGCGCGGTGTCCGGCGCGTTGGACCAGCCCGACGGCCGGGGTGGCCGGGCGGGTGCGGGGGGTAGCCGCCGCGAGTCCTGGAACTCCGGGACGGGATTCACGGGCTGGGTGCGGTAGCGCGGACGCGCTTTCCATACGCGTCGGCCCACTCCCGGCGCGCATCAGTACTCCCCAACAACCTTCGCTGAACGAGCCCTTGAGGCTCGGCGAGCCCTTAGGACGGGACAGCCATGCCTTCTTTCGACAGCCCGAAGCCCATCAGCGCCACCGTCACCCTCCGGGTCGGGACGCTCCGGATCACCGCCGGGGACCGCAAGAACACGGTCGTCGACGTACGGCCCAGCAGCGCGACGCAGGAAGCGGACGTCAAGGCGGCCGAGCGCACCCGCGTCGAGTTCGCCAACGGCAAGCTGCTGGTCAAGGGGCCCAAGGACCGCCCCATGTTCGGCAAGGGCCCGTCGGTCGACGTGGACATCGTGCTGCCGACGGGGTCCGGGGTGCACGCCACGACCGTCATGGCGCACGTCTCCGCCCAGGGCGGGCTCGGCGACTGCGAGGTCAAGGTCTCGGCGGGCGACATCCAGCTCGAACGGACCGCGTCCGCGAAGCTGACCACGGGGTACGGCGACGTCTCCCTGGGCCGCGCGGACGGGCAAGTCGACATCTCCACGTCCTCCGGCGAGATCCGCGTGGGTGAGGTCAGGGGGACGGTCGACATCAAGAACTCCAACGGCATCACCGTGTTGGGCGACGTCGACGGCGACATCAAGGTGAAGGCGTCCAACGGCTCCGTCACCGTCGACCGCGCGGCCGCCGACATCAGCGTCAAGACGGCCAACGGGGCGGTGCGGCTGGGCGAGGTGGCCCGCGGCGAGACCGTCGTCGAGGCGGCGGCGGGCAAGGTCGAGATCGGCATCCGCGAGGGTACGGCGGCGTGGCTCGACGTACGGACCAAGGTGGGAACGGTCAGCCAGGCGCTGGAGGAGTCGGGACCGTCGGTGCCCGAGGAGCCGGCCGACACGGTAAAGGTGCACGTCCGCACGGGAATCGGCGACATCAAGATCCACCGAGCGTGAGGCGCGCGGCGGGCCCAGGGGCTTGATGCGCCGCCCTGCGGGCCTACGCCTGCGCCTACGGGTGCGGGCCGGGCTTCCCGACTGCCGCTGTGGCCCACCCACCCCCTGGTCCAACCCGGGCCTACTGCGCCCAACCCAGGCCTACTGAGCCCAACCCAGGCCTACTGAGCCCAACCCAGGCCTACTGAGCCCAACCCAGGCCTACTGAGCCCAACCCAGGCCTACTGAGCCCAACCCAGGCCTACTGTGCCTGACTCCGGCCCACCGGGACTGACCCCGGCCTGCCGGTACTGACTTCCTCATCAGGGCGACTCCCTCTCACCGGGCCCGACCTCGACCCATCAGGGTCCGCCCCCTGGAGCGAACGTCCGCTCGTGACGCCGCCCCCCGCGAACACCTCTCCGGCCCTTCGAGCCGCCCCGCCCCGCCCCACGGCCCCGCGGATGCTCCGGCCCAGTTCGCGCCCCGCACAGCCCGGCCTCGGTCGAGCCTCACCGGAATCTCTCTCTTCCTCCGGGGCGCCGCCCTGCCCGAAAGCCCGGCGCCGCGCCGCCACCAGGCGTACCCCGCGGGCCGTGACTCTCCGTTCGAGACGTCACCCCCGCGCCCCAGCACGCCCCACATCCCAGCGCATCCCCGCCCCCCGAAAAGGACCGGACATGCCAACGCTCAGCCACCAGGCTCACCACTCCCGCGACCCCCACCACGCCCACACCCACAACTCCCGCCCCTCCGCCATTACAGCCACCAACCTGCGCAAGGCCTACGGCCAGCAAACCGTGTTGGACGGGATCGATCTCGACATCCCCCAAGGCACGATCTTCTCCCTGCTCGGCCCCAACGGCGCGGGCAAGACGACCGCCGTGCAGATCCTCTCCACGCTCATCTCCGCCGACGCCGGCGAAGCCCGCGTCGCGGGGCACGACCTGGCCCGCGAACCCGACGCCGTGCGCGCCGCGATCGGAGTCACCGGACAGTTCTCCGCCGTCGACAACCTCCTCACCGGCGAGGAGAACCTCACGCTCATGGCGGACCTGTACGGCTTCGGGCGGCGGCAGGGCCGGCACCTGGCCGCCGAACTCGTCGAGCGGTTCGAACTCGTCGAGGCCGCACGGAAGCCCGCCGCGACGTACTCCGGCGGCATGCGGCGACGGCTCGACATCGCGATGACCCTCGTCGGCAGCCCGCGTGTGATCTTCCTGGACGAGCCGACCACCGGTCTCGACCCGCGCAGCCGGCACGGCATGTGGGAGATCGTCCGGCAGCTCGTCGCCGACGGCGTGACCATCTTCCTGACCACGCAGTACCTGGAAGAGGCCGACCAACTCGCGGACCGCATCGCCGTGTTGAGCGGCGGCAAGCTCGTCGCCCAGGGCACCCCCGGCGAGCTGAAGCGCCTCGTCCCCGGCGGCCACGTACAGCTCCGCTTCGCCGACCCCACCGGTCTGGACGACGCCGCCCGGCTGCTCGGCCTCGGCAGCCGGGGCGAGGACGGCCTGACCCTGCACATCCCCAGCGACGGCAGCCTGAAGTCCGTGAAGGCGGTGCTCGACCGCGTCGACGCCACCGGCATCGAGGTCGAGGGGCTCACGATCGACACCCCGGACCTGGACGACGTCTTCTTCGCCGTGACCGGCCGCCCCGACCACGAGAAAGCGATGACCCGATGAGCACCGTCACCACCGGCCCCGCCGCCACCGCCACTTCCGCGGTCACGCGGACCCACCTCCCCGCCCCCACCTCCGCGCTGCAGAACTCCCTCACCATGCTGCGTCGCAACCTCCGGCACGCCCGCCGCTACCCGGCCATGACGATCAGCCTGGTCAGCATGCCCATCGCCATGCTGCTGCTCTTCAACTACGTCTTCGGCGGCACGATGTCCGCCGGTATGGGCGCCCAGGGATCCGGTGACTACATCGACTACCTCGTCCCCGGCATCCTGCTGATGGCCGTCGGCTCCGGTGTCCTGCCCACCACGGTCGGCGTCTGCACCGACATGACCGAGGGCATCGTCGCCCGGTTCCGGACCATGCCGATCAACGGCTCCTCGATCCTCACCGGCCGGGCCGTCGGCGCCGTCATCCAGACGATGATCACCATCGTCTTCGTCACCGGAGTCGCCCTCCTCATCGGCTTCCGGTCCGGCGCCGAACCCGTCGAGTGGCTCGCCGCTGCCGGTCTGCTCACCCTCATGAGCACTGCCCTCACCTGGCTCGCCGTCGCACTCGGCCAGCTCGTCAAGGCGCCGGAGGCGGCCAGTAGCGTCGCTCTGCCCTTCTCCTTCCTGCTGCCCTTCCTCAGCAGCGTGTTCGTGCCGCTCGACTCGATGCCGGGCTGGCTGCGCCACTTCGCCGAGTGGCAGCCCTACACCGCCTTCACCGAGACCCTGCGTGGGCTGCTGACCGGCACCGAGATCGGCAAGTTCGGTCCGCTCGCGGTGGGCTGGGGCGTTGCCATCGCCCTGCTCGGCTTCCTCTGGGCACGCTCACTGTTCAAGCGCGCCGCCACGCGCTGACCCCACAGACCCCACAGACCCCGCGGAGCCACGGGGGTGCCTCGCGGAGAGGGCCGCGCGACGTCAGCGTCGCGCGGCCCTCGACTGTGTCGTGCCCCGCGTACACCGATTCCTGTCACAGGTGTAGACAGCGCTTTCTATACGCTGATACACCCCTGTCGCATGACCCCCACCCGCCGCACCTTCCTCGCCGCAACCGCTTTCACAGCGGCTGCGGCAACCGCAGCGATCCCGGCAGCCGCCGCCTCCGTCCCGGCCGCCCCCGCCGACGAGTTCACCGCCCTCCGCGCCCGCTGGCTGGAGATCTCTCTCGGCATCGGCTACGACCCCGCCACCGAGCCGTACGCCTCCCGCCTGAAAGAGACCGGCGACCTCGCCCGCACCTTCCGTACCGCCATGGCCCCGGCCGCCAAGTCCCTCTGGCCCGACGCCCCCTTCGATCCGCCCGCCGGCATCACCCTCAGCCACAGCAGGCTCTGGACGATGACCCAGGCGTACGTCTGTGAAGGCACCGGACTCACCGGCGACGCCGGGCTCCTCGCCGACGTCCTGCGCGGCCTCGACCACGTCGCCGCCACCGTCTACAACGCCTCCACCACCCGCTACGGCAACTGGTGGGAGTGGCAGATAGGCAGCCCCCGGCTGCTCATGGACATCGTGGCCGCGCTGTACGACGAACTCGGCGCCACCCGCAGGGAGAAGGCCTTCGCCGCCGTCGACCACTTCGTCCCCGACTCCGCGCTCGCCGACTACACCGGCACCTCCACCGGCGCCAACCGCGTCGACCTGTGCCGCTCCGTCGCCCTGCGCGGCATCCTCGGCGGGAACCCGGCCAAGGTCGCCCTCGCCCGCGACGCGCTCTCACCGGTCTTCCCCTACGTCACCAGGGGCGACGGGCTCTACGCGGACGGATCGTTCGTGCAGCACACGTGGGTCGCCTACTCGGGCACGTACGGGCAGGTCATGCTCGACGGTCTCGGGCGGCTCTTCGCGCTGCTCGCCGGGTCGACCTGGGCCGTCACCGACCCCAAGAGGCAGATCATCCTCGACAGCGTCGAGCGGGCGTACGCGCCGCTGATTTTCGACGGACTGATGATGGACAGCGTCAACGGGCGTGCCGTCAGCAGGGGTTATCTGAAGGGTGACGACCGGAAGGTCATGCGGAGCGACCACTTCCATGGGCAGGGCCTGATCGCCGCCATGGCGATGCTCGCGGGCGGCGCGAGTGCCGCCGAGCGGGAGCGGTGGCACGCGCGGATCAAGGGGTGGATCGAGCGGGACACCGTCACCCCGCTGCTCACCGCCCGGCAGCTGGGCGTCGCCGACCTCGCGCGGCTGCACGCCGTGGCGGACTCCGGCGTGCGGGCGGCGCCCGAGCCGGTCGGGCACCGGCTGTTTCCCGCCATGGACCGTGCCGTGCACCGGCGCCCGGGATTCGCGGTGAACCTCTCGATGGCCTCGGACCGTATCGCGTACTACGAGTGCGGCAACGGCGAGAACCCGCGCGGCTGGCACACCGGCGCGGGAATGGTCTATTGGTGGGGCGCCGGGGCCCACGGCGACCAGTACACCGACTGGTTCTGGCCGACCGTCGACCCGTACCGGCTGCCCGGCACGACCGTGTCCGCCAAGCGCCTCCCCGACAGGGCCGGCGGCGAGTGGGGTGCCGCCAGGCCCGCGGTGAAGTGGGTGGGCGGCGCGACCGACGGCGAGTTCGCCGCCGTCGGCCAGCACCTCAAAGGGCTCGGCTCCACGCTCGACGCCCGCAAGTCGTGGTTCTGCGCCGCGGACGCCGTGATCTGTCTCGGCGCCGGGATCAGTGCCGCCGACGGCACCCCCGTCGAGACGGTCGTCGACAACCGCAACCTGGGCGAGTCCGGCACCGCCGCCTTCACCGTCGACGACCGCCCGGACCCGCACTGGGCCCACCTCGACGGCCACGGCGGATGGCTCTTCCCCGGCGGTGCGTCCCAGCTCAGAACGGTCCGCGAGGACCGCGCCGGAGCCTGGTCCGACATCAACACGGGCAGCTCCACCGAGCGGCGGACCAGGCGCTGGCAGACGCTGTGGCTGGACCACGGAACCGACCCCACGGACGCTACGTACGCGTATGTCCTGATGCCCGGCGCCTCCCGACGCACCCTGCGGGCCCGCGCCGCCGACCGCCGCTGGTTGTCGGTCCTCGCCAACTCGGCGAAGGTGCAGGCCGTGGCCGTGGACGCGCTCGGTCTGACCGCCGCCAACTTCTGGCAGGCGGGCGAGGCGGGGCGGCTCGCCGTGACCGCGCCGGCCGGCGTGCTGATACGGCAGCGGGGGAGAGGCGCTACGGTGCACGTGAGTGAACCGCCGCGCACCGGAGAATCCCTCGAATTCACCTGGAACCGACCCGTGTCCCGGGTGGTGACCAAGGACCCCTCGGTCGAGGTCCTCGGCACGGGCCGCTCGCTGCGGCTGCGGATCACGCCGGGCAAGGCCTGCGCGAGCCACCGGTGTGAGGTGACTCTCAGCTGACGCCGGGCCCCGACGGGCCGGGATCCGCGGAGTGGGTTGTGGAAACCCTACAGCTCCAGGGGGTCTGAGCCGTCACTTCTTCATGGGCGTGGCCCGCTTCTGTCCGGGGGTGCCAGGAAAACGGCCCGGAGACTGTTCATAGTCGACGGTCCGTTTCCCCGGCGGCCCTCCGTAAGGTCGCTACATGACCGTTTTGGACGAGACCGCTTCCTCTGGGGGCGAGCCCACCGACTCGCGCGGCCGCGTGGCCGAGCTGCACGAGATCCGTGCGGAGGCACTGCGCGGGCCGAGCGAGAAGGCGACCGAGGCCCAGCACGCCAAGGGCAAGCTGACCGCCCGCGAGCGGATCGAGCTGCTTCTCGACCCGGACTCGTTCAACGAGGTCGAGCAGCTGCGCCGGCACCGGGCCACGGGCTTCGGCCTGGAGGCCAAGAAGCCGTACACGGACGGTGTCATCACCGGCTGGGGCACGGTGGAGGGCCGGACGGTCTTCGTCTACGCGCACGACTTCCGCATCTTCGGCGGCGCGCTCGGCGAGGCGCACGCCACCAAGATCCACAAGATCATGGACATGGCCATCGCGGCCGGTGCCCCGCTGGTCTCGCTGAACGACGGCGCGGGCGCCCGTATCCAGGAGGGCGTCTCGGCGCTCGCCGGCTACGGCGGCATCTTCCAGCGCAACACCAAGGCCTCGGGCGTCATCCCGCAGATCAGCGTGATGCTCGGCCCGTGCGCGGGCGGCGCGGCGTACTCGCCCGCCCTCACCGACTTCGTGTTCATGGTCCGCGAGACATCGCAGATGTTCATCACCGGTCCCGACGTCGTCCGCGCGGTGACCGGCGAGGAGATCACGCAGAACGGCCTCGGCGGCGCCGACGTGCACGCCGAGACCTCCGGCGTCTGCCACTTCGCGTACGACGACGAAGAGACCTGCCTGGCCGAGGTCCGCTACCTGATCTCGATGCTCCCCTCCAACAACCGGGAGAACCCGCCGGTCCACGAGTCGGAGGACCCCGCCGAGCGCCGCTCGGACGTCCTCCTCGACCTCGTCCCGGCGGACGGCAACCGGCCGTACGACATGACCAAGGTCATCGAGGAGCTCGTCGACGACGGCGACTACCTGGAGATCCACGAGCGCTGGGCGCGCAACATCATCTGCGCCCTGGCCCGCCTGGACGGCCAGGTCGTCGGCATCGTCGCCAACCAGCCGCAGGCGCTCGCCGGTGTCCTCGACATCGAGGCGTCGGAGAAGGCCGCGCGCTTCGTGCAGATGTGCGACGCCTTCAACATCCCGATCCTCACCCTGCTCGACGTCCCCGGCTTCCTGCCCGGCGTCGACCAGGAGCACGGCGGCATCATCCGCCACGGCGCCAAGCTCCTGTACGCGTACTGCAACGCCACCGTCCCGCGGATCTCGCTGATCCTGCGCAAGGCGTACGGCGGCGCGTACATCGTCATGGACAGCCAGTCGATCGGCGCGGACCTCACGTACGCGTGGCCGACCAACGAGATCGCGGTCATGGGCGCCGAGGGCGCCGCGAACGTGATCTTCCGGCGCCAGATCGCGGCCGCCGAGGACCCCGAGGCGATGCGCGCGCGCATGGTCAAGGAGTACAAGGCCGAGCTGATGCACCCCTACTACGCCGCGGAGCGCGGCCTCGTCGACGACGTCATCGACCCGGCCGAGACCCGCGAGGTCCTCATCAAGTCCCTCGCCATGCTCCGCAACAAGCATGCCGACCTGCCCTCGCGCAAGCACGGCAACCCCCCGCAGTAGCCCACAAGGAGAACGCTGCAGATGACAACTCCCGACATCCGCGTCGAGAAGGGCCACGCCGAGCCCGAAGAGGTCGCGGCCATCACCGCGATCCTGCTGGCCCGCGCCGCCGCCCAGCCCGCCGCCCCCGCGCGCCGCGGCCGCGACAAGGCCGGCTGGCGCCGCCTGGAGCGCACCCCGGGCTTCCGCGCCCCGCACAGCTGGCAGGGCTGAGCCCCTCCACGGCTTCCGACACCGGGCCCCGTTCTCCTCCGGGAGGGCGGGGCCCGGGTGCGTCCTAGTGGGCGTTGAGCGGGTGGGGGCGTCCGTCGGGAGTACGGCAGTCCCAGAGGGCGCACCAGGCCGGTGGCTCGAAGGCGGCGGGCAGCACGCAGTCATTGAGGAGGGTGACGCACTCGGGCAGGGCGTCGCGCAGTGCCCAGCCGTCGAGATCGTAGCCGTCGAGCTCCAGCCGGGCGAGATGCGCCAACTGTGCCGGGTCGTCGATGCCGCACGGTTGCCCGGTGCCGCTCAACGTGAGGTCCGTCAGGTTGGTGAGGCGGGTCAGCCGGCTCAGGTCGTACCCGGGTGGGAGGGTGCCGAGCTCCAGGACGTGGAGCGAGTCCAGCACGGCCAGGTGGTCGAGCGGCGGCAGCACGGGCCAGTACCGCAGCTTGAGAATCGTGAGATCGGTCAGGTCCTCGATCGCGTCGAGGTTCTCCAGCCGTCCTTTCCCCCGCAGGGACAGCACGCCCAGATCGGTCTGGGCGCGCAGCGGCGTCAGATCGACGTCGCCGCGCACGTCTTCGATCCACAGGCCCCGGACCGGACTCCGTTCGTCCAGGAAGGCCAGGCTTCGGGAGAAGGGATACCCGAACGAGAGCCAGCAGGCTTCCTTGAGCCGGCTCAGGGCGGACCACTGTCCCGCGTGCGTGATGAAGAGGACCTGCTGCTCCAGCGACAACTTTCGCAGGACGGAGTCCGCGTAGGCGTCGGCGTCGAAGTACTCCCACGAGTCCATCAGGAGTTGCTGGACCCGCACCCGGGAATCTGACGCGTACCGCTCCATCCTGGCCAGGGCCCTTTCGCCACCGATCTGCCGCACTGTCCTGATCGTCGCCTCGGCGGTCTTGGCACTGACCCCCTCCAGGGTCGGCGGCAGCCACCGCATGACCGGCGCCCCCACCACGGCCAGCGCGTCCGCTTCCGTCTTCCGCCGAGGTGGCACCAGACGCACCACCGCCTCGTCCAGCACGGCCGCCAGGCCGCTCGGCACCGACGCCATCGTCTCCTGGCACGAGGCCGCGACGAGGCGCAGCGTCCGTGCGTGGCGCGGCTCCCGCTCGGCCCGTTCCAGAATGCCGCCGAGGAGTTCCTCCTGCTGCGTACGGTTCGCATGGCCCGCAGCCATGACGACCGTCTCCCGCCACAGATCCAGGTGCGCCCGCCCCACCAGGTTCCCGATCCGGTCCTCGACCGCGGCCTCCTGTGCCGCCAGGTACTCCTGGAACGTCCGATGCAGGAAGTCCAGCCGGCCTTCGACGGGGGAGCGCAGCACTCCGGAGCGGTGCACGAGATGGTCGAGGACGGCGGGTCCTTCGAGCCCGTCCAGATGACGCATCGCCACGAGCTTCGTGCTGACATGGTCGGCTGCCCGGTCGACGGAGATCTCGGTGCGGCTGTTGTCCGAGAGCCGCCAGGCCAGATCTCGCAGCAGACAGAGCTTGTCCGTCAATGTCAGCGGCGCGGCGAGTTCGCTGTGCACGCCCCGGTCGGTGTCACGCTGCTGCACCAGGACCTCCAGGGTCATCCGGTACAGCTCCATGCGATTGCGCGGCAGCTGCCCCCTGCGCGCCAGGTGCAGGGCGCAGAGGAGCGCCGCGAGCAGCGGGTTCGTGGCCAGGGACTGGAGGTGCGGACGGTCCTGGAGGCTGGTCAGCAAGGAGCGTTCGTAGCCCGGCAGCTCCTCCGGCGAGCAGGGCATTCCCGCGTCCTGACCGTACACCGCCTGATGCCACTGCCGGACGAAGGAGACCAGGTCGGCCGGTGTCATCCGCTCCAGCTGCAGTGCGGTGAACCGCTCGGCACGCAGCCAGTCCACGCGGGCCGCGGCGGGCCGGGAGGTGACCACGACGCGAGTGTCGGCGTAGAGGTGCAGTAGCCCGCGCAGCCAGTCGCGGACTCCGCGCCGCTCGCCCGCGAGGAGTTCGTCCACGCCGTCCACCAGGAGCAGCACCCGCCCGTCCGCGAACGCCCGGTGCAGCCAGCCCGTCGGCATGAGACCGCTCAGCGGACCGGCCACCCGGTCCAGCATCGCCTCCGGCGTGGGCGGCGGCTCCCCGGCGTACTGGCGCAGCTTCACCAGGACGGGTATCAGGCCGTTCCACTCGGCGAGCGCGCCGGTGAAGGCGCCGCGGGCCGCCGTCACCGCGAGCCACTGGAGGAGCGTCGTCTTCCCCGATCCGGCCTCGCCGCGCAGGAGCACCCTGGGGGAGCCCTTGAGCGCGGCCTCCACCCGCATACTGGAAGTGCGCTCGCCCTCGCCCGTATCCCAGAGCTGCGCACCCCTTCTGAGCAGCGGCCTTTTCGGGGCGGATCGGCCGCGGCCGCCGTCGTCCTCGGACGTCCGCAGGCTTACGTACGCCACCGACAGCTTGGTGCGCGGAGCCTGCTCGGAAGGGCCGAGCCCGAACAGTTCGATCTCGTCGAGGGACCGGCTGATCAGCTCCAAATACTGACGCCGGAACGCCTCGTCCTCTCCGGTGCCCTGCGGCGCGTAGAGGGAGCGGGCGGGCAGCCGTTCCAGGACCTTCTCCAGCTCGTCGCCGAGCGAGGTCGTGCGCGCCAGGAGTTCGCTCACCGCCCGCTCGGTGAAGACAGGAAGCCTGCGCAGGACGCGTACGTAGCAGTCGCAGCACTCGCCGAGCACCACCTCGTAGAAGCGCGTCTCCACTTCGGAGAAGCCGCTCGGCATCGGAACCGACGACCGTACGCGGCGGGTCAGCTCGGCCGGGTCGGCGTCGGAGCCGAGGACGGCCTCGTCGGAGAGATCCACCCGTGCGAAGGTGTCGGTGACGGCTTGAAGGACCGCTTCCCTGCCGTTCTCCGTCAGATCGCGGAACTCGTGTTCGAGGAGCGGCTGTACCCGTCCTGCCACCGCGTCGGCTATCTGCTCGAACTGCCGCTCCACGCCGCGGCCGGCCCGTAGCCCCGGCACCCGCACTCTGATCAGTTCGCCCATCGGGGCGCGCGCCTGCTGCTCCCGTTCCTTGGGAGCGAGCCACAGCCGGACCGCTCGTGCGGCCACCGCCCCGCCCAGTTTGATCGCCGCCGCCTCAGCACTCATGTGCGCATTGTGGGCGAACGTGTCGCCAGGCGGTGCCCCTTTCGCCGGAAAGCGGACAACGGGGCAGGTGGGTCACCGCCGATTCCGCCAGCGCCCGGACCGCGGGATGCCAAGGGCGGTCCCGTGGGCCGCTCAGGACCAGGCGGCGCGCGGCCCGCGGAGACACCCGCACCAGCACCAGATCCGCAGGCAGCAGCGGGCGGGACACCTCCGACAGGACCGTCACGCCGATGCCCGCCTGCACCATGCTGATCAGCGTCGCCAGATCGCGGACCCGGTGCGCCGGGGCGAACCGCAGCCCCGCCGGTTCGTGGAGCGCGCGCACGCGGTCCTCGCAGCCGCCCGGCGAGATCAGGAAGTCGTCGTCCGCCAGATCCCGGATGTCGACGACCGGTTCGCCCGCCAGCGGGTGGTCACGGGGGAGCAGGGCGCGGTAGCCGTCGACGGCGAGCCGGACGCCGGGGCCCGGTGGCGGGTCGACCAGGACGGCGGCATCCGCCGTGCCGTTCTCCAGCCAGCCCGCGATCTCGGCACTGTCCCCCTCGAAGACCCGCACCGTGACGTGCGGAAAGCTCTCCCGCCAGTGCGCCGTCAGGCCGGGCAGCAGACCCTGGCAGACCGTGGGTGTCGCGGCCAGCCGCACCGTGCCGGTCAGCGTCCCCGCCACGTCCGCCGCCACCTCCTCGACGCCCCGCACCGCCGACAGCGCGCCGCGGGCGTACGGCAGGACCCGCTCCCCGAGCACCGTCGTGCGGACCTGACCGGCGCGGACGAGCAGCGGCCCGGCCAACTCCCGCTCCAGGGAAGCCACCGCGTGCGAGACCGCCGACTGGCTCACGCCCAACTCGTCGGCGGCCGCACTGAAGCCGCCCGCGTCGACCACGGCGACGAAGGCCCTGAGCTGCGGGACGTTCACGGGCATGAGGTGGCCTCATAGGGCTGTGAGGGTGCTGTGTTGGCCCCATCGTGCCAGGCCGGGTGAGGGTGGTCCCGTGCCGCCCCACCAGGGGGAACAAGGAACGAAGTCGAGGAGAGCCATGCCCCACATCCGAGCCACCGTCACCGGGCCCGACCTGCCCGCCGACGTCTCCCGCGGCCTCGCGGAGGGCCTGACCGGCCTGGCCGTCACCGCGCTCGGCAAGTCCGCCGCGCGCACCATCGTGCACCTCGACCCGGTCCCCGCCGACCGCTACTACGTGGCCGGAAAACCTCTGGTGGACGGCGCCCGCGACGTGCACCTGGAGGTCAGCATCACCGCGGGCACCAACAGTGCGGAGGAGAAGGCGGCCTTCATCACCGGCGCCGCCGCGTTCCTGTCGGAGCTCCTCGGCCCGCTCGCCCGCGGCGGCGTCGCCCTGCACGAACTCCACCCCGAAAGCTACGGCTACCAGGGGGTGACCCAGTTCGCGCACTATCGCGGGAACTGACTGGGGCCCGCACGCCGAAGCGTGCGGGCCCTGATCCGCGTACGGGAAAAAGGTGGGACGGACCGCTATCGGAGCCGCGCCATCAGCGCGTGCTCGACCAGCGTGATCAGCGCGCTCTTCGCGTCCGCGCGGTGCCGCGCGTCGGTCGTGATGATCGGGGTGTCCGGACCGATCTGCAGCGCTTCGCGCACCTCGTCCGGCGTGTAGGGCTGGTGGCCGTCGAAGCCGTTGAGGGCGATGACGAAGGGCAGCCCGGAGTTCTCGAAGTAGTCGACGGCGGGGAAGCAGTCGGCGAGGCGGCGGGTGTCGACGAGGACGACCGCGCCGATCGCGCCACGTACGAGGTCGTCCCACATGAACCAGAAGCGGTCCTGACCGGGCGTACCGAAGAGGTACAGGATCAGGTCCTGGTCCAGGGTGATGCGGCCGAAGTCCATGGCCACCGTGGTGGTGGTCTTGTCTCCGGTGTGGGTCAGGTCGTCGATGCCCGCGGACGCGGACGTCATGACGGCCTCGGTGCGCAGCGGGTTGATCTCAGAGACCGCCCCGACGAACGTGGTCTTGCCCACGCCGAAGCCGCCCGCCACCACGATTTTCGCGCTGGTGGTGGAGCGGGCTGTTGCTCCTCCGCTAGAGCTTGCGAAGTCCACTGAGCACCCTTTCGAGCAGTGTCACGTCTGGCTGGCCGCCGGCGGTCTCGTCGCCGCCGGGCTGATGGATGGCGACAAGTCCGGCCTCCGCCAGGTCGGCTACGAGGATCCGGGCGACGCCGAGGGGGATGGAGAGGAGCGCCGAGATCTCGGCGACCGACTTGATCTCCCGGCACAGGTTGCAGATCCGCTGATGCTCGGGCAACTGGCCCTGCAACTGATGCGGTTGTGCCGTGGTGTGTACCAGCGCCTCGATGGCGAGCTGGTAGCGGGGCCTGGTGCGGCCGCCCGTCATGGCGTACGGGCGCACCAGGGGGTTGTTCGCCGACCCCGCGGGCGCCGGTTCGGGGGCGCGCCGCTGGGGTTGCACTGGCTGAATACGGGGTGCGCGCGCCGGGTTGCCCTGGTCGTACGGACGCGGCCCGGGCTGCTGGGGCTGCGCGTACGGCTGGCGGCGGTGGCTCGGAGCGGAGGGGAAGTTGTACCTGTTCGGACCACCGTCGTGCCGGCCGCCCTGGCCGTGACCAGGGGACCAGTTCGCCGATGACGGACCGTCTGGGGGTGTTGCCACGTTGCTTCCTCCTCCAACTGTGCCGGGCACCATCACTGTGGAGCCGCGTCCCGAACCTTACGGCCACGAGGCGCGAAAACGCACCGTCTGTCTGTTAGTTGAGAAGGCTCCCCTGGAGCTCCGCGCGCAGGTCCGGAGTGAGAACCGTGCCCGCACGATCGACAAGAAGTGCCATTTCGTACCCAACGAGACCGATGTCCGCATCCGGGTGGGCGAGAACGGCGAGCGAGGAGCCGTCGGAAATGGACATGATGAAGAGAAATCCTCGCTCCATCTCCACAACGGTCTGGGTCACGGAGCCGCCCTCGAAGATCCGGGACGCCCCGGCGGTCAGCGAGGTCAGGCCCGAGGCTACGGCCGCGAGCTGGTCCGCACGGTCGCGGGGGAAGCCTTCGGACATCGCGAGGAGGAGTCCGTCGGCGGAGACCACCACCGTGTGGGACACACCGGGGGTGTTGTCCACGAAGTTGGTGATCAACCAGTTCAGGTTCTGCGCCGCCTGGCTCATCGGGCTCACACTAACGCTCCTGGTTGTAGGTGCTATCAGGGCTGAAGCCCTGGCCATTCGTGTCACTTCCTGCGGTGCGGCCCCGCTGGACGCCGCGGCGCAGGTTGCTCAGCCTGCCCCGCACGTCCTCGGGGGCGCGGGAGACCTGGGGGCCGCCCTGTGGAGTCTGTTCGGCGGTGCCCTCGACCAGATTGGCCTTGGGCACCCGACGCGGGAGCCCGGACGGGGTGACCCCGCCCGCCTTCGGCTCCTTGAGGCGCTCGGCCCGCTGCCAGCGCTCGTCGTTGGACGAACGCCAGTCGTCCCGGCCCTCACTCGCGGCGGGAGAACCGCCGTTGCCGTTCTCGTTGCCGTTCGCACCGGAGGAACCCCTGCGGGGGAGGCCCGCGTCGGTCATGTCGTGGACGACGGACGGCGCCGGTCCCGGCCGGTCGAAGCCTACGCGCTCGGCGTCGGCCGCGTGGCCCGCCTGCGCAGATTCCGCTTCCTGCCCGTACTCCGGCTGGTAGCCGTCGGCGGAGGGCCAGTCGTCCTGACCCGTGCGCTCCGGATAGGCGATCTGCGGGTCCTGGTAGTACTGCTGCTCCGACGGGTACTGCTGCTCCGCCGAGTACTGCTCGGGCTGGTACTGCTCCTCGCGGTACCCCTCATCGGCGTACTGCGCGGTGGGGTACTGCCCGGTGGCGTACTGCTCGTTGTCGTACTGCACGCCCTGGTCGTACGTGACCTGCTGCTGCTCCTCGTACGCCGGGGCCTGCTGCTCGTAGCCACCCTGCTGCGGCTGCGGCTCGACCTCGTCGCGGAAGAGCGGACGGTGACCGCCCGGCTGCTGGGCCTGGGCCTCCAGCGCCGCGCGGCGCTCCTCGCGCATCAGGGAGCGGCCGACCGGGTCGAGTTCGTGCTGCGCCTCGGAGCCGTCACCGGGGTAGCGGGTGTCGTCGAAGCCCAGCTCGGCGGCGGTGCGCATCGGCTCCGGCGCCAGCGCCTGCTGCTCCGGGATGATCGAGGAGACCGTGAACTCGGGGTCCTGCGAGGCGTGCTCGCCACCGCCACCGTGCGTGATCGCGTCCGGCAGCATGACCAGCGACGTCGTGCCCGCCTGCTCGCCCGAGGGGCGCAGCTGCACGCGGATGCCGTGCCGGTCGGAGAGACGGCCGACCACGAACAGGCCCATGCGCTGCGAGATCGCGGCGTCCACGGTCGGCGGGTTGGCCAGCTTGTGGTTGATGTCCGCGAAGTCCTCGGCGGTGAGGCCGATGCCCTTGTCGTGGATCTCGACCATGACGCGGCCGTCGGGGAGACGGGTCGCGGTGACCCGCACCTTCGTCTGCGGCGAGGAGAACGTCGTCGCGTTCTCCAGGAGCTCGGCGAGCAGGTGCACCAGGTCGGTCACGGCGAGGCCGTGGATCTCGGCCTCCGGTACGCCGGACAGCTCGATGCGCTCGTACTGCTCCACCTCGGAGGAGGCGGCGCGCAACACGTCGACCAGCGGGACCGGCTGGTCCCAGCGGCGGCCCGGCTCCTCGCCCGAGAGGACGAGGAGGTTCTCGCCGTTGCGGCGCATACGGGTCGCCAGGTGGTCCAGGCGGAAGAGGTTCTCCAGCTGGTCCGGGTCGGCCTCGTTGTTCTCCAGGTCGGTGATGAGGGTCAGCTGGCCCTCGATCAGCGACTGGTTGCGGCGCGACAGGTTGGTGAAGATCGCGTTGATGTTGCCGCGGAGCAGCGCCTGCTCGGCGGCGAGCCGCACGGCCTCGCGGTGCACCTGGTCGAAGGCGCGGGCGACCTCGCCGATCTCGTCCGTGGTGTTGATCGGGATGGGCTGCACGCGGGTGTCGACGCGGCCCGGGTCGGTGCGCGACAGCTGGTCGACCAGCATCGGCAGGCGCTGCTCGGCGATGCCGAACGCGGCGGTGCGCAGCCGGCGCATCGCCTTCGACATCTGTCGGGCCATGAGCCCGGCCAGGATGAACGCGGCGAGCAGCGCGAGGACGACGATGGCGCCGGTGATGTAGGCGTTGCGCTGGGCGTTGGCGGCGATGTCGGACGCCTCGTCCACCGCCTTGTCGGCGAGGTCCGACTCGATGGTGCGGTACGCGTCGAACTTGGCGGTGGTGGTGGCCCACCAGGCCTCACGCGTGATGCCCTTGTTGGCCAGCTCGACGCGGGCGCTCGGCTGGGTGCTCGGCATGGTGGCGATGGCCGCGACCATCTTGTCCTGCGAGAGGGCCGGGCCGCCCTGCTTCTTGGCGGCGGCCGCCAGCTCCTTCTTGGCGTCCTCCAGCTTCGCGACGTCCTCGGGGGTGCCGCCGCCGGTGTACTCCTCGATGGCGATGCGCTCGAGGTAGGCGTACGAGGAGAACGAGGTGCGCTGGAGCGTGAACGAACCGGTGCCGGGGCCCGGCTCGACCAGGAGGTGCGTGCCGATGGACCGCTGCAGGGAGAGCGCTGCCTTGGAGAGGGAGATCGCGTAGACAGTGCGGCCGTAGCTGGTGATGTTGCCGGTGCCCAGACCGAGCTCGTTGGCGAACTCCATCAGCGGGTGCTGGATGGCGACGTAGCCCTCTTCGGTCTTCACACCGGGGAGCTTGGTGGTGTACGCGGCCTGACGCAGCGGGCCGAGCTTCGGCTCGACCTTGTGGAAGCCGTCGAGGCGACGGTTGAGGCCTTCCTTGTCCGGCATGCTCTCCGCCGCGGACTTGAACTCGGCGGCCGCCTTGTCCGTGGCCTTGCGGGCCTTGACGACGACCGGGTCGTTCCGCTTGCCGCGCAGCAGGGGAGCGGCGGTGAGGTCGCGCTCCTCGATGAGACGGTTGCCGTAGTTCAGCGACGCCCGCACCAGGCGGGCGGTGTTCTCGGCGTCCTGGGCCTCGCTCCAGGTGTCGATGGAGCCCTTGACCTGGAAACCGCCCATGACCAGGCCCACGAGCACGGGTATGAGCAGGATCGCGTTCAGGCGGGTCGGCACGCGCCAGTTACGGGGGGACATCCGTCCGCCGGAGGGCGCAGGGGGCTCATGGCCCGGCCCGGCGGCCATGTCGGCGGGGGACGCCGCTGTGCGCGGCGGCGGGGTGAAGTTGCCCCGCGTGTCCCCGGTGGGGGATGCCGCGGGGCTCGGCTTGCTTCGCCTCACTCGACCAACAACCTCTCGGCGGCGGCACTCACTCTCGTGCCGCTGTCGTCTCCAAGGCCCGTGCTACTGGGCAGTTCAGCGCATTCCAGCACGTCAGGGGCTCCTCTTCCAAACAACGGAAAGCGCGACCTCCGAGTGGTGTAAGCCTCAGATAAAACGGTCATAAAGAGCGAGCCCCGCCAAAAGGCGGGGCTCTTGTGAGCACAGCGACACCAGGTGACCGCGACGCGTGTCTGCCACCGGGCAATTCTCTGTCGAAACGTTATGAACACCGCGACCGGCCGTGTCAAAGGACACAGAACGCTCCAGGTGGACTACGGCAACTACCGTACGGACCTGCCTACTTGAGACGTGCCATAAGTGCGTGCTCGACCAGCGTGATCAAGCCACTCTTTGCGTCCGCACGGTGTCGGGCATCGGTGGTGATGATCGGCGTACCGGGCCCGATCTGGAGCGCTTCGCGTACTTCGTCGGGGGTGTAGGGCTGGTGGCCGTCGAAGCCGTTGAGGGCGATGACGAAGGGCAGCCCGGAGTTCTCGAAGTAGTCGACGGCGGGGAAGCAGTCGGCGAGGCGGCGGGTGTCGACGAGGACGACCGCGCCGATCGCGCCACGGACGAGGTCGTCCCACATGAACCAGAAGCGGTCCTGACCGGGCGTACCGAAGAGGTACAGGATCAGGTCCTGGTCCAGGGTGATGCGGCCGAAGTCCATGGCGACGGTGGTCGTCGTCTTGTCTCCGGTGTGGGTCAGGTCGTCGATGCCCGCGGACGCGGACGTCATGACGGCCTCGGTGCGCAGCGGGTTGATCTCGGACACTGCCCCGACGAACGTGGTCTTGCCCACGCCGAAGCCGCCCGCCACCACGATCTTCGCGGAGGTGGTGGAACGGGCCGCGTCCGTGCCCGAACCGCTAGAGCTTGCGAAGTCCACTGAGCACCCTTTCGAGCAGTGTCACGTCAGGCTGGCCACCGGCGTTCTCGTCGCCGCCGGGCTGGTGGATGGCGACGAGCCCGGCCTCGGCCAGGTCCGCCACCAGGATCCTGGCCACGCCGAGCGGCATCGCGAGGAGGGCCGAGACCTCGGCCACCGACTTGACCTCACGGCACAGGTGGCAGATCCGCTGGTGCTCGGGGAGCAGCCCCATCAGCTGGGCCGGGTCGGCCGTGGTGCTCACCAGCGCCTCGATCGCGAGCTGATAGCGGGGCCGGGTCCGGCCGCCGGTCATCGCGTAAGGACGCACCAGCGGCTGGTCGCCCTCCATTCCGTACGAGGCATCGCCGTACGGGTTGTGAGAGGCGGTGGGCGGGGTCATGGATCCTCCGGGCGGGACAGCAGGTCATCTGCGTGTGCCGTCTGACAGAGCCGGTGGGGGCAGTGTGGCGGCCGGACGGTTGGTCAGTACGTTCGGTCGGTGGGGCGGCCGAAGGGGTAGGGCTTCGGAGCGTGCTCGGGGGCTAGTGGAGCAGGCTGCCCTGCAGCTCGGCGCGGAGGTCCGGGGTGAGGACGGCACCCGCGCGGTCGACGAGGAGGGCCATCTCGTACCCGACGAGGCCGATGTCGCACTCGGGGTGTGCGAGCACGGCCAGGGACGAGCCGTCGGAGACCGACATGAGGAAGAGGAACCCCCGCTCCATCTCCACCACGGTCTGGGTGACGGCCCCGCCCTCGAAGATCCGGGAGGCCCCGGCGGTGAGGGAGGTCAGCCCGGAGGCGACCGCGGCGAGCTGGTCGGCGCGGTCCCTCGGGAAGCCTTCGGACATCGCCAGAAGAAGGCCGTCGGCGGAGACCACGACCGTGTGGGACACCCCGGGGGTGTTGTCCACGAAGTTCGTGATCAACCAGTTCAGATTCTGTGCCGCCTGGCTCGGACTCAACTAACGCTCCTGCTGGTGAGTGGGGAAACTGCCGGTCTGGCCGGTACCGGCCTGGCGACCCTGCTGGATGCCCCGACGGAGATTCGTCAGCCGGCCGCGTACCTCTTCGGGCGCACGCGAGACCTGCGGACCTGTGCTTTCCTGCTGCTGCTGGGCCGTGCCCGCGACCAGGTTGGCGCGCGGGACGCGACGCGGCAGTCCGGATGTGGTGACGCCGCCCGCGGACGGCTGCCGGACGCGCTCGGCCTGTCGGCCGAGCTCGTCGTTGGGGGAGGAGCGCCAGCCGCCGGGCATGCCCGCGCCATCGGTACCGCCCGGCTCCGCCGGAGCGGCGGCCGGGTCCTGGCGCTGGGGGCGCGAGGGGAGCGGACGCTGCGGCGGCTCGGGGGCCTGATGGCGCGCGGGCTCGGGAGCCTGGCGCGGACCGCCCTCGCGGGACGGGCCGCCCGGCTGCTCCTGCTGCGCGGGCCGCCGGTTCTGGTGCTCCTGCGGCTCCTGCGGTGCGGGCTGCTGCTGCGCCGCGTGCTGGTTCTGCTGGTTCTGCTGCTGCTGGAACCAGTTGGTCTCCAGCGTGTCGAACAGCGGCGTACGCCCGTCACCGGGGCCGCCCGGCGGCAGGGGCTGCTGCGGGTTCAGCGGGTCTTCGTGCTGACCCAGCGGGTTCTGCTGCTGGGCCTGCTCGTTCTGCTGATTCAGCGGGTTCTGCTGCTGGTTCAGCTGGTCCTGTCGGCCCGGCTGCTGCGGGAGGCCCTGGTTGGGGTCGCCCTGGCCGCGGCGGGCGGCCGGCGGACGCGGCACGGTGTAGTCGGGGTTCTCCCGACCGCCCTGCTGCTGTTGCTGCTGTTGTTGCTGTTGCTGCTGCGCGAAGCCGTTGCCCTGGTCCTGCTGCTGCTGCTGGTTCTGGTGCTGCGGCGGAGTCGGACGGCCGGGCTGCTGGTTGCGCCGGGGCGCGCCCGAGCCGCCGAAGACGTCCGAGCGGACGAACTGGCCGGTCGAGCCCGTGTCCTGCGGCGCGGAGGTGCCGGGCGGCGGACCGTCGAAGTCCGGGCGGGCGAACTCCGCGGTGGAGCCGGGGCCCTGCCGGTCGTCCGGGGCGGCCGTCGGCTGCGGGAACTGACCGCTGGTCTCGTGCTCCTCGTGACCCCGGGGGGTGTCGAAGGGCTCGCGCGACACCTGCGGCTGCGCGTTCTCGTCGCTCCAGCTGGGCACGCGCGGCTGCGGGTTGCCCCCGGGCAGCTCGGCGCGCGGACCGCCGCGGGGCGGCAGCTGGGGCCTGCGGCCCTGGTCGCCGGAGTCCGACGGCGGGTTCATGGCGTTCGTACGCTGCTGGGGCACCGGAGGCTGCGGCGCGTTGCCGCCACGGCCACCCTGGGGCGGTCCGGCCTGCGGCTGGTTGCCCCGGCCGCCCATCGGCTGGTTGCCCTGCGGCGCCATCGGCTGACCGCTCTGCGGGCCACTGGCCTGCGGAGCGCCGGCCTGCGGGCCGCCCTGCGGACGCTGCTGTCCGGTGTCGCGGGAGGGCAGCGCGGCGCGCGGACCCGTGCCCGCGACCTGCTGGCGCGGCGCACCCGCACCGAGCAGCCCGGGACCGCCCTGGCCACCGCCACCGGGCCCGCCGCCGAGCGCGGGACCACCGCGACCGGGGCCACCGCCCTGGCCGGGACCGCCGTTGCCACCGGGACCGACGCCGCGTCGCGCGGCAGCGGCACCGGCGGCGGCCTGAGCCGCGGCGGGACCGCCGGTCGCGCCGGGCGCACCGGGCTTGCCCGGCATCTTCTTGCCGCCCTGGGCGACGTCGACGGGGAGCATGACCAGCGCGGTCGTACCACCGGAGTCGGACGGGCGGAGCTGGATGCGGATGCCGTGGCGCTGCGAGAGACGGCCGACCACGAACAGACCCATGCGGCGCGAGACCGAGACGTCCACGGTCGGCGGCGACGCGAGCCGCTCGTTGATCGCCGCGAGGTCCTCGGGCGAGAGGCCGATACCGGTGTCGTGGATCTCGATGAGCACACGCCCGTCGGGCAGTGCGTGACCGGTGACCTTGACCTTGGTCTGCGGCGAGGAGAACGACGTCGCGTTCTCGAGCAGCTCGGCGAGGAGGTGCACGAGGTCGTTGACGACGCGTCCCGCGACCTCGGTCGCGGGGACCGAGGAGAGCTCGATGCGCTCGTACTGCTCCACCTCGGACGCGGCGGCACGCAGCACGTCGACGAGCGGAACGGGCCTGGTCCACCGGCGACCGGGCTCTTCACCGGCCAGAACCAGCAGGTTCTCACCGTTACGGCGCATACGCGTGGCGAGGTGGTCGAGCTTGAAGAGCGAGGACAGCTGGTCCGGGTCGGCCTCGCGCGACTCCAGCTCGGAGATGAGCGAGAGCTGGCGCTGGATGAGGCCCTGCGAACGGCGCGAGAGGTTGGTGAACATCGCGTTGACGTTGCCCCGCAGAAGGGCCTGCTCGGCGGCGAGGCGGACGGCCTCGCGGTGCACGTCGTCGAAGGCCGCGGCCACCTGGCCGATCTCGTCGCGCGAGTGCACGCCCACGGACTCCACCGACGTGTCCACGTCCTGCGGGTCCGACTCCGAGAGCTGCTTGACCAGCTCGGGCAGGCGGTCCTGGGCGACCTTGGTCGCGGTGTCCTGGAGGCGGCGCAGCGAGCGGATCATGGACCGGGCCACGACGAACGCGCCGACGAGCGAGACGCCGAGCACGAGCAGGATCAGCGCACCGTTGAGGATGGCCGACTGCTCCGACTCGTTGCGCAGCTCGCGAGCCTTCTGCTCCATCTCGCCGAGAAGCGTCAGCTCGATCTTCGCCATCGCGTCGATCTTGGTCGTGTCGTTGTCGATCCAGTCCTTGTAGGACCGCTTGTCCTGGAGCTTGATGCCGCCCTCCTGCTCGAGGACGCGCTTGGCGTACTCGTTGGCGGCCTTGACCGTGGGGTTGCCGCCGTCGATGGGCTTGGTCAGCTCACCGGCGTTGCCCGCGTAGATCTTGCTGAAGGTCTGGAGCTCCGAGCGCTCCTTTTCGTTGGCGCTGAGGCCGAAGGTGCGGTCGGTCTCGGAGATCTTGCCGTAGCCGCTGTCGTTGGCGGGCAGGGCCGCGGCGATGATCGCGCGCTGGACGGACGCGTACTCCTTGGCGGAGGAGAAGGCGGCCAGCGAACGCGTCCGCTGGATCATGTCCGGGTTGCTCGTCGCCTGCGCCATGTCCTGCGACAGCTTCAGGAGCTGCTCGACGAGCTGGCTGTAGGCCTCGACGGTCTGCGAGGTGGACTTCTCGTCCTGGAAGGCCTTCTTGCGGACGTCGTTGATGCCCTGGAGCTGCTGGGTGATCTGGACCGCGCTGTGCCGGACGCCGAGGAGGCCCTTCTCGCCGTCGGTGTCGTTGAGGTCCTGGGTGCCCTGGAGGAAGTTCCGGTAGACGCGGTCGGTCTTGTCCCGCGCGCCCTTGACCGTGTAGTCCGAGGCGCTCGCGCCGTGCGCGAGGGGGCCCGCGGACTTGTCGCGCTCCTCCTGGAGCGCGGCGGCCAGCTCCGTGGCCTGCTTGGTCATCTCGGTGAGCAGCTTCATGTTGTCGAGCTGCTCGATCTCGTCCAGGGACGAGTTGATGCGGAGTGCGCCGAGCGAGGTCGCGGTGATCACGGGGAGCGCGAGCAGCGAGACGAGTCGGGTGGAGATGCGCCAGTTGCGCAGGGCTATTCGCGAACCGGGGCCGGGGGGCGTCGCGGCTCCGGACGAACTCTTGCCCTTGCTCTTGCTCTTGCCCTTGGCCGGGGCGGCCGTCGAGCCGCTGCCGACGGCACCTTGGCGCGCGGCGCCGGGGCCGCTGTCGCCGGGCGAGCCCGGGCCGGGGTTCTGGGCGTGCTGGGGCGAGGAGCCGCGCTCCGGCTCCGCCGGAGCATCCCCTCGGCCGCGGTCGGCCTGGGGAGACCCCTTGCCATCCCTCTTGAAACGTCCCTGCACTAGCGTCGCAACCTCTGGACCAGGCGTCCTGCCGGATAACGGCGGGACGGTGTCGGCGTCGTGGGGCGGCAGCGCCCCATGGTGGTCGTGAGTGACCGGCGCTTGCTCCCCCTCCCCGCCGCCACTCGGCGCTGCGTTGCGCCCCTGCGCGCCGGTTCGATCCCGCGGCGGTCCCGGGAATTCCAGCACAGTGCAGGATCTCCAACAAGGCCCGTGTGTCGCGCCGTGAGCTACGTGACGCGGTGTGAGTGCGGGGTCACGAGACGTAGAAAGTGATCTAGTAAAAAACGGACTCATCCCCGCAAAGCCCCTACCGGAGGGGGGTGTCCCAGTCTTCATGATCAGGAGCGGAATGGTGCCTTCAGTGGCGCAATGTCCGTTTCCAACTGGTCGACTCTGGGCCTGAATTGACCCTTTTGTCCGCTACCTCGTGAGCAAACTCACACGAAGATCATGGCGTCTTCCGGACTTTGGCCGGGAATTGGATGTTTAGCCTGACGCTTTACAGGGATGGCGAATCCGACAAGCCGCGTCCGTTCGCGCGACGCTCAACCGACAGGGTCCGAACAGCAGATGAAGACTGTGAAGTCGACGATGTTCCGCAACATAGCCAACCCGCGCCGCACCACTCTCGCGCACCTCACGGACGCGGAGGAGCTCCAGACCGCGGCCGACCGCCCGGAGCACGCCGTCGAGCTCCCGACCCAGACCGCCAACCCCAAGCGCACGATCCTCATGGACGCCCCGGAGCAGCCCACCCCTGTGGCGAGCTGATCACGCGAGGTCGGACCCCCTTGCCGCGTTAGCCTGGAGTGTCAGACTCCACCCATTCCAGCAAGGGGCCGAGGCACACGTGCGCATCGCCAGGTTCTCCATCGACGGCAACGTCGCCTTCGGCGCGGTCGAGGGCGAAAGCCCCCCCGGAACGACCGACGGTCTTGTCCTCGACATCATCAAGGGCATCCCGTTCGCGGACTTCGAGCTCTCCGGCACGAAGGTCCCGCTGAGCAAGGTCAGGCTGCTGCCGCCGGTGCTCCCCAACAAGGTCGTCGGCATCGGCCGCAACTACGCGGAGCACGCGGCGGAGCTCGGCAACGAGGTCCCCGACGTCCCGGTCGCCTTCTTCAAGCCGTCCACCTCCGTGGCGGGCCCCGGCGACGCCATCGTGTACCCCTCCTTCTCGCAGGAGGTGCACCACGAGGCCGAGCTCGCCGTCGTCATCGGCCGCATGTGCCGCGAGGTCCCGCGCGAACGCGCCCGTGACGTCATCCTCGGCTACACCTGCGCCAACGACGTCACCGCGCGTGACGTCCAGAAGCGCGAGAACCAGTGGGCCAGGGCCAAGGGCTTCGACACCTCCTGCCCGCTCGGCCCCTGGGTGGAGACCGACCTCGACCCGTCCGACCTCACCATCCAGTGCACGGTCAACGGCGAACAGCGCCAGCTCGGACGGACGACCGAGATGGTCCGCTCCGTCGAGGACCTCATCGTGCACATCTCCGAGGCCATGACGCTGCTCCCCGGCGACGTCATCCTCACGGGCACCCCGGCAGGGGTCGGCCCGCTCAACGTCGGCGACGAGGTCGCCGTCACCATCGAAGGCATCGGCACTCTCACCAACAGGGTGATCAAGCGTGGCTAACGCGACCCCCGTACGCGTACGGTTCTGTCCCTCGCCGACCGGCAACCCCCACGTGGGCCTGGTCCGCACCGCCCTCTTCAACTGGGCCTACGCCCGGCACAACGAGGGCACCCTGGTCTTCCGCATCGAGGACACCGACGCTGCACGCGACTCCGAGGAGTCGTA
Source organism: Streptomyces sp. Je 1-369 (assembly GCF_026810505.1). Classification (NCBI taxonomy): domain Bacteria; kingdom Bacillati; phylum Actinomycetota; class Actinomycetes; order Kitasatosporales; family Streptomycetaceae; genus Streptomyces; species Streptomyces sp. Je 1-369. The sequence goes on from NZ_CP101750.1 coordinate 6,267,890, forward strand.
CGAGCAGCTGCTCGACTCGATGCGCTGGCTGGGCTTCGACTGGGACGAGGGCCCCGAGGTCGGCGGCCCGCACGCGCCGTACCGCCAGTCGCAGCGCATGGACATCTACAAGGACGTCGCCGCCAAGCTCATCGACGGTGGCTACGCCTACCCCTGCTACTGCACCACCGAGGAGCTGGACGCCCGCCGCGAGGCCGCCCGCGCCGCCGGCAAGCCGTCCGGGTACGACGGGCACTGCCGCGACCTCACCGCCGAGCAGATCGAGGCGTACGAGGCCGAGGGCCGCAAGCACATCATCCGCTTCCGGATGCCCGACGAGGCCACGACCTTCACCGACCTGGTCCGCGGCGAGATCACCGTCCAGGCGGAGAACGTCACCGACTACGGCATCGTCCGCGCGAACGGCGCCCCGCTCTACACCCTCGTCAACCCGGTCGACGACGCGCTGATGGAGATCACCCACGTCCTGCGCGGCGAGGACCTGCTCTCCTCCACGCCCCGCCAGATCGCCCTCTACAAGGCGCTCATCGAGCTCGGCGTCGCCAAGGCGATCCCCGAGTTCGGCCACCTCCCGTACGTCATGGGCGAGGGCAACAAGAAGCTCAGCAAGCGCGACCCCCAGGCCTCGCTCAACCTCTACCGCGAGCGCGGCTTCCTCCCCGAGGGCCTTCTGAACTACCTGTCCCTCCTGGGCTGGTCGTTCTCGGCGGACCAGGACGTCTTCTCGATCCCCGACATGGTCGCCAAGTTCGACCTCGCGGACGTGAACGCGAACCCGGCCCGCTTCGACCTGAAGAAGGCCGAGGCGATCAACGCCGACCACATCCGCATGCTGGACGTGAAGACCTTCGCCGAGGCCTGCGAGCCGTGGCTGAAGGCCCCGCACGCCAACTGGGCGCCCGAGGAGTTCGACGAGGCCGCCTGGCAGGCCATCGCGCCGCACGCGCAGACCCGCCTCAAGGTCCTCTCCGAGATCACGGACAACGTCGACTTCCTGTTCCGCGCGGAGCCGGTCTTCGACGAGCCGTCCTGGACGAAGGCGATGAAGGAGGGCTCCGACGCGCTCCTGCGCACGGCCCGCGCCAAGCTGGACGCGGCCGACTGGACCTCCCCCGAGTCCCTCAAGGAGGCCGTCCTGGCCGCCGGCGAGGAGCACGGCCTCAAGCTCGGCAAGGCCCAGGCCCCGGTCCGCGTGGCCGTCACCGGCCGCACCATCGGCCTGCCGCTCTTCGAGTCCCTGGAGATCCTGGGCAAGGAGAAGGCACTCACCCGCATCGACGCGGCCCTGGCCAAGCTGACCGCGTAAGCGTGTGAGCGCGTAAGCGCGTAAGCAGGGCGTACGTAAACGAAGGACCCGGAAGCCTCCACGGCTCCGGGTCCTTCGCATACGGTCGACGTATGCCGATCAAAGCCGTCGTCTGGGACATCGATGACACGATCTTCGACTACGCGCGCGCCGACACCACCGGCATGCACGCGCACCTCACGGCAGAGGGGCTCCTGGAGCGGTACGAGTCGGCGGAGCGGGCGCTCGACCGGTGGCGGGAGCTCACCGAGCTTCATTGGGCCCGATTCGGCGCCGGGGGGATCACCTTCCAGGAACAGCGCCGCGACCGCGTGCGTGACTTCATGGACGCCCCCGGCCTCTCCGACGACGACGCCGACGCCTGGTTCGAGCGTTACGTCGGTCACTACGAATCGGCCTGGTCCCTGTTCCCCGACACCCTCCCCACCCTCGACGCGCTCGCCGACGGGTACCGCCACGCGGTCCTCTCCAACTCCGCGCTGATCGTCCAGGAGCGCAAACTGACCGCCCTCGGCGTACGCGACCGCTTCGAAGCCGTGCTGTGCGCGGCCGACCTGGGCGTCTCCAAACCCGCCCCCGAGGCGTTCCTCGCGGCCTGCACCCACCTCGGCCTCGCGCCCGCGGAGATCGCCTACGTCGGCGACCAGCCGGAGATCGACGCCAGGGGCGCCAGGGACGCGGGGCTGCTCGGGATCTGGCTCGACCGGAACGGCTCGGCGGGGGACGGCCCGACGGGCGTGCACCGCATCAGGGCCCTCTCCGAGCTCCCCGCGCTGCTGCGGGCGGATACCCGTTTTGGAGCGCCGTCCACCTTCGGGTAATGTTCTTCCTGCGCCGCCCGAGAGGGCCGAAAGGTCCGGCCGGGAAGCGTAAGTCAAACAAAACCCCGTCAAGGGGTGGCGCTTTGATGGCCTATGGTGTAATTGGCAGCACGACGGTTTCTGGTTCCGTTAGTCTAGGTTCGAGTCCTGGTAGGCCAGCTCGCAGAGCTCATCTGCAATCTGTGGATCTCATCCACAAGGCCCCCGTTGTGTAGCGGCCTAGCACGCCGCCCTCTCAAGGCGGTAGCGCCGGTTCGAATCCGGTCGGGGGTACAGATCCTTCCCGCGGGGACAGATCGGGTCGCACCCACTGTCACTGATGCAGGATCGCTAGGGCCCCCGTTGTGTAGCGGCCTAGCACGCCGCCCTCTCAAGGCGGTAGCGCCGGTTCGAATCCGGTCGGGGGTACTGTAGGTACTAGACCTGGTCTAGACCACATTGGGCTATGGTGTAATTGGCAGCACGACGGTTTCTGGTTCCGTTAGTTTAGGTTCGAGTCCTGGTAGCCCAGCCGGATCATGTGGCAGCACAAGATCCTTGCCCCCGTTGTGTAGCGGCCTAGCACGCCGCCCTCTCAAGGCGGTAGCGCCGGTTCGAATCCGGTCGGGGGTACAAGAACGGCAGAGGGCCTTCCCGTGAGGGAAGGCCCTCTCGTCATTCCCGCGGCGCCTCCTGCCCGTAACGTCGGCTGGACTCCTCGGCCTGCGCCATGCGGCGCAGACTCAGCAGGACCGGCTCGTAGAGCACCGTGAGCGCGACCGCCGCCTCCAGCTGCTCGTCCGGCGATTCGTACCGCTCGATCAAGTCCAGGTCCGTGACGGCCAGTTGCCGCCCCGCGCGCGCGTACGGCACCAAGTCCGCGACCCCGCACGGGTATCCGAGCCGGGCCAGCGTGCCCACGGCGGTCACCAGCATCCGATAGGCCGGCGACTCCGCCCCGTACGCCTCGGCGTTCCGCCAGCCGAGGCGTTCCAGCAGAGCGTCCACCGTGTGGCGCGCCGCCTCCCGGGGCGGGTCGTCCGCAGTGGACTCCGGTCCGTGCGGCAGGGCCCATACCGCTGTGCCCAGGCGGGAGTTGTGGTCCAGCGAGTCGTCCTCCAGCGCGGCGAGCACCTCGCGCGCCGACGCGATCGGCACCCGGCCCACCTGGACCAGCGCCCGCACCAGCCGCAGCCGCTGCAGATGGGCGTCGTCGTACTCGGCCTGCGTCGCCGTCACGCGGTGGCCCGGCGGGAGCAGTCCCTCGCGCAGGTAGTACTTGACCGTGGCCGTGGGGACCCCGCTGCGCCGGCTCAGTTCCGCCAGTCTCATCGGTTCGTGCCTCCTCTTGCGCTCCTCTTTGGAGAGTGTCACTATCCAAGCATGGATAGCGGAACTATCCAACGTTCGGCCAAGGCTCCGTCAAGGGGGAACCGTCATGGGCAACAAGCCGATCGAAGGGCGTACGACCGCCGAGACGGAAGGCGGCGTCGTCGTCTTCCACATCGGGATGCGCATCAACGCCTTCCACGCCGTCCGCAGCTGGTGGCCCGTCTTCATGGCGATGCCCCGCATGCTGAAGGAGCTGTCGCGGGACCGGGAGAGCGGCCTGCTGGGCTACCGGATCCTGTTCAGCGGCGCACGCGTGGTGTACGTCGTGCAGTACTGGGAGTCGCAGGAGAAGCTGCTGGCGTACTCGGCCGCACCGGACAAGTCGCACCGGCCCGCGTGGGCGACCTTCAACCGTCGCATCAGGGAAGGCCGCGGCAAGGTCGGCTTCTGGCACGAGACGTTCGTGGTGCCCGCCGGCGCGCATGAGCAGGTGTACGTGAACATGCCGCCGTTCGGTCTTGGCGCGGCCACCGGTGTGATGCCGGTCGGGCGTCGCGGGGAGCGGGCCGCCGACCGTCTGAGGGCGGCCTGACCCCAGCCGAGGGGGAGGAGACACAGAAGCGCCGGAAGAGGCTGCCGCGGCGTTGAGGCAGCTTCTTCCGGCGCTGTGCGTGTGTCGGCGCTCCCGGCGCCGTGAGCGTCAGCCGCCCGAGCGGCGCAGGGCCTCCGAGAGGCGTCCGGCGGCGTCGATGACCGCCTGGGCGTGCATCCGGCCGGGGTGGCGGGTCAGGCGCTCGATCGGTCCGGAGACCGAGACGGCGGCGACCACGCGGTTCGAGGGGCCCCGCACCGGCGCGGAGACGGACGCGACGCCCGGCTCGCGCTCGCCGATCGACTGGGCCCAGCCCCGGCGGCGTACGCCCGACAGGGCCGTGGCGGTGAAGCGGGCGCCCTGGAGGCCGCGGTGCAGCCGCTCCGGCTCCTCCCACGCCATCAGGATCTGCGCCGACGAGCCCGCCTTCATCGTGAGCGTCGAGCCGACCGGGACGGTGTCCCTGAGGCCCGACAGGCGCTCGGCCGCGGCCACGCAGATGCGCATGTCGCCCTGGCGGCGGTAGAGCTGCGCGCTCTCGCCCGTGACGTCGCGCAGGTGGGTCAGGACCGGGCCCGCCGTGGCGAGCAGGCGGTCCTCGCCCGCCGCGGCCGCGAGCTCCGAGAGGCGGGGACCGAGAATGAAACGGCCCTGCATGTCCCGAGCCACCATCCGGTGGTGTTCCAGTGCCACGGCCAGTCGGTGTGCCGTGGGTCGTGCGAGCCCGGTGGCCGCGACCAAGCCCGCGAGGGTGGCCGGACCGGACTCCAGAGCGCCCAGGACAAGAGCCGCCTTGTCCAGAACGCCTACGCCGCTAGAGTTGTCCATGCGTCGATACTCCCGTCTCACTCTGTGAAACGCAAGTTCAATTTTCTGCGAGACGCGCCACTCTGTACGAGCGATCCGCGGACCAACGGATCGGCGGCCGACGCGCGGCACGAGGGGTACGTGCGTCGGCGAACGGATTCTCTAGTTGGGCCGGCGAAGCGGCCGGTCGGAGGGAAAGCGATGGGTAGGACACTCGCGGAGAAGGTCTGGGACGACCACGTCGTCCGGCGCGCCGAGGGCGAGCCCGACCTCCTCTTCATCGATCTGCACCTGCTGCACGAGGTGACCAGCCCCCAGGCCTTCGACGGCCTCCGTCAGGCCGGCCGGCCGGTGCGGCGGCTCGACCTCACCATCGCGACCGAGGATCACAACACCCCGACCCTCGACATCGACAAGCCGATCGCCGACCCGGTCTCGCGGGCTCAGCTGGAGACGCTGCGCAAGAACTGCGCCGACTTCGGCGTACGCCTGCACCCGCTGGGCGACGTCGAGCAGGGCGTCGTCCACGTGGTGGGACCGCAGCTGGGACTGACGCAGCCCGGCACCACGGTGGTCTGCGGCGACTCGCACACCTCCACCCACGGCGCCTTCGGCGCGCTGGCGTTCGGCATCGGCACCTCCCAGGTCGAGCACGTCCTGGCCACCCAGACGCTGCCGATGGCCCGCCCCAAGACCATGGCCATCACCGTCGACGGCGAACTGCCCGACGGCGTCACGGCCAAGGACCTGATCCTCGCCATCATCGCGAAGATCGGCACCGGCGGCGGCCAGGGATACGTCCTGGAGTACCGCGGCCCGGCCATCGAGAAGCTCTCGATGGAGGCGCGGATGACCATCTGCAACATGTCCATCGAGGCGGGCGCCCGCGCCGGGATGATCGCCCCCGACCGTACGACCTTCGACTACATCGAGGGCCGCGCCCACGCCCCGCAGGGCGAGGACTGGGACGCGGCGGTCGCGTACTGGAAGACCCTGAAGACCGACGACGACGCCGTCTTCGACGCGGAGGTCTACATCGACGCCGCCTCGCTGGCGCCGTTCGTCACCTGGGGCACCAACCCGGGCCAGGGAGCGCCGCTTTCGGCGAGCGTCCCCGACCCTGCTTCGTACGAAGACGCTTCGGAGCGCTACGCCGCCGAAAAGGCCCTGGAATACATGGGGTTGACCGCCGGGCAGCCGCTGCGCGACATCAAGGTCGACACCGTCTTCGTAGGCTCGTGCACCAATGGCCGCATCGAGGACCTGCGGGCGGCCGCCTCCATCGTCGAGGGCCGCAAAGTCGCCGACGGCGTACGGATGCTGGTCGTCCCCGGCTCGGTGCGGGTCGCCCTCCAGGCCGTGGAGGAGGGCCTGGACAAGGTCTTCACCGGCGCCGGCGCCGAATGGCGGCACGCGGGCTGCTCGATGTGCCTGGGCATGAACCCCGACCAACTGGCTCCCGGCGAGCGCTCGGCGTCCACGTCGAACCGTAACTTCGAGGGCAGGCAGGGCAAGGGCGGGCGCACCCACCTGGTGTCCCCGCAGGTCGCCGCGGCCACCGCGGTCACCGGCCGCCTCTCCTCGCCCGCCGACCTGTCCGATGTCCCCGTGACCGCCGGAGTCTGAGAACCATGGAAGCATTCACCAAGCACACGGGCCGGGCCGTCCCGCTGCGCCGCAGCAACGTCGACACCGACCAGATCATCCCTGCTCACTGGCTCAAGAAGGTCACCAGGGACGGTTTCGAGGACGGGCTCTTCGAGGCCTGGCGCAAGGACTCCGAGTTCGTCCTCAACCGCCCCGAGCGACAGGGCTCCACGGTCCTGGTCGCCGGACCCGACTTCGGCACGGGCTCCTCGCGGGAGCACGCCGTGTGGGCGCTGCAGAACTTCGGCTTCAAGGCCGTCATCAGCTCCCGCTTCGCCGACATCTTCCGGGGCAACTCGCTGAAGAACGGCCTGCTCACCGTGGTGCTCGACCAGAAGGTCGTGGACGCGCTCTGGGAGCTGACGGAGCGGGATCCGCAGGCCGAGATCACCGTCGACCTGGAGGACCGCCAGGTCCGCGCCGAGGGCATCACCGCCGACTTCGAACTCGACGAGAACGCCCGCTGGCGCCTGCTGAACGGCCTGGACGACATCAGCATCACCCTGCGGAACGAGCCGGACATCGCCGCGTACGAGTCCGGGCGGCCCTCGTACAAGCCTCGGACCGTGCGGGTCTGACACCTCGCAACACCCCCGCAACACCCCGACGTACCCCCAATCGTGAACGGTTGGGGGTACGTCTGTGTGCGGCGCTTCCGGGTACCGGCTGACCTGAACGGGTGGTCTCAACTCCCGTGTCCCGGACGGAAGAAGAGGCCGGAAATCCCCTTGTACTCGGCGCAACGGGGTACCCTCAGAAAGGCGGCGGACGGCGGCAGTTACCCCCTGCGGAGGCGACAACTCGCCCCAGATGGCACAATCGGTGCATGGGACGTGACAGCCAACTCGAGCTATACGGGCTCGTCGCGGACCAACTGAAGGAAGCGCACTCACGAGTGCGCGCACTGCAAGTCCCGGAGGGCGTACGGATGGCGCTGACCCGGAAGCTGCTGGTCATTACGGCCGCGGCCAAACACGATCTCGCCGATGCGGCAAGGCGTCTGGAGCGATTGATGGCGTCCCTCGACGAAGCAGACGAGGACCGATTCCCCCAAGACGGCTGAGCCGCAGCCTCAACGGACCTTCGAGGAACTCCGAGATGGGCCACTTCGTTGCGGCACAAGGGTGATTAGCCCGTTTCGTGTTTGATTTGCGGTATATATCTGCCTAACGTGCGAAAAAGCCGGAGTATTTCGCTCCCGGCAATGTCTCCGAAGGGGAAGACGTGAACAAGGCGCAGCTCGTAGAAGCGATTGCCGACAAGGTGGGCGGCCGCCAGCAGGCCGCCGACGCCGTCGACGCGGTCCTGGACGCCGTCGTCCGTGCCGTGGTCAGCGGGGACCGGGTTTCGGTCACCGGATTCGGCTCGTTCGAGAAGGTCGACCGCCCGGCCCGTTACGCCCGCAACCCCCAGACCGGGGAGCGCGTGCGGGTCAAGAAGACCTCCGTTCCGCGCTTCCGTGCCGGACAGGGCTTCAAGGACCTGGTGAGCGGCTCGAAGAAGCTCCCCAAGAACGACGTCGCGGTCAAGAAGGCGCCCAAGGGCAGCCTGACCGGCGGTGCTTCGGCGACGGTCAAGAAGGCCGCGGCCAAGAAGGCCACCGCCAAGAAGACCGCCACCAAGGCCACGGCGAAGAAGGCCACGGCCAAGAAGACCACCGCCAAGAAGACCACGGCGACGGCGACGAAGGCAGCGGCGAAGAAGGCCACCGCCAAGAAGACCGCCACGAAGGCCACGGCCAAGAAGGCGACCCCGGCGGCGAAGAAGACCACCGCCACCGCCAAGAAGGCCACCCCGGCGGCGAAGAAGGCCACGGCCAAGAAGACCGCCCCGGCGAAGAAGGCCACCGCCAAGAAGGCGCCCGCCAAGAAGTCCACGGCGCGCAAGACGACCGCCAAGAAGACCACGGCCCGCAAGAAGTAAGGGCACGAGGGCACTCACGCGCCGGGCCGGACTCCCACGGGGGAGCCCGGCCCGCGTCGTGTGCTCAGAACGTCTGCAGGGTCACCAGGGTGATGCGGCGCGCCTCACCCTCGCCGTCGACCTCGATGCGCACCCGCTGCCCCGGCCGCAGCAGCCGCAGCCCGCCCGCGTCGAAAGCGGGGGCCTCGAAGGGCACCGGAGTCCCGTCGTCGAGCAGCACGCTGCCGCTGCGGGTCTCGGAGTCGTACGTGTACGCGGTCGCCTGCATGGAAGGCAGCGTACTCAGTCGGGGATGAGCAGGCCCGCCGCGGTCTCGGCGGTGCGGGGTCCCACTCCGAGCAGAAGAGCGGCGCGCAGGTCCTCTCCGGTGTCCACGTCCCGTCGTACGGAATCGACTCCGTCGAGCGAGAGTTCCACGGCTCCCGATGCCGAGTGCCTGGCCCGCGATGCCGTACCGAATACGGGACGCAATTCCGTGCCCCCTCCCGCGCACAGCAACGTCGTACCGATTCCTTCGGCATCAGGAAGGAATGCGCGGGGAAATGGGACGGCACTGTCGAGGGCCCGCGCCAATTCCGCTGGGCGCAACGCCGGCAGATCGGCGTTCAGGGCCGCTACGGCGGCTTTCGGCCGCTCGGCGCGCACGAAGGCCGCCCCGTGCGCCAGGGCGGCGTTCAGGCCCTCTCCCGGCTCGTCCGGCACGATCCGGGCACCCAGCGCCGCGAGCTCGCGACCCGCCAGGGCGTCGTCCGTGACGACCACCACATCCCGTACCGCGCGGCAGGCCGCCGCGGCGGCCACGGTGTCCTGCGCGAACGCCAGGGCCAGGCCGGGGCGCAGCCCGTCCCCGGAGGCGGCGGCGAGCCTGCTCTTGGCGCGCGCCAGCGGCTTCAGGGGTATCACCAGGGTCCACTGCACGAGCGCTCCGTCCTTCGCCTCGGCCCATTGTGACCTGCTGACGGGCCCGCGCACGGGGTGGCCGGGAAGGGGTGGGCGTACGGTGTTCTCGACAGACAGGCAGCCTGGGGCGACACTTGTGCGGCCGACCAGGTTCATGGAGGAAGGTGTCCGAGTGTCCCGCCGCAGAATCGGCTTCTGGTACCGCCTGGCGGCGGTCATTGCTAAACCGCCGCTCGTGGTTCTGTTCAAGCGGGACTGGCGTGGAATGGAACACATTCCGGCCGACGGAGGATTCATCACGGCGGTGAATCACAACTCGCATATCGACCCGTTCTCCTACGCGCACTACCAGTACAACACCGGACGAGTGCCGCGATTCCTGGCGAAGGACGGCCTTTTCAAGCGCGGCTTCGTCGCCAAGGTGATGAAGGGCACGGGCCAGATCCCGGTCTACCGCGAGACCAGGAACGCCCTCGACGCCTTCCGCGCGGCCGTCGACGCCATCGAGCGCGGCGAGTGCGTCGCCTTCTACCCCGAAGGCACCCTCACCAGGGACCCCGACATGTGGCCGATGACGGCCAAGTCCGGTGCCGCGCGGGTCGCCCTGAAGACCGAGTGCCCGGTGATTCCCGTCGCCCAGTGGGGTGCCAACCTCGCCCTGGCGCCGTACAGCAAGAAGCCCGCCTTCTTCCCGCGCAAGACCCTCCAGGTGAAGGCGGGACCGCCGGTCGACCTGTCGCGCTTCTACGGCAAGGAGCCGACGCCCGACGTGCTGCGCGAGGTGACCGAGACCATCATGGCCGCGATCACCGAACTCCTGGAGGAGGTCCGGGGCGAGAAGGCCCCCGATACGCCGTACGACCCGCGCAGGGCACGGTTGGAAGAACGACGCACGGCAGACCGCGGAGCCGCTCCCGGCTCCACGGAGAGCACCTCGGAGGACAGCAAGTGACGAACCCCGTGAACTCGGCGCGCCCCCTGAAGGCCGCCGTCTTCGGAACGGGCTCCTGGGGTACGGCCTTCGGCATGGTGCTCGCCGACGCGGGCTGCGACGTCACCCTGTGGGGCCGTCGCGCCGAACTCGCCGACGCCGTCAACTCCACGCGGACGAACCCGGACTACCTCCCCGGCGTGGTCCTCCCCGAGAACCTGCGGGCGACCTCCGACCCGGCACGGGCCGCGGCCGACGCCGACTTCACGGTCCTCGCGGTGCCCTCGCAGACGCTGCGCGGCAACCTCGCCGAGTGGGCGCCGCTGCTGGCCCCCGAGACCGTCCTCGTCTCCCTCATGAAGGGCGTCGAACTGGGCTCCGCCATGCGGATGAGCGAGGTGATCGAAGACGTCACGAAGGTCCCGTCGGACCGCATCGCCGTCGTCACCGGACCCAACCTCGCCCGCGAGATCGCCGCGCGGCAGCCCGCCGCCGCCGTCGTCGCCTGCCAGGACGAAGCCGTCGCCCAGCGCCTCCAGACGGCCTGCCACACGCCGTACTTCCGCCCGTACACGAACACCGACGTCGTCGGCTGCGAGCTCGGCGGCGCCGTGAAGAACGTCATCGGCCTCGCCGTGGGCATCGCGGACGGCATGGGCCTCGGGGACAACGCCAAGGGATCGCTCATCACGCGCGGCCTCGCCGAGACCACCCGGCTCGGCCTCGCCATGGGCGCCGACCCGCTGACGTTCGCCGGACTCGCGGGCCTGGGCGACCTGGTGGCCACCTGCTCCTCGCCGCTGTCGCGCAACCACACCTTCGGCACCAACCTCGGCAAGGGCATGACCCTGGAGGAGACCATCGCGGTCACCAGGCAGACCGCCGAGGGCGTCAAGTCCTGCGAGTCCGTGCTCGATCTGGCCCGCAGGCACGGCGTCGACATGCCGATCACGGAGACGGTCGTGGGCATCGTGCACGAGGGCACGCCCCCGGTGGTCGCCCTCAAGGACCTCATGTCGCGCAGCGCCAAGCCCGAGCGCCGCTGAGGCACGCCTGACTACTGCGGGACCAACGGGTACTCTCAACGCGATATGAGCAGCGAGAACCTCCCCCAGAGCCCTGAGCAGCCGCCCCGCAAGCCGCGCGTGGCCGTCGTGTTCGGCGGCCGCAGCTCGGAGCACGGCATCTCCGTCGTCACGGCCGGTGCCGTGCTGCGCGCCATCGACCGCACCAAGTACGACGTCCTGCCGATCGGCATCACCACGGACGGCCGTTGGGCGCTCACCGCCGACGAACCCGAGCGGATGGCCATCGCCGACCGCACGATGCCGAACGTCTCCGAACTCGCCGACTCCATGGCGGGCGGCGTCGTGCTGCCCCTGGACCCCGGCAACCGCGAGGTCGTCTACAGCGAGCCCGGCTCCGTGCCCAAGGCGCTCGGCGAGGTCGACGTCGTCTTCCCGATGCTGCACGGTCCCTACGGAGAGGACGGCACCCTCCAGGGCCTGCTCGAACTCTCCGGAGTGCCCTACGTCGGCTCCGGAGTTCTCGCCTCGGCCGTCGGCCAGGACAAGGACTACATGAAGCGGGTGTTCTCCTCCTTCGGGCTGAACGTCGGCCCGTACCTGGTGATCCGCCCTCGCGAGTGGCAGCAGGACGAGGAAGGCGCCCGCCGGCGCATCGCGGAGTTCGCGGGCGAACACGGCTGGCCGCTGTTCATCAAGCCCGCGCGTGCGGGTTCCTCGATCGGCATCACGAAGGTCGACTCCTTCGAAGGCCTCGACGAGGCCATCGCCGAGGCCCAGCACCACGACCCGAAGATCCTGATCGAGGCGCTGCTGCGCGGCCGCGAGATCGAGTGCGGCGTCCTGGAGTTCGAGGACGGGCCGCGCGCGAGCGTCCCGGCCGAGATCCCGCCCGTACAGGCGCACGACTACTACGACTTCGACGCGAAGTACATCGACTCGGCGCCCGGGATCGTGCCCGCCCCGCTGACGCCCGAGGAGACCGCGGAGATCCAGCGGCTCGCCGTCGAGGCGTTCGAGGCGGCGTCCTGCGAGGGCCTGGTGCGCGCCGACTTCTTCCTCACCGAGGACGGCAGGTTCGTCATCAACGAGATCAACACGATGCCGGGCTTCACGCCCATCTCGATGTACCCGCAGATGTGGGAGAAGAGCGGCGTCAGCTACCCCGAGCTGGTGGACCGCCTCATCCAGGCGGCCCTCAACCGCTCCACGGGCCTGCGCTGACGCGAGCCCGGTACGCCGCCCCCGTCAGGACGACGCGGCGATCCCCGTGGGGATCGTCTTCTTGACGGGGCCGGCGAAGTCGGTGAGCGGGCCGAGGCCCTCCGCCGTCCGCTCCTCGGGCAGCGTCACCTCCACGTACGCGAGGCGCGCACCGGTCGTGAAGGTGTACGACCCGTCTTTCCGCTTCTCCAGGAGCCAGGCCACGCCGTTCACCTTCACGCCGTTCTTCGGTGCGTAGGACAGGTCGATCATCTTGGGGGGCCGCGGCACACCGCAGCGCAGTATGATCGCCGGGTCTCCCCACCCCGCGGTCAGCTCGGACTTCGGCCCGGGGTCGGTGCGCCCCAGCCCGTCGACCTTTTCCGGCAGCTGTTCGTGCAGATCCCGGCAGAGACTCGCGGCCTTCGCGTCCGGGGACGGAACCACCACTGACGCCTCGTCGTCCGTACCTGAACAGGCAGCTGTCGTGATCGACAGGGCGAGGGCGGACAGTCCTGTGAGGCAGCGGCGCCGGAGGTGGGGGATGTTCACCGGGCCAGGGTAGACGGGGGCTACAAGTGCACGACCGGGCAGGTCAGAGTTCTGGTGATGCCGTCCACCTGCTGGACCTTGGCGACCACCATGCGGCCGAGTTCGTCGACCGTGTCCGCCTGCGCGCGCACGATGACATCGTAGGGTCCGGTCACGTCCTCGGCCTGGATCACTCCCGGGATCTTGCCGATCAGCTCGGCGACGGTCGACGCCTTGCCGACCTCTGTTTGGATCAGGATGTACGCCTGTACCACGGAACCTCCAGGGCGGCCACGAGGATCATGTGGGGGGAGAAAGGGACGCCACGGTACCGCGTCGCCGCTCGCCGCGGGGAGACCCGGGTGACCTGTGGCGCGCACATCGCGGTGGACGGACAGCAGAAGTCGACGGTCACGTCGACCGTACCGACGACAGAGACGGCTCGCGACCGGGGGCCGGGCAGCTTGAAAGGGCATGGTGAATCTCGGTGAAGGGATCCGTGGGCGAGTTGGGGGAGTTCGGGCTCATCAGAGAGCTCACTTCGCGGCTCACCTCCACGCCGGCCGTACGGCTCGGCCCGGGCGATGACGCGGCGGTCGTGTCCGCCCCGGACCGCAGGGTCGTGGCGAGCACCGACATCCTCCTGGAGGGGCGGCACTTCCGCCGCGACTGGTCCACGGCGTACGACGTGGGCCGCAAGGCGGCCGCACAGAACCTCGCCGACATCGCGGCCATGGGCGCCGTGCCGACCGCGCTGCTGCTCGGCCTCGTCGTGCCCGCCGAACTCCCCGCGAGCTGGCCCACCGAGCTCATGGACGGGCTGAGGGACGAGTGCCAGGTCGCGGGCGCGGCCGTCGTCGGCGGCGACGTGGTGCGCGGCGACACGATCACCGTCGCCATCACCGCACTCGGCGACCTGCGCAACCACGAGCCCGTCACCCGCGCGGGCGCCCGGAGCGGCGACGTCGTCGCCGTGACGGGCTGGCTCGGCTGGTCCGCGGCCGGGCACGCCGTGCTCTCCCGCGGCTTCCGCTCCCCGCGCGCCTTCGTGGAGGCCCACCGCAGGCCCGAACCGCCGTACCACGCGGGCCCCGCGGCCGCCGGTCTCGGCGCGACCTCCATGACGGACGTCAGCGACGGCCTCATCGCCGACCTCGGGCACATCGCCGACGCCAGCAAGGTGCGGATCGACATCCGCTCCGGAGACGTCGACGTGCCCTCCCAGATGAACGACATCGGGCAGGCCGTCGGTGTCGACCCGCTCCAGTGGGTGCTCAATGGGGGAGAGGACCACGCCATCGTGGCGACCTTCCCTCCGGACGTGAAACTGCCCGCCCGCTGGAAGGTCATCGGCGAGGTCCTCAACCCCTCCGCGCTGCCCCAGGTGACCGTCGACGGCGCCCCGTGGACCAGCAAGGGCTGGGACCACTTCGGGGACAACGGGGACAACGAGTGACCGCGCCGCCACGTGTCCTGACCGTCGCCGGATCCGACTCCGGCGGCGGCGCCGGCATCCAGGCCGACCTGAAGACGATGCTCGCCCTCGGCACGCACGGCATGAGCGTCGTCACGGCTGTCACCGCGCAGAACTCCCTGGGCGTGCAGGGGTTCTGGGAGCTTCCGGTGGAGGCGGTGCGGGCCCAGTACCGCAGCGTCGTCGACGACATCGGCGTACAGGCCGTGAAGACCGGCATGCTCGCCTCGGCCGCACTGGTCGAGACGGTCGCAGAGCTGCTCGCGGGCACGGACGCGCCCGCGGTCGTCGACCCGGTCGGCGTCTCCAAGCACGGCGACTCGCTGCTCGCCGCTTCCGCGCTGGACTCGGTCCGCACGCAACTGCTGCCCGCCGCCACGGTCGCGACCCCCAACCTCGACGAGGTGGCGCAGCTCACCGGTATCGAGGTCGACTCGGAGGACGGCCTGCGGCGAGCGGCGGACGCCGTCCTCGCGTACGGGCCGAAGTGGGTCCTCATCAAGGGCGGCCATCTCCGCGGCGACGCCGTGGACCTGCTCACCGACGGCTCCGAGGAGCACGTCCTGCGCGCCCCGCGGCACGACAACCGCCACACGCACGGCACGGGCTGCACCCTGGCCAGCGCGATCGCGTCTCAGCTGGCGAAGGGACAGGGCGTGCCGGAGGCCGTCATGGCGGCCAAGGAGTACGTGACCGGGGCCATCGCGGCCGGATTCGCACTCGGCGGCGGGATCGGCCCGGTGGATCACGGCTGGCGGTTCCGGGCGGACCCGCACAACGGCTGAACGGACCCGCGCAACGGTCAACGGGTCACGGACAGACGAAAGAGCCGGTCCCCCCGAAGGGGAACCGGCTCTTTCAGCAACCAGCTAGGTGGCCGCGCTGGCGTCAGCGCGAGACCTTGCCGGCCTTGATGCACGAGGTGCAAGCGTTGAGGCGCTTCGGCGTCCCGCTCACCACGGCACGCACACGCTGGATGTTCGGGTTCCAGCGACGGGGCGTACGGCGGTGCGAGTGCGAGATGTTGTTGCCGAAGCCCGGCCCCTTGCCACAGACGTCGCAGTTGGCAGCCACGGGTCACTCCAAGACTTCAGATGCACTTACGGTTAATCCCGGCATGCCGGGATCAGTGCAATGATCGAGGTGGCGTTGCCAGGAGGAATGGCCCGATGCGTATCGGGCAACCGGAGCAGCATACAACGACTGCTTCGGTACAACGAAACTACCACGGACGGCCCGGCCCCCGCCCCGGGCCCTCCGTTCACGCTGGGTCTACGCTGCGTCCATTCCGGATGGTCAAGGAGGCGAACAGGTGCCGCAGAACCTCGACGCGGTCGCGGTGCGCGCCTGGTGCCGACTGGCTCTGGACGCCCTCGGCAGGGCCCGCGAGGAGATCGACTCGATCAACGTCTACCCGGTCGCCGACGGGGACACCGGGACGAACCTCTATCTGACCGTGGAATCCGCCTCCCAGGCGGTGGACGCGGCCTTCACGGGCCACGAGCCCGCCCTCCCCTCGCTGGCCGAGACGGTGCGCGCGATGGCGCACGGAGCGCTCATAGGCGCCCGCGGGAACTCGGGCACGATCCTGTCGCAGCTGCTGCGGGGGATGGCGCAGGTCATCGGCGCCGAGGGGGAGCCGGGCAGTGAGGCAGATCACGTCGGAGGGCGGGTCCTGGAGCGCGCACTGCGGCAGGCCGCCGAATCCGCGTACCAGGCGGTCGCCCACCCCGTGGAGGGCACCGTCCTGACGGTGGCCACCGCGGCCGCCGACGCGGCGACCGGCACCGGCGGCGACTGCGGAGCCGTGGCCAGGGCGGCGTACGAAGGGGCCTGCGCCGCGCTGGACGCGACCCCGGGACAGCTCGCGGTGCTCGGCCGCGCGGGAGTCGTCGACGCCGGCGGCCGGGGACTGGTGGCGGTCCTTGGAGCGCTGACGGGAGCCCTGTCGGGCGAGAGCCTCACGCCGAGGAGCACGGCACACCTCAAGGGGTCACTCCACGCCCACGCCCACGCGCGCGTGGAGGCCGTCGAGTGCGAGGACGTACCCGGCGACGGGGGCGGCCCCGCCTTCGAGGTGATCTACCTCCTGGAGGCGGACGACGCCGCCGTCACCCGGCTGCGGGCCCGCCTCGACCGGCTCGGCGACTCACTCGTCGTGGTCGGCGGCGACGGGCTCTGGAACGTCCACGTGCACGTCGACGACGCGGGAGCGGCCGTCGAGGCGGGCGTGGAGGCGGGCCGCCCCCACCGCATCCGCATCACCCACTTCGCGGCGGACGACGCACACACCACCACCCGGCGCACCGCCGCCCAGCCGCCCAGGGAACGCGCACAGCGGGCCGTCGTCGCCGTCGTGCCCGGGGAGGGTCTCGCGGGGCTGTACTCCGAGGCCGGGGCGACCACCGTGCCCGCGCGCGTGGGGGAGCCGCCCGCCAGCGGCGAACTCGTCGACGCGATCCGGCGGGCCCACGCCCGCGAGGTGGTCCTCCTGCCGAACGACGCCGAGCTGCGGCACACCGCGGCCGCCGCCGCGGAACAGGCCCGCACGGAAGGCGTACGCGTCGCGCTCATCCCCACCCGCTCCGCGGTCCAGGGCATCGCGGCCCTCGCCGTGCACGAGCCGGACCGCCGCTTCGACGAGGACGTCGTCGCCATGACCTCGGCGGCCGGCGCGACCCGGTACGGCGAACTGGCCGTCGCCGAGCGGCAGTCCTGGACCATGGCGGGCATCTGCCAGACCGGCGACGTGCTCGGCCTGATCGACGGCGACGTGGCCGTGATCGGCTCCGAGGTGGCCCGCACCGCCGTATCGGTCCTCGACCGGATGCTGTCGGCGGGCGGCGAGATGGTCACACTCGTACTCGGCGAATCCGTGCCCGACAACGTCGCGGAGCACCTGGAGAAGCACGTGCGCGAGACGTACCTGGCCGTCGACACCGTCGTCTACCGCGGCGGCCGCCAGTCGGCGCTGCTGCTGATCGGCGTGGAGTAGCCGGGCGGATCCCGGGGACCTGCACCGCATTGTCAGTGGCGTGGTGTGCAATGGATCTCGTGCCTGCGCTCGAAGAACCCCTGAAGAAAGTGGTCGGCCCCGCCACCGCGAAGGTGATGGCCGAGCACCTCGACCTGCACACGGTCGGCGACCTCCTGCACCACTACCCCCGGCGGTACGCGGAGCGCGGCGAGCTCACCCGCCTCGCCGACCTCCCCCTGGACGAGCACGTCACGGTGGTCGCCCAGGTCGCGAGCGCACGCATCCTGAAGTTCAACGGCGGCCGCGGCCAGCGCCTCGAAGTCACGATCACCGACGGCAGCGGCCAGGTCCAGCTCGTCTTCTTCGGCCGCGGCATCCACAAGCCGCACAAGGACCTGCTGCCCGGCACCCGCGCGATGTTCGCGGGCAAGGTGTCGGTCTTCAACCGCAAGATGCAGCTGGCCCACCCGGCGTACGAACTGCTGCGGGGCGACGGCGACGAGGCGGGCGAGACCGTCGGCTCCTGGGCCGGCGCCCAGCTGCCCATCTATCCGGCCACCGCCAAGCTGGAGTCCTGGAAGATCGCCAAGTCGGTCGACATGGTCCTGCCCAGCGCCCAGGAGGCCCAGGACCCGCTGCCGCCCTCCCTCCGCGACGGACGCGGCCTGATCCCGCTCCCCGAAGCCCTCCTGAAGATCCACCGCCCGCACTCCAAGGCGGACATCGAGGCCGCCCGCGACCGCCTCAAGTGGGACGAGGCCTTCGTTCTCCAAGTAGCCCTGGCCCGGCGGCGGTACGCGGACGCGCAGCTCCCCGCCGTGGCCCGCAGGCCCAAGGCGGGCGGCCTCCTCGACGCGTTCGACGCCAAGCTGCCCTTCACGCTCACCGAGGGCCAGGAGAAGGTCTCCAAGGAGATCTTCGACGACCTCGCGACCGAGCACCCGATGCATCGCCTCCTTCAGGGAGAGGTCGGTTCGGGCAAGACGATGGTCGCGCTGCGCGCCATGCTCGCCGTCGTGGACGCGGGCGGACAGGCCGCGATGCTCGCGCCCACCGAAGTCCTCGCACAGCAGCACCACCGCTCCATCGTGGAGATGATGGGCGAGCTGGCCGAGGGCGGCATGCTGGGCGGCACCGAGCACGCCACCAAGGTCACGCTGCTCACCGGCTCCATGGGAGCGGCCACCCGCAGGCAGGCACTGCTCGACCTGGTCACCGGAGAGGCCGGGATCGTCATCGGCACCCATGCACTCATCGAGGACAAGGTCCAGTTCCACGACCTGGGCCTCGTCGTCGTCGACGAGCAGCACCGCTTCGGTGTGGAGCAGCGCGACGCCCTGCGGGGCAAGGGCAAGCAGCCCCCGCACCTCCTGGTCATGACGGCCACGCCCATCCCGCGCACGGTCGCGATGACCGTCTTCGGCGACCTGGAGACGTCCGTCCTCGACCAGCTCCCCGCGGGACGCTCGCCGATCGCCAGCCACGTCGTCCCCGCCGAGGACAAGCCCCACTTCCTCGCCCGCGCGTGGGAGCGCGTGCGCGAAGAGGTGGAGAACGGCCACCAGGCGTACGTGGTGTGCCCCCGCATCGGCGACGACGCCGACGACGCCGCGGATGCCAAGAAGGCCAAGAAGAAGGCCGAGGAGGAGGCCACTGCCGAGAAGCGGCCCCCGCTCGCGGTCGTCGAGGTCGCCGAGCAGCTCGCCCGCGGCCCGCTGAGCGGCCTGAAGGTCGAGGTCCTGCACGGCCGCATGCAGCCCGACGACAAGGACGCCGTGATGCGCCGCTTCGCCGCGGGCGAGACGCAGGTCCTCGTCGCGACGACGGTCATCGAGGTCGGCGTGAACGTACCGAACGCCACCGCCATGGTGATCATGGACGCGGACCGTTTCGGCGTCTCCCAGCTGCACCAGCTCCGCGGCCGCGTCGGCCGCGGCTCCGCCCCAGGACTCTGCCTCCTGGTCACCGACATGCCCGAGGCGAGCCCCGCCCGCGGCCGCCTCGGAGCCGTCGCCGCCACGCTCGACGGCTTCGAGCTCTCCCGCATCGACCTGGAGCAGCGCCGCGAGGGCGACGTGCTCGGCCAGGCCCAGTCCGGCGTCCGCTCCAGCCTGCGGATGCTCGCCGTCATCGACGACGAGGAGATCATCGCCGCCGCCCGCGAGGAAGCGGTCTCCGTGGTCGCCGACGACCCCGACCTCGAGGGGCTGCCCGCACTGCGCACCGCGCTGGACGCCCTCCTCGACGCGGAGCGCGAGCAGTACCTCGACAAGGGCTGACGCCGGCGTACGCCATATCGTGGGATCACCACCGTCCAGCCAGAAGGAATCAGATGACCCGCGTGATCGCCGGCACGGCCGGCGGACGCCGCCTGGCCGTCCCGCCGGGCAACGGCACCCGCCCCACGTCCGACCGCGCGCGCGAAGGCCTCTTCTCCACCTGGCAGGCCCTCCAGGGCACGCTCGACGGCGCCCGCGTCCTCGACCTGTACGCGGGCTCCGGCGCCGTCGGCCTGGAGGCGCTCTCCCGCGGCGCCGCCCACACTCTGCTCGTCGAGGCCGACGCCCGCGCGGCCCGCACCATCCGCGAGAACGTGAAGGCGGTCGGCCTGCCCGGCGCCGACGTGCGGGCGGGCAAAGCCGCCCAGATCATCCAGGGGGGTGCCCCCACCACCCCGTACGACCTGGTCTTCCTCGACCCTCCGTACGCCGTCACTGATGACGATCTTCGGGAGATCCTCCTCACACTCCGCTCGGAAGGCTGGCTCACGGACGACGCGCTCGTCACCGTTGAACGCAGTACAAGAGGCGGTGTCTTCGGCTGGCCGGAGGGTTTCGAGGCCCTCAGGTCCCGTCGCTACGGCGAAGGGACGTTTTGGTACGGTCGCGCCGCCTCTACGTGCGACGACTCAGCGATCGCGCCATGACCGGACCGGAGAGCGAGGGACTCACGTTGCGCCGCGCCGTCTGTCCGGGGTCATTCGACCCCATCACCAATGGACACCTCGACATCATCGCCCGCGCCTCCAAGCTGTACGACGTGGTGCACGTCGCGGTGATGATCAATCAGTCGAAGAAGGGCCTGTTCGAGATCGAGGAGCGGATCGAGATGATCCGCCAGGTCACCGCCGACTTCGGCAACGTCGAGGTGGAGTCCTTCCACGGCCTCCTCGTCGACTTCTGCAAGCAGCGCGACATCCCGGCCATCGTCAAGGGCCTGCGCGCGGTCAGCGACTTCGACTACGAACTCCAGATGGCCCAGATGAACAACGGCCTCTCGGGCGTCGAGACCCTGTTCGTGCCGACGAACCCCACCTACAGCTTCCTCTCCTCCTCGCTGGTCAAGGAGGTCGCCGCCTGGGGCGGCGACGTCGCGCACCTGCTGCCGCCACTGGTCCACGAGGCCCTGGTCGAACGCCTGGGCAAGAAGTGACCCGCGGGCAGGACCGCTGACAGTTCGTCACCCGGTGTCGGGCGGGCGGCCACTGGCCTTACAGTCGTCCCGTCCGTCTCACAACCAGCTGTAGAGAGTGGCGAGCACACGGTGGACGTGCAGAAGAAGATCGACGAGATCGTCCAGGCGGTCGGCAGCGCCCGGTCCATGCCCATGTCGGCCTCGTGCGTGGTCAACCGCGCCGATCTGCTCTCGATGCTCGAAGAGGTGCGCCAGGCCCTGCCGGGCTCCCTCGCCCAGGCCCAGGAGCTCATCGGCGGCCGCGAGCAGCTCGTCGAGCAGGCCCGCCAGGAGGCCGAGCGGATCATCGAGTCCGCGCACGCCGAACGCGGCTCCCTGATCTCCGACACCGAGGTCGCCCGCAACTCGCAGGGCGAGGCCGAGCGCATCCTCGCGGAGGCCCGCCAGGCCGCCGAAGAGGTCCGCGTCGAGGCCGACGACTACGTGGACAGCAAGCTCGCCAACTTCGAGGTCGTCCTCACCAAGACCCTCGGCTCGGTCGGCCGCGGCCGCGAGAAGCTCCTCGGCACCGGACCCGGCCTCGACGAGCAGGGTTACGAGGACGAGGACGCCCCCGAGCGCAGCCACGACCCCGAGACGCTGCGCCGCAACGCCGACGCGTACGTGGACGCGAAGCTCGGCGCCTTCGAGGCCGTCCTCGCCAAGACCCTCGAAGCCGTCGGCCGCGGCCGCCAGACCCTGCACGGCAGGGCCCCCGCCGACGAGCTCGGAACCCTGGGCGAGGGCGCCGCCACCCAGGGCCACACCACCGACGCCGAGTACCTCGCGGACCTCGCGGGCCCGTCGCCCGCCAGAAGGCCGTCCCCCGCCGCGGAGCCCGTCCCGCCGCAGCCCGCCCAGGCCCCGCCGATCCCGGCACAGCAGCCCTACGCGCCGCCGCAGCAGCAGCCCGATCCGTACGGCTACCCGCAGCACGACGGGTACCAGCAGCAGGACCAGTACGCGTACCAGCAGCCGTACGGCCAGCAGGATCCGTACGCGTACCAGCAGCACGACCAGTACGGCTACCAGCAGCAGGGCTACGAACAGCCTCGCTACGAGACGCCGTCCGCGACGCCCGCCGGGACGCCGGCCGCGACGCTCGAAGAGGCCAGCCTCTTCGACACGACCATGATCAGTGCCGAGCAGCTCCGCCAGTACGAGGAGGGGCGCCGGCAGCACTGAAGGTCCGGATTGGGCCGAGAGCGAAAGGTCAAGTATCCTGGCTCTTCGGTCGCGCATACGTCCGCGACTTCGGCTGCCCACCCAGGCCTCGTCTCCGAGGCAGCAGTGCGGCGGCCTCTCCTATGGACCTCCAGGATTCGAAAGCAGGAACAGCTCTGAGCACGCGCCTCGACCACCGAAACCCCCTCGTGTTCGACACACACGAGCTGGGGCGGCGTCCTGGTGCCATGCAGCGGCTGACCCGCGAGATCGAGGCGCCCGGTCCGCCGAGCGCCTTCGGCATCGAAGGAGTCATCGGAGTGCCGCAGGGCGCCCCGGTCGAGCTGGAGATCCGCCTTGAGTCGGTCATGGAAGGGGTGCTTGTCACAGGCACCGCCCGTGCATCGGCCGAGGGGGAGTGCGTAAGGTGTCTGGAGCCGCTCGAGCTCGAGCTCGACGCGGACTTCCAGGAGATGTTCTCGTACCCTGACGCCGACGACCGGGGCCGCACAGCGGAGCCGGCCGACGACGCCGAGGAAGACGAGAGCAGGCTCTACCTCGAGGACGGCATGTTCGACCTCGAGCCTGTGCTGCGTGATGCGGTGGTGCTCGCACTGCCGATGCAGCCGGTGTGCCAGGACGACTGTCCGGGCCTGTGCTCCCAGTGCGGAGTGCGGCTCGCGGACGACCCGGACCACCACCATGACGCCGTCGACATCCGTTGGGCGGCATTGCAGGGACTCGCTGGCACCATCCAGGACGGCGAGAAGGACGAGATGAGCGGCGCCGAAGCGGAAGCGGGCGTCGACGAGAAGCAGGAGAAGTAGCCGTGGCTGTTCCGAAGCGGAAGATGTCGCGCAGCAACACGCGCCACCGCCGGTCGCAGTGGAAGGCTGCGGTCCCCACCCTGGTTTCGTGTGAGCGTTGCCAGGAGCCCAAGCAGCAGCACATCGCGTGCCCGAGCTGCGGCACCTACAACAAGCGCCAGGTCCTCGAGGTCTGAGCGGCTGGTGAGAGGCACCGTGTCTAGCCCCAAGAAGGCGGAAGACGCCAAGAAACCGGCGGAGACAACGGCCTCGTCCCACACGCTTCTGGAAGGGCGGCTCGGGTACAAGCTCGAGTCCGCCCTTCTGGTGCGTGCGCTGACCCACCGTTCGTACGCGTACGAGAACGGCGGTCTGCCGACGAATGAGCGTCTGGAGTTCCTCGGGGACTCGGTGCTCGGCCTCGTCGTCACGGACACGCTGTACCGGACCCACCCCGACCTGCCCGAAGGCCAGCTGGCCAAGTTGCGGGCCGCGGTGGTCAATTCGCGTGCGTTGGCGGAGGTCAGCCGTGGCCTCGAACTCGGCTCCTTCATCCGGCTCGGCCGGGGTGAAGAGGGCACGGGAGGCAGGGACAAGGCATCCATCCTCGCCGACACCCTCGAAGCGGTGATCGGAGCGGTCTATCTGGACCAGGGTCTGGACGCCGCGGGTGAGCTGGTGCACCGGCTCTTCGACCCGTTGATCGAAAAGTCCTCGAACCTGGGCGCGGGCCTGGACTGGAAGACCAGTCTGCAGGAGCTCACCGCGACGGAGAGCCTCGGCGTGCCCGAGTATCTCGTCACGGAGAGCGGCCCCGACCACGAGAAGACTTTCACTGCTGCCGCCCGCGTCGGAGGCGTCTCGTACGGCACCGGCACCGGCCGCAGCAAGAAGGAAGCGGAGCAGCAGGCCGCCGAGTCCGCGTGGCGTGCGATCCGCGCCGCGGCGGACGAGCGGATCAAGGCGGCCGAGGCCGCCGCTGCCGCCCGGTCCGAGGGGACCGCCGACACCCCCTCGGTCTGACCACCGCCCATCCTTTGATGCCGGTCGCTCCCTCCGGGGGGCGGCCGGCATCGTGCTGGAAGACAGCCCGTGAAGGAGACCCATGCCCGAGTTGCCCGAAGTCGAAGTCGTCCGGCGCGGTCTTGAGCGCTGGGTCAGCGGGCGCGTCGTCGCCGACGTGCAGGTGCTGCATCCGCGTGCGGTGCGGCGGCACGTGGCGGGGGGCGCGGACTTCGGGGACCGGCTGGCCGGACACCGGATCGGTCTCGCGCAGCGGCGCGGCAAGTACCTGTGGCTGCCGCTCGCCGACTCCGCGCAGTCCGTCCTGGCCCATCTGGGCATGAGCGGGCAGCTGCTCGTGCAGCCCCACGAGGCGCCGGACGAGAAGCACCTGCGGATCCGGGTGCGCTTCGCCGACGTGCAGGGCACCGAGCTCCGCTTCGTCGACCAGCGCACCTTCGGCGGACTCTCGCTCCACGACAACACCCCCGACGGGCTCCCTGACGTCATCGCGCACATCGCCCGCGACCCGCTCGACGCCGCGTTCGACGACGACGCCTTCCATGGCGCGCTGCGCCGCAGGCGTACGACGATCAAGCGGGCGCTGCTCGACCAGTCGCTGATCAGCGGGGTCGGCAACATCTACGCGGACGAGGCGCTGTGGCGCTCGAAGCTGCACTACGAACGGCCCACCGGCACGTTCACGCGCCCGCGCACGGCCGAACTCCTGGGCCACGTAAGGGACGTGATGAACGCGGCCCTCGCCGTCGGCGGCACCAGCTTCGACAGTCTCTACGTCAACGTGAACGGCGAATCGGGGTACTTCGACCGGTCGTTGGACGCCTACGGCCGGGAGAACGAGCCGTGCCGCCGCTGCGGCGCCGCGATCCGCAGGCAGCCCTGGATGAACAGGTCCAGCTACTTCTGCCCGCGCTGTCAGCGGCCGCCGCGCGTCGCGTCGTAGCGCTCCTGCGCCCGCACCACGTCGTCCTGCCGACTCTCCACGAAGTGGATCAGCGCCAGCAGCCGCTCGGCGACCTCCCGGCCCAGCGGGGTGAGCGCGTAGTCCACACGCGGCGGGTTGGTCGGCCGCGCGTCCCGGCGCACCAGGCCGTCGCGCTCCAGCGCGTGCAGCGTCTGCGAAAGCATCTTCTCGCTCACGCCGTCGACGCGACGTCGCAGCTCGTTGAAGCGGAACGTGCCGTCGTGCAGCGCACCCAGGGTGAGCCCGCCCCAGCGTCCCGTGATGTGCTCCAGCGTGCCCCGCGAGGGGCACTGGCGGGAGAACACGTCGTACGCGAGGTCAGTCGGTTCCCCACCGACGGTCGGTTCCATGGAGGCAGCCTACTCGCGCACAGCGCTTTCGAATAGTTAGCGCATACGGGGGTGGAGACGGCTTAGGAGCCGGAAGAAGCCGCGCGTAGCCGCACACCCCCGCCCGGGTCGCATCACACGGCGAGAGTGCGGCTGCGGTCGGTCCCGCGCCCCTTACGTCATGACGGCCCGCCACGGACGGCAGATGATCTCCCTGAACGTGTGGTGCGTGGGATGGCGCCCCACGTGTCCGAACACCCAGGACTGCGCAGCGAGGACTCCGTGTTCCCCATCTTCGAACGGCGCCGACATGGCATCCGAACCCTTGCCGTCGTCCTCGCAGACGACGCAAGACATGCGCCGTGTCACGGATTCCGCATCCGGTTCGCGGTCCGGGGCGAGGTGCCACGTAACTTCGCGGATCAGTGACTTGGTCATGAGTGCTGTCCCGCAGCCGTCGCGGTCACGTGCACGATTTCGCCGGGGCGTGGAGTCCTGACGAACTCGGCTGCGCAGTCCCATTCCCGGCCCCCCGACGGGCTCCTGAGTTGGTAACGGCCGCCGACGCGGTCCATCACCACGCCCAGCCGCTTGCGCGCTTCATCGATGACCAGGGTGCCGATCCCGTACTGCCTCACGTCGTGAGGCGCAGTTCCCGCGCTGGTGGGCCGCTGCGTATCTTCGGTCATGTCGCCTGCTCTCTCAGGTGGCCGTGCCCCCGGACGTTCGCGCGTCGCGGAGGTCTCTGTTGCCCCCAACCGTGGCCGCGTCACAACGGACAGCGCGATGACGGCAGGGGCGTCAAAGGGGTGGCGCAGGGGGCGTCATTTCGGTGTCATTACCGACGTGACGGGGTTACCGTGATCGCATGACCACACCGAACAGCACCCTCCGGGCAGTCCGTATGGGGCTGCTCTTGTCTCAGGACGAGTTCGCGCGTGCCATCCGTGAGGCCGGCACGCGGGCCGGCCAGCGCAACGACGCGTCCAAGCGGCTCGTTCAGCGCTGGGAGGCGGGCATCATCGCTGCCCCCCGCCCCCTCTACGCTCGCGCTCTGGAAGCCGTGACAGGCCTACCCGTCGAGGCGCTCGGATTCGCGGCCGCGCCCATGGCGCGCGTCTCCGAGGACGGTCGGGGTGGGCACGACCTCAAAGACTCTTCCGTCGGCATTCCGGAGGCGAACGGGACGCCGACCCCCCAGGCGGCGCCCCGGGGAAACTACTCCGGCGTGTGGCTGTCGACGTACGAGTTCGTATCGAGCGGCCGGAACAACGAGGTCTTCACCGGCAAGCACTTCGTGGTGCTGCTTCAGCACGGCAACCGACTGACGGCGCGCAGCCTGCCGAACGCATCGCTCAACCCGGACAGCCCTCTGACGCTGGACCTCCAGATCGACGGCAGCGCGGTCACCGGCACATGGACGGAGCAGACGGCGTCCGATGGTTACTACAGGGGAGCCCGTTACTTCGGTGCGCTTCAGATGCTGGTAGATCCGACGGGGCGCCGGATGTCCGGCAAGTGGTGTGGCTTCGGCAAAGAATTCGACGTGAACACGGGCCCATGGGAGCTGCGCCTCATGGACTCGTCGACCAGCAAGGCGACCTTGGCTGCGTATGACCGCGCGCCGGACGCGTCCTGACGACTCACCCCATCACCCGGAATTCCGCCCGGGGACCGCTTCCAGGGCCGCCCGGACCGGATCGCTAGGGGCAAGACGGTATGCACGCTCTCAGGCATCACTTCGCCTCAGTGCTGCTCGACGTGGGGGAAACCATCAAGACCCTGTCCGAGTAGCTCGGACGGGACGACCGCTCAGAACCCGAAGTCCTGCGTCCACCACGGGCCGCCCGGCGCGAAGTGCGCTCCGACGCCGAGGGTCTTGTAGTCGCAGTTGAGGATGTTGGCGCGGTGGCCCGCGCTGTTCATCCAGGCGTCCATCACCGACTGCGCGTTGGCCTGGCCGCGGGCGATGTTCTCGCCGCCCAGGTCCGATATCCCGGCCTTCTCCGCGCGGTCCCACGGCGTCGCGCCGTCCGGGTCGGTGTGGTCGAAGAAGTCGCGCTCGGCCATGTCGGAGCTGAAGTCGCCGGCCAGTGCGGCGAGGCGGTCGTCGGCCCGGACCGGGCGGCAGCCCGCCTTGGCCCGCTCCTGGTTGACGAGGGTGAGGACCGCGGCCTCGGCCGTGCTCTCGTCGGACGACGACTCGGAGCGGCCCGGCGGGGGAGTCTTGGGTTTCTGCTCGGGCTTGTGGGACGGAGCGGGCTTCGGCTTGCCGCTCTTGTCGGCGTCCCGCTCGGGAGCGGGGGAGGACGGCTTCTCGGACGGGGTCCTGGACGGCTTCCGCTCGGCCTTGGAGGGGGTGGGACTCGGCGCCTCGGAGCGGCCGGTGCCGCGGCTCGGCGACGGTTCGCCGCGGCCGGCGTCGGCGCTCTTGCCGCCCTGGGCCTCCACCTCGGTGGGGACGGCCGCGGAGCGTACCTCGCCGGGGTCGTCACCGCTGCCGAGGCGGTAGCCGTCGCTGCCGGGGAGTACACCCGCGGCGACCGCGACGGCGCCCATCGCGACGGCGGCGGAGACACCGAGCAGACCCGTGCGGACGGGGGTGTAGGCGCGGCCCCTGCGGCGGTGCGACACCGTCCCCGGGTGGTCCTCAGGGGTGGCGGCGGCCTGTCCAGCGCCGGAGCGTCGGTGGCGTCCCATCTCCTGGCCTTTCGTCCTAAGATCAACGTGACTCACCCATATGAGTGAGGCTCATCGATTCGCGACTGTACGCGATGGCGCATGGGGACGAAGTGCTCACAGTGCAATTGGCCGGTTAGCGTGCACCCATGAACGAAGACGTACGACTCACCGCCTGGGTGCGCGGACGCGTGCAGGCCGTGGGATTCCGCTGGTTCACGCGGGCCAAGGCCCTGGAGATCGGCGGGCTGAGTGGTTTTGCTCTCAATCTGGAGGACGGCCGCGTACAAGTCGTCGCCGAAGGACCCCGGAGCGGCTGCCAGACACTGCTCGACTGGCTCCGGGACGGCGACACACCCGGCCGTGTCGACGGAGTCACCGAGATCTGGGACACACCGCGTGGCATATACGAGACCTTCGCCATTCGCTGAGCCTGACCCGGGCGAACGCGGTGAGGCGGGCGCGGCGCGGTGCCCGACGAGTGTCCCGGGCAACTGCCTGAGGCAGAAAAAGCCTGGTGGTTGCCAAGAACGGCTTGTCGTGGCAGGCTCCGCAAGTAAGGATGATCTCCACGCCCCCAGGGCCCCGAAGGAGTAGCAGCGCCGCCGGTTTCCAGGCCGCGCGCCCCCGGGTCGCCCGCCAATACGGGGTGTGATCGTGTTGACCGTCAAACTTTTTGGTGAGACTCTGGAAGCCCCGCGCACCTTAGCTGTTTGGCATGTGAGAACGGCCAGCAAGACCCAGCGAAACAATGAGTGCCAAGCACCGCGGGTGCGATTCCCTCACGACCCACACCGCTTCGGTCGGTCACTCAGTGTGGAGGACCATCCATCATGGCAAAGGCGCTTCTCGGTTACGTCGGCGGCAGCGACCCGCGACTCCTCGCCGAGATGCGACGGCTCCAGCAACGCGTCCAGGATCTCGAATCCGAGCTCGGCCGAATCCAGGCCGAGAACGACGCGCTCGCGGCTGCCGCTTCTCACGAATCGCTCCTGGAGAGCATCGACGTACCCCAGGCGGAGCCTGCGCTCACCTGACCCCTATCCGATCACTCACATCAGGGCCTTGAGCAGTTGAGCAACAAGCGCCCGTAGTACCCAACAAGTGGTCAGGCTGTCAGTGTCAGCCGCTTGTCTTCAGGTATGCAAGATATGCAAGGGACGCTTCGGCGTCCCTTCTTTCTTGCCTCCTCATACGCTGCTTCCTTTACCGTCTGATGTGCCCTGCACCTTCATCGGTGAAACGGTCAGTGAAAGGTAGAGTCCGACGGCGTGCATCTCAAGGCCCTGACCCTGCGCGGCTTCAAGTCCTTCGCGTCGGCGACGACACTGAAGTTCGAACCGGGCATCACCTGCGTCGTCGGACCCAACGGCTCCGGCAAGTCCAACGTCGTGGACGCGCTGAGCTGGGTCATGGGCGAACAGGGCGCCAAATCCCTGCGCGGCGGCAAGATGGAGGACGTCATCTTCGCCGGCACCACCGGGCGGCCCCCGCTCGGCCGCGCCGAGGTCTCCCTCACCATCGACAACTCCGACGGCGCGCTGCCCATCGAGTACGCCGAAGTCACCATCACGCGGATCATGTTCCGCAACGGCGGCAGCGAATACCAGATCAACGGCGACACCTGCCGCCTCCTCGACATCCAGGAACTGCTCTCCGACTCCGGCATCGGCCGCGAGATGCACGTCATCGTCGGACAGGGACAGCTCGACGGAGTGCTGCACGCCGACCCGATGGGACGCCGCGCGTTCATCGAGGAGGCCGCGGGCGTCCTCAAGCACCGCAAGCGCAAAGAGAAGGCCCTGCGCAAGCTCGACGCGATGCAGGCCAACCTCGCCCGCGTCCAGGACCTCACCGACGAACTGCGCCGCCAGCTCAAGCCCCTCGGCCGGCAGGCCGCCGTCGCCCGCAGAGCCGCCGTCATCCAGGCCGACCTGCGCGACGCCCGCCTGCGCCTGCTCGCCGACGACCTCGTCCGCATGCGCGACGCACTGAACGCCGAGGTCGCCGACGAAGCCGCCCTCAAGGAGCGCAAGGAGAGCGCAGAGGCCGAGCTGAAGGCCGCCCTGCACCGCGAGGCCCAGCTCGAAGAAGAGGTACGCCGCCTCACGCCGCGGCTGCAACGCGCCCAGCAGACCTGGTACGAGCTGTCGCAGCTGGCCGAACGGGTGCGCGGCACCGTCTCGCTCGCCGACGCCCGGGTCAAGAGCGCCACCGCCGCACCGCCCGAGGAGCGGCGCGGCCGCGACCCCGAGGACATGGAGCGCGAGGCCGCCCGCATCCGTGAACAGGAGGCCGAGCTCGAAGCCGCCCTCGAGGCCGCCGAACACGCCCTGGACGACACCGTCGCCCACCGCGCCGACCTCGAACAGCAGCTGGCCGTCGAGGAGCGCAGGCTCAAGGACGTGGCACGGGCCATCGCCGACCGGCGCGAAGGGCTCGCCCGGCTGCACGGGCAGGTCAACGCGGCCCGGTCGCGGGCGGCGTCCGCACAGGACGAGATCGACCGGCTCGCCGTCGCACGCGACGAGGCCGCGGAGCGCGCGGTCGTGGCGCAGGAGGCGTACGAGCGGCTGAAGGCCGAGGTCGACGGGCTCGACGCGGACGACGCCGAGCTCGGCGAGCGGCACGACGCGGCGAAGCGGGAGCTCGCCGCCGCCGATGCCGCGCTCACCGCGGCCCGGGAGGCCGCCACCGCCGCCGAGCGGAAACGGGCCGCGGTCGCCGCCCGCCGTGAGGCGCTCGCGCTCGGCCTGCGGCGCAAGGACGGCACGGGCGCGCTGCTCGCCGCCAAGGATCAGCTCACCGGACTGCTCGGCCCGGCAGCGGGACTGCTCACCGTCGCCCCCGGCCACGAGGTCGCCGTCGCCGCCGCACTCGGCGCCGCGGCCGACGCCGTCGCCGTCAGCGGCCCCAGCACGGCCGCCGAGGCCATCCGCCTGCTGCGCAAGCAGGACGCGGGACGTGCGGCGCTGCTGCTCGGCGGCGCCCCCGACGACGTACCGCAGGAACGTCCCGGCGGGCCGCCGTACGTGGCCGACCTCGTGCGGGGGCCCGACGAGCTGATGCCCGGGGTGCGGCGGCTGCTGCGCGGGATCGTCGCCGTCGGCACGCTGGAGGACGCCGAGGACCTGGTCTACGCGCACCCCGGACTGACCGCCGTCACCGCCGAAGGGGACCTGCTCGGGGCGCACTTCGCGCAGGGCGGGTCCGCGGGGGCGCCGAGCCTGCTCGAAGTGCAGGCGTCCGTCGACGAAGCCGCCGAGGAGCTGGAACAACTCGGCGTGCGGTGCGAGGAGTTGGCGCGGTCCCAGGAGCGTGCGGGGGAGCGGCGCGAGGAGTGCGCCGCGCTCGTCGAGGAGCTGGGGGAGCGGCGCAGGGCCGCCGACCGGGAGAAGTCCTCGGTGGCGCAGCAGCTGGGAGCGCTCGCCGGGCAGGCGCGGGGCGCCGTGGGCGAGGCCGAGCGCAGCACCGCCGCCGCGTCGAAGGCGCAGGACGCCCTGGACAGGGCGGTCGAGGAGGCCGAGGAGCTCGCCGAGCGGCTCGCCGTCGCCGAGGAGGCGTCCCAGGGCGGCGAGGACGAGGAGCCGGACACCTCCGTGCGCGACCGGCTCGCCGCCGACGGGGCCAACGCACGGCAGACCGAGATGGAGGCCAGGCTCCAGGCGCGTACGCACGAGGAGCGGGTGAAGGCGCTCGCAGGACGTGCCGACTCCCTGGACCGGGCCGCCCGCGCCGAACGCGAGGCACGCGCGCGTGCCGAGCAGCGCAAGGCGCGGCTGCGCCACGAGGCGGCGGTCGCCGAGGCCGTCGCGTCCGGCGGGCGTCAGCTGCTCGCGCACGTCGAGGTCTCCCTCGTACGGGCCGACGACGAGCGCACCGCGGCCGAGCGAGCCAAGGAGGTGCGGGAGCGGGAGCTGCTCGCCGCGCGGGGCCGGGGCCGCGATCTCAAGGCCGAGCTCGACAAATTGACTGATTCAGTTCACCGGGGCGAGGTACTAGGAGCCGAGAAGAGGCTGCGGATCGAGCAGCTGGAGACCAAGGCACTGGAGGAGCTCGGTGTGGAGCCGGCGGGACTCGTGGCCGACTACGGCCCCGATCAGCCCGTGCCGCCCTCGCCCGCCGCCGAGGGCGAGGAGCTGCCCGACGACCCGAGCCACCCGCGCAACCTGCCGGTGCCGTTCGTCCGGGGAGAGCAGGAGAAGCGGCTCAGGTCCGCCGAACGGGCGTATCAGCAGCTCGGGAAGGTGAACCCGCTGGCCCTTGAGGAGTTCGCGGCGCTGGAAGAGCGCCACAAGTTCCTCAGCGAGCAGCTCGAAGACCTGAAGAAGACGCGGAGCGACCTCCTCCAGGTGGTGAAGGAGGTCGACGAACGCGTCGAGCAGGTCTTCACCGAGGCCTACTACGACACGGCCCGGGAGTTCGAGGGCGTCTTCTCGCGGCTGTTCCCCGGCGGTGAGGGACGGCTGATCCTGACGGACCCCGACAACATGCTCGCCACCGGCGTGGACGTCGAGGCGCGGCCGCCCGGCAAGAAGGTCAAGAGGCTCTCGCTGCTCTCCGGCGGCGAGCGGTCGCTGACGGCCGTCGCGCTGCTCGTCTCGATCTTCAAGGCGCGGCCCAGCCCGTTTTACGTGATGGACGAGGTCGAGGCGGCGCTCGACGACACCAACCTGCAGCGGCTCATCCGCATCATGCAGGAGCTGCAGGAGGCCTCGCAGCTCATCGTGATCACGCACCAGAAGCGCACGATGGAGGTCGCGGACGCGCTGTACGGCGTCTCGATGCAGGGCGACGGCGTCTCGAAGGTCATCAGCCAGCGGCTCCGCTAGGCGTTCCGGGCGTCTCACGCTCCCCCTTCACAACTTCAAGGCTTGAACGCATGCGGCCCCAAAGTGCCCACAAATTCACGGCATCCGACCTATTGACTTCGAAACTTGAAGGCATAGTCTCTGCAACGTTGCTTTTACCTTCAGGTGGTGGGCGGCGTGAAGTTGTGCGCCACTTGAAGGGCTCGCCCCCACCCCCGGCAACGCTGCCGGTGGCCCGAGGAGTACACGTGACCAGCACATCGCAGGCGCCTCAGTCCGGAGCCAGAGAGGCCCACCCGGACCATCTCGGCCATGTCATCTTCATTACGGCAGCCGCCGCGATGGGTGGCTTCCTCTTCGGCTACGACAGTTCGGTGATCAATGGCGCGACCGTCGCCATCCAGCACCGTTTCGATGTCGACGCCAACATGCTCGGCTGGATCATCGCCACCGCGCTCCTCGGCTGCGCCGTCGGCGCCGCGGTGGCCGGACGCATCGCCGACCGCATCGGCCGCATCCGCTGCATGCAGATCGCCGCCGTCCTCTTCGCGGCCAGCGCCATCGGCTCGGCCCTGCCCTTCGCCGCCTGGGACCTCACGATGTGGCGCCTCATCGGCGGCATCGGCATCGGCATGGCGTCCGTGATCGGCCCCGCATACATCGCCGAGGTCGCGCCGCCCGCCTACCGCGGCCGCCTCGCCTCGTTCCAGCAGGCCGCGATCGTCATCGGCATCGCCGTCTCCCAGCTGGTCAACTGGGGCATCCTGAACATGGCCGACGGCGACCAGCGCGGCAAGATCGGCGGGCTCGAGGCCTGGCAGTGGATGCTCGGCGTCATGGTCATCCCGGCGCTGCTCTACGGGCTGCTGTCCTTCATCATCCCGGAGTCGCCGCGCTTCCTGATCTCCGCGGGACGGCACTCCGAGGCCAAGAAGGTGCTCGGCGAGGTCGAGGGCACCTCCATCGACCTGGACGCGCGCGTCGACGAGATCGAGCGGGGCCTGCACCGCGAGCACAAGCCGTCCTTCAAGGACCTGCTCGGCAAGGTCGGCTTCCTGCCGATCGTGTGGATCGGCATCGGGCTCTCGGTCTTCCAGCAGCTCGTCGGCATCAACGTGATCTTCTACTACTCGAACCAGCTGTGGCAGTCGATCGGCAAGGACCCGAGCAGCTCGTTCCTGTACTCGTTCGAGACGTCGATCGTGAACATCATCGGTACGGTCATCGCGATGATCTTCGTCGACCGCATCGGCCGCAAGCCCCTCGCCATCATCGGCTCCGCGGGCATGGCGGCGGCCCTCTTCACCATGGCGTGGGCGTTCTCGTACAAGACCGGCTCCGGTGACAATGTCTCGCTGCCGAACGCGCAGGGCCTGACCGCGATCATCGCCGCCAACGCCTTCGTGCTCTTCTTCGCCCTGTCCTGGGGTGTGGTCGTCTGGGTGCTGCTCGGCGAGATCTTCCCGAACCGGCTCCGCGCCGCCGCGCTCGGTGTGGCCGCCTCCGCGCAGTGGCTCGCCAACTTCGCGATCACCAAGACGTTCCCGAGCATGTCCGAGTGGTCCCTGACCGGCTCGTACATCATCTACGGCGCGTTCGCCGCCATCTCGATCCCCTTCGTCATGAAGTTCGTCAAGGAGACGAAGGGCAAGGCCCTGGAGGAGATGGGCTAACCCCCGCTGCCCCCTCCTCTTCAGGAAGCTGCCCCGGCCGAAGGACTCGTGCTCACGTGTCCTTCAGCCGGGGCAGTACGTTTTCGCAGAAGTGGTGCAGGCTGCGCCAGCCCTCGTCGATGGGCATGCCGCCGGAGAGCGGGTGCAGGATGAGGCTGCCCGCGCCGCTCTTCGCGTACTCCACGCACTGGTCGGGCGTCAGGACGCGGTACACGCCCTCGGCGCGCAGCTCCTCCACCGTCGTGGCCGCCGACTTCACCGCCGAGCGGATGTCCTTGTTCTGCCAGGACGCGTAGGTGCGGGCCTCGTGCAGGAAGTGTTCGCCGTGCTTGGTCCAGATGTGGTCGGGGTCGTCGGCGACGTGCAGCAGCGGGGTCTCGGCGGCGGGCATCATCGTCCAGCCCTCCGTGCCGTGTTCCGTGAGCTGCTGCCGGTAGTACGCCTCCAGGTCGGGCAGGTGGGCGCTGGGGAAGAACGGCAGGCCGAGCCGGGCCGCGCGCCGGGCCGCCGCCTTCGAGGAGCCGCCGACGAGGAGCAGCGGGTGCGGCCGGGTGAAGGGGCGCGGCGTGATCCGCACCGTGCGGCCGCGGAAGGTGAAGGGCTCACCCGTCCAGGCCGCGAGCAGTGTCTCCAGGAGTTCGTCCTGGAGTTTGCCGCGGCTCTTCCAGTCGACGCCCGACTGCTCGTACTCCTCGGGCCGGTAGCCGATCCCCGCGACCGTGACCAGGCGGCCCGCGCTCAGCAGGTCGAGCGCGGCGATGTCCTCGGCGAGCCGCAGCGGGTCGTGCAGCGGGCCGATGATCGCGGACACCGTCACCGCGATGCGCCGGGTCGCGCCGAACACCGCGCCCGCGAACGTGAAGGGCGAGGAGATCCAGTTGTTCTCCGCGCCGTGGTGCTCCTCGGTCTGGATCGTGGAGATGCCGCGGTCGTCCGCGTACGTGGCCATCTCCAGGGCGGCACGGTAGCGCTCGCTCAACGAGGCGGGTGTGGCGGCGGGATCGACGAGATTGAACCGTACGACTGTGGTGGGCATGGAAACGTCCCCCTTCACCGTGCGTGGGCGGCGAAGGGGGACGGTAGTTGACCGGGGGTCAGATGGGTAGCCTCGTACGGGAGTCGAGGTTATCCGGCGGGAAGTTGGCGAGGATCAGGCGGAGACCAGCTCGGTCTCGCCGTTGTCCTTGCCCGAGGCGGCGGTCTCGGGCAGAGGGGTCTTCGGCAGGACCGCGTACAGCACGGCCGCGATGACGATCGTGGTCAGCCAGCCGAGGCCGTGGCGGCCGATCCAGGACGTGGCGAGCGGGCCGCTGAACCAGTCGACCTTGGTGAAGAGCAGACCCATGATCAGGGCGACCGCCCAGGCCGTCATGGCCTGCCAGGCGAAGCCCGCCTTGTACCAGTAGGCGCTGGTGCGCTTGGTGTCCATCAGCGCCTCGCCGTCGTACGTCTTGCGGCGCAGCATGTCGATGCCGAAGACGCCGATCCAGGCGGAGAACGCGACCGCGAGGAGGGTGAGGAAGGAGATGAACGAGCCCATGAAGCTCGTCGCCACGTTCATCAGGATGTAGCCGAAGATCAGGCTGATGATCGCGTTCACGCTCACCGCCCAGGTGCGCGGGACCTTGATGCCGAGCGTCATGGCGGTGAAGCCCGCGGAGTACATCGACATCGAGTTGATCAGCAGCATGCCGATCAGGGCCATCAGCAGGTACGGCACCGCGATCCACATCGGGAGCAGCTCGCCGAGGAAGGAGACCGGGTCCTGCGCCGAGGACAGCTTCGGGTCGGAGACCGCCATGACGGCGCCCATCAGGACCATCGGGACGACGACGATGCCGGCGCCGCCGATGGCGTGGCCGATGAGCGGCTTGTTGGAGGCCGTGCGCGGCAGGTAGCGGGTGAAGTCCGGTCCCGTGGGGACCCAGCTGATGCCGCCTGCGGCGATCGTGCCGACGCCCGCGACCATCATCGCGGTGGAGCCCGCGGGCTTGTCGAAGACGGCCGACCAGTCGGTCTCGGCGATGAGGTAGATCAGCACGAGGACGCTGAACGCGCCGAAGGCGTATGTCGACCAGGTGCTGCAGACGTGCAGGATCTTCCGGCCGAGGCCGCTGATCAGGAACGTGCAGGTGACGAAGGCGACCAGGGTGACGACCGTCAGCCAGGTGCTGGACTCGACGCCGAAGCAGATGTCCAGGACGGTGATGATCGCGTACGCGCCCGTGACCGCGTTGATCGTCTCCCAGCCCCAGCGGGCGACCCAGATCAGGGCGCCCGGAAAGAGGTTGCCGCGCTGGCCGAAGACCGCGCGGGAGAGCGTCATGCCCGGGGAGCCGCCGCGCTTGCCCGCGATGGAGATCAACCCCACCATGCCGTAGCTCAACAGGGGCGAGACGAGGGCGACGACCAGGACCTGCCAGATGTTCAGGCGGTTGGAGACGATCAGGCCCGCGCCCATGGTGAGCAGCAGGACGCTGATGTTGGCCGCTACCCAGGTGGGGAAGAGTTCACGGGTACGGCCCGTGCGCTCGGCGTCCGGAACGGGCTCTAGGCCGCGTGTCTCGAGGGCGCCTTCGGTTTCGGCGGTGGTGCTCATGGGGGTGGGTCCGTGCCTCTCGCTCGGCTCGCAACGCTGCGACCCGTCGGTGGGGGTGATCGCGATGGACTCTACGCGCGTTGATGCGGAGACCTCCATCGTACTTTAGTCCGAGTAGTGCCCTCGCAGGGCTTATGTTCTTTGGAGGAAACCACAATCTGGGCCTCTCCCGGGGTCATGGCCGATACTGGACGGGTTATGGAAATCGTCATCCTTGCTGTAGTCATCGCCGTGGTCGTGATCGGCGCGCTCGGCGGGCTCGTGATCGGCAGCCGCAAGAAGAAGCAGCTGCCCCCGCAGGCCCCGTCCAGTACGCCCACCATCACCGCCCCTCCCGCCGAACCGAAGGTCGGTGACGAGGCCGAGACGCCGCGCGACGAACCGCGCCGCACGATCGAGGAGGTGGAACTCCCGCTCGCCGAGCCGACCGCGTCGGCACCGGTCGTCGAAGAGCCGGTCGTCGAAGAACCGGCCGCACCGGAGATCGAGACTCCCGAGCCCACCGCCGGCCGCATGGTCCGACTGCGCGCCCGGCTCTCCCGCTCGCAGAACGCGCTCGGTATGGGACTGCTCACGCTGCTGTCCCGCGAGCACCTCGACGAGGACACCTGGGAGGAGATCGAGGACACGCTGCTCACGGCGGACGTCGGCGTCGCACCCACCCAGGAGCTCGTGGAGCGGCTGCGCGAGCGCGTCCGCGTCCTCGGCACCCGCACCCCGGACGAGCTGCGCACCCTGCTCCGCGAAGAGCTCGTCAAGCTTCTCGGGACGCCCGAGGGCACCGACTTCGACCGCACCGTGAAGACCGAGTCCGGCCTGGAGACGCCGGGCATCGTGATGGTCGTCGGCGTGAACGGCACCGGCAAGACCACCACCACGGGCAAGCTCGCCCGCGTCCTCGTCGCCGACGGCCGCACGGTCGTCCTCGGCGCCGCGGACACCTTCCGCGCGGCCGCCGCCGACCAGCTGCAGACCTGGGGCGAGCGCGTGGGCGCCCGCACGGTCCGCGGCCCCGAGGGCGGTGACCCCGCGTCGATCGCCTTCGACTCCGTCAAGGAGGGCATCGCGGACGGCGCGGACGTCGTCCTCATCGACACCGCGGGCCGCCTGCACACCAAGACCGGCCTCATGGACGAGCTCGGCAAGGTCAAGCGCGTCGTCGAGAAGCACGCGCCGCTCGACGAGGTGTTGCTCGTCCTCGACGCCACGACCGGGCAGAACGGCCTCATCCAGGCCCGCGTCTTCGCCGAGGTCGTCGACATCACGGGCATCGTCCTCACAAAGCTGGACGGCACCGCCAAGGGCGGCATCGTCGTCGCCGTGCAGCGCGAGCTGGGCGTGCCGGTCAAGCTGGTGGGCCTCGGCGAGGGCGCGGACGACCTGGCGCCGTTCGAGCCCGAGGCGTTCGTGGACGCGCTGATCGGCGACTGAGGCCGCTCGGCGACTCTCGTACGCGGTGAAGGGCCCCCTCGCACGGTGCAGGTGCGAGGGGGCCCTTCGGTCCGTGCCGACCCGTGAGGGCTACGCGGGGGAGCGGTGCGCGACGTACGCCAGTGTGCCGAGCAGCAGGCGCGCCTGGGGCGGGTTCGTCGCCGAGTCGAGGGCGGGGGAGCGGAGCCAGCGGACCGGGCCGAGGCCGCCGCGGTCGGACGGAGGCGCGGTGATGTGCGCGCCCCGGCCCAGACCGTGCAGGTCCAGGGCGGCGTCGTCCCAGCCCATCCGGTAGAGCAGCTGAGGGAGTTCGGCCGCGGCGCCGGGGGCGACGAAGAACTGCGCCCTGCCGTCCGGCGTGACCGCCACGGGCCCCAGCGGCAGACCCATCCGCTCGAGCCGGACCAGGGCGCGCCGCCCGGCGGCCTCCGCCACCTCGATCACGTCGAACGCGCGGCCCACCGGCAGCATGACCGCCGCTCCGGGGAACTCCGCCCAGGCGTCCGCCGCTTCGTCGAGCGTGGCCCCGGCCGGGACCTCGGGGGCGAAGCCCAGCGGGTGGGCGCCGGGCGCCGCGCAGCCGACGGCTCCGCACGAGCAGACGCCGTCAAGGGCGCGGGCGCCGGGCACCGCGTCCCAGCCCCAGAGCCCGGTGTACTCCGCCACCGCCGTGCAGTCCGATGTGCGGCCGCGCCGCCGTGATCCGGTCCGGGGCCGGTCGGTTCCCCGGGTGCCGCCGATCGTGAAGCCCATGCCCCCTCCAACGGGTCGAGCGTGCCTCGGTTACGTGACGGAATCGGATCGTGACCCTCTGTTCTTGACGGCGCTTGGTGGCTCGGCGGGTGGTGCGCCCGGTGGCATGCGCCCCGGCGCGCTTCGCTGCGCCCACTTTCATCCGTCCTATGTCAAGTGAATCGCTTGTGGCGGCAAGGGAGTTCATTCGAAGGGGTGGCGAATGGTGGCGTTTCCGCGATCGCCCTCGCCGGACGGGTGATCGTGGGATTACTTTCAGTACACGGCCCTGGAAGTTCGAGCACTCGCGGGTATGCCGGAGGCAAGTCGGTTTCCTGTTCGATGGGTGACATTCTCCGGACGAACGACGGCGAGTAGCGGCATTCTGTTAGGGCTAGCCGTGTACAGCGCGCAGATGTCTTGAGGGATGGGGGCGTTCCAGTGAGCGGCAATGGCGGAGGTGGCGCGAACGCGGAGAAGCGCCCCAACGAGATGCTCACGTCGTGGTTCGTGCGCAGCGGTTGGTCCAAGGGCGAGCTGGCCCGGCAAGTCAACCGACGCGCACGGCAGTTGGGTGCACATCACATTTCCACGGACACCTCACGGGTGCGCCGCTGGCTGGACGGCGAGAATCCGCGCGAGCCGATTCCCCGCATCCTTTCCGAGCTGTTCTCCGAACGGTTCGGCTGCGTCGTCGCCGTCGAGGACCTGGGCCTGCGTGCCGCACACCGCACGCCCGCGTCCTCCGGGGTCGACCTGCCCTGGACCGGGCCCCAGACGGTCGCGCTCATCAGCGAGTTCTCACGCAGCGACCTGATGCTCGCCCGCCGCGGTTTCCTCGGCACCTCGCTCGCGCTCTCCGCGGGCCCGGCCCTCATCGAGCCCATGCAGCGCTGGCTCGTGCCCTCACCGGCGACGCCGCGCGAGGACCCCGAGCCCGTCGCGTCCCGCCGCCCGGCGCGGCTCTCCCGGCCGGAACTGGACCTCCTGGAGTCCACGACCGTGATGTTCCGCCAGTGGGACGCCCAGTGCGGGGGAGGGCTCCGGCGCAAGGCCGTCGTCGGGCAGCTGCACGAAGTGACGGACCTGCTGCAGGAGCCCCAGCCCGAGGCCACCTCGAAGCGCCTCTTCAAGGTCGCGGGCGAACTGGCCGAACTGGCGGGCTGGATGAGTTACGACGTCGGACTCCAGCCCACCGCCCAGAAGTACTTCGTCCTCGCCCTGCACGCCGCCAAGGAAGCGGGCGAGAAGCCCCTGGGGTCGTACATCTTGTCGAGCATGAGCCGTCAGATGATCCACCTCAACCGGCCGGACGACGCGCTCGAACTCATCCACCTCGCGCAGTACGGAAGCCGGGACTGCGCGGGGCCGCGCACCCAGGCGATGCTGTATGCGATGGAGGCCAGGGCGTACGCGAGCATGGGCCAGCCCGGCAAGTGCAAGCGGGCCGTGCGGATGGCCGAGGACACCTTCGCCGACGCCGAGGACTTCGGCGAGCCCGAGCCGGACTGGATCCGCTTCTTCTCCGAGGCCGAGCTGAACGGCGAGAACGCCCACTCGTTCCGCGACCTCGCGTACGTGGCGGGCCGCAGCCCCACGTACGCCTCGCTGGCCGAACCCGTCATGGACCGGGCCGTGGAACTCTTCGAGAAGGACCTCGAACACCAGCGTTCGTACGCGCTGAACCTCATCGGCAAAGCAACCGTCCACCTGCTCCAACGCGAGCCCGAGCAGAGCACGGTCCTCGCGGGACAGGCGCTCGGCATCGCCAAGAAGGTGCGCTCCGAGCGGGTCAACACCCGCCTGCGCAAGACCGTCGACACCGCCGTGCGGGACTTCGGGGACGTCGCCGAAGTCGTCGAGCTCACCGAACGGCTCGCCATCGAGATGCCGGAGACCGTGGAGGCGGTCTGACGTCCGGCACGCCCTGCCCCGGCCGCGGCAGGACCATCCCTTACAGCCCGACTCGGCTCCCCCATGCCAGGTCAGCCGGATGGCCGCCGCGGCCGGTTCCAGTACCGCGCACAGGGGTGCATCGGGCACCCCGCGCGACCCGCGAGTTCATGGGCGCGTAACACGCACGACCTCTTCGTCACTGCGGCGAAACACCGAGGGGCCCCCGCCGAAACGGCGCTCGGCCAGTCTCTGGCGCACAACCGGCCCCACAGCGAGGAGACGCCGATGCCCCCAGGCATCACGATCGCCGCAGACGCCCCCGAGCTGTCTGCCGCCAACACAGGCTTCATGCTCATCTGCTCCGCCCTGGTGATGCTCATGACACCCGGCCTGGCCTTCTTCTACGGAGGCATGGTCCGCGTCAAAAGCACCCTCAACATGCTGATGATGAGCTTCGTCAGCCTGGGCATCGTCACCATCCTCTGGGTGCTGTACGGCTTCTCCGTCGCGTTCGGCACCGACCACGGAAGCCTCTTCGGCTGGGAGGGGGACTACGTAGGACTCAGCGGACTCGGCATCAACCAGCTCTGGGACGGCTACACCATCCCGGTCTACGTCTTCGCCGTCTTCCAGCTGATGTTCGCCGTCATCACGCCCGCACTGATCAGCGGCGCCCTCGCGGACCGCGTGAAGTTCACGGCCTGGGCGCTGTTCATCGCCCTGTGGGCCACCATCGTGTACTTCCCCGTCGCGCACTGGGTGTGGGGCACCGGCGGCTGGGCCTTCGAGCTCGGCGTCATCGACTTCGCGGGCGGCACCGCCGTCCACATCAACGCGGGCGCCGCCGCGCTCGGCGTCATCCTCGTCATCGGCAAGCGCGTCGGCTTCAAGAAGGACCCGATGCGGCCGCACTCCCTGCCGCTCGTGATGCTCGGCGCGGCCCTGCTGTGGTTCGGCTGGTTCGGCTTCAACGCCGGCTCGTGGCTCGGCAACGACGACGGCGTGGGCGCGCTCATGTTCGTCAACACGCAGGTCGCGACCGCCGCCGCCATGCTCGCCTGGCTCCTCTACGAGAAGCTCCGCCACGGCGCGTGCACCACGCTGGGCGCCGCCTCCGGCGCCGTCGCCGGCCTCGTCGCCATCACCCCGGCGGGCGGCTCCTGCTCGCCGCTCGGCGCCATCGCCATCGGCGCCATCGCGGGCGTGCTGTGCGCCATGGCGGTCGGGCTCAAGTTCCGGTTCGGGTACGACGACTCCCTCGACGTCGTCGGGGTCCACCTGGTCGGCGGCATCGCAGGATCGATCCTCGTCGGCTTCTTCGCCACCGGCGGCGGGCAGTCCGAGGCCCAGGGCCTGTTCTACGGAGGCGGCCTGGAACAGCTGTGGAAGCAGTTGGCGGGCGTCGGGGCGGTCCTCGCGTACTCCCTGATCGCCTCCGCGGTCCTTGCCCTGCTCATCGACAAGACCATCGGCATGCGGGTCTCCGAGGACGACGAGGTCGCGGGCATCGACCAGGTCGAGCACGCCGAGACGGCGTACGACTTCAGCGGCGCGGGCGGCGGCAGGGCTCCTCGTACGGAGGTACCGGCGCCAGGCGCGGACGGCTCGCAGGCAACGGCTCAGGTTCAGCGGAACAAGAAGGTGGACGCATGAAGCTCATCACCGCGGTCGTCAAGCCGCACCGGCTCGACGAGATCAAGGAGGCGCTGCAGGCCTTCGGCGTACACGGCCTGACCGTCACCGAGGCCAGTGGCTACGGACGGCAGCGCGGCCACACGGAGGTCTACCGGGGCGCCGAGTACACCGTCGACCTCGTACCGAAGATCCGCATCGAGGTCCTCGTCGACGACGACGACGCCGAACAGCTCATCGAGGTCGTGGTGAAGGCCGCCCGCACCGGAAAGATCGGCGACGGCAAGGTCTGGAGCGTCCCGGTCGACACGGCGGTGCGGGTGCGGACCGGGGAGCGCGGACCCGACGCACTGTGAGCCGCGCAGGGGGGGCTGAACGGGACGACTGAGCAGGACTGAGCGGGACCGAACGGGAGCTGCCGGGTGACGAGTATGGACGTACGGACCGAAGCGGAAGCGGAAGACTCCGGCCCCAGCGGCTACGCGGCGGCCCGGCTGCGGCTCCTCCACGAGGAGGCGCGGTCCGGGCCGCCGCGCCGTTCCGCCCTCGCCGAGCTGACGGACGACTGGCTGGCCGGCCTCTTCCGGACAGGCCCCGCGGGCACCCCGCGAGGCGCCGCGCTCATCGCGGTCGGCGGCTACGGACGGGGCGAACTGTCGCCGCGCAGCGACCTGGACCTCCTCCTGCTGCACGACGGGAGCGCCGACCCCAAGGAGCTCGCCGCGCTCGCCGACCGCCTCTGGTACCCCGTGTGGGACCTCGGGATCGCCCTCGACCACTCCGTGCGCACGCCCACGGAGGCGCGGAAGACCGCGGGCGAGGACCTCAAGGCGCACCTCGGGCTGCTCGACGCCCGGCACGTCGCGGGCGACCTCGGCATGACCACCGCGCTGCGCACCGCCGTCCTCGCCGACTGGCGCAACCAGGCCCCCA
This sequence comes from Streptomyces sp. Je 1-369, assembly GCF_026810505.1. Lineage (NCBI taxonomy): Bacteria > Bacillati > Actinomycetota > Actinomycetes > Kitasatosporales > Streptomycetaceae > Streptomyces > Streptomyces sp. Je 1-369. The sequence goes on from NZ_CP101750.1 coordinate 6,311,463, forward strand.
AACGCCTGCCGGAACTGCGTGAGCTCTGCGAGGAACGGGCCGAACGCCACGGCGAGTTGGGCCACCTGCTCGAACCCGACCTCAAGGAGGCGCGGGGCGGACTGCGCGACGCCACCGCGCTGCGCGCCGTCGCCGCCTCATGGCTCGCCGACGCACCCCGCGAAGGGCTCGACGAGGCCCGCCGACGCCTCCTCGACGTACGGGACGCCCTGCACCTGACGACGGGCCGCGCCACCGACCGGCTCGCCCTCCAGGAACAGGACCAGGTCGCCGACGGGCTCGGACTCCTGGACGCGGACACGCTGCTGCGCCAGGTGTACGAGGCCGCGCGCGTCGTCGCCTACGCGGGCGACGTCACCTGGCGCGAGGTCGGGCGCGTGCTGCGGGCGCGGGCCGGGAGGCCGCGGCTGCGGGCGATGCTCGGCGGCAGGAGCGGCGGCCGGACGGCGGTGGCCGAGCGGTCGCCGCTGGCCGAGGGGGTCGTGGAGCAGGACGGGGAGGCCGTGCTCGCCCGCGCGGCACGCCCCGAACGGGACGCCGTGCTGCCGCTGCGGGCCGCGGCCGCCGCCGCGCAGGCGGGCCTCCCGCTGTCCCTGCACGCCGTACGCCGCCTCGCCGCCACCGCGCGGCCCCTCACCACGCCGTGGCCCGCCGAGGCGCGCGAACAGCTCGTGACGCTGCTCGGTGCGGGCCGGCCGACGGTGCAGGTGTGGGAGGCGCTGGAGGCCGAAGGACTCGTCACCCGGCTCCTTCCCGACTGGGAGCGGGTGCGGTGCCGTCCGCAGCGCAACGCCGTCCACACCTGGACGGTCGACCGGCACCTGGTCGAGACGGCGGTGCGGGCCTCCGCGCTCACGCGCCGGGTGGGGCGGCCCGATCTGCTGCTCGTCGCCGCGCTGCTGCACGACATCGGGAAGGGGTGGCCCGGCGACCACTCCACGGCCGGGGAGACCATCGCCCGCGACGTCGCGGCACGCATCGGGTTCGACGCGGGTGACGTGGCGGTCGTCGCGCGTCTGGTCCGGCACCACCTGCTGCTCGTGGAGACGGCCACGCGCCGGGACCTCGACGACCCCGCGACGGTACGGGGCGTCGCCGAGGCGGTCGGCGCCGTGGGCACGTTGGAGCTGCTGCACGCCCTCACCGAGGCGGACGCGCTGGCCACGGGGCCCGCGGCCTGGTCGACGTGGCGCGGGGCGCTCGTCGCCGACCTGGTGAAGCGGGTGACGGCGGTGCTGTCCGGAGAGGCGCCCGAGGAGCGGGCCACGGAGGACGCGGCGCCGACGGCGGAACAGGAGCGGCTTGCCGTGGAGGCGTACCGGACGGGCGGTCCGGTGCTGTCGATGCGTGCGGATTCCGGGGTCTCCTCGGAGGACGGTCCGGAGCCCCTCGGGGTGGAGCTCGTGGTCGCGGTCCCGGAACGGCCGGGCGTGCTGTCCTCGGTCGCCGGGGTGCTGGCGCTGCACCGGCTCGCCGTGCGGACGGCGGAGCTGAGGGCGGTGACGCTGCCGTCCGGCTTCGGGGCCGCTTCGGGGGACTCGGTGCTGTTGCTGAGCTGGCGGGTGGCGGCGCAGTACGGCTCGATGCCACAGGCGGCGCGGCTGCGGGCGGACCTGGTGCGGGTGCTCGACGGCTCGCTGGACATCGAGGCCCGCCTCGCCGAGCGGGAGGCGGCGTACCCGCGCCGCAGGGGCACGGTGGCGCCCCCGGCCCGGGTGACGGTGGCCCCGGCCGCTTCGCGCCTCGCCACGGTGATCGAGGTGCGGGCCCAGGACGCCCCGGGGCTCCTGCACCGCATCGGGCGGGCGCTCGAGGCGGCGGGGGTGGCGGTGCGCAGCGCCCATGTGTCGACCCTGGGGGCGAACGCGGTGGACGCGTTCTATGTGACGGGGGCGGACGGGGCGCCGTTGGAGGGGGAGGCGGCCGCGGGGGTGGCCCGCGGGGTGGAAGGGGTGTTGCGGGCGTAGGGGTGGCGCGGTGGATGTCCCTGCCGTCCCTGCTGCCCCTGCCGGTACGGCGGAGCGTACGGCGTGCAGGAAGTCCCGCCCAGCGCCCCGGGCACCCGCCCCGGACAGATACTCTGGAAGGCGACCTGTCCCCCTTTCCCCGACCCGAGGATTCGCGACCGCCGTGTTCGATACTCTCTCCGACCGCCTCGCAGCGACATTCAAGAACCTCCGGGGCAAGGGCCGCCTGTCCGAGGCGGACATCGACGCCACGGCGCGCGAGATCCGCATCGCCCTGCTCGAGGCGGACGTGGCCCTGCCCGTCGTCCGCGCCTTCATCAAGCAGGTCAAGGAGCGCGCGGCCGGCGCCGAGGTCTCCCAGGCCCTCAACCCCGCCCAGCAGGTCATCAAGATCGTCAACGAGGAGCTCATCGGCATCCTCGGTGGCGAGACGCGCCGCCTCCGGTTCGCCAAGACCGCGCCGACCGTCATCATGCTGGCGGGTCTGCAGGGTGCCGGTAAGACGACCCTCGCCGGAAAGCTCGGCCTCTGGCTGAAGGGGCAGGGCCACGCGCCGCTCCTCGTGGCGTGCGACCTTCAGCGCCCCAACGCCGTCAACCAGCTCAGCGTCGTCGCCGAGCGCGCGGGCGTCGGGGTGTACGCACCGCAGCCGGGCAACGGCGTGGGCGACCCCGTGCAGGTCGCCAAGGACTCCATCGAGTTCGCGCGGACGAAGCAGTACGACGTCGTGATCGTCGACACCGCGGGCCGCCTCGGCATCGACCAGGAGCTGATGCAGCAGGCCGCGGACATCCGCGACGCCGTCAGCCCGGACGAGGTCCTCTTCGTCGTCGACGCGATGATCGGTCAGGACGCGGTCAACACGGCCGAGGCGTTCCGTGACGGCGTCGGCTTCGACGGCGTCGTGCTCTCCAAGCTCGACGGTGACGCCCGCGGTGGTGCCGCGCTCTCGATCGCGCAGGTCACCGGCCGTCAGATCATGTTCGCCTCGAACGGCGAGAAGCTGGACGAGTTCGACGCGTTCCACCCGGACCGCATGGCGTCCCGCATCCTCGGCATGGGCGACATGCTCACGCTGATCGAGAAGGCCGAGCAGACCTTCTCGCAGCAAGAGGCCGAGAAGATGGCCTCGAAGCTGGCGTCCAAGAAGGGCCAGGACTTCACCCTGGACGACTTCCTGGCCCAGATGGAGCAGGTCAGGAAGATGGGCAGCATCAGCAAGCTGCTCGGGATGATGCCCGGCATGGGGCAGATCAAGGACCAGATCAACAACCTCGACGAGCGTGACGTCGACCGCACCGCCGCCATCATCAAGTCGATGACGCCCACCGAGCGTCAGGAGCCGACGATCATCAACGGCTCGCGCCGTGCCCGTATCGCCAAGGGCTCCGGTGTCGACGTCAGCGCGGTGAAGAACCTCGTCGAGCGGTTCTTCGAGGCGCGGAAGATGATGTCGCGCATGGCCCAGGGCGGCGGCATGCCGGGGATGCCCGGGATGCCGGGCATGGGTGGCGGCCCCGGCAAGCAGAAGAAGAAGCAGAAGCAGGCCAAGGGCAAGCGCAAGTCGGGCAACCCGATGAAGCGCAAGCAGGAGGAGCAGGAGGCCGAGGCGCGCCGCGAGGCCGCGAACCAGGCGGGCTCCGCCTTCGGGATGCCGGGCGCGCAGCCGGGCAAGGACTTCGAGCTGCCGGACGAGTTCAAGAAGTTCATGGGCTGAGGGCGCGGTACGTACGTGCCGTACGTGCCGTACGTACGCGTGCACGAGGGCGTCCCCGTTGTCGGGGGCGCCCTCGGGCGTTTCTGAGCAGGTGCTGGCCCGATATTTGTGTCGTAACGTCCGGATATGAGCAACCCCGTGCCGCCGGACCGGGCGCCCGACAAGCCGTGGCGCTCCGAGGGCGCGCCCGCGCCCGACCCCGCGCCGACGCCGAAGAAGAAGATGCCTGGCGGTTGGGGCGGGCTCGTCCTGACGGCCCTGATCGTCTACCTCATCGCCAACCTCGTGCTCTCCTTCTTCAACGACGGCGACGAGCCGACCATCTCGTACACGGAGTTCAGCAAGCAGGTCGACGGCGGCAACGTCACGAAGATCTACTCCAAGGGCGACGCCATCCAGGGGCAGCTCAAGAAGGAGCAGCCGCGGCCGGACGGCGACAAGGGGAAGTACACCAAGTTCACCACCCAGCGGCCCGCCTTCGCCGACGACAAGCTCTGGGACGACCTGACCGAGCACAAGGTCACCGTCACCGCCGAACCCGTCGTACAGGAACGCAGCTTCCTGTCGAACCTCCTGATCTCGCTCGCGCCGATGCTCCTGCTCGTCGTGCTCTGGATCTTCATCGCCCGGCGCATGAGTGCGGGCATGGGCGGCGGGGGCGGCATGCTCGGCCGCAAGACGCCGCCCAAGCCCGTCGAGCTCGAACCCGGCGCGAAGCGGACCACCTTCGAGGACGTGGCGGGCATCGACGAGGTCGAGGGTGAGCTCAACGACGTCGTCGACTTCCTGAAGAACCCCGGCGCCTACCGCGAGATGGGCGCCAAGATGCCGCGCGGCGTGCTCCTCGCGGGGCCGCCGGGCACCGGCAAGACCCTGCTCGCCCGCGCCGTCGCGGGTGAGGCGGGCGTGCCCTTCTTCTCGGCCTCAGCCTCGGAGTTCATCGAGATGATCGTGGGCGTCGGCGCCTCGCGCGTACGGGAACTCTTCACCGAGGCCCGCAAGGTCGCGCCGTCCATCATCTTCATCGACGAGATCGACACCATCGGGCGTGCCAGGGGCGGCGGCAGCGGCATGGGCGGGCACGACGAGCGCGAGCAGACGCTCAACCAGATCCTCACCGAGATGGATGGTTTCTCGGGCGCGGAAGGCGTGATCGTGCTCGCCGCGACCAACCGGGCCGACATCCTCGACCCCGCACTCACCAGGCCGGGCCGGTTCGACCGAGTCGTCAACGTCTCGCCCCCCGACCGCGGCGGACGCGAGGCCATCCTCCGCATCCATACACGTCCCATCCCGCTGGCCGGCGACGTCGACCTCGCCCAGGTCGCCCGCACGACACCGGGCATGACCGGCGCCGAACTCGCCAACCTCGCCAACGAGGCCGCCCTCATCGCCGTCAAGCGCAAGCAGCGCACGGTCACGCAGTCCGACCTCTCCGAAGCGATGGAAAAGGTCCAGCTCGGTGCCGAGCGGCCGCTGGTGATGCCCGAGGACGAGCGCAGGCGCACGGCCTATCACGAGAGCGGACACGCCCTGCTCGGCATGCTCCAGCCCGGCGCCGACCCCGTCCGCAAGATCACGATCGTGCCGCGCGGGCGCGCGCTGGGAGTGACGCTCTCGACCCCGGACTCCGACAAGTACGCCTACACGGAGGAGTACCTCCGGGGGCGCATCATCGGCGCCCTAGGAGGCATGGCAGCCGAACACGTCGTCTACGGAGTCGTCACCACCGGCGCGGAGAACGACCTGGAGCAGGTCACCAACATCGCCCGCGGCATGGTCGCCCGCTGGGGCATGAGCGAGCGCGTCGGCCGCCTCTCCGCGCTGCCGAACGACGCCCAGCAGGCGTACGGTCTCGCGGCCGCCCCGGAGACCCTCGACACGATCGACGCCGAGATGCGCCGCATCGTGGACGAGTGCTACGAGAGCGCCTGCCGCCAACTGCGCGACCACCGCGACCAGCTGGACGCCCTGTCCGCCGCGCTCCTCGAGAACGAGACGCTGGAGGAGGCCGCGGCTTACCGGATCGCGGGCATCACGAGGATGACGAAGGACGGCTGACGTACGCCCCTCCTACGGAGGAGACTGTTCAAGGCGTACGCGCGATCAAGTACCGGAAGACGTTGGGCATCCACACCGTCCCGTCCCCGCGCCGATGCGGATGCAGCGCCTCCGTCAGCTCCTTGTCGACCTGAGCCGGGTCGGTCACCCGCGCCGCCGCGTCGAACAGCCCGGTCGAGAGCAGTCCACGTGCCGCGCTCTCCACGTCCGCGTACCCGAAGGGGCACGCGACCCGGCCCGACCCGTCCGGCTTGAGCCCCGCCCGGTGGGCGACCACCTCCAGGTCGTCCCGGAGCGCGGGGCGCCAGCTGCCCGTGCCCCGGAGCGGATCCGCGAGCTTCGTCGCCACCCGCAGCACGGAAGAGGTCGCGCAACGCTCCGGAGGACCCCAACCGGCGAGCACCACCGAAGTGCCGCGCCCGGCCAGCGGAGCCGCCGCCTCCAGGAGGTCGGAAAGACCTTCGGAGTCGCCCGCCATGCAGCCGATCGGCTGGAAGGCCGTGACGAGGTTGTACGTGGGCACGCCCGGGTCCGCCGCATCCGCGGGACCGCCTTCGACCAGGCGAGGGACTGCACGCGCGCGTGCGTCCCCCGTCGACTCCGGCAGCAGACGTTCACGCGCGAGAGCGAGACGCTCGGGCTGCGAGCGGTCGACGCCGGTGACCGCGGCACCCCGTGAGGCCGCCATCAGCAGAGCCAGTCCGGAACCACAGCCGAGGCCGAGCAGCCGGGTGCCGTTCCCCACGTCGAGCCGTTCGTACACCGCTTCGTAGAGCGGGACCAGCATCCGTTCCTGGATCTCCGCCCAGTCACGCGCGCGTGCACCCGGGTCCACACGGGGCGCCGCTCCCGTGCGGGGATGGTGCGACTGCACGAGTGTTGGTGTCATCGAATGCGCCCCAATCAGCCGAGAGTTAGTGCCGTGACGTAAACCAACGGTTCGTCCGCCCCCGTGCAGTGCGCTCGCACTCCCCCCGTATGCCAGAGAACTCCGCATCCGTCGTGGCGTCCAGAGGTTGTGGGCCAATGCTTGCGTTCCACCGTCGTGCGCCCCCCGCCGATAAACCCGCGCACCCTCCGCAGGCCCGCCTCTACCATGCGCGCCATGCCCAAGACACCCGTGCTCACGCCCCAGACGGACGACTTCCCGCGCTGGTACCAGGACCTGATCACCAAGGCCGAACTGGCCGACAACGGCCCGGTGCGGGGCACCATGGTGATCCGTCCGTACGCGATCGACGCCTCGCCACCCTGCTGCCCACAGTTCTCGAGGAGGGCCAGGCGCAGTTCCTGGCGCAGGCCCGCGCCCACCGCGCGTCCCATGGGCCGCGCTCGGCGAAGAAGGCGAGGCCAGGCTGGCCGAGCACGCCGTGACCGTACGGTGTCTGGTCACGGAGGACGGGGCGGTGCCGGACGCCGACGAGACCCCGGGTAACGTCGCTCTCGTCGCCCGCTCCTACTGAGGAGGGCGCCTCCGGTACGGCCGCGCACGATCGCGGCCCGCACGCCTGTCCAAGCAACACGCGCCCCGGCGCGAGGACTCGATCTACGCGCCGGGGCGTACGCGCCACTACGTACCGGCTTGGTGCGAGCTGTGAGGCTTCTCCGCAGATCAGCGCACCCGCCCTCGTCCGGACGCATCAACGGCAACTGACGGGTACGTGCAAATTATTTGAGATGCCCCGGAATGGAACCCCCGGGGCTCCCGGCTCGTTGTTCACGACGTGAGCACGACACCACCTGTTCTCGCCGCAGAGCTGGCACAGGCGTGGGCCGACATTCAGCGGCACCACCCCGAGCTGCCCGACCTTGCCGCGCCCGAATCCCTGATCGGAGAGTCGTCGTCCGCCTGTGGCGCCGAGCTCTCCTTCGAGCGACTGCTTCATGAGGCAGTCCATGGCATCGCCGCCTCGCGCGGCGTACGCGACACCTCACGTGCCGGTCGATACCACAACCGCAGATTCCTCGCGATCGCCGAGGAGCTGGGCCTGGACCACCCCGAGGAGCCACATCCCAGCAGCGGCTTCTCACTGGTCACGCTCAACCCGGACGCAAAGAAGCGCTACCGCCCGACGATGGACCGGCTCCAGCGGGCCCTGAAAGCACACACCGCGGCGACGACGGCGGACACCGCGCGCAGCTTCCGGGGGCCGGCCGCCCGGCACGGCTCCTCCGGCGGAGGCGTGCGCGTCAAGGCCGTCTGCGACTGCGGGCGCAACGTGCGCGTCGTGCCCTCCGTGCTCGCCCAGGCGCCGATCATGTGCGGCGGCTGCGGCAAGCCCTTCCGGATCCCGGAAGGGGTCGCAGTGGGCGTGGGCTGAGCTGGAACGGGGCGCCCGGACCGGGTGCGGGCGCCCCGCCGACGTATGGCACAATGGCTAGCTGTACTCGACAGTCGCATAGGACCCCTCTCTCCTCCGGCTGACGCGTCCATCGGGCACTCGAGTACCGCAACCCCACGCGGCATCAACGTTGTGCCCACCCACGTCAAGACCAGGAGACACCACTCCCGTGGCAGTCAAGATCAAGCTGAAGCGTCTGGGCAAGATCCGTTCGCCTCACTACCGCATCGTCGTCGCCGACTCCCGTACCCGCCGTGACGGCCGGGCCATCGAGGAGATCGGCCTGTACCACCCGGTGCAGAACCCGTCGCGCATCGAGGTCAACTCGGAGCGTGCCCAGTACTGGCTGTCCGTCGGCGCCCAGCCGACCGAGCCGGTCATGGCCATCCTGAAGCTCACCGGCGACTGGCAGAAGCACAAGGGCCTGCCGGCCCCGGCGCCGCTGAAGGTTGCCGAGCCCAAGGACAAGCGCGCTGCGTTCGAGGCCTTCACCAAGGGTCTCGAGGGCGACGACGCCAAGGGCGAGGCCATCACCCAGAAGGCCAAGAAGTCGGACAAGAAGGCGGACGAGGCCGAGGTCGCGTCCACCGAGTCCACCGAGGCCTGAGCATGCTCGAGGAGGCTCTCGAGCACCTCGTGAAGGGCATCGTCGACAACCCCGACGACGTGCAGGTCGCCTCGCGCAACCTGCGCCGCGGGCGCGTCCTCGAAGTCCGGGTCCACCCCGACGACCTCGGCAAGGTGATCGGCCGCAACGGCCGCACCGCGCGCGCTCTGCGCACTGTCGTGGGCGCGATCGGCGGCCGTGGTGTCCGCGTCGACCTCGTCGACGTGGACCAGGTTCGCTGAACCGGGTTCCCAGGACCGATGGGTTCGTAGAACCACAGCAGCACCGGCTCGGGCCGGGGAGGGCTCCAGGGCCATCCCCGGCCCGTAGTCGTTGGATGAGGAGAAACGCAGTGCAGTTGGTAGTCGCCCGCATCGGCCGTGCCCACGGCATCAAAGGTGAGGTCACCGTCGAGGTCCGCACCGATGAGCCGGAGCTGCGGCTCGGCCCCGGCGCCGTGCTGGCCACGGACCCCGCCGCCACGGGCCCGCTGACCATCGAGTCCGGCCGGGTGCACAGCGGCCGCCTCATCCTGCGCTTCGAGGGCGTGCGCGACCGCACGGGCGCCGAAGCGCTGCGCAACACCCTTCTGATCGCCGAGGTGGACCCCGAAGAGCTCCCGGAGGAAGAGGACGAGTTCTACGACCACCAGCTGATGGACCTCGACGTCGTCACCACGGACGGCGAAGAGATCGGCCGGATCACGGAGATCTCGCACCTGCCCTCGCAGGACCTCTTCATCGTGGAGCGGCCCGACGGCAGCGAGGTGATGATCCCCTTCGTCCAGGAGATCGTCGTCGAGATCGACCTGGAGGAGCAGAAGGCCGTCATCGACCCGCCGCCCGGGCTGATCGACGACCGTGCGGAGATCGCGTCCACCCGGGACGAGGCGTAATGCGGCTCGACGTCGTCACGATCTTCCCCGAGTACCTGGACCCCCTGAACGTCTCCCTCGTGGGCAAGGCACGCGCGCGTGGGCAGCTCGACGTCCAGGTGCACGACCTCAGGGAGTGGACGTACGACCGGCACAACACGGTCGACGACACCCCCTACGGCGGCGGCCCCGGCATGGTCATGAAGACCGACCCCTGGGGTGCGGCCCTCGACGACGTGCTCGCCGACGGGTACGAGAACGGGGCCCACGGGCCCGTCCTGGTCGTCCCCACGCCCAGCGGCCGCCCCTTCACCCAGGAACTCGCCGTGGAGCTCTCCGAGCGCCCCTGGCTGGTCTTCACGCCCGCGCGCTACGAAGGCATCGACCGCCGCGTCACGGACGAGTACGCCACCCGCATGCCCGTCTACGAAGTCTCCATCGGTGACTACGTCCTCGCGGGCGGGGAAGCCGCCGTCCTGGTCATCACCGAGGCGGTGGCCCGGCTCCTGCCCGGCGTCCTCGGCAACGCCGAATCCCACCAGGACGACTCCTTCGCCCCCGGAGCCATGGCCAACCTCCTGGAAGGCCCGGTGTACACCAAGCCTCCCCAGTGGCGCGGACACGGCATCCCGGACGTCCTCCTCAGCGGACACCACGGCAAGATCGCCCGCTGGCGGCGGGACGAGGCACTCCGGCGCACGACCCGCAACAGGCCCGATCTCATTGAGCGTTGCGACCCCAAGGCCTTCGACAAGAAGGACCGCGAGATGCTCTCGATCCTGGGGTGGCGGCCGGGGCCGGACGGCCGATTTGGGCGTAACCCCGAGGCCGTGGAAGAATAGAACGCTGCTGTACGTCCAGCGTGCGCCCCTGCCACAGGGGGAACGACGCCCGCCCGACGCGATCAGCTACCGAAACCTCATCTACACGTTCCGCTGATGACCTGTGGCATCAGTGAAGAAAGCAGACGATCATGGCTAACCTGCTCGACTCCGTCGACAGCGCGTCGCTGCGCAGCGACATCCCGGCCTTCCGCCCGGGTGACACCGTCAACGTCCACGTCCGCGTCATCGAGGGCAACCGCTCCCGTGTGCAGCAGTTCAAGGGCGTAGTCATCCGCCGCCAGGGTGCCGGCGTGCGCGAGACCTTCACGGTCCGCAAGGTGTCCTTCTCCGTCGGCGTCGAGCGCACCTTCCCGGTGCACACCCCGATCGTCGAGAAGATCGAGCTCGTCACCCGCGGTGACGTGCGTCGCGCGAAGCTGTACTACCTCCGTGACCTGCGCGGCAAGGCCGCGAAGATCAAGGAGAAGCGCGACAGCTGAGCTCCCGCGCGGGTCCACAGCGGGGCCGGATAGCATCTGGCCCCGATGGACACCGAAGCAGAGCACACGGAGCGCGACCGCTCCTCCCCACCCTCCGATTCCGGAGACGTCACGCACGTCGCCGAAGCATCCGAGGAGACGGAGGAACGGTCGCGCTCCGTTTTTGCGTCGCTCGTCGACCGGCTGCCAGGCGGCGGGCTCACCCTCACGTTCCTGCTGTGCATGGGAGCCCTGCTCCTGGTCAGCGCCTTCGTGGTGCAGCCCTTCCAGATCCCGAGCGGCTCCATGGAGCCCGCGTTCCGCTCCGGGGACCGGGTACTCGTCAACAAGTTGGCGTACCGTTTCGGTTCCGAGCCACGACGGGGTGACGCGGTCGTCTTCGACGGAAGCGGCTACTTCGGAGAGGCCGACTACATCAAGCGGGTCGTGGGCACCGGCGGAGACCGGGTGGTCTGCTGCGGCAAGCGGGGGAGGGTCCAGGTGAACGGCGAGCCGATCGACGAGCCGTACCTGTACCCGGGGGACGTCGCCTCCAAGGTGCCCTTCGACGTCGTCGTCCCCGAGGGCAGCCTTTTCCTCCTCGGCGATCACCGCAGCGACTCCCGTGACTCCCGCGACCACCTGGGCGAGCCCGGCGGGGGCATGATCCCCGTCGACGCGGTCATCGGCAGGGCCGACTGGATCGCCTGGCCCGTCGGCCGCTGGACGTCCCTGGAGCGCCCCGACGGCTACGCGCGCGTGCCCGCACCGGGCGGCGCGCATGGGTAGCCGTGGACGCACGCGCGGCGCCGGCCATCGCGTCGACACCCGGCTGCCCACGGGCTCCCGGCCGACCGACGGTCCTGCCCTGCCCGGCCGGGCCGAGCGCCGCAAGCTCGCGAGGAAGGTCAAGCGGCGCAGACGGCGCTCGGCCATCAGGGAGATACCCCTCCTCATAGGTGTGGCGCTGCTCATAGCCCTCGTCCTGAAGACGTTCCTGGTGCAGGCCTTCGTGATTCCGTCGGGGTCCATGGAGCAGACGATCCGGGTCGGCGACCGCGTCCTGGTCGACAAACTCACCCCCTGGTTCGGCTCGAAGCCGGAGCGCGGCGACGTCGTCGTCTTCAAGGACCCCGGCAGCTGGCTCGAAGAGGAACAGGGCAAGAAGAAGGACGACCCGGTGGTCGTCAAGCAGGTCAAGGAAGGCCTGACCCAGATCGGCCTGCTGCCGTCCGACAGCGAACGCGACCTCATCAAGCGGGTGGTCGGCGTCGGCGGCGACACCGTGAAGTGCTGCGACAAGAACGACAAGGTCACCGTCAACGGCGTGCCGCTGGACGAGCCCTACATCAACCCCGGGGACAAGCCCTCCGCCTTCGAGTTCGAGGTGAAAGTTCCCGAAGGCCGCCTCTTCATGATGGGCGACCACCGGAGCGACTCGGCCGACTCCCGCTTCCACCGCACCGAGAAGTTCAGCGGCACGATCGCCGAGGACCAGGTGGTCGGACGCGCCGTCGTCATCGCATGGCCTTTCGGACACTGGCGCAAGCTCGAAGCACCGGACACATATGCGTCAGTTCCCGACGCGCGTGCGGGATCGGACATCGCCACAGGAGCGTCGCATAGGCTGACCCCTGACGATCGATACGGATTGATCCGGCTCCCGACCCCTGCGGAACTCCCGCTCGTTATGGGAGTGGTGGGCCTGCATCGCATCTGGGGCAGGCGGCGGCACGGACTGAGGAGTGGATGTGGGGGATTTGGCGGTCGGCGCACGATCCGGACACGAGGGACCCGAAGATCGGCCGGGACGATCCGGCGAGCCGGACGTCGAGGCCGTCGCGGACGGCACGACCCCCGGGAGTGACGCCGTGGGCGACGACGGCGACGGTGACGGCGGCGCGACGCGCGCGCAGGACCCCGAGCAGCCGCGGAAGAAGCCCCGCTCCTTCTGGAAGGAGCTGCCGCTCCTCATCGGCATCGCCCTGGTCCTGGCGTTGCTCATCAAGACGTTCCTGGTCCAGGCGTTCTCGATTCCGTCGGACTCGATGCAGAACACGCTGCAGCAGGGCGACCGCGTCCTCGTCGACAAGCTGACGCCGTGGTTCGGTTCCGAGCCCGAGCGCGGCGAAGTCGTCGTCTTCAGGGACCCCGGCCACTGGCTGGACGGCGAGCCCACGCCCGACCCGAACGCGATCCAGCGGGTCCTCGGCTGGGTCGGCCTGATGCCGTCAGCCGACGAGAAGGACCTCATCAAGCGCGTCATCGGCGTCGAGGGCGACACGGTGGAGTGCAAGGGCACCGGCCCGGTGAAGGTCAACGGCAAGGCGCTCAACGAGCCGTACGTCTTCGCGGGCAACACCCCGTGCAGCGTCGACGACCAGGGCGGCCAGTTCAAGATCAAGGTTCCCCAGGGCAAAATCTGGGTCATGGGTGACCACCGGCAGAACTCGCTGGACTCCCGCTACCACCAGAAGCAGCCGGGCGGCGGCGCCGTCCCCGTGGACAACGTCGTGGGCCGCGCCATCGTGATCGCCTGGCCGCCCACCCGCTGGGCGACGCTGCCCAAGCCGGACACCTTCGACCAGCCGGGCATCAACGCGCTCTCCAGCGCGGCGCCGGGCGTCCTCGGGCTCGCGGGTGCCGTGCCGCTCGTGCTGTGGCGCAGGCGCCGCCTCACGGTGGCTGCCGCGCGCGATGCGAGGGTTTCTGGCTGCAGTACCGCCGGGTAGGGTGCCGTCCCAGATCGCCGATCTTCCGCCGACCGTAGGCACGTGCGGCGAGGTCGGTTCCGAGATGGGGGAGCACTGGGATGAGCAGGACACAACGTACGAACGAGGGCCGCGGACGGCTCGGCAGCGTGCTGTCGGGCATCGCCGTGGCCCTCGGCTGTGTGCTCTTCCTCGGAGGGTTCGTCTGGGGCGCGTTCCTGTACCAGCCGTACACCGTGCCCACCGGCTCGATGGCGCCGACGATCGGCTCCGGTGACCGTGTGCTCGCGCAGCAGATCGACGGCGATGAGGTGCGCCGCGGCGACGTCGTCGTCTTCAAGCAGTCCACGTGGGGCGATCTGCCGATGGTGAAGCGCGTCGTCGGCGTCGGCGGCGACCGGATCGCCTGCTGCGAGGACGGCAAGCTGACCGTCAACGGCAAGGAAGTCGCAGAACCGTATCTCCTCGATCAGGGCGACGCCGCCGTGGCCACCCGCATCCCTGCCACCACGGTCCCCAAGGGCCGCCTGTTCCTGCTCGGTGACGAGCGCAGCGGTTCGCTGGACTCCACCGCGCACCTGACCGACGGGGAGAACGGCACGGTGGCCCGGGACGCCGTGAAGGCGCGGGTCGACGCGGTGGCCTGGCCGATGGACAGCTTCGGCATGCTGGAGCGGCCCGACGGCTTCGCGGCCGTGCCGGGCGGCATCTCCGAACCGGGTCCGCTGCGCCTGATGGTGATCGCGGTCGTGGCGGGCATGGTCCTCGTCCTGGGCGGCGCGGCCTACGGCCCCGTGGCCAGGCGGGCGGGCCGTCGCCGTGCCGGGAGCGGTGCGCAGGAGGCCGCCGGTGTCGGCTGACCTGCGCAGGGTCGCCCGCGTGATCCTGCTGGACCCGAGCGACCGCATCCTGCTGATGCACGGCTTCGAGCCGGAGAACGCGTCGGACGACTGGTGGTTCACGCCGGGCGGCGGGGTCGAGGGCGACGAGACGCGGGAGCAGGCGGCCCTGCGTGAGCTCCGGGAAGAGACCGGCATCACGGAGGTCGAGCTCGGCCCGGTCCTGTGGCAGCGCGTCTGTTCGTTCCCCTTCGCGGGGCGGCGCTGGGACCAGGACGAGTGGTACTACCTGGCCCGTACGTCGCAGACCACGATTGCCGCTGAGGGCCTCACGGAGCTGGAAAGACGCAGTGTCGACGGAGCACGTTGGTGGACGTGCCGAGAACTGACCGAGGCTCATGAGACGGTGTATCCGACCAGGCTCGCCGAGCTGCTTCGCAGACTGCTCGACGAGGGGCCCCCGGAAAGGCCCGAGATCCTCGCCACGGAAATCGTGTAGGGGCTCGCGGGGCTGACGCACAATAGGGGGACGCACGGCTGAAGGGGAACATGCCATGAGCGCCGAGGACCTCGAGAAGTACGAGACCGAGATGGAGCTGAAGCTCTACCGGGAGTA
Organism: Streptomyces sp. Je 1-369; assembly: GCF_026810505.1. Lineage (NCBI taxonomy): Bacteria > Bacillati > Actinomycetota > Actinomycetes > Kitasatosporales > Streptomycetaceae > Streptomyces > Streptomyces sp. Je 1-369. Next base: position 6,326,500 of record NZ_CP101750.1, read on the forward strand.
CCGCGATGTCGTCGGGTTGTTCAAATACGTGATCGAGACCGAACGTCGTTTCTACCTCACGAACGACTACGAGATGCAGGTGCACTCGGTTCAGGGTGAGGTCTTCTTCGAGGTCTCCATGGCGGATGCCTGGGTGTGGGACATGTACCGGCCCGCCCGGTTCGTCAAGCAGGTGCGGGTGCTCACGTTCAAGGACGTGAACATCGAGGAGCTCAACAAGAGCGACCTGGAGCTGCCGGGCAGCTGAGTTCACTCGGCGGGGTGGCGGGGTTATCCACAACCGGCGAGTAATGCACCAAGATCCAATAGGTGCGGGCTGAACCGTGATCGTGGGTGTCGGAGGTGATGCCGACATGAACGCACGGGGAGCACTCGGCAGGTACGGCGAAGATCTGGCCGCACGGCGGCTGATCGACACGGGGATGACGGTCCTGGAGCGCAACTGGCGCGCAGGCAGGACCGGTGAGATCGACATCGTGGCCATGGACGGCGAGGCACTCGTCGTCTGCGAGGTCAAGACGCGCAGAGGGGGCCCGGGCGGTTCCCCTCCCTTCGAACATCCGATGGCGGGCGTCGGCCGCACCAAGGCGGAGCGGCTGCGAAGGCTCGCCGAGCGCTGGATCGAGGAGCGCGGCGGCCCACCGCCGGGCGGCGTCCGCATCGACCTGATCGGAGTCCTCATCCCGCGCCGCGGCGTTCCCGTGGTCGAGCACGCGCGCGGGGTGGCCTGATGGGATTCGCGCGTACGTGTTCGGTGGCGCTCGTCGGCGTCGAGGGCGTGGTCGTCGAGGTGCAGGCCGACCTGGAGCCCGGAGTCGCGGCCTTCACGCTGGTGGGGCTGCCGGACAAGAGCCTCACCGAGAGCCGCGACAGGGTCAGGGCGGCGGTGGTCAACTCCGGTGGTGAGTGGCCGCAGAAGAAACTCACGGTCGGACTGAGCCCGGCGTCGGTGCCGAAGGGCGGCAGCGGCTTCGATCTTGCCGTCGCCTGTGCTGTCCTCGGGGCGGCCGAACGGATCGATCCACGGGTCCTCACCGACATCGTGATGATCGGAGAGCTCGGACTCGACGGCCGGGTGCGCCCGGTCCTCGGGGTGCTGCCCGCGGTGCTCGCGGCGGCCGACGCCGGGTACGAACAGGTGGTCGTCCCGGAGTGCACCGCCGCCGAGGCCTCCCTGGTGCCGGGCATCTCGGTCCTCGGGGTGCGCAGCCTGCGACAGCTCATCGCGGTGCTCACCGACGAGCCGGTGCCGGAGGAGGAGCCGGACGAGCCCGGGCGGCCCGACCCGCTGCTCGCCGGGCTCTGTGTGCCGGGCACCGGCGTCGGCACGGGCCTCAGCGGCGCCCTGGACGACGCCCACGCGCTCGACCTGGCCGATGTCGTCGGGCAGGTGGCGGCCAGGACGGCCGTCGAAGTGGCCGCGGCGGGAGCGCACCATCTGTTTCTGCAAGGCCCGCCGGGCGCGGGAAAAACGATGCTCGCGGAACGGCTCCCGGCGGTCCTGCCCCGGCTGACCCGGGAAGAGTCCCTGGAAGTGACGGCGGTGCACTCCGTGGCGGGCATGCTGCCGCCGGGCAGACCGCTGGTGGACATCGCCCCGTACTGCGCGCCGCACCACTCCGCGACCATGCAGTCGCTCGTGGGCGGCGGCAAGGGAATCGCACGGCCGGGCGCGGTCTCGCTCGCTCATCGCGGAGTGCTTTTCCTGGACGAGGCGCCCGAGTTCAGCAGCCAGACCCTGGACTCACTGCGGCAGCCCCTGGAGTCGGGGCACGTGGTCATCGCGCGCAGCGCCGGCGTGGTGCGGCTGCCCGCCAAGTTCCTGATGGTGCTCGCGGCGAACCCCTGCCCGTGCGGCCGGCACACGTTGCTGGGCGACGGCTGCGAGTGCCCCACTTCCGTCATCCGCCGCTATCAGGCCCGCCTCTCGGGCCCGCTGCTCGACCGCATCGACCTGAAGGTCGAGGTGGAGGCCGTCACCCGCTCCGAACTGGCGGGGTACGGCACGCCGGGGGAGTCCACCCGGACCGTCGCCGACCGGGTGAGTGCCGCGCGCGAGAGAGCCGCCGCCCGTCTGGCCGGCACCGGCTGGCGGACCAACAGCGAGGTCGCGGGACACGCCCTGCGCACCCGCTGGCCCGCGGCGCCCGGCGCGCTGGAGGCGGCCGAGCTGGACCTGGAGCGGGGTTTCCTGACGGCCCGGGGACTGGACCGCGTGCTGCGGGTCGCCTGGACCGTCGCCGACCTCGCGGGGCACGACCGGCCCCTCGCGCAGGACGTCGCCCTCGCACTGCAACTGCGCACCGGGATCGCCCGGGGCGTGCCGATGGTCATCGGGGCGTCCTCGTGAGCGCCGATCCGCCTTCGGAAGGAGAGCGGCTGGCCCGCGTCGCGTTGACGCGGGTCCTCGAACCGGGGGACGCGGTCGGCGGGCGGTGGCTGCGCGAGGTCGGGCCGGACGAGGTGCTGCGGCGTCTCACTGGAACGGAGGACGAGGCGCGGCTGCCGGGGGTGACGGCGCGGCGGTGGGAAGGGCTGCGGGCGCGGGCCGCCGCGGTGCGGGCGGAGCGGGATCTGGCGGCGGCGCGGGATGTCGGGGGGAGGTTCGTGTGTCCGGGGGACGCGGAGTGGCCGGTCACCCTGGACGACCTGGGGGACGCGCGTCCGGTCGGGCTCTGGGTGCGGGGGCGGCCCTCCCTGCGCATATGGGGCCTGCGGTCGGTGGCCGTCGTCGGCTCGCGGGCCTGTTCGGCGTATGGCGCGCACATGGCGGCCGAGCTCGCCGCGGGGCTCGCGGAGCGCGGCTGGGTCGTGATCTCCGGAGGGGCGTACGGCGTGGACGGCGCCGCACACCGCGGGGCCCTCGGGGCCGGTGGTGCAACCGTGGCCGTCCTTGCCTGCGGGGTCGACCGGCCCTATCCGCGTGGGCACGCCGGGCTGATCGGCCGGATCGCGGAACAGGGCCTCGTGGTGGGTGAGTTGCCACCGGGCGACCATCCGACGCCGAGCCGGTTCATTCTGCGGAACAGGGTGATCGCGGCGCTGACCAGGGGAACGGTGGTGGTCGAGGCCGCGTACCGCAGTGGGGCGCTCGCCACGGCGCGCGGTGCCCAGGAGTTGGGGCGGTTCGTCATGGGGGTGCCGGGGCCCGCGACCAGCGGCCTGTCGGCCGGGGTGCACGAGCTGCTGCGGGGTGACGGAGTCCTCGTCACCGATGCCTCCGAAGTCGTCGAGTTGGTGGGTGACATGGGGGAGCTCGCGCCGGCCAGGCGTGGGCCCGTCGTGCCGCGTGACCTGCTCGCTCCCGGAGTGCGGCGCGTCCTCGCCGCCCTGCCTGCGCGGGGGTGCGTGGCGGTGCGGGACATCGCGATCGGTGCGGGGACGACCGAGGACGACGCGGTCGGGCGGCTGTACGAACTTCAGTCGTTGGGGTTCGTCGAACGACACGGCGACGGCTGGCAGTTGACACGCCAGGCGTTTCTGTCCGTCTTCGCCCCTGGGGAGGAATCGTGACCGAGCGTGTTCCGCCGGACGGATGACCCCCGACGACCTTGGTAAATCGTGCAGTTGGCACTCAGGGGCTGTCACGCAGAGCGACGGCACCGACTCCTGAAGGGGGTAAGCGGAACGTATCTGCGCACGCGCGATCCCATACTCTTCGCTCACTGCGACACTTCAGTCACGCTACGCTCACACAGATTCCGACGCGGACAGGCAACAGACGGACGACCTCATTCACTCCACGCACGCTCTCCATCGCTCCGGCGCGAGCGACACCGGTGGTTCCACCGGCTCGCGCGACCTCACCGACCCACGCGACCTCCCCGGTTCAGGCGACCTCCCCGACCTCCTAGGTTCACGGCAGAACGGCTCAAGGCGACGAATGCCCCAGCACACCTCAGGGTCCGATCGGGCAGCGGTTCCCCCCGCCGCCCGTAGCGGCGAGCAGGAGCGGCCCCCCGCGCCCTCGTCGCTGGACGAGTTGTGGCGCTCGTACAAGGAGACGGGGGACGGGCGGCTGCGGGAGCAGCTGATCCTGCACTACTCACCGCTGGTGAAGTACGTCGCGGGCCGGGTCAGCGTGGGGCTGCCGCCCAATGTCGAGCAGGCCGACTTCGTGTCGTCCGGAGTGTTCGGGCTCATCGACGCGATCGAGAAGTTCGACATCGAGCGGTCCATCAAGTTCGAGACGTACGCGATCACCCGCATCCGCGGGGCGATGATCGACGAGCTGCGCGCGCTCGACTGGATCCCGCGTTCGGTGCGGCAGAAGGCGCGCAACGTCGAGCGGGCGTACGCCACGCTGGAGGCGCAGCTGCGGCGTACTCCATCGGAGGGTGAGGTCGCCGCCGAGATGGGAATCGCGCTGGAGGAACTACACGCGGTTTTCAGCCAGTTGTCACTGGCTAACGTGGTGGCCCTCGAAGAGCTGCTCCACGCGGGCAGCGAGGGCGGCGACCGGCTCAGCCTGATGGACACGCTCGAGGACCACGCGGCCGACAACCCCGTGGAGGTCGCCGAGGACCGGGAACTCCGCAGGCTGCTCGCGCGGGCCATCAACACGCTGCCGGAACGAGAGAAAACCGTCGTCACGCTCTACTACTACGAAGGGCTCACGCTCGCCGAGATCGGCAACGTGCTCGGTGTGACCGAGAGCCGAGTCAGCCAGATCCACACCAAATCCGTGCTGCAGCTGCGCGCGAAGCTGGCGAGTTTTGGGCGCTGAGTGTCGCTGAATCGTCCCTGCCCGAGAGCGTGCGCGTGGGAGCGGCTCCCGTACGCGGCGTCCCGTCCGTAAAGTGGAGCTGTGCCAAGGATTCGAGCGGCCTCCGTGGCCGAGCACCGGTCGATGCAGCGCGGCGCCCTGCTGGACGCCGCGCGTTCCCTGCTGTCCGAAGGCGGTACGGAGGCGCTGACCTTCCCCGCGCTCGCCGAGCGCACCGGTCTTGCCCGGTCGTCCGTGTACGAGTACTTCCGGTCGAGGGCGGCCGTGGTCGAAGAGCTGTGCGAGGTCGACTTCCCCGTCTGGGCGGCGGAGGTCTCGGCGGCGATGGAGTGCGCGGAGTCGGCCGAGGGCAAGGTAGAGGCCTACGTACGACGACAGCTGGCGCTGGTCGGGGACCGACGGCACCGCGCCGTCGTCGCCATCTCCGCGAGCGAGCTGGACGCCGGGGCCCGGGAGAAGATCCGCGCCGCGCACGGTGGCCTCATCGCGATGATCGTCGAGGCGTTGGACGAGCTGGGCCACGAGCAGCCCCGGATGGCGGCGATGCTGCTCCAGGGCATCGTGGACGCCGCGGTCCGGCGCATCGAGCTCGGGGTGGCGGAGCGGCCGGACGCCATCACGGAGGCAGCCGTGGCCATGGCGCTGCGGGGGGTCCGGGGCTGAGCCCTGGTCTGTAGCTGATCTCTGGCCTGTAGCTGAGCTCTGGCCTGTAGGCGTTGGCGGGCGGCCCCCCGAGAGGTCCGTGGAACGGTGCTCGTGCCTGGCCCGGCGGTGGGCCGTACAGGGGTGGGCGTGTGCGGTGCGGCAGTGGGGCGTGGAGCGGCAGCAGGCGGGACGGGCCGTGGTGCAGGAGCCACGGCGGTAGGAGCGTCAGGGGGTTCAGGTAGGTCCGCGCTCTGAGCAGACCCCAGTGGAGGCAGCTCGTCGGGCAGTGGCCCATGGGGCGTTCCAGGAAGCCCACCGAAGCGCCCGCCGCGACCGTGTCGCCCCTCTTCACCGTCGCCCGCACCGGTTCGTACGTCGTGCGCAGGGGCGGATCCCCCGTGCCCTCCAGCTCCACCGCGACCACGCCCCGGCCCGCCACCCGGCCCGCGAACGAGACACGGCCCGGCGCCACCGCGCGTACCGCGGAGCCCGGGGCGGCGGCAAGGTCCACGCCCCGGTGCCCCGCGCCGTACGCGGTCGCCGGAGGACTCCAGCCCCGTACGACAGAGGGACGGGCACCGACCGGCCAGGTCGAGGCCAGAGGGGTTGAGGCCAGAGGGGCCGAGGCCACAGGGGTCGGAGCCGAGGCCGGGGCCAGGAAGGTCACGAGCAGGGCCGCCAGCGTGGGCAGCAGCAGTTCAGGGCGCATGCGAGAACCGTCCCGCGCCGGGCCCGCCCGCGGGGATCATGGACCATTTCTGTGGACGACCAGCCGCTTGTGGACAACCGCGTCACCCGTGCAGGGGACCGTCTCCACCCGGCAGGGAAAGCGTCCTCACCCGGTCAAGGGAAGCGGCGTCACCTGCCACCCCGCGGGTCCCGTACACTTCTTTTGGCGATCCGGGTCACCGGGTCGACTTCGCACGCCCCGACACCACGCCATGAAAAAGCCGGTGTCAGCGCCCCTCGGTCCCTAGTGACAACTAGTGGCAAGGCGCACAGCGGGCGTCAGGCGCGAGTGCCGTCCGGCACACGCGGCACAACCGAGATTCTCAAGGAGAACGGCCATGGCCGTCGTCACGATGCGGGAGCTGCTGGAGAGCGGCGTCCACTTCGGTCACCAGACCCGTCGTTGGAACCCGAAGATGAAGCGCTTCATCTTCACGGAGCGCAACGGCATCTACATCATCGACCTGCTCCAGTCGCTGTCGTACATCGACCGCGCCTACGAGTTCGTCAAGGAGACCGTCGCCCACGGCGGCACGGTCATGTTCGTCGGCACGAAGAAGCAGGCGCAGGAGGCCATCGCGGAGCAGGCCACCCGCGTCGGCATGCCCTACGTCAACCAGCGCTGGCTGGGCGGCATGCTCACCAACTTCTCGACCGTCTACAAGCGTCTGCAGCGCCTCAAGGAGCTCGAGCAGATCGACTTCGAGGACGTCGCCGCTTCCGGTCTCACCAAGAAGGAGCTTCTCGTGCTCTCGCGCGAGAAGGCCAAGCTGGAGAAGACCCTCGGTGGTATCCGCGAGATGTCCAAGGTGCCCAGCGCCGTCTGGATCGTGGACACCAAGAAGGAGCACATCGCGGTCGGCGAGGCCCGGAAGCTCAACATCCCGGTCGTCGCCATCCTCGACACCAACTGTGACCCCGACGAGGTCGACTACAAGATCCCGGGCAACGACGACGCGATCCGCTCCGTCACCCTGCTCACCCGCGTGATCGCCGACGCCGTCGCCGAGGGCCTCATCGCCCGTTCCGGCGTTGCCACCGGTGACTCGAAGCCGGGCGAGAAGGCCCAGGGCGAGCCGCTCGCCGAGTGGGAGCGCGACCTGCTCGAGGGCGAGAAGAAGGCTGACGAGCCCAAGGCCGACGAGGCCAAGGCCGAGGAGCCGAAGGCCGACGAGGCCGAGGCCGAGGTTCAGAAGTCCGCCGAGACGGAGAAGGCTGCCGACGCCGAGCAGGCCGACGCCCCCGCCGCGGCCGCGGACGCCGAGCAGGCCTGACCTCACAGGTTCGGTTGTTGACGGCGGGGGCCCCATCGGCCCCCGCCGTTCACCCGTAGACCTCCGTAGATCTTTCAGACTTCGAGAGAGAATTTTCGATCATGGCGAACTACACCGCCGCTGACGTCAAGAAGCTCCGTGAGCTCACGGGCGCCGGCATGATGGACTGCAAGAAGGCGCTCGACGAGGCCGAGGGCAACGTCGACAAGGCCGTCGAGGCGCTCCGCATCAAGGGCCAGAAGGGCGTCGCCAAGCGCGAGGGCCGTTCCGCCGAGAACGGCGCCGTGGTCTCCCTCATCGCCGACGACAACACCTCCGGTGTCATCGTCGAGCTGAAGTGCGAGACGGACTTCGTCGCCAAGGGCGAGAAGTTCCAGGCCGTCGCGAACAACCTCGCCGCCCACATCGCCAAGACGTCCCCGGCCGACCTCGACGCGCTGCTCGCGTCCGAGATCGAGGCCGGCAAGACCGTCCAGGCGTACGTCGACGAGGCCAACGCCAACCTCGGCGAGAAGATCGTCCTGGACCGCTTCGCGCAGTTCTCGGGCGCCTACGTCTCCGCGTACATGCACCGCACGATGCCCGACCTGCCCCCGCAGATCGGTGTCCTCGTCGAGCTGGACAAGGCCGACGCCGGTCTGGCCAAGGGCATCGCGCAGCACATCGCCGCCTTCGCGCCGAAGTACCTCACCAAGGAGGACGTGCCGGCCGACGTCGTCGAGACCGAGCGCCGCGTCGCCGAGGAGACCACTCGCGCCGAAGGCAAGCCCGAGGCTGCCCTCCCGAAGATCGTCGAGGGTCGCGTCAACGGCTTCTTCAAGGAGGCCACCCTCCTCGGCCAGCCGTACGCGCTGGACAACAAGAAGTCGGTCGAGAAGGTTCTCGCCGAGGCCGGTGTCACCCTGAAGCGCTTCTCGCGCATCAAGGTCGGCATCTGAGTCCGTACCGCGATCGACGGTAGACCCGTATAGGGTCGACAGCGGTCGCCCGCGCACGGTCCCGTGCGCGACGTACGACCGCAGGATCTGACGAGGAGGCCACTGCCGAGCATGGGATGCGAACGACACCCCACCGGCAGTGGCCTTCTTCGTATGTTGTGCCGAGTAAGAGAAGCGAGAACCACATGACCACCCAGGCCGACTCGAAGAGTGATGACGGCAAAGTTGCCGGACGCTTCCTGCTGAAGCTCTCCGGCGAGGCGTTCGCCGGTGGGGGCGGCCTCGGGGTCGACCCCGACGTGGTGCACGCCATCGCCCGGGAGATCGCCGCCGTCGTCCGTGACGGCGCCCAGATCGCCATCGTCATCGGCGGAGGCAACTTCTTCCGCGGTGCCGAGCTCCAGCAGCGCGGCATGGACCGGGCCCGCTCCGACTACATGGGCATGCTCGGCACCGTCATGAACTGCCTCGCGCTGCAGGACTTCCTGGAGAAGGAAGGCATCGACTGCCGCGTCCAGACCGCCATCACCATGGGGCAGGTCGCGGAGCCGTACATCCCGCTGCGCGCCGTGCGCCACCTGGAGAAGGGCCGTGTGGTCATCTTCGGCGCCGGCATGGGCATGCCGTACTTCTCCACCGACACCACCGCCGCGCAGCGCGCCCTGGAGATCGACGCCGAGGCGCTGCTGATGGGCAAGAACGGCGTGGACGGCGTCTACGACTCCGACCCGAAGGCCAACCCCGACGCGGTGAAGTTCGACTCCCTCGGCTACGGCGAGGTCATCACGCGCGACCTCAAGGTCGCCGACATGACCGCCATCACGCTGTGCCGGGACAACAAGCTGCCCATCCTGGTCTTCGAGCTGCTCTCCGAGGGCAATATCGCGCGGGCCGTCAAGGGTGAGAAGATCGGCACACTCGTGGGCGACCAGGGAAGCCGGGCCTGACCCCGAGGGACCTGGGCCAGCCTCAAGGAACGTCTGGGAGACGGGCCTTGAGGGGATGGACAAAGCCCTGCCGGTCGGACACCGTGCAGGAAAGAGACGCGACGCAGCCGGCCGCCCCGTGCTAGCCGGGCCACTCAAGACACGCAGGAGCAAGTGGTGATCGAAGAGACCCTCCTCGAGGCCGAGGAGAAGATGGAGAAGGCCGTCGTGGTCGCCAAGGAGGACTTCGCCGCGATCCGCACCGGCCGTGCGCACCCGGCGATGTTCAACAAGATCGTGGCTGACTACTACGGCGCGCTGACGCCGATCAACCAGCTGGCCTCGTTCTCGGTGCCCGAGCCGCGGATGGCCGTGGTGACCCCGTTCGACAAGAGCGCGCTGCGCAACATCGAGCAGGCCATCCGGGACTCCGACCTCGGCGTCAACCCGAGCAACGACGGCAACATCATCCGGGTGACCTTCCCCGAGCTCACCCAGGACCGCCGCAAGGAGTTCATCAAGGTCGCCAAGACCAAGGCCGAGGACTCCAAGATCTCGATCCGGTCGATCCGTCGCAAGGCCAAGGAGGCCTTCGACAAGGCGATCAAGGACGGCGACGTCGGCGAGGACGAGGGGCGCCGCGCCGAGAAGGAGCTCGACGACACCACCGCGAAGTACGTCGCCCAGGTGGACGAGCTGCTCAAGCACAAGGAAGCCGAGCTGCTCGAAGTCTGAGCCGAGGCTCGAGTCCGAGGAATCAGGAAATCGATCCGTGAACGACTCTTCCTGGGGGGCGCCGCCCAGAACCGGGTATTGGGGGCCGTCCGACCAGGGGCCCGGCCAGGGGGCGACCCCGCCGGGTCCCGCGTACGATGCGCAGGACGCGCTGTTTCCGTCCGAGACGCAGCCCATGCCCATCGTGCCCGACGTACCCGTGACCGGCGGAGACCAGGACGACGACCGGGGGGCCACTCGGATGGGCGGCCCCCTGTTCCGTGACGAGCCTCCGCAGGAGCCCATGCCCAGCGCACCACAGCCGCAGCCCGCCCCGGCCGCACCGCAGAAGAAGAGCGCGGGCCGCGATCTCGGGGCAGCCATAGGAGTCGGTGTGGGACTCGGCGCGGTGATCATCGCGTCGCTGTTCATCGTGAAGGCCGTCTTCATCGGCGTCATAGCGGTCGCCGTCGTGGTCGGTCTGTGGGAGCTCACCTCCCGCCTGGAGGAGCGCAAGGGCATCAAGGCGCCCCTCGTGCCGCTCGCGGTGGGCGGCGCGGCGATGGTCGTCGCGGGGTACGTGCGCGGGACCGAGGGCGCGTGGGTCGCGATGGCGCTCACCGCGCTCGCCGTCCTCGTCTGGCGCATGACGGAGCCGCCCGAGGGCTATCTGAAGGACGTCACGGCGGGGGTCTTCGCGGCCTTCTACGTCCCGTTCCTCGCGACCTTCGTGGCGCTGATGCTCACCGCGGACGACGGTCCGCAGCGGGTCCTCACGTTCCTGCTCCTGACCGTGGTCAGCGACACGGGTGCGTACGCGATCGGCTGGCGCTTCGGCAAGCACAAGCTGGCGCCGCGCATCAGCCCCGGCAAGACCCGTGAGGGCCTGGTCGGCGCGGTCACCTTCGCGATGGCGGCGGGCGCGCTGTGCCTGCACTTCCTCATCGACGACGGTGTGTGGTGGCAGGGCCTGGTGATCGGCTTCGCCGTCGCGGCGAGCGCCACGCTCGGCGACCTCGGTGAGTCGATGATCAAGCGCGACCTCGGCATCAAGGACATGGGCACGCTGCTGCCCGGCCACGGCGGCATCATGGACCGCCTGGACTCCCTGCTGCCGACCGCCCCAGTGGTGTGGCTGCTGCTCGTGGCGTTCGTGGGGTCCGGCTGACACGGGGTCTGACCTGCGTAGATGTGCGTGAGGGGTTCGTTGTCCACAGGGCGGCGGGCCCCTTGTCGTATGTCTGCGACACTGGAAGGACCATGCCTGTACCCGGAGAACTCACTTTCGTCGCGCCCCGCGGTGCCAAGAAGCCCCCGCGGCACATCGCTGACCTCACGCCCGCCGAGCGCAAGGAAGCCGTCGCCGCCACTGGCGAGAAGCCGTTCCGTGCCAAGCAGCTGTCGCAGCACTACTTCGCGCGGTATGCGCACGACCCGGCCGAGTGGACCGACATTCCGGCCGGGTCGCGCGAGAAGCTGCGGGAGGCGTTGCTGCCCGATCTGATGTCCGTGGTGCGGCACATCAGCTGTGACGACGACACGACGCGCAAGACGTTGTGGCGGCTGTTCGACGGGACGCTCGTCGAGTCGGTGCTCATGCGGTATCCGGACCGGGTCACCATGTGCATCAGCTCGCAGGCGGGCTGCGGCATGAACTGTCCGTTCTGTGCCACGGGACAGGCCGGTCTCGACCGGAACCTGTCGACCGGTGAGATCGTGCATCAGATCGTTGATGGCATGCGTGCGCTCCGGGACGGTGAGATTCCGGGCGGGCCCGCCCGGCTGTCGAACATCGTGTTCATGGGCATGGGCGAGCCGCTGGCCAACTACAACCGCGTGGCCGGGGCCATTCGACGCCTCACCGACCCCGAGCCCGACGGCCTGGGGCTCTCGCAGCGCGGGATCACCGTGTCGACCGTGGGTCTCGTGCCCGCCATCCACCGGTTCTCGGACGAGGGCTTCAAGTGCCGGCTCGCGATCTCGCTGCACGCGCCGGACGACGAGCTGCGCGACACCCTCGTGCCCGTCAACACGCGGTGGAAGGTGCGGGAGGTGCTGGACGCGGGGTGGGAGTACGCCGCGAAGTCCGGGCGCCGGCTCTCCATCGAGTACGCGCTGATCCGCGACATCAACGACCAGGCCTGGCGTGGTGACCGGCTCGGGCGGCTGCTGAAGGGCAAGCCCGTGCACGTCAACCTCATTCCGCTCAACCCGACGCCGGGCTCCAAGTGGACGGCCTCGCGGCCCGAGGACGAGAAGGCCTTCGTGGAGGCCATCGCCGCCCACGGTGTGCCGGTCACGATCCGGGACACCCGGGGCCAGGAGATCGACGGGGCGTGCGGCCAGCTGGCGGCGGCCGAGAGGTAGTCTGGCGGGCGTACGGCTCCGTACGAGTACACACATCTGCATATTCCGACAGGGGAGCGCCACAGCGCTGAGAGTGCGGCCACTTGGACAGGTGGGCCGCAGACCCTCTGAACCTCGCCCAGGTCATTCTGGGTAGGAAGTTCGGGCATCACTCAAGCTGTAGCGCCCTGCCCGCGTGCCATTGGCGTGCGGGCGGGGCCGCGTCTTCTCCTGGTCACCCAGGAGGAAAGTCAGTGAGCAGCACCAAGAAGGTCACGTTCACCGCCGTGGCGGTGGGCATCGGGCTCGTCGCCGTCTCCGCGTGCGGCAGCTCCGACGGTGGGTCCGGCACATCCGACTCGAAGAGTGTCACCCTCGTCAGTCATGACTCCTTCAATGTCTCCAAGGACGTGTTGAAGGACTTCGAGAAGCGGTCCGGGTACAAGGTCAAGGTCCTCAAGGACGGTGACGCGGGTGCCGCCGTGAACAAGGCGATCCTCTCCAAGGACAACCCCCAGGGCGACGTCTTCTTCGGCGTCGACAACACGCTGCTCTCGCGGGCGCTCGACAACGGGCTCTTCCAGTCCTACGAGGTCAAGGGCTCGGACGAGGTCAAGCCGGAGTTTCGGGTCGACGGGGGCAAGCATCGCGTCACGCCCGTCGACAGCGGTGACATCTGCGTCAACTACGACAAGAAGTACTTCGCCGACAAGAAGCTCGCGCCGCCGAAGTCCTTCGCTGATCTGACCGAGCCCGCTTACAGGAACCTGCTCGTCACCGAGAACGCCTCGACCTCGTCGCCCGGCCTCGGCTTCCTGCTCGGCACCGCCGCCAAGTACGGGGACGACGGCTGGACGGGGTACTGGAAGAAGCTCAAGGCCAACGGCGTCAAGGTCGTCGACGGCTGGGAGCAGGCCTACAACGAGGAGTTCTCCGGGTCCGCGGGCGGCAAGAAGGCCAAGGGGGACCGGCCGCTCGTGGTCTCGTACGCCTCCTCGCCGCCCGTCGAGGTCCTCTACGGCAAGCCGCAGCCCAAGCAGGCGCCGACCGGCGTCGCGACCGGCACGTGCTTCCGCCAGGTCGAGTACGCGGGCCTGCTCAGCAACGCCGGGAACGAGAAGGGCGGCAAGGCGCTCCTCGACTTCCTTGCGAGCCAGGAGTTCCAGGAGGACATGCCGCTCAGCATGTTCGTGAACCCGGTCCGCGAGGGCACCAAGCTGCCGAAGCTGTTCACCGAGCACGGCGTGACCGTCGACGCGCCGCAGACCATGGACCCGAAGAAGATCGCCGACAACCGCGAGCCGTGGATCAAGTCGTGGACCTCGCTCGTACTGAAGTAGCGAAACCCCGTCCACACGCGGGGTCCCGGCGCGGGAGCGCGGCGCGGCTCGGTCTGATGGCCGTACCCGTCGCGTTCTTCGCGCTCTTCTTCGCCTACCCGGTCTCGGCGATCGTCGCACGCGGGCTGCACATCGGCGGCGTCTGGCAGTTCGGGCGGATCACGGACGTGCTCGGGGAGTCCGACATCCGGCACGTGCTGTGGTTCACCACCTGGCAGGCGCTCGCGTCGACGGCGCTGACGCTGCTGATCGCGCTCCCCGGCGCGTACGTCTTCGCGCGCTTCGACTTCCCGGGCAAGCGGGTGCTGCGGGCCGTCGTCACCGTGCCGTTCGTGCTGCCGACGGTCGTCGTCGGCACGGCGTTCCTCGCGCTGATCGGGCGGGGCGGGCTCTTCGACGAGCTGTGGGGCGTACGCCTTGACACCACGGTGTGGGCGATCCTGCTCGCGCACGTCTTCTTCAACTACGCCGTCGTCGTACGGACCGTGGGCGGCCTCTGGTCACAACTCGACCCGCGCCAGGAGGAGGCCGCGCGGATGCTCGGCGCCTCCCGGTGGACGGCGTGGCGGACGGTGACGCTGCCCGCGCTCGCACCGGCCGTGGCGGCCGCCGCGCTCATGGTCTTCCTCTTCACCTTCACCTCCTTCGGCGTGGTGCAGATCCTCGGGGGTCCGGCGTACTCGACGCTCGAAGTGGAGATCTACCGGCAGACCGCGCAGCTCCTCGATCTGCCGACGGCCGCCGTCCTGACCCTCGTGCAGTTCGCCGCGGTCGGCCTGATCCTGGCGATCCACGCGTGGACGGTGCGGCGGCGCGAGAGCGCGCTGAAGCTCGTCGACGCGTCCGCCGTGGCACGCAGGCCGCGTGGCGCCGGGCAGTGGACGCTGCTGGGGTTCGTCATGGTGACGGTTGTGCTGCTGATCCTGTTGCCGCTCGGTGTGCTGGTTCAGCGGTCCTTCGACGGGCCCGACGGCTTCGGGTTCGCGTACTACAAGGAGCTGACCTCGGCGGACGGCGGTGCCTTCCTCGTGCCGCCGATCGAGGCGATCGGGAACTCACTGCAGTACGCGATCGTCGCCACGGCCATCGCCGTGGTGATCGGTGGGCTCGCGGCCGCCGCCCTCACGCGGCGCGCGGGGCGTCTCGTGCGCGGGTTCGACGCGCTGCTCATGCTGCCGCTCGGCGTGTCGGCCGTGACCGTCGGCTTCGGGTTCCTGATCACGCTCGACAAGCCGCCGCTCGACCTGCGGTCCTCCTGGATCCTGGTGCCGCTCGCCCAGGCCCTGGTCGGCGTGCCCTTCGTCGTACGCACCATGCTGCCCGTCCTGCGCGCGGTGGACGGCAGACTCCGCGAGGCGGCGGCCGTGCTCGGCGCGTCGCCGCTGCGGGCGTGGCGCGAGGTCGACCTGCCGATGGTGTGGCGGGCGCTGCTGATCGCCGCCGGGTTCGCCTTCGCCGTCTCGCTCGGCGAGTTCGGGGCGACGGTCTTCATCGCACGGCCCGACAACCCGACGCTGCCGGTCGCCGTGGCCCGCCTCCTCGGCCGCGCGGGCGACCTCAACTACGGCCAGGCGATGGCCCTCTCGACGATTCTCATGGTGGTGTGCGCGGTGTCCCTGCTGCTCCTGGAACGCGTACGGACCGGCCGCACCACGGGGGAGTTCTGATGACGGACGCACTGCTGAGCCTGCGGGACGCGACGGTACGGTTCGGGGCGCGGGCCGTGCTCGACGCTGTCGACCTCGACGTCGCCGAGCACGAGATCGTCTGTGTGCTCGGGCCGAGCGGCAGCGGCAAGTCGACGCTGCTGCGGGCCGTCGCCGGGCTCCAGGGGCTCGACGCGGGGCAGGTCGTCCTCGACGGGCGCGACCAGCGCGGGGTGCCCGCTCACAAGCGGGGCGTCGGCCTCATGTTCCAGGACCACCAACTCTTCCCACAGCGCGACGTGGCGGGCAACGTCGCGTTCGGGCTGCGCATGCACGGGGCGTCGCGCGGCGAACAGGCCGACCGGGTCGCCGAGTTGCTGGAGCTCGTCGGCCTCCCGAAGGCGCAGCGGCGTGCGGTGAGCGCGCTGTCCGGTGGTGAGCAGCAGCGGGTGGCGCTGGCGCGGGCGCTCGCGCCGCGGCCCCGGCTGCTGATGCTCGACGAGCCCCTCGGCCAGCTCGACCGCTCGCTGCGGGAGCGCCTGGTCGTGGAACTCAGGGAGCTTTTCGACGAGTTGGGTACGACCGTCCTTGCCGTGACGCATGACCAGGGCGAGGCCTTCGCGCTCGCCGACCGCGTCGTCGTCATGCGGGACGGGCGGATCGCCCAGTCCGGGACGCCGCTGGAGGTGTGGCAGCACCCGGCCGACGAGTTCGTGGCACGTTTCCTCGGCTTCGACAACGTCGTACGGGCGGCCGTGACGGGCGAGGCCGCCGACACGGTGTGGGGCAAGGTCCCCGTCCCCGTGGGCACTCCGGCCGGGCAGCGCCAGATTCTGGTGCGGCCGGCCGGGGTGCGGCTCGTGCCCGCCGAGGAGGGGCTGCCTTGCGTGGTCACGGCGCGGACCTTCCGCGGCACGCATGTCGCCGTCCACCTTCAGCCGGTGGACGGGCCGCGCCTTGAGGCGGCGTGTGCGTTGCGGCGGGCGCCCGAGGTGGGGGAGACGGTGGGCGTCGGGTTCGATGCGGAGGATGTGGTGGTGCTCGGCTGAGGGGCGCTCGGCCGGGGGTGCTCGGCTGGGGGAGCGGCAGTTGCTGGACTTCTGGCTGGAGCGGGCTTCGTTCGTGTGAGCCGGTGCGCGTGGTTGTGGTGCGGGTGGCGTGTGGTTGCCGTGGTTGCGGGTGCGGTCGGTGGTGCGGCCGGTGGTGTGGTCGTTCAGGTCGTGTGGGGCGGCGTCGCGCCGAGCCTTCGCAGGGCGTCAGGGGCGTCCTCCACCCGGTCCACCAGGGCGATCCGGGACTCCATCGAGCGGTCACGGGCCAGCGACCGCAGCAGGGGCCACACCGGCAGGTGTTCGGTCCAGTGGGCGCGGTCGACCAGGACCATGGGGGTGGGCTCGCCGCGGGACTCGTAGTAGTTGGGGGTGGCGTTGTCGAAGACCTCCTGGACGGTGCCCGCCGCGCCGGGAAGGAAGACGACGCCCGCGTTCGAGCGGGCCAGGAGGCCGTCCTCGCGGGTGGCGTTGGCGAAGTACTTGGCCAGGTGCGAGGCGAACGGGTTCGGGGGCTCGTGGCCGTAGAACCACGTCGGGATGCCCACGGAGGCGGCGCCGTCGGGCCACCGCTCCCGGACCGCGAAGGCCGCCCGCGCCCACTCCGTGATCGAGGGCGTGAACGACGGGGCCTTGGCCACGAGTTCGAGGGACTCGTCCAGCATCGCGTCGTCGAGGGGTGCCGCGTAGGCGCCGAGGTTCGCCGCCTCCATCGCGCCGGGGCCGCCGCCCGTCGCGACGGTGAACCCCGCGCGGGCCAGCGCGCGGCCGAGCCGGGCCGCTCCCGCGTAGGCCTCCGTGCCGCGGGCCATCGCGTGCCCGCCCATGACGCCGACGACCGCGGCCCCGACGAGGAGCTCGTCGAGAGCGTCCGAGATGGAGTCGTCGTGTATGGCGCGCAGCATCGACGAGAAGACGTCGCCGTCGGCCTTGGTCCGCTGGAACCAGTCGTACGCGTGCGCGTCCGGCGTCGCGTCGTACCCACCGTCGGCGAGGCCGGCGAACAGGTCGTCGGGGGAGTACAGCAGGCCGCGGTACGGGTTGAACGGCAGTCCCGGCACGGGCGGGAAGACCAGCGCGCCGCCCGCCCGCACCTTCGCCGCCGCGTCCTCCCGCATGGGGCAGCCGAGGAAGACGGCGCCCGCGACGTCGGCCGCGAGGAGGGCGGAGGTGCGTTCCGTCAGGTCGACGGCCTGGACGCGGCACCCCGCGAGGGCGCCGCGGCCGGTGACCTCGTCGAACTCGGAGAGGGTCTCGATCTCGCGGTCCCCGGCGGGGAGTTGCGGGGCGGACTCGGGTGTCGCGGGAGACGCAGGTGTCTCGGGCGACGCGGGTTCGGGAGTCGGCTGCATCCGCCCATGCTATGCAGGGCGGACACGGCGGCCTCGGCCAGCCCTGTGCCTGGGTCGGCCCCGGACCTCGGTCAGCCCTGGACCTCGGACGGGTCCATCCACATGACCTCCCAGGTGTGGCCGTCCAGGTCGTCGAAGCCGCGGCCGTACATCGTTCCGTAGTCCTGGACCTTGCCCGCCGTGCCGCCCGCGGCGATCGCTCTGTCGACGAGCTCGTCGACCTTCTCGCGGCTCTCGGCACTCAGACAGATCAGCGCCTCGCTGACCTTCGTGGAGTCCGCGATCTCCTTCTGCGTGAAGTTCGCGTAGTGCTCCTTGCTCAGCATCATCGCGACGATGGTTTCGCTGATCGTCACGCACGCGCAATCGTCCGTCGAGAACTGCGGGTTGATCGTGTAGCCGAGCTCCGTGAAGAACTTCTTCGACGCGGCGACGTCGGACACGGCCAGGTTCACGAAGATCATCTGCTGGTACATGTGTGTCTCTCCCGGTGTGTGTGCGCAGTCAGCGCGTGTGCTTACGGAGGGATAGACATACGTTCGACCGGGAACTCATCGCTCGCCGCGAACTTTCTTCGGACTTCTTTCCGCGCCCTCTCCTCAGCGGTGTCTCACGGGGTCAGCGGCAGCGCTGCCAGCTGTGCGACGACCCAGGTCAGCGGGCCGAACACGGCGAGCAGCGCGCCCGCGCGGAGCGCCACCGAACCGCGCAGCACCGTCGCGGACGCACCGAGCCGCAGCAGCGCGGACGTCGTGTCCGAACGGGCCTGCCGGGCCTCCACGGACGCCGTGGCCAGGGTCAGCACCGCGCAGCCCGCGACGAGCAGCGCGCCGAGCGTGGTCAGCGGACCGGCCTCGGGGCGCGGACCCGCGTACAGCACGATCGACGCGTACGCCCCAGACGCCACCGCGCACAGCACGCCGAGCGGGCGTCCGATGCGCCGGGCCTCCTCCTGAAGGACGCGCCCCGCGAGCAGGCGCACCGCGCCGGGCCTGACCGCCTGCAGCAGCCGTCCGCAGAGGTAGGTGAAGCCGGGGCCCGCGAGGACGAGGCCGAGAGCGGTCAGCGCCCATCCCGCGAGTACGCCGACGGGGCTGCCGTCGGCGCTGCCGGGCAGGGGGAAACCGGGGCGCGGAACGGCGCCTGAGCGGCTCGTGTACGTCTCCACGGCGAGGCCCGCGGCGAGCAGCGCGACGCCCCAGGGGAGGCCGCTCGGGGGCGGGGTGGGGGCGGGGACGGTGGGATCGGCGCCGGGATCCGAGCGGGGTGCTGTGGGGGGTGGGGGCTCGGACCCGGGCTTCGCCCCGGTGCCGGGCCGGGGTGCGGTCGCGGGACCGGCCTTCGTCCTGCGAGTGATGCCCGCGGCTTTGGCCGTGGTCCTCGTGGAGCGCGGTCGCAGTACGAAGGCACTCGCCACGGACGCGGCGAGCGGGACCAGCACGAGCAGGGTGAGCACGGCGGCGAGCGGCAGCGGCCGGTCGGCGGCGAGCAGATCCGCCGCCGCCCCGTCGAAGGGGAGCCCCGATACGTCGCCGCGCAGGTGCAGGAAGAAGAGCAGCGCGACCATGGAGCCGAGCGTGCAGGCGACGGCCGTCGAGATGGTGGCGAGCACCATCAGCCGTCCGGGGCCGAGGCCCACCGCGGAGAGCCCGCTGCGGGGGCGGGTGCCGGGGTCGGTACGGGCGACGGCGACGGCGAAGTAGACGGTGGCGGCGATCGGCGCGGCGCACCACGCGAGGCGCACCCCGGCGCCTGCTCCGGGGTGCTCCATCGCGTATGCCAGGGTGCAGAGCAGCAGGAAGCCGGTGCCGGCGGACGCGGCGGCGACGAGGAGCCGCCGGAGCTGGACGACGGGGTGGGCACCCCGGGCTAGACGGAAAGCGAGCACGCGGCCCCTTCCGTCCGGGTGGGGGAGGTGACGCCTACGGAACGACCGGCTACGGCGGTGGTGTCGGTCGTGGCACTCGTGGGGCCCGCAGAGCTCGTGGCATCCGAGGCGCTCGCGGCACGCGCAGTGCTCGTGGCACCCGTGGCATCCGAGGTGCTCGCGGCACGCGCAGTGCTCGTGGCACCCGTGGCATCCGAGGCGCTCGCGGTGCTCGCCGCACCCGCAGCGCTCGCGGCCACGGTGGTAGCTGAAGCGCTCGCGGCACCCGCCGCACCCGCCGCGCTCACCCGGCCCCTACCACCCGAGCGCTCCGCAGCCTCCGCGCTCTCCTCCCTCTCCGCGCTCTCCGCCACCGCCCCCTCGCCCACCTCAGGCCCGTCCGCCGACCCGTCCGCCCCCGGCAGATGCACCGTACTCACCCGCCGTCCGTCCAAGAGGTTGACCGTGCGGTCGGCCAGTGTGGCGACGGCCTGGTCGTTCGTGGCGAGGATGACCGTGATGCCGTGGGAGCGGGCCGCCGTCGTCAGGGTGCGCAGGGCGAGTGTGTGGTCGGCGCGGTGCAGGGGGGCGGTGGGCTCGTCGGCGAAGAGTACGGACGGCGTGGTGACCAGGGCGCGGGCGATGGCGACGCGCTGGCGCTCCGACTGAAGGAGCGCGTGCGGCCGCTTCCGCGCGCAGGCCCCGATGTCGAGGCGGTCCAGCCACTCCTGGGCGGCGGGCTTGGAGACCCGGTGCGAGGCGCCGCGCAGCATCAGCGGCAGGGCGACGTTCTCCCAGGCGGTGAGCTCGGGGACGAGGTGCGGTGCGGGGTCGATCCAGCCGAAGCGGTCGCGGCGCAGCCGTTCGCGTACGAGCGGACCCATCGTGTGGACGGGCGTGCTGTTGAACCACACCTCGCCCTGCTGGGGGAGCAGCTGGCCGGAGAGGCACCGCAGGAGGGTCGTCTTGCCGCTGCCGCGTGGACCGTTGACGGCGAGGATCTCGCCCTCGCGGACACCGAGCGATACGCCGGTGAGGGCGGGGGAGCCGTTGTGTGTGACATGTAGGGCGCGTGCCCACAGCACGTCGTTGTCCGGCGGGGCCACCATGGCGTACACCTCGGTTCAGATCAGCTCGACTCCCCCGTACGGGGGAACGAAGGCGGGGCCGATCGGTCACTGGGCACGGTAGGGATATGGGTGGACTCGGCCGGAAACGACGCGGCCCGGGGGCCGCCGTTCTCACTCGAACGGCGGCCCCCGGGCCGGTGTTGATCACACTGGATCACGCCAGATCACGACAGATCACGCCATGAGATCAGAGCTTCGTCCACGCCTCCGTGAGGACCTGCCGCAGGATGCCCTCGATCTCGTCGAAGGTCTCCTGCGTGGAGATCAGCGGCGGCGCGAGCTGGACGACCGGGTCGCCGCGGTCGTCGGCACGGCAGTACAGGCCGTTGTCGTACAGCGCCTTGGAGAGGAAGCCGTACAGGACGCGCTCGGTCTCCTCGTCGTTGAACGTCTCCTTGGTGGCCTTGTCCTTCACGAGCTCGATGCCGTAGAAGAACCCGTTGCCGCGGACGTCGCCGACGATCGGCAGGTCGTGCAGCTTGCGGAGGGTCTGGTAGAACGCGTCCTCGTTGTCGAGGACGTGCTGGTTGAGGCCCTCCTTCTCGAAGATGTCGAGGTTGGCTATGCCGACCGCGGCCGAGACGGGGTGGCCGCCGAAGGTGTAGCCGTGCAGGAAGGTGTTGTCGCCCTTGTAGAACGGCTCGGCGAGCTTGTCCGAGATGATGCACGCGCCGATCGGGGAGTAGCCCGAGGTCATGCCCTTGGCGCAGGTGATCATGTCCGGGACGTAGCCGAACTTGTCGCAGGCGAACATCGTGCCGAGGCGGCCGAAGGCGCAGATGACCTCGTCGGAGACGAGCAGCACGTCGTACTGGTCGCAGATCTCCCGCACCCGCTGGAAGTAGCCGGGCGGGGGCGGGAAGCAGCCGCCCGCGTTCTGTACCGGCTCCAGGAAGACGGCGGCGACCGTCTCCGGGCCCTCGAAGAGGATCTCCTGCTCGATCTGGTCGGCGGCCCAGCGGCCGAAGGCCACAGGATCATCGGCGTGAGCGTGGCTCGGGGCGCGGTAGATATTGGTGTTCGGCACCTTGTGCGCGCCGGGGACCAGCGGCTCGAAGGGGGCCTTCAGGGCCGGGAGCCCGGTGATGGACAGGGCGCCCTGCGGGGTGCCGTGGTAGGCGACCGCGCGCGAGATGACCTTGTACTTCGTGTGGTTGCCGGTGAGCTTGTGGTACTGCTTCGCCAGCTTCCACGCGGTCTCGACGGCCTCGCCGCCGCCGGTGGTGAAGAAGACCTTGTTGAGGTCGCCCGGCGCGTAGTCGGCCAGACGTTCCGCCAGCTCGACGGCCTTCGGGTGGGCGTAGCTCCACACCGGGAAGAAGGCCAGCTCCTGCGCCTGCTTGTAGGCGGTCTCGGCGAGCTCGTGACGGCCGTGGCCCGCGTTGACGACGAAGAGGCCGGACAGGCCGTCCAGGTACTTCTTGCCCTTGTCGTCGTAGATGTAGGTGCCCTCGCCACGCACGATGGTGGGCACGGGTGCGTTCTCGTAGTCCGACATGCGGGTGAAGTGCATCCACAGGTGGTCGTACGCGGTTTGGCTGAGGTCCTTGCTCACGGCTATCGGGTTCCCCACATATAGGTCTGCTTCTTGAGCTTGAGGTAGACGAAGCTCTCGGTGGAGCGCACGCCGGGGAGGGCGCGGATGCGCTTGTTGATGACTTCGAGCAGGTGGTCGTCGTCTTCGCAGACGATCTCCACGAGGAGGTCGTGCGAGCCCGCGGTCATCACCACGTACTCGGCCTCCGGCATGGCGGCCACGGCGTCCGCGACCGGGTCCACATCGCCCTCGACGTCGATGCCGACCATCGCCTGCCTGCGGAAGCCCACGGTGAGCGGGTCCGTGACGGCGACGATCTGCATCACGCCCTGGTCGAGCAGCTTCTGGACGCGTTGGCGCACGGCCGCCTCGGACAGGCCCACGGCCTTGCCGATGGCGGCGTACGGACGGCGTCCGTCCTCCTGGAGCTGTTCGATGATCGCCAGAGATACGGCGTCCACGGGAGGGGTGCCGTTCCCACTGCCGCTTCCGCCAGGGTTTCCGGTGCGGGAGCTGCGAGGGGTGCTGGGGTCTGCGCTGCGACTGGCCACAGGCTCACTGTGCACGACGTCTCGTCACTTACGCAAGGCTCAATCGATGTAATTCGTTGTCTGGGACTTCAATCCACACGGATTCCGCAGTTCTGGGCCGCTGGGTATGTTGAAAGCGTCGGTGCAGCGACTAGGGTGGGTGTCTCATCCACTGGACATCTGACTTGGAGGGCCGCGGAAGTGACCACCGAGCTGCGCCGTCTGCGCAACTACATCAACGGAGAATTCCGGGACGCGGCCGACGGACGGACCACCGAGGTCATCAACCCGGCGACCGGCGAGGCCTACGCGACCGCCCCGCTGTCCGCCCAGGCCGACGTGGACGCCGCCATGAAGGCCGCCGCCGACGCGTTCCCCGCGTGGCGCGACCTGACCCCCGCCGAGCGGCAGCGGGCCCTGCTCAAGATCGCCGACGCGTTCGAGGAGCGGGCCGAGGAACTCATCGCCGCCGAGGTCGAGAACACGGGCAAGCCGACCGGACTCACGCGGTCCGAGGAGATCCCGCCCATGGTCGACCAGATCCGCTTCTTCGCGGGTGCGGCCCGGATGCTCGAAGGGCGCGCCGCGGGCGAGTACATGGAGGGTCTGACCTCCATCATCCGCCGCGAGCCGATCGGCGTCTGCGCGCAGGTCGCGCCGTGGAACTACCCGATGATGATGGCCGTCTGGAAGTTCGCCCCGGCGCTCGCGGCCGGCAACACGGTCGTGCTCAAGCCGTCCGACACCACCCCCGCGTCGACCGTCCTGATGGCGGAGATCATCGGCTCCATCGTGCCGCCCGGCGTCTTCAACGTCGTCACGGGCGACCGCGACACCGGCCGCTCCATGGTCGAGCACCCCACCCCGGCGATGGCCTCCATCACCGGCTCGGTGCGCGCGGGCATGCAGGTCGCCGAGTCCGCTGCCAAGGACCTCAAGCGCGTCCACCTGGAGCTCGGCGGCAAGGCGCCGGTCGTGGTCTTCGAGGACACCGACATCGCCAAGGCCGTCGAGGACATCTCCATGGCGGGCTTCTTCAACGCGGGCCAGGACTGTACGGCCGCCACGCGCGTGCTCGTCCACGAGTCCATCCACGACGACTTCGTGACCGCGCTCGCCAAGGCGGCCGCCGACACGAAGACCGGCCAGCCGGACGACGAGGACGTGCTCTACGGCCCGCTGAACAACGCCAACCAGCTGAAGCAGGTCTCCGGCTTCATCGAGCGCCTCCCGGCGCACGCGAAGGTCGAGGCGGGCGGCGGGCGGGTCGGCGAGAAGGGCTACTTCTACGCCCCGACCGTCGTCTCCGGCCTCAAGCAGGACGACGAGATCATCCAGAACGAGGTCTTCGGCCCGGTCATCACCGTCCAGTCCTTCACGGACGAGGCGCAGGCCGTCGAGTACGCGAACGGCGTCGAGTACGCCCTCGCCTCCTCCGTCTGGACGAAGGACCACGCGCGCGCGATGCGCATGTCCAAGGTCCTCGACTTCGGCTGCGTCTGGATCAACACGCACATCCCGCTGGTCGCGGAGATGCCGCACGGCGGCTTCAAGAAGTCCGGCTACGGCAAGGACCTCTCGGCGTACGGCTTCGACGACTACACGCGCATCAAGCACGTGATGACGTCCATCGAGGGCTAGTACCGCCCTGGCCTGCGTTTATTGAGGTGCCCGGCCACGCCGCCCCCGCGTACCGTTGCGTACGCGGGGGCGGCTCCGCGGTGTGCTTCCTTCTTTTTTCTTCTCTGCAAAAGATCCGTAGCGCACCCACTCCCCGCCCCCGCTTCTCTCTGCACCACGGGGGTGGAACCCGATGACCACGACAGCGACGACCGACGACCTGCTGGGGCTCCTGCTCCGCCGCCGACAGAGTGTGTACGTCCCTGAGGGCATCGGGCGGTCCGCCGTGACCGATGCCGGCGTCGTCGTCCTCGAAGCCGAACTCGCCGACCGCGGGCACCTGCTGACCGCCCCGCTGCGCCGCGCGCTGACCGCGTTGTCCGCCGACGACCTCGCGACGACCGGGCGCGAGCTGCTCGCCGACGTCGACGCCCTGATGGGCTCCGACCGGCACCACGCCCCGCTGTTCGCGCGGTTCCCCGCCGAGACCGCCACCCAGCCCGCGTACGAGCGCTACACCACCGTCGTCGCCGAGTACCTCGCCGCGCAGCCGCACCAGCCCTGCATGAACTGCGCGGGCACCAAGGCGAGCGTGCGTGCGCTCGACCCGTGCGCCCACCTCCTGTGCGACGACTGCCTCGGCGCGAAGATCGTGCCCTGGAACTGCTGCGACCAGTGCTGCGAGTGGTACGAATGCCCGATCTGCGACAAGCGCTACGAGACCGACGGCCCCCTCGACCCCTGGCTCGACACCGGCGCCCACTGGGACGGTGACGGCGGCCCCGTCCTGCGCGCCCTGTCCCTCGGCGCGCCCGGCGACGCCGCCGCCGAACTCGCCGCGCTGCTCGCCCGCCGCACGCCCCTGAACCGGCAGGACCACGACGACCTCGTCCTGCTCCTCGGCCACGTGGACCCGGCCGCCGCCGCGGAGTGGCTCCCGTCGGCCATCCCACTGCGCGAGAGCAAGGCGCTCGCCCTGGCGCCGC
This sequence comes from Streptomyces sp. Je 1-369, assembly GCF_026810505.1. NCBI lineage: Bacteria > Bacillati > Actinomycetota > Actinomycetes > Kitasatosporales > Streptomycetaceae > Streptomyces > Streptomyces sp. Je 1-369. Next base: position 6,351,855 of record NZ_CP101750.1, read on the forward strand.
TCCTCGACCTGCCCGACGTGCGCCCGCTGGCCGGGCGGTACGCGGACACGGCCACCGACGTGCTGCGCATCCTCGTCGTACGCTCCGGGGGCGACCCCGACCTGCTCGAACTCCCGCGCCTGCGCGGCCTGCCCCGTCCCGTGCGCCGCGAACTCCTCGCCCTGCTCGACGGGTTCGACTTCCGGCGCCTCGCCGAGGACATGGCACGCCACCCGCGCGCGTGGAAGCACGTCGGCGAAATCCTCCACCCCTTTGAGCACGCACACCGCCACGCGCGCGTGGCCCTCGCTTTCGCCGCCCTGCGCGGCACCCGCGTCGGCGACGGCGCGCTCGGCGAGGTCCTGCTCGCCGAGGCCGCCCGGCACGACGATGTCCGCCTCGCGGACGACCGGCTGCGCGTCGTCACCTGGCAGGCGCGCGTCGAGGAGGCGCTCGGCCGCTGGGACGTCGAGACCGCGGTGCGGCTGCTGCGCGAGCGGCCGGGCGAACTCCTGCGCCGCCTCGACCTGCTCCTGGCCCGCTCGGGCTCGGCGACGCTCCCTGACACCGTCGGCGAGGCGCTCGCCGACGCCCTGCCGCACTCCGGACCCGGGCCGCTGCTCGGTGCGTACGGCCGCATGAAGATCCGTGCCGTGCCGGGGCACCGCCGCGTCTTCTTCCCGCGCGGCCGCGTCACCAAGGCGTACGCCATCGAGGACCACCGGCCGCCGCTGCCCGCCCGTGTGGCGGGCCGCGCCGGTGAGCTGATCGAGGCCGAGGCGGTGCGACGGCTCACCGAACGGGACGGCGAGCGGTACGACGTGGCGGTCCTTGACGCCGCGCTCGCCGACCTGCCCCTGCCCTTCGCCGAGCGGGCGTCGGCCGCCTCGCTGGTCGCCGTGCCGCGCGGCAGCTCCCTGCCCATGCCCGCGGACAGCGAGACCGTGCGGCTCTTCCTGCACTGGACGCAGCCCAAGGGCGTACGCGTCGACCTCGACCTCTCCGTCGCGCTCTACGACGACCTGTGGCGCTTCATCGGCCTCTGCGACTACACGCGGCTGGAGTACGCGGGCGGCGCCGCCCGGCACTCCGGGGACCTGACCTCCGCGCCCGCGCCGCAGGGTGCCACCGAGTACCTGGACCTCGACCTGCCCCGGCTCGCCAACAGCGGGGTGCGGTTCGTGGTGCCCGCGGTGTTCTCGTACAACGACATCCCCTTCGACGAACTCCCGGACGCCTTCACGGGGTTCATGGCGGTCCAGGGCAAGGAGCGGGAACGGGAGCGGGCCGTCTACGACCCGCGCGCGGTCCGGCAGCGCTTCGACCTCGCGGGCGACGCGAAGCTGACCGTGCCCATGATCGTCGACCTCCGGACGCGTCACGCCTGGTGGACCGACGTCACCCTCGCCACGACTGGCACGCACCACGCCGTGTGGGGCTACCGCAAGCAGATCGGCCGCATGGGCAACGACCTGCTCGACACCTTCCAGCCGTGCGGCCGGGCCACGCTGTGGGATCTGGCCTGCTGGACGGCGGCGGCCCGCACGGACGGCGACGTGTACGTGCGCGGCCGCGGCCACGTCCTGTGGGGCTACCGCCGCGCGGAGGGCGAGCCGCGCGCCGACTTCGCGCTGCGCATACGGGACGCCTGGGAGCCGGACGCACTGCGTGCGGAGGCGGAGCTGGCGGGCCGCGCGGCCCTGCTGGCGCTGCTGCACGGCGACCTGCCGGGCGCGCGGGACACGGCGTCCGGCACGGCGTACCGCCTCTACCCGGGGCCGGTCGACGAGGCGGCGGTGGAGCGGGTCACGGCGGGGGACTTGGCGGGGTGGCTGGAGCCCGCGTGAGGTGGGCGGGGCGTCGTCCGGAGGGAGCGGCTGCCGGAAGGGTGCGCGCGCCGGGATGATCGACAAGGTGTCCGCTCCTCGGGGTGGGGCTCGACGCTGCGTCCATTGCCGCGCCGCCGAGCGGGGGCGCATGCTGCCGGGGTGCGAGCGAACCCCATGGCCTCCATGCCCTCCTCCGTGTCCCGCCGTTCCCTGCTCCGCGTCCTGGGCGGCGGTGCGGCCGTCGGTACGGCCGTCGGCGCGCTCGCCGGATGCGGGGTGCCGGCCGCGTACATCGGGCCGGGGGAGCGGGCGGCGAGCGACCGCTCCCGCCGGGACAGGACGCTGACCTTCGCCAACTGGCCGCTGTACATCGACACCGACGACCACGACAAGACGGAGCGCCCCTCGCTGGACGCCTTCGAGAAGCGGACCGGCATCGACGTCCGCTACACGGAGGAGATCAACGACAACGACGAGTTCTTCGGCAAGATCAGCCCGTCCCTGATGAACCACCAGGAGACCGGCCGCGACCTCATCGTCATCAGCGACTGGATGTGCGCACGCTTCGTACGCCTCGGCTGGGTCCAGGAGATGGACCGCGCCCGTCAGCCCAACGTGACCACATACCTGGACCCGCTCCTGCGTTCACCGCACTTCGACCCGGGCCGGAAGTACACCGTCCCCTGGCAGTCGGGCATCACCGGCATCGCGTACAACAAGCGCAAGGTCGGCCGCGAGATCAAGCAGGTCTCCGACCTGTGGGCGGACGACCTCAAGGGCCGCGTGACCCTCCTCTCCGGCCTCGACGAGGCGTTCGCGCTGCTCCTCCAGGGCGACGGCGTCGACATCAGGAAGTGGTCGGCGGACGACTTCCACCGGATGTGCGACAAGGTCGAGAAGATGGTGGACAGCCATCACATCCGCCGCTTCACCGGCAACGACTACATCAAGGACCTCTCCAGCGGCGACGTCCTGGCCTGCCAGGCCTACAGCGGCGACGTCATCCAGCTCCAGGCGGACGACCCGGACATCGAGTTCGTCGTCCCCGAGGAGGGCGCCGAGCTGTGGGCGGAGTCCCTGATGGTCCCCAACCTGGCCCGCCACAAGCAGAACGCCGAGCGGCTCATCGACCACTACTACGACCCCGAGGTCGCGGCGGAGCTCGCCGCCTGGGTCAACTACGTCTGCCCCGTCCCGGCCGCCCGCGACGTCCTCGCCTCCTCCAAGGACAAGGAACTCGCCGCCCTCGCCGAGGACCCGCTGATCTTCCCCGACGACGCGATGCGCGAGCGGCTCGTCATCGCGCGGGACATCACGTCGAAGGAGCGCACGGAGTTCGCGAAGCGGTGGAACGCGTTGGCGGGGTTGTAGCGGGCGTCAGGTCGTTCCGGCCGTTCCGGCCGTTCCGGTTGTTCCGGTTGTTCCGGTGATTTCGGTCGTCCTGTTTGTTCCTGCCGTTGCGGGCAGTGCCCGGTCGAGCAGGATCTCCGCCGCCGCACGTGCGTGCCGGCCGTAGTCCGGTTCGTCGAGCACCATGGCGCGGCTGGCCGCTCCGTCCGCGAGGGTGGCCAGTTGTTCGGCCAGTGCGAGGGGTTCGCGGCAGCCGAGCTCCGTCACCAGTGCGGCGATCAGCTCCACCATGCGCAGCTTCTGCTCCCGGGCGTAGGAGTGCACCGCGTCGGCCGGATCGGGGAACTCCACGGCGGCGTCGATGAACGGGCACCCGCGGGCCGGTGAGGCGTCCGCGGCCGGCGGATCGAAGAGCTTACGGATCCGGTCCCGCGGCGGGGTGTCCTCGCGGGTCAGCACGCCTTCCAGGGTGGCTCCCGACTCGGCAAGGCCCCGCAGGTGGGCGATGACCAAGTCGTTCTTGGTGCGGAAGTGCGCGTAGAGGGTCCGTTTGGACACCGGCGCTTCGTCCGCGATCTGCTCCATGCCGGTCGCGTTGATGCCCCGAGCCGCGAAAAGGCGTGCCGCGGCGGCGAGGATGCGCTCCCGCCCGCCGCGCCCTGCCTGCCGGGGTCCCGCAGCTGTCGTCCTCGCGGTCGTCGCCATGAGAGCAAGTATACGCATCCGTTTACTTAGTGCCGGATGACGGTTAGGGTTGCGCCGCATGTAAACGCCCCCGTTTACTTGAGCGTCTTGTCGTCGAGGAGTCACCCATGGACAGGTCCGACCCCACCGAGCTGAGCGGCAGCGCGGAGAAATTGATACGCGCCCGTCACGCGACCCGCGCTTTCGGTCCGCGAGCGGTGCCCGAGGAGACGATGCGCGGCATCTTCTCGCTGGCCGGTGCCGCGCCCTCCAACTCCAACGCGCAGCCGTGGCGGGTGGAGGTGGCGAGCGGCGCGGCGCGCGAGCGGCTGGCCGACGCCTTGCAGGCGGCCCACGCGGCCGGGCACACCTCCGTGGACTTCCCGTACTCCGATGCGATGTACGAGCAAGCGCACCGGGAGCGCCGGGCCGCGTTCGGTGCCGAGTTGTACGGGGCGCTGGGTATCGACCGTGAGGACCACGCGGCTCGCGCGGCCTACGACGCGCAGAGCCTGCGCTTCTACGGCGCGCCCCACGTGGCGTTCCTGTTCGTCCAGGGGGACGGGTCGGCGCGGCTGGCCGCGGACGTCGGGGCGTACATGCAGACGCTGCTCCTGGCGATGACCGCGTACGGCGTGGACAGTTGCCCGCAGGGGCTGCTCAGTTTCTACGCCGACACCGTCCGCGCCGAACTCGGCGTAACGGAGGGCAAATTGCTGGTCGGCATCTCCTTCGGCCATGCCGACGAGGCCGCGCCGGTGAACCGGGTGAGGACCGGGCGGGCCCCGGTCGCGTCAACCGTCGCCTTCCACGGCTAGGTGAGCCGCCGACCGGCACCTCCAGACGCTCTCCGGCCCGTCCGGCCCGTCCGGCCCGTCAGCCGGAGGAACGGCCTCCGCGTCGACGGTTGCACAGGGCCTGCTGGATGTCCTCGGCGGCGTACGTGAGGCGCAGCCGCCAGGTCTCCAGCTTGTCCTCCACCCGCGACGCGACCTTCCGCCACTTGAACCACGGCGGCAGGTCGCGGAACGGTACGAACGTCAGGGTGTCGTCGACCGCGGTCTCGGCGAAGCCGCGGTGGCCCTCCGTGCGCAGCGCGGCGTACAGCTCCGGGGTCAGCGCGCCGTTGAGCCGCGCCGCGTGGCCCGCCGCGGTGAACGCGAACCCGCGCTGCCCGCGGTCCGCGAGCCGCATGCCCTTGAGGATGCGGGGTGAGGCCTCGGCCAGCGTGCAGTGGAAGGCGAGCCCGATGACCGCCGTGCCGAGCGACCGCTCCCCGCGTGCGTAGGCGGCGTCCCACTCGGCGGGGTCGTCCAGGCCGAGCAGGCCCTCGGCGGTCTCCCAGTTCCAGGTGGATGCCATGCCGGTCAGCGTGATGTCCCCTAGGGGGTGCCGTGAGGGGAGCGAAGGCTGTGCAGGATGTCGATGCGGTTCGTGGTGATCGCGTCGACGCCCGCGTCGATCAGGCGCCGCATCGAGCGGCGCGTGTCCGGGGTCCAGGCCGAGACGAGCAGGCCCTGGCGGTGCACGTGGAGCGACAGCTCGCGGTCGACCAGCGGGAAGCGGAAGTTGAGCCAGCGCGGCTTCACCGCGTCCAGCAGGACCGGGCGGGGCGGGGCCAGGGTCGTCCAGGTCAGCGCGATCTCCGCGGCCGGATCCGCTTCGCGTACGGCGAGCATCGTCTGCCCGCCCGCGCAGTAGTACACCCGCTCCGCCGCGCCGCTCTCCGCGACGACCCCGACGACCGTGCGCACGGCGTCATACGCTGCCCCCGGCAGGTCGATCATGAGCCGTCGCCCCCCGGTGGCGGCGAGGGCCGCCGCGAGGGTCGGGACGCCGCCCTCGGTGACTCCATCGACCTCCGCGGAGGACAGGGCGGCGAGCGGTCGCTCGTACCCCCACAGGCGCTTCAGGGTCGGGTCGTGCAGCAGGACGGGTACGCCGTCGCGGCTCAGGCGGACGTCGATCTCCACCGCGTCCGCGCCCCGGTCGAACGCGGAGCGCAGGGACGGGAGGGTGTTCTCGCGGACACGGTAGGGATCGCCTCGGTGGGCCACAGCAGTCACGGTGCGCATGGGCCCATTGTGGTCACGGGATGCGGACGGGAGCGTGGATTACGGCGCGAGCCACGTGTCCGTGTACGCGTCGATCTCGGCGGCGATCCGCGCCTTGCCCGCCGGGTCGAGGAAGGACGCCCCGACGGCGTTCTTCGCCAGGTCCGCGATGCCGCGCTCGTCGAGGCCGAGGAGACGGGCCGCGACGGCGTACTCGTTGTTCAGGTCCGTGCCGAACATGGGCGGGTCGTCGGAGTTGATCGTGACGGTCACCCCGGCCTCCACGAACTGCCTGATCGGGTGCTCGTCGAGGGTGCGCACCGCGCGGGTCGCGATGTTCGAGGTCGGGCAGACCTCCAGCGGGATGCCGTGCTCGGCCAGGTGCGCGAGGAGCTTGGGGTCCTGCGCGGAGGTCGTGCCGTGGCCGATGCGCTCGGCGCCCAGGTGGACGAGGGCGTCCCAGACGGTCTCGGGGCCCGTTGTCTCGCCGGCGTGCGGGACCGAGTGCAGGCCCGCCGCGATCGCCCGGTCGAAGTACGGCTTGAACTGCGGGCGCGGCACGCCGATCTCGGGCCCGCCGAGCCCGAAGGAGACCAGGCCCTCGGGGCGCAGGCGGTCGGTGGTGGCGAGCCGCACCGTCTCCTCGGCCGACTCGAGCCCGGCCTCGCCGGGAATGTCGAAGCACCAGCGCAGTACGGTGCCGAACTCCTTCTCGGCCGACGTGCGGGCGTCCTCGATGGCGTCCATGAAGGCGCGGTCGTCGATGCCGCGGCGCACGGAGGAGAACGGGGTGAGGGTCAGCTCGGCGTAGCGGACGTTCTGCCGCGCCATGTCGCGGGCCACCTCGTAGGTGAGGAGGCGCACGTCCTCCGGGGTGCGGATCAGGTCCACCACGGACAGGTAGACCTTGATGAAGTGCGCGAAGTCCGTGAACGTGAAGTAGTCGGCGAGTGCCTCGGGGTCGGTCGGCACCGAGGAGTCGGGGTGCCGGGCGGCCAGTTCGGAGACGATGCGCGGGGAGGCCGAGCCGACGTGGTGCACGTGCAGTTCCGCCTTGGGCAGTCCTGCGATGAAGGCGTGCGGGTCTCTGACGGGCGCGGCTGCGGTCTGCTGCTCGGTCACGGTTTCCTCCCCAGGAACGGGTTTGATCGGCTGATCGATGGGTCGGGATCATCGTAGGCGGCGGTCGGCGCGGGTAAAGCGGGGGCCGTAGCATGACGGAACGTACGAAAGAGGTGACCCGCCATGTCCGCGAAGTCCGATGACGACGCCGTGCCCGGAGCGGGGGACGCGGGTGGCGCGGGGGCGCAGGAACGTGATCCTTGGGCGCCGCCTTCGGTTCATGAGCAGTGGACGGTTACGTCTGTGCCGGGGGCGGGGTTCGGGCCCGGGGCCGGGCCTGGGCCTGGGCCGCAGCCCCCCGCGCCTCCGGTGACCGGGGCGCAGCCGGGTGTGCAGCCCGGTGTGGGCAACCCGTTCGTGGCGCCCGGCGAGCCCGTGCCGCCGCCGCCCGTCTCGCCGGACGGGCCGGGGCAGATGCCGTACGGGCCACCGGGGCAGGTGCCCTACGGGTACCCGGGGCCGTACCCGGGGCCGTACCCGGGGCCGTACTCGGGGTCGTACCCGGGGCAGGGGCATCAGGGTTACCAGGGCTATCCCGGGTACGGCTGGCCCGCCATGCCCGCGCCCCCGGCGAACGGCATGGGCGTGACCGCGCTCGTCCTCGGGATCATCGCGGCCGCCGGGTTCTGCCTGTGGCCGCTGGCGATCGTCCTCGGCATCCTCGCGGTGGTCTTCGGCGCGGTGGGACGCGGCAAGGCGCGGCGGGGCGAGGCGACGAACGGCGGGCAGGCGCTCGCCGGGATCATCTGCGGCGCCGTCGGCGTCGTCCTCGGCGTGGCGCTGCTCGTGATCCTCATCGTCGTGCCGGACGACGACGAGGACGGAGGGTCCTCGCGGGACGACCCGGGCTATTCGGCGGCGGCGACCACTTCCGCGGTGGGACCGCGCCTCACCCCCCGTACGTAGCCTCCGACTCGTCCAGTACCGCGGCGAAGTCCGCCGCGAGACGTCCCGCGTCCGTCGCCCCGAGCGTGGACGTCGTGATGCGCACGCCGGGGGGCGCGGCGATGCGGAACCGTGCCCCCGCCGCCACCCACCACCCGCGTGACCGCAGCCCGTTGACGACCGCGGACTCGTCCCGCGCGGGGACCCACACGTTCATCCCGCTCGCCCCCCGCGCCGCGATCCCGTGCCCCGCGAGCTCGCGGATCAGCGCCTCGCGCCGCTCCCCGTAGACCCGCTCGGCCCGGTGCACCACCTCGCGGGCGGCGGGGTCGGCCAGCGTCCGTTCGACCGTCTCCTGCAGTACGTGGCTGACCCACCCCGAGGTGAGCAGCATCCGTCCCTCGTGCCTGGCCAGCGTGGTGGCGTCGCACGCGAGGGCCGCCCACCGCAGGTCGACGCTCAGGTGTTTGGAGACGGTGCGGACCTGTGCCCAGCGCGGGAGCCCGCCCGTCGCCAGTGAGTACGCGGCCGCCCCCGCGATCTCCGCGTTGTGGTCGTCCTCGACGACGAGCACGTCCGGATGCCCGGCGAGGGCGTCGAGCAGCGCATCCCGCCGCTCCGCGGTGAAGTGACCGCCCACCGGGTTCTGCCCCCGCGGGCTGCACACCAGCGCCCTCGCGCCCGCCCGCAACGCCCCGCGCAGCGCCTCCGGCCTGATGCCCTCGTCGTCCACCGCGACCGGCACCATGCGCAACCCCAACGCCGGTACGAGGTCGAGGAGATGGTGGAAGCCCGGGTCCTCCACTGCCACCGTGTCGCCCGGCTTCAGCTCCACCGAGAGCAGCCGGGCCATGCAGTCCAGCGCGCCGTGCGCGAAGGTCACCCGGTCGCTGGGCACCCCGTCCCGCGCGAACCATTCGCGGGCCCGTTCCTCAAGACCTGCGAGGCGCGGCGACGCACGGTGCGAACCGTTCACCGGCTCCACCCGGGCCGGTGGCAGCAGGACCGGCAGCAGCTCCGGATCCGGATGCCCGCCCGCGAGGTCGCGCACCCCTTGCGGCGCCTTCGGCGGCCTGCGCGTCCCGACCGCCGGGGCCTGCGCCACGACCGTTCCGCCCCGCCCTCGCGTCACGACGATGCCGCGCTGCCGCAGTTCCTTGTAGGCCGTCGCCACCGTGCCGGCGCTGACCCCGAGATCGTCGGCGAGCCTGCGCACCGGAGGCAGGGCGGCACCCGGCGCCAATCCGCCGTCGGCCACGGCCTGTTCGACCGACGCGGTAATCCCCTTGGCGGTCGAGCCACTGATCACATATTGTGCTGCCACGTAAACAATTATGTACCGATACAAAAGGCAGCGTCAAGGCACCGTTGAGCAAGGGGGATGGGTGAGTCCGAGGCTTAGCCCGAGTCGTAAGCGGTCCGCGCTGTACGCGCGCATACCTGGGGGTGCCGACGGGCGGCGCATGCTCTGGATCGCCCTGATCAACAAGATGGGCACCGGTCTCTGGATGGGAGCGGCCGCCCTCTACTTCACCCTGGTCGCCGGTCTCTCCGTCGCCGAAGTCGGCCTGCTCCTGGGAGTCTCGGGCGCCGTCGGCATCGCGGGCGCACCGCTCGCGGGCCACCTCGCCGACCGCTTCCCGGTCACCCGCATCCTCATCGCCGCCCAACTCCAGCAGGCCGTCGCCCTGTTGGCGCTGCTCACGACGGACAACTTCGCCCTGCTCCTGCTCTACTCCGCCGTCAACAGCCTCGCCGACCGTGGCGCCAACGTCCTCACCAAGCTGTACGCCGCCCGCATCGCGGGCCCGGACCGCACCAGGTACCAGGCCGTACAGCGCACCGTCTCCAACGCGGGCTGGGCCATCGGCGGTCTGGCCGGCGCGTGCGCCCTCGCCGTCGGCACCACGCACGCCTACCAGGCGCTGCTCCTCGGCAACGTGGTCAGCTTCCTCGCCGCCGCGGCCCTCACCCTGCGCTGCGCGGAACCCCCGTCGCCGTCCCGCGTGGTCACCGCGTCGACGGCAGCCGCACCCGAAGCGGCAGCCGTCATCGAAGCGGCGTCCGTCCCCGGCGCGCCGACCGCCTCCAACCCCTGGCGCGACCGCTCCTTCCTGCTCTTCACCCTCACCGAGGCGGCGCTCTTCCTCGACGACGCGGTGCTCCAGGTCGGCATCCCCCTGTGGATCGTCCACGCCACCGATGCCCCGCACGGCCTCGCGCCGCTCCTCATGGTGCTCAACTGCGTGCTGGTCGTCTGCTGCCAGGTTCCGTTGTCCCGGTTCGGCAGCACGCCGGAGCGGGCCCGCGCACTCCTCGTACCGCTCGCGGCCTGCTTCGTCGTCGGGTGTGCCGCGCTGACCGCCTCCGCGTTCGGCGGCACGGGGCTCGCCGTCGCCGCTCTCACGGTCGCCGCGGTCGCCTTGACCTTCGCCGAGATACTCCACGCCATCGCGTCCTGGGAGCTCTCGATCGCCCTCGCACCCGGCGACGCCCAGGGCGCCTACCTCGGGGTCCACGGCCTGTCCTCGTCGGCGCAGCGCAGCGGCGGGCCGCTCCTGGTCACGGCCGTGATCGCGGCGGGGCCGCTCGCCTGGCCGGTGCTCGGCGCGGGCGTGATCGTGACGGTGGCGGCGCAGAGCCGTCTCGTACGGAAGCGGCTGGACCGGCGGGTCGCCGGAGCGAGTCAGGCCCCGGTAGGCCACGCCGTGGGAGCACCCCCGGCCGTTTAGACCCGCCCCCGCGCCTCCATCAGCGCGAATCCCAGCAAGTTCGGCCCCCGCCACTTCGTGGGGTCCTCCGCCCGGGGGTCGTCCGCCGCCAGGCCTATGCCCCAGATGCGGTCCATCGGGCTCGCCTCGACCAGAACACGACGGCCCGTGCCCACGAGGAAGTCCCGGAGCGCCGGGTCCGACGCGAACTTGTGCGTGCTGCCCGCGACCACGATGCCGAAGCGCTCGCGCGCCCATATCGCGTCGTCGAAGTCCCGGACGAGGCGGCCCGCGTTCTTCGCCTCCGCCGGGGTGCGGGCCGCGAGGACCGCCCGTTCCGCGTCCGTGTCGTCGAAGAGGCGGGCCTTGGCCGCCATCATCCAGTGCTCCGCCGTCGCGTACTCCACGCCGTCCACCGTGAACGGCGACGGCCACCACTGACTCAGGCAGCTCGCGCCGAGCGTGCCGTCCCGTCGCGGGGTGTGGCCCCAGAAGTGCAGGTACTTGACCTTCTCGCCCGCGCGCACCGCGCCGACCAGCGCCTCCACCGAGTCGATCTCCGTCATGCACGCGAGTCTGGCACGCACCACTGACACTCCGTCCTGGGTTTTCCGGGTCGACTCGACACCTGGTCGACAGATTCCGTCGCGTAACCAAAAGGCAACAACGGAATCACTTGTTGGACTATCCCTGCTCTGTCAGGATCGGCACTCAAATCGATCCGGAGCTACGCCGACCCCCGCGGGACGGGGCGGGCGGCGGAGGAGAGCGTCATGCACAACTTCCAGGCGCAGGACCACTTCGCGGACGGTGCGCAGTACATCGCAGGGCGGCTGACCAAGGGCACGTCCGGCACCTCCCACGCGGTGATCGACCCCGCCACGGGCGACGAGGTCCACACGTACGAACTGGCCGGGACCGACGACGTCGACGCCGCCGTCGCCGCGGCCGCAGAGGCGTTCCCCGGCTGGGCGGGCGCCACCCCGGGCGAGCGCTCCGACGCCCTGCACCGCTTCGCGGGCGTACTGGCGGACCGTGCCGAGGACATCGCCCAGGCCGAGTCGCTGCAGTGCGGCAAGCCGATCAAGCTGAGCCGGGAGTTCGACGTCCCCGGGACCGTCGACAACGCCGCCTTCTTCGCGGGCGCGGCACGCCACCTCCAGGGCCAGTCGGCCGGCGAGTACACCGGCGACCACACCTCGTACCTACGCCGTGAACCGATCGGTGTCGTCGGGTCCATCGCCCCCTGGAACTACCCCCTTCAGATGGCCGCCTGGAAGGTCCTTCCGGCGATCGCCGCGGGCAACACCATCGTCCTCAAGCCCGCCGAGCTCACCCCCTTCACCTCCCTCCTCTTCGCGCAGGCCGCCACCGAGGCGGGCATCCCCGACGGTGTCGTCAACATCGTCACGGGCGCGGGGAAGGCCGCAGGTGAGCACCTCGTCGGGCACCCCGACGTCGCCATGACGTCCTTCACCGGGTCCACCGGCGTCGGCAAGCGCGTCGCCGAGATCGCCACCGCCACCGTCAAGCGGCTGCACCTGGAGCTCGGCGGCAAGGCGCCGTTCGTCGTCTTCGACGACGCCGACGTCGACGCCGCCGTGCACGGCGCGGTCGCCGGTGCGCTCATCAACTCCGGGCAGGACTGCACGGCCGCCACGCGCGCGTACGTGCAACGTCCGCTCTACGAAGCCTTCGTGCAGGGCGTCGCCGACCTCATGGAGAGCGTGCGGCTCGGCGACCCGTTCGACCCGAGCACCGACATGGGGCCGCTCATCTCGCACGCGCACCGCGACCGCGTCGCCGGATTCGTCGACCGGGCCCGGTCCTACGCGCGCGTGGTCACCGGCGGCGAGGCGCTCAAGCACCCCGGCGCGTACTACAAGCCGACCCTGATCGCGGACGCCGCGCAGGACAGCGAGATCGTGCAGTCCGAGATCTTCGGGCCCGTCCTCGTCGTACTGCCCTTCGACAGCGACGACGAAGGCATCCGGCTCGCCAACGACACCCCCTACGGCCTCGCCGCCTCCGCCTGGAGCCGCGACGTGTTCCGCGCCAACCGCGCGACCCGCGAGATCAAGGCGGGCTGTGTGTGGGTCAACGACCACATCCCGATCCTCAGCGAGATGCCGCACGGCGGCTACAAGGCATCCGGCTACGGAAAGGACATGTCCGCGTACTCATTTGAGGAGTACACGCAGGTCAAGCACGTCATGTTCGACAACACGGCGGTCGTCCGCAAGGACTGGCACCGCACGATCTTCGGGGACCGGTAGTCACGCAGCCACGTCGTCACAGGCCGCGTGACCGGCGGCCGCCTTCCTCCCGAAAGGGCAACCACGCGTATGGAGCAGTACGAGCCCCACCGCCTCGGCCCGGCCCAACTGGCCGCCACGCACCGCAGCTACCGGAACGGCAGGGCCGCCCTGACCCGCCGCAGCATGCTGCGCGCCACCACGGGCGGCGCGCTCGCGATCGGCGGCCTCGGGGCGCTCAGCGCCTGCGGCATCCCCGCCGCGGGCAAGAGCCAGGGCGAGGTCTCCTCCGACGACCACTCGGCAGGGGAGAAGCGCATCAGCTTCTCCAACTGGACCGAGTACATGGACGTCGACGAGAAGGACGAGAACCGGCGGCCCACCCTGGAGGCGTTCACGAAACGCACCGGGATCACGGTCAAGTACACCGAGGACATCAACGACAACGTCGAGTTCTTCGGCAAGGTCAAACCGCAGCTCGCCGCGGGCCAGGAGACCGGCCGCGACCTCATCTGCGTCACCGACTGGCTGGCCGCCCGGCTCATCCGCTTCGGGTGGGTCCAGAAGCTGGACCCGGCCAACCTGCCGCACGCGTACACGAACCTCTCCGCGCAGTTCCGTGACCCGGACTGGGACCCGGGAAGGTCGTACTCCTATCCCTGGACCGGCATCTCCACCGTCATCGCGTACAACAAGAAGGCGACCGGCGGAAAAGAGATCACTTCGGTGTCGCAGCTGCTCGACGACCCGAAGCTGAAGGGGCGCGTCGGGTTCCTCTCCGAGATGCGCGACACCGTCGGCATGACGCTCATCGACATGGGCAAGGACCCCGCGGACTTCACCGACGACGACTTCGACGCGGCCATCGCCCGCCTCCAGAAGGCCGTCGACCGCAAGCAGATCCGGCGCTTCACCGGCAACGACTACACCTCCGACCTCGCCAAGGGCGACATCGCGGCCTGCCTCGGCTGGGCCGGCGACATCGTGCAGCTCCAGGCCGACAGCCCCGACGTCGGCTTCCACATCCCCGACCAGGGCTACATCACGTCCACGGACAATCTGCTGGTCCCGAACAAGGCGCGGCACAAGAAGAACGCCGAACGGCTCATCGACTACTACTACGAGCCCGAGCCCGCGGCCCGCCTCGCCGCGTACATCAACTACGTCTGCCCGGTCGACGGGGTACGGGACGCGCTCGCGAAGCTCGACGAGGACGCCGCGTCGAATCCGCTGATCATCCCCGACAAGGAGATGAAGGAGAAGTCCCGGGCGTTCCGGTCGCTCACGCCGAAGGAAGAGACGGCGTACGAAGAGAAGTTCGCACGCCTCACCGGGGCCTAGGCCCCCCATCCCCTCGACTTCCCCTGGACCCACCATGACCTCTGCTCAAGAAACCGGCGGCGACGTCCGTCTCTCCGGGATCAGCAAGACGTACGGCTCCTTCACCGCCGTGCAGCCGCTCGACCTCACCGTGCCGCAGGGCTCCTTCTTCGCGCTGCTCGGGGCGTCCGGCTGCGGCAAGACCACCACGCTCCGCATGATCGCGGGCCTGGAGGAACCCAGCTCGGGGACCGTGCACCTCGGCGACCAGGACGTCACGGCCCTGCCGCCGTACAAGCGGCCCGTGAACACCGTCTTCCAGTCGTACGCGCTCTTCCCGCACCTGGACATCTTCGAGAACGTCGCCTTCGGACTGCGCCGCCGCGGCATCAAGTCCGTGAAGGGCCAGGTCGGCGACATGCTCGACCTGGTGCAGCTCGGCGAACACGCCCGCAAGAAGCCGCACCAGCTCTCCGGCGGCCAGCAGCAGCGTGTCGCCGTCGCCCGCGCCCTCATCAACCACCCCAAGGTGCTCCTCCTCGACGAGCCGCTCGGCGCCCTCGACCTCAAGCTGCGCCGCCAGATGCAGCTGGAGCTCAAGCGCATCCAGACCGAGGTCGGCATCACCTTCGTGCACGTCACGCACGACCAGGAGGAGGCCATGACCATGGCCGACACCGTGGCCGTGATGAACGGCGGCCGCGTCGAGCAGCTCGGCGCCCCCGCCGACCTGTACGAGAATCCGCGCACGACGTTCGTCGCGAACTTCCTCGGCACGTCCAACTTCATCGAAGCGGACATCCAGGAGGGCGCCGCCGGAAGCGGCGACGACATGGTCGTCAAGGCGGGCGACTGCAAGCTGACCCTGCCCGCCGCCCGATGTACCGGCCCCACCGCCACCGGCGGCAAGATCCTGGTCGGCGTACGCCCGGAGAAGATCTCCCTCACCCACGCCGACGACGCGGGACAGATCCCCGAGGGCCGCAACCGCATCACCGGGCGCATCGCCGACAGCAGCTTCATCGGAGTGTCGACGCAGTACGTCGTCCACAGCCCCGTCTGCCCCTCCTTCGAGGTGTACGCGCAGAACATCGAGCGCGACGGCCGCCTCACCCCCGGCGCCGAGGTCGTCCTGCACTGGAACCCCGCACACACCTTCGGCCTGGACGCCGCCCAGGACGCCGAGGCGGGCGTCGAGAAGGTCGAGGAGGACGCCTCCGCATGACGACCGTGACCGACGCACCACCGCCGACGGCGCCCGCCCCGGAGGAGCCACCCGCACGCCCACCCCGCAAGCGCGGGCGGCTCGTCCCCTACTGGCTGCTGCTCCCCGGCATCCTCTGGCTGATCGTCTTCTTCGCGCTGCCGCTCGTCTACCAGGCATCGACGTCCGTGCAGACCGGCTCCCTCGAAGAGGGCTTCAAGGTCACCTGGCACTTCGCGACCTACTGGGACGCGCTCACCGACTACTGGCCGCAGTTCCTGCGCTCGGTGCTCTACGCGGGCGCCGCCACGATCCTGTGCCTGCTGCTCGGCTATCCGCTCGCCTACCTCATCGCGTTCCGCGCGGGCCGCTGGCGCAACCTCATCCTCGTCCTGGTCATCGCGCCGTTCTTCACCAGCTTCCTCATCCGTACGCTGGCGTGGAAGACGATCCTCGCCGACGGCGGCCCGGTGGTGGGCGCCCTCAACTCCCTGCACGTCCTGGACGTCACCAGCTGGCTCGGCGTCACGGCGGGCGACCGGGTCCTCGCCACACCCCTCGCGGTGATCTGCGGACTCACGTACAACTTCCTGCCGTTCATGATCCTGCCGCTCTACACCTCGCTGGAGCGCATCGACGGCCGGCTGCACGAGGCCGCGGGCGACCTCTACGCCAAGCCGTCCACCACGTTCCGCAAGGTGACCTTCCCGCTCTCCATGCCGGGAGTCGTCTCCGGGACACTGCTCACCTTCATCCCGGCGGCCGGTGACTACGTCAACGCCGACCTGCTCGGATCCACCGACACCCGCATGGTCGGCAACGTCATCCAGACGCAGTTCCTGCGCATTCTGGATTACCCGACGGCCGCCGCGCTCTCCTTCATCCTCATGGCCGCCATCCTCTTCATGGTGACCTTCTACATCCGCAAGTCGGGGACGGAGGATCTCGTCTGATGGCCGCCTTCTTCCGCTGGCTCCGGCGCAATGTCGTCGTCATCGCGGGCCTGCTGACACTCGCTTACCTGCTCCTGCCGAACATCGTCGTCACGGTCTTCTCCTTCAACAAACCGAAGGGCCGCTTCAATTACTCGTGGCAGGAATTCTCGCTCGACGCGTGGCAGGACCCGTGCGGCGTCGCCGACATGTGCGGCTCCCTCTCCCTGAGCCTGCAGATCGCCACCTGGGCGACGATCGGCGCGACCGTGCTCGGCACGATGATCGCCTTCGCGCTCGTGCGCTACCGGTTCCGCGCCCGCGGCGCCATCAACTCGCTGATCTTCCTGCCGATGGCGATGCCCGAGGTCGTCATGGCCGCCTCGCTGCTCACGCTCTTCCTCAACATGGGCGCGCAGCTCGGCTTCTGGACAGTCCTCATCGCCCACATCATGTTCTGCCTCAGCTTCGTGGTGACCGCCGTCAAGGCGCGCGTCATGTCGATGGACCCGCGCCTGGAACAGGCCGCCCAGGACCTCTACGCCGGTCCCGTGCAGACGTTCCTGCGGGTGACGCTGCCGATCGCCGCACCCGGTATCGCGGCGGGCGCGCTGCTCGCCTTCGCGCTCTCCTTCGACGATTTCATCATCACGAATTTCAACGCGGGCTCGACTGTGACCTTCCCCATGTTCGTCTGGGGATCGGCGCAGCGGGGCACGCCCGTTCAGATCAATGTGATCGGCACGGCGATGTTCCTCGTCGCCGTCCTTCTCGTACTCTCCGGAATGCTCATCGGAAAGCGCCGCAACAAGCAGGCGTGACAGCGCACCAACTGTTTCTGAAGGAGTGGAAATCATGGCCCCTGGTGCCATGACCCGTTTCACCGAGTCCCTCTCCGACGCCAAGCGGGTGTCCTTCTGGCTCGACGACCCCGGCAGGCCCGCCCCCGAGTCCGCCCTCACCGGCGACGAGCGGTGCGACCTGCTCGTCGTCGGCGGCGGGTACAGCGGCCTGTGGACCGCGCTCATCGCCAAGGAGCGTGACCCGAGCCGCGACGTCGTCCTCGTCGAGGGCCGCGAGGCGGGATGGGCCGCGTCCGGCCGCAACGGCGGCTTCTGCGCCGCCTCCCTCACCCACGGCATCGCCAACGGCCTGTCCCGCTGGCCCGGCGAGATCGAGAAGCTGGAGGAGCTCGGCGCCCGCAACCTCGACGAGATCGAGGCGGCCGTCAAGCGGTACGCCATCGACTGCGACTTCGAGCGCACCGGCGAGATCGACGTCGCCACCGAGCCGCACCAGATGGCCGAACTCCGCGAGATGTACGAGGAGATGGCGGAGCACGGCCTCGCCGCGGGCTCCGAGCTCCTGGACGCGGACGCGCTGCGCGAGCACGTCGACTCGCCGACGTTCCTGGGCGGTCTCTGGGACCGCGAGGGCGTCGCCATGCTGCACCCGGCGAAGCTGGCGTGGGGCCTGAAGCGGGCCTGCCTGGAGAAGGGTGTACGCGTCTACGAGCACACGCCCGCGCTGGAACTGGCGTCCTCCGGCGCCGGCATGGCCGTCCGCACGCCGTACGGCAGGGTCTTCGCCCGCCATGTCGCGCTCGCCACGAACGTCTTCCCCTCGCTGGTCAAGCGCCTGCGCCCGTACACCGTGCCGGTCTACGACTACGCGCTGATGACCGAGCCGCTGACCGACGAGCAACTGGCGGCGATCGGCTGGAAGAACCGCCAGGGCCTCGGCGACAGCGCCAACCAGTTCCACTACTTCCGGCTCTCTGCCGACAACCGCATCCTGTGGGGCGGCTACGACGCGATCTACCCGTACGGCGGGAAGGTGCGCGCCGAGTACGACGACAGGCCCGAGACGTACGCGAAGCTCGCCGAACACTTCTTCACGTGCTTCCCGCAGCTGGCGGGGGTCCGCTTCACGCACGCGTGGGGCGGCGCGATCGACACGTGCTCGCGGTTCTCGGCCTTCTTCGGCACGGCCCACAAGGGGCGCGTCGCGTACGCGGCGGGCTACACGGGCCTCGGTGTCGGGGCCTCCCGGTTCGGCGCCGACGTCATGCTCGACCTCCTCGCGGGCGAGCGGACGGAGCGTACGGAGCTGGAGATGGTGCGGACCAAACCGCTGCCGTTCCCGCCCGAACCGTTCGCGTGGACCGGTGTCGCGCTGACCAAGTGGTCGCTGGCCCGCTCCGACGCCAACGGCGGCAGGCGGAACCTGTGGCTGAAGACGATGGACAAGCTGGGGCTCGGCTTCGACAGCTGAGGATTGCCGCAAGAAGCAACTGGCCGTCGAAACCCGCGTAATGCTCCGGCCCGTGGCCTCTCTCCCCCGTGACGCGCATGTTGTCGCACAGGGAAGGAAGGTCTTGCCATGACTGGCTCGGGTGACTCGGGAGCGAGGTCGGCGCGGTCGGCTATCGAATGGCTGGTGTCGGTGGCGCCGGATCCGGAGGTCTGCCGCTGGGAGTGGGAGCGCAACCCTGCGGGGGTGGCTCTCCTGCCGGCGGGCCGGCGCTGGGACGTGCTGATCCTGCCCGGCGAACTCGGCTACCCCACGCTCGACGTGCTTGCCCGCTGCGTCGACCGCCCCGGCCCCGTGCTCGCCGACTTCGGCGACGAGCGCATGGGGTTCTTCGTGCCACCGGGCACGGTGTCCCGCTGGCTCGGCACGGGGGTGCGGGGTGCGGGGCGCGGCACCTGGGTCGTCGTGCCCCATCCGGGGCGGGCCGCGGGCGGCGTCCGCTGGCTGGTCCCGCCGGACGGCTCGGGGACGCTGACCGACCCGGGCGTCCTGGAACTCGCGATGCACGAGGCGGCGGCGCGGCTGGCGGACAACGGCCACGACGGTGAGGCGTGAGCCGCCGCGGACGGTGAGGCGTGCGCCGCGGAGGACGGCGTGGCGTGCGCGTGCGCTGCCGGAAACCTTGACAACTCGATTGGTCTGGACCAAGTTGTGCGCGACCCGCCCTCCCATTCCCCCCATGTACGGAGGCAGTTGTGGATCGCTCCGTGTTTCCCCGAACCAGCCCCGCGAGCCGCGTGAGACGCGCCGCCGTGGTCGCCGTCGCGGCCTGCGCGCTCGCCGCGTCCGGCCTGCTCTCGACCCGCGCGACGGCGGCCCCTGAGGCGACGGCCCCCGTGACGGCAGCCCCCGCGGCGGCCGACCACGCCCTCGTCGGCTATCTGCACACCAGCTTCGCCAACGGCTCCGGCTACACGCGGCTCGCCGACACCCCCGACAGCTGGGACATCATCGACCTCGCCTTCGGCGAGCCGACCTCCGCGACCTCGGGGGACATCCGCTTCGACCTCTGTCCCAAGGCGGAGTGCCCGAACGTCGAGACGAAGGACGAGTTCAAGGCCGCGATCAAGGCCAAGCAGGCGGCGGGCAAGAAGGTCCTGATCTCCATCGGCGGCCAGAACGGGCAGGTCCAGCTGAAGACGGCGCAGGCCCGCGACACCTTCGTCGCCTCGGTCTCGAAGATCATCGACGAGTACGGACTCGACGGCCTGGACATCGACTTCGAGGGCCACTCGCTCTCGCTCAACGCCGACGACACCGACTTCAAGAACCCGAAGACCCCGGTGATCGTCAACCTGATCTCCGCGGTGAAGACCCTCAAGGCCAAGTACGGCGCGGGCTTCACGCTCACCATGGCGCCCGAGACCTTCTTCGTGCAGCTCGGCCACCAGTTCTACGGAACGGGCAAGTGGGGCGGCCAGGACCCGCGCGCGGGCGCGTACCTGCCGGTCATCCACGCCCTGCGCGACGACCTGACGCTGCTGCACGTCCAGGACTACAACTCGGGGCCGATCATGGGCCTGGACAACCAGTACCACTTCATGGGCGGCGCGGACTTCCACGTCGCGATGACCGACATGCTGCTCACCGGCTTCCCCGTGGCGGGCGACAAGAACAACGTCTTCCCGCCGCTGCCGCCCCGGAAGGTCGCCATCGGCATGCCCGCCTCTGTCAACGCGGGCAATGGCCATGTGTCGACGGGCGAGGTCAACAAGGCCCTGGACTGCCTCACCAAGGGCAGCAACTGCGGCTCGTACAAGACCCACGGGACCTGGCCGGACCTGCGCGGCCTCATGACCTGGTCGATCAACTGGGACCGCTTCAACAACCGGGAGTTCTCGAAGAACTTCGACGCGTACTTCGGCTGACCACCAGCACCATCGCCCACAGCAGCACCGCGGCCAGGCACCAGCTCGCCACCACGTCCAGCGGCCAGTGGTAGCCCCGCCGCACGAGTCCGAACCCGATCGCCACGTTCAACAGGCAGCAACCGATGACCAGTTCGCGACGGCCGTACGCGCCACGGAGCAGCGGCAGCAGGAGCAGTACCGCCGCTCCGTAGGCGACGGCGGCCGTCGCCGCGTGGCCGGAGGGGTAGAAGCCGCCGTCGCCCGCCATACCGGGCGGCCCCGGGCGGTCGATCACCGCCTTGAGCGGGGCGACCAGCGCGGGCACGGCCGCCATGGCGACGAGCGCGGCGACGGCGGGCAGCCACCACCGGAACGTACCGCTCCGGCGCGCGTGCCAGGCGGTGTACGCGGCCACGGCCACCAGCACCGGCACGGCCACCGTGGCGTTGCCGAGGTCGGCGAGGAACTCCGCGGCACGGTCCGGCAGCCGACTGCCGGTGAGGGCGCGCGCCGCGCGTTCGTCGGCGCGGCGCAGCGGCCCTTCGGCGACGACCTGCCAGGTCAGGAGCGTGAAGAGGAGAACACTCAGCGAGGGGGTGAGGGCCGGCCGCCGCGGGGCCGGGGTTGCGGACATGCGCTACAGCCTGGCACGGCGTAAGACCCGGACATGCCGAAGGGCCGACGCAAGGGGGGGGAGTGCGCCGG
Organism: Streptomyces sp. Je 1-369; assembly: GCF_026810505.1. Lineage (NCBI taxonomy): Bacteria > Bacillati > Actinomycetota > Actinomycetes > Kitasatosporales > Streptomycetaceae > Streptomyces > Streptomyces sp. Je 1-369. The sequence continues at coordinate 6,373,048 of NZ_CP101750.1, forward strand.
CCCTTCGGTGGCCGACCGGCCCGGACTGTCCGAGGGGACCTGCTCACGCGGGTCCGTCGGGGGAGTCTCCGAAGCGGTCTTCCGGATCGGGGGTCCGCGCGCCCCGGGGGGTGTGGGGCGAGCGGCCGTCCGATCGGTGAGGAGTTCCGGAGCTGGAGGCTCCGGGTGTGTGCGCGAAGGCACTACCAGGACGGGGCTGGGGAGGCTCCGCCGTGGTGTCGCCCACAGTCCCCTGTGGGCGGGGTGTTTCTCTCATCTGCAGAAACCGTACGGCAGCGGATGGCGGGCCGACAGACGGAACAGCAACCCGTCATGGGGCCCGCACACCTTCTTCACATGCCGCGCTCAGACGCGGGCGAACGCGCCCTCGATGATGTCCAGACCCTCGTTCAGCAGGTCCTCGCCGATGACCAGCGGCGGCAGGAACCGCAGGACGTTGCCGTACGTGCCGCAGGTCAGCACGAGCAGGCCCTCCGCGTGGCAGGCCTTGGCCAGCGCGGCGGTCGCCTCGGGGTTCGGCTCCTTGGTCGTGCGGTCCTTGACCAGCTCGATGGCGATCATCGCGCCGCGGCCGCGGATGTCGCCGACGATGTCGAACTTCTCGGCCATGGCGGTGAGGCGGGCCTTCATCGTGGCCTCGATGTTCTTCGCCTTGGCGTTGAGGTCGAGCTCCTTCATGGTCTCGATGGCGCCGAGCGCACCGGCGCAGGCCACCGGGTTGCCGCCGTAGGTGCCGCCGAGGCCGCCCGAGTGCGGGGCGTCCATGATCTCGGCGCGGCCCGTGACGGCGGCGAGCGGCAGACCGCCCGCGATGCCCTTGGCGGTGGTGATGAGGTCCGGGACGATGCCCTCGTCCTCACAGGCGAACCACTGGCCCGTACGGCAGAAGCCGGACTGGATCTCGTCGGCCACGAACACGATGCCGTTGTCGTTGGCGTACTTCACGATCTCCGGCAGGAAGCCCTTGGCCGGCTCGATGAAGCCGCCCTCGCCGAGCACCGGCTCGATGATGATCGCGGCGACGTTCTCGGCGCCGACCTGCTTGCCGATCATGTCGATGGCCTGCTTGGCGGCCTCGGGACCGGCGTTCTCGGCGCCGGTCGGCCAGCGGTAGCCGTAGGCGACCGGGACGCGGTAGACCTCGGGGGCGAACGGGCCGAAGCCGTGCTTGTACGGCATGTTCTTGGCGGTCAGCGCCATCGTCAGGTTCGTACGGCCGTGGTAGCCGTGGTCGAAGACGACGACGGCCTGGCGCTTGGTGTACGCACGGGCGATCTTGACGGCGTTCTCGACGGCCTCGGCACCGGAGTTGAACAGCGCCGACTTCTTCTCGTGGTCACCCGGCGTGAGCTCCGCGAGCGCCTCGGCGACGGCGACGTAGCCCTCGTACGGCGTGACCATGAAACAGGTGTGGGTGAAGTCCTGGAGCTGGGCGCTCGCCCGGCGGACGACCGCCTCGGCGGACGCGCCCACGGAGGTCACGGCGATACCGGAACCGAAGTCGATCAGACGGTTGCCGTCGACGTCCTCGATGATGCCGCCGCCCGCACGCGCGGCGAACACGGGCAGCACGGAGCCCACGCCACCGGCGACCACGGCGGTACGGCGGGCCTGCAGCTCCTGCGACTTCGGACCGGGGATGGCGGTGACGACGCGGCGCTCCTGCGGAAGGGCAGTCATGAGGGGCTCCTGTTGCTGACGGGGGTGGGGCGACGATACGGACGCTCTACTGCTTTCTTCGCAGATTAGGGGCGGCACCAGGGGGTGGGCATGCTCCATGGGGGAGTCGTTCGGCGTGGCGGTTGTCCGTGGTGGACATAGCGGAGCGCGCACCGCCGGGCGCGTATCCGGTGAGCTCCCCCCGCGGGGGCACTAGATTGACCCGCGAAACAGGAGAGCGGCTGGCCAGGGGGCAAGAATCGTGGATTCCGACGGCACGCAGGACGCGCAGGGCACGCATGCCACGCCGGTGCCGCGCCCGGCATCGCCCCCACTGGGGGCCGTACCGCCTGCGCACGGGTCCGTGCCGCCTCCGCCGGGCGCGCGGGGCCCGGCCGCAGGTCTGCCGCCCCGGCCCCCGCAGGCCCCTGGAGCGTCGGCGCTGCCCGACGGTGCCGCCTTCCTCGCCTGGCTGCGCGCGCCCCGGCCCGCCGCCCTGCCCGGCATCTGGCGGTTCGCGCACAAGCCACGGCCGGAGCTCGAGCCGGAGATCGTCCCTACGCGGCAGCTGCTGAGCGGCGCGCTGATCTCGTTCCTGGTCGGGTGGCTGCTCTGGTCGCTGCTGTGGAACGGGTACCTGGGCGGCTGGTGGGTGCTGCCGATCGAGCTGTTCCTGCCCGACGCCTGGCTCTACGACGGGGGCCGCATCGGCAACGCCGTCGTATGGAACGGCTACTACGTCGTCATCGTGCTCGCCATCATGATCGGCGTCGGCAGGCTCGGCCGCTGGGGCGAGGTCTGGCGCCGCTTCGTCGCCCCCCGGCTGCGCCGCCCCGACGCGCCCCCGCCGCCGCCCGCCCCCGAGGACGACCCCGCCCGCTGGCCACAACTGCGGGCCGCGGGCGCGGAGGCCGCCGCCGACCGGCTCGCCGCCGACGCACAGGCGGGACTGATGCGGGACGTGGACCACGCGCGGATCGCGCGGGCCTGGCGCTCCGTACGCGCCGGACGCAGCCCCATGTCGGTCTTCAGCGACGCCGTCGTACGCGACGGCGCCCGCGCCTGCCCGCACCCCTCGGGGGACCGGGACCTGCCCGCGCGCGCCGCCCGGCACGACCTCGCCACGGCGCAGGTGCGCCTCGGGACGACGGCCGACGACCCCCGCAACCCCTACGCCTACCGCGGCACCGGGCTCGCCCTCGGACCCGACCTGCTCGGCACCTCACTGCTCGCCGTCGGCCCCGGCGGCACCGGCAAGACCGCCCGCGTGGTGTGGCCGCTCGCCGAGTCGCTCTGCCTCGGCGCGCTCGCCGGGCGGGCCGCCGTGGTCGTCGTCGGGGCGGCCGGCGCGGGGCTCGGGCCCGCCGAGGACTACGACGTCATCGTCCGGATCGGGCAGCCCGACTCCGTGTACGACCTCGACCTGTACGGCGGCACCAACGACCCGGACGAGGCCGCGGCCGTGCTCGCCGAGGCCCTCGTCGGCGACCTCGTCGACCCGCACCCGAGCGGTGACAGCCGCCGCTCCACGACCTGCCTCGCCCAGCTCCTCGGCCCCTTCCTCGCCGTCCACCGGCGCTTCCCCTCGGTGCCGGAGCTGCGCGCCCTGCTCGACGGCTCACCGGGACCGCTCGCCGCCCTGCGCAAGGCGCTGCAGTCGGCGGGGCAGGACGCGATGATCAGGGAACTCGACGCCCGCGAACGCCAGTTGGGCCACCCCGGCGACCCGGGCGCGGTCCTCGCCGACCGCATCGCCCTCCTGGACCGCCCCGCCTTCGCACCGTTCTTCGACACCTCGGGCCACAGCACCCCGTTCTCGCTGCGCGCCCTCGACCACCCCGTACGGGTCCGCATCGACCTCCCCGAGCGCGGGCACGCCGACGCCTCCCGGATCCTGGCCCGCCTCGTCCTCGCCCAGTTCACGGCGACCGCCGCCGGACGCGAGGACCGCTCCCTCTTCGCCTGCCTGGTCCTCGACGACGCGTCGGGCACGATCACCCCGGAATCCGTACGCCGGGTCCAGCGGCTGCGGTCCGCCAACGCGGGCGTCGTCATGACCCTGCGTACGCTCGACGACGTACCCCGTCCGCTGCGCACACCGCTGCTCGGCGCGATCGGCTGCCGCATGGCGCTCTCCGGGCTCACGCCGTGGGACGGCCAGGACTTCGCGGAGGTCTGGGGCAAGGAGTGGACAGAGGCGCGCGATGTGACCGACCGGCAGATCATCGCCGAGACCCCACTCGGCAAAACCGTGCACATGCTGCGCCGCGTCATCACCGGCAACGCGCCGACGGCCCGCGCCGTAACCGTCCGGCAGGTCGAACGTGAGCGATGGTCCGCGTCCGAGCTGGCACACGGGGTGCCGCCGGGACACGCGGTGCTGTCCCTGACGGACGTAGGCGGGGAGCACGCGCCCCCGCTCCTGGTGGACCTGCGCTCCTGAAGCGGTGCGGGGCCCGGCCTGAAGCGGTGTGGACGGGGCACCCGGAAGGTCCGGTGCCGAGAAGGCGCCGGATCACACGTACGGGGAGTTCGGTCTCTGGCGCACCATACGGTGAGGCAGAATCGACACAGGTCGTTCATACGGACCGGCCAAAAGATCCACATCCGGCGCCCGCGAACCGGGGGCCGGGAAAACCACCCGCCCCGCCTGCCGCAGACCTGAAGGTCCCATGCCGCCCACGCTCGCCTCGCTCGTCCACCACTCCGCGCTCAAGCTGACCGTGCGCGCGGGTGAGGAACGCCTGGACGCCCCCGTGCGCTGGGCGCACGCGAGCGAGCTCGCCGACCCCGTGCCCTACATGGAGGGCGGCGAACTCCTCCTGATCACCGCGCTCAAGCTGGACGCGGAGGACCCGGACGCCATGCGGCGGTACGTGAAGCGGCTGGCCGACGCCGGAGTCGTCGGGCTCGGCTTCGCCGTCGGCGTGCACTACCCCGACATCCCGCAGGCCCTCCTCGACGCCGCGGCCGAGGCCGACCTGCCGCTCATCGAGGTGCCGCGGCGCACCCCGTTCCTCGCCATCAGCAAGGCCGTGTCCGCCGCGATCGCCGCCGAGCAGTACCGCGCCGTGACGGCGGGCTTCGCCGCCCAGCGCGAGCTGACCAAACAGGCGCTGAGCGACGGCCACGAGGGGCTGCTCCTCGCGCTCGCCGGGCAGGTCGACGGGTGGGCCGCGCTGTACGACGCGTCGGGCGCCGTCGTCGCCGCCGCGCCGGAGTGGGCCAACCGCAGGGCCGCCCGGGTCACCGCCGACGTGGAACGCCTCAGGGAGCGTCCGGCGCCCGCGAGTTCCGTCGTCGCGGGCACCGAGGACCGCGTGGAGCTGCACTCGCTCGGCACGGGACGCAGGCCGCGGGCGGCGCTCGCAGTGGGCACGGCGTCAACCCTGGGCACCGCCGAACGCTACGCGGTCCACTCCGCCATCGCCCTCCTCACCCTGACCACCGAACGCTCCCGCTCCCTGCACGCCGCCGAGCAGCGGATCGGCGCGGCGGTCCTGCGGATGCTGCTCGCGGGGGAGCCCGACCACGCGCGGACGGTCGCCGGTGAGCTGTACGGAAGCCTCCTCGACGCGCCGTTTCGCCTCGTCGTCGCCCAGGTGGCGTCCGCGTCCGCGGCGCGGGTGCGGGCGGGCGCCGAGGACAACGGCGCGGCCGACGCGAGGCCCGGCACCGCCTCCGCCGCGGTGCTCGCCGCGGTGGCCGACGCCTCCGGGAACGGCGACCCGCTCGCCGGACTCGTCGACGTCGTCGAGGCCGCGGCCGCACGCTCCGGCGAGGCGCTGCTCGTCGTCCCGTACGGGGAACGGCTCGTGCTGCTCGTCGTGGACGGGGGCGCGGGCGTGCGGGCGTGCGGGGAGTATGCGGCGGCGCTTGAGGCGGGCCGGGGCGCGGCGGGACGCGACGCCGCTGTATCCGCCTCCGTCGAGGAGGGCGAACTGGTGATGGGCCTGTCCGCGCCGGCCGGGCCGATCGCCGCGGCGACGGCGTACAAGCAGGCGGAACAGGCGCTGTCCGTCGCACGGCGCCGCGGCCGCGCGCTCGTCGAGCACGAGGAGCTGGCCGCGGGGTCCGTCCTGCCGCTCCTCGCGGACGACGCGGTGCGGGCGTTCGCGGATGGCCTCCTCCGCGCCCTGCACGAACACGACGCGACCGGCCGCGGCGACCTCGTCGCCTCCCTCCGCGCCTGGCTCTCCCGCCACGGCCAGTGGGACGCGGCCGCGGCGGACCTCGGCGTCCACCGCCACACCCTCCGCTACCGCATGCGCCGGGTAGAAGAAATCCTCGGCCGCTCCCTGGACGACCCGGACGTCCGCATGGAGCTCTGGCTCTCCCTGAAGGCAACGTCAACGAACTCGGACTGAAGCGCCCCGCAAGGTCAAAAGGCGGCTTTCGGGGGGCCGACCTGCCGGGACACATACAGAGCGGCGCAAGGCCCCCGGCCAGTACTCCGCGTAGGACAAACGTCAGCTCCTCCCCCTGCCCCTACCGTGAGGGACGTACCCCCCAGACACACCACCGCGGAAGGGCCGGAATCGACATGACTTCCATCCACGCCTTCTGGCTCGCCGGTCGCCAGACCACCGGCGAGACCACCTTCGACGTCACCTCTCCCTGGGACGGACGGGTGGTCGGCAAGGCCGCCGTACCGACCGACGCCCAGGTCGAGGAAGCCGTCGCCGCCGCGTACGCCGTGCGCGACGAATTCGCCGCCACCCCGGCCCACGTCCGCGCCGCCGCCCTCACCCACGTGTCGAACCGCCTGGTCGAGCGCACCGAGGAGATCGCCCAGCTGATCTCCGCCGAGAACGGCAAGCCGATCAAGTGGGCCCGCGGCGAGCTCGGCCGCGCCGTCTCCGTGTTCCGGTTCGCCGCGGAGGAAGCCCGCCGCTTCAACGGTGGCGAGGCCCAGCGCCTGGACACCGACGCCGGCGGCCAGGGCCGTCTCGCCCTGACCCGCCGCTTCCCCAAGGGCGTCGTCCTCGGCATCGCACCGTTCAACTTCCCGCTGAACCTCTGCGCGCACAAGATCGCCCCGGCCATCGCGGTCGGCGCGCCGATCATCCTCAAGCCCGCCCCGGCCACCCCGCTCTCCGGCCTCATCCTCGGCGAGCTGCTCGCCGAGACGGAGCTGCCCGCCGGTTCGTGGAGCATCCTGCCGGTCGCCAACGACAAGATGCCCGCCCTCGTCCAGGACGAGCGGATGCCGGTCATCTCCTTCACGGGTTCCGAGAAGGTCGGCTACGCGATCATGGACTCGGTGCCGCGCAAGCACTGCACCCTGGAGCTCGGCGGCAACGGCGCGGCCGTCGTCCTCGGCGACTACTCCTCCGACGAGGACCTCGACTGGGCCGCCTCGCGCATCGCGACGTTCTCGAACTACCAGGGCGGCCAGTCCTGCATCTCCGTGCAGCGTGTCATCGCGGACGCGTCCGTGTACGACCGGCTCGTGCCGCGCGTGGTCAAGGCCGTCGAGGCGCAGGTCACCGGTGACCCGTCCGACCCGGCGACCGAGGTCGGCCCGCTGGTCAACGAGGACGCCGCCAAGCGCGTGGAGTCCTGGGTCGACGAGGCCGCGAAGGCGGGCGCCAAGGTGCTCACCGGCGGCAAGCGCGACGGCGCGTCCTACGCGCCGACCGTCCTCGCCGACGTACCCGCCGACACCACCGTCGCCTGCGAGGAGATCTTCGGCCCCGTCCTCACCCTGAAGAAGGTGGACGGCGAGGCCGAGGCGTTCGACGCCGTCAACGACTCCAAGTACGGCCTCCAGGCGGGCGTCTTCACGCACGACCTCCAGACCGCCTTCCGCGCGCACCGCGCCCTGGAGGTCGGCGGCGTGGTCATCGGCGACGCACCCTCCTACCGCGCCGACCAGATGCCGTACGGCGGCGTGAAGCAGTCCGGCGTGGGCCGCGAGGGCGTGCGCTTCGCGATGGACGACTACACGTACGAGCGCGTCATGGTCCTGACGGGCCTCGCCCTGTAGGACCGCGCGTCCCGGAGACCGATCGCGTCCCGAGGCCAACGGCCGGAGCCCACTGTGCGGGGGCTCCGGCCGTTCTCGTACTCCGCGGGGTCTGCCTGGTGGTGGTGACACCAGGCCCCGCACGCTCTCCCCACCCGCCTCCCCGCGCCCTCAGCGTGGTCCGCATGGACAGACACACCACCCTCGTCACCGGCGCGTCCCAGGGCCTGGGCCGCGGCATCGCACTCGACCTCGCCGCCCGCGGCCACACCGTCCTCCTGCACGGCCGCGACCGCGCCCGCCTGGACGCCGTCGCCGCGGAGGTGCGGGACCACGCCCCGGACGCCGCCGTCCGCACCTATCTCGCCGATCTGGCCGACCTCGACCAGGTGCGCGCACTGGCCGCCGAGGTCGCCGCCGCCGAACCCCGGCTCGACGGGCTCGTCAACAATGCCGTCGCGGGCGGTGGCGCCGAACCCCTCCGGCGGGAGTTCAGCGCGCAGGGCCACGAGCTGCGGTTCGCCGTGAACCACCTCGCCCCCTACGCCCTCGTACGCGGACTCCTGCCCCTGCTCACCGCGTCCGCGCCCGCCCGCGTCGTCAACGTCGCCTCGATCGGGCAGGAGGCGGTCGACTTCGACGACGTCATGCTGGAGCACGGTTACGAAGGGCTGCGCGCCTACTGCCGCAGCAAGCTCGCCATGATCATGGCGACCGTCGAGCTCGGAGCCGAGCTCGAAGGCACCGGCGTGACCGTGAACGCCCTCCACCCGGCGCACCTCATGGACACCGAGGGCGTGCGGGCGTACGGCCTCGCCCCGCTCGTCGGCGTGGAAGAAGGGGTGCGGCCCACCGTGCGGCTCCTCGTCGACCCCGAACTCGACGGCACCACCGGCCGTTACTTCGACCGGTACACCGACACCCGCGCCCACGAGCAGGCGTACGACACCGGGGCGAGGGCCCGACTGATGGAGCTGACCCACCGTCTCCTCGGCCTCCCCCGAGGGAGCGAACGCTGCGCGAGGACTGGTAGGAGCGGGGCGGATCGGGTACCAACGATCCAGTAGCACCAGTCAGTAACCGACCGGGTCACGATCGGGCCGACCGGCCCGACGGCCCCCACTCCGCGGCGAGGTGAGCTCCTCATGTCCGCACCAACCCCCAAACCGTCCGTGAGCGAACGCGAGGCCCGGCAGGTCGCCGAGGCCGCCCGCGAACAGGACTGGCGCAAGCCGAGCTTCGCCAAGGAACTCTTCCTCGGCCGATTCCGTCTCGACCTCGTCCACCCGCACCCGATGCCGCCCGACGAGGACGCGCAGCGCGGCGAGGAGTTCCTCGCCAAGCTCCGCGACTTCTGCGAGACGAAGATCGACTCGGCCCGCATCGAACGTGAGGCGAAGATCCCCGACGAGGTGCTCAACGGCCTCAAGGAGCTCGGCGCCCTCGGCATGAAGATCGACACGAAGTACGGCGGACTCGGCCTCACGCAGGTCTACTACAACAAGGCCCTCGCCCTCGTCGGCTCCGCCAGCCCCGCGATCGGCGCGCTGCTCTCCGCGCACCAGTCGATCGGCGTACCGCAGCCCCTGAAGATCTTCGGCACGCAGGAGCAGAAGGACGCCTTCCTGCCCCGCTGTGCCCGTACCGACATCACCGCGTTCCTGCTCACCGAGCCCGACGTCGGTTCGGACCCAGCACGTCTGGCCACCATGGCGGTGCCCGACGGCGACGAGTACGTCCTGGACGGCGTGAAGCTGTGGACCACCAACGGCGTCGTCGCGGACCTGCTCGTCGTCATGGCGCGGGTGCCGAAGTCCGAGGGGCACAAGGGCGGCATCACCGCGTTCGTCGTGGAAGCGGCGGCCGAGGGCGTCACCGTCGAGAACCGCAACGCGTTCATGGGCCTGCGCGGGCTGGAGAACGGCGTGACCCGCTTCCACAACGTACGGGTCCCCGCCGCCCACCGCATCGGACCCGAGGGCGCGGGCCTCAAGATCGCCCTCACCACCCTCAACACCGGTCGGCTCTCGCTGCCCGCCATGTGCGTCGGCGCGGGCAAGTGGTGTCTGAAGATCGCCCGCGAGTGGTCGGCCGCGCGGGAGCAGTGGGGCAAGCCCGTCGCGTTCCACGAGGCGGTCGGCGCGAAGATCTCCTTCATCGCGGCGACGACGTTCGCACTGGAGGCCGTCCTCGACCTCTCCTCGCAGATGGCCGACGAGGACCGCAACGACATCCGCATCGAGGCGGCCCTCGCCAAGCTGTACGGCTCCGAGATGGCCTGTCTGATGGCCGACGAGCTCGTCCAGATCCGCGGCGGCCGCGGCTTCGAGACCGCCGAGTCCCTCGCGGCCCGCGGCGAGCGCGCCGTGCCCGCCGAGCAGATCCTGCGCGACCTGCGCATCAACCGCATCTTCGAGGGCTCCACCGAGATCATGCATCTGCTGATCGCCCGCGAGGCGGTGGACGCCCACCTGAAGGTCGCGGGTGACCTCATCGACCCCGACAAGACCCTGTCCGACAAGGCGAAGGCGGGTGCGCGGGCCGGCGGCTTCTACGCCCGCTGGCTGCCGAAGCTGGTGGCCGGGCCCGGCCAACTACCGCGCTCGTACGCCGAGTTCCACCCGGAGGGGCACCCCGACCTCTCCGGTCATCTGCGCTACGTCGAGCGGGGCTCCCGCAAGCTGGCCCGCTCCACCTTCTACGCCATGTCCCGCTGGCAGGGGAAGATGGAGACCAAGCAGGGCTTCCTCGGCCGTGTCGTCGACATCGGCGCCGAGCTGTTCGCGATGAGCGCGGCGTGCGTACGCGCCGAACTCCTGCGCACCACCGAGGACCACGGCCGCGAGGCGTACCAACTGGCCGACGCCTTCTGCCGCCAGTCCCGCATCCGGATCGAGGAGCTCTTCGGCCGGCTGTGGACCAACACCGACGACCTGGACCGCAAGGTGGTCAAGGGCGTCCTCTCGGGGACGTACACCTGGCTGGAGGAAGGGATCGTCGACCCCTCCGGTGACGGCCCGTGGATCGCGGACACCGCGCTGCCCGCCACGCCACGGCCCGACGTGCGCAGGGTGATCAAGGAGGGATGAGCGGCCGTCGGCACTGGTCCGGGACGTCGCCCCGGCGCCCCGGACCGTGCCCTCGTGCCCCAGTGGACCTGCCGCAGGACGGCGGGCGGCGGTGCAGGCGCTGGTGACGCCCGAAGACGCGCCGCCCGGCGCCGATCCCAGGGAATCGGGTCGCCGCGATGACCCGCGCCGGTGCTGTGGGTCGGCGTCCGGTGCGACGCCGCGACCGCCGAGGCCCGCGGGATCGCGCGAGGGGACCGGGCCGTGGGCATGGACGCGTCCCAGGCCGAGATCGTCCACCCCCGCACGGTCTACGACGTGGAGATCGACACCGCCCACACCGAGTCGATGGAGTGCGCGCGGACCATTGCTGCCGCCGTGTGACCCAGCCCACAATGGGCGGACCGCCCCAAGGAGGGGTCGCCATGGCCGTCCTCAGGCTGGATCAACTCACCGGCAGGATCATGCGCGCGGGCGAAGGCAGAATGCTGCGCAAACTCGAACGCGTCCGGGATCAGGTCAACTCCATAGAGGGCGAGATGGAGCGGCTCTCCGACGCCGAACTCCGCGCTCTCACCGACGAGTACAAGGAGCGGCACGCCGACGGGGAGAGCCTCGACGCGCTGCTCCCCGAGGCCTTCGCGACCGTCCGCGAGGCCGCCCGGCGCGTCCTCGGCATGCGCCACTTCGACGTCCAGGTGATGGGCGGCGCGGCACTCCACCTCGGCAACATCGCCGAAATGCAGACGGGCGAGGGAAAGACCCTCTCCGCCACGCTGCCCGCGTATCTGAACGCCCTGGCCGGTGCGGGAGTTCACCTCGTCACGGTCAACGATTACCTGGCCGAGCGCGACGCCCGGTGGATGGGCCGCGCCTACCGCTTCCTCGGTCTGACCGTCGGCGTCATCGAGGCGGACATGAGCCCGGACGACCGCCGCGCCGCCTACGCCTGCGACATCACGTACGGCACGAACAACGAATTCGGCTTCGACTACCTGCGCGACAACATGGCCTGGTCGAAGAGCGAACTGGTGCAGCGCGGGCACCACTTCGCGATCGTCGACGAAGCGGACTCCATCCTCATCGACGAGGCCCGCACCCCCCTCATCATCTCGGGCCCCGCCGACCAGCCGACACACTGGTACGGATTCTTCGCCGAAGCCGTCCGCGGAATGCGGGGCATCGCGGTGCAGGACGAGAAGTACACGGCACCCCAGCGCAAACTGGAACTCGCGGAACTGCGCGCCGCGTACGACTACGAGTACGACCCGAAGAAACGCACCGTGGCCATCCTGGACAGCGGCGTGGAATTCCTCGAGGACCAGCTGGGCATCGACAACTTCTACGACTCCGCCCACACCTCGCTCATCGGCCAGCTGCACAACGCGCTCAAGGCGAAGGAGCACTTCAAGAAGGACAAGGACTACGTCGTCACCGACGGAGAAGTTCTGATCGTCGACGAGCACACCGGCCGCATCCTCGCGGGACGCCGCTACAACGAAGGCGTCCACCAGGCCATCGAGGCCAAGGAGGGCGTGGAGATCAAGGACGAGAACCAGACGCTCGCCACGATCACCCTGCAGAATTTCTTCCGCCTCTACGGAAAGCTCTCCGGAATGACCGGCACGGCCATGACGGAGGCCGCCGAGTTCCACCAGATCTACAAACTCCACGTCGTGCCCATCCCCACCAACAAACCGATGATCCGGGCCGACAAGCCCGACGTCATCTACCGCGACGAGTCCGTCAAATTCGAGGCGGTCGTCGCCGACATCATCGAAAAACACCGCACGGGGCAGCCGATCCTCGTCGGCACCGTCTCCGTCGCGAAGTCCGAGCACCTCTCCGCCCTGCTCGCCGGGCGCGGCATCCGGCACGAGGTGCTCAACGCCAAGAACCACCTGCGCGAGGCACAGATCGTCGCGCAGGCGGGCCGCAAGGGCGCCGTCACCGTCGCCACGAACATGGCGGGCCGCGGCACCGACATCATGCTCGGCGGAAACCCCGACGCCATGGCGGAGGCCGAGCTCCGCGCGGACGGCCGCACCCCGGAGGGCGACCCGGACGGATACCGCACGGCCCTGGACCGCATCACCGCCGAGGCCACCGCCGAACACGACGAGGTCACCGGCCTCGGCGGCCTCTACGTCCTCGGCACCGAACGCCACGAGTCGCGCCGCATCGACAACCAGCTGCGCGGCCGCTCCGGCCGCCAGGGCGACCCAGGACGCTCCCGCTTCTACCTCTCGCTCGGCGACGACCTGATGCGCCTGTTCCGCGCCGAACTCGTCGAACGCGTCATGCTCATGGCCAACGTCCCCGACGACGTGCCCATCGAGAACAAGATGGTGACCCGCGCCATCGCCTCCGCACAGTCCCAGGTCGAGCAGCACCACTTCGAGACCCGCAAGAACGTCCTCAAGTACGACGAGGTCCTCAACCGTCAGCGCGGCCTCATCTACCAGGAGCGCCGCCGTGTCCTGGAGGGCGAGGACCTGCGCGAACAGGTGCACCACTTCATGGCCGACACCATCGACGCGTACGTGGCCGCCGAGACCGCGGACGGCTTCGCGGAGGAGTGGGACCTGGGGCGGCTCTGGACCGCCTGCCGCCTGCTCTACCCCGCCCGCGTCACCACCGCCGACCTCGACCGGGAGGCGGGCGGCCGCGCCGACGTGACCCCGCCGCTGATCACCGAGACCCTCACCGACGACATCCACGCACGCTACGAGGAACGCGAGCGCGCCCTCGGCCCCGACGTCATGCGCGAACTGGAGCGCCGCGTGGTGCTCTCCGTCCTCGACCGGAAATGGCGCGAGCACCTGTACGAGATGGACTACCTCCAAGAGGGCATCTGGATGCGGTCCTACCTCGGCAGGGACCCCCTGTTCGAGTTCCAGCGAGAGGGCTTCGACCTGTTCACCGCCATGATGGACGCCATCAAGGAGGAGTCCGTCGGCTACCTCTTCAACCTGGACGTCCGCGCCGAGAGCCTGGAGGCGCGCAAGGCCGAAGGCCAACTCCGCTTCAGCGCACCGACGATGGACACCGCGGAGGGCGTCCAGGAGGGCGGTTTCGACGCCCGTGAGGACACCCGTGACGACATTCGCGGCGACACCGGCGGCGACACCCGCGACAAGAAGGGGTGACCCGGATCGGGCACGCCCTGTCGGGCCGGGCCCGGGATGCGGCCACAATAGGGGGATGAGCGACAGCGCATCCCCACTCGCCGACCCGCATCTCGTCTTCGACCCCCTCACGGGGGACGGGCCGCGGGACATCGTGATCCTCGGCTCCACGGGTTCGATCGGCACCCAGGCCATCGATCTCGTCCGGCGCAACCCGGACCGCTTCCGCGTCACCGCGCTGTCCGCCGCGGGCGGCCGCGTCGGCCTCCTCGCCGAGCAGGCGCGTCAGCTGCGGGTCGGGACGGTCGCGGTCGCCGACGAGAACGCCGTACCGGCACTGCGCGAGGCACTGAAGGGGCAGTACGCCGCGGGGGAGGCGCTGCCCGAGATCCTGGCCGGACCCGACGCCGCGGCACAGCTCGCCGCGTCCGACTGCCACACCGTCCTCAACGGGATCACCGGCTCCATCGGCCTCGCGCCGACGCTCGCCGCCCTCGAGGCGGGCCGCACCCTCGCGCTCGCCAACAAGGAATCCCTCATCGTCGGCGGGCCCCTCGTCAAGGCGCTCGCCAAGCCCGGCCAGATCATCCCGGTCGACTCCGAGCACGCCGCGCTCTTCCAGGCACTGGCCGCGGGCACGCGCGCGGACGTACGGAAACTGGTCGTCACCGCCTCCGGCGGCCCCTTCCGGGGACGTACCAAGGCCGACCTGGCGAACGTCACCCCCGAGGACGCGCTGGCGCACCCCACCTGGGCCATGGGCCCGGTCATCACCGTCAACTCCGCGACGCTGGTCAACAAGGGCCTCGAGGTCATCGAGGCGCACCTGCTCTACGACATCCCCTTCGACCGCATCGAGGTCGTCGTCCACCCGCAGTCGTACGTCCACTCCATGGTGGAGTTCACCGACGGCTCGACCCTCGCCCAGGCCACCCCGCCCGACATGAGCGGCCCCATCGCCATCGGTATCGGCTGGCCCGAGCGCATCCCCGGCGCCGCCCCCGCCTTCGACTGGACGAAGGCGTCGAGCTGGGAATTCTTCCCCCTCGACAACGACGCGTTCCCGTCGGTCGGGCTCGCCCGGCACGTCGGAGAGCTCGCGGGCACGGCCCCGGCAGTGTTCAATGCCGCCAATGAGGAGTGCGTGGACGCGTTCCTGAAGGGCGCGCTGCCCTTCAACGGCATCATGGAGACCGTCACGAGGACGGTGGAGGAACACGAGACCGCCGTCACCGGCGGGCCGGGAACCTCCCTGACCGTCGCGGACGTCCTCGAAGCGGAGACCTGGGCGCGTGCTCGGGCACGCGAACTGGCAGCAAAGACGACCGCGGAGGCCCGTGCATGACGACACTGATGATGATCCTCGGGATAGTCGTCTTCGTGATCGGGCTGCTCTTCTCGATCGCCTGGCACGAACTGGGGCACCTGTCGACCGCCAAGATGTTCGGCATCCGCGTGCCGCAGTACATGGTGGGCTTCGGACCGACCCTCTTCTCGCGCAAGAAGGGCGACACCGAGTACGGCGTCAAGGCGATCCCCCTCGGCGGGTACATCCGCATGATCGGCATGTTCCCGCCCGGCGCCGACGGCCGCATAGAGGCACGGTCCACGTCCCCCTGGCGCGGCATGATCGAGGACGCGCGCTCGGCGGCGTTCGAGGAGCTCAAGCCCGGCGACGAGACCCGCCTCTTCTACACGCGCAAGCCCTGGAAGCGCGTGATCGTGATGTTCGCCGGGCCGTTCATGAACCTGATCCTCGCCGTGGCGATCTTCCTCGGCGTGATGATGACGTTCGGCATCAGCAGCCAGACGACCCAGGTCGGCAAGGTCTCCGACTGCGTCATCCAGCAGAGCGAGAACCGCGCCAAGTGCGAGAAGGGCGACAAGGCCGCGCCCGCCAAGGCGGCAGGCCTGAAGCCCGGCGACAAGATCGTCGCCTTCCAGGGCACGTCCGTCGACGACTGGTCCGCGCTCCAGTCGAAGATCCGCGAGACCATCGGCCCGGCCACGATCACGGTCGAGCGCGACGGCAAGCGGGTCGACCTGCACGCCAACCTCATCAGGAACCAGGTCACCAAGACCGACGGCGACGGCGCGTACGTGGAGGGCAAGTACGTCTACGCCGGCTTCCTCGGCTTCACCCCCGCCACCGGCATCGTGCAGCAGTCCTTCGGCGACTCCGTCGACCGCATGGGCGACATGATGGAGAACGGCGTCGAGTCGATCATCGCCCTGCCGTCCAAGATCCCCGACCTGTGGAACGCGGCGTTCGGCGACGGCGAACGCAAGCAGGACTCCCCGATGGGCGTCGTCGGCGCGGCCCGCGTGGGCGGCGACGTGTTCACCCTGGACATCCCGCCGGAGAACCAGATCGCGATGATGCTGTTCCTCATCGCGGGCTTCAACCTCTCGCTCTTCCTCTTCAACATGCTGCCGCTGCTCCCGCTCGACGGCGGCCACATCGCGGGCGCCCTGTGGGAGTCCCTGCGCCGCAACGCCGCGAAGGTCCTGCGCCGCCCCGACCCGGGCCCGTTCGACGTCGCCAAGCTGATGCCGGTCGCCTACGTGGTGGCGGGGATCTTCATCTGCTTCACGATCCTCGTCCTCATCGCGGACGTGGTGAACCCGGTCAGAATCTCCTGATTACGAGAAATTTACGGCGCCCCGGCACCTTGTGTGTCGGGTCGCCCACCATTGGGTGGACTTCCGGACGTGATGTGCCCGGGCCCGGTGGGGTGCCGTAATCTCGAATCCGGAGCCCGCCGATCTCGGGACCTGAAAGCACACGTAGTGCTCGACACTCCGTGATCCACACTCTTGGGGATGCTCGCCAGATGACTGCCGTATCGCTCGGAATCCCGTCCGTTCCGACCAAGCTCGCCGACCGAAGGGTCAGCCGTAAGATCCAGGTCGGCACGGTGGCCGTGGGCGGCGACGCACCGGTCTCGGTCCAGTCGATGACGACGACGCGCACGTCCGACATCGGCGCCACGCTGCAGCAGATCGCGGAGCTGACGGCTTCCGGCTGCCAGATCGTGCGCGTCGCCTGCCCGACGCAGGACGACGCGGACGCGCTCGCCACGATCGCGCGCAAGTCGCAGATCCCGGTGATCGCCGACATCCACTTCCAGCCGAAGTACGTGTTCGCGGCGATCGACGCCGGGTGTGCGGCGGTCCGCGTCAACCCGGGCAACATCAAGCAGTTCGACGACAAGGTCAAGGAGATCGCGCGGGCCGCGAAGGACGCGGGCACGCCGATCCGCATCGGCGTCAACGCGGGCTCCCTGGACGCGCGCCTCCTCAAGAAGTACGGCAAGGCGACCCCCGAGGCGCTCGTCGAGTCGGCCCTCTGGGAGGCGTCCCTCTTCGAGGAGCACGACTTCCGCGACATCAAGATCTCGGTCAAGCACAACGACCCGGTCGTCATGGTCAACGCGTACCGCCAGCTCGCGGCCCAGTGCGACTACCCGCTCCACCTCGGCGTGACCGAGGCGGGCCCCGCCTTCCAGGGCACGATCAAGTCCGCCGTCGCGTTCGGCGCGCTGCTCTCCGAGGGCATCGGCGACACGATCCGTGTCTCCCTCTCCGCGCCGCCCGCGGAGGAGATCAAGGTCGGCATCCAGATCCTCGAATCCCTCAACCTGCGCCAGCGCCGCCTGGAGATCGTCTCCTGCCCGTCCTGCGGCCGCGCCCAGGTCGACGTCTACAAGCTCGCCGAAGAGGTCACCGCCGGCCTCGACGGCATGGAGGTCCCGCTCCGCGTCGCCGTCATGGGCTGCGTCGTGAACGGACCCGGCGAGGCCCGCGAGGCCGACCTCGGCGTCGCCTCCGGCAACGGCAAGGGCCAGATCTTCGTCAAGGGCGAGGTCATCAAGACGGTGCCCGAGTCCAAGATCGTGGAGACGCTGATCGATGAGGCGATGAAGATTGCGGAGCAGATGGAAAAGGACGGAGTGGCCTCCGGCGAGCCCACGATCTCCGTCGCAGGCTGACCCGCGCACTCCCTCGTGCCCCCGCCTCCCCCCGGAGGAACGGGGGCACACCCACACCCGCCCCCACCCCTGCCCCCAGGGCACCCCCGGCACCGCCCCGGGTGCCCGGCCTCGCCGGTTGCCCTGCCCCGCGGGTGCCCTGCCCCCCCCGGTTGCCCTGCCTCGCGGCGCCCCCCCCTCGCGCACCCCACACGGCCCTGCCCCGTAAAGGCCGGGCACCGAACCCGCGCCCTCCATGCCGCCGCTGCGCGGCGTCCCCCTCCCACCCACCCGCCCGTTCACCCCGCACGGCCCTGTCCCGTAGGACCCCCACGCCCCCACACCGAGCCCGCGCCCCCCCCCGCCGCTGCGTGGCGGTTGCCTCCCCCCGCCCGCCCGTTCACCCTGCACGGCCTTGTCCCGTAGGGGCGGCCCTGCACTTTCGGAGCGAGTCCGCGCCCTGCCCCGCCGCTGCGTGGCGGTTGTCTCCCACCCGCCCGCCCGTTCACCCCGCACGGCCCTGTCCCGTAGGGGCGCTGTGCCCCGCACCGAGCCCGCGCCCCCTGCCCCGCCTGCCCGTTCGCACCGCACCGCCCTGTCCCGTAGCGGTGGCCCTGCACCTTCGGAGCGAGCCCGCGCCCGCCCCCTGCCCCGCCGCTGCGCGGCGAATGTCTGCCACCCGCCGACCCGTTCACCCTGCACGGCCCTGCCCTGTAGGGCCCCACGCGCCCGCACCGAGTCCGTGCCCCCCACCCCGCTGCTGCGCCGCGGTCCCCTCCAGCTTGCCCGCCCGTTCACCCCGCACCGTCGTGTCTCGTAGGGGGGCCTATGCCCCAGCAACAAACCCGTGCCTCCCGGCCCCGCCCGTTCACCCCGCCCCGCAAGGGGCCTAGCCCTGCGGCACCCCGTTGGTGCCGGGTAACGGGTGGGTGGGTGGGTGTCATGCCGCGGAGCGGCGCTGGGCCCGCGCAGCGCATGCGCGCCGCAAGGGATCCGTTCGTCCCGCAGGGTTCCCGCCTCACCGCCAAGGTGCCGAGTCACGGGTGGGTGGGTGGGCCCGGCGCCGCGGAGCGGCGGAGCGGCGGAGCGGCGGAAACGCCCCCCGGCCCCGCAGGGCACCGGGGAGGGGAGGGGAGAGGAGGGGACGTCGCCGTGGCGTCAGGCGCGGCCGCCGCACCCCCGCACCCCAACGGACAAATCCCCCTCCGCACAAGGCGCCCCCGCCAGGTACAGTGCGGAGATCAGCAGACCGTATGGTGAGGCCCCCGCACGTGTTGACTCAGACCACCACCCGGGTCCTCGAACCGAGTGACCTCGACGCCGCGCTCGCCGTGCTCGACCGCGAGCCGGTCGCGAACGCCTTCGTGACCGCTCGCGTCCAGGTGGCGGGCCTCGACCCGTGGCGCCTCGGCGGCGAGATGTGGGGCTGGTACGAGGACGGCATGCTGGCCTCGCTCTGCTACGCGGGCGCCAACCTCGTCCCCATCTGCGCCACCCCACGCGCCATCCGCGGCTTCGCGGACCGCGCCCGCAGGGCAGGGCGCCGCTGCTCGTCCATCGTCGGCCCCGCCGAGTCCACCGCCCAGCTGTGGCGGCTCCTGCAGCCCTCCTGGGGCCCCGCCCGTGAGGTCCGCGCCCAGCAGCCCCTGATGGTCGCCGACCGGCTCCCGGACGACATCGTCCCGGACCCGTACGTCCGTCGTGTCCGCAAGGACGAGATGGAGACGATCATGCCGGCGTGCGTGGCGATGTTCACCGAGGAGGTGGGGGTGTCGCCGCTCGCGGGGGATGGGGGGCTGCTCTATCAGGCTCGCGTCGCCGAACTCGTCGGCTCCGGCCGCTCCTTCGCCCGCCTCGACCGCGACGGCAAGGTCGTCTTCAAGGCGGAGATCGGCGCCGCCACGTCGCAGGCGTGCCAGATCCAGGGAGTCTGGGTGGCTCCCGAGTACCGCGGCCGCGGCCTCGCCGCCCCCGGCATGGCCGCCGTCCTGCGCTACGCCCTCGCGGACATCGCCCCCGTGGCCAGCCTCTACGTGAACGACTTCAACACCGCGGCCAGGGCGGCGTACCGACGCGTCGGCTTCCAGGAGGTCGGGGCGTTCATGAGCGTCCTGTTCTGAACGTGAGCGTCGCGAAGTAGGGTCGCCCCATGACAGACGATGTCGTGATCGCGCCGCTCGACCTCGCCGCGCGCGTGGACGACGCACTGCGCGTCCAGGCCCACGCCTTCGGACTGAGCGACGACGAAGTGGCCGTCCGGCGGCAGATCGTCCTGCGGCACCTCACCTACCCGGGCGCCCGCGCGTTCGGCGCGACCACACCCGACGACCGCCTCGTCGGCTTCGTCTACGGCATGCCCAACAGCCGTGGCCACTGGTGGTCGACGGTCGTCGAGCCGTACCTGCGCAGCCAGAACCTCGACGGCTGGCTCGACGACTCCTTCGTGATCACCGAGCTGCACGTGCACCCGGGTCATCAGAACCGCGGCATCGGGCGTGGTCTCATCACGACCATCACCGAGGGTGTTCGCGAGCCGCGCTCGATCCTCTCCGCCATCGACGTGGAGAGCCCCGCCCGCGGCCTCTACCGCTCCCTCGGCTACGCGGACCTGGCCCGCCGCGTCCTGTTCCCCAGCGCCGCCCGGCCCTACGCGGTGATGGGCGCGCCCCTGCCGCTGCCACCGCCGCCGAAACGGTTCTGAGCCGTAACCGATTTCCGCCCGCCCCCGGCCCCCGGCTAACCTCCTGCGTACCACCCTTACAGCAGGAGTTCACCATGGCCCAGGTCCAGCGCATGTCCCGACTGATGGCGAAGACCTTGCGCGACGACCCCGCGGACGCCGAGGTGCTCAGCCACAAACTCCTCGTCCGCGCCGGATACGTGCGCCGTACCGCCGCCGGTGTCTGGTCGTGGCTGCCGCTGGGCAAGAAGGTCCTCGCCAACGTCGAGCGCGTCGTACGCGAGGAGATGGACGCCATGGGCGGCCAGGAGGTCTCCCTGCCGGCCCTGCTGCCCAAGGAGCCCTACGAGGCGACCGGCCGCTGGACCGAGTACGGCGCGGAGCTGTTCCGCCTCAAGGACCGCAAGGGCGGCGACTACCTCCTCGGCCCCACCCATGAGGAGATCTTCACCCTCCTGGTCAAGGACCAGTGCACGTCCTACAAGGACCTGCCGGTGATCCTCTACCAGATCCAGACCAAGTACCGCGACGAGGCCCGCCCCCGCGCCGGCATCCTGCGCGGCCGCGAGTTCCTGATGAAGGACTCGTACTCCTTCGACCTGGAGGACGAGGGCCTCGCCCAGTCGTACGCGCTGCACCGCGCCGCGTACCAGAAGATCTTCGAGCGCCTCGGCCTGGACTACCGCATCTGCGCGGCCACCGCGGGCGCCATGGGCGGCTCGAAGTCCGAGGAGTTCCTCGCCCCGGCCGCCGCCGGTGAGGACACCTTCGCCGACTGCCCGAACTGCGACTACGCCGCGAACACCGAGGCCGTCTCGTTCGCCCTGAAGCCGGTGGACGCCGCGGGCGTGCCCGCCGCCGAGGACATCCCGACCCCCGACACCCCCACCATCGAGACGCTCGCCGCGCACCTCGGGGTCCCCGCGTCGGCCACCCTCAAGAACCTCCTCGTGAAGGTCGACGGCGAGATCGTCGCCGTCGGCGTCCCCGGCGACCGCGAGGTCGACCTGGACAAGGTCGAGGCGCACTTCGCCCCCGCCGCGGTGGAGCTGGTGACGGCCGCCGACTTCGAGGGGCGTGACGATCTCGTACGCGGCTACGTCGGCCCGCAGGGCCTGCAGAAGGTCCAGTACATCGCCGACCCGCGCGTCGCCCCCGGCACCGCCTGGATCACCGGCGCCAACAAGGACGGCGTGCACGCCAAGAACGTCGTCGCGGGCCGTGACTTCGAGGTCGACGCGTACGTCGACGTGGTCGTCGTCCAGGAGGGCGACCCCTGCCCGGCCTGCGGCACCGGCCTCAAGCTGGACCGCGCCATCGAGATCGGCCACATCTTCCAGCTGGGCCGCAAGTACGCCGACGCCTTCCAGCTCGACGTGCTCGGTCAGCAGGGCAAGCCCGTCCGCGTGACCATGGGCTCGTACGGCATCGGTGTCTCCCGCGCCGTCGCGGCGCTCGCCGAGCAGCACGCCGACGACAAGGGCCTGATCTGGCCCGAGGAGATCGCCCCCGCCGACGTCCACGTCGTCGCCGCGGGCAAGGCCCTCCAGACCGAGCTGGCCCTGGAGGTCTCCGAGAAGCTGGCCGCGGCCGGTGTCCGGGTCCTGGTCGACGACCGTCCCGGCGTCTCCCCGGGCGTGAAGTTCACCGACTCCGAGCTGATGGGCGTGCCGAAGATCCTGGTCGCGGGCCGCCGCTCCGCCGACGGCGTCGTCGAGCTCAAGGACCGCCGTACCGGCGAGCGCGAGGAGCTGACGGTCGACGAGGCGATCGCGCGCCTCACGGCCTGACAGCACACGAGAAGGGGCGCTCCGCACGGCGGGGCGCCCCTTCTCCCGTATACGTACACGTACCGCTACAGCCAGTCCGCGAACTCCAGCAGCAGTTCCGCGTCCTGCGGCCGTCCCACGCGCAGCGCCCGCACGCCCGACTCCACCGCGCGGAACAGCGTCCAGCCCCGGAGCCGTTCCTGCTCGACCTCCAGGGACTCCGCGAGCTTCTTCACGCGCCGCCGTGTGATCGAGGCGCCCGACGGCGAGGCGATCAGGTCCTCGACCCGGTCGCGGACGAGGCGGGCCAGGTCGAAGGCGGGCTCGCCGACCACCGGATCGGGCCCCACGGCCAGCCACGGCAGCCGGTCCCCGGCGAGCACCTTGCTCTGCCGGAACGTGCCGTGCAGCAGCCGGGGCTCCACGCTCGCCGCAAGGAGTTCGTCCCGGACCGCGAGCGCCGCGTCGACCAGCGGCGCGACCTCCGCGTCGGCCGCGGCGGACGCCCGCATCGCCTCGGCCTGGCGGCCCGTCCGCTCGGCGACCGTCTCGAAACGGTGCCCGGCGGGCGGCTCCACCCACAGCCTGCGCAGCGTCCCCGCCGCCTCCAGGAGCGCCTTTGCCTCGGGCAGCGACCGCACGGACACGTCACGGTGCAGCCGCTCCATGAGCAGCGCCCCGTCCGCGCACTCGGGGTCGAGGAGCCGCGCGGCGCCGAGCCCGTTCCAGTGGGCGAGCGCGGCCCGCTCGCTCTCCGGCCGCGACCTGGGCGGTACGAGCTTCAGTACCGCGGGCGTGTCGTCGGCCCGCCGCACCAGCAGCACGAGGCTGCTGCGGCCGCCGGGGACGTGCACCCGCTCGACGGTCAACTCGCGTAGAGCGACGGCCTCCTCGGCTGCCTTGGGCAGCTTGTCCAGCCAGTCGTCGCCGTCCTGCGCCGTCTCGCCGAGTGCTGTGACGAGGCGCTGCGGCGGTTCGAAAGCCATGCGCGAGTCGTTCCCTTCCTGAGCGCGTTACGCCTGGGGTGTCGCCGGTGCGGACGACGGTGTCGACCGCTCGGCGAGCCCAGGGAAGGCTACGCTCCCGCCCCGCCACCGTGCCGCACGGACCGCCGCCTCCCGCAGCGCGAGGGCCGCGGTGCCGCGCCGGGTGCCCGACGAGGCGCGTACGAGATCGGAGTAGACGCCCGCGACCCGGTCCTCGAGCTCCGTGGCGAGCCGGACGGCCGCGGCGGCGTCCGGCACCGGGAACGGCAGCGAGTACGCGGCGTCCGCGGACTGCGGCTCGCCGCCCAGGTCGCGCACCGCGCGCTGCAGCTCGTCGCGCCGGGCGCGGTGCGCGTCGTACGCCGTGCGCGCCTCGGACCTGCGCTTGTCGCCGATGCGGCCGCCGACGACGCCGTAGCCGTACACGGCGGCGTGCTCGGCGCCGAGGGCGGCTTGCAGCGCCTTCAGCTCGTCGTCCTTCGACGCCTCCCGCGAGTCCTTCGTGTCGCTCACTTGTCGTCCTCCGTCTCCGTCAGCAGGTAGGCGTGGGCCGCGCCCGCGGCGGCCACGGAGGCGAGCAGCCTGCCCTCCTCGGCGGGGGCGTCGAGCAGGGCCCTGCCCCGCCGGTCGGCCAGCTCGCGTTCGGACTTGGCCAGGTCGCGCACGGCCGTCCCGGGGTCCGTGGCCACGGAGGGCGAGGGAGCCTTCGACGGGGTGCCGGAAGGGGAGCCGGACGCCGTGGGGGACGGGCTCCTGTCGTACGCGCTCTTCTCGAACGCCTCCACGTGCCGCTTCACCTCGCCCCGCAGCGGCCCGAGCCGCACGTCGAGCGAGGGGTGCGCGGCCAGCACGGCGTCGTACCGCCCGAGGAGTTCCCTGCTGTCCTTCGCCGCGGCGGCGCGCAGGCGCCGGGCCGCGGACGGACGCTCGTCGGCGTCGGAGTCGGGGGAGTCCGTGCAGCCCGCGAGCAGCGCCGCCGACGCGATACCGGCGGCCCCGGTGAGCAGACTCCTTCG
Organism: Streptomyces sp. Je 1-369; assembly: GCF_026810505.1. Taxonomy (NCBI): domain Bacteria; kingdom Bacillati; phylum Actinomycetota; class Actinomycetes; order Kitasatosporales; family Streptomycetaceae; genus Streptomyces; species Streptomyces sp. Je 1-369. Next base: position 6,397,293 of record NZ_CP101750.1, read on the forward strand.
GCGCGGTCCCGGACGGGATCGCGGGGCGGTGAGATACGACGGCACGGCAGACGTCCTCGGAAGGAAGGCCAAAAGGCGCGAGCGAGAAGGGTGCGAAAGGGAACAGAAAGGAGCAGAAAGGGAGATCGGTGGGCACAGGCCCGGTGATCACCGTACCTTCGGACCGCCTCGGCGCCCGCGATCGGCTCGGAACGGAGCGCCGCATCGTCCTGCCCGTGGGCGGCAACACCCCTTCGGACCGGATACCCTTTGACCTGACACGCAGACTTGCAACGCACCCACAACAGCACACGCGGCCGAGGAGTCACCCGGATGAGCACCACCCAGAGCGAGAGGCTGCGGCAACTACTGGAACCGCTCGTCGCCTCCCAGGACCTGGATCTCGAAGAGATCGAAGTGGCCTCCGTCGGACGCAAGCGGGTGCTGAGAGTCGTCATCGACTCCGAGGACGGCGTGGACCTGGACGCGATCGCGGAAGTGAGCCGCGCGCTCTCCGCGAAGCTCGACGAGACCGACGCGATGGGTGAGGGCGAGTACGACCTTGAGGTCGGTTCCCCCGGCGCCGAGCGTGCGCTGACCGAGCGCCGCCACTACCTGCGCGCGGTCGGCCGCCTGGTGAAGTTCCAGCTCACCGAGGGCGACGAGGTGACCGCCCGCATCCTCACCGTGGACGACGAAGGCCTCGACCTCGAGGTGCCCGGCGTGAAGGGCCGCAAGCCCACCTCCCGCCGCCTCGCCTTCGACGAGATCGACAAGGCGCGCGTGCAGGTCGAGTTCAACCGCAAGGACAAGAAGGAAGAGGAGGCGTAGCCGTGGACATCGACATGAGTGCCCTGCGGGGTCTGGTCCGTGAGAAGGAGATCTCCTTCGACCTCCTCGTCGAGGCGATCGAGTCGGCCCTCCTCATCGCCTACCACCGCACCGAGGGAAGCCACCGCCGCGCACGCGTGAAGCTCGACCGTGAGAGCGGCCACGTGACGGTCTGGGCGAAGGAAGAGGCGGACGACCTCGAAGAGGGCCAGGAGCCCCGCGAGTTCGACGACACCCCGTCCGACTTCGGCCGCATCGCCGCGACCACCGCGAAGCAGGTCATCCTGCAGCGCCTGCGCGACGCCGAGGACGACGCGACGCTCGGGGAGTATGCCGGGCGCGAGGGCGACATCGTCACCGGCGTGGTCCAGCAGGGCCGCGACCCGAAGAACGTGCTGGTCGACATCGGCAAGCTCGAGGCCATCCTGCCGGTGCAGGAGCAGGTGCCCGGCGAGCAGTACCCCCACGGCATGCGCCTGCGCAGCTACGTCGTGCGGGTCGCCAAGGGCGTCCGCGGCCCGTCCGTGACCCTGTCGCGCACGCACCCCAACCTGGTGAAGAAGCTCTTCGCGCTGGAGGTCCCGGAGATCGCCGACGGTTCCGTCGAGATCTCGGCCATCGCCCGCGAGGCCGGCCACCGCACCAAGATCGCGGTCCGTTCGACGCGCTCGGGCCTCAACGCCAAGGGCGCCTGCATCGGCCCGATGGGCAGCCGTGTGCGCAACGTCATGGGTGAGCTCAACGGCGAGAAGATCGACATCGTCGACTGGTCCGAGGACCCGGCCGAGATGGTCGCCCACGCGCTCTCCCCGGCCCGCGTCAGCAAGGTCGAGGTCGTCGACCTCGGCGCCCGCTCGGCCCGGGTGACTGTGCCGGACTACCAGCTGTCGCTCGCGATCGGCAAGGAGGGGCAGAACGCCCGCCTGGCCGCGCGTCTCACCGGCTGGCGGATCGACATCAGGCCCGACACGGAGCAGCCCGAGCGCGACTAGCAGCGGGCGGTGGAGCCGTCCCGGGAATAAATTCCGGGCGGCCACCGCTTCGATCACGACAGTATGTGGCGAGTAGCCGTTCGATTCTTGCCCCAAAGGGGTGAGGTCGGTGCGGGGAGGTAGACTTAAGCGTGTCTGGCCGGACGCATGCCCGCGCATGCCCTGAGCGCACCTGTGTGGGGTGCCGGGAGCGAGCGGCCAAGAGCGATCTGCTGCGCATCGTGAGGAAAGAGGGCGCCTGCGTCCCCGATCCGCGCGGTACGCTGCCCGGCCGGGGTGCGTATGTACACCCCGCCCTGGTCTGTCTGGACCTGGCGGTCCGCCGCCGGGCGTTCCCGAGGGCGTTCCGCGCCCAGGGGCCGCTCGACACGGAGGCGCTGCGCCGGGCTGTCGAGACAGTTGCCCAGGAGGCAACACCGTAAGACGTGGGCGCACGGAACCCCGTGTGGCCCTGGTACCCCGCGAGTTGGAAGTAGGTCGAGATTGCGATGAGCACTCGATGAGCACGCGATGAGTACGCCCATGAAGTAGCGACGGTCCGGCGTAACCCGGACCTAAAAGGAGCGAAGTGGCTAAGGTCCGGGTATACGAGCTCGCCAAGGAGTTCGGAGTGGAGAGCAAGGTCGTCATGGCCAAGCTCCAAGAACTCGGTGAATTCGTACGTTCGGCGTCCTCGACGATCGAGGCGCCGGTAGTACGCAAACTGACTGACGCATTGAACCAGGGCGGTGGCAACGGCAAGTCCGCCGCCAAGCCCGGGGCCCCGCGCAAGCAGGCCGCCCCCAAGCCGGCGAGCCCCGCGGCTCCCGCATCCCCCTCTCCCGCGCAGGCCGCCCGTCCGGGTCCGGCCGCGCCGAAGCCGCCGGCGCCCAAGCCCGCCGCGGCCGAGAAGCCCGCGGCCGCCGCGACGCCGGGCCCGCGCCCGACGCCCGGCCCGAAGCCGCCGGCCCCCAAGCCCGCGCCGGCCTCGCCGGCCCCGGCCGCCCCGGAGTTCACCGCTCCGCCGGCCGCGCCTGCGGCATCCGAGGCTCCTGCCGCCCCGTCCGGCCCGCGCCCCGGCGCCCGTCCGGGCCCCGGCGCCCCGAAGCCCGGTGGCCGTCCGGCCCCCGGTCAGGGCCAGGGTCAGGGCCGTGGTGACCGCGGCGACCGTGGTGACCGCGGTGACCGTCAGGGTGCTGCGCGCCCCGGCGGCCAGGGTGGCGCCCCGCGTCCCGGCGGTGCCCGTCCCTCGGGTCCGCGCCCGGGCAACAACCCCTTCACCTCCGGTGGCTCCACCGGCATGGCGCGCCCGCAGGCGCCCCGTCCGGGTGGTGCCCCGCGTCCCGGCGGCGGCCAGGGCGGCCCCGGTGGCGCCCCGCGCCCGCAGGGCGGCCAGGGTGGCCCCGGTGGCGCTCCCCGTCCGCAGGGTCAGGGCGGCGCCCGTCCGACCCCGGGCGGCATGCCCCGCCCGCAGGGCGGCGCTCCGCGTCCCGGCGGCGGTCCCGCCGGTAACCGTCCGAACCCGGGCATGATGCCGCAGCGTCCCGCCGCGGGTCCGCGTCCCGGCGGTGGCCCCGGCGGTGGCCGCGGTCCCGGCGGCGGCGGTCGCCCGGGTGGCGGCGGTGGCGGTCGTCCCGGTGGCGGCGGCTTCGCGGGTCGTCCCGGTGGCGGTGGCGGCGGTTTCGCCGGCCGTCCCGGCGGTCCGGGTGGCGGCGGTGCCGGTCGTCCCGGTGGCGGCGGCGGCTTCGGTGGCCGTCCCGGCTTCGGTGGCCGTCCCGGTGGTCCCGGTGCCCGTGGTGGCACGCAGGGTGCGTTCGGCCGTCCCGGCGGGCCCGCCCGTCGTGGTCGCAAGTCGAAGCGGCAGAGGCGCCAGGAGTACGAGGCCATGCAGGCCCCGTCGGTGGGCGGCGTCATGCTGCCTCGCGGCAACGGACAGATCGTCCGCCTGTCGCGCGGTGCCTCGCTGACCGACTTCGCGGAGAAGATCAACGCGAACCCGGCCTCGCTGGTCGGCGTGATGATGAACCTCGGCGAGATGGTCACCGCCACGCAGTCCGTCTCCGACGAGACGCTGAAGCTCCTCGCGGACGAGATGAACTTCGTCCTCGAGATCGTCAGCCCGGAGGAGGAGGACCGCGAGCTCCTCGAGTCGTTCTCCATCGAGTTCGGCGAGGACGAGGGCGGCGAGGACATGCTCGTCTCCCGTCCGCCGGTCGTGACCGTCATGGGTCACGTCGACCACGGTAAGACCCGACTTCTGGACGCGATCCGCAAGACGAACGTCGTTGCGGGCGAGGCCGGCGGTATTACGCAGCACATCGGTGCGTACCAGGTCGCCACCGAGGTCAACGGTGAAGAGCGCGCCATCACCTTCATCGACACCCCCGGTCACGAGGCGTTCACCGCCATGCGTGCCCGTGGTGCGAAGTCCACCGACATCGCGATCCTCGTGGTCGCGGCGAACGACGGTGTGATGCCGCAGACGATCGAGGCGCTGAACCACGCCAAGGCGGCCGACGTGCCGATCGTGGTCGCGGTCAACAAGATCGACGTCGAGGGTGCCGACCCGACCAAGGTGCGCGGTCAGCTCACCGAGTTCGGTCTGGTGGCCGAGGAGTACGGCGGCGACACGATGTTCGTCGACATCTCCGCGCGCCAGGGCCAGAACATCGAGCAGCTGCTCGAGGCCGTGGTCCTGACCGCGGACGCCTCGCTCGACCTGCGGGCCAACCCGGAGCAGGACGCGCAGGGCATCGCGATCGAGGCCCACCTCGACAAGGGCCGCGGCGCCGTCGCGACCGTCCTCGTCCAGCGCGGTACCCTCCGCGTCGGCGACACGATGGTCGCCGGTGACGCGTACGGCCGAGTCCGCGCGATGCTCGACGACAAGGGCGAGAACGTCGAGGAGGCGACCCCGTCGACTCCCGTCCTCGTTCTCGGTCTCACCAACGTGCCGGGTGCCGGCGACAACTTCCTGGTTGTCGACGAGGACCGTACGGCGCGTCAGATCGCCGAGAAGCGTGCGGCCCGTGAGCGCAACGCCGCGTTCGCCAAGCGCACCCGCCGGGTGTCCCTCGAGGACCTCGACCAGGTGCTCAAGGCCGGTCTGGTCCAGGACCTCAACATCATCATCAAGGGCGACGCGTCCGGTTCGGTGGAGGCTCTCGAGTCCTCGCTGCTCCAGCTCGACGTCGGCGAAGAGGTCGACATCCGCGTCCTGCACCGCGGTGTGGGTGCGGTCACCGAGTCGGACATCGACCTGGCGATGGGCTCCGACGCCATCGTCATCGGCTTCAACGTCCGTGCGGCCGGTCGTGCCGCGCAGATGGCGGAGCGCGAGGGCGTCGACGTCCGCTACTACTCGGTGATCTACCAGGCCATCGAGGAGATCGAGGCGGCCCTCAAGGGCATGCTCAAGCCGGAGTACGAGGAGGTCGAGCTCGGCACCGCGGAGATCCGCGAGGTCTTCCGCTCGTCCAAGCTCGGCAACATCGCCGGTGTGCTCATCCGCTCCGGCGAGGTCAAGCGCAACACCAAGGCCCGCCTGCTGCGCGATGGCAAGGTCATCGCGGAGAACCTCAACATCGAGGGTCTGCGCCGCTTCAAGGACGACGTCACCGAGATCCGCGAAGGGTTCGAGGGCGGTATCAACCTCGGCAACTTCAACGACATCAAGATCGACGACGTCGTTGCCACGTACGAGATGCGCGAGAAGCCGCGCGGCTGATCAGTTCGCTGATCTGATCCGCTCGGTTCAGTGTCGGGGCCGGTCGACGGGGAAAATCCCGTCGATCGGCCCCGGCCGTTCCGTGTACGGTTCTTGTGTCCCTGCCAAGTGGTTGGCGGGGCCTCGACCCCGTACCGGCGGGACATCCGGACACACATGTATGTGGGGACTCTGTCCTTCGATCTGCTCCTCGGCGACGTACATTCGCTGAAGGAGAAACGCTCCGTCGTCCGTCCCATCGTCGCCGAGCTCCAGCGCAAGTACGCGGTGAGCGCGGCGGAAGTGGGCGGTCAGAACCTGCACCGCAGGGCCGAGATCGGCCTCGCGGTGGTGTCGGGTGACGCGGGCCACCTCCACGACGTACTGGACCGGTGCGAGCGCCTCGTCGCCGCCCGGCCCGAAGTGGAGCTGCTGTCGGTGCGACGGCGGCTGCACGGCGACGATGACTGAACACAGCAAGACAAGCCCAGGGAATGCCCGGGGATAAGGGAGACGGAGCAGTGGCCGACAACGCGCGGGCGAAAAGGCTGGCGGACCTCATCCGAGAGGTGGTTGCTCAGAAGCTGCAGCGCGGGATCAAGGACCCGCGGCTCGGCACGCACGTGACGATCACGGACACCCGGGTGACCGGTGACCTGCGGGAGGCCACGGTCTTCTACACGGTCTACGGCGACGACGAGGAGCGCGCGGCGGCCGCCGCGGGCCTGGAGAGCGCCAAGGGCGTCCTCCGGTCGGCGGTCGGACAGGCCGCGGGTGTGAAGTTCACGCCGACCCTGTCCTTCGTCGCCGACGCCCTGCCGGACAACGCGCGGGCCATCGAGGACCTGCTCGACAAGGCACGGATGTCGGACGAGAAGGTCCGGGAGGTCTCCGCGGGCGCCGAGTTCGCGGGCGGCGCGGACCCGTACCGCAAGCCCGAGGACGAGTCCGACGACGAAACGGACGGCGACGCCCGAGCATGAGCAACAGCGGCACCACGCCGGACGGCCTTGTCATCGTCGACAAGCCGTCCGGCTTCACTTCGCACGACGTGGTGGCCAAGATGCGCGGGATCGCCAAGACCCGCCGCGTCGGACACGCGGGCACCCTCGACCCCATGGCGACGGGCGTCCTCGTGCTCGGCGTCGAGCGCGCCACGAAGCTCCTCGGCCACCTAGCGCTGACCGAGAAGGAGTACCTGGGCACCATCCGCCTGGGCCAGAACACCCTCACCGACGACGCCGAGGGCGAGATCACCTCGTCGACGGATGCCTCGAAGGTCACCCGAGAGGGCATAGACGAGGGCATCGCCAAGCTGTCCGGCGACATCATGCAGGTGCCGTCCAAGGTCAGCGCCATCAAGATCGACGGCAAGCGGTCGTACGCCAGGGCCCGCAAGGGCGAGGACTTCGAGATCCCGGCCAGGCCGGTCACGATCTCCGCCTTCACGGTGTACGACGTCCGTGACGCGGTCGCCGAGGACGGCACGCCCGTGCTCGACCTGGTCGTCTCGGTCGTCTGCTCCTCCGGTACGTACATCAGGGCCATCGCCCGCGACCTGGGCGCCGACCTCGGCGTCGGCGGTCACCTGACCGCGCTGCGCCGCACCCGCGTCGGCCCCTACAAGCTGGACGCGGCGAAGACCCTCGACCAGCTCCAGGAAGAGCTGACCGTGATGCCCGTGGCCGAGGCCGCCGACCGGGCCTTCCCGCGCTGGGACGTGGACGACAAGCGCGGCAGGCTGCTGCTCAACGGCGTCCGCATCGACATGCCCGAGGAGTACGTGGGTGTGGGCGCCGTCGCCGTCTTCGACCCGGAGGGCCGCTTCCTGGTCCTCGCGGAGGAGTCGCGCGGCAAGGCCAAGAGCCTGGCCGTCTTCGCCTGACGTCGGCGCACCTCGTACCCCTGTGACGTAGTGGAGCGGCGGACCTCGGTCCGCCGCTCCACGCTTCCCCCCTCTAGAGGTCTATCCACCGGCACGCCCCCATTCACCCCATCGGGCAGGCGCTCGGAGTGAACCGGGGGGTCGGAAGGGGGCGCGTTCGCGCCGTCCCCTGTCCCGCTGATCACCCCCGACCTACGGTCGAGGGAACGGGGCACGGCGGGGAGGTTCGAGCATGGCGGGACGCGGCCGGGACGGCTTCTCGGTTCCGGCGCCGGAGTCGTCTCTGGTGCGGGTCTGCGATCTCGCGGGGCGACCGCGCGGCACGGGGTTCGCAGCCGACGAGCACGGCACGGTCGTCACCAGCCACGAGGCGGTCGACGGGCTCGCCCGGATCGTCCTGCACGCGCCGGACGACCGCACCTGCGTAGTGCCCGCCGAAGCCGTCGTGGAGCTGCCCGGCACCGACCTCGCCCTCGTCCGCACCGAAGGGCTCGGACTGCGGCCCCTGCCGGTCGCCGCCCGGACATCCGTGGCGACCGGCACCTACGTACGCATCGCCGCACGCGGCTGGCGCGAGGCGCGGGTCCTCGGCACCTCAGCGGTCACGTACACGGCGACGGACCGCTTCCACCTGGTGGACGCGGCCCTGGAACTGGCGATCGGCACGGACGGCGCGGACGCGCTGCGGCTCGGCGGCGGCGCCGCGGGCGGGCCGGTCGTGGACGCGTCGACGGGCGCCGTGCTGGCGGTCCTCGGCACGGCCCTGCAACCCGGCCGGAGCGCGGCGCTCTCCCTCCCGGACCAGGACGTCTGCGCACACCGCCCCGCGGGCTTCGCCGTATCGCTTCTGCAAGCGGCCGCCGCCGACCCGGGCGGGCCGCTCGCCGAGCTCGTCGCGCGCAACGCCGCGACCGTTCCCGCGTACGGCGAAGACCTCAACCTCGCGGGCGCGCTGCACCTCACCGCCACCTCGGCGGGCTCCGACGGCCCGCCCGCCCCGCTCCACGAACCGGTCGAACGGCCCGACACGGCACGAGAGTTCGCCGCGTTCATGACCGGTACCGCCCGTGTGCTCGGCCTCGTCGGAGACCCCGGCACGGGGCGTACGACGGAGCTGGCCGCGCTCGCCGCACGACGCGCGAGAGGCACCGAGCCCGCCCCCACGCTGTGGCTGCGCGGCGCGGACCTGCGGGGCACGGACGCGTCCGTGGCCGACGCGGTGGAGCGGGCGCTCGACCGTGCGGGGCGCATCCTCACGGCGTCCGCGGGGGAGCCGGGTGACGAGCAGACACTCGGCGACCTGGGGGCCGGCCGGGTGGCCCGGCTCGTACGGGACGCCGGGCGACCGCTCCTCCTCCTGCTCGACGGCCCCGAGGAGATGCCGGCCGTGCTGGCCCACCGCCTCGCGCAGTGGAGCGCCAACACGGCCCGATGGCTGCGGGACACGGGGGCCCGCCTCGTCGTCGCCTGCCGCGCGGAGTACTGGGAGCAGGCCGGCGCCCACTTCGACGCGGCGTCGCTGCACGCGGCGGCGGACGGCGCGGAGCTCCCCGGTTGCGTACGCCTCGGGGACCTGCCGGAACCCCAGGCACGCCGGGCCCGCGCGCTCCACGGCATCCCGGACGGTGCCCTGGCCGCCGCCGACGCCCGGCACCCGCTGGCCCTGCGGCTGCTCTCCGAGGTGTGGGGCGCGACACCGGACGCGCCACCGCCGGGCACTCCTGGCCGCGACGACATCTTCGGCGCCTACCTCGACCTGCTGTGCCTGCGGGTGGCGGTGCGGCTCGCGGCGGCGAACGGGCTGCGCGGCAACGCGGTGCGCCGTCTGGCGGCGACGGTGTCGGGCCAGGTCCACGAGGCGGCCCGCCGCTGCCTCGGCCCCGGCCACGGGGAGCTGGACAGGACCTCCTTCGAGGAGACCTTCCCGTGGGGGACGCGGCTCCACGGCTGCACGGGCTGGGCATCAGCGGTACTGACGGAGGGACTCCTCGTACCCGCGGGGACGGGTTACCGCTTCGCGCACGAGGAGGTGGCGGACTGGCTCCAGGGGACGCATCTGGACGTGGACGGGGCTTTGGGGGCGTTGGTGCATCGGCATCGGGGGGCGGGGAGGGGCGGCCCCGCGGTCCCGGAGCAGCGTCGGCGCAGGCCGGGCAGCACCTCTGCCCCGGCCCCCGCTCCCGCCCGCCCCCTGCCCGTGCCGCGGCACCGCATCGGGCCCGTGATCCAGGCGCTGCTGCTGCTCGGTCGGCAGCGGGGCGCCGCGGAGCTGGCGTCGCGGCTGGGTGAGCTCACCGACGCGCTGGTGGAGTTCGGCCGTGGGGGAGCGGGAGAGGGAGGCGACCGGGGGGACGCCGCGTGGTGGGCCGGGCACCTTCTCGGTGAGGTGCTGCTGCGCGTGCCCGACGCGACGCCCTACCTCGCCGTGCTCGAACCGCTCGCCGGGCGCGGGGAGTTCGCGACGGCGTTCTGGCTGCGGCTGCCGCTCGCCGAGGCCGACCGGTTCTCGCTGCTGCGCCGGCTCGTCGTGCACGACGGCCCCCCTGGGACCCCGGACCGCCGCCTCGACGCCGTCGCCGCACTGCTCCGCGCCGACCCCGCGAACGTACAGCCGCACCTCGCGCGATGGTTCGCCGACGAGCGGCCGCTGGACGGGGCGCCCGACGCCACCGTCGCCTCCGCCGCGCAGGCGCTGCTCCACACGCACCGGCACCGCGCCATCGACGACCTCACCGAGGCCCTCGTCGACTGCGCGCACGCGCGCGCCGACGAACTGCTCGCCGCGCTCGCCGAGGAGGAGCCCGCCGCCCTGTGCAGGGCGGTCGACCGCTGGGCCCGCGACGAACGCCCCGCCCGGCGCGTAGCGGCCGCCGCCTACGGCCTGCGCGCCGCCCCGCACGCCACCACGGTCGCCGAACACGCGCTCCTGCGCTGCGCCGCCCTCGCGCTGCTCGCCCGCCCCGCCGACGATGCCCTCCACGGCGCCGCGCTCGCCGTCCTCGTACGCGATCCGCAGACCCGCGCCCAGCACCTGCCGAACGCCCTGCGCCGCTTCACCGCCGGGGACCCGCAGCTGCCCGCGAGCGCCCTCGCCGCCGCCCTCACCACCCACTCCGACCTCGTCCTCGACGCCTTCCGCACCCGGCTGCACGCCCCGGACCCGGCCGCCGACGCCATCCTGTGCTGCCTCGCCGACGTGACCACGCCCGTCCTCGCCCGCCGCGTCGCCACCCTCGTCCACGACCTCCTGGAGGCCCGCCCCGAGGCGGCCGCGCCCGCCGTCGCGTACATCGACCGTCGCCTCGAACACGGCCCCGACGTGCGCCCCGTCCTCTTTCCCCTGGTCGCAGGCCTGCTGCACAGCAGACACGTACAGGTCCGCGCGGCCCTCGCGCCCGTGCTCGCCGCGCCCGGCACCGCCGCGTCACGCGCCCTGCGCGGCGAACTGCTCGACGTCCTGCTCAGCCAGGAGCGGGACGCCGCCGTCCTGGAGAGCGTCCTGCGGGCGGTGGTGCTCGGCGTGGCGGAGTGCGGCGAGGACCGTACCCGCGAGCGGGTCCACCGCACCGCGCTGCTCCTCGTCCGCACGCCGGAGGGCGCGTCCCGGTGCGACCGGTGCCTCGTCGAACTGGCCCGCGGCCGTCCGGGCTTCGCCGCGCTCGTCACCGGCTGGCTGGCCGACGCCCCGCAGGACTGGGCGGCCCTGATCGGCCCGAGCGCCCAGCGGGTGATCGAGAACCTCGCGGGCGGCATCCGCGTCCCTGCGTAGAGGAGACGCGTAGAGGAGACGCGTAGAGGAGACGCATAGAGGAGACCCACAGGAGTGACCCCCGCCACTCCCTCCGGTGCGAGCCGCGAGGTGTCGGCATGGCACTCTTAGTCCTGCGCAATCGGCAATGGGAACGTACAGATGTACGTGACGTATACGGGTTCGGCGAGGAGCAAAGAAGTGCAGCGCTGGCGTGGCTTGGAGGACATCCCCCAGGACTGGGGGCGCAGCGTCGTCACCATTGGTTCCTACGACGGCGTGCACCGCGGGCACCAGCTCATCATCGGCCGTGCGGTGGAGCGCGCCCGTGAGCTCGGCGTGCCCGCCGTCGTCGTCACCTTCGACCCGCACCCCAGCGAGGTCGTCCGCCCCGGCAGCCACCCGCCGCTGCTCGCCCCGCACCACCGGCGCGCCGAGCTGATGGCCGAGCTGGGCGTGGACGCGCTCCTGATCCTCCCCTTCACCACCGAGTTCTCGAAGCTGTCGCCCGCGGACTTCGTGGTCAAGGTCCTCGTCGACAAACTGCACGCGCGCGTGGTCGTCGAGGGCCCCAACTTCCGCTTCGGCCACAAGGCGGCGGGCAACGTCGACTTCCTGGCCGAGCTCGGCGGAACGTACGACTACGAAGTGGACGTCATCGACCTGTACGTCAGCGGCGAGGCGGGCGACGGCGCGCCGTTCTCCTCGACCCTGACCCGGCGCCTGATCGCCGAGGGCGACGTCACCGGAGCGGCGGAGATCCTCGGCCGCCCGCACCGCGTCGAGGGCGTCGTCGTGCGCGGTGCGCAGCGCGGGCGCGAGCTCGGTTTCCCCACGGCGAACGTCGAGACCCTGCCGCACACCGCCGTCCCCGCGGACGGGGTCTACGCCGGTTGGCTGCACGCCCAGGGCGAGGCGATGCCGGCGGCGATCTCGGTCGGCACGAATCCGCAGTTCGACGGCACGGAGCGGACGGTCGAGGCGTACGCGATCGACCGCGTCGGGCTCGACCTGTACGGGTTGCACGTGGCCGTGGACTTCCTGGCCTTCGTCCGCGGCCAGGCCAAGTTCGACTCGATCGACGCACTGCTCGTGGCGATGGCGGACGACGTGAAGCGCTGCGGGGAGCTCGTGGCGGCGGCGGAACGCGCGTAGTCGCCGGGGGCGGTGCGCGCGGCCTCGTCCCGATGGCGCAGGTCAGGGCTGGGGAGAAACCTCGAACCGTCCTTGCCATCGCCGGTGGTTCGGTCATGGTCAGCGCACCGGTCGCCCCGGCCGCCGCCTATTGCAGCCGCTGATCTGGAAGGCGCCTGGACGCCCTACTGGCTGGTGAACGTCGCAGCGGCGACCACCAGCGAGGACGAAGAGGCCGTCCCGGGTCTCTACCGAGTGAACGCCCTCACCGGCAAGGTGTTCGACGCCGGAGGCGCCCCCGTCAGGACGAGCTGACCGCGGCCTGGTGGTCGCCGGACAGGGACGCTATCGCGCCGCCGCCCAGTGGCACGCCACCTGTGTCTCGCCCGCCCCGGAGAGCACCGCCAGGTCCTCCCCGCGGCAGCGGTCCGCGACTCCCGCGCGTTCCGCCTCGCCGGAGGCGAGTACCTGGCAGCGGGCGTGGAAGCGGCAGCCGCCGGGGATGCGGGAGGGGTCCGGGGGCTCGCCCGTCAGTACCACCGGGTCTCCCGGCGCCTCGGGCAGGACGGACAGCAGGGCCTGCGTGTACGGGTGCTGAGGTGACGTCAGTACCTCCTCCACCGTTCCCGTCTCCACGATCCGGCCCAGGTACATCACCGCGACCCGGTCCGCGATGTTCCAGGCGAGGCCCAGGTCGTGCGTCACCACCAGCGCGGACAGGCCCAGGTCGTCGCGGAGCCGCAGCAGGAGCGCCAGGATCTCACCTCGTACGGACGCGTCCAGCGAAGCCACCGGCTCGTCGGCGACGATGAGCTCGGGTTCGAGGACCAGCGCGCCCGCGATGACGACGCGCTGGCGCTGGCCGCCGGACAGCTCGTGCGGGTAGCGCAGGAAGAAGCGGTCCGGCGGGCGCAGCCCGGCCCGCGAGAGCGCCCCCGCGACCGCCGCCCGCTCGTCGCCCCCGTACCCGTGGATGCGCAGCCCCTCCGCCACGGCGTCGTACACCGTGTGCCGCGGATTGAGCGACCCGCTCGGGTCCTGGAGGACCAGCTGGACCCGTTTGCGGTACGCCTTGAGTGCGCGCCCCGAGTAGTTGAGCGGCTTGCCGCCGAACGTGACCTTGCCGGATGTCGGGGGCACGAGGCCGAGCAGTGAGCGCGCCAGCGTCGTCTTGCCGCAGCCCGACTCGCCCACGAGGGCGACGATCTCGCCGCCCTTGATGTCGAGGTCGACGCCGTCCACGGCACGCGCGGTGGCCCCGCCGCGGCGGCCGGGAAAGGCGATGTGCAGACCGGCGGCGGTGAGCAGCGGCCCACCGGATCCCGCGACAGTCGTCTCCGGTTCCTGCTCCTGCGTCGTCATGCGCGCGTCCTCTTCACGGGGGCTCTCGGTCACGATGTGCGCTCCGCCGTCGCGGGAGCCGACGTGGGCTGCGCGGGAAGCGGTGCGCCCGCGTGAACGCAGGCCGCGCGGTGGTGCGGCCCCGCGTCCCGCAGCGCCTGGTCCTCCGTGGCGCAGGAGTCGAGGGCGACCGGGCAGCGGGGGTGGAACGTACACCCCGTGGGGAGCGCGGACGGGTCGGGCGGATCGCCGGGCAGCCCGCGCGGGGCGAACCGGGACGCGATGTCGCCGATGCGCGGGAAGGCCGCCGAGAGGGCCTTCCCGTAGGGGTGCCGGGCGTTCTCGTAGACCTCGGAGGCCGGGCCCTCCTCGACGACACGGCCCGCGTACATCACCGCGAGCCGGTCACACGTGTCGGAGAGCACGGCCAGGTCGTGGCTGATCATCATCAGGCCGAGGTCCTGCTCGGCCACCAACTGCTCGATCAGGCGGAGGATCTGCGCCTGGATCATCACGTCGAGCGCGGTGGTCGGCTCATCGGCGATGATGAGCCGCGGATCGCAGGCGAGCGCCATCGCGATCATCACGCGCTGGCGCTGGCCGCCGGACAGCTCGTGCGGATAGGCCTCCGCGCGGGCGGCGGGCAGTCCCACGTGTTCGAGGAGCTCACCGACCTTGGTCTTCGCGCCGGCCTGCGTCGCCTTCTTGTGCAGCAGGATCGGCTCGGCGATCTGGTCGCCGATGCGGTGCACGGCGTTCAGGGAGTGCATCGCGCCCTGGAAGACGATGGAGGCACCGGCCCAGCGCACCGCGCGGACCCGCCCCCACTTCATCGTGAGGACGTCCTCGCCGTCGAGCAGGATCTCGCCGGACACCTTGGTGCCCGCGGGCAGCAGCCGCAGCAGGGCCAGCGCGAGCGTGGACTTGCCGCACCCCGACTCGCCCGCGACGCCGAGCTTGTGCCCCGCGTCGACGTGCAGGTTCACACCGCGGACCGCTGCGGCGCCGTTCGCGTACGTCACTTCGAGCTCGCGTACGTCGAGGAGACGCCGCGGGCTCGCTTGGGCCTTGTCGGTCAACTGGGCCTTGTCGGTCAACTGGCTCTTGTCGGGCAACTGGGTGTTGTCGGTCAACGGGAGGCCCCCAGCCTGGGGTTGAGCACGGATTCCACGGCGCGGCCGCACAGTGTGAACGCCAGCGCGACGACGGCGATGGCGAGACCGGGTGGGGCGAGGTACCACCAGTGCCCCGCGCTGACCGCGCCCGCCTCGCGCGCGTCCTGCAGCAGCCCGCCCCAGGAGACGCTCGTCGGGTCGCCGAGGCCGAGGAACGCGAGCGTGGCCTCGGTGAGGATGGCGCCGGAGATGACGAGCGTGGTCTGCGCGAGGACGAGCGGCATGACGTTGGGCAGGACGTGCCGGGCCATGATGTGGCCGTGGCCGCCGCCGAGTGCCTGCGCCCGCTCGATGTAGGGGCGGGACTCCACGGCGAGGGTCTGCGCCCTGACCAGGCGTGCCGTGGTCGGCCAGGTCGTCACGCCGATCGCCAGGATGATCGTCCAGACCGTGCCGGACATCACCGCGGCGAGCGCGATGGCGAGCACGAGCGTCGGCATCACCAGGAACCAGTCGGTGACGCGCATGATCACGGTGGCGTACCAGCCCTTGAAGTGCCCCGCGGTGATGCCGACGAGCGTGCCGATGGCCACCGAGAGCACGGCGGCGAGCAGCCCCACGGTCAGCGACATGCGCGCGCCGTACACGAGCAGGCCCAGCAGGTCGCGCCCGAACTGGTCGGTCCCGAGCGGGAACTCCCCGCTCGGCGCCTCCATCGGATCGCCCGGCGCGCCGGTCACGCTCTGCGCGTCGGAGCCGACGAGCAGCGGGGCGAAGACCGCGGCGAGGCCGATCAGGACGAGCACGGAGAGGCCGACGAGCCCGGCGCGGTGCGTGCGGTACTCGCGCCAGAAGCGCACCGCGGAGTGCCTGCGCCGCGTCCACGCGAGCGACCGCGCGCTCTTCGCGGTGGCCTTCGGAGCAATCGGTGTCGGGTCGGTCGGTGCGGATTCGGTCGTCATCGGCCCACCCGGGGATCGAGCAGCGGATAGATCACGTCGGCCAGGGTGTTCATCAGGATCACCGCGACGGAGAAGACGAAGAACAGCCCCTGCACCAGCGGCAGGTCGGGCACGCTCAGCGCCTGATAGAAGAGCCCGCCGAGCCCCGGCCAGGAGAACACGGTCTCGACGAGGATGGCGCCCGCCACGACCGTGCCGAGGTTGACGAACATCAGGGTGACGGTCGGCAGCATGGCATTGGGCACGGCGTGCCGACGCCGTACGAGATCGTCCCGAAGCCCCTTCGCCCGCGCGGTCGTCAGATAGTCGCTGCCCATCTCGTCGAGCAGCGACGACCGCATGACGAGCAGCGTCTGCGCGTACCCGACGGCGACCAGCGTGACGACGGGAAGCACCATGTGGTGCGCGACGTCGACGACGTACGCGAAGCCGGTCTCACCCCCGGACTCCAGACCGCCGGTCGGGAACATCCCGGGGATGGGCCCGATGCCCACGGAGAAGGTGATGATCAGCAACAGCCCCAGCCAGAATGACGGCACCGAGTACAACGTCAGGGCGAGCCCGGTGTTGAGGCGGTCGCCAAGCTTCCCGTTGCGCCAGGCGGTGCGCGTGCCGAGCCAGATGCCGATGATCGTGTAGAGGACGTACGCCGTTCCGGTGAGAAGGAGCGTCGCGGGCAGCGCCTCGGTGATCTTGTCCATCACGGGCGCGTGGAACTGGTACGACGTGCCGAAGTCGCCGGACAGGACGTTGCCGGTGTAGTCCCAGAATTGGGCCATGACCGACTTGTCGAGGCCGAACTCCTGACGCATCGCGGCGAGTTGCTCGGCGGAGACCCGCTTGCCGCCCGTCATCTGCTTGACGGGGTCGCCGGGGATCAGCCGGAACAGGAAGAAGCTGGTGACGAGCACGGCGAACAGCGACACGACCGCGCCGCCGATCTTGCCCGCCACATAGAGGAGGTAGGCGCGGGTGTTGCGGTCCCGGGGCCCGCGGGCCGACGCCGCCCCGGCCACAGCCGGGTCGCCGTCGGCCCCGGGGCCCTTGGGGCCCTCGGTGTCGAGCAGTGCGGGATTGCTGTCAGCGGTCATGCGTTACTCGCGGTCCTCTGCGGTAGAACGGCGGCGCAGGGCGAACAGGACTCCGCCGCCCACGAGCACCACCGCGGCAGCGGCGATACCGATGATGACACCGGTCGAGCTGCCGTCCTTGGAGGAACTCTTCCCATCCGCGGGCACGGCCGACCACCAGCTCCAATATCCGTCCTGGCCGTAGATGTTGCCTGCGGCCGTCGGCATGGTGGTGATGGACTTGATCTGGTCGGTGCGGTAGGCCTCGACGGCGTTCGGATACGCGAGGACGTTCATGTACCCGGAGTCGTACAGCCACGACTCCATCTGCTTCACGATGTCGGCACGCTTGCCCTCGTCGTACTCGGCGAGCTGCTTGTCGTACAGGCTGTCGAACTTCTTGTCGCAGATGAAGTTGTCCGTGGCGGCGCTCTCCTTGGCCTTCACCGGCAGCGCGGCGCAGGTGTGGATGCCGAGGACGAAGTCGGGGTCGGGGTTGACGGACCACCCGTCGAAGGCGAGGTCGTACTCACCCGCGTACCAGGGCACGGACACGTCATCGAGGCAATTCACCTTGAGCCCGATCCCGAGCTCCCCCCACCACTCCTTCAGATACTTCCCGACGGCCTTGTCGTTGGGGTCGGTGGCGTGACACAGGATGCGGAAGTCAAGAGGCTTCCCGTCCTTCCCGACCCGCTTGCCGCTGCTGTTCTCCTTGTATCCGGCCTCGTCGAGGAGTTGTGCGGCCTTCTTCGGGTCGTACTTCAGCTCTTGGTCGGCGGACGGTTTCCAGGCGTACTCGGAGAAGCGCGGCGGAATGTATCCGGCCCCCTCGACGGCATGCCCCTGGAAGACCTTCTCCACGAGCGCCGCACGGTCGACGGAGAGGAAGAGTGCCTGCCGCACCTTCTTGTCGAGCAGCGCGGGATGCCCGTCGCCGAACTTCTTGCCGTCGAGGGTCTTGGCGCCCGGGTTGGTGGCGAGGGCGAAGAACCGGCGCCCCGGCCCCTCATTGACCTTGATGTTGTCCTCGTTCTTCAAGGACTCGGCCTGCGCGGGCGTGAGCGCGGGCTGCCCGGCCACGAACGACACCTCGCCCTTCCGGAGGGCGGAGACGGCGGCGTCCTGGTCCTTGTACGTCTTGAAGACCAGTTCGTCGAACTTGGGCGAACCGCGCCAGAAGTCCTTGTTGGCCTTCAGTCGTACGTACTGGTCGACCTTGTAGTCCGTCAGGGTGAACGGTCCGTTGCCGACGACGGGGAAGTCCTTGTCGTTGTTGAACTTCGAGATGTCCTCGACCTTCTCCCATACGTGCTTGGGAACGATCGGCACGTCGAGGGCGGCCATCGTGGCCTGCGGCTTCTTCAGCTCGATGACCAGCTTGGTCGCGCTCGGCGCGGTCACCTTCTTGAAGTTGGTGACGAAGTTCGAGTTCGCGGTAGCGGTGCCTTCCTTGGACATCACCTTGTTGAACGTCCACGCCGCGTCCTCGGCGGTCGCCTTCTTCCCGTCCGACCACTTGGAGTCGCCCCGGATGGTGTACGTCCAGGTCAGCTTGTCGTCGGAGGACTCCCACTCGGTGGCGAACCCCGGGATCGCCTTGTTGTCCTTGGCGTCGTAGTTCGTCAGGTACTCGTACGTCAGCCGGTGGATGCTGGTGCTGAGCAGCCGCTGGGCGAGGAACGGACTGAGCGAGTCGACGCTCTGCGCCACGGCGACGGTGAGCACCTGCTTCCCGCCGTCGTCCTTGGCCTGTGCGAGCTGCGGCGCCGGATTGAGTGGCGTGGCGAGACCGGCCGTCAGAGTGAACGCGGCGACGCCACCGGCGAGGGTGAGTGTGAGGCGGCGGTGGGGGTGGGAGCGGGCGTGGGGGTGGTGCCGGGGGTGGTGCCGGGGCGTTGCTCTCCGCTGGGGTGCTGCTGATCTGCCGTGCTGATCCTGTGTGTCCATGGGTCGGTGACCTCGCGTCATCGCTCGCGCAGGGATGGCTGGTTGCACATTGTTCGATCAAGAAACGTCAGCTGGTTGCTGTGTGTTTACCAGCGCCGGTCTGCGCGCGTCAACGGCGTGTGCACCCCATGTGGCCTGCGGAAATAACGAGTTGACCGGTATGGCGCACACATTGGTCGAGACCACTGACGCGCGCCTGGTGAGGGGGTGGCGCCAGGGGAAGGGGGGACGTGACCTGGTGGTCCGTCCGGGGGGCCACTGCTGTGGGCAGGCGCTCCGCGCGGCGGAACGGGTGGGCATGGCTGCCAGTGCCGGGATGGCGTACGGGGGCGTACACGGCGGTGGGCCCGCACCGGGGAACGGTGCGGGCCCACTGATGAATCGGCTGTGACTGTGACTGTGACCGTGCCTGCGACGGCGACGGCGACTGCTGTCGCTACTGCTGCGGAGGCGGCGGCTGCTGGAAGGGTGCGCCGGGCTGGGCGGGCGGGGGAGCTTGCTGTGCCTGCTGCGGCGGCTGGGGTTGCTGTGGCGGCTGTGTCTGCTGGGGTTGCTGAGGCTGCCATCCCTGCGGGGCGCCCGGCTGCTGCGGGTAGGGCTGTTGCTGCCCGGGCTGGGGCTGGGGCTGGGGCTGGTGCGGGGGCTGGGGCTGCTGGGGTGCGTACGGCTGAGGTTGCTGGGGAGCGTACGGCTGCGCCTGCGGTTGCTGCGCCTGCGGTTGCTGTGCCTGCTGGCCCGGCATCGGCGGAGCCAGATGCGGGGGCGGATTCCCGTCCGACGTCCACAGCCCCTGCTGCTGCTGGGCCCGTACGAAGTCCTCCGCGACCATCGCGGAGAGGTTGAAGTACGCCTCCCGCACCTTGGGCCGCATCATGTCGAGATCGACCTCGGCACCGGCGGCGAGATGCTCGTCGAAGGGGATGACGACGACGCCCCGGCACCGCGTCTCGAAGTGCGACACGATGTCGTCGACCTTGATCATCTTGCCGGTCTCGCGCACACCGGAGATGACGGTGATGGACCGCGAGACGAGATCGGCGTACCCGTGCGCGGAGAGCCAGTCCAGCGTCGTCGAGGCGCTGCTCGCCCCGTCCACGGACGGTGTGGAGATGATGATCAGCTGATCGGCGAGGTCGAGCACGCCACGCATGGCGCTGTAGAGCAGCCCCGTACCGGAGTCGGTGAGGATGATCGGGTACTGCTTGCCGAGTACGTCGATCGCGCGCCGGTAGTCCTCGTCGTTGAACGTGGTCGACACGGCCGGGTCGACGTCGTTGGCGATGATCTCGAGCCCGGACGGCGCCTGCGAGGTGAAGCGCCGGATGTCCATGTACGAGTTGATGTACGGGATCGCCTGGACGAGGTCACGAATGGTGGCCCCGGTCTCGCGCCGCACGCGCCGGCCGAGCGTACCGGCGTCGGGGTTGGCGTCGATCGCGAGGATCTTGTCCTGCCGCTCGGTGGCGAGCGTGGAGCCCAGCGCGGTGGTGGTGGTCGTCTTGCCGACGCCGCCCTTGAGGCTGATGACGGCGATGCGGTAGCAGGAGAGAACCGGGGTCCGGATCAGCTCCAGCTTCCGCTGCCGCTCGGCCTCCTCCTTCTTGCCGCCCAGCTTGAACCGCGAACCGCCCGCGGGCCGACTGCTCTTGGCCTTCTGCTTGTTGTTCCGCAGCAGCCGGTCGGAGGACAGCTCGACGGCGGCGGTGTACCCGAGCGGAGCCCCGGGGTTCGTCCGCTCGCGCTGATCGTGCCGCACGGCTTGCGGCCAGGCGGCACCGGTACGGGGGTCGACGGGGCCTTGGGGCTGCTGGGGTGCTTGGGGCTGGGCGGGGGGCTGGGCGGGCGGGGGGGGGGCGGGGGCGGGGGGCGGGGGGGGGCGGGGGTGGGGATGCGGTTGGGCTTGCTGTTGAGGCGCAGGCGGCTGCTGGTTCGGAAGGGGCTGCGCGCCGGGGGCGGGCTGCTGCGGCTGGCCGGGGAAGGGCTGCGCGGGCTGTCCAGGCTGCACGGGGTGCTGCCCCTGCGGCGCGGGCGCCTGCGGGAACCCGTACCCGCTGCTGCTCTGGGCGGCGGGTTCAGGGGTGACCGGAGTGGCGGGGGCGGCGGGGGTGGGCGGAGCGGAGTTCTGCGGGGGAGGGGCGGGGGCGAAGGGTGCACCGGGTGCGGCGGGGGTCTGCGGGAAGCCGTAACCGCTCTGCGGGGCCTCGGGGGCGGCAGGCGCGGGGGCGGAGTTCTGCGCGGGCGGGTTCGGCGGCGCGACCGGCGCACCGGACGCGGCCTGCGGGAACCCGTAGCCGCTCAGCGGGGCCTCGGAGGCGGCGTTCGGCGCAGGCGGGTTCGGCGGCGTGACCGGCGCACCGGGCGCGGCCTGCGGGAACCCGTAGCTGCTCTGCGGTGCCGCAGGGGCGGGCGGAGCGGAGTTCTGGGCAGGCGGAGCGGGGGCGAAGGGCGCACCGGGTGCGGCGACTCCGGCTTGCGGGAACCCGTAACCGCTCTGCGGGGCCTCGGGGGCGGCAGGCGCGGGGGCGGAGTTCTGCGCGGGCGGGGTAGGGGCGGTCGGCGTAACGGGTGCGGCAGGCGCGGCCTGCGGGAACCCGTAACCACCCTGCTGCGGCTGCGGAGCGGCAGGCGCAGGCGCGGACGTAGGCCACGTACCCGGCGCGGGCTGCGGAGTCTGCGGCTGAACGGGCGCGGTGGGCGGAGCCTGAGGAGTCTGCGCCTGCGCGGGCCACTGCGGCGCGGCGGCCGGAGCCGCGGGCTGGAACGCGGGCGGCAGCGGAGGCAGCACGTCCTGAGGGGAGGGCGGCGGAGGCCAGGCGGAGGGCGCGGAGTCCTGTGCGGCGTCGACAGCACGGACGGAAGCGGACGCGCCGAGCTCCTCGGCTACGGACTCGGAGTCATCGTGAGCGTCAGTCCCAGCACGACCGCTCACCCCCGACTCGGTCTCCCGCTCCTGCTTCCCCTCACCGGGCTCACCGGACTCACCAGACTTAACGGCTACGTCGGACGCACCGGCCTCGTCCACGTCGGAGGAGATCACACCGGAGCGGTCGGCCTCGGCGGCCCGTTCCGCAGCGGCCCGCTCCTCGAACTCCCGCTTCAGGGCACGAGCGGAGAACCGCATGGTGGCGCCACTCTCAAGATCGCCACTGCCAAGGCTCTCGGAGACGGGCTCGCCGACTGCACTGTCGGCGGAGGAGGACACGGACGCGTCCGCCCCCTGCCCGGCATCGTCACGACCCGCCTCGCGCTCCCCGCGCTCCCCGCGCTCTTCGCGCTCCTTGGCCTCAGCAAGGGCGTCGACGTCCTTCTTGGGCACGACACCAGTCACATGCACGGAGGCCGCAGGCCCGGCGAGGGCCCCGCTCCAGTCGGAGGCGGCATCACTGGAAGAAACGGGCGGCATGGACGAAGGGGCGACGGAAGGCGCAGCAGAGGCCGCAGCGCCCCTCTCTCCTGCCTCCTCCACAGCAACGTCATCCACAGCGACGTCATCCACAGCAACGTCATCCACGGAGCCCGAAGCACCCGAGACGGCGTCGGAAGCCGAAGCATCCGAAGCATCCGGAGCCGCAGGCTGAAACCCACTCCCCACGGGCAACTTGGGCACGACGCTCGGTACGCCCGCCGAAGGCGGCCCCAGCGGCAGCGGCGGAGGCGGCGGAGCGGCGAAGGAGGGCATGGCGGGAACACCCGGCGCAGCCGAAGCGGAGTCCCCCGAATCGGCCGCCGTCCCCGCAGCGGAAGCACCCGACGCAGAGGCGCCCGACGCGGCGGCATCCGACGCAGCAGCATCGGGCCCAGAGGCAACCGGCGCGGAAGCGGGCGGCTCCGGCGCAGGCGACGTAGAACCAGGCGACGTAGAACCAGGCGGCGTAGAAACGGGCGGCGCCGAAGGCGTCTCACCCGCGCTGCCCGAGGCGTTCTGCGTGTACCAGGCAGGCGGTGCGTAGTCGATGGTGAACTCGCCCGTCGTCTCGGCAGCGGACTCCGCGTCGGACTGATCATCGACGGGTGAGTCCCAGCCCCCGCGGATCTCGTCCCGATCGCTGTTCACAATGCCTCCTGATGTGGTCGAGCACCCTCGTGCCGTGGTGGGGGGCGACCGTTCCTGTCGTCCGATCCGCCTGGCTCTCCCCGTAGAGGGACGCGCATGAACCGTTCAAGGGTTCTGGCGTCGCGCCCTGTCCCAGCCTAATCACCAAAACCACGAGCACGGCAGGGCAGTCCACCCCACCAATGCTGTCCATTGCGTCACGCCCCACGCAGGAGCGATCCACGTACATCAATCAGTGACGGACAAAACCCCCAACGCCCGACACTCCACCCCGAATTACCGAGGCCCCGTCCGGTCAGTCCATCCGCCGGGCGGTACCCAACAATCCGGTCTCGGCATCCGTGGCCTGCGTCATCACGTACTGCCGGTCCCGATCGGCGCACCACAGGGTCACACCGTCCGCCAGCGTCGGCAGCGACTCGACGTCGGCGCCCGGCAACCCGAGGTGCCGTCCGATCTGCACCGCTTCGTCCGGCGACACCCGCTGCACGCCCACCAGCCGCGCCTGCCGCACGAGCCGAGGCGCGACGGGACTCAGATAGGGCAGCACCGTCAGCACGGACTGCCACGGCGCGGAGGCGACCCGCCCCCGAGGCGGCCGCATCCCGCAGTCCCGCACCACGAGCACCGGACTCCCCGCGGACGCCCCCTGCGGCGGCACCCGCCCCACGTCGTGCACGGCCATCCCGCTCTGCCCGACCCCGAGCGCCTGCACCAGCTGCGCCCACGCCCCGGCCCGCCCGGTCTCCACAGCCACCCGCGCGCCGGTCGCGGCGGCCCGCAACGCGATGACCTGCGCCGTCCACAGGCCACCGATGAAGACCATGTCGTACGGGGTCGGCCGGTTGACGCCGAGCACGGCGGGCCTGCTCTCGGCGTCGACGCCTATGACCACGCCGTCGTCCCCGATGGGGAGGCCGAGTTCGGGCAACGACTCCAGAGGGAGCGCATGCCGGGGGTGCCGCGGCCCGATCAGGCCGAACCCCGAACGAATCCGCTGCCGAGCGCGAGCCGCCACCGAAGTCACCGGTTCCCCGGGACGCGCGGACCCTCCAGACGCAGGCACCCCGGACACGGGCACCCCCGACGCGGGCATCCCGGACGCGGGTACTCCAGACGCGGGCATCCCGGACGCGGACGCCGATACAGGCCCACCCCCACCCCCCGGCGCAAGCCCCGGCCCATACCCCGATGCGGTCATCAGCGCGTACCTCCGAGCGGCAGAGTGGCGAGTGTGCCGGGAAGCTGTTCGCGGTCGAGCCGCACGAGGCCGACCCTCGCCTGACGGGCGGCGTGCTCCAACGCGCGGCGCGCGGAGACGAGTTCGGCGTCCCCGCGCCCCGTCACGCGCATGTGCCCGCACAGCGACACCTCCCTGCGGTCGTCGAGCCGCAGCGTCAGGCTGAACGTCGTCGCCAGCGCCGGGACCGCCGTGAGCGAGGCCACGAGTTGAGGGAGTGGCTGCCCCGCGGAACCGCCGAGGTGCGGCCAGCGCCGTACCCAGTACGTCGTGTGCCTGCGGTTGTCGCACCGCCACGACCGTGCCGTCTCCTCCGTCCGACGCTCCGGCGCATCCGCGCGCCCCGCCTGGGCGGTCACCAGGGGATTGGCTCCGGCGGATGTCGCGACGGCGGACGTCAGCTCTTCCTCGTCCAGCACCGTGACCCGGAAGCCCGCCCCGGTCAGCCGGCTCGCGAGCTGGTCGACGGCCCGCACGACGCACTTCTGGGCGCCGAGCAGCCCTCCTCCGCGTGCCGTCACGGCTTCCGGGCAGAGCTCGGGGTCGAGCTTCAGCGCGATCCAGGTGATCCGTACCGCGGGCGCCCCGGTCTGTGCCTGCAGCGGTGCGTAGTTGCCGACGGCGATCGACTGCTGCGGCAGGTGAAGGGCGGGTGCGGGCTGCGTGTGCAGCACGACCTGCGCGGACTCCAGCCGGATGCCGTCGACTTCGAGGGCGTCGGCCACGAGCCGCAGCGGGAGCGGACGTTGCAGCCGGTCGGCACGCAACGAGGTCGCCTCCGACTCGACTTGAAGAACAGCGGTCACGAAGGTGCCGTCCCCGATGATGCCCACGGAGCGGCGATCCCTGTCACCGTAGGCGTACGTACGCAGCGCGGGATCACACTCGACGGCCGGCGCGAGACCCGGCTCGGTGCCGGGACGCACCGGAGTGCTGAAGGCCCGCCTCTGCCGCGTGCGCAGCGCCCGCGCCGTGCTCAGCCAGTCGGGCAGGGAACGCCCCCGTCGGCGTACGAGCGCCAGCAGGAGCAGCGGCGTGGACACCAGGAGCGCCGGGACGACGAGGAGTTGGTCCACGACCCAGGCGGAGAGGAGCAGAGCCGCGGCGACCTCGACGAGCACGAGCTGTTGCAGCCGGAACGAACCGTACTGCTGTGCTCGTAGCCGGAGTTGCACCGAAGCCGGCCCATGGGCGGCGGTCGCCCTGGGCCTGGGCCCCTCGGGTCCGGACTGCGGACCGCCGGACCCGGCGGCCGGGGTGTGCACGCGCGCCCGCGATCTTCTCCGTGTGGCCACAGCCATCACTTGATACCCCCCGAATGCGGCGAATTCCCTTGCCAAGTAGGGTGCTTGCCCGTCGCGGATCCCTACCCCCCGCGCACGCCCGACTACTCACCCTGCATAGTAGGGGCCGGGTCTTGCAATGGAGGAACGGGGTTCGCGCCCCGACGTGCGGCGGGGGAGAAGCAGGCGCTCATGGCATCACGGCGGGACGAGCTCAACGCGTACACCTTTGCGAAGAAGCGGACGTTGGCGGCATTTCTCCAGCCGTCGCCGACGGGGTCCGAAGAGGGTGCGCCGCGCCCTTTGCGAGCCTTCCTGCCGAGCGTGATCATGGGTGTCCTCGTTCTGGCGGTGTTCGGCGCCTGGGGGATGTTCCAGCCGAAGGCGCCGCCCGGCTGGGACGCGCCGGGCACCCGCGTGATCGTGGGAAAGGACTCGACGACGCGGTACGTCGTACTCAAGACCGGTAAGAAGTCGCGCCTGCACCCCGTCCTGAACCTGGCATCGGCACGGCTGCTGATGAACGGCGCCGACTACAAGGTCATCCAGGTCGCCGACAGCATCCTCGACGCGGGCAAGCCGCCGCGCGGTCCCATCATCGGCATCCCTTACGCCCCCGACCGGCTCCCGTCCTCCGACGAGGCGGGCAAGGCCAAGCGGTGGGCGGTCTGCGAGCAGCCGGGTTCCGGTGGCCGTACGACGCAGGAGGCGACGTTCGTCCTCGCCGACCGGGAAGCGGACAAGATGGACGGCTCCCGGCGCCTCCACAAGGGCGAGGTGCTGTACGTGAAGACGCGCACGGGCACACGTCACCTCGTGGACGCGGCCGGAATGTCGTACGAGGTGACGGGCGCCGAGGGGGACCTCCTCGCGGACGCGCTGGTGGGCCCGACCAGGAAGCCGCAACTGGTGACCAAGGAGTGGCTGGCCACGCTGCACAGGGGCAACCCGATCCGGTTCCCGCAACTGCCCACGAGCGTGGGCGACCCGGCCGACGCGTCGGACCAGCTGTCGTCGGAGGAGAACCGGGTCGGCATGGTCCTGAAGGCGGAGACCGGCGAGGGCACCAAACACTTCGTGGTGCTTCCCGGCAAGGTCCAGCCGATCACCGAATTCACTGCCTGGCTCCTGACCAACTCCCCGCAGACGGCGCAGCTGAACATGAACGGTGAGGCTCGTACGGTCGGCCTCCAGGACTTCGCGTCCGCCGACGGCACCTTCGAGGGGGAGGCCGGTCAGTGGCCCCGCCACCGCACCGTCCAGGTCAACAGCGGACAGAGCGGTTCCGGTCGGGACACGGTGTGCAGTGTGCTGCGGAACGTGGATGACCAGGGTGGTACGACGCTGAGCACGTGGGCCGGTCCGAAGTACCCGGCCGACATCGTGGCCGGCGGCACGAGTACGTACGTGACACCCGGAACGGGCCTGCTCTACACCCAGGTTCGTGGCACGCAGACGAAGACCGGGTCGCTCTTCCTCGTGACGGACACCGGCCTGCGGTACGCCGTGCAGGCCAACGGCGACAGCGACAGCGAGAAGTCCGACATCGGAGCGGACGGCAAGCAGCAGACGACGGACGGCAGCCCCGAACCCAGCGAGGCCCAAGTCAAGCTCGGCTACAAGAACGTCAGGCCCGCCAAGGTTCCCCTGCCCTGGTCCGACTTCCTTGCGAAAGGCCCCCGCCTCGACACCAACAGCGCACGGCAGCCACAGGGTTCCTGAGCCTTGTCACGCCTGATGCCACCGACACAGAGGACAGAGGTAGCGGTGCCGCCGACGAGAAGAGTCCTGCTGGCCGGGGCCGCCATGGCCGCGGCGCTGAGCACGGCCACGGCCACGCCCACAGCCGCAGTGACGGCCACGCTGGTGGCTGCCGCCTCCGCCGAGGGCAGTGCACCGGTGCGTCTCACCGGCAACGGCGCGTGCCAGACCCCCGCCGAGCAGATCAAGGGCCGCCCCTGGCCTCTCCAGCGTGTGCTGCTGGATGAGTTGTGGCAGGACGGGAAGACGGGCAAGGGCATCCGGGTCGCCGTGATCGACACGGGGGTGGACGACAAGAACCCGCAGCTCGCCGACGCGGTGGATGCCCGCGCGGGGCGTGACTACCTGACGAAGGGCAAGGGCGCGGACCCCACCAAGGACGAGGTTGGCCACGGCACGAAGGTCGCCGGCATCATCGCGGCCCGCCCGCACAAGGGGACGGGCTTCGTGGGCATCGCACCGGCCTCGACCATCATCCCGATCCGGCAGAACGACGCCGAGAACAGCGGGGACTCCGACACCATGGCGAAGGCCATCGACCACGCGGTCGCCGAGGGCGCCGACGTCATCAACATCTCCCAGGACACGACGAAACCCCTGTCCCGCACTTCGGCCCTGGCCAAGGCGGTACGTGACGCCCTCGACTCGGACGTCGTGGTGGTCGCGTCCGCGGGGAACGACGGCCTGGACGGCAAGGTGAAGAACACGTACCCCGCCGCCTTCGACGGCGTGCTCGCGGTGGCGTCCTCCGACCGGAACAACGAACGTGCGGCCTTCTCACAGCCGGGCGACTTCGTCGACGTGGCGGCCCCCGGCGTGGACATCGTGTCCACCGTTCCTGGCGGGGGCCAGTGCACGGACAACGGCACGAGTTTCTCGGCCCCCTTCGTCGCGGGCGTGGCAGCCCTCCTCAAGTCCCGGCACCCGGACTGGAGCCCGGCACAGATCGCCACCCGGATCGAGCAGACGGCGGAGCGCTCCATCAACGGCCACGACAACTACGTCGGCTGGGGCGTGATCGATCCCGTACGCGCCCTCACCACCTCCGACACCACCTCGCCCGCGTCTTCGCCGACCCCGGACCCCGGCGTGTCGAAGGCCCCGCCCCCGGACACGGCGGCGTTCTCGCTCGCCGAGACCTCGCAGGAGCGCGCCGAGCGGTACGCGACGTACGCGGTCGGCATCACCGCGGTCGTGGTGGCGGTGATCGCGGGCACGGCGGCGGCCCTGCGCGAGGCCCGCAGAAGACGTGAGGCCCCGAGCAGAAGGGACCCGAGGTCGTGAGCTTCGGACCACCTCCCTCCGTGTTCACCCAGTCGACGGTGGCAGCGGACCGCGCACGGAGACAACGCCGCCGACGCAGGGCGCTCGGGGCCGGTGTCGTGGTGCTGGTGCTCGCGCTGTGCACGGGCGGCTGGCTCCTGTGGCTGGGCCCGGACGACGCGGCCGACACGGCGCACCAGGACGGCAAGCCCTCCGTGGGCACCGCCTCCCAGGGGCGACTCGACATCAGAGAGACGGTGGAGAAGCGCCCGGAGAGCACCACCGGGCAGATGGCCTTCCGCTTCGCCGTCGACGACATGAGCCCGGGGGAGGAGTACGAGATGCCGGGCACCTGGGCGACGGACAAGGTGCTGGCCAAGGGCATCAACAGAACGCTCGTGGGCTTCGAGGTCGGCAAGGACGTGACCACGGACGACGAGATCTGGCGCATCCCGCTGTCCGGCCCCATCTGCGGCGTGACGCGACACGTGACCGTGGAAGGCCGCACCGCGGTGCTCCACCGGGCCCAGAAGAACCCGGAGTCCCTCTGCAACCAGGTGGCGTTCGTCGACATCGACTCCGGCAAGAAGCTCTGGGACAAGGAGTTCCCCACGTCGGAGTCCGTCTTCGGGCAGGACGCGACGAGCGTGACGATGACGCGAGGCACGGTCGCCGTCGCATGGGGCGACGGTGCGACGGCGTACGACATGGACCGAGGGACCCGGCTCTGGCGGAACAAGAAGAGTGACGGTTGCACGTACCAGGGGCTGGCGGGCGGACGGGCTCTGCTGACGCTGCTGGCTTGCTCGCGGGGCAAGGAAGACATCACGTACCGAGTCCGGAACCTCGCACCGCGCACCGGCACCACCCGATGGACACATCAGGCCGCGGGCGGCGTCAAGGACGTCAAGGTGCTGTCCACCGACCCGCCGGTCATCGCCGTCGGCGCGGGCGACCTTGACCTGACGCACCTGTTCCCCCTCGACGACAGGGGGAAACGGCGGGCCACCATCGGACTGGACGGCGGCCGCTACGAGGTCCGCTGCCGGGAACGTCACGACTACCCCGCCATCGACGACTGCCCCTCGACGGTGGTCAGTGACGACCAGGTGTTCCTCACGAGCCGCGAGGCCGAAGGAGCCAACTGGATGACGTCGTTCGACCTGTCGACGGGAAAGGCGGTCAGGAAGTTCGACGCCGGCCGCAACCAGCTCTTGTACCCCCTACGGATGAGCGGCGGCCAGGTTCTCGCGTTCCGGGAGAGCAGCGACCACATCACCCCCTTGGGAGTGGTGAGCCTGAATCCACGAACAGGGAAAGAGACTCCCTACTTCTCCTTCGGACTCCCACCCGAGGCCTGGACGCTCACTTCTCTGGAACTGTCGGACGTAGTCGTCCAGAATGGGCGAATTTTCTTCGGCGACTTCCGTGCCGAAGGACCGGTCGACAACGCCAAGGACACTCCAAAAGTGTCATGGCTTGTTCTGGGCATCGAAGGCGCAAGGAAGGCACCCAACTGACAGACCACACAGCCCAGTTGCGGTACGGGAATGACTAGAGTGGTGTACGGCATCACGAGTTGATGCCGCACGGGGGCGGCGCGGCGTCGCGGATCGCGTGTGTCGTCACACGCGAGACCTGACGCGACCCTTGCCCGCCAGAGCCGGGGGAGCCCTGGCACGGAGTCGAAACGAACAGCGGGTACGACCGCTGTCGGTGAATGAGGAGGGCAAGAGCGATGAGCGTTGATTACAGCAATGACGATCTGACCAAACTGGCGGACAGGATCCGCAACTTCCACATGGATGTGAGCAAGCGCGTCACCTCGCTGAACACGGTCGTGGACATGATCCAGGCCGGCTGGAAGGGCGCAGCGGGCAAGGAGTTCGACACGCTTCAGCGCGGTGTGAACCAGCACCTCAAGAAGCTGCAGGACAACCTCGTCGACCTCGAAGACGTCATGCGGATGAGCGTCAAGGGCTTCGACAGCCACGAGCAGGAGCGGATCGCCCAGATCCGCAAGGTGGACAACTCGTACGAGGTGCCCAGCCGGATCGTCGACCACGCCTGAGACGCTGCGACCGAAAGTCAGGGAGTTACCCAGATGGCAGAGAACTTCGACCGCACAGCGGTCAATTACGACACCGTCACGACGGCGGCCACCGATGTGCGCAACACCGGCAGGAGCATCGACGAGGGACTCGAGAGCCTCATGCGCGAGGTGGCGCGAGTGGCCGAGACCTGGGACGGCGAGGCCAGGACCGCGTACCACGAGATCCAGCGGCAGAGCGAGACCGAGATGAACGCGATGGTGCACAAGCTCCAGCGCATCGCCCGCCTCCTGGACGAGTCCGTCGTCGGCTACAGCGACACGGACAAGGGGAACGCGGCACGCTTCCGCATGCTGAGCTGACCCGGCTCGGCACGTGTCGGACGTGTGGGGGCCGGGGGCGTACGAATCGCCCCCGGCCCCCACACTCACGTCTTACCATCACTCGCCCACGGACCTCACCCGACGGCACCGGCCCCGTCCGCCGGCAGACCACCGTTCCGCGACGTCGGCTCCAGGTCGAACTCCCCGTCCCGCGCCCCGAGCACGAAGGCCCGCCACTCGGCCGCGGTGTACCGCAGCACGGTTCCGGGATCGAGCGACGACCGCATGGCAACGGCCCCCTCGGGCAGATAAGCGATCTCGACGCGCTCCTCGGCCTCCTCCGTGCCGGGCGCGCTGTGCCACTCGATGCCGGAGATATCCAGGGCGTAGAGCTCGTCCTTCTCCCGCTCCTTACGCGCCTTGACGTCCTCGTCCTGCCCCTCGCCCATGACGAACCGGCCCCTTCCCGACGTACGAAACCACTGGTGACTCAGCCTACTTGGAGGGGAGATGGGCGGGGGTGCAAGTCACTGGTTCGGCAACGACGCCCCGACGAACCTGCGAGCATGCCTCGCGTGGAGGCTCAGCTTCCGTGAACGGCATCCCATGCGGTCGGGTGACTACCACCTGGTTCCTCACCACACCACATCGCCGGCCGCAGAAGCCCCATCGTTTTCCAGTGTCGCTACCAACGCGCGAGTCCGTATACATACGTAAGCCTTCCCCTTTGACTTCCGGTAGTCATCTAGGGCGTCCTGAGTGGCTTGCATCGCAGAATTCTTGTGACCCTCAAAATGTCCGTCAGGCAGTCGTCGCCGGCCCTGTGCGCTGACAGCCCACCGTTCCGCGTCGTCGGCTCCAGGTCGAACTCTCCGTCCCGCGCCCGAGGACGGAAGCCCGCTCGAATGGAGCAAATCACCCTATTGAGAAGACATGCGACCGGCACGGAAGCTAGGCCGGGAGGTCATTATCTTCCGCACTCGAACCGGTTCACCGTCTCCTTCATGTATGCGGCCATGAAACTTTTAATGTGCGCCCGCATTTCGGAACCATGCTTTGGTGTTTCTGGGAGCTGCATGGTGAGAGTGAAGTAGTTCTTGCTGGATTTTTTGCAAGAGGCAGTTGCGATGGCTCCGTTATTTCCTACCACGGTCTCATACCCGGCCCTTGTCCGACGCGGGTCTGCCAGCCTGCTAATGGATTCTTCGGATGAGGCATAGTGCATGATATCGACTGAGTCCGACGACCAAGCGAATCTGAAACTCATGACAGGTTCGTCGTCGCTCAAGAGGTCACATGGAGCGGTACGGGTACCTGCATCGTCGAGACGGCTGTACTCGCTGAAGTCATCAGTTCTTTTTAGCAGCGGTTCCGTGTACCTCGTGTCAATCTTTGTTCCACAGATCTTTTGAGGGATTTTCGCGTCGGAATTGGCATCGCACGAGGCCAAGCACATGGTGGTAAGCGCGACCAGAGGGATAAGGGAGAGCGCTGCGCTGCGTTGCGGGTTCACTATTTCTACTTTCCTGATACGTCGGCAGCTGTGTCAACGCCAGCGGTACTCGCCCGGTCGATCGCGTCTTGCGCTCCGTATTCGCTGCCTCCGTGCATCTTCCTCCATTGCGCCGCAAGTGCCATTAGTTGCTCATTTCGCACCTTGTACACATCGCGGTTGGTGTCAGCTTCCTTGTCGTCCAGACGATCCTGCTCATCCTTTTGCCATTTGCCGGCCACATAGTCAAATGCTTGTTGCGCGTCCTCGCTTCCTACCGGCAAGTAGCTGATGCCCTTATCGATAATCCATTTGCCCTTGACCTCTGCCGTTTCCGGGGGTGGTTCAGCCTGAGACCGCGCTTCTTCCAGGAAGCCAACCGTTCGACCGGCCCTGGTCAGAGAATCCTCTGGTTTCTCACCCTTTTCCGGCTTCTCGGCGTAGATGTCTGTCACCATTGCCTTGTTTATGCCGTGGTTCAGTTCGCCATAGGCGTCATCACTCTTGGAGACCTGCTTAAGTACCTCAAAGAGTTCGTGTTGCGGAATGGGTGATGTCTTCACTGCTACTGAGCTCGTGGCTGCGTGCACAGTGTCCCCATGGTTAACCAGGATCTTGGCCATCGGCTCGCGCAAGGATGATGGGAAGTCGTCACCGCTCTCGGACAGGTAAGTGATGGATGACTTGAATACTTTTCTGTTTTCGTCCGTATGCTCGACGAACTTGCCGTCTTCGTCACTCGACGAGATGCCAGTAGCTGCGGCCTGCAGTGCGGCACCGAAGCCGACCCGGTCATCAGCGTCTGGAGCGGGAGTGTACGTGGAGGCCTTGGCGCCCTCGTGCACTTCCTGGATAACGCTCCAATCGCGATGCTGGCCGTCACCCACTCCCATGAGGTATGGGAGATTCTTGTCGGAGTTCAAGAATGATGCGGCAGTTTGCGGATCGCGGCTCATCACTCCGAGGACCCCGTCCAGTGGATCATTTGCAAACCACCCGGAAGTCTTACCGTTGTATGGGCCCTTGAGATCCCAGATGTCGGGATTCTTCTTCTCGGCGCTTATGATGTCATTTCCGACATCCTCGAGGAATTTACGGGAGAACCCATTCGCCTTATCGCCGGTCCCTGCCTCCATGAGGGTGACCAAGGACTGGTAGCCGCGTACCTTATCAAGGCGGGCACCATGGAAGTCCGTTTCGTAGCGACTCACTCCCGCCTTCTTCAAGTCAGCGTGCCATTCCTTGTACCATTTGCTATCGGTGTTCTGCGTCGCCCTGGCCAGCGTATCCGCCAGGCCCGATTCGAGAGCAGAGTAGTCACCGCTATGTTTTGGGTCTTTGACATGCCCGAGGTCATTCAGCCTGTTCGATAGGGTGATGGTTCCACCGGGCCCCAGGCTGTCAAGCAGAGTTCTACTGAATACGCCGTTGTCGCTATTCTCCTTGAATGCCCGCTTGAGGGCCGCGATTTCGCGTGCGGACGGATCCTTCCCTTCATTAATGCGGGTAAGAATATCGGCCGCTTTCTCTGCCTCGTGCGCAGCCTCGTAGTCCCCAATCTTCTTTCTGGCTTGCGCATTGAAACCGTTGAGAGTTCCGTCGCCAAGGTCCGAATCAATGACGACGGCCTCAAGGGAGATCTTGACCCCGGCATCGGCTTCGTCGACCGCCTCCACCGCCTTGCGAATATGTTCACTCCAGGAGGCTTCCAGTTCTGGAAGTCCTGGATCGTTGCGAGCTGCCTTGGCCGCGCTGGCGCTCGCCCTCTTGTAGTCGAAGCGGCAAACCCCTTGATCGGATACGTCCATTCCCGCATCATGAGCTTCTTTGCGTGCCTTCTTGACCGCAGCCTTCAGCTCGGAAAACTGTGAATGCGCATCGCGTAGCAGTGAAGCCACCGCTTTCGCTTCTGTCTGCGCTGCTTGAATTTCCTTCAGTGTGATGTCGAAACGTTCGTTCGCTGCATTGGCACTCAGCCCCCGCCAGTCTGGACCACCGAGGGAAATCCCATGGACATCCCTTTTGTACTGCCCCTCCAGCGTCTTGAATGAGGCAGCCATGTCATCCCACTTCTTGGCTGCTGTTGTGAGGGTCGATAGGTCGGTAGTCATGACTTCGTGGTAGCTGGGCACAGCGTTCGTTCCTTCTCTTTGGCTATCCTTAAAGGTTCAGAACCTCAGGTGATCTTGCTGATGTCGGACTCTCGCAGGATCTGGGATCGGATGCCGAGTTCATTACTATTGAAACTGATGGAAGTGTCTCGCAGTGCGGAGCTTTCGGCGGCGAGTCTCTTTTTCAGTGACTTCACCTGTGTGCTCCAGGCTTTTTGTGCTTTATGTAGGGCAGGTGAAGTCAACCAACCGTCACCGTCCTTCGGCTTGAATGCTTTCACGGCATTTGCTGTATCTTCGTCGGCCACATCACCAGCTTTTTGAGTGTCCCTGAGTAGATGCTCATCAATGGCTCTGGCAGCCTTCTTCTTTTCGGCAGGACTTGATGCAAAATCCTCACCCCCCTGGCCGCCGGACCCGCCGCCGTTGTGTGGGGACGCTGTGTTCAATTGCATGTCGGCGTGCAGGTCCGTGGCCCTGTTTCGAGCCTGGCCCCACTCTTCTTCGAACGACATAGCCCTCGCTCCTGATATCTGTCTGTGGCACCGCGTGGGAGGGGAGTGCGATCCAGCCCTGGCTCACGCGGGCGGTCTGGTGTCCGAAGGGGCGCTGCGTGTGGAGCTACGCCGACGCGCCTGGTAGATCGCGAACACCGTGCCCAGGGTCACGGCGGCGCTGAGCCCCAAAACCGTCCAGAGCGTGTTGTCGTGTCCCTCGGAAGCTGCCGCCTTGGCGTCTGATTCATCCGCCTTCTTGCGACTTGCGCGGGTGCCGCTGCGGTCAGACGAGTGCGGAGCGGGGGATTTAGCTGCCGCTGCCAGGTCCGGCAGGGGGTACTCGTCGGCAGGACCAGGATCTCCAGGCTCCTTCAGCGCGATACGAGGTCGCACCGCCCCATACCCCACCGAGTCGTCCCGGCTCCAGCCGTCGTCGTTGCCCTGCATTGTGTTGATCATGACCCGCAGGACCTGGTTGTTCGTCCAGTCGGGGTGCTTGGACCAGATGAGGGCGGCGGAGGCGGAGGCGAGGGCCGTGCTGGCGCTGGTGCCGTGACCCTTGCAGAGTTCGGTGCCGCCGGCACACGCGTTCCAGATGTCGTCGCCAGGGGCGACCATGTCGACTTGCGGGCCCCATTGCGACTCCTTGGTCCGTTCAACCTCTCGGTTGATCGCGCCAACCCCGACTACGCCGGGCGTTGCTGCGGGGTACTCCACCGCATTGCCCTTGTGAGCACTGTTGCCAACAGCTGCGAAGATCAACGTCCCCTTGTCGATCGCGTACTTGACGGCAGCGCTGAGTTCGGGCGTATTTACATTCGAGAGTCCGCGATGATTGGGACTGCCCATGGAGATGTTGAGGATCTGGGCATCTGAGTCGACGGCGTAGCGGATCGCCTTGGACAAATCTCTTGAGTATGAGGAGAGTTGGTCGGGCTTGCCTGACTTTTCGTAGCTAGAGGGCATGCGGATGGGCAGAATCTTGGTGTCTGGCGCCAAGCCGTAGGAACCTGAAACCTTGCCACGAGCCCCCGTGCCCGCGATGAGCGCTGCGATGCCTGTGCCATGGCTGTCCCGGTCGGAGTGCTCGTCACCGGGGAGGTCCGAATAGTCCTTCCCGTCGAGAACCCGGCCCTGGAGGTCGGCGACCGTGTCATCGACTCCGGAGTCGATGACCGCGACGGTCATATTGCGCCCGGTGCTGATCTTCCACATCTCTTCGGCATGCATGGCGTCGAGGTGCCACTGCCGGGATCGCACAGTGTCGGCATGGGCTGGATCCGCAGTGACGCCCACCATGAGCAGGCCCAGGACTGCTGCCAGAGCAGTCCTGGAACGGATGTCGCTCTTCCTGGTGAGGGGCATCTGTAGTCCTTGTCAGGTCAGTCGATGACTGGCGGGAGGGTGCGCCGGTTCTCAGGCTGCCAAGTTTCTTCGTCTTCGGAGAGGTAGTCCTGGCGGTCGGGCTCCTCGCTGCGTGGAGCGTTCCGCTGTTTGGCCGGAGGGGAGGGGGGCCGTCCCATAGCAGTTGAACGCGTCGTTTCGCCTGCCGCGGAGCTTCGTACCAAACCCGTACCACCAGGCGTGAAGGGACGTCCTTCGACACGACCGGGTTGGTGTGACTGCCGGCCGATCGCTCCGCCGGGTTCCCTGGTGAGACGCCGGCCGTCGACAACGCCCGGGCGGCCCAGGCTCGTCCCGCCACCGCCGGGGCCGGTCGTCGGGCTCATGGGCGGCCGGCCTTGCATGTGGTCCCCGCCAAACACATTGCTACGAGGCAGACCAGACGTCGGACGACCTTGACCCGGCGGTGTGGGACGGCCGCCGATGATGCCGGGATCCCTCGGCATGCGGTTACCGGGACCGTTGTGTGCGCTCTCACCCGTCGGAAGGAGAGGCGGACGCACCATGGGGGAGGGCCGACCTGGAGGCGGGGTGGTAGGTCCGGACTGAACGGGGGGTGAGCCGAACGGGGGTGGTGCCGTGCCGAGGGCAGGAGGCGTCACTGACTCAGGCCGACCCAGGGAAGGGGTGGGTCCGGGCGGGGCCTCCGACGGCGACGGCGACGGCGGAAGCGTTGAGACCCGGTCAATTCCCATGGCCACGGGATCAGGGTGAGGCGACTGCGGAACGTTCGACGGCGAGGGCCCGGGCGCGTACTCGGACGCCCTGACGGGGCCCGCATGGCTGGACGGTGAGTTGCTTCCGGCGCCACCCGGCGGAGAGGGCGGAGGAGGAGAAGAAGAGGAGTATTGGCCCGCTGCCGCAGCGCCGCCTCCCTCACCAGGTACTGCCTGGTAACTCTCCTCCTGGCGCCATCTACTCGGATTCCCATCATGCGCCGCCGGCGGCGCAAACGTAGGCGGCGTCACCCCATTCACCTGCTGCGCAGACTGCTGATACGTCTGCGCAAGCTTCCGCATCCGCTGCACCGCCTCCGCCTGCGCCGCCTCGATGCGTCCCTGCGCCGCGGCCGCATCCGACTTGGAGTCGCGGGTGACCTTGGCGGCGTCGGGGTCGTTGGGGGCCTTCTTGGCGGCGTCCATGTTCTTGTTGGCGGTGCGCAGGTCCGCCTTCGCCTGCGTCGTGTCCGAAGCCGGCGGCATCGACGCCTTCGCCTCGGCGATCGCCTGGGCGACCACGCCCATCCAGCGCGACGCGACCTCGCTGTACTCCCCGAGGTACAGCGTGGCGCTCGCCGACTGGGTGCCCCATACGCGGAAGGCGTCGCCGCCCTCGCCCTGCCAGTGCAGGCCCTTCGTGTACGTCATGAGGTCGTCGCCGATCTTGGTGATCGTCGACGCGGCCCTGCCCAGCTTTCCGGCGAGTTGGGAAGCGCCCTCCGAACTCGCGGACTCCACCAGCGCGAGCAGCTGCTCGTGCGTCATGGACTCGAAGTCCGTGTGCGCGAGCTTGGGCGTGCCGCCCTTGGATCCCTCAGCCATCGTCTTGTGCCCCCGGTCCCCGTCCTCGTCCCCGTCTCAGTGCCCGTGCTCGTGCCTGCGTTCGTGCTCTTCCTCGTCCCCATCCCCGTACGGTCATCAGAGCGCCGTGTCCTTGTCCGTCGCCTTCGGGCCGGATCCATCGGAGCCGGAGCCGGAGCCTGAGCCGGAACCGCCGGGCCCCTGCGCGTACGGATCCCGATCAGGGTCGTAGTACTTCTCCGCCTCCGCGTTGATCGCCCGCATCCGCGCCCGAATGTCGTCCTCGAGGTTGTCGTAGCCCACTCGCGACGCATGGACCGCAAGTCCGAGCCCCTCGATCTGGGCGCCCAACGCCTTCGAGAGCTTCTCCAGCTCGTCGTGCACGGTCGCGTACGAGTCGTAGAGGAACTGCGCCTCCTTGAAGTCCGCCGACCCCAGCTGCCTCCGCGACAGCCGGTCGGCGCCGACCCTGCCCGGCGCGGCCTCCGAACCCTCGAGCTCGGTGAGCAGGTCGTCGACGCGCTTCTTGAAGCCCTTCATCGCGCTCGCCTGGACGTCCAGCGCCATTTGCGGGTTTACGCCGTAAAGGGTGTCGAACGACTTGTCCGTATCCGGCGTTCCGCCGTTGCCCCCGCTCGAACTCGCCACGCCTGCCTCCCCGTTGAGTCATGTAACCAGCACGCACTCTAGTAGTGGTCCGGGAGCCGCCCCACTTGAATCAGGGCAGTCCCACGCTTTCGTGACACGAACGTTCCGCGACCCGGCGGCATCGGGCGGGCGCGGACATTTCCGAGAATGTCTCCTTCGCTCGGATCGCCCGACAACAGCACACCTTGCGCGCCCAGTTCCTTTACGCGCTGCATGAACGCCTCGTACATCGAACGTGAGGCTCCGGCCGAGCTCCGCGCGATGATGAACTTGACGCCGACGTCCCGCGCGAACGGCAGGTGCTCGACCAACACGCTCAGCGGATTGGTGGAATTGGTGGCCACCAGTTCGTAGTCGTCGATGATGACGAACAGTTCCGGACCGTTCCACCAGCTTCGATCACGCAACTGCTGCGGAGTGATGTCGGGCTTGGGTGCCCGCTTCTCCATGAAGGTGGCGATGGCGTTCATGTGGACGTCCATTGCCGACGCCATCGGGGCGTACTCCAGCAGGTGGTCCGCCGACACCGCCTCCAGCATGGTGCGCCGGTAGTCGCCGACGACGATGCGGGCCTGCGCGGGCGTGTATCTCTCCGCGATCTGCTTCGCGATGAGGCGCAGCAGGTTCGTCTTGCCCGATTCGCTTTCACCGAAGACCAGGAAGAATGGATCTGTCTCGAAATCGACGAAGACCGGTTCCAGGTTCGTCTCGTCGATGCCGATGGCGACACCGTGCTGCGGGAACTCGAATCCCTTCGGCAGCTGGTCAGCCGGGAGTTTGCGCGGCAGCAGCCGCACCGTCGGGGCCGCGGGCCCGTGCCAGTTGCCCTTCACCGTCTCGACCAACTGAGCCGTCGCGTCGCTGAGGGCGGCGGGGTCGGGTGACGAGTCGACGCGCGGCATCGCCGTCATGAAATGCAGCTTCTCCGGGACCTGGCCGCGGCCGGGCACCCCGGCGGGGACGTTCATGGCGACCTTGCGGTCGAACTCCGAGTCCATGACATCACCGAGACGCAGCTCCAGACGTCCGAGCATCTGGTCCTTGAGCGCCGCCCGCACCTCCATGTAGCGCGACGCGGACACGACGACATGTACGCCGTACCCGAGGCCGCGACCTGCGATGTCGTTGACGACGCCCTCGAGCATCTCGTAGTCGTTCTTGAAGCTTCCCCACCCGTCGATGACGAGGAAGACGTCACCCCAGGCCTCACCGGGGAGCTGCCCCGCGGCGCGCTGGCGCCGATAGGTGGTGATCGAGTCGATGCCGTTGGCGCGGAAGAAGGCCTCGCGGCGGTTCAGGACACCGGCGACCTCCGCCACCGCGCGCCGCACCCGCTCAGGATCCAGACGGGAGGCCACCCCTCCCACATGCGGCAGATCGGAGACCGAGGCCAGGCCCCCGCCGCCGAAGTCCAGGCAGTAGAACTGCACCTCGTGCGCGGTATGGGTCAGCGCGAACGACGTGATCAACGTACGCAGCAGCGTCGACTTTCCCGACTGCGGTCCGCCGACCACCACCATGTTGCCCGCCGCGCCCGAGAAGTCGCTGTACAGCACTTCACGCTTCTGCTCGAAGGGCTTGTCGACCAGGCCCAGGGGAACGACAAGGCCCCCGGGGCGTGTGTAGTCGCCGGCGTGCAGGCCCCGCTCCGCGGACACCACGAGCCGCGGCATGAGCTGGTCCAGCGTCGGGGCCTCGTCCAGCGGCGGCAGCCACACCTGGTGCGCCGGCACGCCCTGCCCCTCGAGGCGGCGCACCACGACATCCAGCACGGTGTCGGCAAGCGCGTCGTCCTCCCTACGGGAGGACGCACGGAGCTGCCCAGTGTCCGGAGCCGTGTACGTCGCAGCAACCGGGGCCGCGGTGAAGAGTGCGGGCCTGCGATCGATGGGCAGCTGGGTCGACGCCGGGTCGGCGCCACCCGCGCGGTACACCCCGGAGACGTACGCCGCCTTGAAACGGGTCATCTCATCCGTACCGAACTTCAGGTAGCCGGAGCCCGGCACGGACGGCAGGTGGTAGGCGTCCGGCACACCCAGCGCCGTACGGGACTCCGAAGCGGAGAAGGTGCGCAGTCCGACGCGGTACGACAAGTAGGTGTCGAGCCCCCGCAGTTTGCCCTCCTCCAGGCGCTGCGAAGCGAGCAGCAGGTGCACACCGAGAGACCGGCCGATGCGGCCGATCTGGATGAACATGTCGATGAAATCGGGCTTGGCCGTCAGCAGTTCACTGAACTCGTCGATCACCAGGACGAGCGACGCCAAGGGGGCCAGGGGCGCACCCGCGGCGCGTGCCTTCTCGTAGTCGTGCATGTTCGCGTAGTTGCCCGCCGACCGCAGCAGCTCCTGTCGGCGCTGCAGTTCGCCGCGGATCGCGTCGCCCATGCGGTCCACGAGAGTGAGGTCGTCCGAAAGATTCGTGATCACCGCCGCGACGTGCGGCATGTCCGACATGCCGGCGAACGTCGCACCACCCTTGAAGTCGGCGAGGACAAAGTTCAAGGTCTCTGAGGAGTGGGTCACGGCCAGCCCCAGGACCAGCGTGCGCAGCAGCTCGGACTTGCCCGAACCCGTGGCACCCACACACAGGCCGTGCGGGCCCATGCCCTCTTGAGCCGCCTCCTTGAGGTCCAGCATGACCGGCCGGCCGTCCTCGCCCACCCCGATGGGGACCCGGAGCCGCTCGGCCGTCGAACGGGGCCGCCACGTGCGCGTGACGTCCACCGACCCCGCGTCCCCCAGATTCAGCAGATCGGTGAAGTCCAGGTTGGCGAGCAGCGGTTCGTCGTCGTCGCCCCCGCCCATGCGCAGCGGCGCCAGCTGCCGTGCCAGCGCCTCCGCGGCGGGCAGCGACAGCGTGTCCGGTACGCCTTCGTAGGCGACGCCACCGGTCGACTCCAGGAGCAGCTTGCCGGGCCGGGCGACCACGGAGAGGCCACCGCGAGGCTCATCCAGCTCCCCGCTGACCACTTCGATGATCGTCACGCCCTGCAGCCCCTCCGGCGCGGCGAACGCGGACGTCGGCGGCACCATCCCGCCGTCGAGTACGACCACGAGGTGAGGCTGGTCGAGCACGGGCTGGCCGTCACGGCTGAACCGCGGCCGCCCGTCGAGACGGTCGGCGAGGAGTTGTTCCAGCTCACCGAGGTCGTCGCCGAAGAGCCGCCGCGCGCCGGCGCCGTCGACCTGCCCCGGCAACTGGCAGTGGGGAAGCCACTTCGTCCAGTCCCACCGCCCGACGGCGCCTGGGGCGGCGACCACCGCGATCACCAGGTCCTCCGGGCCGTGCAGGGTGGCCAGTTGGGCGACCAGCGAGCGCGCCGTGCCCTGCGCCGACTCCGGCTCTCCGGATACCGTCAAGTGGTAGAAGGCGCGCATCGAGACCGCGACCGGCAGCCCGTCCAGCGAGCTGTGCACGGCGAGGAACTGCTGCATCGCCCCCGCCGCCAGCGGCTCCAGCTCATCGACCGGCGCCGTCTCGGGGGCGACCAGGGGAGTGGCCAGTTGCTGCGGCCCCAGACCCACCCGCGCCTGCCCGAAGTCCCGGTCCCCGATGCGGCGTTCCCACACCCGGCTCCCCTCGGCGACCACCGACCACAGCTGCTCCGGGGCGGGG
The DNA here is from genome assembly GCF_026810505.1 of Streptomyces sp. Je 1-369. Classification (NCBI taxonomy): domain Bacteria; kingdom Bacillati; phylum Actinomycetota; class Actinomycetes; order Kitasatosporales; family Streptomycetaceae; genus Streptomyces; species Streptomyces sp. Je 1-369. The sequence continues at coordinate 6,439,247 of NZ_CP101750.1, forward strand.
TGCAGATAGAACTGGGCGTCGCGTTGCTTCAGGGCGGTGCGCCGCACCGTACGCCGAGTCTGTGCCAGGTATTTGAGGTAATCGCGGCGCACGTCCGCCATTTGCCCCTGCGTACCGCGCCGGTACCTGACGATCTGGGCGACGACCATCGCGACCGTCGACACCAGCATCACCACACCCATGATCCGCATGAAGGGATGGGCGTTCGGCGACGCGAAGAAGAAGACCACCGACGACCCCATGCCGAGCGTCGGCAGGACCTGCATCAGCACGCCCTCCTGCTGCCCGCGCGGAAGCTCCGGCGGAGGCGCCAATTGCAGCGCGTCATGGGGCACTTCGGGCGGCAGGGAGCGCGGCGGGCGCTTGATGACGATCTGACTCACCGGAGCATCAATCCCCCCTATGCGGACGGACAGTTCCGTACCGCTGCCTCAATCGGTGCGGTCTCCCTCCGCACCCGGGTGATCCTATGTGCAGGCACTGACAGGGCGTAGCGGTAGGGTGACGCCCGCACGGTGCGCAACCGCGAATCAGGGGGTCATCAAAGGTGAGTTCGCCCGCAGCGACCGGTTTCTGCAGGGTCACTGTTGTCGCGCCCGACAGCCGTATCGATGTCGCTCTTCCGGAGGACATCGCCGTGGCCGACATCTATCCGGAGGTTCTCCGGCTGACTCGCCAGACCCAACCGGCGGGCACCCCGACCGGTTACAACCTCGTACGCCAGAACGGCACCGTTCTGGACAGCGCCCGGACGCTCGCCGCCCAGCGGGTCCTCGATGGCGAGATGCTCAGCCTGCGGCCCTTCGCCATGTCGCTGCCGCCTGCCGTGTACGACGACGTCGCGGACGCGGTCGCCTCCGCCGTGGTCCAGGACCGCAGGCTGTGGAGAGACGCGCTGCTGCGTGGCGCCGGCCTGACCGGGAGCTTCCTGGTCCTCCTCCTGATGGCCTTCGTGCTCTGGTTCGCCGACCCGGTGCGCCACGACATGCACGGCCTGCCCGGCATCCTCGCGGGCGGCGTGGGCCTGCTCCTCACCGCCTTCGCCGGCGTACGCCTGCGTGTTTATGAGGACCGTGCCGTCGGCGCGGTCCTGGGCCTCGCCGCCCTGCCGCTCCTCCTCGTCGCCGGATCCGGAATCGTCGCCCCGGACGCGGGTCAAGGACCCGGACGACTGCAGTTCCTGCTCGGCTGCGTCACCGTGCTGGTGGCATCGGTCCTGCTCGTCGTCGTCTCCCCGGGCAGCGACGCACCCTTCGTGGCCGCCACGTTCCTGGCGGCGGCCGGCGCTCTGGCGACCTTCGTCGCGGTCATCACCGAAGCTTCGGCAACGGACGCCGCCGCCGTCACCGCCCCGGTGACCATCGCCCTCGTCGCGTTCCTCCCGGGCCTGTCCTCCCGGTTCGCCAGGCTGCCCATCGGGTACGCCTCGCCGCGGAGCTCCGTACAGGAGGACTTCGACGCCGACCTGAATCCGAGCGTCGACCCCGGCCCGCTCGACGCGGCCCGGATCGCGGCCCAGGCCCGGCGCGGCCACGAGCTGCTGCTCGGCCTCGTCGCGGGATCGGCCTGCACCGTCGTGGGGTCCGCCGTCGTCCTCGGCTTCTCGGGGGACGTCTGGGGGCAGCTCCTGGCGCTTGCCGCGGGCCTCGCCATGCTGCTCCGGGCCCGCCTCTTCCGCTACACCTCGCAGGTCGTGTGCGCGCTCGTGGCGGGCATCGCCGCCATCGCCCTCCTACTCATCGGCCTGGCCCTGAACCCGCCGGGCGACGCCCTGCGGGAGCTGCTCCTGCACGGCGACCACGGTCCCCTGGAACTGCGCGCGGTCTGGCTCACGGCCGCCATCGCGCTGGGATGCGCCCTGCTGACGGCCATCGCGTTGATCATTCCGGCGAAGGGGCTCTCGCCCTTCTGGGGCCGTTTCCTCGACCTCACGGAATCGGCGATACTGCTCTCTCTGGTCCCGCTGTGCCTCGCCGTGCTCGACGTCTACAGCGCCGCTCGCTCCCTGACCAGCTGAGCGGGGGCCTTGCCCGGCAGCCCCAGGTCGCCCCGGGCAAACCCCCCACAAGCAGACTGGTACCCTGTGAAACGACCGTCTGTATGCGCACCCCGAATCCCCAAGGGATCCGGACCCCGGGCCCGCAAGGACCCGGAACCGCGCCCGACGGCTCATCCCAGCCTCCCGAGTCACGGAAGCCCCCCTGAGATGTAAACCAGGGGCACTCGGAGGCACTCGAAGACATCACGAGGAGTACGCGTGTCGCTCGACGCCGCTACGAAGAAGCAGATCATGACCGAGTTCGGCCAGAAGGAGGGCGACACCGGCTCCCCCGAGGTTCAGGTGGCGCTGCTCTCTCGCCGCATCTCCGACCTGACCGAGCACCTCAAGACCCACAAGCACGACCACCACTCCCGTCGTGGTCTGCTGATCCTGGTCGGTCAGCGTCGCCGCCTGCTGCAGTACCTGGCCAAGAAGGACATCCAGCGCTTCCGTGCGCTGGTCGAGCGCCTGGGCATCCGCCGCGGCGCGGCGGGCGCCAAGTAAGACGGCGTGAAGGGAGCGGTTCCCACTCGAAGCAATCGAAGGGGGCCGCTCCCTTTGCTGTACGTGCGCGGTGTCGCCGACCCTTTGTAGTCTGGTGACACACGCACGTCCCCGCGGGTGAGGAAAACCCCGGGGCGGCGGGAACGACGCAAGAACGAAAACCCCCACGAGGGAGAGGCGCACCAGCCGCCGCCGGTCCTCGGTAGTGGCCCCCGGGAGACATCCCCGGGTGCTTCGATCGAAGACCGGCCCGCACCTACGGCGCGCTTCTCCACACCGTCCCGGTCCACGCACGAGGCGTGGACGCAGATGAACGGGACACCGCCCCGGTCCACACGGGACCTGGGCGGGACGACGACACGTAGACACGTAGACACGTAGGAGAACAGTGGAGAACGAGACCCACTACGCCGAGGCTGTTATCGACAACGGCACGTTCGGCACCCGCACCATCCGCTTCGAGACGGGTCGGCTGGCCAAGCAGGCCGCCGGCTCCGCCGTGGCGTACCTGGACGACGACACCATGGTGCTGTCGGCCACCACCGCTTCCAAGCGGCCCAAGGACCAGCTCGACTTCTTCCCCCTGACGGTGGACGTCGAGGAGCGGCAGTACGCCGCCGGCAAGATCCCCGGTTCGTTCTTCCGTCGTGAGGGTCGCCCCTCCGAGGACGCGATCCTGACCTGCCGCCTGATCGACCGCCCGCTGCGTCCTTCCTTCCGCAAGGGCCTGCGCAACGAGATCCAGATCGTCGAGACGATCATGGCGCTCAACCCCGACCACCTGTACGACGTGGTCGCGATCAACGCCGCCTCCTGCTCCACGCAGCTGGCCGGCCTGCCCTTCTCGGGCCCGATCGGCGGCACTCGCGTGGCGCTCATCAAGGGCCAGTGGGTCGCCTTCCCGACGCACACCGAGCTCGAGGACGCCGTCTTCGACATGGTCGTCGCCGGTCGCGTCCTCGAGGACGGCGACGTCGCGATCATGATGGTCGAGGCCGAGGCCACCGAGAAGACCATCCAGCTGGTCAAGGACGGCGCCGAGGCCCCGACCGAAGAGGTCGTCGCCGCTGGTCTGGAAGCCGCGAAGCCCTTCATCAAGGCCCTCTGCAAGGCCCAGTCGGACCTCGCCGCGAAGGCCGCCAAGCCGACCGGCGAGTTCCCGGTCTTCCTGGACTACGAGGACGACGTCCTCGAGGCCCTGACCGCCGCGGTCAAGACCGAGCTCGCCCAGGCGCTCACCATCGCCGGCAAGCAGGAGCGCGAGGCCGAGCTGGACCGCGTCAAGGAGATCGCCTCCGAGAAGCTGCTCCCGCAGTTCGAGGGCCGCGAGAAGGAGATCTCCGGTGCCTACCGCGCGCTGACCAAGAAGCTGGTCCGCGAGCGCGTCATCAAGGACAAGGTCCGCATCGACGGCCGCGGCGTCACGGACATCCGTACGCTGGCCGCCGAGGTCGAGGCCATCCCGCGCGTGCACGGTTCGGCGCTGTTCGAGCGTGGCGAGACCCAGATCCTGGGCGTCACCACCCTCAACATGCTCCGCATGGAGCAGCAGCTCGACACCCTCTCCCCGGTGACGCGCAAGCGCTACATGCACAACTACAACTTCCCGCCGTACTCGGTCGGCGAGACCGGCCGCGTCGGTTCGCCGAAGCGCCGCGAGATCGGCCACGGCGCGCTCGCCGAGCGCGCGATCGTGCCGGTGCTCCCCTCGCGCGAGGAGTTCCCGTACGCGATCCGTCAGGTCTCCGAGGCCCTCGGTTCCAACGGCTCGACGTCCATGGGCTCGGTCTGCGCCTCGACGATGTCGCTGCTGAACGCCGGTGTGCCGCTGAAGGCCGCCGTCGCCGGTATCGCCATGGGCCTGATCTCCCAGGAGATCGACGGCCAGACGCACTACGTCGCCCTCACCGACATCCTCGGTGCGGAGGACGCGTTCGGTGACATGGACTTCAAGGTCGCCGGTACGAAGCAGTTCGTGACCGCGCTCCAGCTCGACACCAAGCTCGACGGCATCCCCGCCTCGGTCCTGGCCGCCGCGCTGAAGCAGGCCCGCGACGCGCGTCTGCACATCCTCGACGTGATGAACGAGGCCATCGACGTTCCGGACGAGATGTCCCCGAACGCGCCGCGCATCATCACCGTCAAGATCCCGGTGGACAAGATCGGTGAGGTCATCGGCCCCAAGGGCAAGATGATCAACCAGATCCAGGAGGACACCGGCGCCGACATCACGATCGAGGACGACGGCACCATCTACATCGGTGCCGCGCAGGGCTCGCAGGCCGAGGCCGCGCGCGCCACGATCAACGGCATCGCCAACCCGACCATGCCGGAGGTCGGCGAGCGCTACCTGGGTACGGTCGTCAAGACCACCACCTTCGGTGCGTTCGTGTCCCTGATGCCGGGCAAGGACGGTCTGCTGCACATCTCGCAGATCCGCAAGCTCGCCGGTGGCAAGCGCGTGGAGAACGTCGAGGACGTCCTCGGTGTGGGCCAGAAGGTCCAGGTCGAGATCGCCGAGATCGACTCCCGCGGCAAGCTCTCCCTCATCCCCGTCATCGAGGGTGAAGAGGACGACGACAAGAAGGACGACACCGACAAGTGACGTCGCGTAGCACCACGACGACGGCCCGCACCTCTTCGGAGGCGCGGGCCGTCGCCCGTACCCAAACCCTCATCAAGGGCGAGAACGGCATCGGCACCGTCCGCAGGACGACCCTCCCGGGCGGCCTGCGCGTCGTCACGGAGACCCTGCCGTCCGTGCGCTCGGCCACCTTCGGCATCTGGGCCAACGTCGGCTCCCGCGACGAGACCCCCTCCCTGAACGGCGCCACGCACTACCTGGAGCACCTCCTCTTCAAGGGCACAAAGAAGCGCAGTGCCCTCGACATCTCCGCCGCGCTCGACGCGGTCGGCGGCGAGATGAACGCCTTCACGGCGAAGGAGTACACGTGCTACTACGCGCGCGTGCTCGACACGGACCTGCCCCTCGCCATCGACGTCGTCTGCGACATGCTGACGGGCTCCCTCATCCTTCAGGAGGACGTCGACGCGGAGCGTGGCGTCATCCTCGAAGAGATCGCGATGACCGAGGACGACCCGGGCGACTGCGTGCACGACCTGTTCGCGCACACGATGCTCGGCGACACGCCTCTCGGGCGCCCGGTCCTCGGCACGGTCGACACGATCAACAGCCTCAACGCCGACCGAATCCGCCGCTTCTACAAGAAGCACTACGACCCGACCCACCTGGTGGTCGCGGCCGCGGGCAACGTGGATCACAACAAGGTCGTACGCCAGGTCCGCGCCGCCTTCGAGAAGGCCGGCGCCCTCCGGAACACCGACGCGACCCCGATGATCCCGCGCCAGGGCTCACGTACCCTGCGCACCTCAGGCCGCGTCGAGGTCGTCAACCGCAAGACCGAGCAGGCCCACGTCATCCTCGGCATGCCGGGCCTGGCCCGCACCGACGACCGCCGCTGGGCCCTGGGCGTGCTCAACACGGCCCTGGGCGGCGGCATGTCGTCCCGCCTCTTCCAGGAGGTACGGGAGAAGCGCGGCCTGGCCTACAGCGTGTACTCGTACACGTCGGGCTTCGCCGACACCGGCCTCTTCGGTGTGTACGCGGGCTGCCGCCCCAGCCAGGTGCACGACGTCCTGAAGATCTGCCGCGACGAGCTCGACCAGGTCGCGGAGCACGGTCTGACGGACGACGAGATCGGCCGCGCCATCGGCCAGCTCGCGGGCTCCACCGTCCTCGGTCTCGAGGACACCGGTGCCCTGATGAACCGCATCGGCAAGAGCGAGCTCTGCTGGGGCGAGCACATGTCGGTCGACGACATGCTGGCCAGGATCTCCGCGGTGACCCCCGACGAGGTGCGCGAAGTGGCCCGCGACGTGCTGGGCCACCGCCCGTCCCTGTCGGCCATCGGCCCGCTCAAGGACAAGCAGGCGGCCCGCCTCCACGAAGCGGTCGCCTAGTCCCCTTACGGGGCCCTACCTCTCGAAGGAATGAAGGACATGAGCAAGCTGCGCGTGGCGGTCATCGGCGCCAAGGGCCGTATCGGCTCCGAGGCCGTGAAGGCCGTCGAGGCCGCCGAGGACATGGAGCTGGTCGCCGCCCTCGGCCGGGGCGACAAGCTGGAGTCGCTGACCGAGGCGGGCGCCCAGGTCGCGGTCGAGCTGACCAACCCCGACTCGGTGATGGAGAACCTCGACTTCTGCGTACGGCACGGCATCCACGCCGTCGTCGGTACGACGGGCTGGACCGACGAGCGCCTCGCGCAGCTGCGCACCGCGCTGGCCGCGTCCCCGGAGACGGGCGTGCTCATCGCCCCGAACTTCTCCATCGGCGCGGTCCTGACGATGAAGTTCGCGCAGATCGCGGCGCCCTACTTCGAGTCCGTCGAGGTCGTCGAGCTGCACCACCCGAACAAGGCGGACGCCCCCAGCGGCACCGCCACGCGCACCGCTCAGCTCATCGCCGCTGCCCGCAGGGAAGCGGGCAGCGCCCCGCAGCCCGACGCGACGACGACGGCCCTGGACGGCGCCCGCGGTGCGGACGTCGACGGCGTGCCGGTGCACTCCGTGCGCCTGCGCGGCCTCCTCGCGCACCAGGAGGTCCTGCTGGGCGGTGAGGGCGAGACGCTGACCGTGCGTCACGACTCGCTGCACCACAGCAGCTTCATGCCGGGCATCCTGCTCGGCGCACGCCGCGTGGTGAGCACGCCGGGCCTCACGTTCGGCCTGGAACACTTCCTGGATCTCGGCTGACCCCAGAGCTGCCCATGAGCCGTCCGAAAGCCGCCCGAGAGCTGAAGAACAGCTGAGAGACATGCGCGCGAAAATCACCTACGCCGTCACGGCAGCCGTCCTGGTCGTCTACTTCGTCCTGGTCGGCAGCCGCGGCGTGCTCCTGATACAGCACGGCACCGCGCTCACCGTCACCTTCGGTGTCGCGGTGCTCATCCTGCCGTTCATCGGCATCTGGTTCCTCTGGAAGAACACGCAGTTCGTCCAGCGCGCCAACCGCCTCGCGGCCGAGCTTGAGGCCGAGGGCGGGCTGCCCGTGGACGAGCTGAAGCGCACCCCGGGGGGCCGCATCGACCGCGACTCGGCGGACGAGGTGTTCGCCCGCCGCAAGGCCGAGACCGAGGACGCGCCGGACGACTGGCGCTGCTGGTTCCGGCTGGCCGTCGCCTACCACGACGCCAGGGACACGCCCCGCGCGCGGAAAGCCATGCAGCGGGCCATCGCCCTGCACGCGGGCAAGCCCGTCAACGTCTGACGAGGCGTGCGTGACTAGGCGATGGGCCGGTACTCGTCGGCCCACACCTCGATGGAGTCGGCCGCGCGGTTGAACGCCTCGTGCCGCGCCAGGAAGTCAGCGTTCCGGTCGGTCAGGAGCAGCTGCCGCGCCCCGGCCGACTGCTGATCACGTCGTACGAGAATCAGCGCCTGGCCCTGGACCGTACGGGGAAGTCCCAGCCAGCGCACCGGCTGCTGCGCGGTCCGCACGGCGGAGATCTGCTCCCACGCGAGCGTCTGCGTCGTCAGGAAGCCGACCCTGCGCAGGCCGTGGGCGCTGACCCAGGTGCCCATGCGCAGCAGTCGCAGGGCGCCCACGATGATGAGGACGGCGAGCGCCGCGCAGAGGGCGGCGCCCGCCAGGGAGTCCGCGAACGCGATGATCACGGCGGCGAACAGGACGAACGAGGCGAGCAGCAGCAGGACCGCGCCCGCGCCGACGCGCCAGGGGCCCGGACGGTAGGGCCGGCGCCACTGATCGCGGTCGTCGAAGGGCAGCGCGGCGTCGTCCGCCGCGTCGTCGAAGGTGCGGTCCGCGGTCAGGAAGGGCAGGGGCACGGGCTGATCCTCACTCAATCCACACAGGGGCTGTGCCCGGTGAGGCTATCGAGCCGTGCCCCCTGCTACCACCCTTGGGGGTCCGGACGAGTCAGTGCCGGACGATCACGGTCGGTGCCGGTCAGCGGTTCTCCGAGGCTTCCGACTGCTGGTGATGCGTGGGCGACTGATCGGCGGACATCGCGGGCATCCCGAAGAGCAGGGAGCCCACCAGACCGGCCACGACGGTGAGGCCGATCAGCGTGCGGCCCACGACCTGACTGGCCGATGCGCGCTCGCGGGGCGGGGGAGTGACGTTACTGCGGAACTTGTCGGCTTCGGCGATGAAGGCGAACGGGACAGGCTCTCGCCGACGGAACATGGGGTGCGCTTCTCCTCACGGGTCTCGAACGGAGCTGTGTGAGCTCTGTTACTTGGATAGACGCGTGAATCGCCCAAAAGGTGCCCTGTTTCAGCAAATTAGTCGAAGAATGTCGTGGCGGGTCACCGAACGGCCGATTGTCAGTGCCTGCCCATAGAGTGGGCGCCGCCCGAGAGATGCACATGGAAGGACCCCCGCTTGTGAGCGAGACCCCCACCGAAGACCTCAAGCCCAGCTTCCGCAGCGAGGTCACCGTCGAGCTGGTGAAGCACGCCGCCAGCGACTCCGACGTCCTGTGGGCCGCCCGCGTCTCCACGGCGGGCGAGCAGTCCCTCGAAGAGCTCCAGAAGGACCCGGAGCGCTCCAAGGGTCTGATCAACTACCTGATGCGGGACCGCCACGGCAGCCCCTTCGAGCACAACTCGATGACGTTCTTCATCAGCGCCCCCATCTTCGTCTTCCGCGAGTTCATGCGGCACCGCGTCGGCTGGTCGTACAACGAGGAATCGGGTAGGTACAGGGAGCTCCAGCCCGTCTTCTACGTCCCCGATGCCGCCCGCAAGCTCGTCCAGGAGGGCCGCCCGGGGAAGTACGTCTTCGTGGAGGGCACCGAGGCCCAGCAGGAGCTCACGGGCCGCGTCATGGAGGACTCGTACCGCCAGGCGTACGAGGCGTATCAGGAGATGCTCGCCGCCGGTGTCGCCCGCGAGGTCGCCCGCTCGGTGCTCCCGGTGGGCCTCTTCTCCTCGATGTACGCGACGTGCAACGCGCGTTCGCTGATGCACTTCCTCGGACTGCGCACGCAGCACGAGCTCGCCAAGGTCCCGTCCTTCCCGCAGCGGGAGATCGAGATGGTCGGCGAGAAGATGGAGCAGCAGTGGGCCGAGCTCATGCCTCTCACCCACGCGGCCTTCAACAAGAACGGGCGCGTGGCGCCGTAAGGCACTGATGTGCGGATGCACCGAGTGAAGTGTCCGGTTTGCGGCACTTCGTGAAGTTCATCTAGCCTGATGAAACGGACCCGGCACTGCTTGAACCCCCGAGCAGGCAGTGCCGGGCTCCACACTTGTCAGGTCCGCACACATCCCCCGAGGGGCGACCCCGCGCTGAGCAGCGAGTAGCGTGTTACCCATGGCTCCGACCTCCACTCCGCAGACCCCCTTCGGGAGGGTCCTCACCGCCATGGTCACGCCCTTTACGGCGGATGGCGCACTTGACCTCGACGGCGCGCAGCAGCTCGCCGCCCACCTGGTGGACGCAGGCAATGACGGCCTGGTCGTCAACGGCACCACCGGTGAGTCCCCGACCGTCAGTGACGCGGAGAAAAACGACCTCGTACGAGCCGTACTGGACGCCGTCGGAGACCGCGCCCACATCGTCGCGGGCGTCGGCACGAACGACACCCGCCACAGTCTCGAGCTCGCCCGCGCCGCCGAGCAGGCAGGCGCCCACGGCCTCCTGACCGTCACGCCGTACTACAACAAGCCCCCGCAAGAGGGCCTGTTCCGGCACTTCACCGCCATCGCCGACAGCACCGACCTCCCGGTCATGCTGTACGACATCCCTGGCCGCAGCGGCGTTCCCATCAACACGGAAACCCTCGTCCGGCTCGCCGAGCACCCCCGGATCGTCGCCAACAAGGACGCCAAGGGTGACCTCGGCCGCGCCAGCTGGGCCATCGCCCGCTCGGACCTCGCCTGGTACTCCGGCGACGACATGCTGAACCTCCCGCTCCTGTCCGTCGGCGCCTGCGGCTTCGTCTCCGTCGTCGGCCACGTCGTCACCCCCGAGCTGCGCGCCATGCTGGAGGCGCACCTCACCGGTGACGTACAGAAGGCCACGGAGATCCACCAGAAGCTGCTCCCGGTCTTCACCGGCATGTTCCGCACCCAGGGCGTGATCACCACCAAGGCGGCACTGGCCCTCCAGGGACGCCCCGCGGGCCCGCTCCGCCTCCCGATGGTGGAACTGTCACCCGACGAGACGGCCCAGCTCAAGATCGATCTCGCGGCCGGCGGGGTACAGCTGTAACCACAGACTTCACAACTGAATAAGCGAAACCCGCGGGCGCGTCCCATACGAACAGCCGCCCGCACCCCACACAACAACTGCTACTGCACGAACGTCATACGCGCCACGTGCCTTGGAGGTACGTGGCGCGCGTGGTGAGGAGAGTCTTTTGAGTCATCCGCATCCTGAACTCGGTGCTCCGCCGAAGCTCCCGAAGGGCGGCCTGCGGGTCACCCCGCTCGGCGGCCTCGGCGAGATCGGCCGCAACATGACCGTCTTCGAGTACGACGGTCGCCTGCTGATCGTCGACTGCGGAGTGCTCTTCCCCGAGGAGGAGCAGCCCGGAATCGACCTGATCCTGCCGGACTTCTCGTCCATCAGGGACCGCCTCGACGACATCGAAGGCATTGTGCTCACGCACGGGCACGAGGACCACATCGGTGGTGTCCCGTACCTCCTGCGCGAGAAGCCGGACATTCCGCTGATCGGCTCCAAGCTGACCCTCGCGCTGATCGAGGCGAAGCTGCAGGAGCACCGCATCCGTCCGTACACGCTCGAGGTCGTCGAGGGCGACCGCGAGCACCTGGGCCCGTTCGACTGCGAGTTCATCGCCGTCAACCACTCCATCCCGGACGCCCTGGCCGTCGCCGTCCGCACCCCCGCGGGCATGGTCGTCGCCACCGGCGACTTCAAGATGGACCAGCTCCCGATGGACGGCCGCCTGACCGACCTGCACGCGTTCGCGCGGCTGAGCGAGGAGGGCATCGACCTTCTCCTCTCCGACTCGACGAACGCCGAGGTCCCGGGCTTTGTCCCGCCAGAGCGCGACATCTCGAACGTGATCCGCGGTGTCTTCGCCGGTGCCCAGAAGCGCATCATCGTGGCGAGCTTCGCCAGCCATGTGCACCGCATCCAGCAGATCCTGGACGCCGCCCATGAGTACGGCCGCCGGGTCGCCTTCGTCGGCCGCTCGATGGTCCGCAACATGGGCATCGCCCGTGACCTGGGTTATCTGCGCGTCCCGCCGGGCCTGGTCGTCGACGTCAAGACGCTCGACGACCTCCCCGACAGCCAGGTCGTCCTCGTCTGCACGGGTTCCCAGGGCGAGCCCATGGCCGCGCTCTCCCGCATGGCCAACCGCGATCACCAGATCCGGATCGTCCAGGGCGACACGGTGATCCTGGCGTCGTCCCTCATCCCCGGCAACGAGAACGCGGTGTACCGCGTGATCAACGGCCTGACCCGCTGGGGAGCGAACGTCGTCCACAAGGGCAACGCGAAGGTGCACGTCTCCGGCCACGCGTCGGCCGGTGAGCTCCTGTACTTCTACAACATCTGCAAGCCCAAGAACCTGATGCCGGTCCACGGCGAATGGCGCCACCTGCGCGCCAACGCCGAGCTCGGCGCCCTCACCGGCGTCCCGCACGACCGCATCGTGATCGCCGAGGACGGCGTCGTCGTCGACCTCGTCGAGGGCAAGGCGAAGATCGTCGGCAAGGTCCAGGCGGGTTACGTCTATGTGGACGGCCTCTCCGTGGGCGATGTCGGCGAGCCGGCGCTGAAGGACCGCAAGATCCTCGGCGACGAGGGCATCATCTCGGTCTTCGTGGTGGTGGACTCCAGCACCGGCAAGATCACCAGCGGCCCGACCATCCAGGCGCGCGGCTCCGGCATCGAGGACTCGGCGTTCAGCGCCGTGATGCCGAAGATCCACGAAGTACTGGGGAAGTCGGCCCAGGACGGCGTCGTCGAACCCCACCAGCTGCAGCAGCTCATCCGCCGCACGCTGGGCAAATGGGTCTCGGACAACTACCGCCGGCGGCCGATGATCCTGCCCGTGGTCGTCGAGGTCTGACCCTCACGACCGCGCGAAGTACGGAGCGGGGCGCCTCGATTTGCATCGGGGCGCCCCGCTCCGTTAGGTTTCAGGCTCCGCCAGCGAGGGAAGCCCCGAGCACGCACGTGCCTGGGACCGACCGAGCGGGGCGGGAAATCCGACTCAGAACTTCTGATAAAGTCGGAACCGCCGGAAAGGGAAACGCGAAAGCCGAAAGGCCGGAGCGGGAACCGGAAAGGCACCGAGGAAGTCGGACACGAAAGAGTCTGATAGAGTCGGAAACGCAAGAATAAAAGAAACACCGAAGGGAAGCGCCCGGAGGAAAGCCCCAGAAAATGTTCTGCGGGTGAGTACAAAGGAAGCGTCCGTTCCTTGAGAACTCAACAGCGTGCCAAAAGTCAACGCCAGATATGTTGATAACCCCGTCTCCGGCCAATCGGCTGGGACGAGGTTCCTTTGAAAAAACACAGCGAGGACGCTGTGAACGGCCGGGATTATTCCTCCCGACCGTTCCGCTCTCGTGGTGTAGCACCGGATTACCGGTACACATTCACGGAGAGTTTGATCCTGGCTCAGGACGAACGCTGGCGGCGTGCTTAACACATGCAAGTCGAACGATGAAGCCCTTCGGGGTGG